>NZ_JAAIKO010000072.1 GCF_016107395.1 Streptomyces fildesensis
GCTCGTACTGCGCCAACCCCGACACCTGGAAACTGCGCGACGGGCGCAGTATGACTGTCGACGAGGTGATGGCAGAGATCGCGAAATACCGCTCCTTCATCGACACCGCCGGCGGGGGAGTCACGCTCAGCGGAGGTGAGCCGCTCCTGCAGGCCGACTTCACCGCCGAAGTCTTGCACCGCTGCCACGAGCTGGGTCTCCACACCGCCCTGGACACCTCCGGCGCTCTCGGCGCCCGCGCCGGTGACGCGCTGCTCGCCGATACCGACCTGGTCCTGCTCGACATCAAGTCCTTCGACATCGAGGCTTACCACCGGCTCACCGGCGGCCACCTGGCCCCCACCCTGAGCTTCGCCGGACGGCTCGACCGACTGGGAATCCCGGTCCGGATCCGCTATGTGCTGGTGCCGGGCCTGACCGACGACCGGGCCGCGGTGGACGGCCTGGCCGCCTTCGTCGCCGGTCTGGACAACGTCGAAGGGGTGGACGTGCTGCCCTTCCACACGATGGGCACCCACAAGTACGACGACCTCGGCATCCCCTTCGTACTGCGCGACACCCCCGCACCGGGGCCCGCGCTCCTGGAACGGGTGCGAGGTCAGTTCCGGGTGCACGGCGTGCCGGCCGTGTAGGCCGCGGGCAGGGACGTTCGGCCCCCCGGAGGGACCTGCAAGGCCCCTCTGCATCCGCTCCTGGGCCTGTGAGGCTGGAAGCGAGCGGGAGACCGCACATCACTCCATGACTTCGTGCGGTACACCATCGACCGCGGTCCGACGACTCTCCGGAGGGCTCCATGTCCGACACGAGCGCGAACACTTCCGACGGCCCCATCGTGGTGGGCACGGACGGCTCACCGTCCGCCCGCCACGCCGTGCTCGTCGCGCTGCGCGAAGCACAGCTGCGCGGCACCGGACTGCGGGCCGTCTGCGCCTACGACTACGGGCCCGACCGCTATGCCGGCTACGAGTGGCTGACCGCGTCGGACAACGCCGGTCTGTACGTGCAGCTGCGTGACATCGCGGAACAGGCTGTGACCGACACCGTCGCCGAACTCCAGAAGGAGCTCGGCGGTACCCCGGTGGAAGTGGAGGTCGTGGTCGAACCGGGACGCCCTTCGCAGGTGCTGCTCGAAGCCAGTGCGGACGCCTGTCTGCTGGTGGTCGGCACCCGGGGAGCGAGCTCCTGGGGGCGCCTCAGGCTCGGCTCGACCAGCACGGAGGTCGTGCACCACGCACACCTTCCGGTCCTGGTCGTCCCCGGCGACGACCCCGACGCCGCGTAACTCCGATCGCAACGACACCGGGTCCCGGACCCGGGGACAGGTTCGCATCATGACCACCATCAGCTTGTCGCAGGCTTCGCACCCGGACGTGACCGCCATCCCCGAGGTCCGGATGCTGCTGAAACCGCAGTGCGCGGACCGGGGAATGGTCGACGGTGCCTGGTGGCCGCGCACACGTGACCTGGCCCGTGAACTGCCGTTCCTGGTCGCGGTCCTGGACGAGCGCTGGGGCCGGATCACCCGGGTCGCGGTGAATCCCCGCAGCTGGCCGGAGATCCCGAAGAAGGTGCCCGCGGGAATCCATACCGTGAGCGTCGGATGGTTCGACGCCGAGCAGGACCCCGACGACCTGCTGCTGCTCTCCTACACCGTCGGGCGCTGGGACCTGCTGATCGTGCCGCCGGAGTGCGACCCCGAGCGCGCCGCTTGGCTGATGTGCGCCGCGGGCGACGTGGACAACCGGCAGAGCGTCCGGGAGCTGATGGCCGGCCCGCGGTCGGTGCGGCACACCACCACGCACGCGGCTCCGTGGGAAGCCCTCTGAGGGCGACAGCAGTCGACGACAGCCGGGGCCGGCCTGCGGGCCGGCCCCAGCTGCAGTGGTTCCAGGGCTATGTGTCGTTGTCCTCGGGGGAGTTCATTCGCAGTGCGGCGCGTCCGGACTCCAGCCGGGCGGCCGGCAGGCGGAACGGGGAGCAGGAGACGTAGTCGAGTCCCGTCCGCTCGAAGAAGTCGATCGAGTCGGGATCGCCGCCGTGCTCGCCGCAGACGCCGATTTTGAGGGCTGGCCGGGCCGCACGGCCTTCCCGTACCGCGATCTCCACCAGGCGGCCGACACCGTCCCGGTCGATCGTCTCGAACGGCGAGGCGGCGAAGATGCCCTGAGCGAGGTAGGTGGCGAAGAAGGACCCTTCCACGTCGTCGCGGGAGAATCCCCAGGTGGTCTGGGTGAGGTCGTTGGTGCCGAAGGAGAAGAAGTCGGCCTCCTGGGCGATCCGGTCGGCGGTCAGGGCCGCTCTCGGAAGTTCGATCATGGTGCCGATGGGGCACGTCACCGTCACTCCCGCGGAGAGGGAGACCTGTGCGAGGACGGCTTCCACCTCCCGGCGCACCATGCGCAGTTCCTCGACCGTACCGACCAGCGGAACCATGATCTCGGCCTGCGGGTGCCCGCCGTCGTTCAGCCGCTGGGCGACCGCCTCACCGACGGCCCGTACCTGCATCGCGACCAGGCCGGGCACCACCAGACCGAGACGGACGCCGCGCAGTCCCAGCATCGGGTTCTGTTCGTGCATACGCTCGACGGCGGCGAGAAGGTCGACGTCGTGCGGGTCCGGAATCTGTCCGGTGGCGCGGACCGAGGCGACCCGTACGGCCAGTTCGACGCGGTCGGGCAGGAACTCGTGGAGCGGGGGGTCCAGCAGCCGGATGGTGACGGGCAGCCCGTCCATCGCCGCCAGGATGGCGGTGAAATCCGCGCGTTGGAGGGGCAGCAGCGCGTCCAGGGCGCGCTTGCGTCCGGTGTCGCTGTCGGCCAGGATCATCGACTCGACCAGCCGCCGGCGTTCGCCGAGGAACATGTGCTCGGTGCGGCACAGTCCGATGCCCTGGGCGCCGAAGCGCCGGGCGCGCGCGGCGTCCTCGGGGGTGTCGGCGTTGGCAAGGGTCTCCATCCGGCTCACCTCGTCGGCATGCGCGAGGATGCGGGCCACCGCGTCCACCACGCCAGGAGGTCGCTCTCCGGTTTCGAAGTAGTGCATCACAGGTGACTCGACCAGCGGCTGTGCGCCGAGGTGGACGGTGCCGGCCGAGCCGTCGATGGACACCACCGTGCCCTCGGCGACCACGGTGCCGTCGCGCGTGGTGAAGTGCCGGGCCGTCTCGTCGACCGTGATCTCCTCGGCTCCGCAGACACAGACCTTGCCCATGCCTCGCGCCACCACGGCCGCGTGACTGGTCTTGCCGCCCCGGCTGGTGAGGACGGCTTGCGCGGCGATCATTCCCGGCAGGTCGTCGGGGGTGGTCTCACGCCGGACGAGCACCGTCCTGGAGCCCGCGGCAGCCAGGCGTACCGCCTCCGCCGAGGTGAAGACCACGGCGCCGACGGCCGCACCCGGCGATGCCGGGATGCCACGCGCCAGCGGTGTTCCCGCTGCCGCGTCGTCGAAGCGGGGGAACATCAGATGGGTGAGCTGCTCACCGGTCACCCGGCGGAGGGCCTCTGCCGGGGAGATGACGTCCTCGTCGATCAGCTGGGCGGCGATACGGAAGGCCGCTTCCGCCGTGCGCTTGCCGACGCGGGTCTGCAGCATCCACAGCCGGCCGCGCTCGATGGTGAACTCGATGTCGCAAAGGTCCCGGTAGTGGTGTTCCAGGATGCCCAGGTAGTCGCGCAGCTGTGTGTACGAGAGCGGGTCGATGGCCTCCAGCTCCTGCAGCGGAACAGCATTGCGGATGCCGGCGACGACGTCCTCGCCCTGGGCGTCGGACAGATAGTCGCCGTAGATGCCCCGGCGGCCGGTGGCCGGATCGCGGGTGAACGCCACGCCGGTGCCGGAGTCCGGGCCGAGGTTGCCGAAGACCATGGTCTGGATGTTGACGGCCGTGCCGAGGTCGTCGGGGATGTGCTCGCGCCTGCGGTACAGCCGGGCCCGCTCGCCGTTCCAGGACTCGAAGACGGCGAGGATCGCGCGGCTGAGCTGGTCGGCGGGGTCCTGCGGGAAGTCCTCACCCGTCGCGTCACGCACGATCCGTTTGAACTCCTCCACGACGTCAGGCAAGTCGTCCGGGTCCCGGTGCTCCGCCAGAGCGTCGGCGAACAGGGAGCCGTCGACTCCCATCGCGGTGCTGCCGAACATCTGGATGAGTCGCCGGTAGGAGTCCCAGGCGAAGTGCTCGCGGCCGGTGGTCTTCGCCAGGCCGTGCACCGAGTCGTCGTTCAGACCGATGTCGAGGATCGTCTCCATCATGCCGGGCATGGAGAAACGTCCACCGGAGCGTACCGAGAGCAGCAGCGGGTCGTCCGGGTGGCCCAGCTTGCGCCCGCCGGCGAGCTCCAGGGCTGACAGCCGGGCGGCAACCTGTATTCCGAGGCCGTCCGGCTCGCCTCCGGTGGCCAGGAAGGCCCGGCAGGCTTCGGTGGTGACGGTGAAGCCGGGTGGCACGGGCAGGCCGATACGGGTCATCTCGGCGAGATTGGCGCCCTTCCCCCCGAGGAGGCCGGCCATCTCACGGCCACCCTCGGTGAAGTCGTACACGTACTGGACCATGGTGCGGCCGCCTCACTTCGCAGGATTGAATCGGGGCCGGGAGCGGCCCCGCCGTCGACGCGCCGTTCAGTGGGCCTGACTCAGCTGTGCGATGGGCCGGGCAACGAGCCTTGTGGTGTCTCGGGGACGAGCAGGACCGGGCAGTGGGAGTGGTGCAGCAGAGTGGTGACCGGGCCGAGCTGAGGTCCCAGCAGGCCCTGTCTGCGGTGCGCGGTGACCACGATGTGATCGTTCCCTTCATCGAATGCGTCCGGCGTCCTGCTGCGGCTTCCGCCGGGGGACCTCGGCCCGCGTGCCGTGGGAACGGGCCGGCGGGCCGGTGTCCGTTCCGCAGTCCCTCAGGTACAGCCTGGCCCGGCACCGGTGCCGGCCGCTTGGGCCACTCGGACCCGGTACAGGGGTCCAACCGGCCCGCATCGCGGAGAGAGGTCCGTGACGTCGGAGTGCCTGGCCGAACCGGCCGCGTCTCCTCAGCTGAAAGCGGTCTTCAGCGCCTCGAAGGCGGCCTTCGGGTCGGAGAGGGCGTGGTAGATGCCCGGGATCTCCTTGTCCACGTCCAGCAGCCCGTACACGGCGTGCATGGCACCGCGGACCGAGTACTCGACGGTGAACACCACGTCCTCGGGAATCTCGACGAACTGCCCGAGGAAGGCGAAGTTCGCCGCTCCCGCGGGGATCACCAGCGGCCTGTCCCGAACGCTGCGGCGCTCGAACTGGCTGGTGATGTACGGCATCATCACGGTTCTCACCGTCGTGGTCGCGGCGACTTCCTGCGCGATGTCCTGGAAGCCGAGGTGGCCGAGGAGCTCGGTGAGGATCTCCTGGCCGGTAGCCTCCGACATCTTCTTCCCGGTGTTCTCGCCCTCGTTGTCGACGAACAGGCCGTAGCCCCAGAGGGTGAAGACGTCGTCGGGCTGGCCGTCGAAGTGCGGCTGGGAGGGCACCACGATGGACATCAGCCAGTTGGAGTCCTTGAACGTCATCAGGCCGCCGGTACCGGGCGCGTTGCCGGAGAACTCCTCGATCCGTTTCAGCAGTGCCGGGCTTCGCATCGTGAGGGTGAAGGACTCCCATTTGGCCTCGTCGACGTCGGCGTTGAAGGAACTGGGGCGGCCGAAGTCCTCCGCCTTGCGGGCCAGGGTCTCCCACAGCGTCCAGCCGCCGTCGCGCTTGTCGCGGATCAGCTCGGGGGCGGTGTCGTCATCGCCGTACGTGCTGTCGGCGGTCATCGAGCCGAGCGTGATGAACGCGTAGTCCTCCGGGCCGAGGTCGTAACCACCGTTGCTGCCGTTCTGCTGGAACTCGATCCGTGACGCGCGCCGGTCACCGATGTCCCCGACGAAGTCCACGTTGGTCACCGTCACGCCGTACTCGATGCGTACACCGCGGCTCTCCAGCCACTTCTGCACCGGGCGGACCAGGGAGTCGTACTGGTTGAGACGGGTGCGCCGCACTCCGGCGAGAGTGTGGATCCGCGGGAACTCCTGCATGAAGCGCAGGAAGTACCGCTTGAGTTCGATGGCGCTGTGCCAGTTCTGGAAGGCGAAGGTGGTGCGCCACATGGCCCAGAAGTTCGTGTCGAAGAAGTGCTGTGAGAAGAAGTCCTCGATCCGGCGGGGGCCGATCACGGACTCCGGGAGTGCCAGAAGGCGGGCCAGGTCGACCCGGTCACGCGTGTTGAACCCGAGTTGAGCCGCGTCGAGGATGGAGTGATCACCGGCGATGAGCCGGGCCTTGGCGCCGGTGACGGTCTGCCGGTTGAACTCCCGCGTCTCCTGCAGCACGGAGACGTTCTCGTCGTCCAGCGTGGGGATGGTCTCCAGCAGGTTCCAGAGGCAGACGTACGCCTCCTCTTCCAGCATCCGCCCGCCACGCGTCACATAACCAGTTTCCGGGCCACCGCCGCCGTCCAGGGAACCGCCGGCGATGGGGAGTTCCTCCAGGATGTGGATGTTCTCGCCCTGGAGGCCGCTGTCACGGATCAGGAACACCGCTGCCGCGAGTGCTCCGATGCCGCCGCCGACCAGATAGGCCCGGGTGTGCCGTGCTGTGTCCATGTGCTGGTTCCCCTTTGATGCCGCCCAGAGCGCTGGGACCGATGCGTCGGAGCCCGCTCCGCCTGATCGACAGGTGTGCGGTCCGATGCTGGATCCCCAGCCAACGCCACGAGGGTCACCGCCGTCGTGGGCTGTCCGGTACCCAGGTCCAGGGACCTTTGTCCCTCGGAGCGAAGGGGGTGCCGGGGTGATGGCCTGGGGGCAGAGGGCGGGCAGGACCATCAGCCGTTCACTCCTCCCACCTGCGGGACCAATGGCCCTCCTTCTGGTCCCGGCGGGCCCTCCAGCCCGGCTCGAACCCGCATCAGGATGAGGGCAGACGGCGATCCGGCCGTGCTCTGAAGTGGCGAGACGCACCGGCAGGCCTGAGGACCACGGCCGCCAGCGACGCTCTCGCCCGCCAATCGAACCGAGGCACGCCATGCCCGTCCTGATCATTACTGTCGTGGTCCTGCTCCTCCTGCTGATCTGTGCGATGGCCGTGAAGATCGTCAAGCAGTACGAGCAGGGGGTGCTGTTCCGGCTCGGCCGGGTGCTGGGCGAGCGCAAGCCCGGTCTGCGGCTGATCATTCCGTTCGTCGACGTCCTGCACCGGGTGTCGCTGCGGATCGTCACCATGCCGATCCAGTCGCAGGGCATCATCACCCGCGACAACGTCAGCGTCGATGTGTCCGCGGTCGCTTACTTCCGGGTGGTCGACCCGGTGAAGTCCGTCGTCGCCATCGAGAACGTGTACGCGGCGATCGACCAGATCGCGCAGACCACGCTGCGCAAGGTCGTGGGACAGCACACCCTGGACGAGACGCTGTCCGAGACGGACACGATCAACCTGGACATCCGCGAGATCCTCGACGTCACGACGGTCGAGTGGGGCGTCCAGGTGACGCTGGTGGAGCTGAAGGACATTCAGCTGCCCGACAGCATGAAGCGGGCGATGGCCCGTCAGGCCGAGGCCGAGCGGGAGAAGCGCGCGAAGATCATCAACGCTGAGGGCGAGTCGCTGGCCGCCGCGGCCCTCGGTGACGCCTCGGACGTGATGATGGCCCACCCGCTGGCCCTGCAACTGCGCAACCTGCAGAGCCTGGTGGAGATCGGCGTGGACAAGAACACCACCGTCGTCTTCCCGGCCCCGCTGATGAGCACCATCGGTGAACTCGGCTCCTTCCTCGCCCGTGAGACCGCGGCGGCGATCCCGGTCGTCCCGCCGACGGCCAGGAACACGGAAGCGGAACCTGCCACCGAGCCCGCGTTCGTGGACATCACGACAGCCGACACCCCGGCCGTCTCCTCCAACGGCGTTCCTCGCGCGATCAGCAAGTAGTCCGCCGACCGCGACCGTGTTCAGAAGTGAGGAAGATCCGTGCCTGAGATGACCAACAACCCGCCGGCTGACAACGATACGAAGTCCGACCTTCCAAACCAGGAACCGAGGAAGGGGATGTTCGGACTGCCGACCGCGACCGCGCTGGTCATCGGTTCCGTGATCGGTACCGGGGTGTTCGCCCTGCCGACCGCGCTGGCTCCGTACGGGCCGATCAGCCTGGTCGCGTTCGTGCTGGTCACCGTCGGCGCGCTGGCACTGGCCTTCACGTTCGGTGCGCTGTCCAAACGGGTGCGGGGATCCGGCGGCCCCTACGTCTACGCCCGGGACGCCTTCGGCGACTTCGCCGGCTTCCTCAACGCGTGGTCCTACTGGATCACGGCGTGGGCGGGCAACGCGGCCATCGTCGTGGCCTGGGTCGGGTACGTGGAGGTGTTCTGGAACACCGGCCACGCCAAGACCTGGTCGATCGTCATCGCCATGGTCGGACTGTGGATACCGGCGGTCATCAACCTCTCCGGTATCCGGAACATGGCGGTCACCCAGATCGTCACCACCGTGCTGAAGTTCGTGCCACTGCTGTTCATGGCCACCGTCGGGCTGCTGTTCATCAAGGCGCACAACTTCGGCGCCTTCAACGCCAGCGGCACCTCCGCCGGTGCCGCGATCTCCGCCGCCGCGGCCATCGCCCTGTTCAGCTATCTCGGGATCGAGACCGCATCGGTGGCCGCAGGACGGGTACGGGACCCGCAGCGCAACGTGGGCCGGGCAACGATCCTCGGCACCGTCGGCTGCGCGGTCGTCTACATCCTGGGCACGGTGACGGTGTTCGGCACCGTCTCCAACGCGGCTCTGCAGAAGTCGGCCGCGCCGTTCACGGACTCGGCGGATGCCATCTTCGGCGGCCGATGGGCCGGCCAGTCCGTTGCGGTCGCCGCGATCGTCTCCGGACTGGGCGCCCTGATCGGCTGGACCCTCATCGTCGCCGAGATGCCGATGGCCGCGGCCAAGGACCGCCTGTTCCCGGCCGCCTTCGGTCGCACCCGTAAGGGCGTCCCGGCATTCGGGATCATCAGCTCGACGCTGCTCGCCTCCGTCCTGACCGCCGTCAGTTACAGCCAGTTCGAGAAGGTCTTCACCACCCTCGTCCTGCTGTCCGTGGTCACCGCCGTGATCCCCTACATCTTCAGCGCCGGCGCCCAGCTGTACTGGCTGCTCACCCGCGGGCGCCAGACCCGGTGGCCGCACCTGTTCCGCGACTGCGGGGTGTCCGCCGTCGCCCTGGCCTTCTCGTTCTGGTCCCTCGCCGGCAGCGGCTACCAGGCCGTCTACTACGGGCTGTTCTGCCTGCTCCTCGGTCTGCCGGTCTACATCTGGCTCAAGGCCGCACGCAACGAGTACGGCGAGACCCCCGTCATCCCGGACGGTGAGCCCTCCGTCGCAGGCGCGGTCCCGCTCCCACCCGCGGCTCCGGCGGACACCCCAGTGGGGCACACGACGTGACCCGGCCCCTGACACCTTCCGGAACCGGCGCCCGACCTTCGCCGCACATCAAGGAGACCACCATGACCCGCACCCTCGGCGTGCATTCCGA
Source organism: Streptomyces fildesensis (assembly GCF_016107395.1). Lineage (GTDB taxonomy): Bacteria > Actinomycetota > Actinomycetes > Streptomycetales > Streptomycetaceae > Actinacidiphila > Actinacidiphila fildesensis. Next base: position 9,524 of record NZ_JAAIKO010000072.1, read on the forward strand.
AGTCGGCCCGCTGCGCGAGGCCATCGTCCACCGCCCCGGGCTGGAGCTGAACCGCCTGACGCCCGGCAACTGCGACGAACTGCTCTTCGACGACGTGCTGTGGGCCGCCAAGGCCCGCGAGGAGCACGACACCTTCGTCCAAGTACTCCGCGACCGCGGCACGACGGTCCACCACTTCGACCAACTCCTCGCCCGGACGCTGGAGCGCCCGGAGGCACGGGCCTTCGTTCTGGACCGCATCTGCACCCCGGAACTGGTGGGCCCGACCCTGGCGACACCCCTGCGACGGCTCGCCGACGAGGCGGACCCGGCGACGCTGGCCGAACTGCTCATCGGCGGAGTGACCCGCGCCGACCTGTCGCCCCTGCGGGTGCGCAGCCTGCGCTGGCAGAGCCTGGAACTGGACGACTTCGTCCTCGCGCCGCTGCCCAACACGCTGTTCCAGCGCGACAACTCGGCCTGGATCTACGGAGGCGTCACGATCAACCCGATGGCCAAGGCCGCCCGGCAGCGCGAGTCCCTGCACAGCCGTGCCGTGTACACGTTCCACCCGTTGTTCGCGGACGCGACCTTCCCGGTGTACTACGGCAACGACGACACCAACCACCAGCCGGCCACCCTCGAAGGTGGCGACATCCACGTCCTGGGCCGAGGTGTCGTCCTGATCGGGATGGGGGAGCGGAGCACTCCGACGGGCGTGGAGATCCTGGCCCGCGAGCTCTTCCGCAGCGGACAGGCCAGCACCGTGATCGCCGTCCAGCTCCCCAAATCGCACGCCTTCATGCACCTGGACACCGTGCTGACGATGATCGACGTCGACACCTTCGTCCGCTATCCCTACCTCGACCCGAAGGCCCTGCGTACCTGGGTGATCGTCCCCGCCGACCCGCAGGAGACCGTCGAGCACGACACCGGCGGCCTGCACGTCGAGCAGCGCGACGACCTGTTCGCCACCATCGCCGACGCCCTGGGCCTGGACAAGATCAGGGTGCTGTCCGCCGATGAGGACGCTCGGGCGGCCGAACGCGAGCAGTGGGACGACGCCAACAACTTCCTCACCGTCGCACCCGGGGTCGTGGTCGGCTACGAACGCAACACCGTGACCAACGCGATGCTCCGGGACAACGGCATCGAGGTCATCAGCATCCCTGGCAGCGAACTGGGCCGCGGCCGGGGCGGCGCACGCTGCATGACCTGCCCCACCCAGCGCGACGGAATCTGACCCACCCCGCGACCCGTGCCCCGGCGAATCCGCCACCATCCACGATCAGCCCCCTGTGAGGACTTCCCCCATGCCTACGTCGACGCCCACGACCGCCACCCACCACCGGCCCGGCTCCCTCCTGAAGGAACTCGACCTCGACAAGTCGGGATTCCTGGCGCTGATCACCGCGGCCGGGCAGCTCAAGGCAGCCAAGGCGAACGGCTCCGAGCGCCCCCAGCTGGAGGGCAGGAACATCGCGCTGGTCTTCGAGAAGAGCTCCACGCGCACCCGCTGCGCGTTCGAGGTCGCTGCTCACGACCAGGGCGCACATGTCAGCTACCTGGGCCCGGAGGGATCCCACATCGGACGTGAGGAGTCGATCCGTGACACCGCCCGGGTGCTGGGCCGGATGTTCGACGGTATCGAGTTCCGCGGATTCGCCCAGGACACCGTGGAGGAACTGGCCGACCACGCCGGCGTCCCGGTGTGGAACGGGCTCACCGACGAATGGCACCCGACCCAGATGCTCGCCGACGTCCTCACCATGACCGAACACCATGCCGGCCCCGTCGAGGAGATCGCCTACTGCTTCCTGGGCGACGGCCGCAACAACGTGGCCCGCTCCCTGCTGATCACCGGGGCACTGCTCGGCATGGACGTCCGCATCGCCGCACCGCGCGACCTGTGGCCCCCGGACGACGTGATCGCTGAAGCGGACCGGCTCGCGGTGACCAGCGGGGCACGGGTGATGGTGACCGAGGACGTCGAGCAGGGCGTGGCGGGCGCCGACTTCGTCTACACCGATGTCTGGGTCAGCATGGGGGAGTCGGACGAGCAGTGGAGTACCCGCATACCGCAACTGCTGCCCTACCGGGTCACCGAGAAGGTGCTGCTGGCCTCCGGCAAGCCCGACACGAAGTTCCTCCACTGTCTGCCGTCCGTCCACGATCGCAGCACGCAGCTCGGCCGGCGGCTGTTCGACCGCTTCGGCCTCGACGGGGCGGAAGTCACCGACGAGGTCTTCGAGTCGCCGCGCTCAGTGGTCTTCGACCAGGCCGAGAACCGCCTGCACACCATCAAGGCCGTCCTCGTCGCCGCGCTGGGTGCCTGAGATGCGCATCGTGGTCGCGATCGGCGGCAACGCACTGCTGCGGCGCGGTGAGAGGCCCGATGCCACCGTGCAGGTCGACCACATCCGAGCCGCCGCCCAGGCACTCGCGCGGCTGGCACTGGAGCACCAGCTGATCATCTGCCACGGCAACGGTCCCCAGGTCGGGATGCTCTCCCTGGAGAGCGAGAACGACCGCGAACTGACGCACCCGTACCCGTTCGACGCACTGGTCGCGCAGACCCAGGGCATGATCGGTTACTGGCTGGCCCAATCGCTGCGCAACGCGGGGGTGATCAAGCCGGTCATGAGCCTGGTCACCCAGACGCTCGTCGACCCGTCGGACCCCGCCTTCGCGACCCCGACGAAGTTCGTCGGGCCGGGATACCCGCACCGGCAGGCCCAGCAGCTCGCCGACCGGCACGGCTGGACGATCGCAGTGGACGGCGACCGATGGCGCCGGGTCGTCGCCTCACCCGAACCACTGCGGATCATCGAGCAGGAATCGATCGACCTGTTGCTCGACCACGAAGCGACCGTCATCTGCGGGGGAGGCGGCGGTATCCCGGTCACCCAGGACGGTACCGGTCAGTCGAAGGGTGTCGAGGCGGTGGTCGACAAGGACGCTACGGCCGCTCTTCTCGCGGTGGCCGTCAAGGCCGACCGACTGCTGATCCTGACGGACGTGCCCGCGGTGATGGAGGGCTTCGGCACCCCGCAGGCCACCCCACTGCGCCGGCTGGCCCTGGACGGTTTGGCAGCGCTGCACTTCCCCGCAGGCTCCATGGGACCCAAGATCGCGGCCTGTCGGCACTTCGTCGGGGCCACCGGCAGAACAGCCGCCATCGGATCGCTCGACGACGCCGCGGCGGTACTCACGGGCGACGCCGGAACGGTCGTCGTCCCCGGCGATTCTTCGGATACGAGCAGCGGGATGACGGCCGGGGCGGACGCGGCAGTCGGGCGCTGATGACCTCCGCCGGCCCGGCTGCTGAGCTGGGCCGGCGGAGGTGCCGTGCCGCAGGCTGCCCACGGTCAGCAGCTGTGCCCCGGCCGCAGCCCGTTGAGCGTGCGCGGCTCCGGGTGACCGACGGGGTCAACGGACGTGAATCCGGCGTCCGGTGATCCGGTCCGGGGCGATCCGCACCCACATGGCGCGGTCGCCGCCGGCCCATGGCCCGCTGTGGGTCCGTTCGATGAGGTGCCGGACAGTGTCCGGGTCCGTGACATGTTCGGCGTTGCCGACGACGAGCACGCTCCATCCCTGGCTCAACGCCTCATCGATGTGATCCACCTCGAAGGCGACCCGGGCCCCGATCGACAGTGCGGGCGCGGATCCCGGCGATGTCCTGAAGACCAGCGATCCGTCCGCCATCTGGTAGTTGACAGGGACGATGGCGGGACCGTCGTCCCCGGTCACGGCAACGCGTCCCACCCCGTGCGTGGACAGCCGTGCTCGGCATTCTTCCGGCGTCATCTCCACCAGTTCCGGATGGCGCGCCGCCTTTCCGAGGCCGGGTGGCAGATCCGTGCCGCCCCCGCGCAGCTCGGACACCGTGGTCTGCAGCGCGTCGGCGAGGCTGAGGAGGAGGACCGCGCTGGGGACTGCGGTCGGCTGTTGCTCCAGGTACTCCAGATAGGGAGTGGCCATACCTGCCAGGTCGGCCACCTGTTCGCGGGTGAGGCCCAGTTGCTCGCGACGCAATGCCATGCGCCGTCCCATGTCTCCGACAGGCCGGTGACTGACGGAAGCGGCGTCTGTTCTCGTCTGCTGGTTCATGGCCAATCGCTTCCCTGGTGATGTCGGTGGGTCCCCGGGTTCGGTGTCAGTTCCGGTGTCAGCTGTCGTCCTCCGGACCGCCCACCGATACGGAGGCGCCGTGGTTCACGCCGAAGGGGCCGTACAGGTCGAGCAGCCGGGTGCGCGTGGAGTGCAGCCGGTCTCCGATGACCGCGGCGCAGAGCAGGACGAACTCATGTCCCAGAGCGGGATCGGCAACACACAGTTCACGGACCGCCGCCGCCGGGAACTCCCAGGCCTGCACGGCGGTGTGCGCCTGGGCGCCGAGTTGCCACCGGAACGGCGGGAACAGCCAGGACCAGCCGAGGAGTTCGCCCGCCGAGACGGTCTGCACCACGGCTGCCTGCCGTCCGGGGACGTGCAGGTCCAGGGTCACCTCGCCGCGGTCCAGGACCCAGAAGCGTTCAGCGGCCTGGTCGGCGTCGAAGATCCGTGCGCCCGCGGGAAAGGCGACCGGTCTGGACAGCGCCATCAGCCGGTCACGGTGTGCGGTGGTCAGCGTGTCAAGAATGGAGTGTGTCGTGGACATCGCACTGTCCGTTTCCGCGGCTCCGCGGTCTTCGACGTGTGCAGGCGTGGTCGCGCTTCGCCGCTTTGGTCGACCGTCGTTCCTGCCTGCCCTCTCATCCTCACCCCGGGGCGCGGACGCGGGCAGGGGCCGAACGTCCTCAGCCGGCGGCAGGGCGGCCCGGGTACGATGATGTTGCAAGCTGGTCACGGAAAGTGACGATCCCCCCGCCCCGCCCGCACCGCCCCTTCAGTGTTCGATGGGCTCACAGGTGGTCTCACCGCCACCGCACCCCATCCCGTCCGCGGGCAGCTGGAGGGTGCGGGAGGTTCCCGGGGCGAGGGTGAGGGCGCGGCCCGCGAGCCGGATGCGGACGGGAGGCTCGTCGGACGGCGGAACGTTGATGCTCAGGCTTCGGCGTGCATGGTCAGTCCGATGCCCCAGTGGCTTCGGTAGCGGTTGGAGGGGCCGTATTCCGACAGTTCCGGGAGCGGCGCCGGGTCGAGTGACAGCTCGTCCTCGCGGAGTTCCAGTCCGGTCAGACCGCGCTGGACGAGGTCGAGCGTGCCGGCCATGGCGCCCAGGTGGATGCCCTCGGCGGTGGTGCCGCCCTGAAGGTCGGCAACGTCGCCTGTGAGCGCTTCCTGGCAGTACTTCCAGGCGCCGGCTCGGCGGGCCCGGGCCAGTACCCATCCGTGGACCAGCCCGCTGAGGGTCGAACCGTGGCTCGTTCTGCGCAGGTAGTAGCCGACGGTCGTGCGCCAGGTGTCGTCGTCGAGTCCGTACCCGAGGCGTCGGAAGAGCGTGGTGAGTTCGGCCGGTGAGAAGAGGTAGCCGAGCATCAGAACGTCGGCCTGCTTCGACGCCTGGTACCCGTTGACGGTGTCGCCCTCGGCCTCCAGGATCCGGTCGAGGCGCCGGATGTCGCCGTGCCGGGCACGGTAGCCGTCCCAGTCCAGTTCGGCCAGGTCGCCATAGCCCTCGAACTGGCTGATGATCCCGCGATGGAAGGGCACCCGCAGCCGGTGCGAGACGTCCTCCCAGAGTTTGAGTTCTCCCGTGTCCAGCCCGATGCGCTCGAACAGCGCCTGGCGGCGTGGGGCCGGCAGGCTCGTGGCGAGTTCCAGAGCGCGGGCCAGGACCCAGGCGGCGGTCACATTGGTGTACGCGTTGTCGTCGAGGCCTGGCTCTGCGGCACCGGGGTACGCGTCGTGGTATTCGTCCGGGCCGACCACGCCGCGGATCCGGTAACGGCCGTATTCCTTGTCCCAGACCGCCCTGTCCGCCCAGAAGCGGGCGATCTGCAACAGCATCTCCGCGCCCGCCGTGTGCAGGAACTCGGTGTCCCCGCTGGCCTGGCAGTACTGCACGACGTTGTAGGCGATCGCCGAACCGACATGGTGCTGGAGGCGTGAGTGATCGGGCAGCCACCGTCCCGACCGGGGATTCAGGTGCAGTGTCTGGGTCTCCTCGCGGCCGTCGCTTCCGCTCTGCCACGGATACATGGCGCCGGTCCGGCCGGCCGCGGTCGCCGACCGGCACGCCTGGCCCAGCCGCCGGTAGCGGTAGGACAACAGGGCCCGGGAGACCTCCGGGAGATGCAGGTTCAGAAAGGGCAGGACGAACAGTTCGTCCCAGAAGACATGGCCGCGGTAGGCCTCGCCGTGCAACCCGCGGGCCGGCACGCCTGCATCGAGATCGGCGGTGTGCGGGGAGAGCGTCTGCAGCACATGGAACAGATGCAGCCGCAGCACCTCCCCGGCCTCGCCCGGCACCTCCAGCTCCGCCCGCTGCCACAGGCGCTCCCACGCGGCTTCGTGGGACGCGAGCAACGTGGTGAAGTCGCCGGCCCGCCGCACCCGGCCGATGGCCGCGTGCAGCGGATCGCTGATCGCCGGATCGCGCGACGTGTGCAGGCCGACGGTCTTCTCGACGACGACAGGGGCGTCGGGCGCGATCGGCAGCCTCAGCGCATGGGTGGCGGTGCGGTCCCCTGCGACGAGCCGTACCGAGGTGGGGATGCTGCCGGCCACCTGGGTTCGGGCGGCCAACGCGATGAGGATGTCGGAGGTGGTGGTGCGGCACTCCAGCCACACGGTGTCCGGCGCGGTGACCCCGGTGTGCCAGCGGCCGAGGTGCCGGCCGTTCAGATCGCGATAGCGGTCGACGCCCGAGTTGGTGACATCGCCGTCGAGGGCGGATTCCACCTCCAGCTCGCCTGCCCAGCCCTCGGCGGTGAACTCGGTTCGCAGGGCGGCCAGATGTGGATCGCCCATGTGCACGAGTCGGGACTGCACCACGGTGATCCGGCGGCCCCGCACGTCACACAGCCGCATCCGTCGCGTCAGCGTTCCCTGGCGCAGATCCAGGACCTGTCGGTACTCCAGCAGCGAACCGTCGTCGGGGGAGAACCAGGGGCCGGGCGCGGTGCCGCCGTCGGGATCCGGGTCGGAGGCCGCGTCACGGGCGCGAAAGCGCAGCGGCAGCCAGTTCGGCAGGTTGACGATGTCCTCGTTCTCGACCGTACGTCCGGATATGTTCGAGGTCAGCCGGTTGTAACAGCCCGCCGCGTAGGTCCCCGGATAGTGCGCGGTGCCCGCCTCCTCCTCGGGGGCGGCGCCGCGGGTGGCGAAGTAGCCGTTGCCGAGGGTGCACAGCGATTCGCGCAGCCGCTCCTGCGCTGGGTCGTATCCCTCATAGTTCCAGGTCCGGTCCGGCATCGTCAGCTTCCTCCACCGATCAGCAGTTCGGCCAGGTCGCGGACCACGATGCTCGCGCCGTGTTCGCGCAGATCGGTGGCGCTGGTCGGTCCCGCGGTGCGGTCGACGCCGACCACCAGGCCGAAGCCGCCCCGCCGGCCCGCTTCCACGCCCGCCAGAGAGTCCTCGATCACGGCCGCTTCCGCCGCGGGTACGCCCAGGCGACGGGCGGCTTCCAGGAACAGTGCAGGGTCGGGTTTTCCCGCCAGTTTCAACCGGGCGGCTTCCTTGCCGTCCACCACGGTCCGGAACAGGTCCTGTACGCCCGCGCCCGCGAGGAGTTCGGGCGCGTGGCGGGAGGCGGATACGGCGGCGCAGGGCACACCGGCGGCACGCAGCGCGTGCAGTACCCGCACGGTGCCCGGCCAGGCGGCGATGCCACCTGACCGCAGCTGCCGCGTGAACAGTTGCTCCTTGCGGGCGGTGACCGCCTGCACGGTGCTCGTTCCGGGCGGGTCGTCGGGATCGCCCAGGGGAAGCCGCAGGTCGCGCGAGGCGAGGAAGGCGGCCGCGCCGTCGAGGCGGCTCCTACCGTCGACGTAGCGCCGGTAATCCTCCACCGGGTCGAACGGGCGGTCGTCTCCCGCTGCCCGCAGGCAGGCGTCGAATGCGGTCTGCCAGGCGGCGGCGTGCACCCGGGCCGAGTCGGTGATGACCCCGTCGGTGTCGAACACCACGGCCCGGACCGACTGCAGGATCGGCAGCATCGGCGTCGCCGCTGACGCGTCGGCGTTCTCCTTCGTCAGGGGGCGCAGCCGTCGCGCGGCGTCGTGGCCCGCCGTCGTCACAGCCGGGCCGCGACGTAGGTGGTGAGGTCCAGCAGGCGGTTGCTGTAACCCCACTCGTTGTCGTACCAGCCGAAGACTTTCACCAGATCACCCTGCGCCTGGGTGAGCCCCGCGTCAACGATGCACGACGCCGGGTCGCCGATGATGTCGCGCGAGACGATCGGCGCGTCGGTCACTCGCAGGACGCCTCGCAACGTCCCCTCGGCGGCCTCCGTGAATGCCGCGTTGACCTCCTCGGAGGTGACGTCCTGCCGGAGCAGCACCGTCAGGTCGGTCAGGGACCCGTCCTCCACCGGAACCCGTACCGCGATGCCCTCCAGGACCCCGGCCAGTTCGGGGAGCACGATGCCCACTGCGCGGGCGGCGCCCGTGCTGGTCGGGATGATGCTCACGGCGGCGGACCGGGCGCGCCGCAGGTCCTTGTGGGGGCCGTCGAGCAGTGCCTGGTCGTTGGTGTAGCCGTGGACGGTGGTCATCATGCCCTTGATGATCCCGAAGCGTTCGTGCAGAACGTGGACCATCGGTACGACGCAGTTGGTCGTGCAGGACGCGTTCGACACGATGTGGTGCCGGCCGTGGTCGTAGTCGGTCTCGTTGACGCCCATGACCACGGTGAGGTCCACGTCCTTGGCCGGCGAGGAGATCAACACCTTGCGAGCCCCGGCCTTCAGATGCAGCGATGCCTCGTCGCGGGTCCGGAAGCGGCCCGAGGACTCGATGACGATGTCCACCCCGTAGGTACCCCAGGACAGTTCCGGCGGATCGCGGACCGCGGTCACCACGATGCGCCGGCCGTCGACCGTGATCGACTCCTCGTCGTGGCTGATCGCCCGTCCGAGGCGTCCGAAGGTCGAATCGAACTCCAGCAGGTGGGCCAGTGTCGCGGCCGGGGCGATGTCGTTGATGGCCACCACCTCGACCGGGGCGGTGCCGGCGTCTGCCCGGTCCAGGACACAGCGCAGGTAGTTGCGCCCGATGCGGCCGAATCCATTGATGCCTACACGTATGGCCATGATGACGTCTCCTCGTTCGGTCGGTGATGGTCCGTCGTGTCCCGCCGGGTCGTGCGACGTGGCTGGACGCAACGGTGCTGGGCGGGTGTCGGGGTGGGGGTCAGAGCAGCCTGCGGTGGTCGCGGACGACCGGCAGTCGCGCCCAGATCCGGCCGAGGCCCCAGACGGTGCCGGCGGAGGCGACGGCGAGCGCGATCATGACCGCCGCGTAGAGCAGGTGGTGGTCGACGAGCGGGTTGCTGGACATGCTCAGCGTTCCGTCGGAGGCGTGGCGGGCCGGCGGCCATTCCGCCATCCACATCAGCGCCATCATGGCGGTGCCCCTTCCGGGATCTGGAGGAGGGACGCGGCAACCGCGTCCGCTCTCAATGTGCCGTCGCGGCAGCCGGGACCGCAGGGGCCCGCAGTCCCGACGACCGGGCCGAACGTCCCTACTCCGAGGGCCCGTTCAGCCGGCCGGGTACGTTGAGTCCGACCTGTTCGGTGCTGGCGTCGAGGCGCGGTTCGTCGTCACACCGGACGCCGGCCCCACTCGGGAGCGGTCAACGCCCAGGCCCTTTCCCATTCCGTCATGCGCCGCCGATCGGCACCCCGGCGGACCAGTCCGCGCACCATGACGATCGCGAATGCCGCGCAGCCGACGCCCAGCGCACCACCGACCAACGTCATCGACGTGAGCTCTTCGCCGGCCACGGGCGCCGGGACCTGCCGGCCGGTCCGGTCCAGCCACACCGTGGTCCTCGAACCGCGCAGACTTCCGGCATCTGCTTGCACCGCACCGGTCCCCGTGGTTCCGGCGGCGGCGGTCCAGCGCACCTTGACGTCATAGTGCACAGTGCCGCCGCCCGGTCGCGGAACCGCCTCCGGCGCGTTCTCCAGCAGGACCGCAGTTACGGGATGCCGCGACGCCCGCTGCTCCTTCGAGGCCTGGAGTGCGGCGGTGTGGGCCGCGCGCCCGGCGGTGAAGGCGGCCGCGGGCAGAAGGAGCAACAGCGCAAGTGCCGTTGCCAGGTTCACCCAACTCTCGATCACGTCCGAGCGGCGGCACAGCGGATTGCTCCGCCGCTGCCGCCACCGCAGTTGCTTCTTCACGGTGTCGCGACCTCCTTGACCAGTTCGCGTGCGACACCGCGTGCCCACAGCCGGATCTGCTCCGGGTCGCGGAAGTCACCGCCCCGGCCGGACTTGACGATCATGCGGGCGATCCGGCCCTTGGCGCCGTCCTGCAGGCAGCCGCCGAACGTGACGTGTCCGCGGGCCTTGAGACGGTCGACGAGGCGCTGGACACCTGACACCGGAGAGATGAGGCCTCCACGGGCTGTGGCGTCGAGAGGTCCGCTGCTGAACAGCCAGACGGGCCGCTCGGTCAGATCCGCCTCGTGGTGCCCGGCGAAGCGGACCGCCTCGCGCCGCCACCGGCCCGCGTACAGGGCGCTGCCGAGGACAACAGCGTCGTAGGGGCCGACTCTCTGCACTTCTCCGACAGCCCGGGCCTCCGCCGCCAGACCCTGCTCACGCAGCGCCTCGGCGATCATCGTGGCGATGCCCGCGGTGGAGCCGTTCTTCGATGCATACGCGACGAGTACGCGTTCGGTCATCACAGGTCTCCTGACAGCTTTCACAGCCGGCGAATTCGGTGCGGCGCGGCAGCGCGCTCCGTCCCCGAGCCCGCCGGTGGCCGGCGGACCGGCTCCGTTCCAGCCTGAAGGCCGTGAACCCGCTGGGGGAGGGGCCGCAGGGCCCTGCCAAGGGCCCGACCGGCCCCATGAACCCTGGCCATCACGCGGCGGTGGTGGCGGCGATGTTCACAGGGTTGGGCCTTGGTGTTCATCGTTCGGCTGGTCGGGCGGTCCGGGTGACCAGCAGGCCCGTCCGACCGGCCCAACATGACTTACACTTGAAGAGTTCTTCAATTTGGCATTTAACGGACTGCTTAATGGATGAGGATCGACTGGCGAGGTGTGACGAGGCCATTCATCGATGTGAGGTGTGAACAGGTCGACTCGCGTGGCGTGAGGGCAGCGGCTGGGGGACCGGAACGCTGCCCAGCGTTCGTGGCGGAGCTCGGCGTAAGCGAAGGCTGCAGAAGGTGGGAGATGAGACGTTGCCAAACGTGCAGATTCCGCTTTATCAGGCGAAAGCGGAGTTCTTTCGAATGCTGGGGCATCCGGTACGCATCCGTGTGCTGGAGCTCCTCCAGGCTGGGCCCATGCCGGTTCGGGATCTCCTGGCCGCAATTGAGGTTGAGCCGTCGAACCTTTCGCAGCAGTTGGCTGTTCTGCGACGTTCGGGGATCGTGGTCGCCAGCCGTTCGGGGGCAACCGTGAACTATGAGTTGGCGGGCGCGGATGTGGCGGATCTGCTGCAAGCCGCACGGCGGACCCTGGGGCAGTTGCTGGCGGGCCAGGAGGGACTGCTGGCAGAACTTCACGCGGACCAGGGAGCGGATGACGCAGTCAACGGGGATCAGGTCATCCGGTGAAGCGCCGTGGCGCGACGTCCGGTACCGCGCCCCGGGTGCCGTGGCCGTTGGCGAACTCACCACAGTCGATCGCGCGATCAACTACCGCCACCCTCAGAGGGCTGGGGCATTGCCGCGACGGTTCGGTGCAGCGGCTCGGCAATGCTCCGTGTCATGGTCCGGTGACCAGCGTTGCGTCCGCGTGCCGGGAGGCGGATCCGGCACGAGTCGTGGCGATGAGGCCTCCGCGACCCGCCCGGTGTCGCGGATCCCGCGCAGCAGGATCATCCAGGCCCTTGCCCGTCGATCGATGGTGCGCCTTGCACGTGGTGCAGCGGCCACCCCGCATTGCCGGAGCGGGGGTTCTCCTGCAGGGCGGCCGCCGTTCGTGGGTGTCAGGTCGAACCAGGCGGGCGCAGGAAGTTGGCCCTCTGGGGTGGTCCGTTGGCCACCTGAATCTACGAGACTCGTTAATTGCCAATGTTAGCAACTATAGAGCCTGTGCAGAGCGGGAACGCGCAAGCTGTGCCTGCGGTGGGACCGTAATGCAGGGGCAGGCACCGCTAGGCGGCATGTTGCGGGCGGTAGGGCCCAGTTCCCCGCCCGGGCCGCAGGTTGGCCACAGCATGACAGGTGAGCGTTTCTTCGGCGGAACCGCTTCCAGCTGCTGCGCCGGTGGCCGTCACGCCGCCGTCCTTGGATTCGGACCGAGGGTGAGGACGCCGAGCGCAACGCCGTCGTCGTCCACTACGGGCCACACGGCCAGTGACCTCTCGCGCATAGTGGCCTCGGCCTCGCTGAGGGGCATGTCTGAGAGGGCGAAGGGACTGCAGTCGTGGGGGATGTCGCGCACGCGGGTGGCCTCGGTATACCAGGGCTGGGCGCTGTGGGCGGTGAGCTGATCTCGGGTGACGATGCCGGCGCAGTGACCCTCGTCGTCGCGGATGAGGACGTGGTCGGTGCGGGCGCCGTGGAGCACGGCGAGGGCTCGGTCGATGGTCGTGTGGTCGCTCACCTGTAGCTCGGGGAGCGCCATGGCGTCGGCGACGGTCGGGCGGGCGGCATCGGTCATGGTCGGCTCCGCAAGGTTCGGGCCCGCGGTCCGGTCAGGAGTGGCCGGGTGGCGAGGTCGTCAGGGTGGGATTGGTGGCACGGAGGTCTTGCAGGAGCT
>NZ_JAAIKO010000073.1 GCF_016107395.1 Streptomyces fildesensis
ACGCGTCGAGACCCGTGGCGTCCGGGATGAGGTGGGCGGGGCACGGGATCGGCAGTGACGGCATGAGAAACATCATGGCAGGTGGCAAGGGCCCTTGGCCGCAGAGCAGGAGGCGTCCCCAGCCGCGCGTGATCGGGAGCGGTCAGTGGCGGGGGCGCCAGCGGGTGAACATGCACGGGTCGTCGCCTGCGGCGAGGCTGAAGGGCAGGGCGGCGCGGTCGAGGCAGAAGCTCTGGCCGGGGGCGAGCCTCTGGATCGGCCCGCCGTCTGCGGCGCCTCACCCCATCCAGCGATTCCGCTGCCGTCACAGGGTCTGATTAAGACGGTGTCCTACATGGTCAGTTGATCGTTGTGGTGGGTTGGGGGAGTGGGCGGTGGGGATGGATTGTTCCGGATGGCTTGTGGGAGATCGCCAGGCCGTTGCTGCCGGCGCCGCGAGTGCGGCCGCAGGGTTGCGGGGTGGCGAACATCGATGATGGGGCGGTCTTTGCCACGATCCCCCATAGGTCGACCAGTGACATATGCCGTTGGACGACTTATGGTGCTGTCATGACAGACCGTCCGATGCAGGAACCGACCCTGCTGCTGCTGACCGCGCTCGCGGACCGGCCGCGCCACGGGTACGCGATCGTCCAGGAAGTCCTCGCCATCTCCGGCGGCCGGGTGCGACTGCGCACCGGCACCCTGTACGGCGCACTCGACCGCCTCCTCAAGGAGGAGCTGATCGAGATCTACAGCGAAGAGGCCGTCGACGGGCGCCTGCGCCGTTCGTACGCCCTCACCGCGTGCGGCCGTACGACGCTCACCGCCGAGGCAGAACGCCTGCGTGCGACCGCCGCCGAGGCACAACGCCGCCTGGGCCTTGCTCTCCGCCTCCCCCGAATCACCCCGAAGGGGGCCACCACGTGAATCGTGAAGACAGCCGCCTGCTGCGCCTCTACCCGGCCGCATACCGACAGCTCCACGGCGACGAGCTGGCCGGCACGTACGCAGACGCCATCGCCGCCGCCGGTCGAACGGCCCGGCTGCGGGAAGCTGCGGACCTCGCAGGGCACGCGCTGCGCGTCCGGCTCCGGGCTACCTCGGGGGACCCGGCGGGGCGGGCACTTGGCGCAGCGGCGCCGTACGTGGTGGGGATCGCGGCAGGGCACGCGCTCATGGTGGCCCTATGGATCGCCACCGGGATGTACTTCTCCGACCCTCTCTGGCGCTTCGGCCACGGGAAGGTGGAACTGGCGGCATCCGCCCTGATGGCGCTGACGGCCATCGGCGCGGTCCTCGGCCGTTGGCAGTGGGCGCGGCTGCTGGCAACGGCCGCCGCGGTGGTGACACTGGCGGGCGTGCTGCTGAACCCGACTGCCGCAGTCATGCCGGGACTGCTGCATGTCGCTCTGGTCGTCGCCCTGATCCTGGGCTGCCCGCCGGACCTGCGGCCCGATTCGGGCACGGCCCGCAGGCAGGCGGCCGGGATGACGCTGCTCTTGGTCGTTCCGCTGGTTGGTCTCAGGGCCGTGGCTCCGGCGCTGATGCTCGGGCAGACGACCTGGACACTGCTCCTGCTGGCGGGGGCGCTCCTCGTTGCCGTTGCGGCGCAAGGAGGGCGGGACCACCGGATGGCGGGAATACTCGTGGCCTCGCTGCCCTGGGCCGTGCTGCCGATGCTCGGCTACAGGGTGGTGGGGCAGTACCTGATCTGGATCGCTATGACCTACCCCCTCGCATACGGGCTCGGCCTCCTGCTCCACCGTCTGCGCCCCCGCACCGTGGGCAGCGCCTGATGCCTGCCGCCAGTACCAGAGCGGCCCGCCCAGCGGAATGGCCAGTTGGGGTGCCGCACGACATGAAGAAGCCCCTGGTAGGAGTTCTCGGCCAAGATCACCCGTATCCGCCAGGAGCCGACCGGCGATGACGTGTGCCGGTCCGCCCCGATAGCTGTGGTGTAGGACGCGCAACTCCTGGCAGGAGTTGCGCGTCCTACTGGTCTGTCAGTACTGCGTGGTCACGGTGACCCCGCTGAACGCGGTGTGGGCGTACAGGCTGAGGTAGCGATAGCCCGCCGTGCTGTTGGTGACGGTGATGCTCTGTGCGTTGCCGGCCTGGGTGGACGACGCCGTGTAGGCGGTGTTCGTCGCCCAGGCGTTGGCGTTGTAGTACAGGTACGCGTTGCCGGTGCCGCCGTTCGTGGTGACCTTGAGGGTCGTCGTGCCGGCGGGCAGGTAGAGGTAGAGGTAGTCCAGGTGTCCGGCCGAGGCCGACTGGTTGGCGCGGGAGCAGTTCTGTCCCATCATCCGGGTGTCGGGGTTCGTGCACGGCGGTGTGCCGCCGCCGCTGACGGTCACCGGCACGGTGGTGCTGGCGGTGTGCCCGTTGCTGTCGGTGACGGTCAGGGAGATGGCGTAAGTGCCGGGTGCGGCGTAGGTCTTGGACGGGTTGGCCGTGCCGGCGGTGGTCCCGTCGCCGAAGTTCCAGGCCCAGGAGGTGATGCTGCCGCTGCCGGACTCGGTGGACCGGTCGGTCAGCCGCACGGTCAGGCCCGAGACCGCCGCGTTGAACCCGGCCGTCGGTGTCCCGCTCGGTGTCCCGCCCGCCGTGCAGGCGCCGGCCGCGCAGGCGTCGAGCCAGCTGTTGAAGTCCGCGTCGTAGGCGCTGCCGATGGCGTTGTAGACGTTGTAGCCGCCGGTGTAGTCACCGGTCCTGAAGTGCGCGAGCATGGTCTGGATGTCCGTCGGGTGCTTCTCGAGCATGTACCGGACCGCCAGGTAACCCCAGGGGTAGACGCGGGTCTGGTCGCTGTTGCCGTAGGTGCTCTGGAACAGTGTGCTCAGTGCGTAGGTGTGCTTGGCCGCCGCGGTGACCGCCCCGGTGTCGGTGACGCCGCGGTAGCCGTAGGAGACGTACTCGGCCTGGCCCTCGATCCACCAGATGTCCGGGACCGCGATCTCCTGGGTGAAGGTGCCCTTCATGTCGTAGATGGACTGGAGGACGTGCGTGTACTCGTGGTTGAGGTTCCAGGCGTGGGCCGTGAAGCCGTTGTCGGACGGCTTCTGGTAGAGGATGGAGTAGGCGATGTTGTTGGGGTCTGTCGGCGTGCCGGTCAGGGTCTCGCCGCCGTTGTTGGTGTCGTTGCCGAAGATCGCCCAAGAGTAGGTCGAGTAGTCGGTCTTGCTTCCGTAGATAACCATCTTGACCGCGAAGTGCTGGCCGGGGATCGGGCCGTTGTCCTTGACGAGGGCGTGGTAGTACGGGAGCTGGTTCTTCAGGCTGGTGCAGACGTCGGTCTGCTCCGTTGCCGTCAGCGACTCCGCCATGATCGTGAAGTTGCTGCAGGGGTAGGAGATTGGCAGGGAGACCGCGGTCAGCCGGGCCTTCAGGTTGCAGGTGCCGTAGTAGGAGCACTGCGCGGCCGTGTCGGCGACAGCGGTTCGGAAGGCGACGTGGACCCATAGGTTGGCCGTGGGGCCGGTGATGGACGAAGCGTCCAGCAGACCCTTGGCCAGCGGGCGGATCTTCGCCTGCAGCGCCGGGATCATGAGCAGGCGGGCCATGACGTTGCCCGCGTTCCAGTCCAGCATGTCGTTGCGCCCGCCGAGCAGGTCGCGGTGGTTGAGCGTGAAGGTGTTCAGCGTGTCTGCAATGCTGGAGTCTGCGGTGACCGCGGTCACGAAGGCCGGTATTTCGGGACCGCGCCGATCCTGGTGGCTAATTCGGTGGATTGGTGAGTGTGAGTCATGTCGTGGGTGGATTCTGGGGGTTGCGGCAGTCTTGTGGTGTCTGCCTGCAGGATGGAGGCGTGGTGTCGGTGCAGCCGCAGCCCTGGCCGGAGCCGGACCCGCAGATTGCTGCCGCAATCGGGGCGATGTATGGGGGCCGGCGGGAGGTCCCGCTCGCGGTGAGGGTCCGTGACCGGTTCGGTGAGTTGTTCGCCGACGGTGAGTTCTCGGTAGCGTTTGGGCAGCGCGGCAAGCCGGGTTGGTCACCGGGGCGGCTCGCGCTGGTCACGGTGCTGCAGAAGGCGGAGAACCTCACCGACCGGCAGGCCGCCGAGGCGGTGCGGACGGACCTGGCGTGGAAGTACGCGCTCGGGCTGGACCTTCAGGATCCGGGGTTCGACCACAGCGTGCTCTCGGAGTTCCGCTCCCGGGTGGTCGCGCACGGCCTGGAGGAGAAGGTGCTGGATCTGCTGCTGGCCCGGTTGGTTGAGCAGGGGGTGGTGGGCGCCGGCGGCAAGCAGCGTACCGACTCCACTCACGTGATCTCGGCGGTTCGGGATCTGAGCCAGTTGGATCTGGTCGGTGAGACGGTCCGCGCCGCCCTGGAGGCACTGGTCTGTGCGGCTCCGCGCTGGGTGGAGCAGGTGATCGACGTGCCCTCCTGGAGCCGGCGTTACGGCGACCGGGTCCCCGGCTGGCACGCGCCCGCGTCCAAGGTCAAACGCGCCCGGCTGGCTGTCGACTACGGCCAGGACGGCTTCGCCCTGCTCACCGCGGTCCACGCACCCGTGTCCCCGGTGTGGCTGCGGGACCTGCCGGCTGTCCAGGTTTTGCGGTGCGTGCTGGTGCAGAGCTATACCCGCACGGTGTCGGGCAGTGGACGGGAGGTGGTCAAGCGGCGGGAGGCGAAGGTGGACGGTCTCCCGCCCGGCCAACGGCGTGTGACGTCGCCGTATGACATCGATGCCCGCCGGAGCGTCAAGGGCGACACTCTGTGGAACGGCTTCAAGATCCATATCAGTGAGACGTGCCAGGCCGCTGAACCGGCCGCGAGCGGCAACAACGGCGATGCGCGTCCGCGACGACACAGGGCCGTCCGGCCGAACCTGGTCACGAACGTCACGACGACGGACGCCACCGTCGCCGACAACGCCATGCTCGACACCGTCCACCAGGTCCTCCAGCGACGCGGACTGCTGCCCGGGGAGCACTACCTGGACAGCGGATATGCCTCGGCCGAGCTGATTGTGGGCTCCGTGAAGCGGTTCGGTGTCGTGCTGGTCACCCCGATGCTGAGCGACCAGACCCGCCAGGGCAGGGCTAAGGAGGGCTTCGCCACCCACGACTTCCGCATCGACTGGCAGGGCCGGGAGGTCGTCTGCCCGGCCGGGCAGACGAGCACGACTTGGAGCCCCTGCCGTCAAGGCGGCCTCGCCAAGACGGGTGGTCGTTTTCTCCCCTACGGTCTGCGGTCCTTGCCCACTACGGCCGAAGTGCACCACCTCGAAGCTTGAGCTCCGTCAACTCACCCTGCAACCCCAGGAGATGCACGAGGCACTGAAGAGTGCGCGTGCCCAGCAGGAGACCGACGAGTGGAAGCGCAACTACGCGATACGCGCCGGAGTTGAAGGGACCATCCACCAGGCCACCACCGTGACCGGCATCCGCCGTGCCCGCTACCACGGTCTGAAGAAAACTCACCTCGACCACGTCTACAGCGCGGTGGCATTGAACCTGATCCGTCTTGATGCCTGGTGGAACGGCCACCCCATCGACCGCACCCGCACCAGCCACCTCGCCCGACTGAATCTCTCCCTCGTCGCCTGAATTAGCCACCAGGATCCGCGCCACAGCGGATAGTAGATGCTGTTCAATGCCTGGTCCATGGCCGGGTAGGCGTCCCAGGCGCTGGTGTAGGCGTTGAGGTACCGCTTGTAGACGTTCAGGTAGTCGCCGGGGACCTGGGCGTTGTTGGTCACGATGAACGCGTGGGACAGCACGCTGCCGTTGCCCGCGCTGACGTCGCTGGAGTGGGAACTGCTGAACAGCGTGTTGAGCCCGGACTCGACCGCGCTGGTAAGCGTGGAGTCGTACGTGCCGACGTCGGAGGGGTGCAAGTCCCGCACGTAGTAGCCGGCTTGCAGGAAGTACAGCAACTCGGAAATGCCGCCCGAGTCGTCGCCGGTGTAGGCGGAGGCCGCACTCGCGACGCCGCCGGCCACCGCGGCCATCTGGGATTCCTTGAACACGGCGTTCGCGTCGGAGCCGCTCAGGGAGAACAGCGGGTTGATGCAGGTGAACCAGTCCACGGTCTTGATGTAAGACACCAGCGCGGCACCGGTCCGGCCGGCGAAGTCGGCCGTGGTGCATGCCTGCGCGCCCGCAATGCTCGCCCTGGCAGCCCGGCTGGTGACTGCGGGCCTGGTGCTGGCCGGCCGTGGCGTCGAGGCGCTTGGCATGGACAGGATGGGCGCGCCACGCAGCGCCTCTGGCGGCGGCTTGGATATCGTGGCAGGGAGTTCGGTGCTCTGGCTCTGGCCCGTGTCGGCTCCGACCAACTGCGAAACGGCCGGCGCGGTTGTACCCGGCGTGGCGGGGAGCCGCTGTCCCTGCACCGCTGCCTGGTCGGCGGCGCTGCCGGTCCGCTGGCCGGCTGGTGGCAGCGGGCGGGTCAGGCCCGGGGACGAGTGGACCGGTCGGGCAGCGGGTGCCGCGAGACTCGGCGTGGCGAGCAGGCCGACGAACGCGGTGCTCGCCGCCAGGACGACTGCCAGGAATCCGGGCAGGGAGAAGCGTTGACGCATCCCAACTCCTTGGTGGACGGATGCGCCTCGGGGGGGTGCTGAGGCGTGAGATGCACCGTCTCACCGTCATGGACCACAGGCAATGAGGTGGGATATAGCACAGTGCGGGATGCTGCTATAACATCGGGCATCAGCCGTAGCCGCTCAGCCCCGCGACGTCCAGGTCTGGAAGTGCGGCGCCTTAGCGATGAGGTCCCGGTACGACGCGGCGGCGGAGCTGAAGAGCACCTCCGCGAGCGCGTCGGTGACGTTCTCCCGCCGCCACGCGAGCAGGTAACGGCACCACAGCGGCGTGCCGGTCAGCGGTTTGACGAGCACACCGGGGATCGGCCGGGTCGCCGCCTGCACGACGGCGACGCCGAGGCCGTCGGCGATCATGTACTGCAACTGCAGCTGTTCGCCGAGGTATTCGTGCACCGCGGCCGGGGTGAAACCGGCCTCCGCGCAGGCTGCGTAGAACACCCCGGGCCAGCCGACCCCGTCGTCGGGGGTCACGAACCACGCCTCCTCAGCGAAGTCGGCCAAGGCGACCTCCGCGCGGTGCCTGAGCCGGTGCCGCGCGGGCACGGCCACGAACGTCGGTTCGGTGGCGATGCCACGATGCCCGACCGTGGCGGCGTGCCGCAGTTCCCGCCCCGGGTAGTCCACGCCGATCGCGGCGTCCAACTCGCCCTGCTCCAACAACTCGACGATCTCCGAGACCGCGTAGACACTGCCCACCTTGAGTGCGTCTTCGGGCATGAGGCTGCGGAGCCGGGCGACCATACCGGGCAACACAGGCGAGTTGGTGGCAGCCAGTCGCAGCCTCCGCAGTCCGCCCATGCTCTCCAGGGCCGGACAGCGTCCAATCGCGTCCGCGCGCGCCAGCACGTCACGCGCCTGAGTCAGCACTTCGACGCCGCGCCGGGTCGCCTCGACACCGCAGGCGTTGCGCTCGAAGAGCGCGACGCCGAAGAACTGCTCGATCCGCTGAAGCTGCGTGCTCATCGCCGGCTGCGAGTAACCGAGCACCGCTGCCGCCCGGCTCACGCTCCCGGAGTCGGCGATGGCACAGAGCACCCGCAGGTGCCGCAACTCCAGGTCCATCCGCGCATTCCCCGCATTCCCGGCGTCCCGCGCACAGCCCCGTCACTCGGAGCCGTGCGACTGCATGATGGTCATCATGGCCCCAGCTTGTTTCAACTAGCGGTGGTTTGGTGACGGCGAATCAGAGCCGTAGTAGGCCGGAACCGGAGGAACGTCGCCTCGCTTCCGCGGGGCTTGTGATGACCCGTCGTCTGCCGTGTCCGCCCGCTCCGGGCCCGTTGGAGGCCTACGCCGCACGCTTCGATGACCTGCTGTCCACCCTGGCACAGCGCCGGGGGTTCCGCGAGTACCTCGCCGGGCTGCTGCTGCCGCGGGACCGCAACAAGACGCTGATCCTTCTTGAGGTCAGGCCCCGACAGTCAGAGCGAAGAAGTGGATCGCCGCGCTCCCCGGCAGGGTCACCGTCCCGATGGTCTTCGCGGGATTGATCGCGATGGTGTTGGAGAACACCCGATAGGCGTGGTCAGTGTTCCCGTACCCGTTCTGCCTGTTCCGGCCCGTTGTGGAGACCGCCAGCGTCGCGCCGAACTCAGTGGCGCTGGAGTCGGTCCAGTTCGGGAATCCGACGGTGCCGGTGCTCGTGGTGCCGTCCGTGTACATGACCGTGACGGTGCCGGTGACGTCTCCGGCCTCCGAGCCGAGGAACGCCAGGGTGCTGCCGCCGCGACTGCCTCCGGGGATCGTCGCCGCACCCTTGACGTTGTCAGCGGTGCCCATGGCCGCGTTCGGCCACACGAAGGAGAATCCCTGCGAGGTCACCGTCGAGCCGGGCGTGACACCCGCCGCGGCCAGCTGCTCGGCCGAGAAGCTGTTGCCGTACCCGTCGAAGTTGCCGGGCGCGACATTGCTCTGCGACGTGATCCCCACGTTGTTCAAGGCCGAGGTGACGTCGAGCGGTCCGGTGGTCGGTCCCGTCGGCGCGCCGATCGTGTAGGTGGCCTGCGCGGTGCCGGTGCCGGGTGCGCCGGTGCCGGTGACGGTGAACGTCGACGCCGTCCCCGAGGTCGGGACGCCCGTGATGCCGCCGGTGTCGGCGTTGAGCTGCAGGCCGGCGGGCAGGGTGCCCGAGGTGACGGTGTAGCGGACGGTCGAGGGCACGTTCGTGATTACGCGTGCCTCATAGAGCTGCCCCGCCGTCATGCTCGGCAGTGCGGTCGTGGCGAAGGCCGGGGCTGGGACGCTCACGGTCTGCGCCGCGCCGATCGGGGCGCCCGAGCTGTCGAGCTGCTGGAGCGACCACGACCGGCCCGCGGTCACTACCGTCAGGTGCCAGTGCGTCGTCTGGTCGCGGAGCTGGGCCCGCTGCGCGGCGGTGAAGGCCCCGAGGTTGCGGGCCGTCTCCCACTGCTTCACCGCGTTCAGCAGGGTGGCGGTGTTCTGGCCGTTGGCGGTCAGGTTGGACACCGAGGTCTGGAAGCCCGCCCCGGCGTTCAGGCCCGCGCCGCGCGCAAGGCTGTCCTCGACGCTCGCCAGGCTGTTGCTGCCCTTCAGTGAGATCCAGCCGAGCATCCCTGGGAGGTAGTTGGCCTGGTAGTACGCGTTGTTGATGAACACCTGGTTCATGGAGGTGACGCCGACCTCGCCCCAGCTCGCCCGCGACAGGCCGTCCCAGATGTTCGAGCCCATGCGGCTGGTCTCCGACAGGAATCCGTCCTTGTGCGCGAGCTGCTTCTGCGTCGCGTTCACCAGGCGGGCCATGCCGTACTGTCCCCACCCCGACTGCGAGGCGGATTCGAGCCCGTCGAACGACATCGTCGTGATGCCGGTCGTGTTCCAGGCGGTGGACAAGCGCGTGGCGATGGCGTCGAGGATGTTGAGTCCGCCGAGTGCTCCGCCGTAGCCGTTCTGCGGCACGCGGGCGACGGTGCCGCCGGTCGCGTGGACGGCTGCGGCCGTTCCCCAGCCGCCCCGGTTCAGGCCGGTGACCTGGCACTCGCTCCCGACCTGGCTCGACGCCGCGTAGATCACGATCTCGCCGCCGATCAGCAGGGATCTGCCGGACAGCCCCGAGGCCAGCGGCGCGCAGCTCGACAGGTAGAGGGTGGTGTCGCCTGCGGCCATCGGCCGGGTCAAGGTCGTGCTCTGGCCGAGCGCGAGATCCGGGCTGAATCTCGGCGTGACGTAGCCGTCGTTCGGGTCGATGAAGTCCGACAGGGTGTGGGCGCCGACCGCAACGCCGTTCGCCTTGGAAGCGTTCACCAACGCTGTGGCTCCGCTGTCGCTGCCGCCGAAGCTCGCGCCGAACTGGTAGTGCCCGGCCGACTGCCACGGGCCGGAGCCGCCGGGCAGCGAGTAGAGGCTGTCGAGTCCCGCGGCCTTGGCGAAGTTGCCCGCGGCGGTGACGTTCCCGGTGTTCAGGTCCGACAGCACCAGAACGGACTTCGACGTGGCCTGCGCGGTCTTCTGCCACTGGCCGCCGATCGTCGGGTACGGCAGATTCTGGCCGCCGGCGATCTGCGACAGCACAGTGGGCACCAGGTCCGGCGTGGTGCCGAACAGCGCGACCTTCGAGCCGACGATGCTTCCCAGCGCACCGGGGAGCGGGCCGACCGGGATCGCGTATCCGGAGTTGTTCCGCCGGGCGCGCTGCTTGGTGTAGTCGAAGGTGAAGGCGCGCAGCAGCGTGCCCCAGGAGGTCGAGGCACCGGCGCTCCATTCTTCGAGGGGTGCGACCTGGAGGTGGGAGGGGTTCGCCGAGACCTCGCCCTCCCAGCCCAGGGTGGTGTCCTCGCGGGGCCAGCCGCCTTCCGTGCGGTCGGTGAGCGGCTTCATCCCGATGGCGAACCCGGCGTCGTGCGCGACGCCGGCCGACTCCCCGAGGGTGCCGGTGACGTTGGTCGGGAGCGGTCCCCACAGCAGGGTCTGGACGTCGGCGCCGGTCGGCGCGACCAGCTTGGTGACCGCGAAGGTCGCATACGTCGTCTGGTCCTGAACGGCCACGTCGACCTCGTAGCCGGCCGCGGCGTTCGTGAACACCAGGGTGTTGCCGGCGCCGAGCGTGACCGCGGTGGGCTGCACCTGCTGCCCGCCGACGACCAGGCTCACCAACGGTGCCGTGCCGTGCCCGGTAGCGACGCGGTTCGCCCCACTGCGACTGTCGATGAGGCTGGTGACCTGGCCGGTGGAGTCCAGGCCGACCCGTAGATAGCCGGCGTCGACCGTGAGGCCGGAACCGCTCGGGGCGACCGCCGCCGGGGACGCCGCCACGGCCGGCTCCGCCAGGCCGGCCGTTCCGGCGATCAGCAGGGCGGTGGCCGTGCCGGCGACCACCAGTCGAGTTCTCGATCTTGTGTGCCGCTCGGTCGTTCTTGCAGTCATCGTGGTGCGTCCTTTCACGGGATGTGCTCGGATGCGGATGATGCGGATGTGGGTGCTACCGCCCGCCGCGTTCTTCGTGCTCGGCGCGGCGGAGTCTCAGAGATCGATGACCGTTCCGGTGTGCCGGGCCCGCTCGGCCGCGAAGACCACGCGGTGGCCGGCCACCGCGGTGTCGATGCCGGACACGATGAGTTCGGGGCGGCCGCCGTGCAGGGCGTCGAGGTAGGCGTTGAGCAGGGCCGCGTCGCCGCCGGCGTGGCCCTCGGCGGCCGAGGAGCCGTCCAGGGACGTGTCGATGACGGTCGTGCGCTCGGTGAGGAAGTCGTAGACCTCGATCTTGCGGCCGTCGCCGGTGAGCTGGCCGCGGGTGCCGAAGATCTTCGTGTGCCGGTTCTCCAGCGGCGTGAAGGCAGTCAGCGTGAACGAGACGGTCACTCCGCTGTCGAACTCCATGTTCACGACCTGGTGGTCCACCACGTCGTTGTCGCTGCGGTAGACGCAGCGGCCGTACGGCCCCTCGGCCAGGGCTGCCTCCAGGGTCTCCGGGCGCAGGTCGCCACCGGTCGCGATCCGGGCGAAATACGCCTTGGTCCCGCCGTGCCGCAGGCCTTCGGTGTACATCCGCTTCGCCGAGAACGCGCAGCCGTCCTCGACCGCGCAGCTGATGCACCGCTCCCCGGCGCCTTCGGGGGCTGATTCCGGCCGGAAGTGCGTGAGCGACCCGAACGAGGACACCCGCCGCACCCGTCCCCCGACGATGTCGCACAGCCAGTCGAGGTCGTGGCAGGACTTGGCCAGGAGCAGCGGTGACGACTGCGACTCGGTGCGCCAGTTGCCCCGGACGAAGGAGTGCGCGAAGTGGTAGTGGCCGATCGGCTCCAGGTGCTGGACCGAGACGATGTCGCCGATCGTGCCTTCCAGCAGCAGCTGCTTCAGGGCCAGGGTGTAGGGGGTGTAGCGCATGACGTGGCAGACGGCCAGAGCCGTGCCGTTGCGGCGCGCAGCTTCGGCGATCGCGTCGCAGTCCGCCTCAGACGTCGCCATCGGCTTCTCCAGCAGCAGCTGGTATCCGAGGTCCGCCAGCCCGACCGCGGCCTCGACGTGGTCGGCGTCCTGGACCGCGATGATCGCGATGTCGGCCAGCCGCGGTTGGTCCAGCAGGTCGCGCCAGTCGGCGAAGCGGAATTTCGCGTCGATGTCGTGGCGGGCGGCGAAGGCGGCGCGGACGCCGTCGCGTAGCTCGGCGACGGCGACGACCCGCGCCTGCTGGGGCCGGGTGGCCGCCAGATCGGCGTAGGCCGAGCCGCGCGCCCCGGCGCCGAGCACGACGACGGACAGCGGGCGGTCCATCGGTGCGGACAGGTCGCCGGTGATGAGGTCCATCGGCACGGCGTCCGTGGTGCTGGTCAAAGGAGGTGCTCCCGTGGTGAGTTCTTTGGCGGCGGATCGGTGTTCCTGGAGGGTCATCCCTTGGTCGCCCCGCCGGTCAGGCCCTTGACGAAGTGGCGCTGGAACGCCAGGTAGAAGACCAGGATCGGCAGCGTCGCGAGGAACATCAGGGCGAAGACAGCGCCGAAGTCCGATTGGTGCTCGCCGATCGCGCGGTAGATGCCGACGGTGACCGTCGTGCCGGTTTCCGGGCCGAGGATGATCAGGGGGTTCAGGAAGTCGTTCCACACCCACACACCCAGGAAGATCAGGACGGACGCGGAGGCCGGGCGCAGCAGCGGGAACACGACCTGCCAGAAGGTGCGGAACCGGCCCGCGCCGTCCAAGGAGGCCGCCTCCTCCAGCTCGATCGGGATCGTCTTGACGAAGCCCATGAAGACGAACACTCCGAACGGGACGTAGTAGCCGACGTTGACCAGGACCAGGCCCGGCACCGTCGTCATCAGGCCGAGGTTGCGCAGGACGTCGGTCACCGGCTCCAGGATCACCGAGGGCGGGATCATGAGGCCGGACAGCAGGATTGCGAGCGCGGCCTTCGGCATGACGCCCTTGGCGCGTGCCAGGTAGTGGCCGAGCATCGCCGAGACGATCGTCAGGACCGTGATGGAGATCGCGGTGACTTCGACGCTGTTGACCAGGCCGTACCAGAACAGGTGGTCCGGGCGCGTGAGCACGGCCTTGACGGACGCGAGGGTCGGTGGGATCGGGAGGCTGACCGGGTGTGCGGTGATGTCCGCGCCGGGCTTGAAGACGTTGGCCAGGACCAGATACAGCGGCAGGAAGAAGACAGCCGTCACCAGCAGTGCCGCGACAGGCCGGAACCAGGATGTCTTCGCAGGGCCGGTGCGGATGGGTGTCAGGGTGTTCACAGCGTGATCTCCCGTCGCTGGAGAACCCGGAGGACGACTGTTGAGACGACCGCGATGATCGCGAGCATGACGACGGCCATCGCCGAGCCGTAGCCGATGTGGTTGCCGGTGAACGTCGTCTGCACCACATCGAAGGCGACGGTGGACGTCGTGCCGTTGCCCGGCCCACCGTTGGTGATGACCTGGACCTGGTCGTAAGCCTTGAAGCCCGTGATCAGGAGCATGACGGTGTTGATCGTCAGCGCCGGGGCCAGCATCGGCCAGGTGACGTTCGTGAACCGTGCCGCCGGGCCCGCTCCGTCCAGTTCGGCGGCTTCCATCAGCTCTTGCGGAACCCCCTGCAGGCCGGCGAGGTAGACCACGACGCAGAATCCGAGCATCTGCCAGGTGATGATGAACGCCACCGAGTACAGCGCGTAGTCCGGGTTCGACAGCCAGCCCGGCGGGTGCTTCACGCCCAGGCTTCGCAGCATCGAATCCAGCAGGCCGTCGTCGGACAGGATCGCCTGCCAGATCACGGACACCACGACCGAGGACAGGATCACCGGTGTGAAGAACACCGCGCGCAGGGCGTTGTAGAGCTTGCCGCGCCGGTCCAGGAGCATCGCGATCGCCAGACCGCCGACGTTCGCCACGACCGTCACGATCACGGTGATGACGAGCGTGTTCTGCAAGGACTTCAGGAAGTCGTCGTCGGAGAACAGCCGGGTGTAGTTGAGGAACCCGACCCACTTGGTCGGCGGGTTCGCCGGGTTCCGGTTGGTCAGGCTGGTGCCGACCGCCATCGCGATCGGCACCAGGACGAAGACCAGGTACACCGCCAGGCCCGGCGCGCCGAAGGTGAGGAAGTGCAGTGCTTTGGGGAGCCGGGTCGACCGGCGGCGGGACGGCGCCCCGCCCGGCCGTTGGGTGGTCTCGCCGCGCGGGGGCGGCGCGAGAGTGGTGGACATCGGCTTCGCCTTCTCGTCGAACGGCTGGTCTGGCCAGGTCTGGGGGTCCGGATCCGTCGGGAGCGGGCGACTGCTGTCCGCTCCCGCAGATGTCCCCCTCCACGCTCATCGGGGGTCTGTGCGGCGGTGCGGAAGGCCTACTGGTTGGCCTTGGTCCACTCGGCGTCGAGGAAGGATCCGAACCCGGAGGCCGACTTCTTGCCGTTGATCAGGTCCGCGACGCCGGCCGCGGCTTTGTCGGCCAGCCCGGCGGGCATCGAGCCGTCGCCGGTCTCGATCGAGAAGGCATTGACGATCCCGTTGGCCTTCACAGCGGCCTGGTAGAGGTTGACGGTCTCGGTGTAGACCGGGCCCATGCCGGCCGGCGGGGTGTAGTCCTTGAGCGCGATGATCGAGCCGTCGGTCTTCACCGAGTTGTCCAGCGACGTCTTGTCGAGCATGAACGCCAGCGCCCATTTCTGGGCCAGCGGGACGTCCGCGGCCTTGGAGGAGACGCTCATGCCGCCGCCGGTGTAGGCGGGGACCGCGAGGGTGCCGTCGTCCGAGGGCCAGGCGAAGACGCCGACGCCGAAGCTCGGCGCCTTGGCGTCCGCGGACGCGGCGAACCACGAGCCCATCGGGTACATCGCGCCCTTGTTGTCACGGAACGCCTGCTCGTCGTCGGCGTAGGACCGCGACAGCCCGGCGGCGTCGATGTAGCCGGCCTTGGCCAGATCCGCGATCTTCGCGGCGGCCTTGGTGAATGCCGGGTCGGTGAACTTCGCCGTGCCGGCGGCCTTCTGCGCGAGCCAGCCGGGCGTCTGCTTGTACGTGTCGGTGGCCACCGCGCCGATCAGCGGGTACATGTCGGCCCAGGTGTCCTTGCCGCCGCCGCCGACGACGAACGGGGTGATCCCCTTGGCCTTCAGCTTCGCGGAGTCGTCCAACAGGTCCTGGTACGTCTTCGGCTCCGCGGTGATCCCGGCCGCGGCGAAGTCGGCCTTGTTGTAGTACACGAACGGCGTGGGCTGCGTGTTGTACGGCAGCTGGTAGACCTTGCCGCCGACCGGGTTGGCGTGCGGCGAGACGAAGTCAGTGAGCTGGCCCTCGCTCCACGCCGCGAGCTGCCCGGCCTGCGCGAAGCCGTTCGGCGACACCGCGATCATGATGTCCGGGAGCTGGCCGGACGCCGCGAGCTGCTTGGCGTACCCGACCCGGTCGGCCGACGGCGCGACCAACTTCTTGATCTTGACGCCCGGGACCTTCGCCGAGGCCCGCGCGATGGCATCGTCCCAGTACTTCGCCGTCAGGTTCGGGGTCTCGAAGGTCAGAAAGGTCAGGGTGACGCCGGCCTTCGTTCCGCTTCCGGTGGATGCCTTGCCGCCGCTGCCGCCGGCGGCACAGCCGGCAAGCACCAGGGCCGCGGTGACCGCGATCGCGCTGGGGGCCAGTATCTTGCGCATGTGGATCCCTCCTTGCCCCGACATGAGTTCGAGGTCTGATAGGTCGGATGGGTGTCTAGCTTGTTTTTTTATGAAACCTTTTTTAATATTTGGTGGGTCGGAAGGTAGTAGCGCTCTCGAGACCCTGTCAAGAGCCAAAGCGAAACGAGGAAGCTGTGGGCAATGCCCGAGGCGGGGACCCTTCGCAGTTGCGCAGGCTCAACTCCGTGGCGGTGCTGCGCAGTCTGCACAGCGGCGGCACGCTCACCTTGACCGAGCTCGTCAAACTCGCCGGATTGTCCCGCCCGACCTGCGAGGACGTCGTCAACGATCTCCTGGATCAGGGCTGGGCCGTCGAGGTTCTCCCGAACGGCGACGGACCGCGCCAGGTGGGCCGCCCGGCCCGCAGGTTCCGGTTCCGCGCCGAGGCGGGATACGTCCTGGCCGTCGACATCGGCGCACACAAAGTCCTGGCCGTCGTCGCCGACCTGCTCGGGGACGCCGTCGCCACCACGCGCTGCGCCGTCGACCCGGTGACGTCCGCCACCGAGCGGCTGACCGCCACCAGCGAGACGATCGGCCGATGCCTGACCGCGTCAGGCATCGAACCAGGCCGCCTGCTGAGCACCGTCGCCGCGACCAGCGGCATCGTGGACGACGCCGGGCACGTCAAACTCAGCACAGCACTGCCCCAATGGACAGGCCTCGACCTGCGCGCCGAAGTGCTCAAAATGCTCCCCCCGGCCGCCGCCGAGGTGGTGGCGATCGAGAACGACATCGCCCTGGCCGCGCTCGCCGAACACTGGCGAGGCGTGGCGCGGCACGCCACAGACATCGTCTACATGTTCGCCGGACGGCGGATGGGCGCCGGCCTTCTCATAGGCGGGGTTCCTCACCGGGGCCACCACGGGGCCGCCGGTGAGATCGGAACTCTCGACCTGCTCGGCTGGGAAGGTGCCTACCGCCGCTTCAACCGTCAAGCAGGCGATGACACCGGGGACCACGTCCAGGAAACCTTCGAGGCAGCGAGGCGCGGCGACTGCGAGGCGCTGGATATCGTCGATGCCTTCGGCAAGGACCTGGCCACGGGCCTGGCCATCATGGTCCTGTCCGTCGACCCGGAGCTGGTCGTCGTCGGCGGCGGCATCTCCCAAGCCGGCGAACTGCTCATCGAACCGGTCCGGCGCCACCTCGCAGACCTCACCCCTTTCCCGCCCGAGGTCGTGGCTTCCATCCTCGGTGACGAATCCGTCGCCCTCGGCGCTGTACGACTGGCCCTGAACCACGTCGAGCAGAACCTCTTCACGGTCGCCGAATAGGCCCGTATGACACCGAGACTGCCGCATCCGCTTCTTCGCCCCGGGCCCCGATGTGGACGATCCCGCAATTCCCCATCCGGGCGCCGTCAGCATCGCGCGGCGCTCCTGCGTACGCCGCCAGTCCTCCGGGCTCAGGTAGTAGTCCCTGGAGTCGACCTTGACGATGACGCGGTCGGAGGGCCCCAGAGCCACGGGGACGGAGATGAGCGTGCCGGTGGCGGCGTCGCGAAGGACGGCGCTCAGCTTCAGGAGTCTGATCAACGGAGGCAGCCAGTGGCAGACGTCGCACTCTGCAATCCGATGTCTCGCCGGCCGTGGACGCTCGTCCAACCTGGAGCAGGCCTTCTACCTTGACTTTTCTGCACGCCGATCAAGTGATCGCTATGCGACCGTCGGACATAAGTAGGATGTATTGAGCCTTAGGGGCTTGACGGCCTCGGTGCCGAGGTGTTCCATCGAGCCCCAGATGCCCGGCTGCCCACAGTAACGTCCGCCATCGAACCCGGTCCTTCGATCGTCGTCATCGGGCGGTGCGCAGCAGTGTCCTCTCACCGCTGCGTTCTCCCGCGACCTCGTCCCTATCGTGAAGCCCGCTGGCCGTGACGGTCCGCACGTTGTAACAGTCTGCAAAACCGACAACGCCACGACGCCGTCGCGGATGTCGTGCGGGGCGACACCGCCTCGCTTGATCCCCATCACTTGAGAGGTGCACATGACGCGTTTCCGAGGCGCGGTCCTTCTCGGTCCTCAACACCAACCGCCTCAACGACACCGACCCGCGATCGCCTACAACGGCTATACCTGGGCCGCCCCGCCCCGCGGATACGGCGACCGCGGTGACGACGTGCACGCCGGCGGCACCGGGGCCACCGCGGCTGAACTTCCCCGGCATCGGCATCCACACGCCTTGGCGGGCCTCCCACCACTCGGCCCGATCACCTCAGCCCTGGCCGGCGAGTGCGTCGACGTCACTGGGAAATCCAGCGCGAGCGGCACCGCCGCGGCCCCGACGGCAACGCGAACGCGTCCCAGAATTGGGCCGTGGCCGCCGACCACACCCTCCGGATCAACGGCCTGTGCAGGTGCGTTGCGGAGCACAGTCCACCCGGCGGTGCCCTGATCCAGTTTGGCGACCTGCAGCGGGGGCCCGTCATAATAGCAGGTTTCGCAGCCCAACGGCACCCTGAAGGGCGTCCAGTCCGGGCGCTGCCTGGGTGACCGGAATTTCTCGACCATGAACAGCACTCAGCTGAAGATCGTGGGACCGCGTCGCCAGCACCAACCAGCGGAGGACGCTTCCGTGGACCTGCGCCGCTCCCCACGAGCGCGCGGGAGCGGCAGAACCGTCACATGGCGAAACACCTGCTGCCAGGCGCAAGGTGATCAACCGGCGTGGACTCTCGCGCCTGCATCTCGTTCAGAACGTCCGCACACGCGATCCAGCCCACGGACGCCCATCAGGAATCACGACAACGCGCATCTGGAGTCATCATGCGTAACTCGCCCCTGCGACGGGCCGCCGCTCTTCCAGCGGCTCTCGCCTTCCTCCTCTTCCTCCTCGGTGGCCTGCCCGGCGTGTCGGCGTCGACTGCGCGGGCCGCGGCCCTCTCGACGTCGATCATGGTCGACGGCACGAAGGCGGGACTTGCCTACGACGGCGTCGGCGCCGCCTCCGGCGGCGGCGGCAACTCCCGCCTGCTGATCGACTATCCGGAGCCGCAGCGCACCCAGCTGCTGGACTATCTGTTCAAGCCGGACTACGGCGCGAACCTGCAAGTGCTGAAGCTAGAGATCGGCGGGGACACCCAGTCGACCGACGGAGCCGAACCGAGCATCGAACACGTCAGGGGTGCGGTGGACTGCGGCAACGGCTACGAGTGGTGGCTGGCCGAACAGGCCAGGAAGCGCAACCCGGCGATCAATATCTACGGCCTGGCCTGGGGTGCCCCCGGCTGGATCGGGACCGGTGACGCGGCCAACCCGAGCCCGGGGAAGCCCTACTTCTGGTCCTCCGACATGATCGCCTACCTGATGTCGTGGATGGGCTGCGCGGCGCAGCACAACCTGACCGTCGACGAGATAGGGGGCTGGAACGAACGCGGCTTCAACAAGACCTGGTATGTGAACCTGAAGAACACGCTGGTCTCCAAGGGCTACACGACGAAGGTCGTCGCGGACGACAGCGTCGGCTGGAAGGTGGCCGACGCGATGACCGCGGACCCGGCGTTCAAGAACGCCGTTGACATCATCGGCTCGCACTACCCGTGCGGGTGGCTGTCCGCGCAGACGAGCTGTCCCAGCAGTGCCAACGCGCAGGCGCTGGGCAAGCCGCTGTGGGCCTCGGAGAACGGGTCGCTGGACGCCGACGCCGGCGCGCCGGCGTTGGCCAGGGGGATCAATCGGGACTACATCGACGGCAAGATGACCTCGTTCATCAACTGGCCGGTCCTCGCGGCGATCTACCCCAACCTGTCGTATGCCACCGACGGCATGTCCGTTGCCGCGCAGCCGTGGTCGGGGAACTACCATGTAGGGCTGCAGACCTGGGCCACCGCGCACACCACGCAGTTCGCAGCGCCGGGCTGGCGCTACATCGACTCGGCGAGCAGCTACCTGGGCGGCAACCGGGCCAACGGCAGCTACGTGACGCTGATGTCGCCGAACGGCAGCGACTACAGCTCGGTGATCGAGACAACCGGGGCATCGGCAGCACAGAGCGCGACGTTCACCGTCAGCGGCGGGCTGTCCACCGGGAAGGTGCACGTGTGGGCGACCGACCTGGGCTCGACGAACAACGCGGACTACTTCGTGCGTCAACCGGACCTCACGCCGGCCAACGGCAGCTACACCCTGACCTTGCAGCCGAACTACATCTACACGGTCACCACCACCACCGGCCAGGCCAAGGGCGCCGCGACGCCGCCGGCCACCGCCTCGCTGGCTCTGCCGTACTCGGACGACTTCGAGACCGCGGCCCCAAGCACGTCGCCGAAGTACTTCTCCGACATGAACGGCGCGTTCCAGACCACTTCGTGCGGCGGCGCCAGGACGGGCGTCTGCCTGCGCCAGATGAGCCCGACCCAGCCGATCCGCTGGTCGACCGAGTCGTACACCGGACCGTACTCGATCATGGGTGACGGGACCTGGGGGAACTACACGGTGAGCGCGGACGTCCTGTTCGAGCAACCCGGCACCGTCGAGGTCTTGGGCCGAGCGGGGCAGCAGGCCACTGGCAACAAGGGCCTGAACGCCTACCACCTGCGCCTGTCGGACGCCGGCACTTGGTCGATCGTCAAGAGCGACACCGGCTGGGCATTCACAACGCTGGCATCCGGCACCGTCACCGCGCCCGGCCTGAACAGCTGGCACAGCATCGCGCTGACCATGGACGGCGCGACGCTCACCGCCAAGATCGACAGCACGGTGGTCGGCAAGGCGAACGATATGGCCTATTCCAGCGGCCTGGCGGGCGTCGGTGTGACCGGGTACCAGACCGAGCAGCTCGACAATTTCGCCCTCACACCCGGCACCGCGCCCACGTCGCACGTCGGCGCGATCGCCGGCGCGGCCGATCAGTGTGCGGACGACGCCGGCGCCTCGATGGTGAACGGCACCCGCGTGCAGGTTGAGCCGTGTAACGGCGGTGCGGCCTCACAGACCTGGACCTGGAGCGGCGGCAGCCTCATGTTCGGCGCCAAGTGCCTGGACATCACTGGCACGGCCACCGCCAACGGCACCCCTGCCGAGCTGTGGGACTGCAACGGTGGCACCAACCAGCAGTTCGTGCCGCAGAACGACGGCACCCTCAAGGCCGTGCAATCCGGCCGCTGCCTGCAGTACTCCTCACCAACTGCCGGAACGCAGCTGACGATCCGGGACTGCGATGCCAGCGTGAAGCAGCAGTGGACCCTGCCGGGACGGGCGTTCACAGGTGCGGTCGCCTCCGGGCTCACCGGCAAGTGCGCCAATGACAGCGGCGGTTCGACGACCAACGGAACGCCCGTACAGGTCTGGGACTGCAACGGCAGCGCGGCGCAGAACTGGACCACGCTGGCGGGGCAATTGGTGCTCGGCGGTAAGTGTATGGACGTCAACGGCAACGCCACCGCGAACGGCACGCCCGTCCAGCTGTGGACCTGCAACGGCGGCACCAACCAGCAATGGGTCCAGCAGCCCGACGGCTCGTTGAAGAGTGTCCAGTCCGGCCGCTGCCTGGACGACCCGAATTTCTCGACCACGAACGGCACCCAGCTGGAGATCCGGGACTGCAACGCCGGGACCAACCAGCGGTGGACCCTGCCCACCTGACATCCACGCCCGACCGGAAGCCAACCGGTCCGCGACCGGCCCACTGCCCAACCGCTGAGCAAGAGCTTCGGCCAGCGCCGTCAAGTAGTTCGCCCATCCTGCGCCAGTGACCTGTTTTGGCTCACGACAGCCTGTCCACTGGCTGTCGTGAGCCATACGATGCCGGATCCCCGCCTTCGTCGAACTCGCCGGCAAGATCAAGCGTCACTACGGCGCCATCCTGAACGCGAACATCGAGGAGTTGAGCAACCGACTGATCGAGCCCACGAACACCAAGACCCGGCTCATCATCCGACGGGCTTCAGCTTCCAGTCCACCGTAGCGATCATCGCCCGGTCATGCTCTGCCTCGGCGGCAAGGGTGTGTCATGAATCAGGCTCTGTCCCGTAATCGGTGGTAACGAAGTGTGACTGCCGTCGTTGACGTGGCATGCTTGATGTCAACGAGCTTGTGGGTGTGGTGTTTTCGGGACTGTCGGCCCTCGTCGTCGAGAACGTGAAGGATGAGGGCAGGGTCATCCGGGTGTCGGCGCGGACCAGGGGGGATCCGGTGCCGTGCCCACTGTGTGGGCAGCCGACGGGGCGGGTGCATGGCTTCCACGGGCGGGTGGTCGCGGACGTGCCGGTGGACGGGCGGCGGGTCGTGGTGTTGGTGCGCGTCCGACGTCTGGTCTGCCCGGTGCTCGGCTGCCCGCGGCAGACGTTCCGCGAACAGGTTCCCGGCGTCGTGGAGCGCTACCAGCGCCGCACCACCCGCCTGACCAACCAACTGAACTTCGTGGTCAAGTCGTTAGCGGGCCGGGCGGGCGCCCGCCTCTGCCGCGTTCTGGCCTGCGCGATCTCCCGCTCGACTGCCCTGCGCATGCTCATGCGCCAGGTGGTGACGCCGCTGCGCGTCCCGCGCGTGCTCGGCGTCGACGACTTCGCTCTCAAACGCCGGCACCGCTACGCCACCGTGCCTCCGCCGTGGGTTCCGGCGAACTGAGGGGTTCTCAGCGGGAACCCGAGGGTCT
>NZ_JAAIKO010000074.1 GCF_016107395.1 Streptomyces fildesensis
GATGCCACTACCAACGCCGAGGCCACCACCCCCACATGCGGTTGCAGTATTAGCCAAACCGGCGATCCCGCGCATCATTAGTAGTCCACCGCCACGAGATACCCGTTCGGCGAAAGGACCGACCGACGATCACCCCGCCGCGTAGCTCGCACGGAACAGGTCCTGCGCACGCTCCACGTCCCTCGTCGTGCGGAGTTGTACTTCCAAGTCGCCGGTCCCGTGGTGGCCGAGCCCAGACACGTCCCGGGTGAACCCGGGAGCCAGGTCGACGCGCTTCGGGTCGACCTTCAGGTAGACCAGGAGCTTGCTCCGCTGGGGCGGACAGACGCAGGCGAAGTTCCGCAGCCGCTGATACGCCCGGTACTGCTTGCGCTCCACGCGGCTCACGCCGTCGCCCAGACCACGCAACGCCTCGTCAACCGCCGTCGCCAGGTCGGCCATCGACGCGCCCTGGATGTCGGCTGCCGTGCGTGCGCCGGCCTGTCGACGTGCCCGCCGAGGCGCCTGAGTCCCGCTGCTCACGGACGCGAGGGTCTCCAGGCCGAGCAGGTCGCTGCCGAACAGCCGGTAGCGGACCAGGTCGATCGACCTGCGGTGCTCGCGTACGGCGTGTACGTCGTAGCGCGTGAAGTCGCCGGCGATGCAGATCAGCCTTGGCGCGCTCCAGAGCACCTGGGCTGCGGCCGTTGCCCCGAGCTGGTCGCGGACCAGGTGCTCGAACTCGCGGCGGTGGTCCATCAACCAGGCCATGTAGAAGAGCCCTTGATGGATCGCCCCTGCGTCGACCCCGCGCTTGAATTCCACGATGACCGGCGACCCGTTCTCGTCCAGGCCAAGCGAGTCGATCCGACCGCCGTGAATCGGCCCAGTGCAGTACTCGCTGGCCAGGAACCGGACGCCTAGCAGCGTCTCCATGTGCGCCTCGACCAGACCCTGCACATCGGCCTCGACCTCAGCAAGATGCGGCATGACCTCGGTCATGCCGCCAATGGTCGTATCCGTGCGGAACAGCTTCAGGCCCGACACCTTCCCCTCCTCGCCTCGGAGATCATCAACGCCGAGTCGGGGCAGGATTGTTTCCGCGAGGGACTTCGGGGGTGTGAAGGTGGCGTGAGAGGCTATCTCCGTCCGCCGCGTGGAGTCCGACTTCCCACGGCTCGCGGGGATCGAAATCCCACATACGTCCCACAAGATCGTGGTGCGAGCGCCCGGAGGGCTCCGTTTTCGCAGGTCAGACCCCATCGCTCGGTGGATAGGGCGAGTGCCTTCTAAGCACTTGGCCGCACCTTCGAGTCCTGCTGGGCGCACCACCCCTTTACCCATCTGGCCTGCCCGCCGGACGAACCCTTTTCACAGGTCAGGGTAGAGGTGATACCTCTCGACGTATCCGGTGCACCCCCTCCCGTGAGCAGGTGCCCACGGGCTGCGTCGGGCCGTGGCTGGACTTCTGCGGGTGGCTGCGGCGAGTACGCGGCGAAGTTCACGGGGCGGTCTCGTCAAGGGCATCCCGTAGTCTCTGGCGGGCGCCGACCGCAGTGCTCCCCCCACGAGCGGGGTGTTCCGTCCGGGCCGCCTTCGTCGAGGTCGCAGTGTCCGTTCTCCCCGTGCGAGCGGGGGTGGTCCGCGCCGGTCGAGACACCCTCAAAGCGATCGCCCGTCCGGTTCGACGCCGCCGTGGGCCCCCGGGCGTAGTTCAGGGGCTCGTTGTCAGTGGCGGTTGGTATCTCTGGAGCGTGGTTGAGCTCAAGGGTGCGACGGGGCTGAGCAGGCGGGTGGATGCCCGCTTGTGGGGCAAGGAGAAGGGATTGTTGCGGCCGTATCCGGTGATGTGTCATCTCCTTCTACCGACGGCGCGCCTGGCTCCTTGCTCAGCAAGGTTCCGCGCGGTCCGAAGCCAGCCGAAGCGTAGAAACGGACGGCTCCCTCATTCGGCGCGAAGATGCCGGCATAGATGATCAAGACACCATGCTCCGCGGCAGCATTCTCCGCCGCCATCAGTAAGGCCGCCCCGACACCCTCGCCGCGATGCCCGTCCAGGACGACGGTGTGGATGTCGGCCGCACGGCGGGGAGTCAGGATCTGATGGTCCGGAGGATCCGCCAGCAGGATGACCTCCACCATGCCCACCACGTCGCCCACCACCTCGGCAACCAAGATCAGTACCTTGGACTCGGCCGCAAGCACCTCCTCGAAATGCCTGCGCACAGCCTCGATGTCGGGCACGCGGTAGACGGCCGGATCGAGTTGAACATGCCTTTCGGCATTCGCGAGACGCAGGCGGACAAGCGCCGGCACGTCCTCCCACTCGGCGGCCCTCACCAAGATCGGCATGTGCGGGAGCCTTCCAGATCGCCCATCCCCACCGCAAGGGCGGGGGGCAACTCAAGCCGGGGCAAACGTTGCCTGATGCGGCACTAGATGCAGTGAGAGGTCCCTGCAGGGGTATCTGGCGACGTTCGGACCTGCTCAGAGGGCGGCAGCCACCCGTTCAACCGACCCGGCATCCACCCGTTCGCCGCTTTCATGTGAACCCGTCCTCGGACAGGTCTCTGACCTGCACCAGTGATGCTCTCGCAGCCCCACTGAAGCTCGGACTTCCCTCCTACCATCCCCTCCGTCCCCCGCTGTTGGTGGTGGGGAGGCTGGGGACACGAAGCCGGCACATCGAGAACAAACGCCAGATTCTCGCGCCGGCGGCAGGCTGGCCTCAGCCTGCCGCCCGCACGCGCGGGCCAACTGCATGAGAGCGTCAACGACCTGCTGCTCCTCGACTTCATAGATCCGGCAGAGATCACGGACATCGCGCTGACTGATGCGGCGCTGGCCGAGTTCCAACCTGGTCATCTTCGGTTGAGAGACCAACAACAATGCCGCTGCCCTGGTAGACGTCATGCCCTTGGCCTGCCGAAGCTTGCGGAGCACTGCACCCAGCTGGCACCGCTTGCTGGTGGGGCTGGCGTCGGTGTTCACAGGGACACGCACCTCCGGTGGGGTCAAGGCCGTCACACGCGCGGCAGGACAATCGATACTGCAAGCGTCGAACCACCAGCGCAGGCCAAGATCAATGCGTGGAGGAATGACACCGCGCGACCGTAGCGAGCGCGGCGCGCGGGTGAAGCTCAGAGACGAAACCGGGACGGCCGATGAACGGCGACGGACACCAGCCGACCCGGCGCCAAGCCGCACCAGGCGCCAGGAGCGGCCGCCTGGGGCGGGCGAGGCAGCATCATCGTCCCGTCAACAAAGGCTCCACGCGATCATCGCCGTCCGCATGTCCACCCATGATCAAACTGGTATATGCCGAACACCGGTGCCCATGGCGCAACCGGTATTACAACCATCCGCCATCAGAGCGAACGCGCTCGCCACGACCCGCACACCCCCTGGCTCCCCTCCACCACGCCGACGCCTGGCCGCGGCAAAACGCCCGCCACGGCCCCGTCACCCGCACGATCACGGAGCGACCGCCAGGAGTCAGAACCCACCTGATGGAGCCCGCCGTCTACACGTACGAAGCCAGTGTTTGCCGGCCGGTCGTCCTGGTGCCAGGCGGTATCACGGCCGCCGGTCCTTGGCGGGTGGGAACAC
Organism: Streptomyces fildesensis; assembly: GCF_016107395.1. Taxonomy (GTDB): domain Bacteria; phylum Actinomycetota; class Actinomycetes; order Streptomycetales; family Streptomycetaceae; genus Actinacidiphila; species Actinacidiphila fildesensis. The sequence continues at coordinate 3,589 of NZ_JAAIKO010000074.1, forward strand.
AGCCGAAGGTCGAACCGCCGGAAGAAAATCCCCGCATGGACTTGGACAGTGAAAACCCAGCCGTGTCAGACCTCATTGCTGCGATCCGCGGCGGCGACCTCCCCACCGTGCACCGACTGCTCGGTGAACGCCCCGCCCTTGCGACGGCCCGCTTCGGCGGCACCTCAAAAGGACGCACTGCGCTGCATATCGCCACCGACTGGCCCGGCTACTACCCGGCGGTCAGCTCCGCGCGGCCGACCTGCTCCTACGCCACGGCGCGGACATCCATGCCACTCCCGGCTACGCCGAGGCACGGTCGTGAACATCGCCACGGATCCCGACACCCGACGTGAACTCCTGGCGTCATCGACTGGCCGGCCTCGTCCTCGAAGACTACCCAAGCTCTGTTCACCGCCGCGGTGCTCTTACCCGCGGCCAGACCTCCCGCCGCCACAGCTCCACCGCGTCGTCGTCCCCCTCGATCGCGCGCCGGGCGGGCTGCTGCCACGACCAACCGTGCCGCCGAAGCAGCCGCCACGTGCCCTCCACGGTGTACGAGACATGGAACAGGCGGCCGATCATCGTCTTCACCCGGGCCAGCGTCCACCGCTGGTCGGCCCACCCATGCGTCAGCGGGCCACGCTCCAACTCCCGCTCCAGCCGCGCTATCTGCGTCTCCGACAGTCGAGGCCGGCCAGGCGAACCCTTCGACGCCACCCCGGCCAGGCCCTCCTCGCGCCACTGGCGCCGCCAGCGTTCCACCGACCGCTCCGAGACCCGCAACGAGGCAGCGATCTCCCGATTCTTCTCGCCAGCCTCGAAGCCAGCCACGGCCTGGAGCCGGACCTGCTCTCGCCCGGCCCTCTCGGCGTCGGTCAAGCCGCCGCCCTGCGGATATCTCACCCCACCAGGACTACCGAAGCCACCCACGCGCTGTCCGGCAAACAGCCCGACATCACCCGATCAAGTTCAGTACAGGGGCTTCATCGCCTATGACTTGGCGCCGGATCGGCATCACCGTGTTCACGTGCTTTCTGTTCCTGGCCGCACCGGCTGTGCGCACGGGCCGGACATTGTCCGGCCCGCGATACCGGCGCGCCCCACGTGCCCGCACGACGGGGTTCTCCTCGCTCTCCATACTGTCTGCCCAGCGCGATCGCGCGTCGTCTGAGGCGCCCCCTTCCGGCACCCGGACAGCCAGGTTCAGCTCGTCCAGCAGCCGCAGTGCCTCCCCCATCGAAACCTGGGATCCGCGGGCCCACCTTTCCACAGACCCCGCCAAGGTCGGATCAAGGCCGCTCAGCTCAGCAGATCACGAACAGACGCTGCCTTGGCGATCCCCCTGCCACCGCGCTCCTCTACCGCGTGCTGCTGCCCTTGCGTCTACTACTCGTGAGCTGGCCCATGAACGCGACGATGAAGCCGGCCACAAGCATCACCGCGCCGGTGAGGGTGCCCCACGCCCGGGTTTCGGGATCGCGGCTCAGCATGCCGAAGACAAGCTGCCAGCACAGGGCGAAGGCCACTATCAGCTGGCCCCAGCCATAGAGACGAGGGTTGCGGACGTGACGCCGATTCCTGGGCAGCACCCAGCCACGGGTGACCGCCGCGAGGCCGACGGCGGCGATGAGCGACGCTATGAGGAGAAGGGGCAGAGCAAGGTAGGGGTTCATGATCTCTCTCCCGCGCGCCGGACCCACGCCGGACGCCAGCGAGATCATGACACGGCTGTGACGCGTCTCCAGACGCTGCCCCCGCGCCGATCGGCGAACGGCGTCAGATGGGATCGCCGCTGTAGGACAGTCCCGTTCGGTCCAGGCCGAGTTCGTGGAGCGCGGCGCGCAGGGACAGGTCGGCGCGGTGGACGATGAGGGTAGTGCGGTGGGCGCGGGCGGCGGCCATCAGGGGGAAGAACACCGAGGCTGCCGCCGTGCCCAAGCGGGGGACCTGCGTGAAGTCGAGGTGTGCCTCGGTGGGTGAAGCCTGCAGGAGCGCCGCCAGCAGTTATCCGATAGTTGCGGCGTTGTCGTGGTTGATCGGGAAGGCCCCGCGCACGGTCGATGAACGGGTCGACAGCACCGGAAGAGAGCTGTTGCGGTGAATATGGTTTCGACCCGGACGCAAAGGGCGTGTCACGGAGCGGTCCATGGTGCTGAGTGTGGTCTTGATCGTGAGGTCCGTACCGCACCCGGTGCGGAGCTGTCTCACCCTCAGGGAGATTTGATGTTGCGTATCGCCAAGGCCGCCACGGTCATTGCAGCTATGGGCGCCGCCCTGTTCGGCGGTGCGGGACTGGCCGCCGCCGACGCCGACGCGCAGGGTTACGCGATCGGCTCGCCCGGTGTGCTGTCGGGGAATCTGATCCAGGTGCCCATCCACATTCCGGTCAACGTGTGCGGCAACACCGTCAGCGTGCTCGGTGCGCTGAACCCGGCGTTCGGCAACCGCTGCGAGAACACCTCAGACCACCACATGGGTGACCAGGGCGGTCAGGACAACCGCGGCGAGGGCAACTGGGGCCAGGACAACCGCGGCGGCGATGACCACAGCGGTCCGGCCCAGTGGGGCAACGACCACCACGGCAGCGACATGCACGGCGCCGGCATGGCCAACTGCGACCACTGATCGCGCTCCGGCGCGTGGGGCGCGCCTGATCGGGTTGCCGGTCTAGCGTCGTGCGGCGGTGCGGCGTGCGCGGCCGGCCTACGGGTGATCCACTTTCTGCCGGATCGTATGCCAGCCCTCCAGAGTGATGTGGTCGGTGCACGGTCTGCTTTTCCCGCTGCCCCGGGAAGGGTCGGGGGCTTCGTTCGGTGACCACAGCACCGGACGAAGCCTTCCCTGCCGACCTGGCACGGCACGCGCATTCGCTCGCGTTCCACGACCCCTTGTTCATGATGCGCGGGTCCGTTTGTGAAGTGTGGCGTGCGCAGGAGCCGCCCGCCGGGTGTGTGGGCGGGGTTGGTGCAATCGTCGTAGCCATCCGGGTGGCCTGCGAACGAGATGCCGGCATACCTGTGCCAAGAGCGTTAGCGGAGACGGTCGTTGGATGCCAAAGCAGGGAGGGGCAGTGTCACCGGAAGGAGCTGCCCCGCCGGCCGGTACGCGTCTTTGCCTCCTGGGGTCAGCGTCTTGGTGAGCTGCCGCTCGTGAGTCGCTGTGCGATCGCGAACGGTACTGCTTCCGCAAGGTGCAGTGCTGGGGGGAGGAGGTCTTCCCAGAAGGCATCGACGTCGGGGGGCGATGCCGTCGTCAGCCGGCAGTCGGCGGCTTCGGACTCTTCCGGATAGCGGCCGTTCGTCTTGGTGTGGGTGACGTTGAAGGAGGCGCTCTCCAGCAGACCGAGCAGGTCCACCTGCTCCATGCCCGCGGACCTCCAGGGCTCGTCGGCTCGAAACGCCAGAAGCCGCGCGTAGGGCCCGGAGAAGATGCCGCGCAACTGGCCCAAGGTGGGTTCTTCCGCCGCCAGGACTTCCAGGGTCTGGGTACTGAGGGGTGGTCGGCCGCAGGTCAGGCGGTCCCAGATGGTGATGCCCAGGACAGTGGCCGCGCTGGCGTATCGCCAGGTGATCTCCCCGATGGTCCGCTCGTAGGCGACCGCTGCCGAAGAGGCCGCTCGCGCCGCGAGCTGATGATGCGGCGTTGGGCCCTGTCCGGTGTATCCCTCCTCCAGATCGGCCTTGGCCAGCAGTCTCCGCGTCAGGGCGCGGGCGCATTCCCACTCTCCACGCAGCTCTACGTGCGCGCGGTTCAGGCATCGCAGCGCCCCCGACTCCTCACTGCTCAGCAGGCCGAGATCCTTCAGGTCGGGAAACCGTGGGCTCATCCGCTCCCCCTTCGCCTCAGCTGGGCGGCGGGAGGAGTTCGACCCGCCCGCGTGCCCAGGCTGGAAACGGTCACTCCCGCACAACCATCCAGCGAAGGACGCAATACCCAGATATCGGGACGGTGACGCCCGATGCGGTCGGCTGTGCGCCGATGGCCATAGGGGTGGCGGTGCTCGGACCTCCCTGCGCGCGGGACGACGGCCGCCTGGGCCGGCCCTGTCGGCGGCCATGCGCGAAGACGGCCCGCCGGCGGACGCTGCCCGCAAGAGGCGTCCGATAACCGCACGTGGCTGCCGGTCACTCGGGTGGCGACACGGTTGAGCGCCGGGTGACCACGTTCGGCCCAGGAGCGTTGCGGGGGCTCTGAGTCCATGGTGCTTTATTCGTAGCTTAAGTCACATTACGGGCATTCTGTGCATGGCTCCGTGTGCGGCTCCGAGCGCTCGCTGCACACCGCCGCCACGCCGGCCACTGGGCAGGCACCGGCTCTCACCTGGAACGGATGTCCCATGCCACGATCCCATCCGCGACGCCGCAAGAGTCCGACCCGCCCCGCCGAGCGAACCCTCGCGGCCGTGGGCACTCTCGCCCTGGTCGCCGCCGGCATTCTGACGACCCTCGGTCCCGGGGTCAGCTCCGCCTCCAGCCACCGCGAGGCACCGCTGACCGCCGGTGACCCGAAGGTCGACAACACTGACGTGTACGCCTTCACCAGCCCCGACAAGCCCGACACCGTGACCCTGGTGGCGAACTGGATCCCGTTCGAGGAGCCCAACGGCGGACCGAACTTCTACCCGTTCGCCAACGACGCCCGCTACAACATCAAGATCGACAGCGATGGTAACGGTAAGCCTGACGCCACCTACACCTGGGCGTTCACCGATCACATCCGGGACGACGCCAACCAGTTCCTCTACAACACCGGCGTCGTCAATTCCGTGGACGACGCGAACCTGAACTTCCGCCAGACGTACAACCTGACCGTCACCGACGCGAGCGGGAACTCCAAGACCCTGCTCAAGGACGCGCCGGCGGCCCCGTCGAACACCGGCAAGGCCTCGATGCCCGACTATGCCGCGCTGCGCAGCCAGGCCGTGGTGCCGTTGGCGGAGGGCGGGCAGTCCTACGCCGGTCAGGCGTCCGACCCGTTCTTCCTGGACCTGCGGGTCTTCGACCTGCTCTACGGCGGGAACCTCAAGGAGAGCGGCCACAACACGCTCGCGGGTTACAACGTCAACACCATCGCCCTGCAGGTCCCCAAGAAGGACCTGGCCCTCAAGGGTGATGCCACCCGCAACCCGGTGATCGGCGTGTGGTCCACCACCGACCGCAAGGGTGTCCAGGTCGCCGCTTCCGGCAGCAAGGGCGACGAGGGCTCGCAGTCCAAGGGCAATGAAGGCAGCGAGGGCAACGACGCCAAGGGCGGGCCGCCCACCGAGGCGGGCTGGCACCAGGTGTCCCGGCTGGGCAACCCGCTGGTCAACGAGGTGGTCGTGCCGCTGAAGTACAAGGACGCCTTCAACGCGCTGACCCCGGACAAGGACCACACGGTCACGCCAGTCGTCGACAAGGTCAAGGACCCGATCGTCCCGAAGCTCGTGCAGAGCATCTACGGTATCCCCGCCCCGGCCGCGCCCCGCGACGACCTGGTGGAGATCTTCCTGACCGGTGTGTGCAAGGACTGCGGACCGATCAAGGCAGACCTCAACTCGCAGCTGCTCAACGCCGACGTCCACAAGGACGCCTTCACCCCGGCGGAGGAGCTGCGGCTGAACATGGCCGTGCCGCCGTCCGGCAACCCCAGCCGTCTGGGGGTCCTGGGTCAGGACCTGGCCGGCTTCCCCAACGGCCGACGCCTGAACGACGATGTCGTCGACATCGAGCTGCAGGCCCTGGAAGGCGCCGCGCAGACCGGGAAGATCGTTCCCGCGCTCGCGGCCGGTGACGGCGTCGACACGCCCTACCGCCAGACCGGCACCTCCTTCCCGTACGTCGCACTGCCCAACACCGCCGCGGTCAACCAGGCCGACTCGCAGCGGCCGGACGGCGGCATCGGAGCCGGCCTCGGCGGCACCGCCCTGAGCGGATCCACCGTCGTTCCCGCCACCGCACTGGGCGGCGGCGCGCTGCTGGCCGTGGCCGGAGTGCTGTACCTGCGCCGGCGCAGGCACGCAGGCCGTCCGTGACCACCCCTGCCGCACCTGGCCGCCTGCGCTCCGCACTGGAGCGCAGGCGGCCGCGGGGGCTGTGCAGGTTCCGCCCGGCACGCCCCCGCCGGGTGGCCGCGTCCCTCGCCGTCCTGACGGGCATATCGCTGGCCTCCTTCGGCACCTGCGCCCTCATCACCGCCGGGCCAGGACCCGCCAGGAGCGCGGACGTCGGAACCCTCCCCGTCTCCCAGGGCGGGGGCCGGACCGCCTCTGCCGGAGCTTCGGCTCCGGCGCCGGTGCGTATCCGAATACCCGGGATCGACCTCGACGAGACCCTGATCCATCTGCAGGTGCGGCAGGACGGCCACCTCGGCGTCCCCGAGGGCCCGCAGCAGGTCGGGTGGTGGAGCGAGGGCCCCCGTCCGGGGGATCCTGGCGCCGCGATCATCGTCGGCCACGTCGACTCGCGTACCGGCCCGGCCGCGTTCTACAACGTGTCCTCCCTGCGACCGGGGGACGCGATCACCATCGACCGCGAGGACCACTCCCACCTCGCCTTCACCGTCCGGGCGCTGCGGCAGTACGACAAAGAGGATTTTCCCGACGACCAGGTCTACGCCACCGCCGGCGCCCCCGCATTGCGGTTGATCACCTGCGGCGGCACCTACGACAAGGCCCTGCACGAGTACCGCGACAACATCGTCGTCTACGCGACCCCCGCCGACCCACAACCCGCGGCACCGCCATCAGCCGCCTCCCCATCAGATGTCCCAGACCGGAGCGGGAATTGACCGAGTCCGAACGCATGCGCCCCGCACGCCGTCACCACATCCGGCTCGCGGTGATCACCAGTGCCCTGGGAGTGGGTCTCTTCCTCGCCGGCGGCCTCGGCCTCTCTCCGTGGCCGGCCGCACGATCCGAGCAGGGGACTCCCGCCGCCGACGCGGTGAGTGCTCCGGTCAGTGATCCGCTCGCGGCGGACATCACCGGGTTGCAGGACCACTTGCGCAAGACCCCGCAGGATCCCGTCGCGCTCGCCACGCTCGGCCTGGACTACGTCCAGCAGGCGAAAGCCACCGCGGACCCGTCGTACTACCCCAAGGCGGAGGAGCTGCTCAAGCACTCGCTGGCCGTGCAGAAGGCAGACAACTTCACCGCACTGGGCGGCATGGCAGCCCTGGAGGCAGCCCGCCACCACTTCACCCCCGCACTTAACTGGGCTCGGCAGGCCGTCGCCGTCAACCCGTACAACTCCTCGCTGTACGGAACCCTCGCCGACGCGTTCACCCAACTCGGCCGCTACGGCGAGGCTGCCGACGCCGTGCAGCGCATGGTCGACCTCAAACCGGGGACGCCGTCGCTGTCTCGTGCCTCGTATGTCGCGGAACTGCGCGGGGACACCGACACCGCCCGCACCGACATGCAACGCGCTCTCCAGGACGCGGCCGGGCCCGCCGACCGGGGCTTCGCCCACTACTACCTCGGCGAACTCGCTTTCAACACGGGCGATCCGGCCGGTGAACTGGCCCAGGCACAGGCCGGACTGCACGAAGCCCCCTCCTCCGTCGCCCTGCTCCAGGCCAAGGCCCAGGCCGAAGCGGCGCTCGGCAAGACGGACGCCGCGATCGCCGACCTGACCCAAGCCGTGCAGCGAGTCCCGCAGCCCGAGTACGTCCTCGCGCTCGGTGAGCTCTACCAGTCCCTCGGCCGCACCCAGGAGGCAAACCAGCAGTACCAGGTCTTTAGGGCCGAGCAGAAACTCTTCGCCGCGGGCGGAGTCGCCCTCGACTCCGACGCCGCCCTGTTCGAAGCCGACCACGGCAACCCGCAGGACGCCCTCACCATCGCCCGCCAAGGTCTGCGGACCCGCCCGTTCCTCGAATCCCACGACGCGCTGGCCTGGGCCCTGCACACGAACGGCCGTGACCGCGAAGCACTGGAAGAATCGAACGAGGCACTCGCCCAGGGCACCCGCAACGCGCTGTTCCACTACCACCGAGCCCTGATCCAACAGTCCCTCGGTGACAGCGCGGCAGCGCGGACGGATCTGACCCTGACCCTGACCATCAACTCCCGATTCAACCCGCTGCACGCCCCCAACGCGCGGGCCATTCTCGCCGCGCTTCCCAGCACTCCGTAACGAACCCGGCCCAGGTGGGAAGGCACGGCTGAGAGATCGTCAACCGCGTGAGCGCACCCACCTGGGCTGTCGGTCTGACTGACGGCAAGAAGGTCCGCGCCCGTGCTGGCCTGGCACTTTGAGCAGCGCGCTGCGCTCCGGACGAGCCTCAGCCCGCCAGTCGGCCTCCGACGGCCCGTTAGTCTTCCTGGATGTATCAAGCTGTCGTCGGCTGTACGGACCCCGATCCACGGCTTCGTTTGGTCCAGCTCGTGGAGCGGGGCGATGCGCTGTTGCGGCAATTGGAACGCACCGCGCAATGCGTCGCGGCGGCTGACCGCCGTGAGGCTGTCAGCCCTTCCGCCGGGACACTGACCGCTATGAGGGAAGTCATCTCCATTTACCAGAAGATCGCGCAGCGGTACGTGGACGCGGACCTTGATGACGCTACGACGCTGCGGCACCTGGCCGACACACTCGACGGGACCACCCGCTGCGTGCGGCTACTGACCCCCCGGAACGGGCAACTGCCTAGCGTCACCTGCCGCCCTTGACTTCCTGCGCAACCTCTCAGACGCAGCCCGTGCTTCGTCGCGCATGATTGCGTAAACGACATTGCAGGCGTGGACGGCCACACGTGCGAGCGGGCGCGGGTACGTAGTAGTGCGGCGGCGTCTTCGACACAGAGGTCACTCGCCCGGGTTCGCCTGGGCGGATGCCAGCAGCAACCGGCCGGCTGGCGAACACCGGGCCGCCGCCGGGTCCTGCCCGGCCGGGGAGGAGATACTGGAGGACGCCAGCCGGACCTTCGAAGACCCTTGGGACTGGCCGAGGCGGACGGGGACGTCCAGCAGATGCTCCGCGGGAGCGGGGAGCACGCGGGCTGATCCGCGCACTGGGTGCAGGGCCACTCCTATGGCGCTGGTGGCCAGAGCGCTGCGAGGCCGGTGGGCTCGAACGAGGCCAGGCCGTGTGCCGTGGCAGGGATCCCGGCCGCGTTCGGTCTACTGGACGAAGCTGGCATCCATGCTGCCCAGCGGCTGGGAGTTGTCCTGGGCCAACGGGAGGGCGATGTCGAAGACCTGCTGGCCGGTGGGGAAGTTGCCGACGCGGTCGGCTTTTCCGTTCAGGACGTTGACGCGGTAGAAGCCGTAGGTGCCGCTCGCCTGCAGCGCGGCGAAGCCCCGGTTCTTTCCGGCCTTGGGCGAGTAGTAGATGTCGAAACCGGCCGACGGGCCCGCGTTGACTCCCAGACCGCCCGTGGGCGCGAGGGTTCCGGCGTTGGCCGGGGACTGCAGCGAGACGCGGACGTTGACGGTGTCGATGTCGAACAGTGACGTCGCGGTCGCGGTGTTCAGGTCGTTGTTGGTGTACGCGGCGCCGGTGACACCAAGCGCGGTGGTGGGCGTGGTGGCGGGCGGGACGGCGGGGTTGGTCAGGGTGCCGTCGACGGTGGTGGTGAGAGGGGCGGCGGGATCGTCGATGTTGTGGCGCAGGTTCTGACCGGTGTCGCTGATCACCCGCAGACGGTTGGCAGCCGGGTTGAAGACGCCGAAGTTGTTGCCCTGCAGCGCCACGGTCAACTGCGAGACCTTGCTGGCGTTCGCGTCGCGGTCGACAGTGTAGACGCCACCCTTGTCGCCGACGCCGTACAGCTTCCCCGCCTGAACACGGAAGTCGATCCCGACCAGCTTGGTGTCCCCCTGCAGGCCGTGCACACGGCCGCCCGAGCGGAGCGACTACGGCGCGTCCTCGGAGAAGCTGACGAGCCGCTGGTCGACGGTGAGGCCCATCACCTTCAAGCCGTCACCGTGCCCGTCGCCTGCCGCCGCTGTGGTGGCCGACGCAAAGGGACAGGCCAACGCGAGCGCCAGAGCAGGAACGACTATCGCTGCACGCATACGAGTCTCCCAGGGGAAGCAGCCCGAACCGGACGCCGGGCGTCACTCCGTGACACAAACACACCAATTCCTGCATGGCCCGTCACGAAGACCGTCCGGGGGATGCCGCAGACCAGCACGCTCACACCGCCAGGTTCACATTCGGTGACCGACGTGAGCGCTGACGTACGGCCGGGGCCCGCGAGGGGTTCAGTCGGCGGAGGGCTCGGCGGAGTGCAGCCCGACTGTCCACTTCTCCTCGATGCGGCCGAACTTCCAGACCCCAATGGCGATGATCCAGGTGGTGAAGAACAGGCCGACGATGATGAAGCCGATGATGTTCAAATCCAGACCACCGACCCAGTCCCAGAACGGGCCGTGCAGATCGAGTTGGTCCGCGAGCAGTCCGAACAGTTCGACGGTCCCGATGATGAGAGCGACGGCGACGGACAGCCCGGTGATGGTGAGGTTGTAGTAGACCTTGCGGACCGGTTTGGAGAACGCCCAGCCGTAGGCGAAGTTCATGAACGATCCGTCAATGGTGTCCAGCAGGGACATGCCTGCGGCGAACAAGACCGGCAGGCACAAAATCGCGTACCAGGGAAGTCCGGAGGCCGCGCCGGAACCGGCAAGGACCATCAGGGCGATCTCGGTGGCCGTGTCGAAGCCCAGGCCGAACAGCAGGCCGAGCGGATACATCTGCCAGGGCTTGGTGATCGACTTCATCACCCGTCCGAGCAAGCGGTTCATGAAGCCACGGTTGTTCAGTTGTTCCTGCAGGGCCGCTTCGTCGAAGTGACCGGTGCGCATCTTCCGGAAGACTTTCCAGATCCCGGCCAGGATCACCAGGTTGATGGCCGCGATGATGTAGAGGAAGGCGCCGGAGACGGTGGTGCCGATCAGGCCGGCCAGGTGGTGGAGCTTCGAGTTGTCGTCCTGGACCGGTCCTGCGAGGGCCTTGATGCCCAGCGAGAGTAGGAACGCAAGGACGAAGACGATGCTGGAGTGGCCGAGGGAGAACCAGAAGCCCACCGAGAGCGGGCGCTTACCCTCACCCATGAGCTTGCGGGTGGTGTTGTCGATGGCCGCGATGTGGTCGGCGTCGAAAGCGTGCCGCATGCCGAGGGTGTACGCGGTCACCCCCATCCCGATGCCGAACGCCTTGGTGCCCACCGTGTAGTGCTCCGGTGCGACGATCACCACCAGCGTGAACCAGCCGATCACATGCAACGCCAGGATGAACGCGGCCATGCCGCCAAGGCGCGTCCATTCCTGCCTGGTCATCGATGTGCGCAGGCGCGCCCAGCGCGATACCGGCGCGACGAGAGTTGACGAAGGAGCGGGGGAGGTGGAGGTGAGCGCCATGGGACTGCTTTCTTCCGGTCCGGTCAGGCGTAGCTCATTCACCGTAGAAGCACGGAGTTCCTACTTGCAACTGATGCGCAGTAAAGAATAAGCAATTTACCGAACCTCAAGTCCGAGGCCACTCACAATATCGTCCACCTGTGCGACCGGGCGATGCCAACCCTCAAATGGCCGCATAAGTTCAGGCCAACGGCGATACCTTTATGGACCCGCTGGTCGGAGGTTCCGGTCGAGAGAATTAAACGCGTAATCCTCTTGCGCAGCACGGGATGCAGAGCAGAAACGATCATCCAGCCTCCTCGACCACCCGCATGACCTGGGCATCTTGATTCCTGGGCAGAAAATAGTCCCATTAAATCCATCGGCGGGGTGGCTGGAAAACTCTCTCCATTGAGTGGAGTTTCATATCGGAGCCAATCCGCAGTGCGCTTGGCTCCGAAGAGCATGCGGAGGTCCAAACCTCCGAGACCGTCCCCACGTTCGCGAGAGAAAGAATCTTCATGACCGCAAACGCATCACCCGCCGGCAGCAGTCGGTGGAAGTCCGCGGCGATGCTGCTCGCGCTCGGTTCGGCAGTCGCCGGCGCCGCGCTGGCAGGACCCGGCACGGGTGTCGGCCAGGCGTCCAGTCACCGGGAAGCACCGCTGATCGCGGCTGACCCGCAGGTCGACAACACCGACCTGTACGCGTTCACCAGCCCGGACAAGTCCGACACGGTGACGCTCACGGCCAACTGGATCCCGTTCCAGGAGCCGAACGGCGGGCCGAACTTCTATCCATTCGCTGAGGACGCGCACTACGACATCAACATCGACAGCCAGGGCACCGGCAAGCCGGACCTGACCTACCGATGGACGTTCCGCAACGAGGACCTGCGCGGCGAGAAGACGTTCCTGTACAACAACGGCGTCGTGAACAACCTCAACGACAAGACGCTGCTGTTCCGCCAGCACTACTGCCTGCAGGAGATCCGCGCGGGCAAGAAGCCGGTCACGCTCGTCGCGGACGGCATCGCCACGCCCTCGAACGTCGGCAAGGCGTCCATGCCGAACTACGGCAGGCTCCGCAACCAGGCGACGCAGAAGCTGCCCGGTGGCGGCCAGACCGTCGCCACGCAGGCCGCGGACCCGTTCTTCCTGGATCTGCGGGTCTTCGACCTGCTCTACGGAGGCGACCTCTCCGAGACCGGCCACAACACCCTGAACGGCTACAACGTCAACACGTTGTCCATCCAGGTGCCCAAGTCCAAGCTCGCCTACAAGGGCAACGCCAAGCGCAACCCGGTCATCGGCGTGTGGAGCTCCACCGAGCGGCGCACCATGCAGCTCAGCCCCGGCAAGCAGACCCCCACGGGCAAGTACGTGCAGGTCTCACGTCTGGGCAACCCGCTGGTCAACGAGGCCGTCGTGCCGGCCGGGCTGAAGAACGCCTTCAACGCGCTGCCGCCGTCGGAGGACCACAACCAGCCGAAGGTCGTCGCGAAGGTCCTCGACCCGGAGCTGCCCAAGCTCATCCAGGGCATCTACGGCATCCCGGCACCCGCCACCCCCCGCAAGGACCTCCAGGAGATCTTCCTGACGGGCATCGCGAAGGCGACCAACGGGCCGCTGGCCGTGGACCTGAACTCGCAGCTGATGAACCTCGACATCAACAAGAAGCGGTTCGTTCCCGCCGAGGAACTGCGGCTGAACATGTCGACACCGGTCACGGCCAACCCGGACCGGCTCGGTGTGCTCAACGGTGACTTCCAGGGCTTCCCCAACGGCCGCCGCATGGGTGACGACGTCATCGACATCGCCATCCAGGCACTCGAAGGCGCCACTCCCGGTCACCTGATCCAGGCACTGGCCGCCGGTGACGGCGTCAACGGGCCGGGCGCCCCGTTCGGGACCACGTTCCCGTACGTCGCCCTGCCGTACACCGGTTCGGTCAACCAGGCCGGCTAATCCCGGCTAGTCCCCCACAGGCCGGTGCGGGCCGACGCCACCTGCCCGCACCGGCCCTTGTCAACGATCCAGCCGCAGGTTCGTCCGCGCAGGGCCCGGATCTGTCGTTCATACCGGTACGCAACAACCGCCAATGAGGGATGTCGTTCATGCGCCGCCTCGCCCTGATCGCCACCGCCGCCGCGCTGTGTGCCGGCCTGTCCGGATTCGCGGCACTGGAACACACCTCCAACTCCTCTCCCCCCACGGCGGCGCCCGCTCCGGCGGCCGACGCGGCCCATACCGCGCTGTCGATCGGTGCGGTGGTCAGCCAGCTCCAGGACAAGCTGCGCCTGCAGCCGGCCGACGCCGCATCGTGGGCGCAACTGGGCTCCGCATACGTCGAGCAGGCCCGGCTCACCGTCGACCCGACGCTGTACCCCAAGGCGGAAACGGCATTGCGGCGCTCGCTGACGCTGCAACCGGACGTCAACACGACCGCGCAGACCGGCATGGCCGGACTCGCGAACGCCCGGCACCAGTTCACTCAGGCTCGCACCTGGGCCGATCAGGCCGTCGCCGGCGATCCGTACGCATGGGCCGCCTACGGGGCACTCACCGACGCCCTGACCCAACTCGGCGACGACGCCGGAGCCCAGGCCGCCGTCCAGCGGATGCTGGATCTGCACCCCTCGACCGCGTCCTTCACCCGCGCCTCCTACACGCTGGAACTGCAAGGCCGGACCGATGAGGCGGCACAAGCCCTCCAACGCGGACTGGAGGACGCGTCCAACCCGGCTGACCAGGCCTTCTGTCAGCACTACCTGGGCGAGCTGTCCTTCAACACGGGTTCCACCACGGTGGCGTTGACGCACTACCGCAAGGCGTTGGCGTTGGATCCGACCTACACCGCCGCCCTCGCCGGCGCCGCCCGCGCCGAGGCCGCGCTGGGCCGGACCGCCGCAGCCGTCACCGACTACCAGGCAGCCATCACCCGCGTCCCCCAACCCCAGTACGTGCTCGAACTCGGCGAACTCCTGGAGTCCCAGGGCCGCACCGCGGAGGCCCGCGCGCAGTACAGCGTCCTGGAGGCCGAGCAGAAGCTGTTCGCCGCCAACGGCGTCGTCGACGACCTGAACCTCGGCCAGTACCAGGCCGACCACGGCAACCCGCGGCTCGCCGTCACCTTGCTCACCGCCGAATGGGGCCGCCGCCACAGCGTGCTGGTCGCCGACGCCCTGAGCTGGGCCCTGCACCGGGCCGGACGCGACGAAGAAGCGCTGCCCCTGGCGAAAGAGGCCAACCGGCTCGGCTGGCGCGATGCCACGCTGCGCTACCACCGCGGCGTCATCGAACAGGCGATCGGCGACGACCAGGCCGCGCGTACCGACCTGACGGGCGCCCTGTCGGCCAACCCCGCCTTCTCCCCGCTGCGCGCACCCGACGCACAAGCGCGCCTGGCCCGCCTCCAAGGACAACGATGACCCGTATCCGTGCCCACTCACGACGCGCCGCACTTCTCCTCGCCGGGATCCCGGTGCTCTTCTTCCTGGCCGCACCGGTCGCGTCCGCCCACCCCTTGGGGAACTTCACCGTCAACCGGTACGACGGTCTGACGCTCCACTCCGACCGGGTCGATGACCTGGTAGTGGTGGACACCGCCGAGATCCCCACCCTCCAGGCCATGCCCGCCCTGGACAGCGATCACGACGGCCGGCTCAGCGCCGCCGAAGCCGCCACCCACGCCCGCACCACCTGCGCCACGATCGCCCGCGCGATCCGTGCGACCGCCCAACCCCAAGGGACCGGGTCCTCACGCGCCGTCTCGTTGCACCTCCAGGTCATGACGACCGACTACCGGCTCGTGCGGGGCCAGGCCGGTCTCGACACCGGCCGGCTCGAGTGCCGGTTCAGCGCGCCCGCGGACCTGGGTGCCACCGGAACCCTCGAACTCACCACCGGAGTCGATCCGTCCCACATCGGCTGGCACGAGATCACCGCCCAGGGCGACGGGACGCGGATCGGCTCCTCGGACGTCCCCGCCGCCTCCATCTCCAACGAGCTGCGGAAGTACCCCGCCGACCTGCTGTCCAATCCGCCCGACGCCCGCCACACCCGCGTCACCCTCGGCAACGGCCCGGGGGCCGTCGCGGCGAACGCGCCGGGTTCGGGACTGCTGGGCGGCTGGTACGCGGCTCTGGACGCACGGTTGGGGTCCCTCACGGACCGGGACCGGCTCACCCTTCCCGTCGGACTGCTCGCCGTACTGCTGGCCCTCGTCCTGGGTGCGGGACATGCCGCGCTGCCCGGACACGGCAAGACCATTATGGCCGCCTACCTCGCCGGCCGGCAGGGCCGGCCGCGCGACGCGGTCACGGTCGCCACGACCGTCACTCTCACCCACACCGCGTCCGTCCTGGTCCTGGGCACCGCGCTGAGCGTCTCCTCCGCACTCGTCGGCGAACAGGCACTCGCCTGGCTCGGCACCATCAGCGGCCTCGTCATCATCGCCGCCGGAATCTGGCTCCTACCCGCAGCCCTCCGCACCGCGCGCACCCGGGCGGGGGCCCGGTCCGCGGACCGGGCCCCCGCACACGACGGCCACACCCACGGCAACCACGAGCACGGCCACGACCATCCGCACAGCCACGACGTGGCGGTCGCCGCCGCCGCCGAGCCCGTCGGAGCCGGCGAACTCGTCACGGCTTCTGTCGGAAACCCGGCCGTCGCCGCAGCCGGCACGACGACAGAGGCAGCGCTCGCCACGGGACCCGAGTCACACCACGACCATGCGGCGCCGAGCGCTACTGCTCACCAGCACCACGAGCAGCGCCACCAAAGCCACAGTGGCCACGATCACCCACACGGCCACAGCCATGGGGGGCACGGGCACAGCCATGGGCTGTTCGGTCACCATCATCTCGGCGGGTCGAGCGGCCGTAAGAAGGGCGGCCTCATCGGGATCGGCATCGCCGGCGGCCTCGTACCCAGCCCCTCCGCCCTGATCGTCCTGCTGGGCTCCATCGCCCTGGGCAGAACCGCCTTCGGCGTCGTCCTCGTCCTCTGCTACGGCCTGGGCATGGCCGCCACCCTCGCCGCCGCCGGCCTGCTCCTGCTGAAACTGCGCGACCGGATCCCGGCCCTGAACGGCGGACGGGCCGGCCGGCTCGCGACGTGGGGCGCACGCATCACCCCGCTGAGCACCGCACTACTCATCCTGGCCGTCGGGATGGGCACCGCACTGCGGGCCATGCCGCTGTGAACAGGCACCTCGGCCTCTCCATCACTCCGGAAAGCAGGAAGACCACCATGGCATCACGTGCTCGTACCCGCTGGGCCACCCTGTTCGTGCTCGGCGCGCTCGCGCTCACCGACTGCGGCTCCTCCGCCGCACGCACCGGGGCACTCGACACCACCTCCGACAGCAAGAAACCCACCTGCCGAACCCACCAGAGCGTGCTGCCCAGCCAGGACTACACCGGGGGAAGTGATGCCAAGACCCTGGCCGTCCTGGCGATGATGAAGTACTACACCGCTAAGGGAACGCTGCCCTTCTGCGACACCAAGCCCGCCACCGCACAGGACATCGCCTGGGCCAAGCTCTACACCAACCTCACCAAGCCCTGACGGCACGGTCGCCCAGGAGTGCCTCAACCCCCGGACTTGTCTCCTGGCCTCCGCTGTGCTGGGTCGGTCGCGCGCGGTCACGGCGTGGTGAAGGTGTAGCCGGCGTCCAACAGGCGTGGGATGTAGTCATTGAGAGCGGCAAGGGTCTGGGCCCGGTTTCCGCCACCGTCGTGATTGAGGATGATGGCCCCCGGCTTGACCGTGCTCAACACGGTCGAGGCAATGTAATTCTGGCCGGGGCATCGCCAATCCTGAGGATCCACGCTCCACGCCAGAGGACTCATCCCCAGCTGGAAACACGCATCCAGCGCCTTGGGAGAGAAGTCGCCACCAGGAGCACGGAACCAACGGGTACGGCATCCACCGGTGGCCCACTCGACGACGTCGCTGGTGCGCTCCAGTTCGTCGCGGACGCCCCCGGACGACAGACGACGCAGGTCGGGATGGGACCAGGTGTGGTTGGCGATCTGATGCTCGGCTTCATAGATCCGTGCGAGGACACTCGGGTTGTCAGCGGTGTTCTGACCCACCACCACGAACGTGGCACGGATGTCGTAGTGGGCCAGAAGCGCCAGAATCCTCGGGGTGTACTCCGTGTTCGGGCCATCGTCGAACGTCAGCGCGATGGCCGTGCGATCCGGGTTCGACAGTTCGTACAACGGTGACGTACGTAGAGCGGGTTCAGCCGGCTCAGCGGGAACGGGCACCGCCGCGGGGGGTGCCGCCGCGGCTGCTGGTGGAAGTGGCATGACGTTTGTGGTCGGTGTGATGGGCGTCCGGCCCGTACGAGTAGCGCCGGGTTCTCCCTCGGCAGGTTCGGCGGATTGGGCGCAGCCGGCCATCAGGAGGCTGACGCCGGTGGCCAGGATGAATCGTCGCGGCAACGCCTTCGGGACCGGTTCCATGCCCCGGTCTCTCACACCCCCGCAGGCCCGGACGGATAACCACACCGGCCCAGAGCGTGATTCAGCCGGGCAGACCCTTCCAGCGTGCCGGACGCGATGCCATCGAGTACAACCGGTCGGCGGAATCGCCCGTCCTCAGGGCCGGGCACCTCCCGGAACGCGTCAGTGATCATCCAGTTCGCCGTATCGCATCGGGCTGCCGTTTTGCCCTCTATGGGTACAGCGGGAGAAGCGTGCCGTGCCGGAATTCGTGCGGGACGCGGAGTACTGCGACAACAAGGCCTGGTGCTCGCGACGCTACCGGAACGGAGTCGGGCCCTGTGCCGGGGCAGGGATTCCGGTCGCGTTCGGTCCTGTTCGCCGGGGCAGCCAGCGTCCGGATGCCGCTTGTCCGCGAAACCGTGACGCGAGTTCGTCGCGACCTCTCCTGGTCCATCGCCTCGGATAACATTCCCTATTCGATGCAGCAGACCGGACAAGACGCCCCGTCGGACCCTTGCCGCGACCGACGGAACTCCCCCGCCCGTGACCGACCCCGCCGCACTCAACCGCACCCTTCACTACACCAACGACATCACCGGCGGTGACGTCGAGGCCATCGACGCATTCCTCGCCCCGCTCTTGGCTGTCCAGCGCGACGACCACTACGGCACAACCGGCTACAAGATGGCCTTCGCCC
>NZ_JAAIKO010000075.1 GCF_016107395.1 Streptomyces fildesensis
ACGACCCAAAGCCGCCTAATCACACCCGGCCAACGTTCCTGGACAACGCACTAGCGGGTTCCGTGCGGCATACGTGGAATGGCCCCCTCGTCACCGTCTGGGGCCCGCTGAAGCCGGCAGTCAGCTGAACCGTGCGAGGAGGTTTCCTTGATGGCGCACCATTCCATCGCCGCGGGCAGTTGCCCGTGACGCCGCAGGGGCGCCCCGACCGGAGGATGGCCGCGCGACGGCACACGCCCCGCTCGGCTCAGGGCGATTTCGAGCCGCACTCCAGAGAGCCAGGGCCCGAGGGAGGTCATCGAACGCCGGACGGGCCAGTCGAGACCCGCGTATGTATGCGCCTAGCGGGCGTAATGTCGGGTTCGCGCCCATATGGCGGCTGCGCTCGAGAGAATGGATATCGTATGGCCACTCTGATCGCCGTGAACGTCGGCATGCCGAAAGGCGTTGCCTGGCATGGCAGGACCACGCATACCGCCATCTGGAAGCACCCTGTCGCCGGACCCCTGATGGCGCGGCGGCTCAATCTGGACGGCGACGGGCAAGGCGACCTATCCGGGCATGGCGGCGAGCAGCGTGCCGTACTGGTCTACCAGCTGGACTCCTACCGCCACTGGCAGGAGCACATGAAGCGGGACGACTTCACGTACGGCCAGTTCGGCGAGAACTTCACCGTGGAGGGACTCGCCGACGACGAGGTGTGCATCGGCGACCGCTACGAGATCGGCGGTGCGCTCTTCGAGGTCACGCAACCCCGGGTGACGTGCTACCGGGTGGGGTTGCGGCTGGGAGAACCTCGGATGGCCGCCCTGCTCGTGTCCCGCCGCCGCCCGGGCTTCTACATGCGCGTGCTGGCAGAAGGGCAGGTGCAGGCAGGAGACGAGATCGTAAAAGTCGTCTCGGGCCCCGAGGAGATGACGGTCGCAGAGATCGACGCGCTGCTCTACCTGCCCGGTCACGCCCGGCCGCAGCTCGAACGCGCCTTGCGCATCCCAGCACTGAGCCCTGGGTGGAAGACGTCGCTGCGAGCCTTGCTCGACGACGCGGATCGCGGCCCTGGCGCCGTGGGCGGCAACAGTGGGCTCAGCGTCACCAGCCCGCCTCCGGCATGGCCCGGGTTCCGCCCGCTCGAAGTCGTCCGCATCGAACCGGAGAGCGCGAGTATTTTCTCGCTCACTCTGGCGTCAGTTGACGGTGAACCGCTCCCAGCCGCGTTGCCGGGGCAGTTCCTCGGAGTCCGCTTGCGGCCGGACCCACAGGCCTCCCCGGTCATCCGGAACTACTCGTTGTCCGGCCGACCGGGCGCCGAGACCTACCGCATCAGTGTCAAGCAGGAACCGCACGGTCTCGCCAGCACCTACCTTTCTCAGCACGTGAAAGTGGACGATGTTCTCGATGTCGCCGCTCCGCGCGGTACGTTCCTGCTGGCGGACGCGGATACTCCTGTTCTGCTGCTGTCCGCCGGTGTCGGCGCCACTCCGGTCCTGGCCATGCTCCACGCTCTGGCCGCGAAACCCTCACGGCGCCCGGTGTGGTGGCTGCAGGCGGCTCGAGACGGCGAGAACCACCCCTTCGCCGACGAAGTGCACGCGCTGCTCTCCCGGCTGCCCGCAGGCCGGTCATTTGTCTCCTACAGCCGTCCGCGCAGCGTTGACCGCCCAGGTACCGACTACACGATGACGGGGCGGCTCAGCGTCGAGCGGATCCGCGCCCTCGAGCTGCCTCCGGACGCCGACGCCTACCTTTGCGGTCCAGGCGCGTTCATGCAGGACTTGTCCGAAGCCCTGGAGTCCTGTGGCATGCCGTCCTCGCGTATCCACACCGAGATCTTCGGGGCCGCGTCCGCCGTCACCCCCGGTGTGGTGGCGGGATCCGCCAGGGCACCGCACCAGCCGGCCCATCTTCCCGGCGGACAGGCGGGGCCGTCCGTGTCCTTCGCTCGCAGCGGGCTGACCGTCCCCTGGCACCGCGACTACGGGACCCTGCTAGAGCTCGCCGAGGCATGCGACGTGCCCGTGCGCTGGTCCTGCCGCACCGGGGTCTGTCACACCTGCGAGACCGGGCTGCTTTCGGGCCACGTCGACTACTCCCCGGAGCCCGTAGACCTCCCCGCCGAGGGAAGCGCCTTCATCTGTTGTTCGACGCCGCCTGCCGATTTGGTCCTGGACATGTGACCGGCTTGCGTCCGCAGCCAAGGGCGTCACGCTGCTGCGCCCGTATCCGTTCCCTGCGCCGCTCCGAGCGAGTCCGCGAGGCGCTGGAAGACGTCCAGGAGCAGGTCATCGACGGTGAGTGCGACGACGAGGCGTTCTCCGTCCAGGGCCGGGAGCCGTCGCACGCCGGACCGGCGGAAGGTCCGGTACGCGGCTTCCACGTTGTCCGTGGCCTCGAGCGCGGCGTCCCGCTCACCTTCCCCCCAGCAGAGCCCTCCCCTGACGTGGCCGACAGGGAACATCGGTCCTGTTTCACGGGCCGTTGAGCGTTCTTCGGCTCCACGGCACAGTGGCGCGGCCGGCGAGAGCCCCGGCCGCGCCGCGGAACATCCGCGGCCGTACGTCGTCCGTACAGGCACAGGAACGGGCAGTTCGGTCCTCCTGCGCAGCCCCTGCGCAGCCCCTGCGCTCAATAGTGCGCGTGGTGCGGCTGCCGGGGCCGGGCCAGGACAGCATCCGGGATCCGGCGGATCTGCGACCGCCGCGTGCGCCGAGCGGACAGCCGGTCCACGACTGCCTCGGCGGCGAGGGTCGCAACCAGTACCAGCACCATTGCGGCGCCCAACATGTACACAAAGAGCGTCCAGAAGTCCGCGGTCAGGGTCGTATACACGGCGGTCATCTCCTCACATCTGCTCGTCAACAGGAGCTTCCGTCCCTCAGCCTCCCCCCGCTGCGCGCCCTCCGCCCGGGGCCGGATGGGTCATTCGGGACCCGTACGGCCGGTCATGTGTAGGCCGTACGGCCCCTGATGCGGTACAGCAGGGAACAGGATCCTGGAATCGCACCCGCACAGTCCGTGAACGTTCGACGCGAGGAGGAAGCGATGAGTGCGAAACTGGAACGGCGCCAGGGATGGCCGCCGCTGCTGCCGGAACTGTTCGACTGGATCGAGGCCGGCATCCCCGCGGTGCCGGGAATGCGGAACGTGCCCGGACTGCACGGCATCCGCATCGAGCAGAAGCTGGCCGAGGGCGCGTACGTCGTGAAGGCCGAGTTGCCCGGAATCGACCCGGACCAGGATGTCGAGATCAGCATCGACGGCGATGTGCTGGTCATCCGCGCCGAGCGGACGGAGAAGGCCGAGGGCAGGCACCACTCGGACTTCCGCTACGGAGCGTTCGCCCGTTCCGTCCGGCTGCCCGCGGGCGCCCGGGCGGACGAGACCACGGCCGACTACAAGGACGGCGTCCTCACCGTGAACGTCCCGGTCACAGAGCCGAAGACCGGGGCGCGCACCATCAAGGTGCAGCGCGCCGACGCGTGAGAACCCCGTGATCCCCCGGCACGGCCGGGACGGGGAACGACGATCCCGACCGCGCGACTCCGGTCCGCGGTCGGGGCGGCCGCACGCTCCCAGAGATACCGGTCCCACGCCAGGATCCTCCGGCGGCGACCGTCCAGCGGAGCGGGGGGAGTTGCGTGCCCGGGTGGTAGAGGCTGGCAGGCACTTGCTGCCGGGGCTTGTCGTGCTGTCCGGCTACCGGCGGGCCTGGCTGCGCGGAGATCTGCTCGCCGGGGTGACCGTGGCGGCCTACCTGGTTCCTCAGGTGATGGCGTATGCGGGGCTGGCGGGGTTGCCGCCGGTCGCCGGCCTGTGGGCGATCGTGCCGCCGCTGTTGCTCTACGCGCTGCTGGGCTCGTCCCGGAAGCTGTCGGTCGGGCCGGAGTCCACCACGGCGCTGATGACCGCCACCGTCATCGGGCCGCTCGCCGCCGGGGACCCGGCCCGGTACGCGGTTCTGTGCGCTGCTCTCGCGGTCGCGGTCGGGCTGCTCTGCCTCGTCGCCTGGGCGGGGCGGTTGGGCTTCGTCGCCGATCTGCTGTCCCGGCCGGTTCTCGTCGGCTACATGGCGGGGGTGGCCCTGATCATGATCGTGGACCAGCTACCCCGGCTGACCGGCGTGCCCGTGCACGGGACGGAGTTCTTCCCGCAGCTGTTCTCCTTCGCCCGGCACGTTCCGCAGGCCCATCCGGCCACGCTGGCCTTCGCCACGGCGGCCCTGGTCTTCCTCTTCGCGGTGCAGAGCTACTTCCCCCGGCTGCCGGGGCCGCTGCTCCTCGTCGTCCTGGGAACCGCTGTTGTCGCCGTCTTCGGGCTGGAGCACCACGGGATCACCGTCATCGGCGCCATCCCCTCGGGGTTGCCCCGACCCGCACTGCCGGACCCGGGCGACCTGCCGCACCTGCTGCTGCCCGCGCTCGGAGTACTGCTGGTCGGCTACACGGACGTCATCCTCACCGCCCGCGCCTTCGCGACACAGGACGGCGGTCACCAGCTCGACGCCAATCAGGAGCTGCTGGCGCTGGGCGCCGCGAACCTCGGCGCCGGAGCCCTGCACGGCTTCCCGGTGAGCAGCAGCGCCAGCCGTACGGCGCTCGCCGACGCGGCGGGCGGCCGCACCCAGGCCTACTCCCTCGTAGCGCTCGGCGCCGTGCTCGCCGTGCTGCTGGTCGCAAGCCGGTTGCTGGCCCATATCCCGGCGACCGTGCTGGGCGCCATCGTCGTCTACGCCGCTCTACGGCTGATCGACCTGCCCGGTTTCCGGCGGCTGGCCGCATTCCGCCGCAGAGAGCTGTTGCTGGCGCTCGGCTGCCTCGTCGGCGTCCTGGCTCTGGACATCCTCTACGGCGTGCTGGTCGCCGTCGGCCTCTCCGTCGCCGAGATGCTGGCCCGGGTGGCCCGCCCGCACGACGCGATCGAGGGACGGGTCCCCGGGATGGCCGGGATGCATGATGTCGACGACTATCCGCAGGCTCGTACGATCACCGGGCTGGTCATCTACCGCTACGACTCACCACTCTTCTTCGCCAACGCCGAGAACTTCCGCCGCCGCGCCCTGTCCGCCGTCGACGAACACCGGGGGCCGGTGGCCTGGTTCATCCTCAACACAGAAGCCAATGTCGAGGTCGACATCACCGCACTGGACGCGGTCGAATCCCTGCGCAAGGAACTCGGCCGGCGCGGCATCGTGTTCGCCCTCGCCCGTGTGAAGCAAGAACTGCGCGACGACCTGGACGCGTACGGACTGACCGAGGCGATCGGCCCGGAAAGGATCTTCGCCACGTTGCCCACTGCCGTGGCGGCCTATCAGGACTGGCTCACGAAGCGCCACGGGGCAGGCGCTCCCTGACGAAGGGCAGGACCGGGGGCGGGATCCGTGCGGCAGAACGGCAAGAAGGCCGCCGCTCCGACCACTCGGCACCGGATTCACCCATCCTTCGATCCTGCCGGAACAGCGTCGTAGCGATCGGACCGCCAACGCCACGATCGCCGGACTTCCTTCACGGTTTCGTCGCCTCTGTGCCCGTTCCGCGGTTCCTCAGAGCTTCCGGATCCAGTCGTCGGCCACACCGTGCAGTGCCGGTTCGGCAACCTTCAGGTGCGAGTCGTCGAGCTGGTACGTGAGCTTGTCGACCACGGCGACCACTCCGTCGATCAGCGGGGTAAGACGTAGCGCGATGCCGATCTCGCTGCGGCGTTCCAGCCGCCCCTCCAGCGTCACCACCCCATCATCCACGGTGACGCCGATGGCCTGCGGGACGACCCACAGGGTGCGGACCAGCACCTGGTCGATCACATCGCGGCGGATGTCGCTGTCCGGCCGCAGGAAGACCTGGAGCAGGTCGCGGCGGGTGACGATGCCGATCAGGCGGTCCTGCTCGTCGACGACGGGCAGCCGCTCCACCTTCTGCTCCATCATGGTGCGGGCGGCCTCGGCGATGGAGTCCTCTGCGTGCACCGTGACCGCCGGCTGGGACATCAGCTGCCCCGCGGTACGGGCCCGGACCTTGATCTGCTCCCGGCGATGGCCGCGGAAGAGCCGGCTCCACCGCGAAGCGGTTTCAGCGACGCTCGCGGCCTGGCGCATCATCAGGTCCGTCTCGGAGATGACACCGATGACCTTGTCGTCGCCGTCGACGACGGGAAGTCCGCTGATGCCGTGCCGGGACAGCTGCTCTGCAACCACTTTGAACGGCGTGGCGTAGACGGCCTTGACGACATTGGCCGTCATCACGTCGGTGATCCTGTTGTGCCTCATCACTGATTCCCCATCTCGGTGTGAACGCCCTTCTGCGGTGACGACTTCAGCGTCCACCTGTGCGAGCCGCCTTTCCAGAGGCCGCCCGGCCCTGCGGCGTGGGCCGTACGGTCCACTCATCAGCGGGCACCCCGCCGCAGCGGGATCCGTCCAGTCCGGCTCACCTCGAGAAGGCGACCCCGACGCCACGCAGCCTGTCCCATGCCGGTTGTCCCCAGCCCTGAGGCCAGAACGCTGCGCGGCTTCGGTGGTGGAACCGGCATCGACCCGGTCCTGTCACCGGCGGTGTGCGTCAGGCCGGAACGAACGCAACCGGACTCTCCGCGAATTCGGCGACCGCGTGCCCCACCGGGCCGAGCCCGTCCGGTCCGCGTCCCAACACGACCAGTCCCGCGTGCGCAGACGCGTTCACCAGAGCCCACGACGCGGTGAACAGCCGCACATCCGGAAGAACATCCACCTTGGCGTACTTCTCCCGCCAGCGACGCAACGCGTCATGGAGGACCTGCACTTCCTCGTCCTCCCATTCGGCCCGGTCCTCCTCCAGAACCGTGTACCGCGCACGGCCCTTCACTGGCGCCGGCAGCCGCCAGGCGTGCACCACGCGTAGCCGACAGCCCTGCCGTTGCGCGGCGTCAAAAGCGAAGCCGGTCGCAGTTGCCGCCGGGTGTCGCGCGTCAAACCCAAGGACGATCTCGCCGGCTGTGGCTTCCCGTACCAGGACCACGGGGCACTGTGCGCCGGCGGCAATCTGTCTGGCATCGCGGTTCATCGCACTGATCACGAGGAGGCCGGCACCGGCCGAAGCCGAAAGGAGGGCGGACTGCGGGCGCTCATCTCGCTGAGTCGTCATCGACAGCGCGGGATGCCGCACCCTTACAGCGGCCAGCACCCCGTCAAGGCCACCAGGTAAATCGGAACCCATCAACCGTAATGCGCAGCGACGCCGTTGCGCCTCCGCCGCTGCCCATTCAGCAGTCTCCAGACCCTGAACGGAACCGTCCACACCAGCGACCACACAACGCTCCCCCATGGAGCTCACCTCCGGACTCCACTTTCGGCTCGACATAGGAGTTTCCGCTTGGGTCGGTCAGTCCCTGGTCTGCAGCAGGCCGCAGACCGGTTGGGAGCATTACCGCTGATGCATCGTGGTCAGCGCGTTCATGAGCACTCGCGGATCGCGCTGTCCCTTATAGACCGACGGCGGCTCCTTGCCGAGCTTGAGGAGTGTGTTGACGGCGGTCCAGGCGGTGCGTACCGAGTACTCCACCGTGAAGACCACGTCATCGGGAACCTCGGCGAACTGGCCGATGAAGGCCAGGTTGGTGGAGCCCTTCGGTACTACCTGCGGACGGTCACCGTGCTCACGGACCAGGAACTGGCTGGTGATGTAGGGCATCAGGCACGGGATGACGGTCGAGGTCTCCGCAATGCGGTCCAGGTTCGCTTCGAATTTCAGGTGGTGCAGGACCTCGCGCAGAATCTCCTGCCCTGTGCAGTCGGTCATCGGCTTGCCGACGTAGTCACCGGATCGATCCGGGAAGAGCCCGTAGCCCCACCAGACCGTGACGCCGTCGGGCTGCTCGCGGTACACCGGCTGGTGGTTCAGCACGATGGTGAGCAGCCAACTGGAGGACGGGAAGGTCATCAGACCGCCCTCGCCGGCCTCGCGCCCGCTCAGCGCCTCCATGAGCTCGACGAACAGTGGGTCCTTGCAGGTGACCGTGAAGGACTCCCAAGTGGAGTCCTTCACGCTCCGGTCGAAGACGTGAGGGTTACCGAAGTCGTCGCGTCCTCGGGCCAGCCACTGCCAGAGCCGCCAGGACCCCGGCTGTTCGGAGGCAGCAATGACGGGTATCGGGGCCGCGGTATCGGATCCCAGACTGGAATTGGCGGTCATGGATCCGTTGGTGACGAGAACGAGGTCGTCGGGCGCTACGTGGATGTCTTCTCTGAGACCACCGTGGGTGTACAGGATCCGCTCGACGGTGGTCGCGTCACCCGGTGCGAACGCCAGGTCGGTGACCAGGCAGCCGGTGCGGGTGGTCACGCCTTGGTCGTTCAGCCACTTCTGGAGCGGACGCACGATGGAGTCGTACTGGTTGTACCGGGTCCGGTAGATCCCTGACATGGTGCCGAAAGTCGGGAACAGGTGCACGAAGCGGTTGAGGTAGCGCCGGAACTCGATGGCACTGTGCCATGGCTCGAACGCGAAGGTCGTGCACCACATGTACCAGAAGTTGGTGGTGAAGAACTCTTCGCCGAAGCAGTCGGAGATCCGCTTTCGGTTCAGGAGGCGCTCGGGAGTGGCCATGCAGGCGACCAGTTCGAGGCGGTCGCGTTCGGAGAAGCCCATGGAGCGGACATCGATGATCTTCCCGTCGCTGTCGACCAAGCGGGCAGCGTCATCCCAGGGAAAGGCTTCGTGAGCAGCGAAGGTGTCCTCGGTAACCGAAATCGACGGGTCGTCGACGGAGGGGATGGACGACAGCAGATCGTAGGTACAACGGAACTGGCCCTCGAACATTCGGCCGCCCCGCATCGAGTACCCGGTCTCCGCGGTGCCTCCCGCATCCAGGCTGCCACCGATCACCTCCTGCTCCTCCAGCAGGTGGATGTCACAGCCCGCGAATCCGCCGTCGCGGATCAGGAGAGCGGCGGCTGACAGTGCAGCGATGCCGCTCCCCACAAGATATGCCTTGGCCATAACATGCTCCTCTTCATCGTCACTGCGCCCACAGCTGTCACCGGCCGAAACGCCATCTGCTGCGGGCCGCCGGCGGCTCGTCCCCCGGGATCACCACTCTTCGCGGTGATCAATGCTGCGGCCAGGGCCTAATGGCCACCCCCGGCCCGTCCGACCGGTCCAACAGTGTTCATGAGATCGAGCCGCAGGGCCCGGAACCCCAGCCCCGTCGCGCCAGGGCTCTCAGGCGTGCGGTACCACCGCGACCGGTGCCGAGCAGTGGTGGAGCACGGCGAGTGTGATGGGGCCGATATGCCTGCCGATCGGTGAGTGGCTGGTGCGCCGACCGACGACCAGGAGTGACGTGTCCGCAGAGGCGGTCAGCAGGTGCTCCGCAGGCTTTCCCGGCACGGACTCTTCGATCAGCTCTACTGTGGGATACTTGTCCCGCCAGGGACGCAGCATCTCGGTCAGGGCATGCGACTGTTGAGTTACGAGAGCGGATTCCGGAGTGCTGCCGACCGTTGCGTCGCGGTGCTTGTAGGCCGACGGCAGCTTCCAGCAATGGATGACGCGCAACCTCGCGGAGCGTTGCAGAGCTGCGTCGAAGGCGAACTCGAGCAGTTCGTCGCAGGGCCGTGCGAGATCGAGGCCGAGTACGACATCGCGGTACGGAGTGACGGTCGACGCAAGACCGGCTTCGTCGGGTTGGTGTTCGTCTTGCGCGGTCTCGCCGGACCGTATGAGAACCACCGGCCGCTCGGCGCAGGCGACCGTTGACAACGACGCTGATCCGACGAGGAAGCCCGAAATGCCCTTCGCCTGGAGGGAGCCGAGAACCAGAAGCTCGGCTTCTTCCGCGACGACCGGGAGAACAGCCGCGGGTTGCCCTCCCACCTGGTCAATGACGATCTCCAGCGCGGGGTACTCCCGGGTGAGCTCAGCGGCGGCCTCGCGCGGTATCCGCTGGGCCCAGTGGCGTTGTGCTTCCAAGCCGTCAGATGTCTCGCCGGGATGGGGATGCCAGTTCCAGACATGGACGAGCCGCACTGGCAGGTTCCTGCGCAGCGCCTCACGGGCTGCCCAGCGAGCGCCGGCCATGCTTTCAGGGGAGCCGTCCAGGCCGACAGCAATGGGAGCGGACACGAGCGTTACCTCCAGAAGAGAGTTTCGGTGAACTCGTTCGACAGCAGCCTCCGGCTCTCCACACGCCCGGGACAGGGGCCGCACGGCCCGCTCCGGGGCCGATCGGCCTTACCGGCGGCACGGTTGACGCAGTATCGCTCGACCGTCAAGTGCCACCTGTAAGCGCGAGCAAGTCTGCAGGAGGGCGCCGCCAGGAAGGCCGGCACGACGCCGGTCACCGACGGTGACCCGCGCACACTGACCGCTCACCCCGGGGTCGGGCACCGGCCCATGCAAGGGGCCTACTGCGCGGGCGAGCGGGACCGACCGGCCCTACCGCGTGCGGCACACCGCGTGTGAACTGACAGAAGGTGCGGTTTCGCACCCGCCGACGGATCGAGTCAAGCGACCGGTCGGCAGTCGTCGCACACATGGCCGGAATCGGCCTGTCGAGGTGTGGAGAAGATCATGAGCATTGCATGCGTGCTGGCGGCCGTTGACGGCTCTCCGGAGAGTCTGCGAGCCGTGGACTGGGCGGTGGACGACGCCTTCCGCCGCGGAGCGCGGCTGCGGCTCGTCCACGCTTCTGTCTGGGAGCAGTTCGAACAGGAAACCGTGGACGACATTGAACTCGCGCCCGAGCGTAAGGCAATCGAGGACATCCTGGACTCCGCGGCCGAACGGGCGTCCGCGCGCCGGCCCGGCGTAGCGGTGGATACCGAATTGCTCGCCGAGGACGTCCTGTCCGCGCTGCTGGGCCTGCAGCGCTACTCCCCGCTGCTGGTGCTGGGAATCCGCGGCCACGGCGGATTCCCCGGGTTGCTGCTCGGCTCGGTGAGCCTGCGGGTCGCCGCGAGGGCCGCGTACCCCGTCGTGGTGGTTCGCGGTGAACGTGAGCCCGCGGAGGTCGGGCGCGGCCGTGTGGTGCTGGGTGTGGGGTCGCACGATGTTTCAGCAGCGGCGGAGTTCGCGGTCGAGGAAGCGGCGGGGAGACATGCCGACCTGGAGCTCGTGCACGCATGGCGCCCCGAGATCGACATGTCGGGGGTGTCAGTGGTGATGGACGCCGGTGCGGCGGCCGACCGCGCACAGAACCTGCTGGGCGCAGTGCCCCTTCCCGAGACGGGAGTCAGCGGTCTGCGGGTACGGCGCAATGCTGTGCAGGGCCGGTCTGCCTCCAGCTTGCTGCGTGCGGCTGCCGGAGCAGACCTTCTCGTACTCGGCGCACGCCGCCGGCACGAGCATCCGGGCCTCCAACTCGGTTCGGTGAGCCACGCCATGCTGCACCATGCCCCGTGCCCGGTGGCGATCGTGCCCGCTCGCTGACCCCCGCCGCCGGAGGCGGCCGCCTTGCACCAGGGAGGACCACTCAGGGGGCGCACACCACGCTGCGGCCGCGATACGGCCCGGTGCATCGCAGGTTCTGGTCCTTGCACGCACGGTTGTCGTCGCCTTTGAAGGGCCCGACCAGACTGATCCACGAGGACCATTCGGCGTTCAGCGGGACCTTCGGCCCCTCACGCATCCGGGGACGGCAGAGCACGCTGGATGCAGAGCAACAGGCACTCGCTCACAGCGCCACTTCCAACCCGGACCTTCACCGGCGACTCCCGGACGTTTCGTACACGTCGCGTGTCTCCACCGGTGCACGTGACATCGATGCGGCGCTCGTCGCCGCATGCACGCAGACCCGGTCGATGCCGTCCGTCCCCCGAACACCCGCGGTGGTCCCATCACGGCGGGTGTTCCTCAGCCCTTCCCCGTAGAGCGCGGTCGGCTCGAAAAGCGGGCAGCGAACCAATCTCAGGAGATCGACATGCCGAAGCAGACCCAGGGACCCGCCCGACGTGTGGTCGTCGGAGTGGACGGGTCGGAGTGTTCCACCTCAGCGCTGCGCTGGGCGATGGCCTACGCACAGTTGACCGATGCCACAGTAGAAGCCATCACCACATGGCAGAACCCCGACATGTACACGTACAGCTACGGGTGGGTACCCGGCGTCATCGACCTCGGTGACATCGCCGCCAGCATCCAGAAGAACCTCGACGAGGTCGTCGCCAACGAATCGGAGCGCCTCGACCGGCCGGTCGAAGTGCTGGCCCGTGTGGTGGAAGGCCATCCCGCAGAGGTCCTGCTGGCCGCAGCAGCGGGAGCCCAGTTGCTGACCGTGGGCACCAGGGGACACGGCACCTTCGCCGGGATCCTCCTCGGCTCGGTCAGCCAGCACTGCGTCCAGCACGCACCGTGCCCGGTCGTCGTCGTTCCTGAATGAGATGCCTGCCGGCCAGCTCCTCCGTACCGCCCCGCGAAAGAGAGCTTGGTCGGCCCCTACCCATCGCCACACCGGCGCCATCGGATCCGCGGACCATCGATCATGCCGGGAGGCAGCCATGATGAACACGACAGCAGTGAAACCAGGACGAGGACCCGTCGAACGGCATCCGGGCGAGCAGGTGTCACTCGGCTCCTTCCCCACCTACGACGAGGCGCAGAGCGTCGTCGACTACCTCGCCGACCACGAATTCGAAGTGGAGACCACCCAGATCGTCGGAAGCGACCTCCGGATGGTGGAGCAGATCACCGGGCGGCTGAACTGGGAGCGCGCTCTGCTGTACGGAGCCACGAGCGGAGCATGGTTCGGAGCCTTCGTCGGCCTGCTGCTGAGCATCCTGAGCACGACAGCCTTCTGGAAGGCCATGGTCTGGGGCCTGAGCTGGGGTGTGCTGTTCGGCGGGATCTTCGCGCTGTTCCAGTTCGCCATGACCGCGGGACGCCGGGATTTCACGTCCAGAAGCGCCGTCATTCCCAGCCGTTATCAAGTACTGGTCATGGCGTCGCACGGCGATCACGCGCGATCAGTACTCAGCACCCGGTGAGCACCTGGCAGGCCGAGACCACGGTCCGCCGCTGCCCTCGACGCTAGGAGACAGTCCGGCCCCACAGAGCCGGCCGGCGGGTCCCCCGTCGGCCGG
This sequence comes from Streptomyces fildesensis, assembly GCF_016107395.1. Classification (GTDB taxonomy): domain Bacteria; phylum Actinomycetota; class Actinomycetes; order Streptomycetales; family Streptomycetaceae; genus Actinacidiphila; species Actinacidiphila fildesensis. The sequence goes on from NZ_JAAIKO010000075.1 coordinate 13,040, forward strand.
CTCTGTGGCGCTTCGGAACGCACCGGGTGGACGACACACTCACCGTGACCTGGTACCACCCAACGTGGTGGTCAGGCCTTCTCAAGACGGAATCCGGTGATGAGACCGGGCCGAATGCTCAGCACGCGGCCCATCGGGCCGCCGATCAACGGACGGAGCAGTTCCCCATACCGCTGGCCGTCGCGGCCGTCCGTAACGGGCATCGCATAGCCAGTGACGACCACGCTCCAACCGAGGTCCGTCTTCGGGTCGATGGCATCGGCCTCATAGGCCACGACAATGCCGGGGCAGTCGTCGGGCGCCGTGAGCGCGGCGATATCTCCGCCGTCGAAACCCCAGAGGACGATGTCCCCAGCGTCGATGATGTGGTTGACCGGGCATACTGCCGGCAGTGCGTGGCGGGTGAAGACGATGCGGCCGAGAGCGACCGTGCCGAGCAGTCTCAGGGCTTCGTCGGGTTCGAGCGTCGCCGTATGCCGCGGCCCGATTGCGGTGCGATCAGCCGTCGGCGTTCTCGGGGTGATCCCGTGGTACATCCTGATCGCCTCCCTCTCCAACTCCCCTACAGATCACCGCTGTCCCGAACACCGAGTGCTTCCTGCGCGGCTGGGGCCGTCGCCGTCGTGATCCTCAGCCGAGAGGAACCGTGAGCACCGGGCAGTGTGCCCGGTGGAGCAGTCCGTGTACGACGGAGCCGAGTTCCGAGCCGCTCGTGGTACTTTCCACGGTTCCTCCTCACCGAGAACCACCAAGGGTCCAGCTCTCACGCTGCCACAGCGGACTCTCCACGCGGAGGGCCGTTCAGGTCTCAGACGTGGGCCAAGAGTCCCCGAGTACACCCTCCCCAACAGCAGGCTGCTGCGTGCGGAGTGCGTGATCCGGTCCGGCATCCCGGGGGTGGGCAGGGGGCTGGTCGGTCCGACCAGGGGCCGTTTGGCCCCTCCTCCGCATCCTTGTCCCGGGCCACTCTGAAAGACCGCAGACCCCCCGCTCCGCCGGCTACCGCTGGAACGTGCCCCCAGGAGGCTCCCGCCATGAAACACCATGTGACCGTCGGCATCGACGGGTCACTCGAGAGCCGGACAGCAGCCATATGGGGTGCACGGGAGGCATCCTTGCGGGAGGTCCCGCTGCGACTCGTCCACGCGGTCGACTGGCCCATGAGCCCAGCCATTCCGCGGTCGGGCCGGGAGAGCGCCGACCGATGGGCCGACGAGGCGCTCACCGAGGCTTCGGAGGACGTACGCCGCCGGTACCCGGGCCTGGAGATCACCATCCGCTGTCTCTCCGGCAGGCCGGCCGCAGCCCTGGCGGCCGAGGCCACCGACGCAGAGCTGCTCGTCCTCGGCTCCCGAGGCCTGGGCAGCCTGGTCGGCTTCTTCGTCGGTTCGGTGGGCATGTCGACGCTCGCGGCCACGGAAACCCCGGTGGCCCTCGTACGGCCGCCGCGGGAAACCGGGCCCACGGAGCCCGCCGGGTACGGCGAGATCGTCGTGGGCGTGGACATCCACGAAGCCGCCGACAGACTCCTCTCCTTCGCCTTCGAGGAAGCCGCCCGTCGCAAGTGCGCCCTGCGGGCCGTGCATGGCTGGAAGCTTCCTCCCGCCTACGAGTACATCCCCTTCTTCGACCCCGACAACGAACGGGACATCGGCCGGAGTGTCACGCAGATGCTGGACGACATGCTGAAGCCGTGGCGAGACAAGTTCCCCTCCGTTCGCGCGGACTCCCAGGCGTTCATGGGACCTGCCGGCAGCCGACTGGTTCAGGCTTCGGTGGGCGCGGACCTCGTCATCGTCGGCCGGCATCTGCGCCGCTCGCCCCTGGGCGCCCATCTCGGGCCGGTCGCCCACGCCGTGCTGCACCACGCCACCGCCCCTGTCGCCGTCATCGCCCACGACTGACAACGCGGGAGCACAGCCCCCGAACGGAGGCGGTGCGTCCACGGCCCAGGCCGTTGAGCTCACAACCGGTGTGCGCTGCGGCTGGTCGCCCTCCAGCTCCGACATCCTCATGCGCTTTGATAGAATTGCAAAAAATGGCAATTCATTACATGCTGTTGGTGCTGTGTCTGCAGTCGTCGATGGCACAGGACGAAGCCCAGTCCGGTGGGAGCCGGCGATGAGGAGGGCGCGCTGTGGCGGTTCCGCTGTATCAGGCCAAGGCAGACTTCTTCCGGATGCTCGCGCATCCGGTGCGGATCCGGGTGCTGGAGCTGCTGCAGGAGGGGCCCATACCGGTCCGCAAGCTGCTGACGGCGATCGAGGTGGAGCCGTCGAGCCTGTCGCAGCAGCTCGCCGTGCTGCGGCGGTCCGGGATCGTCACGTCCACCCGGGACGGTTCGACCGTGGTGTACGCGCTGGCCGGCGGAGACGTGGCCGTGTTGATGTCCGTGGCGCGCACCATCCTCGCGCAGGTTCTCACCGGCCAGAACGAGCTTCTTGCCGAGCTGCGGAAGAACGAGGTCGTCTCCCGGTGACTACGGTGCTGCACGATGCCTGGGGTTCGATCCGCTCGCTGCTCCCGGTCCGGGCGGATTTCTCCGGGATGCGACGGCAGCCGCGCCGGGATCTGCTGGCCGGGCTGACAGTGGCGATCGTGGCATTGCCGCTGGCTTTGGGGTTCGGGGTCTCGTCCGGGCTCGGCGCGGAGGCGGGGCTGGCCACCGCTGTGGTGGCCGGCGCGGTGGCTGCCGTCTTCGGCGGGTCGAATCTGCAGGTGTCCGGGCCCACCGGGGCGATGACCGTGGTGCTGGTCCCGATCGTGGCGCGGTACGGACCGGGCGGGGTGCTCACCGTCGGGCTGATGGCCGGGCTCATCCTGATCGCACTGGCTGTGGCGAAGGCCGGCCGGTACATGAAGTACGTTCCGGCGCCGGTCGTGGAGGGCTTCACGCTGGGTATCGCCTGCGTGATCGGACTGCAGCAGGTGCCGGCCGCGCTGGGTGTGGCCACGCCAAGAGGAGAGAAAGTACTCGTCGTGGCCTGGCGCGCGGTGGAGGAGTTCGCGGCGCATCCGAACTGGACGGCCGTCGGCCTGTCGGCCGGTGTCGCGACGCTGATGCTGGCCGGTGCCCGTTGGCGTCCGACGGTGCCGTTCTCCATCGTCGGGGTCATCGCAGCGACCCTCGCGGCACAAGCCGCCCACTTCGACGTGGCCCGGATCGGGCATCTGCCGGCCGGCCTTCCCGCGCCCTCCCTCGGATTCCTGGACCTGTCCACAGTGTCCTCGCTGCTGGGTCCGGCGATCGCGGTGGCCGCGCTCGCCGCCCTGGAGTCGCTGCTGTCGGCGACCGTGGCCGACGGCATGACGGTGGGGCAGAAGCACAATCCGGACCGTGAACTGTTCGGGCAGGGCCTCGCCAACCTGGCCGCTCCGCTGTTCGGTGGAGTTCCCGCGACGGCTGCCATCGCGCGTACCGCGGTCAATGTGCGCTCCGGGGCGGGTTCCCGGCTTGCCGCCCTCACCCACGCCGTGGTCCTGGCGGCGATCGTGTTCGCGGCGGCGCCGCTGGTGGCCCGGATCCCGTTGGCCGCGCTGGCGGGGGTCCTGTTGGCCACCGCGATCCGGATGATCGAGGTCGGTTCGCTGCGGGCAATGGTCCGCGCCACGCGGGGTGATGCACTCGTCCTGATCCTCACCGCGCTGGCGACACTGGCACTCGACCTCGTGTACGCGGTAGTCCTGGGGCTGGTGGTCGCGGCGGTGGTCGCCCTGCGCGCGGTCGCCCAGCACGCCCGGTTGGACTGGGTCCCGCTGGAGCACGACCCGGCGGGCGATCACAGCGTCGAGGAGCATGAGCTGCTGGCCGAGCACATCGTGGCGTACCGGATCGAGGGGCCGCTGTTCTTCGCCGCCGCACCGGTTCCTGCTGGAGCTGACCGATGTCGCCGATGTGCGGGTGGTGATCCTGCGGCTGTCACGCATCACCGCCCTGGATGCCACGGGGGCACTGGTCCTCAAGGACGCGGTGCACAAACTGAGTCGTCGCGGGATCACCGTGATGGCATCGGGCATCCAGGCCGGCCAACGGCAGGCTCTGGACGCGCTCGGTGTCCTGGATCCGTTGTATGCCAACGGCGGAGTCTTCAGCACCACGCCGGAGGCGATCCGCGCGGCCCGAACCCACCTGCAGCGCACGGGAGTTCTGGTGATCCCCGCTGAAGCCGCCAAAATCCCTACCGAGGAGCCGGCCGGATGACCTCCATGTCCCACAGAATGACGGAAATGATGGGGCCCGAAGCCCTGTGGCTGCTCAGAGGCACCACCGGTGGCCGTCTGGTGTTCGTCCAACGCGGGCTGACCCAGGTCCGGCCCGCAGTCCATGTCCTGGAGAACGGTCGTCTCATCGTCCGTGTCCCGGCGCCCGAGGGCGCCCTCGCGGGACCAGCCGTTGTGACGTACAACGCCGAGGAGATCGTTGCGGCACGGCGCAGCGGGTGGTCGATCAGCGTCACCGGACCGGTCGGACTGATCGTTGACGTCGACGAGGCCGCACACTACCGCCGTACGCTCCCCGGCTGGGTCTTCGGCCCGCATGACACGCTCGCCCACATCAGCCCACAAACCGTTCGCGGCTATCGGCTTGCCGCTGCTACGGCCGCCGCTGCGGAGATTGCCGGTTCCGGAAGGTCGAACGGTTCGTGACCCGGATCGCTGACTTGCATCACCGGCACGTGATGACCGTTCCCATGGCGCCCGGTGCGGTGGCCCGGGCGCGTGAGACCGCCGAAGACGTCTACCGCGCCTGGGGCATCAACCGGGCTCACCCCGTCATGGGGCCCGCGCTGCTCATCCTGAGCGAACTGGTCGCGAACAGTGTCCGGCACGCCGCTACGGCGTCCCCGCAGGCCACCGTCACGTACGCGGCCGGGGCGGATGTTCTGGCCTTCGCGGTCCACGACCGTCATCCCCATCAGCCGGACCTGGTCGAGTTCGCCGTCGCCGGTGGTGGCCTGGCGATGATCGCCGAGCTGACCGCCGAGCTCGGGGGTACCTGCACGGTGCGTCCCGACGCCGACGGAGGCGGGAAGAACATGTGGATCACCCTGCCGCTGTAGAAGCCCGGCCCGCAGCGGTCACATCGAAGAAGGAAGAGCGAGAAGCAGAACATGACCATCCAATGGCACTACACCACCCTCGAGGGTCTGGGGCTCCTGTCCGTCTCCGGCTTCCTGGGCGCTGACTCCGTCTCCCGTTTCGGCGGAGCGGTGGGCTGGGTGCAGGCCCGAGGCGCCGGCCCCGTGATTCTCGACCTGGCTCTCCTGCGGGGATGGTCAGCAGCGGGGCAGGAGGCCGTGACCGAAGCGGCCCGCCGCCTCGCTGCCGCCGGCCGGCCGCTGGAACTCGCTGCGATCCCCGCCGACGGGCTGGTCGTCCCCGGCGAATGCATCCGCCGGTGACCATCCACTACGACCTGGCCGCGGCCTTGTCAGCCCATTCCGTGTCTGCTGAGGACTCGAGCGGCCAGCAGGAGTGGCGGACCACCGGCTGGCCGGAGAACGGTCTGACACCCGCCACCTGAACCACCGCCGGACCGAATCGTCAGGGCTGGCTCCGGCGGGGCCTCGAAGCCGAAGGCCGCCGGGTTGCCGGTGTTGAGTTTCACGATGGGGTGCCCCGCAGCCTCCAGCCGCATTGCCTCGTGGAGCACTGGTCCGCGAATGTCGTAACAGACATTCGCCAGCTTGGCGGACTGGGTCACCTGCATGCGCATCGCCTTACGGGTAGAGAGCGACCAGGGGTGTGATCCCTGGGGTCAGACATCGGTGGGGTGCGAGGAGCCGGGCAGCAACGCGAGCGTCAGCGCCTGGACCAGCCCGGCTTGCCCGACCGGCGGCAGCAGGCCCCCTGCCGGAGCCCGTGCGGCCAGCGCCCGCACAGCGCTCACCAGGCCGTGCGGACCCAAGTGGCGGGTGCGGGCAGCGACGGTGAGCAAGGCCGGCAGTGCGTGAAAGGGGTGTGGCTGCTGAGTGCTCGCATGCAGAGGCGGCAGCTCCTGCGGGCAGGCACGCAGGACCGGAGTCCCGTCCCGGGGTGCCGGCAGACCGAATAGATCCACCACCAGATCAGCGGGAAACGGCGTGATAGGTGAGCCGGACGTATCGATGGTCAGGTCACGGATACCCGCGGACAGCAGTAGACCGGACAACTCGCAGCCGGCTTCGGGCCCGGACAGCACCACCCGCGCCGTGTCCAGCGGAATCCCTTTGCGGTCCAGGGCGTTGAGCGCGGCTGCCGCGGTGGCGACGGCATGGGCGTGGCAGACGGCATCGACGACGGGGGTCGAGGAGCCCTCCAACGCCGCCCGGACGGCATGGGCGTACAGCGGATGGGTGTGGATCAGGCACAGGACAGCGAAGCCGGGTGCGAGAACGGTGGCGATCGTGGCGAGGGCCCCAGGGGTGTCTGCCGCCACCGGCAGGGGGTGAATGTCCAGGCCGGTGGCACGGCGCAAATGGACCGCGGCGGACTCCAGAGCGGGCAGCACACAGGTGACCGGCAGAGGACCCAGGCCGGCGACTGCGGAGGCGTTGGACAGCAGCGCGATGCGCCGACCCCGGCCGGTGTACCGGTCCACGTCACCGCGTTGGAGGAGCAGGTGCTCGATGACGCGCCGGTCCGCCGTGCTGTCCAGCAGGGCCCGATCGCGCTCAGAGGCGGCCGGCACGCACAGTCGCTGCGTGGTCTTGCCGGTGGCGGCCGCTTCGAACACGGGGTCCGCCAGGTGGATCAGGTCGTCGCCGAGCCGGTCACGCAGCATGTTGCGCAGGCGGTGCAGGGTCTGCGGACCATCGGTGTCGACCATCACGCGCTGCGCACCGGTGTCCGGATGGATGTCCTCAGCGACCAGTGCCGCCCCTGCGGTCACGGCGAGGATCGCCGCCACCGTGGAGAACGCCGGACAGCGGAACGTCACCTCAAGGCCGTACTCGGGTCGCGTTCGGGCAGGGGGCTGGGTCATCGGGCATTCCCGCTGCTGGACGCTGCCGACCGGTGCGGCACCCGGAGTGCACCCGTCATCAGGTGTCGCGGGTAAGGCGGTATCCCGTGATGCGCCGGGGGTGGATGAGCAGGAAATGCTCGGCGTGCACCGTTGCTGTGGCACCCAGTCGCGCCCGGTAGTGCCTCAGGCGGGTGCCGGTGATCTGGTCGGCGAGACCGGTGACGATGACGGTCCATCCGGTGTGGTCCCGCATGTTGATCTGGTCGACCTGATACGTGAGCTGCCGGGGGAAGGCGAACCGGGATGCGGGGGCGGGCCGTTGCGCGCGCAGGATGAGCTGTCCGTCGTCGAGCAGGTGATGCTGGACAGGGATGGCCGCCAGGGCAGGATCGCAGCGTGTCAGCCGGCCGGCCCTGTCGGACGCCAGCAGGGACCGGGCCATGTCCGCAGAGACGGGCAGCAGGTTGGGCAGAGCTTGCGTCATCGGTGGGCTCCAATGTGGGAAGCGCTCTGTGGGCATGGGGCGGCCGAGGCCGCAAGGGTGCGCGGGCGAGCTCCCACGGCCGGATCGCCTGCGGTGGAACAGGTCGGGCCGAATACCCGCGCCTCCTGTCGCGCACGAGCCCACGTCATGGCTCGGCGCCAGATCCCCCTCGCCCCGGGCCCCGGCACGGGGATCCGCGGTGGTGGCAGGAGGAGCTCGAGCCGCGGCACGACACCAAGATCACCTCTGCCTCACCGCGGCAGGCGGCACCGGGACCGGCAGTTCGACATCGTGCGTCCGTCCCAGACGCTGCAGTTCCTCCAGGTCGACCGAGTACACGGCGACCATCCACACGTCTCCCGCCTCGGCGGCATCAGCCAGCGCCTGACACAGCGTGGCCGCCTGCCGCTGCAGAGCGGCCCTGAATCCCTCGCCCATCAGCAACTCCCTTGTTTTCCGCCCACACCCGGTAGCGGGGAACGACGGACCGGCAACAGCCATCGGCGCACCTGTGCAGTGGGTGAAGTGGCCGCTCCGGATGTCAGGGCCCCGGAGCGGCCACTAGATGCCAACCTTAGCACTTGCTAAGATTGGCAACTATGAAGAATGGAATGAAGAGGCGGATGCGCATCACACCCATCCGCGGCGACGAAGCTCCGGTCCTGTTCTGCCCCGCCTGCACCCTGCGCTGCAGGCCCGCCGCCCTCGACGCGAGCAGCCGCTGTCCGCGGTGTGGGAACGACCGCATGCTGCACCCGTTCTCCAGCACCGCACGCCGTGCGGGCCGGAGCGCTCACGCGATGCCGCCCCATGAGAACGGCCAAGCCGGAGGCGACCTCGATCAACATCACCCCTGGCCGGGATGGCTCCCCTCCACATGGGCGCGGCGGTTTCGCGACGGGCACCTGGCACCAGGGCAATCGGTGGCCACCGCCGGCCCTGCGGGTGTGATCCCCAGCAGTGAGCGACGGGGGCGGAAGTAGCCATGGAGTGGAATTTCGAAGACCGCAACGGCACCGGCGTGCTGCATCTGTACGGCCATCTGGGCCGACGCGTTACCGACCGCTTCGCCGGAGCGGTCGGCTGGGCCCGGGCGCGAACCACGGGAACGCTGGTGCTGGACGTGTCCGGGCTGATGGGCTGGAGCCCGGACGGAGAGGCCGCGATCCTCGCTGCAGCGCCCGCCGGCTTGGCGCTGTGCGGGCTCCGAGGTCGCCCCACCCCGCTGCTGACGGAGAATGCCCTGGTCGGTGTCCGGGTCTTCCCCGACCTGGATGTCGCTTTGACGGCTCTTGCCCAGGCTCCGGAGCCCGCGGAAACCGGCCGACGGCGGCAGGCGGGGCCCTCGCGCGCCGCCTGAACGAGGAGAACCGCACGGAATTGCTAAAGT
>NZ_JAAIKO010000076.1 GCF_016107395.1 Streptomyces fildesensis
CGACGAGCTTGGAGTTGCGGACCGTGCGGTTCTTCAGCCAGGTCGCGAGACGGTTGGGTCTGCCGCACGATCGGGTGACAGGTTGACCTGCCCCACCTCACAGGTTCCAGTTCTGCTGGCTAACTGACGGCCTTCACGAAAGGCTGCCGGACATGCCCCGCGCCTACCCCGCTGAGTTCCGCGCCCGCGCCATCGCATTGGTGCGGGCAGGAAAAGAACAGAAGCAGACCGCCGTTGACCTCGGCATCCATCCGGTCACGTTGGCGAAGTGGTTGCGCCAGGACGACATCGACAATGGCCGACGGCCTGGCAGGGTCTCGGCGGAGTCCGCAGAGCTGCGTGCAGCGCGGCGAAGAATCCACGAGCTGGAAACCGAGCTCGAGATCGTGCGCAAGGCCGCGAAGTTCCTCGGCGAGGACAAGCCGGCCCCAAAAGGCTCTACCCGGTGATCGACCGTCTCGTCGATGCCGGGGCACCAGTCGACCGATGCTGCCGGATCCTTGGGGTCGCCCGGCAGAACTACTACAAACACAAGCGCACCCCGACCACACCGCGGCAGTTGCGGCGGGAGTGGCTGACCGGGCTGATCCGGGAGGTCCACGTCGCCTCACGCGGCACCTACGGCTACCGCCGCGTCCACGCCGAGCTCACCCTGGGCATGGGCATCCAGGTGTGCTCGAGGACCGTGTCGGTGCTGATGACACAGGCCGGGATCCACGGACTGCCCGGCCCGGTACGGATCAAGCGCCTGCGGAGTGTCGTCACCGCCGATGACCTGGTCAACCGGAAGTTCCATCGGCTGCGTCCCAACGAGCTGTGGGTCACCGACATCACGCAACACCGCACCAGAGAAGGGTGGGTGTACTGCGCGGCGGCGGTCCTGGACGCGTTCAGCCGCAAGATCGTGGGCTGGTCGATCGACTCCAGACAGGACTCCACCCTCGTGGTCAACGCGTTGGACATGGCCCTCCGCAACCGACGCCCCGAACCAGGCGGGATAGTTCACGCCGATCACGGCGCCCAGTTCACCTCCTGGGTCTTCGGGGAAAGGATCCGCTCCGCCGGGCTCCTGCCATCGTTCGGCACCGTCGGAGACGGCCTGGACAACGCGATGATGGAGTCGTTCTGGTCCTCAATGCAGATCGAGCTGTTGAACCGCAAACGGTGGAAGACCCGGGTCGAGTTGGCGAACGCAATCTTCGAGTACATCGAGAGACCCTGTTGCCCAATTGGGTGAATGCCTTTGATCTCGGTCGTGGCGAGTGATCGAGGGGCGGACTCTGAGGTGGGGCTTGGGGAGCAAGCCTGTGATTCGATCTTGGGGCGGAGGGTCGGGTGTCAATGAGGTCGGGCGCCGGTCGGGAGGTTCCTGAGGGGACGCGGCTGGTGGCATGGGCTGCGTTTCCAAAGAGCTGTCTGGCGATGCGGGTGCGGGACGCGCTTGGTCCGCTGTTCGACGACGAGATCTTCAGGTCCGCCTTCGGCGTGCGTGGTCATCCTGGTGTTGCCCCGGGGCAGCTGGCGTTGGTCAGCGTGCTGCAGTTCGCGGAGAACCTGACGGACCGCCAGGCCGCCCACGCAGTACGAGCGAGAATCGACTGGAAGTACCTGCTCGGCCTCGAACTGGCCGACCCCGGCTTCGACTTCACCGTACTGACGGGCTTCCGCGACCGGCTCCTGGCCCACGGGCTGGAAGAGAAGATCCTGGACCTGCTGCTGAAACGCCTCAACGAGCTGGGACTCGTGTCAGGCCGGGGCCGGCAGCGCACGGCTCCACCCATATCCTCGCCGCGGTGAGGGATCTCAACCGCCTGGAGTTCGTCGGCGAGACCCTGCGGGCCGCCCTGGAGGCAGTTGCCGTCGCAGCACCCCAGTGGCTCACCTCCTGGATGCCCCAAGGCTGGCAGGAAAAATACGGAGCCCGAGTCGACTCCTACCGACTGCCCAGCGACGAGAGCGAGCGAACCCAACTGACCTGGCGCATCGCGGCCGACGGCTACCAGTTTCTCGAAGCGGCCTTCGCGGCCAGTGCCCCGGCCTGGCTGCGGCAGGTCCCGGCCGTCGGCATCCTGCGGACCGTATGGCTCCAGCAGTTCCAGCGCATAATCACGGACGGAGTGCAGGAGGTGGCTTGGCGGGGGAAGGACGAGCTCCCGCCCAGCAGAGCACGCATCACCTCGCCCTACGACCCCGACTCCCGTAACGCCGTCAAGTGCGGCTCGGCCTGGGACGGCTACAAGGTCCACTTCACCGAGACCTGCGACGCCAAGGAGACCGGCCGACGGCACCTCATCACCCATGTGGTGACCACGGACGCCACGGTCGGCGACCCCGTGGTCGTCGACGAGATCCACGACCAGCTCGAGACCAAGGGCCTGCTGCCGGGCGAACACCTGATGGACGCCGGCTACATCTCCGCGGAACTCCTGCTCACAGCGCCCAACCATCGAGGCGTCCGCGTCATCGGCCCGGTCCGGCCCATGACCCGCCGCACCGTCCAAGGAACCGGCTATGACAAGGCATCCTTCACCATCGACTGGGACGCTCGCCGGGCAATCTGCCCCGCCGGCGCCCACAGCCGCTACTGGACCGAGGGACTCGACAACAATCAGCGACCCGCGATCCGCATCCGCTTCGCCACCGAGACCTGCGCGTCTTGCCCCTCCCGCGGGCAGTGCACCAACTCGACACGCTACGGCCGGCAGCTGACCGTCCGCCCACAAGATCAAGACGCCGTCCTCGAACGTGTTCGAGCCGAGCAGACCACTGAGGAATGGAAGGCCGTCTACGCGATCCGCTCCGGCATTGAGGGCACAATCCACCAGGCGGTCACAGCCATCGGCGGACGCAGAACCCGCTACACGGGACTGGGGAAGACCGCCCTCGCGCACATCCTCACGGCCACCGCCGTCAACCTGCTCCGACTCGACGCCCGGTGGACCGGACAACCACTCGCCCCCACTCGGACATCCCACCTCGCTGCCCTGGACCTCGCCGCATAAGCAATTGGGCAACAGGGTCATCGAGATCTTCTACAACCGACAGCGGCGCCACTCAGCTCTGGGCTACCGCACCCCGATCGAGTACGAACTACTCTCCGAACAAGACACCATCCCCGCCGCCAGTTAGCCACCACAGCTGGAACCCAAACCGTGGGGCAGGTCAAGACGTCACCCGATCGTGCGGCAGACCCCCCGGACCACCCGGCTGGCGAGAGGCTTTGTCCTCGATAGATCCACGGCTCGGCCATGCTCGACCACAAAGTCGATGGACCGGTCACTGAACGAAGGAAGCGGACCAGCCGGCTCGAATCTGTTCAGGTTCGGCGCCAAATCCGAGGACTCCCGTATCCCAGCGCTCGATTCCGTGAAGACGGGCCCATACCAGACCAGCCCACTACGCAGCAGAGGTGCGCCGCGAGGGCCAGCGCCTCCCCGAATAGCCCGGGGCCGTGGCGGCGGGCGATCTGAGCCGCGGCGTAGCACGGCACGCCCAACAGCTCATCCGCCCCCAGGCCCGTCAGCAGCACATCCACGCCGCGTGACACCGCCCACTGCGACACCGCAGCATTCAGCCCCGACAACGCGTCGAACCAGGGACCCACGGGGACCAGCGCGGGGCCACCCAGCGCCGGGCCCGCAGCCGATGGCCGTATCGCGGTGGGTCAGAGCGCCGCTACGGCTGGTCGGCCGGCGTCTTCCCAACCCACGACGGCGCGGGCCCGCGTGGCGGCGAACACCTTGAGCGGCTCGCCAAAGTAGCTCCAGGGTGCGCCTCCCGCGAATCCGCCGATGAGTTGGAACTGAACGACGGCCTCGGCGTTTCGCCCAGAGCTCTCCAGTGTGTACGCCAGCATGTGCCTGATCGCCGGAAGTCGGTAGTGACCGGGGGACGCGTTCGCCACCGCGCGCAAAGCGGCGTCCACGGCAGGCGCGGTGGTCGGCAGTGCGTAGATGTCCTCGTTCCCGTCCCGGTATTTCTGCTCGAAGAACGCGAAAATCGGCAGGGTCGCCAGCAGGTCCCCGTGAGGGGCCGAGGCGGCCGCGCGCTGTGCGAAGCCGTGCATGAGCTCATGAGAGCCCTGCCATTTGGCGCACCAGTACTGCAGCGCCGAGGTGTGTGCGCCGAAGTGGTACGGGTCCCGGGTGACGATCTCAGTCCAGAGTGCGCGGAACTCCTCATGCGACCAGCCGAGTCCGCGTGCGACGGAGAGCTGGGCGACGTACGGCGTGGGGTCTGCGGGAGCGAGCTCGACGGCACGGTCGCATGCGTGCCGGGCTTGCGCGAGGACTCGGTGGAATGCCTCGAATTGTTCGTGGGAAGTATGCCTGGCGTTCTGGCTTCCCCGCAGGTTGCCGGCCAGGGAGATCAGCCCGTCCGCATGTACCAAAGCGGCGCCGGGATCATACGGCTGTTCGGCCTGCCAGGCACGTACCCAGCTGTCATCCTGCGCGGCGGCCTCGGCGAGATAGCCGAGCCTGTGCCACCGCAGATCCCAATTGGTGCCCGCCGAATGGAGGTACGCGGAAGCGGTGCGCCAGTCGCCGCCCAGCGCCGCCGCGGCTACGGCTTCGCCTTCGGAACCTGCTGCGGCCCTGGTGGTGTCTACTCGGCCGATAGGGACCATGCCGTAGGCCGCCGGGTCGATCGATCGGTTGCTGTCGGCCGGCTGTGCCGGCCGACGGGCCTTGCGCGTCTTGCGGTAGGACGATATCGCGGCCAGAACCATGATGCCGGTGCCACCGCCGACGGCGGAGAGAAGATCCATGCTGACGCCTCTTCTTGGGGGATGATGCTCAGGAACGGGCAGGGGCCGCAGGATCGATTTCGAATCCGGCGGAGGTGAGAAGTTCGCGCAGCGCTGTGCTGTCGCGCGTGTGACGCAGGCGTCGTCCAGCGCGGACGGAAGGCCGGCTCGATGGCGGTGACGGGCAGCCGCATGCCGAACTGCAGCCAAGGCCGCTCCCCGAACTGCAGCCAGACGTAGTCGTTGTCGATCGCGGCGCGCGGGAGGTGGTAGAACGACGACCTGACCGGGGTCATCTGACGCGGTGTACACCCCGTCGAAATCACATTCCCACCGGGCGAACCAGTCCGCGTCCCGGCGCAGCGTGTCCTCCAGGAGGCGCGCGACGGCGTCGGCCGGGCCCCTACGCGACAACACGTACTGGCCTTCAGAGCTAGTGTGTCTGTTCGCCCTCCCGATGTGACCGGCCCCTGCCCACCGGTACCAGTTCGCGCGACATTGTTCGGCTATGCGATCAACAAGTGCTGCCCGAACTCGGTGAGCGGGAGGCTGACTGGCACGAAGGCCCAAGCCCTCTGAGGTGTCGCCCATCTGGTCGTCAGAGGCGCACGGGGCGCTAGGTGTGCTCGCCGGACCTGGCAAGGAGTCTGGAAGCGATCACCAACGTGCGTCCAGGAGCTCACTCGTGGACATCGCAAGCGAATCAGCTAGCCGATCGATAAGCACACGGGCAGCGCTTTCAGCTGGCATCTGAGACCGTGCCAGCTCATCAAATAGAGGTGGAACCCAGGCAACTTCAGTCTTTGACATTTCCCTTCGAAGCCAGCGCATCCATTCCACCGTCGCCTCTATTGCATATCTGATTCGATGGATGGAAGCATCGCCTTCCATCGCTCGGCGAATCACACGAAATGCCGCACTCAAGCGCACAACAGGAAATGAGCGCTCCGCCAGGATGACGTCAATCCTGCTGATGTCATCAACTTGATCCAATTGTTCAAGGAGCTCCGACCGTCGACACGATGATTGCGCCGCTCGCTTATTCGGCTGGACCACCACCGAAATCAACGACGCCTCGACTTCGTCATCTGCGTAGACATCAAGCTGGAGGCTGGAACCTGGGGAGGAGGCAGGCCATCGGAACAATGGGCGACCAAAGCATTCGCCAAGTGCGAGCATTCCACCGGAAAGCATCAAATTCGCGGAGATGATGCAATGGCTCATTGGCGCCCAATTGCGCCACAGCTCAACTCTGATCGGAGCGATTTGCTGTCGGCACGAGATCGCGATGAGCCTGTCCTCAACCGCGGGCAGCGTCTCGATCGACAAATTGTAGGCCTCAGGGAAAGCACTGTCGTCTCCGATCACCAGGATTCCATTGTCAAGAGTGAATTCGACCGCCGCCATCTTCATTCGACTGCACCTCCTCCTAGCTTCCGGAACCGCCCCCACCAAGACCGGCAGCCAGTCCGACGACGGAGAAGACCCGCCACTTTGTGCAGCACCCGTCCGCTGACGTTGCCGTCAACCACTGCCGTCAGACGCCCCAGAGGCCCCACCGGAATGCATCCGGTGGGGCCTCTTCACATGGCGCGATGGCGATTTGGGAATCCAGCCGAGATATGTCGACTGCGGAGACTATTCGCTCTCTCGACTTGCCTCTTACCAACCATTTCGAGGATCACCGAGATCTCCACTGGCCACCAGCCTGCTACACGGAAAGGGACACCGTCACTTGCCCGGGTAGTCGCCGACTGCCACATCATCAAGGAAAGCGCTCCAAAAACCGTTCGGATCTTCCGTGGAGGTCGCATCAAGGCGCCGGAGTTCGAAGCGGAGCCGATCTGCTGCCGCTTCAGATACATCCAGATCTCTATCGATCCCATACAGTGGGAGCATTCCATTCAGCATGGCCAAGGAATCGACAAAAGCGGCAATGTCTCGATTTACAACCAGAGGTGCCGCGGGGCTCCAGGAGGCCAAAAGCAGCACCTGCCCGGTGTCTGAGCTGATGCAGATTTCATCATCTTCACGAGAGTAGCCGATGGTGACGCCGTTGACGCTATACCCGAGACCCGCACATGAAGGAACAAACGGCCCGTCAACTGCGCGAAAGATAGTGAGGACAGCCTGCGGAACCCCATGATCTTCCAAAAAGCGCCGCACCTCAGGTGTCACCGCTGACGGCACGCCGTCAGGGTACTTAGAGAATTTAAGGTGCGGCGCCATGAACATCACAGCCTTTCTTATCCAAAGATCGATTTAATTACCCCGCGCAGGGCGGTTCTTGCCGCCGTCCTACTGGCCGGGTTTGCGAACGGGATTGAGTAGGTCAACTGTACATCGGCAGGGAGCGAGGAAAGAACAGCGCGCTTCCCGCCGGGCCCTTGACACCTTGGGCACATTCCGTACTCGGTATACATCTCGGCAATGTTGCTTCCGCCCCCTGCTTTTTGTACAAGGTATTCTTCGGCGTGACCCGCGTCATCAGAATGAGCCGCGATGATATTTCCATCTCGGAGCCTCGCTGCTCCGTACAGATTTCCTCGGTTATTGTCAAGCAAGCGCTGAAACGCCGTAGCGCGACTCAACTCAGTTGAACCGTGCTCGACTTGTTGTCCAATGTCTCCGCAGTTGTGTACGAGTACCGGCGTCTGTCCTGCCAGCACATAGTACGTGTGGAGGTCGCCGATGGTGAGGTCGTAGGTGGTGGTGTTGGCGTGGTAGAGGCGGACGTCGGTGACTTCGGCGGTGCCCGTCGGGGTTTGGAGGACGTCGCCGGGGTGGAGGTCCTTGGCGTCGGTGAACGAAGCCTGGGTCTCGTCGTAGAAGGGGTGGTGGAAGGTGGTCGTGAGGTGATCGCTGGGCTGGGTGCTCACCTGGGCGGCCACGGGAGCGGTCGCTGACAGGTCGTGCTTGTCGGCTGCCGTGTGAGTCGCGCTGAGAATGGTGAACAGGGCTGCGGAGGCGGCGAGGCCGACAGCGGTCTTCTTCGCGGCGCTCTTGAGGACAGCCTTAGTGGCGGAGCCGGTGGAGCGCTTGATGCCGACGTCCACGAAGTCGTGGTCGGTGGTGGTGACGATGACCGCGGTGACGGTGTGGGCCTGGGTGCCGGTTTGGCCCGGGACGGCGTTGGCGATGGTGTCGCCGACCTTGATCTGGTCGATCGCCTTGGTGGTGCCGCCGGCCATCAGGACGCGGGTGCTGCCGGTGAAACTGTGCGGCACCCCCTTCCCCTTGCAGCCGCCGGATTCGCTACGGGACCCGGCACCCTTGGCCTCCGCCTTGCTGGTGGCTTGGCTGGTGGCATCGGTGGCGGCGGTTTCCTCCGCCTCGGTGGCTCCCTTGCCGAAGAGGCCGCCAACGGCCTTCATCGCCTTGGGCGCGATCTTGGCCAGGATCTTGCCGCCCAGCGCGCCGAGCGCGCCGCCCAGGGCCCCGGCGACGGCGCCGGTGACCGCGGCCGCTCCGAAGGCGCCGACGCTGCATGCTCCACCGCCCTGTTCAGCGCAGGCGAAGCCCTGTTCCACCAGTGATCCCGCGGCACCGGCCAAGGCCGCGCAACCGATGGTTCCAACTCCCCAGGTGGCTGCCTCGCAGCCCGCGAACACCGCGGTGGACACCACGAACGAGGTGATGGCCGCTGCGTGGTGCTTGACGTACGTGCCTGCGGTTTTCGCCGCCTTGACCGTGGCGTGGTAGGCGGTCCGGGTTGCCGACGCTACCTGTGAGGCCCGACGTTTGACCGCGGCCTTTGCTCTCGTCACGGCGCGGGATATCGCGTGGTGGGCGGAGTGGACCGCGTGGACGGCGGCCTGGTATCCGCGTTTGACGCGTCGGGCTGCGTAGTTGTAGACCCGGCGGGCGCGCCGCATGGTGGAGCGGTAGGCGTCCTGGACCCTGGTCTTCGCGCGGTTGTAGACGCTTTTGGCGGAGGAGACGACGGCCTTCACCTTGGCGGCCGTGTAGTGATAGGCAGCTGCGGCGTTGTGGCTGGCGTGTTCGTAGGCGCGTTCGGCCGCATCGGTGACGTAACTGGCACCGGACGAGACGTTGCTGGCGACCGCGTGGTAGGCCTTCTTCGCGCCACAGACCGCGTCGTACCAGGAGCACTGACCGGAGGGGTCCGCGCCGGCCATCGGGTTGTCGTTGACGTAGGCGAAGGGGTTGGCTGATACCGAGTTCGGTACCGGGTTCAGCGAGACGCTGTCCTTGTTCATGAAGGTGCCGGTCGCCGGGTTGTACCAGCGCGAGGCGGTGGCGACTTTGCCGGTGTCGGATTCGGTCCAGCCGGACTGGAAGCCCAGGTGTCCGAACAGGGCGCCGTTGCCGGTGACCTTGCCGAGCGGGTCGTAACTGGCAGAGCCGCCCAGCGTGGTGGCACCGGAGGTGAAGGTGCCGACCACGTCGCTGTGCTGGTCGGTCAGCGCGAGGACTCCGGTGCTGGTGGAGGCGGATCCCACCACGTTGATGCCGGTCAACGAGCCGCCGGGATCGTAGCTGTAGGTGTAGTTGCCGTCCGAGGCGATGGTGTTGGTGGCGCCGGAGTACTGGAAGGTGCGGGTGGAGTGCTGCACGCTCTCCGCGTCGGAGATGTTCCGGCCGGTCGCGTCCAGGGTGTAGGAGTGGGTGCCCGCGGTGATCTGTCCGCCGTAGGCGTCCGTTCCGTAGGCGACGGTACCGCCGGCGGTGGAGGCGTCCGAGGTCATGGTGCCGCGGGCGGAGTAGGTGTAGGTGTGCGTTCCGTCGGAGGTCAGCTGGTCGCGTGCGTCGTAGGTGTAGACGTCCGCGCCGACCTGGGTCCGGTTGCCGGAGGCGTCGTAGGAGTAGTTGGTGGCCGTGGTGCCGTTGTTCCATGAACTGAGGCGGTTCGCCCAGTCGTAGCTGTAGGTGTTGGCCGATGCTCCGGCGACGCCCGTGGTGGTCTTGGAGGTGAGATTGCCGGCGTTGTCGTAGCCGTAGGTCATGCCGGCGAGGGTGGACGCGCCCTGTACCAGGGTGTCGCCGGTCAGTTGATGCGCCGTGTTGTAGCTGTAGGTGCGGGTCTGCCCGCTGGTGCCGTATTTCACGGTCTTCGGCTGGCTGAGCGTGTTGTAGGTGTACGTCAGATCCGTGCCCGTGGCGGCGTCGTTGAGGGTGGAAAGACGGCCACCCGTGTCATACCCGTACCTGGTGGTTCCTGCCGCGTCGACGTGGGTCACAGGTGCGGAGTCGTCGTTGTAGGTGAAGTTGGAACTGCCGGCGGAACCGGACGCTGTCAGCAGGTCGCCTCGGTCGTCGTAGCCGAAGGATTCCTGGGTGGAGGTCTGGTGGTCCGGACCACCGGTGATTCCGGCCTCTGATGTCGAGGCGCTCAGCACCTGGCCGTTGTTGTCGTAGGAGAAGGTGCGGGTCGCGGTTGCCGCTTCCGCTCCTTGGCCCGATTCCGACAGGACTTGGCCGACGCTGTCGTAGGTCATCGATGTGGTGACGCCGCCCGGTTGCGTCGCGGTGGCCAGCTGTCCGTCCGCGTCGTAGGCGTAGGTGGTCGTGGAGTCCGCAGCCGAGGTGTAGGTGCTGGTGGCGGGGGCGGTTACCGACTGCTGCTGACCCCACGGCGTGTAGCCGTAGGTCCAGGCGTTGCCGCGGCCGTCGGTGAACCGGGTGCGCTGACCGTTCGCGTCGTAGCCGAAACTGGTGGTGATCGAGGTGGTGGCGTTGACGGGCTGGATCTGCTGGGTGATGGTGCCGGCCGCGTCGTACAGGAAATGGTTGGTGTGGCCGTTGGCGTCGGTGGAGGTCAGGACATTGCCGACGCCGTCGTAGATCTGCGAGGTCTGGGTCAGCAGGGTGCTCGTGGCGTCGTACTGCTTGCTGGTAGTCGGCTGGCCGGAGGCGTCGTAGTCCGTCTGGCTCCAGGTGCCGTCGGGCAGGATCGTCTTTTGCCGGTTGCCCTGGAAGTCGTAGGTGAACTGGGTGGTGTTCCCCGCTCCGTCGGTGGACGCGGTGACATCCCCTGCCCGGTTGTAGCCGTAACTGCTGGTGACCCCACCGGGGGTGGTGGAGGAGGACAGGAACGCGCCGTAAGGGTTCCCCGCGGTGACGGCATAGGAGTTGGTCGAGGTGAGAGTGCGGGTGGAGGGGAACCGCTCCAGGGTGGTGGAGGTCAGTTGCCGTCCCAGGTAGTCGTAGGTGGCCTGGGTGGTGGCGCCGGTGCCGTCCGTGACCGACAGCTTCTCGCCGTTGGTGTCGTACACGGCGTGGGTCTTGACTCCGTCGGCACCGGTGACCTGGGCGACGTCACCGAGCTGGTCGTACAGGTAGCTGGTGGTACGGCCGCTCGGGGTGGTCGCCGCGATTTGGTTGCCGTCGCTGTCATAGGTCCAGAACGATGTCGCGGTGAGCGGCGTGGTGGTGCCGGCCGGTGTGTACGGCGGCAGGGTCTGGGAGACCTTGTTTCCGTTCGCGTCGTACACGATGGCCGTCTGGTTGCCGTTCGGGTCGGTCTCCTCGACGGCCTCGCCGAAGGTGTTGAACCCGCTGGTGGTAACGGGGCGCGCGGTCACCGAGGTAGCACCGCCGGTGGCTTCGACCTGGACGGCGGGGGCGGTGGTGACCACCAGGTTGCCGGCCTCGTCGTAGGCGTAGTTGGTGGTGTTGTGGTTGGCGTCGGTCATGGATAGCGGCAGACCGCGCTTGTCGTACACGTAGCTGGTGGTCTGCTGGTTGGAGGACCCGACCGTCCCGCCGTTGCGGCCGTTGCCGAACAGCGTGCTGACTTCGCCCGCCGACAAGGCGCGCGGGTAGGTCTGCACGTTGGCGGTCTGGCCGTTGACGACGTTGGTGGCGGCTGCGCCGCCGGCTTGTTGGGCGCCGCCGATGCTCAGCGGACCGTTGCCCGTCCACGGCGCGGTGTTGGTGCCGGTTCCGGCGAGGGTGCCGTTGACGTACAGCTGCATGGCGCCGGTGCCGGCGTTGAATACGCCCACCAGGTGGGTCCAGCTGTTGGCCGTCGCGGACGCGGTGTGGGCGGAGAAGTAGCTGGTCGGAGTTGCGGAGTCCGAGGAGGGGGCGATGAATGCCCAGCCGGCGAAGGCCTTGCTGTATTGCAGGTAGAACGAAGAGGTGGTGGTGCCGCCTTGTGCTGCGACCGTGCGGTAGGTGCTGAGGTCGGCGAGGTTGGCCCAGGCGGAGACGGTGTAGGAGGCTGTGGTGTTCAGGACCGGCGCGTTGGTGGCGATGGCACCGCCCGTGCCGGTGGTGCTTCCGGAGAACGCCGCCGCGCCGCCTGCCCAGGTCACTCCGCTGCCCAGTGCGGCGGTGTTGCCGGTGCCGGAGGCGTCGGTGACGGTGCTGCCGGAGGTCTGGTCGAGTTTCCACCAGCCCGCCGGGTGGCCGGAGGCGTCGCCGTACAGAGTCTTCGACAGGGTGTTGCCCGACGCGTCGTAGGTGGCGGTGGTGGTGCGGTTCCAGCCGGACGAGTCATGCTCGTTGGAGGATGCGACGTTGTCGTCCGGCGTGTACGACACGCTCGTGGTCCGGTTCACACCTGTCGGGTCAACGGTGGTGCTGGTGGTGCGGGAGGCGGCGTCCACCGCGAAATTGGTGACCGTCGCGCCATTGTTGCTGGTCCGCGACAGGGGGTTCCCGGCGGCGTCATAGGTGTTGCTCTGTAGCTGGGTGCTGGTGGCGCCGTCGAAGCTCTTCTTGGTAACGGTGGAGGTCAGACCGTCGTCGGTGTACGTATAGGTGGTGGTGCTGCCCATCGAGTCCGTGATCGAGGCCAACCGGCCGGACGGATCGTAGGCCCGCGAGGATTCGATCAGCAGGGTCGGCGCACTGGGGTGGACCGGGTCGCCGGTGTACATCAGCCCCTGGGTCAGCAGATGGCCGTTGTCGTCGTACGTGTACTGCGTGATCGTGCCCGACTTGGACACTTCCTTGACCTTGTTGCCGTCGGTGTCGTACTCGAACGTTGTGGTACCGCCGTTGGCAGCGCCGGCGTTGCTGTTCGCATCGGTCTGCGAAGCCAGGTGGTTGTACGCGTCGTAGGTCTGCGTCTCGGTACGGGAGGTGTCACCGCCCCCGGCATCGGCCACGGTCTGCGAGGTGACGTTGCCGTCGTCGTCGAAGACCGTGGTGGTAGCGGCGGTGTGCGTGGCACCGGTCACACGGTCGACCAGCGGCGGGTCGGTCTCCAAGGTGACCTGTCCGGCCAGGTCGTAGGTGTACCGGGTGACGAGGCCGGCCGGGTAGGTGTCGGACAGGACCGTCTTGCTGAGCACCTGGCCCAGGCCGTCGTAGCCGTAGGTGGTGACCAGGCCGGCGGCATCGGTGGTGGACGCGACGTCACCGTTGTGGAAATAGGACACGGAGTTGACCGCGCCGCCGGGCGACACCGCCCTGACCGGCAGACCCTTGGGCACATTGCCGCTGTCCACGGCCGGGTAGGCCGCGCTGCCGTCGCTGTAGACAGTGGTGGCGGTACGGCCTGCGGGGAAACCGGCCACCGGGGGCCCGGTGACGGTGGTCTGGTCGCCGGCCGTGTCATAGCCGAAGGACGTCAGGTACGTAGGGTCGGTCCCGCTGAAGGAACGGCCGTCACGTTCGGTCAGCAGGACGTCGTTGCGCGGGTCCGCGGTGGTCAACTGCGGGCTGGTGTCATCGGGGAAGTAGCTGTAGTAGCGCGTGGAGCAGGCGTTGGCCGCCTGGTTCTGGCAGGTCGTGGTGGACACCACGTTGCCGCGCACATCGTGTCCGGTGACGGTCATCGCCCCGTTGGGGTCCAGGACCGTGTGCTCGAAGCCACCCGTGTCGTAGCCGAACGTGGTGGTGTTCCCGAGTCCGTCGGTCTCGGAGAGTTTGCGGTTGCCGTTGGCCGCGTCGTACTTGTACGTCGAGGTGGCGTTCGCCGGGGAGATGACGCTGATGGTCTCGACGGGCAGCAGGCCGGTGGAGTTCTTGGCAGCCTGGAAGTGGGCGGCGGCGTCCTGGGCGGTCAGCGCGGTGCGGTACTGCGCGACCTCGGCGATCGACCCGTTGAAATACAGGATGGTGCCTGCGGTCAGGCCGTTCCAGCCGCTGCCGGTCGTGCCCGCGCCGATGTAGTTGTAGGTGCGGGCTGCGTTGGACAGCGCGGTGGTGGTCCTCGTCGCGGCCTGGGTCCCGTCCAGGTACAGGGTCTGGCTGGTGGCGGAGGCGCTGACCAGCGCGTGGTGCCACTTGCCGTCGGTGACGGTGCCTGCGGTGGCCATCTGGACGGCTCCGCTGACGGTGTTGACGCCGCCGTACAGCTTGCCGTCCGAGCCCACCCACAGCAACGGGGTCATGGAGCTGACGGACCCGCCGATGGCGGCCGCCTGCTGCTCAAGCAGGATCGCGTTGCCGTGTGTGGTGGAGAACCACAGGTCGGCGGAGGCTGAGGAGGCCTGGGAGATCACGTCGGGTGTCTGCACGCGTGAGCTGGTGCCGTTGAAGGACGCGGCCTTCTGGTCGCTGAACGGCCCGGTCGTTCCGAGGGTCACCGCGTTGTAGGTTCCGTCACCGCCGCGGGTCTCGTCGACCGCTGTGGTGGCGCCCGCTGTGTCCCCGAGACGGAAGTAGGTGGTCGGTGCTCCGCCGAGGACCGATCCGCGGTAGGTCTGGCTGGAGCCGGTGATGCTCGGCGCGCCAAGTTTCCACACCCCGCCGTTCTCGTCGGTGAGCTGCGTGAGGGTGGTGGTGGCGGGGTCGTAGGTCATCGTCGCGTAGGACTTGCCGGAGGGCCGGGTGATGGACGTGAGCAGGCTCGCGCTGTGCGTGGCGGACTTGTACAGGGCGTTCACGTCGGCGGCCACCAAGGGGCGGTCGTACCATGCGGCGTCGGCGATGGAGCCGTTGAAGTAGGTGGCGTAGCCGGTCTTGACGGTGGAACTCTGGTGCGGCTCGTCGGGCCAGTTCCCGCCGAGGAATCCGGCGCCGAGGTAGTTGTACGGCTGGTTCTTGCCGAACGCGACACCGCTTTGGATCGAGACCGTGCCGCTGAGCGAGCCGACCTTGGCGCTGTCCAGGAAGAGGGTCTGGGAGTTGCCCGCAGCCGAGAGCACCACGTGATGCCACTTGCCGTCGGCTACCGAGGCCGCTGTGGTGATCGGGGCGATGCCGCCGCTGTACCAGAATTCGGCCTTCAGTTTGCCGTCGGTTCCCACGTACACCGAGGGGGTGTAGGCGCCCGGGGAATTGCCCGCGTCGACGGGCTGTGAGGCGTAGGAGTACAGCACGCCGGGGCCTGCGGAGGTCTTGAACCACAGCGAGAGCGCACCCGAGTCGGTGTTGTTGCCCAAGTCCTTGGGCAGCGTGACCGAGGAGGAGGTGCCGTTGAAGCCCGCCGCGGTGGCGGATCCGCCGGTCAGCGGTCCCGGCTGCCCCAGTGTGACGTTGCTGTAGGTGGCACTGGTCGTGCCCTGGTTGGCGAGGACCGCGTCCTGGGCCGTGCTGCCTGAGGCTTCGGACAGCGGCCACAAGGAATGCGGGCCCAGATCCTGGGCGGCATTCTGGTACTGCGAACCGGCGGTGTACCCGTAGGTGGTGCACGCGGTGTACGAATTCGGGGCGCAGACCGATGTCAGCTGGTCGTTGGTGTAGCCGTACTTCCAGGTCTGGTCGGTGTTCTGGTCAGTGCCGGTGACCGGGTCGGTGAAGACCGTCGCCACGTGGGCGGCGGCGGCGCCGGGCGGGGTGTTCCAGGTCAGGTGCAGGGCTCGCCCGGAGGTGGCCGAGGTCATCTGCGTGATCCGGCCGCCGGACCAGTTGTAGGTGATGGCGCGGCCGTTGGCATCGGTGATCGCGGTGATGCCGTAGCCGCCGGAGCCCAGGGCCTGAGTGAAGGTGTAGGTGGTGTCGTTCTTGTCGGTCAGGCTGTAGCCGCCGGTGACGGGCCTGAAGGTGGCGAAGCGTCCGGAAGGCGGCGAGAAGGTGGGGTCGCCGTTCTTGCCGTAGCCGACCTGGGATCCGTCCGGATAGGTGACGACCGTGCCGGTGACCGCGCCCACGCTGTTGTACTGCTCGGTCGCGCGGGCGTCGAAGACGCTCGACCAGCCGGCGCCGAAGGCACCGGTCCAGCGCGGGTCACGCGAGTTGTAGTCCCGCTGCACTTCCAGGCTCGGGCCGGCGGTGGAGATGGAGGCGTCGGTGTCCGACGTGGTGTAGTTGCCGATCGACGCGTCGAAGCCGTGGTCGCTGCTGTTCTGCGACAGCCCGGAGGTCACCAGTGGCTGCGGGACCTGGACGTTGAGGGCGTTGAAGGCCGCGGCGGGCGAGTAGAGGCTGCTGTCGTAGGCCTGGACGGTCCAGTAGTAGGTCTTGCCCCAGGTGAGTTTCCCCGCGGGGACCGTCCAGTCCCCTGCCGCGATCAGGCCTGAATCGGCGACCTTCGCGTTGGTGCTGTCGTAGACCTGGAAGTCGTACTGGTTGGTACTGCCGGACGAGGCGTTGGCGCCACTGCCCCAGGCGGTGAGTTCGGGGGTGGTGGTGTACGCGGTGGCGTTGTTGTTCGGGTACTGCTGGTAGATCTGCGGGGGTGTGTTGCCGGTGTAGGTGATGACGATCCGGGGGCCGAACGCCGCGTCGGCGAAGGACCCGAACTGCTTCCAGTGCAACGCGTCATTGGTCGCGGCGTAGATCGCCAGGCCGTTGTCCGCGGTGGTGCCGTTCATCCAGCCCTGGATGGCGGAGGTGGTCAGCGGGACGTCCACCCAGTCACCGACGCTGTGGTCGGCGGCGGTGTTGTGGCACGCGTTGTTCACGGTCGGGGTGAGGTTGCCGATCGAGGCACCGTAGGACGGCCCGGGATAGGACGTCACACCACCGGGCGTCCAGGCGCTGGTGACCAGCGCGACGTCGAATCGCTCCGGGGTGCAGGTCGCGGCCCAGGTGTTGAAGACTCGCAGGGTCGCTGCGGTGACGGTGACGTGGGAGGCGTCGAAGCCGCTGTACCAGTGGTTGACGTAGGAGGCGGCCGAATGCGGACCGGAGTCGTAGGAGCCGACCTTGATGGTCTGCTCGTAGGAGTGGTCCCCGGGGGCGCCCGATTCGGCGTAGGTGGTGGTCCAGCCGTCGGTGATGATCGGGTCGACAGTGACCGGGAAGACCCGTGACGGATCCTTCAGCCACGCGGCATCAAGGACAATCTTCAACGCGGGGTGCCCGGCCTGCTGGATCAGCTGGTACGTCACTGCGTGGGTGGTTGCCGGATCGCCTGAGCGTGGGTCGACCTTGGAGTCGAAGGCGTAGGCCGCGGGGATGCGCTCGGCGGTTTTGCCGCTCGCGTCCTTCAGGTCGATGGAGCCGTCCTTGGCCTGGACGGGAACCAGTCCGGTGAGCGTCAGCGGGAAGATCCAGGAATTCCCGGCCTGCGCGGAGTGCAGGACGATCGCCTCTTTGAGACCTTGGGCGGTCGGCGCCAGGTGGAGATCGGTCTGCGGGAGTGCGTTGTTGTACGTGACGTCGGTACCGGTTGTGGTGCCGGTGACGGGCGCTGCGCCCTGGAGGCCGTAGGACAGGCTGTGACCCGAGCCATCGGTGAAGGATGCCAGGGCCGGATCCGTGCTCTTGGTTGCGAAGTCCACGCCCAGGGAGTTGGCGGCTTCGTGCAGTCGGCCGTCGGTGGAGGACTTGACCCGGGTGTCGATGGCCTGCCACGTGCCGTTGCTGTCACGGTAGTTGACGGGTGTCTGGGACAGCTGGCGGCTGGTACTGCCGTCGGCGTTGTCGTACACCGTGGACGTGCGATCCGAAGTGGCGGCGTTGCGCTTGCTGGTCTTGGCGGAGAAGCCGCCGACCGTGCGGCTCTGGCCTGGCTTCACAGCCTTGCCGTACGGCTGGTACGGATCGAGTGCTCCGTGCCCCTTGCCCGGCGCACGGCCCGCGCCCTTGCCCGCGCGGGTCGAGGCGGCACTCGCACGGTGACTGAGCCCGGCCGCGGTGCCACTTTGCTGTTTCGGTATGCGACCCCAGTGCGGGTCCTTGAGCCATGCCGTCAGCGAGGACAGGCTCGGCATCGACAGCGCCGGCAACGTGGCGCCGTCAGCGGCGGCCTGTTCCGTCGTCAAGACCAGCGCCATGCAGACGAACGCAATCATCGCGGTGGCGCGCAGCCAACGGCGATGGAACGCGACCCGCCGGGCGGAACGGCGGTAGGGACGAGCGCGCACGGCACAGCTCCAGATGATCATCGGCACACAAAACTTGCCGATCATGCACAGCGAGCTCACCGAAAGTCCACAGACAGGGGTGGATCGTGGACTCCCCATTGCCATGCCATGGACAATCGGCTCAAAATATCCGATGCGTCCGAACTGTCCGTGGAGAGATCTTTGCCAAGCGAGGAGCCCGTCAATACCTTGCGGAAGGCTCAGTCAACTCCCCTTCAAGGTCCCACCAAGGCCACACCACTGCCTGATCACCCGTGGGTCGCCGATTCCACTGCGGAGGCGACGGACGATCGTGTGGCGTTCGGCGAGTCAGCCGGCAGGACGGTGACGTTCGAACCAGTCGCCGTTCCTCCCACGATCACGAAGCGAGTCCCGGGGAACTTCGGCCCGTCGATGGCCACCGCGCCGCCTGGCGCCGCACCCACCGTCAGCACCACGGTGCAGTGCCGCTGCGCCAGCGAAGCCAGGAACGGCGCCGCGTTGGCGGCGCTCTGCTCCCCTGCCACCGCCAGATACATCACCCGCGTCCGCGTCTTCGCCGAGGCATCCTGCATCCCGGCCCACACCGGCACCGCCGCCGCGTCCGCCAGACCGCGATCCGACGTGAGCAGACACGCCTGCTGTTGGGAGTACTCGCGGGCACGAGTCGGAGGAATACTGTCGGCCCGATGCGAACCCGGCAATACCGCCACCAGAACCGCCGCTGTGATCACCACTGCCGCACCCACCGCCAGCAGCAAGCCTCGATGGGCACCAATCCACGCCTTCACAGCAGTCTCCCCAAGTACGTCGGCGGACCCCAAGGACGCAGCCCGCTCATCGAGCCCCGCAGCCTACGTCGACCTCACCCGGGTAATCGCCGCCGGGTATCACCTGCTGACCCGCACGACCGCCGCCGACAGCACGACCCGGGACTGCGCTGCACCCCGACGGACAGTCGCTCCCGATGTGGTGACAACCGGGGCGTGTCCGACGGTCTAGCCTCGGCCCGGTGGCGGCGGTGCAGGGAGCCGATCACTGTGCCGGTGGCGATCTCGAGCGCGGCGAACAGGGTGGTGGTGCCGGCGCGGACGTAGTCATGGGTGGCTCGCTCGGGAACTCCGGGCATCATCGGCAGCACGG
>NZ_JAAIKO010000077.1 GCF_016107395.1 Streptomyces fildesensis
CGACCTTCGCCTGCAGGCGCTGCGTGGCCAGGGTGAGCTTCTCCTCCTGGTCCTTCAGCGACGCCTGCTGGGTCTGCATGTCGATGATCTGTGAGGCCACGGCCGTGCGGCGGGTGAGTACCTCACGGGCCAGGTCCTCCCGCCCCACGGCAAGTGCCTGCTCCGCCTGGCCCTGCAGCTTTCCCATGGACTGCTGCAACTGGTTCACCTGCAGCTCGACACGCTTGCGGCTGGTCGCCACATCGGCCACGCCGCGGCGCACCTTCTGCAGCATCTGGAGCTGCTGTTCGTAGGAGTAGTCCAGGACCTCGCGCGGGTCCTCGGCCTTGTCCAGCGCCTTTTTCGCTTTGATTTGGAACAGTGTGGCGATGCGGTGAGTGATGCCGGCCATGGCGACCGCCGTCCTTTCAGCTCAGTCGGCTTGTGCTGTTTCGCGGACCGGTGGCCGGTCCGGTCCCGCTCGGGGCTCGGGACGCCGCGTGCGGTCCGGGATGTCGCGCAAGGTGTCGGCGGCGCAGTAGACCAAGGCAGCAGCGATGGTCACAGCGCCCCACAGGCCCCAGGCTGCGGCGGCCGGCTCGCCGGCAATGAGCGCCGGAGCAGGCAGCAGACCGGCCGCGAGAAGGACGGCGGCGGTGTGATGGATCGAGCGGGCCAGCCCCGACGCGTCGCGCCGGCGGCTCCGGGTGAGATGGACGGCGCAGACGGCGGTGGTCAAGGCGCCAAGGGTGATCAGGGTCCAGGCGAGCACTTCCATGTTAAGTCACCTCCGTGCCGGGGACCGGGGCTCGAACGCGGCGCCGGCACCGTCGCGCGGACCGGCGAAGGCGTCGGGGCCAGAGAAGCCGGGCATGCGGTCGCCGAAGGGCGGCGGCCTCGCTCGCGCTCCTCGCTTCGGCTGAGGCGGGCGTACACGTACACCAGGACCGCGAACATGATCAGAGTGGGGTAGTGGCGCGATAACCCCGGAGCCGAGCCAAGGGAGGGCAGCGGCTCTCGCATCAGCCGACCTGTGTCCTAAACCGGTGCCGCCATGATCAGCATGCCCATCGACATCGGCGCCAGCACATCCATAACAGGTCTCCTGCCATCGCCGTGTGGTTCATCGGGAGGGCTTGTGGTCGCGTAGGTCGCGGTCCTTGGGTGTGTCGTCGGGACCACGCCCATGCCTCTGTATGTCATCGCCGCTGTTCATGCCACGCATCATGAAGAACATCATCACCGGGCAGGCGAGCAGAATGAGGGGCAAGGCCAGGTTGCCCAGCGGCACGCCGAGCGCGAGTGCGCCGACCACGGCGATCGCGACCGCGATCGCGTAGAGGCCGTAATTCCTGTTGTTCTTCATGGCCAGATCTCCTCTTGGGAGGGGCATCAGTGCTTGGTCAGAGGGCCGGAGGAGCGCAAGGCGGCGAGGCGCCGCTGGTACTCGTCCTCGTCTATGTCACCGCGGGCGAACCGCTCGGCGAGCAACTGCTCGGGCGAGGGGCCAGCGGAGATGTGAGGCTGCTCAGGGTCGCGATTCCGGGTCCGGAAGAACAGGAGGACGGCGGTGATGATCAAGGCCCAGAACAGGATCATGCCGGCTGACATGGAGAGCCAGCCCCAGCCGCTGACATCGTGGTCGTGCCAGAACATCATCGCGATTCACTTTCCCGAGCTCAGGGGCTGCGGGCCGGGGCCCGCCGTCCAGTGGGCGTTCTTTGTTGCTTCCACAGTCGCCCTCGCCCGGTGTCGCACACAGGGCCATCCGGCCCCATGCACGGGGCCGGTCAGCTCTTACCTGGCAGGGGTACCGGGGCGACGCTGAGGGCGTGCGATCCTGGAGGAGGGACGATCTGCCATGAATGTCGTCGATATTGCAGTAGTGGCCCTGGCCGTGGCGTTGATTGCTGGTATGGGGCGGTTCTTCTTCGGTCCTCGCAAGGCCCGCACCGCGCGGCTGGAGGACGGGGTGCAGCACGTCGAGGTGACGGTGCGTGGCGGCTACAGCCCCGATGTCATCAGGGTTCGGCAAGGGATCCCGCTGGAGCTGGTCTTCGACCGGCAGGAGTCCGGGGAGTGCACCAACCGGGTGGTCTTCCCTGACCTGCGCGTGAGTGCCGGACTGCCGGCGTATGCGCGTACCACCGTGCGTGTCGATCCGGCCGAGGCCGGATCCTTCGCGTTCGCGTGCGGGATGAACATGATCCACGGCACGTTGCTCGTCGAACCGGATAGCGGCGAACCAGATGGCGGGGAAAGCGCCAGGGACGGTGGCGAGGTACCTTCCGCCTCCACTTCGGGGGCGCCGGGCAGTGATGCGGCAGCCGCCGAGGCCGAGGCCGCCGAGGCCGCCGAACGGTACGCGGAGATCACTGACCTGACGCGCCGGGTATCCATCGGCGCGGTACTCACCGCGCCGGTGCTCTTCGCCGTGATGGCGCATGAACTCTTCGGCGCCGACTGGGTGCCGGGCTGGCTGCTCAACCACTGGCTGCAACTGGCGCTCATCACACCCGTCATGTTCTACACCGGGTGGCCCATCCACTCCACCGGCTGGCTGACCCTCCGCCACCGCAGCGCGGACATGAACTCCCTCATCACACTGGGTACTTCGGCCGCGTACAGCTACAGTCTGCTCGTCACGCTCGCACCCTCTCTACTGCCCGAGGACGTGCGCGAGGTGTACTTCGAGGCGGTCGGGGTGATTCTCACTCTGATCCTGCTCGGGCGCCTACTGGAAGCCCGCGCCAAGGCCGGCACCGGCGAGGCCATCCGCGCGCTGCTGGGCCTGCGGGCCCGCACCGCCCGGGTGATCCGCGACGGAACCGAGGCCGAAGTCCTTGTCGAGGACGTGCTCGTGGGCGACGAGATCGTGATCCGGCCCGGCGAGAAGATCCCGGTCGACTCCGACGTGCTGTCCGGTTCCTCGGCGGTGGACGAGTCCATGGTCACTGGCGAACCCATGCCGGTCACCAAGCGGGCGGGGGACACAGTCATCGGCTCGACCATGAACACCACCGGGTCCTTGCGGGTACGCGCGAGCAAGGTCGGCGCGGACACGATGCTCGCCCAGATCATCCGTCTCGTGCAGCAGGCCCAGGCGTCCAAGGCGCCGATCCAGCGGCTCGCCGACGCCGTCTCCGCCTACTTCGTACCCGCCGTCATCGCCATTGCCCTCGCCGCCTTCGCGCTTTGGTACGTCGTCGGTCCCGCCCCCGCGCTCACCCTCGCGCTGGTCTCCGCAGTCGCCGTGCTGATCATCGCCTGCCCCTGCGCACTGGGGCTGGCCACCCCGCTGTCCATCATGGTCGGCACCGGCAAGGGCGCCCAGGCGGGCATCCTCATCCGCTCGGCCGAGGCCCTGGAGACCGCCCACAAACTCGACACCGTCGTCCTGGACAAGACCGGCACCGTGACCGCGGGCAAGCCCGTCCTGACCGATATTCACACGGCCAACGGGTTCGACGAGGCCAGGTTGCTTGCGCTGGTCGCGGCAGCCGAAGCCGACAGCGAGCATCCCCTCGCGGCCGCGATCGTCACCGGTGCCCGGGACCGGGGGCTGAGCCTGCTGCCATCGTCCGGTTTCGACTCCATCACCGGCAAGGGTGTGCAGGCCGGCGTGGACGGCCATGCCGTCCTGGTAGGCACCGCCCGCCTGCTCTCCGATGTCGGCATCGACACCAGCGCCCTCACCCCGGTCGCGGCGGATCTGTCCACCCAGGGCAAGACTCCTGTCCTCGCCGCCATCGACGGCCGGGCAGCCGGGGTGCTGGCCGTCGCCGACACCGTCAAGGATGACTCCGCCCAGGCCATCGCAGCCCTGCACCAACTCGGCATCGACGTGGTCATGCTCACCGGGGACAACGCCCGCACCGCCGCCGCCATCGCCGCGCAGGTCGGCGTGGACCGCGTCCTGGCCGAGGTACTGCCCGAGCACAAAGCGGACGAGATCCGCCGCCTGCAGGCCGAAGGCCGCACGGTGGGCATGGTCGGCGACGGCATCAACGACGCCCCAGCTTTGGCCGCTGCCGACGTCGGCCTCGCCATCGGCACCGGCACGGACGTGGCCATCGAGGCCGCCGACATCACCCTCATCTCTGGCTCACTGACCGGCGTCGTCACCGCCATCCGCCTATCGCGCGCCACCATGCGCAACATCCGGCAGAACCTCTTTTTCGCCCTCATCTACAACGCCATCGGCCTGCCCCTCGCCGCCGGCGCGTTCTACCCGCTGTGGGGTATCCGTCTCAGCCCCATCGTCGCCGCGGCCGCAATGGCGCTGTCCTCCCTGTCCGTAGTCACCAACTCCGGCCGCCTGCGCCGCTGGCACACCATCCCTCTGTCGGCGGTCACACCGGCCTCGGTCAAGCCTCAGGTCGAATCCGCCGCCGACCGGGCCGAACCCAAGCCCGCAGAAGCAGACGATCGCGAGCACGGAGACCACACCGAGGTCGTGGACCCGGTGTGCGGCATGCGCCTGGACCCGGCGACAGCCGACGAACGGCGCGACACTGCCTCCGGCATCCTCTACTTCTGCTCCACCCGATGCGCAGCCGCCTACGACACCGCCCCGGACCGCTACCGCATCCCGGCAGCTGGTGGAAGCCGGGAAGGAGAAAGGCCCCAGTGACCGCCGCTCCCAGTGACAGCCCCCTGCTCCCACCCGTGGCTGCGTCGATCACAGGTCCGACGACCACGCCCGGCTGCAAAAAGTAAGAGGGACAGGTATGCGGGCTGACCCGCACGATCGGCGACGACCGCTACTGCATCGAGGTCCTCAACCAGATCATCACCGCCACCCACACCCTGCGGCAGGTCGCACCTGGGGGTGCTCGACGACCACATGCGGCACTGCGTCTCCGAAGCCGTCCGCACCGACCCGACCGCAGGTGAGACACAGTACGCCGAACTCACGATCGCCCTGCGCCGCACGTTCCGGCTACGAGGGGGCGAGTCCGGACGGCGAAGCGCAGATCGCCAACCAAGCGGGGGCCCAAGGCGTGAAGAGGTGTCATCCGCAGGCAATGAACCAGAGGTAACCCGACGCTCGCGGCCCCTCCAACGCGGGGGGTCCAGGCTCGGTCGCGGCCGGGCACACCGGAAGGTCTTTCCTCGGCTGCCGAGGCTAGGCCAGGGTCCGTCAATGATCCAGGAGAAGACTTTGGGCAACGACGTGTCACACCCGCTGTTCGCACGCATCTATCCGCGGATCAACGCCTTCGCGGAGGCGCACGGTTCGGTCGAGCATCGCAAGGAACTACTGGCGGACGTACGAGGCCATGTGATGGAGGTCGGGGCGGGCATGGGATCGAACTTCCGGCACTATCCGCCAGGTGTGGACCGGGTCATCGCAGTCGAGCCAGAGGCCCGGTTGCGCGCAATGGCGGAGTCGGCCGCTGCGAAAGCCCCTGTGCCGGTGGAAGTGCGCGCGGGCCGGGCCGAGGAGCTGCCAGCGGCTGACGACAGTGTCGACGCGGTCGTGTTCTCACTTGTACTGTGCACGATCGCGGATGTTCCCCGCGCTCTCGCCGAGGCCGCTCGCGTGCTCAGGCCGACCGGCGAGCTGCGCTTCTACGAGCACATCAGGTCGCAGCGCCCCCGCTCATTCCGGCTGCAGCGGGTATGGAACCCGTTATGGCGGCTGGTGGGCGGCGGCTGCAATCTCACACGGGACACGGAACGAGCCATCGCCGACGCGGGGTTCATCATCGCCGAGGTACGCCGCTTCGACTTCCACATCAACGGCAGGGCTAACCCGGCATCACCGTCGATCATTGGGGTCGCGAGATCGCCGAGGGCCCTCGGATAGCGCCGGGGCTCCCGGGTACGTCGGATGTCGCGGTAGAAACGCCACCTCAACTGCGGTGCCGGGCGTTCCGGGCCGATGGAGCGGACTCAGGACGGGCGTGAGCCCGCTCGCCCGAGTCGCGCCGGGACGGCCTGGCACGCCCATCGCTGACGCGGCGCACAGGGCGCCAGGGAGCTTTACTGCAAATTTGTTGCAGGTGAGAATAGCATGCTTCTATGTTGGGGCAGCGCACACGACTGGAAGAGAGCAGCCCTGTCATGGCCCCGATCTCCCCCTACGCGACAGCCAGCCCTTCTGGTTCGCGGTGGCAACGTTTTCGAAGGTCGATGACACGGCAGGAGTGGATGCGCCTGGGTGGTATGGCCGCGTTCATCCTGGCGCTGCACGTGATCGGCTGGTTCACCCTGGTGGTGATCGTCGCGCCGGAGCATTACACCGTGGGCGCCAAGGCGTTCGGCCTCGGCATGGGCGTGACCGCCTACACACTGGGCATGCGGCACGCCTTCGACGCCGACCACATCGCGGCCATCGACAACACCACCCGCAAACTGATGAGCGAGGGCCAGTGGCCGCTGTCGGTCGGCTTCTGGTTCTCCCTCGGCCACTCCAGCATCGTTTTCGCCCTGGCATTCCTGCTCTCCCTGGGCGTCAAAGCCCTCGCCGGCCCGGTCCAGGACGACAACTCGAAACTGCACCACCTCACCAGCCTGATCGGCACCACCGTCTCCGGCGCCTTCCTCTACATCATCGCGGCCATCAACCTCGTCCTGCTGGCGGGGATCTTGAAGGTCTTCCGCAAGATGCGGACTGGCCACTTCGACGAGGCCGCGCTGCAGGAGCAGTTGAACAAGCGCGGCTTCATGAACCGGCTGCTGGGCCGGGTGATGAAGTCGATCACCAAGCCATGGCAGATGTATCCCCTCGGCCTGCTGTTCGGTTTGGGCTTCGACACGGCCACCGAGATCGCCTTGATGGTCTTGGCCGGCTCTGGCGCTGCGTCCGGCCTGCCCTGGTACGCGATCCTCTGCCTGCCGGTTCTGTTCGCCGCGGGCATGTCCCTGTTGGACACCATCGACGGATCATTCATGAACTTCGCCTACGGGTGGGCGTTCTCCAAGCCGGTTCGCAAGGTCTACTACAACCTCACCATCACCGGGCTGTCCGTCGCTGTCGCCCTCATCATCGGCACCGTCGAACTCCTTGGACTCTTCGCGGATCAACTCGATCTGCACGGCGGGTTCTGGGACTGGGTCGGCGCCCTGGATCTGAACATCATCGGGTTCATCATCGTCGGCCTGTTCTTCGCCACCTGGATCATCGCCATGGCCGTGTGGAAGTTCGGCCGCATCGAAGAGAAATGGACAGCGGACCTGCGCACCACCCCGCAAGCCGCAGGCTCCGATACATCGGCCATCAGCCAACTGACGTAGTTCCTTGGGGCTGGCGGGCGCGGAGAAGTTGGTCGGACCCTTGTTGACGCGCGGCAACTGCTTCCTGCTTGTTCAAGTCGTTCCTGCACGTCGTCGAGGGCGGGCTCCATGCCGCCTCCGTGACCCCTGCGTGAGGCAACTCGCCCAGGGACGCAAGGGGGCCTCGCGCCGCCGCTGAGAGGGGACGGATGGTGGCGGTTGCTACTAAGTCGATTCGTAGAATACGATGAGGATCCGCCGTCGGCCGGCGCGCATCCGCTCCCCGGCAGATCTGGTACCGGTCGGCGGTCATCGCCTTGAGGAGTCACGCATGCGCACCTGGCCTGTGCGCCGCTGGGCCGTCGCCACCGTGGTTGCCGCTGTCGCGGCGATCGTCATCGGCGTGCCGACCGGCATCATTCACACGTCTCTCTACACGCGTATGACTCCGGTCCTGTGGTGGAACTACCCCGCGTGGCTGCTGAGTTCCATGCTGGAGGGGCTACTGGTAGCGACGTACGTTCGGGTGGGCGAGCCGGCCGAGGCTGAGGCGTCCGCTGCTCCTCCACCCCCGCGAACTGCCCGAGCGCTGGGGGCGGGCGCGCTATCGGCCTTTGCTGTGGGCTGCCCCATCTGCAACAAACTCGTCGTCCTGGCTCTCGGTGTGAGCGGGGCACTGTCGTACTTCGCACCTGTCCAGCCGGTACTGGCCGTGGCTTCGCTGGCGCTCTTGGGCCACGCGCTCGTGCGGCGCATCCGCACCGCGAGCGCGTGCGCCCTGCCTTTGAGGTTTCCCCGGGATGCGGGAAGTGGTGACTGACGGTCAGATGGGTTTCATGAGAGGAATCCAGACGATGCCTGCACCGAGGAAATACCCGCTGGAGTTGCGTGAGCGTGCGGTCCGGATGTACCGGACCGCCGAGCCGAAGCCCGTGATCCGCCGTATGGCTGAGGAGCTCGGGGTGCACCACGAGGCTCTGCGGAACTGGATCCGTCAGGCTGAGGCCGACACCGGCGAACGGGGAGACCTGCTGACGACCGCTGAGCGCGAGGAACTGACCGCTCTGCGGAAGGAGAACGTCCAGCTCAAGCGGGCGAACGAGGTCCTGAGGACAGCCTCGGCTTTTTTCGCGGCCCAGCTCGACCCGACCCGGCCCAGGTGACAGGACTCCTCGACGAGCACCCGCACCTGGGGGTCGAGCCCGTACTCCGGGAACTCCGCATCCCTTCCTCCACCTACTACCGGTGGCGCCAGGCCGAGAAGGAGCCGTGCGAGCGGCGCCGCCGGGACGCTGAACTGACGGACCGGATCCGCAAGGTCCACGACGAGTCCGGCGGGATCTACGGCTCACCGCGCGTGCACGCCGTCCTCCAACGCGAAGGCACCCGCGTCGGCCGCAAGCGCGTCGAACGGCTGCGGCGCTGGCAGCAGCCTGTTGCGTCGTCATCGCGATAGCCGCCGTACCCCTCGCCCTGCCCGGCCAGAGCGGTGCTGGGAACAGCGCCGTGGTGGCGGTGGTCCAGGGGAATGTGCCACGTGAACGCACCCTGGCCGAGCAGGCGCGCGTGCGCGGAGTGGCGCAGAACCACGCCTCGGAGACAACGCTGTTGGCAGCGGCGGTGCGCCGGGGAGAAGTCGAGCGACCCGACATCACGCTGTGGCCCGAGAACTCGCTGGACAGTGATCCGACACACGATCTCGCACTGTGGGCGCTGGTCACCGACTCCGTTCGGGTCCTCGATGGCCCGCTCCTCATCGGGGCGATCCTGGACGGCCCGGATGGCAAGTCCTACAACGCCGGTCAGCTGTGGATACCCGGCCAGGGCCCTGTCATCTCGTATGCCAAGAGACAACTGGTCCCCTTCGGCGAGTACATTCCCGCTCGGAGACTGCTCGGCGGCCTCGGCTCCCTGCAGTTGATCCCCCGCGATTTCGCACCTGGCACCTCGCAGGCACCGCTGACGACCGGGGCAATCCGCCTGGGGGACGTCATCTGTTACGAGGTCGCCTATGACGGGCTCGTCCGCGACGCCGTGCGCTCCGGCGCGAACCTCCTTGTCGTGCAGACAAACAACGCGACGTATGAGCGCGGTCTGCAGGCAGGTCAGTCCGAGCAGCAGCTCGCGATGGCCCGGATCAGGGCCATCGAGTTCGGGCGGAGCGTCGCGCTGGCATCCACCAGCGGCGTCAGCGCCATTGTCGCGCCGGACGGGAGGGTCATCGACCGCGCAGATACCTGGCGAAGTGCTTACCTGGTGGAGCGGGTCCCACTGGCCGATGGCCACACGCTCGCGGAACGTTTGGGCCCGTGGCCCGAGGCTCTGCTCGCCGCCCTCGCACTGGCTGGGCTCGTCCGCCGCCCGGGGCGCCGGCATCGCGGCGCCACCACGCCCTCCGTGCGAGATGCTCCTTTGGCGCGCCTTGGCGCTGGCTGACTGCCGTCCGAACCGTGCCGCCCTGATCGACCATGGCCAACCATTTACTAATCTCCTTAGCTGATACGTTTACACTCGGGGCATGAAGCTCGCTTACCTGCCCAGCCCACCGACCGGCGTGATCCACCTGGGCCCCTTCCCCTTGAGGGCCTACGCCTTCTGCATCATCATCGGCGTGGCGGTCGCGCTGTGGATCAGCTCCCGTCGCTGGGTGGCGCGCGGCGGCAGTCGGCACACGATCGGCGACATCACGATCTGGGCCGTGCCCTTCGGGCTGGTCGGCGGGCGTCTCTATCACGTGATCACCAGCCCCGACGCCTACTTCGGCCGGGGAGGGGACCCGATCCGGGCGCTGTACATCTGGCAAGGGGGTCTTGGAATCTGGGGGGCCGTGATGCTCGGCGGCGTGGGGGCCTGGATCGCCTGCCGCAGGCACGGCGTGCCCTTTCCCGCGTACGCCGACGCGGTCGCTCCGGGACTCGCCGTCGCCCAGGCGCTGGGCCGCTGGGGCAACTGGTTCAACCAGGAACTGTACGGAAAGCCCACTACCCTGCCGTGGGGTCTGGAGATCAATCCGCTGCACCGGATGCGCGGAAGCCTGGACGTAGCGACCTACCACCCCACGTTCCTCTACGAATTCTTCTGGGACCTCGGTGTGGCCCTCCTGGTCATCTGGGCCGGCCGCCGCTTCCGTCTCGGCCATGGCAGGACCTTCGCCCTGTACGCCGCCGCGTACACCGTCGGCCGGTTTTGGATCGAGTACCTGCGGATCGATGAAGCCCACTACTTCCTCGGCCTGCGCCTGAACGACTGGACTTCGATCGTCGTATTCGCCGGCGCTGTCGCCTACCTCGCGATCTCGTCCCGGCTGCGTCCGGGCCAAGAGGATGTGGCAGACGTCGACGCCCGGACAGCAGCCCCCGCCGAGGAGAAGACGCGCGCATGAACGACAGACAAGTGGCCCGCACGAGGAGCACCAAGATCAAAATCGGTAGGGTGCACACTCGCCCCCTACCGTCCCGGATCTTGGGGTGGACGCTGTTCGTCCTTAGCGTCGTGATCCTGGTTGTGAATTGGATCGAGGAGTTCAGCAGCCTGGAGGCCCTCCCCGGAGGCCACTCGGCCTTCTATCTCGCGGGGGGCATCGTTGCGGCCGTCATCGGGCTGTGGGCGGCTGGGGTGATGGACGCGAAGTGACGGACGGCACCGCCCCGCCCGCCCGTGCGCGAGGGTCGGCGACATGCCCTCTGCCGGTGGCCCAGCTACCCACGTGCCTCAGCGCTGGACCTGGCGTGGGGGAGTTCGCGGTGCGGTCTCGTGACGGCGGTGCGCTTGCTTGGGCCGCCGGACGGGGACAGTCGGTCCGCGTCCGGCGGCATGAGGAGCAGTCGCAGTCCGGGGGCGGCGGTCAGGCTGCGGCCGCCGTCTCGGCCTCTTCGCGGGCCTGCGACGCGCTCGCCGTGGGTGCGTTGCGCAGGGTGAGCAGGGAGGCGAGTGCGCCTGCGGCGGCGAGGGCCGCTGCCCCGAGGAATGCGGCGGAGAATCCGTTGGTCAGGGCGGTGGGGTTGTCGAGTTGCCGGGCGCCGTGGGCGGCGGCCAGCGCGGTCATGGCGGCGAGGCCGAGTGCGGAGCCGACCTGGTAGCTGGTGTTGACAATGCCTGCGGCCAGACCTCCTTCTTCCGGGCGGGCGCTGGACAGGGCGGTCCCCAGGGAGGGGATGAATGCCAGTGACATACCGACGGCCGCGAGCAGGGATGCGGGCAGGACGTCGACCCAGAAGTTGCCGTCCGCGCGGGCGAAGGACAGCCAGACCATGCCCGCGGCCAGCGTGAACAGCCCGGCGACGATCAGCGGCTTCGGGCCGAAGCGGGCGATCAGTCGCGGCGCGAGGACGATCATCATGATCATGATGGCGACGGTCATGGGCAGCAGCGCGGAGCCGGAGGCAAATGCGCCCAGCCCGAGGACCTGCTGCAGGTAGAGGTTGAGGAAGAACCACATGGGGATCCAGGCGGCGGCCATCAGGAGTTGTGCGACGTTGGCGCCGGCCAGGTTGGGGGCACGCCAGATGGCCAGGCGCATCAGCGGCTCCTTCCGCTTGGACTGAATGGCGATGAACGCGGCGATCAGTGCCACCCCCGCCAGCAGGACCAACCAGGTCCGGGCAGATCCCCAGCCGGTCTCAGGGGCGCGGACGATGGCGTAGACAGCGGTGGCCAGGCCGGCCGTGACCGTGACGGCACCCGCGAGGTCGACCGAGCCGCGACGAGCAGGAGCCGCAGGCATGACGCCCGGGGTGATCGCCAGGACGATCAGAGCGATGGGGATGTTGATGTAGAACACCCAGGGCCAGCTGGCGTACTGGGTGATGACCCCACCGAGGAAGACTCCGGCGGTGCCACCCGCCGGGGCGGCTGCGCCGTAGAGGGCGAAGGCTTTGGCGAGTTCCGCAGGGCGGGAGCCGAACAGCATCATCAGCAGGGTGAGGGCGGACGGTGCGATCAACGCGGCGCCGATCCCCTGCAGAGCGCGTCCGGCCAACTCGACCCAGACCTCGCCTGCGATTCCGGCGATCAGGGACCCGATGGCAAGGACGATCCATCCGACGGTGAAGAGCCTCTTGGCGCCGAACGAGTCGGACAGGCGGCCGCCGAGCAGCAGCAGGCCGCCGAACGCCACGACGTAGGCATTGAATACCCACGACAGGTTCTCCTGGGAGAAGCCCAGGTCACCCCGCATTTCAGGGATGGCTACGCCGATGATCGACGTATCCATGATCACCATGAACTGGGCCAGGGCGATCAACGCGAGCGCCGTCCAGCGGCGCGGATGAGCGGCGGGTGGGGTGGACATGGCAGATGCTCCTATACCGGAGGGGGGTATCTTTGGATGAGAACAACATACCCCCTGGGGGTATTCCCGACTAGTCCGCGTGCAGAAGGAAGCTCCCGCCATGAACGGATACGTCAAGGACAAGGACGCCTACCTTGCCCGCTTGCGCCGCATCGAAGGCCAGGTCCGCGGGTTGCAGCGCATGGTCGACGAGGACGTGTACTGCATCGACGTCCTCACCCAAGTTGCCGCCACCAGCAAGGCACTGCAGGCGGTCGCCCTGGGTCTGCTGACCGATCACATGGGGCACTGCCTGGTCGAGGCGGCGAGCCGCAGCGGCGAGGAGGCCGAGGCGAAAGTTGAGGAAGCCGCCGCGGCCATAGCCCGCCTGGTGCGCTCCTAGCGGCCGCCCGCAGAAGGGGAGACGCCTTGACTTAATACCCCCCAGGGGTATGTTGGAGTCCTGGCCGACGGCGCCGAGCCGTCGGCCGCACCGACAATTCGGAGGTTCCCATGAGTGCGACCACGTCTACCGTCACGGCCACCTATACCGTCACCGGCATGACCTGCGGGCATTGCGTCTCCTCCGTCACCGACGAGGTCACCAAGGTGCCCGGTGTCCGGAGCGTCGACGTCGATCTGGCAACCGGGCAGGTGACAGTGGGCGCCGACGGGCCGCTCGATGACACTGCCGTCGCCGCAGCGGTGGAGGAGGCCGGCTACACGGTCACTTCCGCGCCGAAGGAGCGCTCCGGCAGCTGCTGCGGCACCTGTCACTGACACACGGGACGGGCGACCGCTCCGGCCGCCCGTCCCGTCACCACAAAGTCGCCCGCAGCGCAGCGGACGGACAGCGGAAGAAGACAGAGCCGCGAGCACGGTCCGCAGGGTCCGAGCCTTCCCGAAGGTCCATTCTCCTCGCCGGTGTGTCAGCCGCAACCATTACCCGCCCCCAGCAAGCAGCCGACGACCTATCTGACATTGCCTTTCCGCGGGCTTACCGGGCGTGCCCCGGCCTGGCCGCTCACACATGACGATCAAGGAGCACTGTGATGGCTACGAGCGTCGATACCCTCCCGGCACGCCAGGCGGCCAGCGTTGAGCTGGTGATCGGTGGGATGACGTGCGCCTCGTGTGCCATGCGCATCGAGAAGCGGCTGAACAAGCTGGACGGGGTGACCGCGACCGTCAACTACGCCACCGAGAAGGCCAAGATCAGCTTCGGTGACGGCATCGCTGTCGCGCCCCAGGACCTCGTCGCCCAGGTCGAAGCCGCCGGGTACACCGCCGAGCTGCCCGCTCCGCCACCCGATCCGGGGCGGGCACAATCACCCGAGCCGGACGACGAGGACGGCGGGCGGATCAGGGCGCTGAGGGACCGGTTGCTGATCTCGGCCGTGCTGTCTGTCCCCGTCATCGCGATGGCGATGGTCCCGGCCTGGCAGTTCGCCAACTGGCAGTGGATCTCCCTGGCCCTGGCCTGGCCGGTTGTCGCGTACGGGGCGTGGCCCTTTCACAAGGCGGCCTTCACCAACCTGCGGCACGGCACCTCGACCATGGACACCCTCGTTTCCATGGGTACCCTCGCCGCCTTGGGCTGGTCCCTGTACGCGCTGCTGTGGGGCACCGCCGGCATGGCGGGGATGACCCACGCGTTCAGCTTCGGCATCAGCCGGACCGACGGGGCGGAAAACATCTACCTCGAAGCCGCTGCAGGGGTGACCACGTTCATCTTGGCCGGCCGCTACTTTGAAGCCCGCTCCAAGCGCCGCTCCGGCGCGGCCCTGCGCGCGTTGCTCCACCTCGGCGCCCGCGATGTCGCCGTGTTGCGTGAGGGCAGGGAAGAGCGCATCCCCGTGGAACAGCTCGCCGTCGCGGACCGGTTCGTCGTCCGGCCCGGCGAGAAGATCGCCACGGACGGCGAGATCGAGGACGGCACCTCTGCGGTGGACACCTCCCTGCTGACCGGTGAATCCGTGCCCGTCGACGTCCGCCCCGGCGACAGCGTCGTCGGCGCGACCATCAACGTCGGCGGCCGCCTCGTCGTACGCGCAACCCGCATCGGCGCCGACACCCAGCTCGCCCAGATGGCCCGCCTGGTCGAAGACGCCCAAACCGGCAAAGCCGAGGTCCAGCGCCTGGCCGACCGTATCTCCGGCATCTTCGTACCCATCGTGATCGCCCTCGCCATCGCCACCCTCGGCTTTTGGTGGGGCACCGGTGAAGGCGTCGCCGCCGCCTTCACCGCCGCCGTAGCCGTCCTGATCATCGCCTGCCCGTGCGCGCTGGGGCTGGCCACCCCGACAGCGCTCATGGTCGGCACCGGGCGCGGCGCGCAACTGGGCATCCTCATCAAGGGACCCGAAGTCCTCGAATCCACTCGCAAGGTCGACACGATCGTGCTGGACAAGACCGGCACTGTCACCACCGGGCAGATGACCCTTCTGCACATGCACGCCCTCGACGGCCAGGACGAGAACCAGGCCCTGCGCCTGGCTGGCGCTCTGGAGCATGCTTCGGAGCACCCGATCGCCCAGGCCATCGCCAAAGCCGCCGCCGAGCGCACCGGCGTCCTGCCCCACGTCGAGGGCTTCGCCAATGTCGAGGGACTCGGAGTCCAGGGCATCGTCGACGGCCACGCGGTGCTGGTCGGCCGCACCCAGTTGCTGCGCGAGTGGGCGATGGAGCTGCCCGCCGCACTGCAGGAGGCAAAAAGCGCAGCCGAAGCACAGGGCCGCACGGCCGTCGCGGTTGCCTGGGACGGAAAGGCCCGGGCGGTACTGGTCATCGCCGACGCTGTCAAAGCCACCTCCGCGCAGGCCATCCGGCAGTTTCGCGAGCTGGGCCTGACCCCCGTCCTGCTCACCGGCGACAACGCCACCGTCGCCGCATCGGTCGCCGCTGAGGTCGGCATCGACCCCAGCCAGGTATTCTCCGAGGTCATGCCCAAGGACAAGGTCGACGTCATCACCCGCCTCCAGGGCGAGGGCAAGGTTGTCGCGATGGTCGGCGACGGCGTCAACGACGCCGCTGCCCTGGCCCAGGCCGACCTGGGGCTGGCCATGGGCACCGGCACCGACGTCGCCATCGAAGCCAGCGATCTCACCCTGGTCCGCGGCGACCTGCGCGCCGCAGCCGACGCCATCCGCCTGGCCCGCCGAACCCTGGCCACCATCAAGGGCAACCTGTTCTGGGCCTTCGCCTACAACGTCGCCGCCCTACCCCTGGCCGCAGCCGGCCTCCTCAACCCCATGCTGGCAGGAGCCGCCATGGCCTTCTCCTCCGTCTTCGTCATCACCAACAGCCTGCGCCTGCGCAACTTCCGCGCCCTGACATAGGGGCCGATTGGGCACCGCTGCGCCGGTCGCACCCAGCACCGCAACCGCGGCGCCGGGTGCGAACCCGTTACTGCACGCGCCGACCAGGATCTGTACTGGATCGCTGCCTTGCAATCCGTGGCCCTGATCGTCCTTGACGAACGTCTCAAGTGCTGGTCGACAACGCCATCACTGCGCGCTGTCAGCAAGCCGATGCCAGAGTCGCAGAAGCTCTCCGCCATCGCCGGCCTGCTCCGCTCCTGAACCGGTCAAGCACAACGATGCCGGCCACCTCCGCCTGCGGCGTCTGGCCCCCTCCGCCGTGATCC
Organism: Streptomyces fildesensis; assembly: GCF_016107395.1. Lineage (GTDB taxonomy): Bacteria > Actinomycetota > Actinomycetes > Streptomycetales > Streptomycetaceae > Actinacidiphila > Actinacidiphila fildesensis. The sequence continues at coordinate 16,116 of NZ_JAAIKO010000077.1, forward strand.
GGACTGCCGCCAGGGCGCTGCTTGTCCTGGTGCGCCGCTGCCACAAAATCCGGCATGCCGTCCCGTTCGTAAACTTCGGACCCATCCGCTTCTGGTGTCAGGTCCGAATAAGGGGTGTGAGTTGATCCCGGCGGCCTTGGTAGAGCCTCTTCGGCCGCTATTCCTCCCTATGGCACAGGAGCCCTGCATTCCATGCGGCACCGGACTGCCGCGGGGCTCCGTTTGGAGCAAGCCATGAACAAGACTCTCCTCCCCCTGGTGGGTATAGCCGCGTTCGCCATCCCGCTGGCGCTGCCGGCGGTGGCATCGGCGCAGTCCTCCAGCGGGGGTGCGAACTATCAGGCCACCCTCGACCCGGTGGCCACGAACATGGTCGACGGATCCGGCATGGCCACCGTCACCCTGTCGGGCAACCAGGCGACCGTCTCGGTCACTGCCAACCAGCTGCTCGACGCCTCCCCGCACGCCCAGCACATCCACATCAAGGGCGCGGGCGAGTGCCCGAAGGCCGACGCGGCGCATGACCACAACGGGCACAAGGCCATCAGCACGGCCGACGGACAGCCTGCCTACGGGCCGATCGGTACGTCCCTGACCACGAAGGGCGACACCAGCCCGAACAGCGCGCTGGCCATCGACCGCTTCCCGTCCACCGGCTCCTTCCACTACACCCGCACCATGACCGTGACGCCGGATGTGGCGGCCGCCGTGCGGGCCAACAACGCGGTGATCGTCGTGCACGGCATCGACTACAACCACAACGGCAAGTACGACAGCGTGCTGGGCGCCAGCGAACTGGACCCGAAGCTTCCCCAGGAAGCCACCGCTCCCGCCATCTGCGGGGCCCTGAACTCCATGCCCACCGGGGGAGCGGGGACCGGTGACGGAGCCACCCAGGCCGCTGCCGGCGGCAACAGCTCCGATCTGATCGCCACCGGCCTGGGCGCCGCAGCGGTCGCGGCACTGGCCGGCACCCTGATCCTGCGGCGCAGGAACGCCGCAGCCCAGCGATGACCGACGGGACCGGGCCCGGCACCAGGCCCGAGCCGGACCCCGAAGCCGCCGCCCCCCGTCCGGCGGGGGGCGGCACCCGCCGCCGCACTATCATCGGACTCGCCACGGCAATGGCCCTGGCCGGAGCCGGTGCAGCGGTCGCCCTCACTGGCGTCTCCAGCGGGTCGCCACCGCCACCCCAGCCCCCAGCCGTGGCAGCACCAGCCACCGCTGCGCACCCCACCGCACCCAAGCCGCCCGGCCAACCGGCGCCGCGCCCGTCAACCGGCCACGTGCTCCCGGCATCCGTGCCGGTGTCCTTGGACATCCCCGCCATCGGCGTCCACACCACACTGCTGGCCCTGGGCCGCAACACCGACGGAACTGTCCAGGTCCCCTGGAAGCCGCTGAAAGCCGGCTGGTACAAGAACTCACCCACCCCCGGACAGCTCGGCGCCTCCGTCATCCTCGGCCACGTCGACTCCAAGGAAACCGGCCCCGCCGTGTTCTACCGGCTCGGCGCCCTCAAAGCGGGCACCCGCATCACCGTCACCCGGACCGACGGCACCGCCGCCGCCTTCATCACCAACTCGGTGCGGGCCTTCCCCAAGGACGATTTCCCCACCCTGGACGTCTACTCCACCACCGCCGACCAGCCCCAACTCCGCCTCATCACCTGCGGCAACTGGGATCCCAAAACCCGCACCTACCTCGGCAACATCGTCGCCTTCGCCACCCTCGCCGACACCGTCAGGTAGGACGGGCAGGACCATGATGGGCCTCCATCTCCCGCCGAACGCACGACCCACCAGGGCGCGGGGGCTGGTCCCGTCAGGGATCACTCCACCGGGCGTTTCTGCGCAGCGCCACCGGCCGCCTTGTACCGACGAACAGCCAATGCGGCCAGCAGCCCAACCTTGATCACCACCAATGCGGCCACGGCGCCCACCGCCGCGAGGGGCCACCGGGACGATGCCACCAGCCATCCGAACAGACCCAGGTGCACCCCGGCCGCGACCACGGCTACTGCCGCTACAGCTGCCCAGCGTCGTCGTCCGCGCCAGTTCCGGTGCGACTCCCATTCGGCGCGGGGGCTCGGCTTCGCTGGGTCCTGGCCCGAGTGCTGCTGGTCTTCTGCCTGCCGGCTGTGTTGCCAGCTGACGGTGAGCGGCTGGCGGCGGCTGTATCGACCCAGGTGCGCGGTGACGACGTCCATCGCCCGTTGCAGCGAGTCGCTGTCCTGCGCCTGTGTCTGGATCACGAGCGTGGCGGAGGTGGCCTGCAGGCTGCACAGGGCCCACCCGAAATCGACCTCGCCGCGGGTCTCCGAC
>NZ_JAAIKO010000078.1 GCF_016107395.1 Streptomyces fildesensis
CGGACCAACGAGCCACACCGCCAACAGTCACACCACATGCGGTTGCAGTACTAACGGCTTTCTCACCGTTGTCTTCACCACGCAGGACTGGTCGGGAGAGCCCGTCAACAGCGAGCCGGAGAAGCACTCCGCGGTCCGCTGGTTCGACATCGACGCCCTCCCCGGGGAGATGGTGCCCAGCACGGGTCACGCACTGCGCTGCGTCCTCGACGACGGCCCGCGAATCTCGCTGCACGGCTGGCAGGACCGTACTCCGGGATAGCGGCTGTCACGAATCTGCGCGCACCCCTCCGACCTGGTCCGTCGTGAACGGCCGCGCGAATGCGGGGCGTACGGACGGCGACTCGCAGGTGGCCGGTTCGGGATCCGCGGGGATGGATGCGTTGCACCACGCGCAACACGCGTTGCGGCGGTCGGCGGACTCTGCTCCCCTGGAGCACCGCACAGCAGCGGACCGGCAACGCAGTATCGGGAGGTGTGTCGCGTGGAGGTCAACGCACGCATGGGCAGGCGGGGTCTGCTCGCCGCGGCGGCGGCTGCCGCCACGGCGGGACTGGGGTGCGCCCCAGGGGCGACCGCGCGGACGGAGCTGCCTGCGCCCAAGGCGCAGAAACCTTCCGCCGCCGGGACCAGGCCGCTCTATCTCGGCGTCTACACCTCGGTGAGCGGAGGCGGCAAGGGCGTCGCACTGACGGCGTACGAGCCCTCGACGGGTGCGATCACGTCCACCGGAGTGGTGACCGGAGTCGCGGATCCGTCCTTCCTGGCCTTCGGCCCGTCCACCGGCACGCTGTACACGGTCAACGAGCGCTCACCCGGCGCCGTGACCGCGATAGCCCTGCACGGCGGCAGCAACGGCGCACCGAAGGTGCTCGGGTCGCGGCCCACCGGCGGCGACGGACCGTGTCATCTGTCCGTTCACCCGGGCGGCCGATACCTGCTCAGCGCGAACTACGACTCGGGCAGCGTCGCCGTGCACCCGATAGGCCAGGACGGGAAGCTGGGCGCGCGGACCGCGCTCGTACGGCACAGCAGCCCACCGCCGGGACCCGGGCAGGACGGGCCGCACGCCCACCAGATCATCACGTCGCCGGACGGCCGCTTCGTCCTCGCCGTCGACCTCGGCAACGACACCGTGTACACGTACCAGCTCGACGAGACGGCCGGCACACTGCACCAGGTCTCCTTCGCCGCGCTGCGCCCCGGCGCCGGACCGCGGTCGCTGACCTTCCACCCCGGCGGCACGTTCGCGTACCTGGCGAACGAGCTGGACAACACCGTCGTGGTCTGCGCGTACAACGCCGCGACCGGGAAGCTGACCCCCGGCGCGCCCCAGTCCACCGGGACCGGGAGCGTCAAGAGCTACCCGGCGCAGCTGCTGGTGACCGCCGACGGGGCGTTCGCGTACCTCGCCAACCGCGGCCACAACAGCATCACCCGCTATGCCGTCGAGTCCGCCGGCGCGACCCTGCGCCTACTGGACACGGTGCCGGTGGGCGGCGACTTCCCGCGGCACATCGCCTTCGACCCGACGGGCCGGCTGCTCTTCGCCGCCAACCAGAAGTCCAACACGGTCACCGTCCTGAATGTCGACACCAAGACCGGGAAACTGACTCTGGCCGGAAAGCCGTTCGCCGCTCCTGGGGTGGTGTGCGTACTGCCGTCGCCGTAGTCCCCCATACCGCCGGAGTTGCCCCCGGGCTCATCGGCGGCGCTCCAACTCCCCCGTAAGCGGGGGCCCTCGACCCGGAAGCGCATCGCGCTTCCGGGTCGAACTTCTTGACATGTCCTGTCAGTACCGCTGTGATGTGGTTGCTTTCGTTCGACCCCGTTGAATTGTGCGCCATTTACCCCCGCATGGAGCCGCACATGCAGCCCGAACGTCACACCATCAGACAGCGTTTGGCGGCCCTGGCCGCCTCCCTGGCTCTCATCACGGGAGGTGGCGCGCTCGCCGCCACCGCCGCCGTGACCGCGCAACTGGCCACGGCGGCACCCGCCGCGGCCGTCGACAACGGCCTCGCCCTGACCCCGCAGATGGGGTTCAACAACTGGAACTCCACCCACTGCCGGGCGGAGTTCAACGAGACGATGGTCAAGGGCATCGCCGACATCTTCGTCTCGCAGGGCCTGAAGAGCGCCGGTTACAGCTATGTCAACATCGACGACTGCTGGGCGCTGCCCAACCGTGACGGCGCCGGAAACCTCGTCCCCGATCCGGCACGCTTCCCCAACGGCATCAAGGCCGTCGCCGACTACGTGCACTCCAAGGGGCTCAAGTTCGGCCTCTACTCCAGTGCCGGGACCAAGACCTGCGACACCCTCGGCTTCCCCGGCGGGCTCGGCCACGAGCAGCAGGACGCCAACCTGTGGGCGTCCTGGGGTGTCGACTACCTCAAGTACGACAACTGCAACAACACCGGTGCGGACGCCCAGACCCGGTACAAGGCCATGGGCGACGCCCTCAAGGCCACCGGCCGCCCGATCCTCTACAGCATCTGTGAATGGGGCTCCAACCAGCCCTGGAACTGGGCCGCGAACGTCGGCAACTCCTGGCGCACCACCGGCGACATCAGCGACTCCTGGTCCAGCATGATCGGCATCGCCCACCAGAACCAGTCGCTCGCCCCGTACGCCAAGCCGGGCGCCTGGAATGACCCGGACATGCTCGAGGTCGGCAACGGCGGGATGACGGACACCGAGTACCGCACCCACTTCAGCCTCTGGTCGCAGATGGCCGCTCCCCTGCTGATCGGCAGCGATCTGCGCAGCGCGAGCGCCGCGACGCTCGCGATCCTCAAGAACACCGACGTCATCGCCGTCGACCAGGACAGCCTCGGCAAGCAGGGCACCGTGGTGTCCAGCTCCGGCGGCAAGGTCGTGATGACCAAGGCGCTGGCCGGTGGCGACCGGTCGGTGACGCTGACCAACGAGAACGGATCGGCGCAGACGATCTCGACGACCGCCGAGGCGGCCGGTATCGGCGGCGCGTCCTCGTACGCGCTCAAGGACCTGTGGTCCAAGCAGACCAGTTCCACCACCGGCACCATCAGCGCCTCGGTGCCCGCGCACGGCACCGTGATGTTCCGGGTGACACCCGGCAGCCCCGTCCCGCCGCCGACCGGGATCAACCAGCTCAGCGATCTGCCCTGGACGTCCGCCACCAACGGCTGGGGCCCGGTCGAACGGGACCACAGCAACGGCGAACAGGCCGCCGGTGACGGACGCACCCTCACCATCAACGGCACCACCTACGCCAAGGGCCTGGGCACCCACGCCCCCAGCGAGATCAGCTACTACCTGGGCGGCAGCTGCCGTTCGGTCAACGTCGACGTGGGAGTGGACGACGAGGTGTCCAGTCCGGGCACGGTGATCTTCCAGCTCTACAAGGACGGCACCAAGGTCGCCGACAGCGGCGTGCGGTCGGCCAGTGACGGTCCCAAGCATCTGACCGCCGATCTGACCGGCGGAAGCCAGTTGAAGCTGGTCGTCACCGACGGCGGCGACGGCATCAACTACGACCACGCCGACTGGGCCGACGCCAAGCTGGCCTGCGGCAACGGCCCGGCGGCCGGCACCAGCGCACTCAGTGACCTCAACTGGACGTCGGCGGCCAACGGCTGGGGCCCGGTCGAGCGCGATCACAGCAACGGTGAACAGCCCGCGGGCGACGGACGCACCCTCACGATCAACGGAGCCACCTACGCCAAGGGCCTGGGCACCCACGCCGCCAGCGCCGTCACCTACTACCTGGGCGGCACCTGCACATCCCTGACCACGGATGTGGGGGTGGACGACGAGTCCGCTACCAACGGATCGGTGGTCTTCCAGATCTTCCGGGACGGCACCAAGGTCGCCGACAGCGGTCTGGTCACCGTCAGCGATGCCGCGAAGCATCTGACGGCCGATCTCACCGGCGGTCTCGAGCTGAAGCTCGTCGTCACCGACGGCGGCAACGGCAACACCTCCGATCACGCCGACTGGGCACTTCCCCGCCTCACCTGCGGCTGATCCCGGCACCGGCACGACCGGCCGGACGGACGTGATCCGTTCGACCGCGGTGACCTGAACCACCAGGGTCTGCCCGGCCTCCGGAGTGCGACCGGGCAGGCTCTACCATCTGCGCAACACGGTGATCGCGTTCCGCCGCCGGGCGGCGCCGACGCCGAGGCCAAGGGAGCGCACATGTCCAAGCAGCCCGCAGTCGGTACGCCGGCCCCCGACTTCACCCTGCCCGGGCTCGTCCTCGGTCAGGGCGACGCCGACGCGGAACGGGCCGACTACGCGCTCGCCGGACAGCGCGGCAACCCGCTGCTCCTGGTCTTCTACCCCGGCGACGACACGGCCGTGTGCACCAAGCAGCTGTGCTCCTACACCTCCGACCTGGATCGTTTCACCGGCCTGGGCGCCACCGTGTGGGGCATCAGCCCGCAGGACCTGGACAGCCACGAGTCCTTCGCCCGTAAGCACCGGCTCGGCTTCCCGCTGCTGGCCGACACCGACCGCACCGTGGCCAAGGCCTACGGCATAGCCGTCCCCGGACTCGGTCTGCGCCGCTCGGTCTTCCTGCTCGACGGCGAGGGCAACGTGCGTTGGAAGCACGTCGCGCTGGCCGGTCTCACCTTCGTCACCACCGATGTACTGGCGGAGCAGCTCGCCGCGGTGCAGGCCGGCTGAGCGCCGGCGGGCACGTCCGCCGAACGCCGGACACGGCGCCGGACCGTACTCCATAATCGAACACGCTCCCGTGCAACCACCGGCTGCGTACAGGCGTCCACCCATCAACCGGTAGCTCCGCGGAAATCCCGTGCCGGAGCCCGTCCGATTCGACGAGGTGCGCCCGACAATGTCCGACCCACGAGACCCCAGACGGTCAGAACCCGAGTGGTCCCTTCCCGGCTACCGCGCGCTGCGCGTCCTGGGAGAGGGCGGCAGCGGCAAAGTGGTGCACGCGGTCGATGAGCGCAGCGGCGCCGAGGTCGCGATCAAGTACCTCAACGAGGAGAGCCGGGCGCGGCCCGGCCTCCTCCGCAGCTTCCGCGACGAGGCCCAGCTCCTGCGGCAGCTGGACTCCCCGCACGTGGTGCGCGTCCACGACTACGTGGAGACCGCCGAAGGCGCGGCGATCGTCATGGAGCTCATCGAGGGCGTATCGCTGGGGGCGATGCTGCGGGCGAACGGCGCCGCCGTTCCCGAAGCGGCCCTGTCGGTGCTGAAGGGGTCGCTGCTCGGTCTGGCGGCGGCCCACGCGGCCGGGGTCGTGCACCGCGACTACAAGCCCGGCAACGTGATGGTCTCGAACCACGGCGTCTCCACGCTGGTGGACTTCGGCATCGCGGTCCGGCAGGGCGCCGACGCCCCGAGCGCCGGCACACCGCCCTACATGGCACCCGAGCAGTGGCGCGGTGAGCCGGCGTCACCCGCCACCGATGTCTACGCGGCGACGGCGACGTTCTTCGAATGCCTCACCGGTGAGCGCCCGTACACCGGGGCGACCATGGCGGAGCTGGCGGTCCAGCACATCACCGCGCCGATTCCGGAGCACCGCGCGCCCGAGGAACTGCGGGCACTGATCGGGCACGGGCTCGCCAAGAGCGCCGAAGAACGACCGGTGAGCGCCGCCGCCTTCCTCACCGAACTCGAAGCGGCGGCCGGCGCCGCCTACGGCCCGGACTGGGAGCGCCGCGGACGCCGGGCGCTCGTCGCGATCGTCGCGCTGCTCGCCGCCCTGCTGCCGAGCGCCCTCGGCGACGCCACCGCGCCCCCGCCGCCGACCCCGCCCACCCCGCCCGCTCCTGGCGCCGGCGCGGGCCTGCCGTTCGGCGGCGGCAAGCCGCGACGGCTGCCGCGCGGACGCGTCGCCGCGCTGGTGGGCGGCAGCGTCGCCCTGCTGGCCCTCGCGACGGCCGGCACGGTCGTCGCCCTCGCCGGCACCGGCAAGGCCCCGCACCACACCGACGGCCTCTCGGCTCCGCCCTCCGTCACCACACAGCTCACCGGAACCAGCGAGCCACCCGGCACCACGCCGCCGGGCGGCGCGACGGTCGGCCCGAGCCTCACACCGACGACATCAGCGTCGACGTCCACCACGCCGACACCGACGGACAGCACGACGGGCCTGACGACCCCGCCCACGACACCGCCGACGACCGCACCGCCGGACCCGCCGACGACGGTTCCGACGACGGCGTCGACCACTACGTCGAAGCCGCCGCCCCCGGTGGTCAAATCCGCCTCGGTCGACACGTTCGTGGCTACCCGTGGGTCGAACGCGACAGCCTCGTTCTCCATCGGCAAGGGCAGCACCGGCACCTTCACCATCACGTTGACGTGGTACGACGCGGACAGCAAAGGCAACCCCGTAGCGACGGACGGACCCTCCGAGACGTTCACGTTCAACGGGGAGTACAGCTTCAGCAGGCCCCACACCTTCGACGGCCTCAACTGCAACCGAATGTGGGGTGTGCGGATCTCGACGAAGCCTGCCGCCGCTGAACAGAGCACCGCCTACCGGTCCATCCCGCGGGGTGCCTGCACTCCCCCACCCGTGGGCTGACCGCCCAGCGCGAGCGTTACGGCACTGGGTTGCGCGAGTCGTAGCGCGCAAATCTCGGCTGCAGGGCCGCCAGCGTGATGACGACCGCGATGCACGCCAGCCCCCCGCCCACGATGGCGGTGCCCGGGGAGAAGAGTTCGGCGGCCGATCCGGCGAGGAAGTCGCCCAGGCGGGGGCCGCCCGCGACGACGACGATGAAGACGCCCTGGAGGCGGCCGCGCATGTCGTCGGGGGCTGCGGCCTGGAGCATGGTGTTGCGGAAGACCATGGAGATGGTGTCGGCGCATCCGGCCAGTGCGAGGAAGACGAGTCCGAGCCACAGGTTGCGGGTGAGGCCGAAGACGGCGACGGCCGCGCCCCAGCAGGCGACCGAGACCAGGACGGCGAGGCCCTGGCGGTGGATGCGGCCGAGCCAGCCGGAGAAGAGGCCGCCGAGCAGCGCGCCGACGGCCGGGGCGGCGATGAGCAGGCCTACGGTCTTGGCGTCGCCCGCGAACCAGATGACGGCGATGGCCGGGAAGAGCACGCGCGGCTGAGCGAGCACCATCGCGGCCATGTCGGTGAAGAACGTCATCCGCAGATTGGGCCGGCCGGCCAGGAAGCGCAGTCCGTCCAGCACCGAGACCCATCCGCGACGGGTGCCTGCGGCCGTCGACGCGTCGCGTTCCGGGGTCATCGAGGGCAGGCGCCACATGGCGTAGAGGGAGGCGGAGAAGGTGACCACGTCGATCAGGTAAGCGGCCTGGTAGCCCCACAGGCCGACGAAGACGCCGCCGAGCATGGGCCCCGCCATCGTGCCCAGGCCACCGGCGAGCGAGGCCAGGGCGTTGGCGGCGGGTAGCTGCTCCGGCGGGAGCAGGCGCGGGATCATCGAGGAGCGGGCCGGGGAGTTCAGGGCGAAGCAGACGGACTGCAGGGCGACGATCGCGTACAGCAGCCCGACCTGTCGCAGGTCGAGCAGGGCGGCGCCCGCCAGGACACCGGACAGGACGGTCGCGCCGAGGGCGCTGGCCAGCCCGAGCTTGCGGCGGTCCACGGCGTCGGCGATGGCGCCGCCGTAGAGCCCGAATATGACGAGCGGGACCAGGGAGCAGAGGCCCACCAGCCCTACCGAGAAGCTGGACCCGGTGATCGCGTAGACCTGCAGGGAGACCGCCATCGCGGTCATCTGCTGGCCGATCCAGGAGACCATGTTGCCGAACCACAGCCGGCGGAAGTGCGGGGACTCGCGCAGCGGCGTCAGATCCGCGAACACACGACCGGCGGTACGGCGGGATATCCCGGCGGGTGGCGGGGTGGCGGCCGTGCCTGATGCGGTCTCCCGGGGTTCCCGGGGTTCCGCCGAATCGTCGGATCGCTTGCTTCGGAGCACCCGGCACGGTAACAACCGCTCTCCCGGCCCCTGAGCGGCGGGGTCGGACACCTCACGGGTGCCCAGGGCCCGCAACCCTTGAGGAGCCCTTGAGTGGCGCGCATGTGGACTGGGGTTCTCTTAGGGGTGACCCAGAGAGGAAATCGGCTGGTCGGAACCGTTCGGCGGGCTTACTCTGAGCGGAACGAACAAGCTCATAGGGCAGCAACCAGCGCCCAGAGCCTGTCCCGGGAAGCGTCCAGTCACCATGGCCGCCCTTCCGGCTCCGCACCAGGCGCCACCGCGTCCGCACCCGCTCGATACATATGCCCCACCGGGTGTCCGATGCCCGGTCGTAGGCCGCGTCGGCGCATCCGGTTCACTCGAAATGAATGGAGTGCGCGGTGACACCCGAGAAGACCAAGCAGCGCAACCAGGCCACGCCGGGACTAGGTGAATGGCCTCCGCCGCTGAAGGAAGTGCGAAACCTCGACGTCTGGGCCCGGTCCGCGCCGATCAAGCTGGCGGGCTACGAGGACGACGTGGCCGAGTCGCACATCCTGCGGAGCATCGACTAGATCTACTGGATCGACCGGATCGACGAGTTCGACCTGGCGGACGGACAGCCGCGGTCGCAGGTGGCGTGGGAGCGGATCCCACGCCACCGCCGCATGTGTGGGGCCAGGAGCGGGCACGGAGCGCGACGCGGGCCCGGGACGCAAGCAGGCCCGGGACGGCAGCGGATCCCGGACGGAATCAGGTCCGGGACGGCAGCGGATCCGGGACGGCAGCAGGTCCGGAACAAAAAGGAGCCCCGGCCAGGACGGGGGGACCGGGCCGGGGCAACACGGGGGAAAGGGGCGGTTTCGCGCCACCCTTCGGACTTAGTTTAACACTCAATGAGTGATGTTCGACTCCACTGTTTCCTGCAATTCCGCCGCCTGCGGTTCCCCCGCTTCCCGCTCCGGGGGGATCTACGCTCCGACGCCGGGCTGGAACACCCGGGCGGCCGGGGCGTAGTCGAACGGCGGCTCGGGAGCCGGCACCGCCGGCTCGGCCGTGCGCACCGCCTCCAGCGCGCGCGGCGCGGCGTGCAGACCGCCGAGGGCCTCGCAGAGCTTCCGGGCGTCGACCGGCAGGTCCCGCCGCCAGGCCATCGCCACGACCGGCGAGAACAGCGCCATCCCGGCCCCCAGCGAGCTGTGCACCGAGAGCCGCACCAGCGTGCCGGCGCCGTACGGCAGCAGGTCGAAGCCGTACTCGGGGACCTGCGTGCCCAGCGGGCTCCACATGCGCTGGCCCCGGAACACGATGTGCCGGCAGGGCTCGTAGCCCGCGCACACCAGCCGGTGCTCCCGGTGCCGTCCGGGATAGCGGTAGCGGTACTCGGCGTTCGCGCCCGGCGGCACGGCATCCCCATCGACCCCGGCCACACCCGAGCTCCACAGCGAAAGATTCCGGGCGTCGGCAAGGAAGTCGAAGACCTCTGCGGCCGGCCTCGACACGATCACGCTTGTGGTCACCCTCGGCATCGCAAACCTCCCCGTTGCCGGCCGTGCCGGCTTTGGCTGTTGGCTCAGAGATGCGGGCGGCACGTCGGCGGCCCGGGAGCCACAGGACTGCAGGTTCTCTCTGGGACTCCTCACCGAAATCCTGCATCCCAAAAGCCCGCGTGTCGTGGCAATGCGGCCATTCGGGTGATCAAGGAAGCGGGGGCGCCGAACGGGGCCGTAAGGCGAGGGCTAGCCTCGAGACGTGGTGGACAAGGAACCCGCGCCGTTCGAGCGCGGAACGGACGGACCCAAGGTCATCGTCGTCGGAGCGGACGGCTCCGATTCCTCGTGGCGGGCGGTGTCCTACGCCGCCGGCCTGGCGCGGCGGCAGAACGCGCTGCTCGCCGTCGTCTATGTACAGCCGGTCATCGTCACCGGCACACTCCTCGGCGCCCCGGTGGCCGAGGTCACCACCGAGGTCGCCGACGAGCTGATGGCCGAGATCCGCCGGTCGGCGGAGCGGCTCCAGGGGATATTCGCCGTGCGCTGGGAATTCCACACCGTCCGCGGCGACCCCTACAACGGGCTGGTCACCGCGGCGGACTCACTGAAGGCCGACGCGGTGGTGGTCGGCGCCTCCGAGCACGCCGGACACCGCATCGTCGGTTCGGTCGCCATCCGGCTGGTCAAGGCCGGACGCTGGCCGGTCACCGTAGTGCCGTAGCCGCCACCGGTGCGTACTTGTAGCCCACCCGGCGGACGGTCACGATGCTGCCGCGGTGCTCGGCACCGAGCTTGCGGCGCAGCCGCGCCACATGCACGTCGACGGTACGGCCGTCGCCCACGTGACCGTAGCCCCAGACCGTGGTGACGAGCTGGTCGCGGGAGTGCACGCGGTGCGGGTTGGCGACGAGATGGGCGAGGAGTTCGAACTCCAGGTAGGTCAGGTCGAGCGGACGGCCGTCCACCGCTGCCGTACGGCGCTCGGCGTCGATCCGTACCCGGGCGCCGGGTTCGTGCGCCGGTTCGGGGACCGCCTCCACCGCGACCGGTCCCACTTCCGCGGGAACCAGGACCAGGTAGCCGACCATCCGCTGCTGGCCGGGAACGGTCGGCAGTACGTGGCCGGGCGCCGGCATCCAGGTGGCACCGGGCGGCAGGAAGTCGGGGGCGGGCGGGACCTCGTCGGGCCGTACGGCACGCAGCCGCGAGCGCAGCGGGGTGGTGGTCCCGCCGGACCGCTGCTGGGAGAGGCTGACGGCAGGGAGGTTCAGGGACTGGGTGTTCGACATGGGTTCGGCTCTTTCGCGCGAGGGGTCGTTGGCTGGACGACGTATTGCGCGGTACCGGAATCCGTACTGCTGACGGCGACGGCCGGAGGCCGTGGTCCGCAGGTCAGCGGGGAGTGCGGGTCCGCGCGGTGATCGCGCGGCAACACTCTCGGTCGAAGTGGTGTCCCTGCCGGGACGGCCAGAAGGGCTCGAGGTCGGTGCGACCTGTCGCGATGTCAGTGTGGCTGGCCATGGGCCCTATTGAACCAGAAGCCACGCCCCGCGCGGCAGGGGGATGCCGGCGGAACGTGGATTCCGGTCATTTCGGGGCCACTACGGGGTCGCTACGGGTGTGTCACACGGCCTCGCGCGGCTCCACGCGCCTCGCAGGACCTCACATGGGCAGCGGAGCCGGGTCGGGCACCGGCTCCGGATGCGGTGTCGGCTCGGGCTGCGGCAGGGGTTCGGGCGACGGCAGCGGCGGGCCGGGCGGCATGGGACCCGGGCCGGGCTGCGGCACCGGGCGCGGCACCGGGTCCGGCTGAACGGGGTCCGGGGGCTGCGGCGTCGGTTGCGGATCGGGCACCGGGGGAACGCTCGCCCGGATGACGGTCCGGTCGGGACAGTCCATGGACTTCTCCTTCGCGTCGTGTCGTTGTATCGCTCTGTCGGTTTGTCGTCGTTACCGACGCAGCCGCTGCCCGCGCCTACCCAACGGCCGGGACGCTACGCACACGTACGCCCGCCCCGTCGACAGGGAAAGCCGGTTCTCCGGCGTTTCCACCTATCCTCTGGATCATGACCTGGTTGCGCGCGCTGAAGGAGACCGGGCGCTCCGGGTTGAGCGTCGAGCGGACCAGGCTCGAACCCCTGGTGGCCGTCCGTGGTGCGGCCGGGGTCGCGATCGTGATCGCGCTGTCCCTCTGGCTGTCCTCCCCCGCCGTGGCCGCGTCGTCGGCGTTCGGCGCCTTCGCCGCGGGCACCGCCACCTTCCAGCGCAGCTGGCGGTCCCGCCCGGTGCTCTCCCTCGCCGCGGGCACCGGCCTCGCCGTCAGCACCTTCGTGGGCTACCTGGCCGCTTCCCATCTCGTTGTCTTCGTCCTGCTGCTGGCCGTGTGGGCCTTCCTGGCCGGGATGGCGTGGTCGCTCGGCCCGACATCCGGCATCGTCGCGGCGCTGACCGTCGCCGTCATGATGGTCGTCGTCACGCTGCCCACGTCCGTCAAGGACGCCCTGGGACATGCCCTGGTGATCGCCTTGGGCGGGCTGGTGCAGGCGGCGCTCATCCTGCTCTTCCCCATCCGCCGCTGGGGGAGGCAACGGGACGCTCTCGCGGACGCGTTCGCCGCCGAGGCGGCCTACGCCCGGCGGCTGCGCCAGGATCCGCACGCCCCGTTCGATCCCGAACCGCTGATGACGGCCCGCAGCGCGGCCGCGGTGACACCGTGGCAGGCCCGGCGCCGTCCGGAGGAGCTGCACGGCAAGCGGGCGCTGGCGGAGCGGATCCGGCCGGTGCTGGCATCGCTCGCCGACCCCGCGGTCGGCGCCGCGGAGGAGGGCCCGGAACGGGATCGGGCGCGTGAGCTGCTGGCGGCGGCCGCCACCGTGCTGGACGCGGTGGCCCGCGCGATCCGGCACGCGAAACCGGTGAAGCTGCCGAAGGAGGTCGACGCCTTCCTCGAAATCCCCGAGCCGGAGGCAGAACTGACCGGCTCGGCCCGCCGGGCCGCCGCCCGGCTGATCAGCCTGCTCGCCGCCGCTGTGGAGAGCGCCAACGGCTCGGGCCCCTCCGACACCACCGAGTCCGCACACCTGCTGCGCCCCACACTGCCGCGGCTCGTACCGCTGGCCGCGCGGGCCATGCGCCATGAGATGCGCTGGAAGTCGGCGGTGTTCCGGCACGCGGTGCGGCTGTCCGCGGTCGCCGCGACGGGTTACCTGATCGGCGCGGCGCTGCCGCTGGGCCATGGCTACTGGGCGCCGATGGCCTCGGTCATGATCATGCGTCCGGACTTCTCCCAGACCTACGCGCGCGGCGTGGCCCGCTTCGTCGGGACGCTGGTGGGAGTGACCGTCGCCACCGGAGTGATGCAGGCGGCGTCTCCGGGCGTCTATCTCTGCGCGGCCCTCGCCGTGGTGTGCATCGCCCTGATGTACCTGCTGATGCGCACCGGCTACATCGTTGCGCAGGCCTGTGTCTCGGCCTACGCGGTCCTGCTGCTGGGCATGGGCGGCAGCCTGTGGACCCAGACGGTTCCCGAACGTGTCCTGCTGACGCTGCTCGGCGGGGTGCTGGCGATGGCCGCCTATGCCGTGTTCCCCGCCTGGGAGACCCCGCGGCTGCGCGACCGGCTCGCGGAGCGGCTGGAGGCCACGGCCGGCTACACGGCCGCGGTCCTGGAGGGTTTCGCGGATCCGGCGAAACGGCGCTCCTCGACGGTCCGGGAGGCGCTGCTCGACGCCCGCGCGGCCAGCGCCACCTGGGACCAGGCCGTCGCACGCGCCGACGCCGAACCCGTCCGGCACCGCGGGCTGTCCCGGCGGGCCGCGCAGGACGCCGACACGGTCCTCTCCGCGATGGGCCGGGTGGGCATGCTGATGGAGGCCCATCTGCCCGGCCGGGACGCCGACCCCGTACCGTCCGCAGCGGAGTTCGCCCGCGTACTCCGCGAGGCCGTCGCCGAATCCGCGCAGGCGGTCCGCGACGGTGCGCCGCCGCGCTGGGACGCGGTCCGGGCCGTCCTCGACGGCTGGCAGGGCGACACCACCCGGGAACGCATGGTCCGCCGCGGCGCGGAACTGCAGATGGAGACACTCGACGAGTTCGAGGAGGCGTTGCGCTCCCGCTCCGGCACCCGGCCCCCGCCCCTGTGACGCGGATCCGGCTCCCCCGCGGCGGGTTGGTCCGTAAGGTGAGCGGATGGCCGTCCAGAACTGGAAGTTCGTCCTCGCGGCGGTGTCCGCGCTGCTCTCGCTCAGCGCCGTCGTGCTGGTCCTCCCGGCGCTGACAGGCGCCGTCGGCTGGACCTCCGTCATCGTCGCGGGCGCCCTTGCCGCGGTGACGGGAACGGTGGCCCTGCTGTCCGACGGCGGCGAACGCCACAGCTGAGGCCGGTCCAGGGCTGGTTGCGCAAGATCGTCCGGCCAGGGTGTGATGGGACCATGGACTCTCGCACCCTGTACCTGTTCGGCTCGGCCGCCCCGCCCGTTTTCGACATAGCCCGGGTGATCGACGACGCGCAGGCCGACGGCTGGGACGTGTGTCTGGGCCTCACCCCCACCGCGGCCCACTGGCTCGGCGACCACCTCGACGGCCTCGCCGCACTGACCGGTCACCCGGTGCGGTCGCAGTACAAACTCCCGGGCGAACCGGACGTCTGGCCGCCCGCCGACGTGATCCTCTTCGCACCGGCCACGTTCAACACCATCAACCAGTGGGCTCTCGGGATCACCAACCACTTCGTGGTGGGCGTCGCCGCCGAGGCCCTGGGCAAGGGCATCCCCACGGTGGCCATGCCCTGCCTGAACTCCGCCATCGTCCAGCACCCGCAATTCGAGCGGTCCCTGGGCGAGTTGCGACTGGCCGGCGTGACGGTCCTGCATGGCGAAGGCGGCTTCGTCCCGAACCGCCCGGACGAGGACCAGCCGTCCGCGTACCCCTGGCACCTGGCCCTGGCAGCCGCAAGGAACGTCGCCCCCGCCATCCGCTGACCCATCGGCCGGGCCGGGGGCAGCGCTCGTGGGTCCCGCACACCAGGCACTCATCGACGCCGAAGCCGGCTGCGTGAAGGGCGCCCGGCATCGTAAGGGACACGAATTGCCGCTCCATCCCATGGCGACGCACCGTAGCGCTACGGTCACGCGACCACCGTGCAGCACCAGGGGGACCCATGCGCATCCGCACCATCGCCGTTAGCGCCGCCGTCATCATCAGCACCGCGGCGCTCAGCGCCTGCGACCCCAAGGCCACCGCGCCGGCCGGTGCCCCGGCCCCGTCCGGCGCGGCATCCGTCCCGTCCGCCTCAGCGGCATCGTCCGCCGCGGCTCCCGCGAAGACGGCGACCGTCCCCGTCTTCATCGGCATGGGGCTCCAGTCGGCGCAGGACGCCGCCCAGGCCGCCGGATTCGCCGGCCTCACCTCGCATGACGCCCTCGGCCGCGCGCGCCACCAGATCCTTGACCGGGATTGGCGGGTCTGCTCGCAGAACCACGCGGCGGGGAAGAGCATCCCCGTCGACACCACCCTCGACTTCGGGGCGGTCAAGCTCGAGGAGAAGTGCCCCGGCACCGACCGGACGCCGCCGAAGGAGGCCGGGGCGACCATGCCGGACTTCGTCGGCAAGTCCGTGAAGGCGGCGCACCAGGCTCTTCCTTCCAACGCATCCGTCGACTCCAAGGACGCCACCCAAGGACGCTTGATCATCATCGAGAGCAACTGGCAGGTGTGCACCCAGACGCCGGCGGCCGGCGCCGCGCTCAACGGACAGCCGGTGATGTTCACGGCGGTGAAGTTCGGTGAGTCCTGTCCATAGGAATCCGGCCCATGGACAGGTGGACGAACAGCCGCGTCCCCTTCGCCAGGGTGAAGGGGACGCGGCCATGGGAAGTGGATCGGCGTCAGCGGATCGGCATGCCCGACAGGGTGCGGGCGATGACCAGGCGCTGGATCTCGCTCGTGCCTTCGAAAATGGTGTAGATCGCGGCATCCCGGTGCATGCGCTCGACCGGGTATTCGCGGGTGTAGCCGTTGCCGCCGAGGATCTGCATGGCCTGGGCGGTGACGGTCTTGGCGGTCTCGCCGGCGTAGAGCTTGGACATGGAGCCCTCGGCCGAGGTGAAGGGCCGGCCGGCCGCGGCCATCCAGGAGGCGCGCCAGACCAGGAGGCGGGCGGCGTCGATCTGGGTGCGCATGTCGGCGAGTTGGAAGGCGATGCCCTGGTTGTCGATGATCGGGCGGCCGAACTGCACGCGGGTCTTCGCGTAGTCGAGGGCGACCTCGTAGGCGGCGCGGGCGATGCCGACCGCCTGGGCGCCGACGGCCGGGCGGGAGGCCTCGAAGGTGGCCATCGCGGCGTTCTTGACCCGCTCGCCGCCGGTCTTGGCGCGCTCGTGGGCGCGGGCGAGGCGCTCGTCGAGCTTCGCCTTGCCGCCCAGGAGGCATTCGCCGGGGATGCGGCAGTCCTCGAGGACGACCTCGGCGGTGTGCGACGCGCGGATGCCGTGCTTCTTGAACTTCTGGCCCTGGGACAGGCCGGGGGTGTTCGGCGGGACGATGAACGAGGCGTGGCCCTTGGAGCCGAGCTCGGGGTCGACGACCGCGACGACGACGTGGACGGCCGCGATGCCGCCGTTGGTCGCCCAGGTCTTGGTGCCGTTGAGCACCCATTCGTCCTTGGCCTCGTCGTAGACCGCGCGGGTGCGCATCGCGGAGACGTCGGATCCCGCGTCGGGCTCCGAGGAGCAGAAGGCGGCCACCTTGACGTCGTTGACGTCGCCGTACATCTGCGGGACCCAGGTGCCGATCTGCTCCTCGGTACCGTTGGCCAGGACGCCGACGGCGGCCAGTCCGGTGCCGACGATGGACAGGCCGATGCCCGCGTCGCCCCAGAACAGCTCCTCCATGGCCATGGGGATGCCGAGGCCGGTGGGGTCGAAGAACTGCTGGGCGTAGAAGTCGAGGGAGTAGAGACCGATCTTGGCGGCCTCCTGGATGACCGGCCAGGGCGTCTCTTCGCGCTCGTCCCACTCCGCGGCCGCCGGGCGCATCACGTCGGCCGCGAAGCCGTGGATCCAGTCGCGCACGGACTTCTGGTCGTCGTTGAGCTCGAGCGTGAAGTCGCCCATGTCCCCTCCACCTGGTTGTTACTTGCGGTAACATCAGTCTGTTACCCGTGAGTAGGGGCTGTCAACTCCCCGCCGTGAACCCGGCTGCCCCGACCGGGGTGTTACGTTGCGCAGAGTGCACGAAATCGAACAGACAGGGAGTACCGGGTGGACACCGGCCAGCGGCAGGGCCAGCGGACGGCGACGGAGCGACGGCGTAAAGAGCTGCTCGAGGCCGCCGACCGCGTCGTACTGCGGGACGGACCCGAAGCCTCCATGAACGCCATCGCCGCCGAGGCCGGAATCACCAAGCCGATTCTCTATCGTCACTTCGGCGACAAGAGCGGCCTGTACCGGGCGCTCGCCCAGCGGCACACCGACGCGCTGCTCGCCTCGCTGCGCGCCGCCCTCGACTCCGGCAACGACCGCCGCGACCGGGTCGAGGCCACGCTGCACGCCTATCTCGCCGCGATCGAGACCCGCCCCCAGGTGTACCGCTTCCTGATGCACCCGGCCGAGGCACCGGGCGACGGGGAGAAGGGCTTCGACGGCGGCCGGCACTCCTCCTCGCTGCTGCGGCGGATGGGCGAGGACCTGGCCGAGGTGATCGCCGAGCGGCTCGACCTGGGCCCGCAGAGCCAGGAGTTGGCACGGGTCTGGGGTCACGGCATCGTCGGCATGATGCACGCGGCGGGCGACTGGTGGCTCAGCGAACGCCCGGTCTCACGCGACCAGTTGGTCAGCCACCTCGCCGACCTGCTCTGGGGACGGCTGGCCGCGGCCGGCGACCGGGCGGGCAGCCCGGGGCTGTAGAACCCGGAATCCCGCCGGACAGGCCCTACCTAGTTCTGCCGCGCCCAGGGCGCCCGGCGCGCGGCCCGCAGG
>NZ_JAAIKO010000079.1 GCF_016107395.1 Streptomyces fildesensis
ATACGGATCACCCCCACCGAACGGCCGCGCATCACCGGTGAACGAAGTCGAGGACAGGGCGGAGGAAGAGGTGCCGGAAGGCGTCTTTGATGTCGTCATACCTCTACTGTGAGCCGACGACACCGTTCACGTCCATCGAAAGTTTCTGAACCATACTTTCAGTTCAACTGAACGTTTCTAGCCGGCGTCCACGGGCACCGCGGGCTCCTCCGCCACCTGCCGCAGCACCCGGATCACCCGCCGCAGCAGCGGCCCGTCCTCGGATCCGCTGCGCACCACGCCCACCACGTGGCGGCGTGGCCGGTCGGCGTCGAGCGGGCGGATCGCGACGTGCTGCCGCTCCCCCACCGTCGCCATCCGGGGTACCAGGGCGACCCCGAGGTCCGCGGCGACCATGGCGAGGATCGCCGACCAGTCGGTCGCCGCGTGCGCCTGTTCCGGGACGAATCCCGCGTCGGCGCAGGCCGCGAGGGTGATCTCCCGCCAGGGGCCGCTGCTGCCGAAGATCCACGGTTCCTGGGCCAGGTTCGCCAGCCGCAGGCCCGGCCGCGCCGCCCAGGAGTGGCCGGCGGGCAGTGCCACGTCGAGCGGATCGGTGAGCAGCGCGATCCGGTGGAAGCGCGGGTCCCGCGCCGAGGGCGCGTGCACCGCCAGCGTCACGGCGAGATCCACGTCGCCGCCCGCCAGCTGCTCGTAGACCTCGGCGGCCTCGGCCTGCCGGACCGACAGGGTGATCCGCGGGAAGTCCTGGCGCAGCAGCCGGGACGCGGGGACGACCAGCCGGGTGATGGCCGTGGCGATGGCGCCGACCCGGACCTCGCCGGCCTCGCCCTGCGTGTAGCCCTCCAGCTCGGCTCCGGCGCGCTCCAGCTGGGCGAAGACCACGTCGGCGTGGCGCAGCAGGACGTGGGCGGCACCGGTCAGCCGGACGCCCCGGCCCTGTGCCTCGATCACCGGGGTGCCGGCCTGCTTGGAGAGCGCGGACAGCTGCTGCGAGACGGCCGACGGCGTCATCCGCAGTGCGGCGGCCGCCGCCGTGACCGTCCCGGTCTCCTGCAGAGCCCGGAGGATCTGCAGTTTCCTCAAATCCCAGTCCTTCATGAAGGCAGCCTAAACAGCCGGATGCCTCCACCAGGACGCGGACCTACGCGGCGGCGGGCCGCCGGCGCGGCGCGGGGCGGCCACCGCGGCCGCGGCTGCCGTACGAGGTGCGCCGCACGCGTTCGGCCGCCGGGGGCGCCGCGATGACGACCGGCACCCCGGAGGGCTCCTGCGCGCCGGTGATCCGGGCGAGCTCGTCGTCATCCGCGCTGACCTGGGTCGTCTGCGGGGTGATGCCGGCGTGCGACATCAGGCGCGCCATCTCGCGGCGCTGGTTGGGCAGCACCAGTGTGACGACGCTGCCGGACTCACCCGCACGGGCGGTACGGCCGCCGCGGTGCAGGTAGTCCTTGTGGTCGGTGGGCGGGTCCACGTTGACGACGAGGTCCAGGTTGTCGACGTGGATGCCGCGGGCGGCGACGTTGGTCGCGACCAGGACCGTCACATGTCCGCTCTTGAACTGGTCCAGGGTGCGGTTGCGCTGCGGCTGCGACTTGCCGCCGTGCAGCGCGGCGGCCCGGACACCGCTGGCGAGCAGGTCCCGGGTCAGCAGGTCGACGGCGTGCTTGGTGTCCAGAAACATCAGCACCCTGCCCTCGCGGGCCGCGATGCGCCGCGTCGTGGCCTGCTTGTCCGCGCCGGCCACGTGCAGGACGTGGTGCTCCATCGTGGTGACCGTGTTGGCCGAGGGATCCACCGAATGGACGACGGGATCGGTCAGGAACTGGCGCACCAGCCGGTCGACGTTGCGGTCCAGCGTGGCGGAGAAGAGCATCCGCTGACCGTCCGGGCGCACCTGCGCCAGCAGGGCGGTGACCTGCGGCATGAAGCCCATGTCCGCCATCTGGTCGGCCTCGTCGAGCACCGTGATGGCCACGTGGTCGAGCCGGCAGTCGCGGCGTTCGATCAGGTCCTTGAGCCGGCCGGGTGTCGCGACGACGACCTCGGCGCCGCCGCGCAGCACGCCGGCCTGGCGGCCGATCGACATGCCGCCGACGACGGTGGCCATCCGCAGCCGCAGCGAGCGGGCGTACGGGGTGAGCGCGTCGGTGACCTGCTGGGCCAGCTCACGGGTCGGCACCAGCACCAGGGCGAGCGGCTGCCGCGGCTCCGCGCGCTTCCCCGCGGTACGGGCGAGCAGCGCCAGGCCGAAGGCGAGGGTCTTGCCGGAGCCGGTGCGTCCACGGCCCAGCAGGTCCCGGCCGGCCAGCGAGTTCGGCAGCGTCGCGCCCTGGATGGGGAACGGGACCGTCACCCCTTCGTGGGTGAGCGTGTCGAGCAGCTCGGACGGCATGTCCAGATCTGCGAACGACTCGACCGGGGGAAGGGACGGCGTGGTGCTGACGGGGAGGGCGAACTCACCCGGTGTCGCCATGGGGCGGCGGCGCGGCGCGGACTGGCTGCGGGAATACGACGGGCGATTGCGCGCGGGAACGGAGCCTGAGGAGCGGTACAAAAGAAAGCCTTCCTCGGAACGGCACGTGTCCGGGAAGACTCCGCAAAATGAAAACCGGGCGAAGAATCGCAAAAACGAGCCAAAGCAATACCGGAAAAAACGAATTGGGGCCCGCACCCTCAGGTGCGGGCCCCAACTACGTGGTGCGCGTCAAACGTCAGGCGGGAACGATGTTCTCGGCCTGCGGGCCCTTCTGGCCCTGCGTGACGTCGAAGGTCACCTTCTGGCCTTCCTGGAGCTCACGGAAGCCCTGGGTGGCGATGTTCGAGTAGTGGGCGAAGACGTCAGCGCCGCCACCGTCCTGCTCGATGAAGCCGAAACCCTTTTCCGCGTTGAACCACTTCACGGTGCCAGAAGCCATGTCAATCTCCTCAATAGGTGCAGAGCCGGAAATCTGCACTGCGCAGATTCCTCGTCGCCGCATTGTGCCCATCCGGAGATGACCGGTAAAAACAAGAGTGCGCCTGAGGGTTACATCCCGTCAGGCGCACACAAAGTTCATGGGTACCAAAACTGCAACTGGGATCAAGGTAGCACGGCTGCTGCCCGTATGGGGGCTTCCACGGTGTCCCTCGGAGTGGCGCGGGAAGCCTCGCGCGTAGACCGCGCGCGCAGCGCGCGCGTCGCGCGGGAACCAAAGCGTGCGAGCTGCTCTCCTAGAAGGTGCCTTTCGTCCTCGATCTCGCGTTCGGAGCATTTCCACGATGGATGCGCGTCCCCGGCGTCACCGCCCCCTGGTCCTGCCCGTAGCCGCCGTGCTGCTCGCGCTCGCCGCTCTCGCGGGCTGCGGCTCCTCCGGCGACGGGGGATCCGCCCCGGCGAACGACCACCTCTCGACCGGCGCGGGGAAAGGCGACGGCAAGGGCGGCCCGCGGACGCCGGGCCCCGCGCCGACGCCGTCGAAGGTGCTGCTGCCGACCGGACCGAAGGCGGAGCTGAAGCTGGCGCGGTCGACGAAGGCCGGCCCGATCATGGTCACCTCGGTGCGTGGGGCGAAGTCCGGCGTCACCGGGAAGGTCTGGGTCTGGCTGCCCCCGGAGTACAGCGACCCCCAGTACGCGACCTACGGCTTCCCCGTCGTGATGATGTACGCGGGCGGCCAGAGCAACGGCTACAACACCTGGACCGATCCCCAGCTCCCGATCCAGGAGGCCGACGCCAAGCTGAGCAAGCAGGGCAAGGCCCATCCGTTCATCATGATCATGCCGGTCCAGAACTTCAATTCCCACGAGAACGCCGCTCTGGACTGCAGCGACATCCCCGGCCAGCCCAGGATGGGCACCTGGATGGCCAAGGACGTCCCCGACTTCGTGAAGGCGAACTTCCGCACTCTGCGCAGCCGTGACGGCTGGGGCGTCATGGGCGCCTCCACGGGCGGCTTCTGCAGCGCGAAACTCGCCCTGCAGCACCCCGACGTCTTCAAGGCCGCCATCCCGATGGACGCCTACTTCGACCCGGACTCCCGGCTCTGGAGGGGTCACGAGGCGGACCGCCTCGCCAACAGCCCCAACACCCTCGTCAAGCAGGGCAGGGCCGACGTCAGCATCCTCGCCACGGCGGGCAGCGGCGAGGCGTACGAGACCAACCTGGTCAAGACCTGGGTGAAGAAGGCCGTCGCCCCCGTCAAGATCGAGTACTACGAGCTCCCCGGCGGCCGGCACTACACCTCCGACTTCAAGAAGCTCATCCCCCGCGCCCTGACCTGGTTCACCGGCAAACTCGCCGGCCCGACAGCCTAGGACGGACGGCGCACCCTCACAGCCAGCCGCGGCGGGCGGCTATCGCGCCGGCCTGGAAGCGGTTGGCGGCGCCCAGGAGGTCGTGGAGACGGCTGATGCGGCGGCGCATGGTGCGGACGGACCAGCCGAGCTGCCGGGCTATCGCCTCGTCCTTGAGACCGCTCACCAGGAGGGTCAGGACCAGCCGGTCCTCCTCGTCGAGGGGGTCGTCGGCCGGGGCGTTGAGGGGCAGGGCCTGCTTCCAGCACATCTCCCAGTAGTCGGTGAGGGCGTCGAGCAGGGTGGACGGCCGGATCACCGCGGCGCGGACGTCGTTCAGGTCGAGGGAGAGCGGCATCAGGGCGAGCCTGCGGTCCGCGATGGCGAGTTTGATGCGCAGGCCGGGCAGGACCCGGGCCTGTTCACCGTGCCGGACCAGCTCGCGGATGTCGTCGAGGACGCCCGGCCACTCCAGCGCCTCGGGGGCGTAGACCGCGCGGTACCGGACACCGCGGCCGAGCGCCGTGGCCTCCACCGGGTTGGAGGTGGTCAGGGCGTACGGCGGCCGGTCCAGCGTCATGACGTCCTCGCGGGCCTCCTGTTGGAGGCGGACGAACCAGCGGCCGAGGGCCTCGCTGCCGGTGGTGATCTCCACCTCGTCCTCGTCGGTCGCGCCGGTGCGCGCGGCGGCGAAGAGCCGGGACAGCTCGGCGGCGGCCGAGCGGACCCGTTCCAGGTCGTTGCTCCTGGCCCGCACCAGCGCCTCGACCGCGGCCCCCGGCTCGATCGCGGCGTACCGGCGACGGGCGCCGGCGAGCCGGCCGACCAGCCCGTGGTCGCGGAGCCGGTCCAGCGCTCTGGCGACCCGCTCGGCCGAACAGCCGAGGTCAGCGGCGAGTTCGGCCGGCGCCGCCGTACGCCGGGTCAGGACGGCGCGGTAGACGCTCTCGTCGAACGGATCGATGCCTGCCGCCGTCAGTTCCGGCGTCTCGGGAGTCATGAACGGATGGTGGCCCAGTTGTGCCAGCGGCAGCAATGGGCCACGAAGATTCATTGTGCGGCAAGTGCCCATACCACTAGGACCTTTACGTATGGCAATGAACTCACGAAGATCTCGTCATGCCGGTCTCGCCGCCGTCGTGCTCGCCGGCACGTTGGCGGCGATACCGGGTGCCGCCACCGCGTCCACGCCCGACCCGTCGCAACGAGTGATCGTCGAACTGTCCGGGAACGCCGCGGTCACCGCCGCGCCCGGTGGCTCGCTGCTGTCCGCCGAGGCCGCCCCCGGCGTCGGCGCCGCCCGCCGCGCGCTGGACGCCCGGCAGGAGACCTTCCTCGGCTCGGCGAAGAACGCCGGGCTGCACCCCTCCTCGACCCGCAAGCTCGGTCTGCTCATCGACGCGGTCGCGATGACGGTGCCGGGGTCCGAGGTGGCGCGGCTGGCGAAGCTGCCGGGCGTCACCGCCGTCCTGCCCGACACCCGGGTGCTGGCGAAGACGGACGTGAGCGTGCCGCTGATCGGCGCGCCTGACGTGTGGCAGCGCAAGGACGCCGCCGGCAGCCGCGTCACGGGCAAGGGGACCACCGTCGCGATCCTGGACAGCGGGGTGGACTAC
The DNA here is from genome assembly GCF_016107395.1 of Streptomyces fildesensis. Classification (GTDB taxonomy): domain Bacteria; phylum Actinomycetota; class Actinomycetes; order Streptomycetales; family Streptomycetaceae; genus Actinacidiphila; species Actinacidiphila fildesensis. Next base: position 5,892 of record NZ_JAAIKO010000079.1, read on the forward strand.
ACCCACCCCGATCTGGGCGGCGGACTCGGCAAGGGCCACAAGGTCGTCGGCGGGCACGACTTCGTCAACGGTGACGAGGACCCGATGGACGACAACGGCCACGGCACCCACGTCGCCGGCATCATCGCGGGGAAGGCCGCCGGGAAGGGCGGCATCACCGGCGTGGCGCCCGACGCGAACCTGCTGGCCTACAAGGTGATGGACGCCGAAGGATCCGGCTACACGTCGGACATCATCGCCGGTATCGAGGCGGCGTCCGATCCGGCCAACCCGCACCGCGCCGATGTCATCAACATGAGCCTCGGCGGCCCCGGCGACGGCACCGACCCGCTGGGCCTTGCCGCGACCGCGGCCGTACGGGCCGGTGTGGTCGTGGTGGCCGCGGCCGGCAACGACGGCCCGGGCCTGGGTACGGTCAGCAGCCCCGGCACGGCCGACGGGGTGATCTCGGTCGGCGCGTCGACCAGCAATCTCCGGCTGCCCAGCGCGTATCTGGCCGGCAAGAAGCCCGAGTTGATCCAGACCTACCGCGGCATCCTGTCCGCGAATCCGCCCCAGCGCCCCGTCACCGCGCAGCTCGTCGACGTCGGTGAGGGCACCGCGGAGGACTGGGAGCGGGTCGGCGACGTCCGCGGGAAGATCGTGCGGGCCCAGTTCCTCGTCGCCTCCGACGTCCAGGACCTGTCGGGCAGCGCCGTGGAGTGGGCGCAGGAAGCGGAGAAGCGCGGCGCGCTCGCCGTGCTGGCCGGCCTGCCCACCAACGACGGCCCGGTGTTCGCCGCCGGAACGCCCGGAGCGGGTGTGGTCCAGGTGCCGTCCTCGCCCGCGCGGATCGACGCCTCCGGTGACTCGTTGCGCATGGACCACCTGGTGGTCATGGGCATCGACGCGACCCAGTACACGGAGTTGAGCTCCCGGCTCGCCGCCGGGAAGGTCTCGGTGACGCTGCAGGGCACCGACACCACCGACCAGATCGCCTCGTTCTCGTCACGCGGCCCCACGCAGAGCTTCGGCCTCAAGCCCGATCTGGTCGCGCCCGGTGTGGAGATCCGTTCCACCATCCCCAAGTCGCTGTACAAGCCCGGCCAGTACCGCATGTCGGGCACGTCGATGGCGACCCCGCACGTCGCCGGCGCGGCGGCCCTGCTGCGCCAGCTGCACCCGGGCCAGGCGCCCGCCGAGGTGAAGGCCGCACTGGTCGGCACCGCGAAGCCGCTGCGCGACAGCGGAGCCACGGCGCAGGGCTCGGGCCGGCTCGATGTGGCCGCGGCCGCCTCGGCCACGGTCAGCGCCTCACCGGCGTCCGTGTCCTTCGGACTCGCCGATCTGTCCCGGCGTGACGTCGGCGGCACCGCGAAGGTGACGCTGCGGAACTCCGGCAACCGGCCGGTCACGACCATGCTCAGGACCGACGGGCCGGCCACGGTCTCGCCGCAGCGGGTCACCGTACCGGCCAGGGGGACCGCGACCGTCACGGTCTCGCTGCGCGTCGACCGCCCGTCCGGCAACACCGAGATCAGCGGCCGCCTCACGGCGACCCCGGACCGGGGACCGGCGATCGGGGTGCCCTATCTGCTCGCCGTCCGGTACCTGGCCGTCCAGGCCGCGCCCGACCCGAGCGACGGTCACTCGACCGTGCACATCGCCCCGCCGACCCGGCTGGCCGCACCGCCGGTCGTCACCGTCACTCCGCCGCGCGGCAAGGCCTTCGACGTCACCTCCCACCTCGACCCCGCCACCGGCTACTACCAGGCCGAGGTGACCGGCAGCGTGGCCGGCGCCTACCGGGTCTCGGTGCGCGGCACCGCCGGCTCCGGGCAGCGCCTCATCGGCTCCAGCGCCTTCGAGGTGACCCCGGTCGACACCCGCAAGAACCGCTGGGAGCCGGTCGGTCCCAACAGCGAGGCCGGCTGGGTCGCCCTCTCGCCGAACCGGCCGGGACAGGCCGTGCTCACCCAGTACCAGAAGGCCGCTCCCTGGCTGACCACCGACAACGGCGCCACCTGGCGCCAGTTGAGCCGGCTGCCGGTCGCGGACGGCACCGGACCGCTCCTGGTCGACGCGAAGAATCCCGACCGCTGGTGGTACGCCGTGAACAGCGTTCACGACTTCAGCCGCCAGGGCGCCATCCTGCGCACCGATGACAACGGGCGGACCTGGCGCAAGCTCGGTGTCCCTGACGCCCGCATCACGGCGTTCACCGCCGATGAGCAGACCCGCACGCTGGTCGCGGTCGCCTCCGGCTCACTGCTGGTCAGCACCGACGCGGGCGAGCACTGGACCACGTACCCGACCGGCGTCACCGGCGACATCACCGGCGCCACCGTCACCGGTGACACCCTCTACATGACGACGCCCCGCGGCGTCTGGACCCGTTCCGGCATCGGCTCGGGCAACCCCGGCGCGGCACGCCGGCTGTTCGACGCGGTCAACAAGAACGTCGGCGGGCTGGCCGCCGACTCCTCGGTCGTGGCGGTGTACGTCCTGGGCACCGGAGTCGTCGGTTCCCACGACGGCGGGAAGACCTGGTCCACCCTGCTGCCCATGCCGCTCGGCGGTCTCGGCCTGACCGTCTCGGGCGGCGACCTGTACCTGAGCACGCTGACCGGCAGCGGCCGGCTCAGCCACGACCAGGGACGGACGTGGACCACGGTCGCGGCGCCGGCGCGCGCGGCGGTACCGATGGACTACGACCGCTGGAGTGACGGATCCGTCACCGTCTCCATGGAGCAGGACGGCCTCTACCGGGGTGCCGCGAACGGCACCGGATACCGGCGGATCGGCGTCCAGGGACTGACCGTCAACGATCTCGCGATCACCGGCGGCCATCTGCTCGCCGCCACCGACAGCGCGATCTACCGCACCGCTCTTCCCGTCGCGAGCCCCGAATGGGGCCAGTCCGGCGGCGAGGGCAGGGTCGGCGTCAGGGTCTCGCAGCTCGCGCTCTCGGCCAAGGAGCCGAACGTGATCTGGAAGGTCCGGCGCACCGCGGTCGGAACGTTCGTCGTCGAGCGCAGCGCCGACGCGGGCGCCACCTGGGAGGTGCGCGGCACGTCGTCGGAGGTGCCGACCGCGCTCCTGGTCGACCCCGCCGACCCGAAGCGGGTGATGGTCAGCTTCCGGAGCCTGCTGGGCCAGGGGCTGTTCGCCACCACTGACGGCGGCGCGACGTGGAAGAACCTCTTCCACGAGCGTTCCTTCGACACCATCGTGGGCGATCCCGCCAATCCGCTGCGGCTGTGGCTCGGCAACTCCGCCGGGCTGTACCGGTCGGACGACGGCGGGGTCACCGTCACCAAGGTCGCCGACGGCCCGGTGACCGCGATCGACCTCGACGGGAAGCGGCTCGTCATCGGCGGCGAGAACGTCCGCGTCAGCACCGACGGCGGCCGCACCTTCCGCACCGCGGACACCGGCGCCCTCGCGATCCACGTCTCCGACCTGCTGCGGGTCGGCGACACGCTCTACGCGGCCACCAACCGCTCCGGGGCCAGTGGCCTCCTGCAGGGCGGCCGCGGCGTACTGCGCAGCACCGACCACGGTCTGAGCTGGCACAACATCTCCACCGGCCTGCAGAACACCGACACCACGCATCTGGCCGCGACCCCCGACGGCCGCACGCTCTACGTCGGCACCACCGACGGCGGCGTCCACCGCCTCAACCTCCACCGCTGACCCCCGACCCGCACGAAGGAGCACCACAACTGAGCACCACGGCCCGGCGCCCGGACGGAACTCCGTCCGGACGCCGGGCCGGCCCGTTGTCGGAGGCATCGCCTACGGTGATCGGTATGGGGACGGGGATCGAGTACGTACGGGGAGACGCGACAACGCCGCTGGGCAAGGGGCCCAAGGTGATCGCGCATATCTGCAACGACCTGGGCGGTTGGGGCAAGGGTTTCGTGCTGGCCGTCTCACGGCGCTGGCCGGAGCCGGAGCGCCAGTACCGGCGCTGGCACCGGGAGCGCGCGGCCAACGACTTCGGGCTCGGAGCCGTGCAGCTGGTGCAGGTCGACCGGCTGGTGTGGGTCGCCAACATGGTGGGCCAGCGCGGGATGCGCACCGGCAGCAAGGGTGTTCCGGTGCGCTATGAGGCCATCGACGCGGCGCTGGAGAAACTCGCCGGCGAGGCGGCCGGGCTCGGGGCCTCGGTTCATATGCCGCGGATCGGCTGCGGGCTGGCGGGCGGGCGTTGGGAGCGGGTGGAACCGCTGGTCCAGGCGCGGCTCGCGGACCGCGGGGTCGCGGTGACGGTGTACGACCACGACTGAGCGCCGTATCGGGAGCACTGAGCGCCGTATCGGGAGCTCGGCGCCCGCGGCTCAGTGTTTGGCGCGGCTCGGCTGTACCCGTTTCGGTTCGCCGGCCATTTTCGGGTGCTCGGGCGGGTAGGGGAGGTCGCCCGCGCCGTGGTCCCGTTCGTCTCGGGCGGCGAGGTCCAGGGCGGGGGTGATGTCGAAGGCGTGGTCGTCCATGTCCGCGTGGAGGTCACCGACCTCCGCGTAGCGGGCCGGCATCGAGACGAGGTCGAAGTCCCGCGGCACGGCGGTGTCCAGTTCGTCCCAGAGCAGTGGCGCGGAGACCGGCGCGTGCGGGAAGGGGCGGACGGAGTAGGCGGAGGCGATCGTGCGGTCGCGGGCCATCTGGTTGTAGTCGACGAAGATCTTCTCGCCGCGCTCCTCCTTCCACCACGCGGTGGTGACCTGCTCCGGCATCCGGCGCTCCAGCTCGCGCGCGATGGCGATGGTCGCCCGGCGGACCTCGACGAAGGTCCACCGAGGGGCGATCGGGATGAAGACGTGCATGCCGCGCCCGCCGGAGGTCTTGGGCCAGCCGCGCAGGCCCATCCCCTCCAGCACATCGCGGAGCTCGTGCGCGGCGCGCACCGCGTCGGCGTAGTCGGTGCCCGGCTGCGGGTCGAGGTCGATGCGCAGTTCGTCGGGGTGATCGGTGTCCGCGCGGCGCACGGGCCACGGGTGGAAGGTCAGACAGCCGCGGTTGGCGGCCCAGAGCAGTGCGCCGACCTCCGTCGGGCAGGTCTCGTCGGCGAAGCGTCCGCTGGGGAAGGCGATACGGGCGGTCGGGGTCCAGTCGGGGAGGTCCTTCGGGGCGCGCTTCTGGAAGAACGACTCCCCGGCGATGCCCTCGGGGAAGCGCTGCAGCGTCGTCGGGCGGTCGCGCAGCGCCCGCAGGGCGCCCTCGCCGACGGCCAGGTAGTAGTTGGCGAGGTCCAGCTTGGTGAGGTTCCGCTCGGGGAAGTACACCTTGTCCGGGTGCGTCAGCCGCACCGTCCGCTCGCCGATCCGCAGCTCCAGCGCTTCTGCCATGCCTCCACGCTAGGACCGCTTCCGGGCGCGCGCCTCCGGGGCCGGCACGGCGCCCGCGCGGTGGCCGGAGAGGCGCCGGGGCGTGGGCGGCCGCACACTCGGACCATGGAGCTTCCCGTGATGCCGCCGGTCAAGCCGATGCTGGCGAAGGCGGCAGCGCGCATTCCGGCCGGGATGCAGTACGAGGCCAAGTGGGACGGATTCCGCGCGATCGTGCACCGCGACGGTCCCGAGATCGTGATCGGCAGCCGCAACGGCAAACCGCTCACCCGGTACTTCCCCGAGCTGGCGAGCGTGCTGCTGGAGCAGCTGCCGGACCGCTGCGTCGTGGACGGCGAGATCATCATCGTCTCCGGCGACCGGCTGGACTTCGACGCCCTGCAGGAGCGCATCCATCCCGCCGAGTCACGGATCCGGCTGCTCGCCGAACGCACCCCCGCCTCCTTCGTCGCCTTCGACCTGCTCGCCCTCGGCGACAGCGCACTGCTGGACACCCCGCTGCGGGAGCGCCGTACCGCCCTGGAGGAGGCCCTGGCGGGGGTGACCGCGCCTGTGCACGTCGCCCCGGTGACGATGGACCTGGCGGTGGCCGAGGAGTGGTTCAGCCGCTTCGAGGGCGCCGGCCTCGACGGCATCGTGGCCAAGTCGCCGGAGCTGCTCTACCGCCCGGACCAGCGGCTGATGGTGAAGGTCAAGCACGAGCGCACCGCCGACTGCGTCCTGGCCGGTTACCGCGAGCACAAGAGCGGGCCCGTCATCGGCTCGCTCCTGCTCGGGCTCTACGACACGGACGGCCGGCTGCAGCACGTGGGCGCGTGCGCGTCCTTCCCCATGCGCCGCCGCGAGGAGCTGATGGCGGAGCTGGCCCCGCTGCGGATGGCCGATCCGGACGAGCACCCCTGGGCGGCGTGGAAGGACCAGGAGGCGCACGCGACCGACCGGATGCCGGGCGCTCCCAGCCGGTGGAGCGGCGCCAAGAACCTGGAGTGGACACCGCTGCGGCCCGAGCGGGTGTGCGAGGTCGCCTACGACCACATGCAGGGCGACCGCTTCCGGCACACGACGCAGTTCCGCCGCTGGCGTCCGGACCGGGATCCCGACAGCTGTACGTACGCCCAGCTCGACGAGCCGGTCCGCTACGACCTCGCGAGCGTCCTGGCGTCCGGCTGACCCGACAGGCCGGCTGATCCGCTCGCTGACCCGACAGGCCGGCTGATCCGCTCAGTGGTCGGAGCTCAGTGGTCGGAGCTCGGTGGTCGGAGCTCGGTGGTCGAAGCTCAGTGGTCGAAGCTCAGTGGTCGAAGCTCAGTGGTCGAAGACCACCGTCACGGGCGCGTGGTCGCTCCAGCGCTCGGGGTGCGTCTCGGCCCGCTCCACCACGGCTGACGTGGCCTTTTCCGCGAGGCCCGCGGTGGAGACGTGGTAGTCGATCCGCCAGCCCGCGTCGTTGTCGAAGGCCCGGCCGCGGTAGGACCACCAGGAGTAGGGGCCGGTGGCCTCGGGGTGGAGCCGGCGGACCACGTCGGTGTAGCCGCCCTGCTCGAAGACCTTGCTGAGCCAGGCGCGTTCCTCGGGGAGGAAGCCGGAGCTCTTCTGGTTGGCCTTCCAGTTCTTGAGGTCGGCCTCGCGGTGGGCGATGTTCCAGTCGCCGCAGACGAGCACTTCCCGGCCCTCGGCGGCGGCACGGGTCCGGAGCTCCGAGAGATGGACGAAGAATTCGGCCATGAACCGCTCCTTCTCCGTCTGGCGCTCGGTGCCGACCTCACCGGAGGGCAGATAGAGGCTGGCGACGGTGATCCCCGGGAGATCGATCTCGAGGTAACGGCCCGAGCTGTCGAATTCGGCGGAGCCGAAGCCGATCTGGACGCGGGTGGGCTCGCTGCGGCTGTAGATCGAGACACCGGCACGGCCCTTGGCGGCGGCCGGGGCGTGGAAGGCGGACCAGCCGTCCGGCTCGCGGACCTCGTCCGGGAGCTGGTCGGCCTCGGCACGTACTTCCTGCAGACAGACCACGTCGGCGGTGGTGGCCGCCAGCCAGGGCAGGAACCCCTTCTTGGCGGCGGCGCGGAGCCCGTTGACATTCACGGTCGTCACAGTCAGCACAGCATGCTCCCGTATTGCGGATATCGGCGCAGGGCAGCCTACGCGACCGTGACGTGCGCGGATCGGGCACGGGGCGGCGGGCACGGGGCGGGCCCGCAGGCGTACGCACGTACGATGCCGTGGTGGAGATTCGAATCAGGCGCTACGACCACCCCGACGCGGTGAAGCTCAACGACCGGGTGCAGCTGGAGTACGTCGAGCGGTACGGCGACGGCGATCTGACCCCGATGGACGCCGCCCAGTTCGACCCGCCCCGGGGCCTGTACCTGGTGGGGTACGTGGACGGGGAGGCGGTCGCCAGCGGCGGCTGGCGGGCGCAGGACGAGTCCCCGGAAGGGCACTCGGACGGCGACGCCGAGCTCAAGCGGATGTACGTGGTGGACGAGGCCCGGGGCCGGGGGCTGGCGCGGCGGATACTCGCCGAGTTGGAGGCGAGCGCGGCGGCGGCCGGGCGGTCCCGGATGGTCCTGGAGACCGGTACGAAGCAGCCGGAGGCCATCGCGCTGTACGAGTCGTGCGGCTACACCCCGGTGACGAAGTTCGGGCTCTACCGGTACGAGGAGCTCAGCGTGTGCCTCGGCAAGACGCTCCAGGGGCGCACGTCGGCCGACGGGGCCTGAGCCGGTCCCCGGTCGTCCTGAGCCGCTCCCGTCCCCCGGATCACTTCTTGCGGCGGGAGAAGTAGGCGCCGCAGATTCCGCCGATGACGGCCATCGCGAGCAGGGCGAGCCACAGCGGCATCGTCACCTCGGGAACGATCAGCCGGATCTTGACCTGCCGGGTGTTCTCGAAGATGAACACGAGGCCGAGCACCGCCAGTGCGGCGACCACGATCCGGCCCGGCGTGACCAACTCCCGGCCGGACTTCCTGCTGGACGTCGACTTGTCGGCACTCACCGTGGGTCACCTGCTTTCCGGTCGACTGTCACCCCCTGTGTTCAGCATCGCGGTCTTCGGGTCCCGGGGGGCGGTCGGCTGCTCCGTTCGAGTGACGGTGCCGAGCAGGCGCAGCGCCGCCTCGGAGGAGGAGCCCGGTTCGGCGCTGTACATCAGCATCCGGTGCCCCGAGTCGTCCGGGACCTGCAGCATCTCGAAGGAGAGCTCGAGCGGGCCGATCGTCGGGTGGTGGAACGCCTTCGCACCGTAGGTGCAGCTGTTCACCGGGTGGCGTGACCACAGGGAGGCGAACTCGGGGCTCTTCATCGACAATTCGCCGATCAGCTCGGCCAGCCGCCGGTCCTCGGAGTACTGCCCGGCTGCCAGCCGCAGCGAGGCGACCGCGCGCCGTGCCTCCTCGTCCCAGCGCGGGTACAGCTCGCGGGTGTGCGGGTCGAGGAAGAGCAGCCGCTGCAGGTTGGGGCGGTCGGCGGGGCGCTCGGGGCTCCACGCGTCCAGGTGCCCCGCGGTCAGCGCGTGTCCCAGCGGATTCCACGCCAGCACCTCGAACCGCCGGTCCACGACGACGACGGGCACATCACTCATCGCCGCGATCAGCTGCCGCGTCCCCGGCCTGGCGCTGTCGGGACGCTCGGCCGGGCGGCGCTTGGTGCGGCCGGGGCGGGCCAGATTGCGCAGGTGCGTGTGCTCGTCCTCGGTGAGGCGCAGCGCGGCGGCGAGGGCGTCGAGCACCCCTTCCGAGGCGTTGTTGCTCTGTCCCTGTTCCAGCCGGGTGTAGTACGCGACGCTCACGCCGGCGAGCTGCGACAGCTCTTCGCGGCGCAGGCCCGGTACCCGGCGCCGGGCGCCGTAGGAGATCAGTCCGACGTCCTCCGGCCGCAGCCGGGCGCGGCGGGTGCGCAGGAATTCGCCGAGTTCCGCGGGAGTGTCCATACGGATCAGTCTCCCCCGCCCGCGCGTTCGGAGCCTGTCCCTGCCAGTAGCAGGCAGAGCCGCGGGGGTGGGGGGAGGCGCCGCTCCGGCCCCGCGGCCGGCTCCGTCAGGTGCGCCCTTCGCCGTCCTGGGCCTGCTCCAGCAACGGTGCGGACTCCATCCAGCGGGCCCGCCGTACGGTGAATCCGGCGCCCTTGTACGCGTCGCAGACCTGCTTGTCGTCGTCGACGACCAGGCGGATCTCGCCCTTGCGCGCCAGCCGCCGCAGGAGTTCCAGCTTGGTGACGCGGGCCGGCCGGCGGTCGTTGTCGGTCCGCATCCACACCCGGCCCGGCGGCAGCCCATGGCGTTCGAGCCAGGCCGCCGTGTCACGGCGGCAGCGTTCCGGCCGGCCGGTGACGTACTCGATATCGCATGCGACGGCGGTTTCCAGCGCCAGTGCCACGCCCTCCGCGAGCGGGGGGTCGTCCACCGCGGCCGCGAAGAAGGCGGCCCAGTCCTTCGGCTGCCGCTCCAGGTGGATCAGCCGGTGCCGGGTGTCGCAGAGGGTGCCGTCCAGGTCGAAGACCGCCAGCGGACGGCTCGGATTTAGTTCATCGTTCACTTTTACCTCCGCGCGGAGGATAGCGCCGAGAACCGGGTCCGACCCCCTCCGAGCAGGTCAAGGAGCGATAACGGGGTGCGGACGGCGCCTCCCGCCGTCATCATGTGCGGATGACTTGGACCGCACCCGAAGTACCGCGTACCGATCCCCCCATGGTCGCCGATGAGCGCGCCTCGCTGGAGAGCTGGCTCACCTATCACCGCGCGACCCTCCTCACGAAGTGCGCCGGGCTCACCGGCGAGCAGCTGGCGCTGCGCCCGGCGAAGCCGTCGGCGCTGTCGCTGCTCGGGCTCGTCCGGCACATGGCGGAAGTGGAACGCTGGTGGTTCCGGACGAATTTCGACGGCCGGTCGGACCTCGGCGTCCTCTACTGTCCCGACGACGATCCGGACGGTGACTTCGACCGCGCCGACGGCGCCGCCGCCGAGGCCGACTTCGCGGTGTTCGCGACCGAGTGCGAACTCGCGGACCGGGCCGCCGCGGGCCGTTCGCTCGACGAGACGTTCGCCCACCCGCGCCGCGGTGAACCGATCGATCTGCGGTGGGTCTACGTCCACATGATCGAGGAGTACGCACGGCACAACGGCCACGCCGACCTCCTGCGCGAACTGACGGACGGCGTCACCGGGGAGTGACCCCGGCGCCGGCTTCGGCCGGCTCGGCCTCGAACGCATCCGCCCCGGCCTGCCCCGGCAGGGACGGGGCGCGACGCCCGCTCCCCCGCCCCGCCGCGCGGGCCCGCAGCGCCGCCCCGGCCAGCACCGTCACCGCTGCGGTCCCGTAGGACCAGGACTGGAGCCAACTGCCGTGGGCTCCCATGGCGTTGCCGATGTAGAGCACGGTGCCCGCGAGGGGGACGGCGAGCCATTC
>NZ_JAAIKO010000007.1 GCF_016107395.1 Streptomyces fildesensis
CCAGCAGTAGAAGTCACACAGCATCTAACGATCAACTACTGGCGCAGGACACTAGCGGAACTTCCGGCTGATCGCGTTGTAGACGCCCTGCGCCTCGGGTCCCAGATGCGGACCGGCCAGCCAGGTGTCGTTGGACGGGCCGATCGACGTGTTCGACACCAGGGCCGTCTTGCCGTTCGGCATGGTGGTGAACCAGCCGCCGCCCGAGGAACCACCGGTCATCGTGCAGCCGACCCGGTACTCGGTCGGCATGCTCGCGCCCATCGACAGCCGGCCGGGCTTGCCGATGCAGTCGAACATCCGCGCACCGTCGTACGGCGGCGCCTGCGGGTAGCCCCAGGCACCGATGCCGCTGAACAGCGTGGGCGACGGGGCGCCGAACCACACCGGCAGGGACGCGCCGACGGTCTCCTGCAGGGACTTGCCGCCGCCGTTCTCCGGCTTGACGTGCAGCACCGCGAAGTCGTACGGCGAACCGCCGCCGCCGGAGTGGGTGCCGGTGGCGATCCACTGCGAGGAGGTCTGCGCCCAGTCGGCCCACCATGCGCCGTACGGAGTGACGTTGCGCTGCGGGGAGCTGTCGACGCGGGAGGCGGACAGCCCGTTGTCGTTGTACGACGGGACGAAGATGAGGTTGCGGTACCAGCCGCCCCGGGAGCCGCTGTGAACGCAGTGGCCGGCGGTCCAGACGAGGTTCGACTTGCCCGGGTGCGCCGGGTCGTCGACGACGGTGCCGGAACAGACCTTGGGGCCGTCGGGGCTGTCGAAGAAGATCTTGCCGACCGGTGCCGCGTGCTGGTGGTACGGGCGGGCGACCTCCTTGGCCGCCACCGGGCGCGGAGCGGGGTCGGTGGTCCCCTGGTCCGAGCCGAAGTTCGACTGGACGGTGTTCTGGTTCTCCTTCGCCCCGGACATCCGGGCCGGCTTCCACAGGTCCTTGATGACCGGGTTGGCGAAGTCGGCCGCCTCACGCGCCCACTTGTCCCAGTTCTTCCAGTCGCCCTGCTTCCACTTCTCCAGGTCCTTGATGCTGGTGGGCAGACCGTTCGGAAGTTTGGCGTCGGAACCGGGGTCGGCCTTGGCCGAGGTACTGGCAGCCGCGGTCGGCTTCGCCGCCGCGTCGCTGTCGTCCGGGCCGCAGGCGGTGGCGGTGAGCGCGAGCAGCGCGGTCACCGCCGCCGCGGCTCGGGCGGACCGTCGAATGAATGGCATTGAGTTGTTCCCCCATGTACGTGCAGGTACGTGCTTTTTGTACGTTTCTTGTCATGCCCCCATCCGGGGCGGCCTCCACTATGCCGTTTCCCCGACGGAGTTGGATCACCGGCCCCTCGTTGTCGCAGAACCGTTTCATGGCACGGACGGGATCTTCACGCCCCATAGACCGGCTGCGGGGACTCGGCGTCGGCCAGCAGCTTCAGAGCGGTCTCGCCGGCCTCCGCCGGGGTCCACCGGGCGCCCTTGTCGGCCGTCGGTCCCGGCCGCCAGCCCTCCATGACGGTGATCCGGCCCGCTTCGGTCTCGAAGACCCGGCCGGTGACGGCGGCCGAGGCCACGGAGCCGAGCCAGACCACCAACGGGGAGACGTTCTCCGGCGCCATGGCGTCGAAGGCGTCATCCCCTGGCGCGGCCATGGTGTCGGCGAACGTCCGCTCGGTCATCCGGGTACGGGCGGCGGGCGCGATGGCGTTGACGCGGACGCCGTACCGGGCCATCTCGGCGGAGGCGACGAGCGTCAGGCCGATGATCCCGGCCTTGGCCGCCGAGTAGTTGCCCTGCCCGACGCTGCCCAGCAACCCTGCCCCGGAGCTGGTGTTGATCACCCGTGCATCGGGGGTGCGGCCGGCTTTGGCCTCGGCACGCCAGTGCGCGGCGGCATGCTTCAGCGGCAGGAAATGACCCTTGAGATGGACGCGCATCACCGCGTCCCAGTCGTCCTCGTCGAGATTGACGAGCATCCGGTCGCGCAGGAACCCCGCGTTGTTGACGAGGGTGTCGAGCCGGCCGAACGTGTCGAGCGCGGTGTCGACCAGGGCGGCGGCCCCGGCCGAGGTGGCGATGTCGTCGCCGTTGGCGACCGCCTCGCCGCCCAGCGCGCGGATCTCGTCGACGACCTGCTGGGCCGGACCCCCCGAGCCCCCGGCACCGTCCAGCCCGACCCCGAGGTCGTTGACGACGACTCGCGCGCCCTCGGCGGCGAAGGCGAGCGCATGCGCGCGGCCGAGACCGCGCCCCGCACCGGTGACGACGGCGACCCGGCCCTCGCAGATTCCGGCTTCGGTCATGTCAGCTCTCCTTGTTCGCGGTTGACGGGGATGGTGACGATGACGATGGCGGTGACGATGTCGCCATGTCCTGATCGCGGTTGACGGTGGCGGCGTCGAGGAAGGCCGGGCGCTCGCCGCCACCGTGCACGAGCAGGCTCGCCCCGGTGATGTACGCGGCGCGCTCCGAAGAGAGGAAGACACAGGCGTCGCCGACCTCACAGGGCTCGGCCAGCCGCCCGGCGGGCACGGTCCGGCCGACGGCCGCGATACCGGCGTCGTCCCCGTAGTGCAGATGGGACAACTCCGTGCGGACCATGCCGAGGACCAGGGTGTTGACGCGTACGGCCGGGGCCCATTCGACGGCCATGGAGCGCGCGAGGCTGTCCAGCCCCGCTTTGGCGGCGCCGTACGCGGCGGTCCCGGGTGACGGCCGGCCGCCGCTGACGCTGCCGATCATGAGGATCGAGCCGCCGGTCTCCTGATCGCGCATCACCTCGTAGGCGGCCAGTGACGCGGTCAGCGGGGTGGTGAGGTTGAGTTCGAGGACCCGGGCGTGCCGGGCGGCGCCGCCGTCGGCGAGCAGCCGGAACGGCGTCCCGCCGGCGTTGTTGACCAGGGTGTCGAGCCGCCCGCAGTCGTCCTTCACCCGCGCGAAGAACGCGTCGACGGAGCCGGGGTCCCGCAGGTCGAGGGGGACGAAGCGGGCCGTGCGGCCGTCCGCCGTGACGGGTTCGTCAGGGGGGCGGCGCGCGCAGACCACCACCTCGGCGCCCGCCTCCAGGAAGGCGCGGGCGATCCCCGCACCGACGCCTCTCGTGCCGCCGGTGACGACGACGACGCGTCCGGACAGATCGACGGTGACCGTCAACTGGCACCTCCCGCAGCGCTCGATCCGCTGCTACCTTCTACCTAACAAATGTTTGGTGGAAAGGTAGCTGATCCTCATCATGGGTGTCTCCACCTCGGCCCCGCAAGACGGAATCGCCGTCATCACCGTCGACTTCCCGCCCGTCAACGCCCTCCCCGTACAAGGGTGGTTCGACCTGGCCGACGCGCTGCGCGCGGCCGGCGCCGATCCGGCCGTCCGCTGTGTCGTGCTCACCGCCGCGGGCCGCGGCTTCAACGCGGGCGTCGACATCAAGGAGATGCAGCGCACCCCCGGACACCAGGCGCTGATCGGCGCCAACCGCGGCTGCGCCGACGCGTTCGGCGCCGTCTACGACTGCGAGGTACCGGTCATCGCCGCCGTGCACGGCTTCTGCCTGGGCGGCGGCATCGGCCTGGTGGGCAACGCCGACGCCATCGTGGCCAGCGACGACGCGACGTTCGGGCTGCCGGAGCTGGACCGCGGGGCGCTCGGAGCCGCCACCCACCTCTCCCGGCTCGTCCCCCAGCACCTCATGCGCGCCCTGTACTTCACCTCCCGCACCGCCACCGCCCAGGAGCTCCACCGGCACGGCTCGGTGTGGGAGGTCGTGCCCCGCGAGAAGGTGCTGGACGCCGCGCTCGCGCTGGCGCGCGAAATGGCGGCCAAGGACGGCGAGTTGCTGCGGCTGGCCAAGGCCGCGATCAACGGTATCGACCCGGTGGACGTCCGCCGCAGCTACCGCTTCGAGCAGGGCTTCACCTTCGAGGCCAACCTCAGCGGACTCGCCGACCGGCACCGGGACGCGTTCGTGTCGACGAAGTCGGCGAAGTCTGCTGAACCGGCGAAGTCTGCTGAACCGGCGAAGGCCACCACCCCCGGGCAACCGGTGAAGGAGGAGCGGTGAGTACGGACAAGACCATGACCGCCGACCAGGTCGTCGGCCGGCTGGGGAGCGGGATGACCCTCGGCATCGGCGGCTGGGGGTCACGCCGCAAGCCGATGGCCCTGATCCGGGCGCTGCTCCGCTCGGACGTCACGGACCTGACCGTGGTCTCCTACGGCGGCCCCGACGTCGGACTGCTGGCCGCGGCCGGCAAGATCCGCAAACTGGTCGCCGCCTTCACCACCCTGGACTCGATCCCGCTGGAACCGCACTTCCGGGCCGCCCGCGAGAGCGCCGCCTTCGAGATGACGGAGCTGGACGAGGCGATGTTCATGTGGGGGCTGACCGCCGCCGTCCACCGGCTGCCCTTCATGCCGATCCGGGCCGGGCTCGGCTCGGACCTGATGCGGGTCAACCCCGGCCTGCGGACCGTCGTCTCCCCGTACGAGGACGGCGAGGAACTGGTGGCCGTGCCCGCCCTCCGGCTCGACGCGGCGCTCGTCCACCTGAACCGGGCCGACGCGTTCGGCAACGGCCAGTACCTGGGCCCCGACCCGTACTTCGACGACCTGTTCTGCGAGGCGGCCGACACCGCGTACGTCAGCTGCGAACGCATCGTCGACAGCGCCGAGCTCCTGCAGGCAGGCGCGCCCCAGACACTGCTGGTGAAGCGGCACTCGGTCACCGGGGTCGTCGAGACCCCGAACGGCGCCCACTTCACGTCCTGCGCCCCGGACTACGACCGGGACGAGGCGTTCCAGAGCGCGTACGCCAAGGCCGCCGCCGACCCAGCGGCATGGCGGGAGTTCACCGACCGCTTCCTGTCCGGCGACGAGGACACCTACCAGGCCGCCGTGGCGGCGTTCGCGAAGGAGGGCGCATGAACGCGAAGGACACTTCAGGCGTGACCCGCGCCGAGTACTGCGTGGTGGCGTGTGCTGAAGCCTGGCGCGGGGACGGTGAGATCCTCGCCAGCCCGATGGGCACCGTGCCGGCGATCGGCGCCCGGCTGGCGAAGCTCACCTTCTCGCCCGATCTGCTGCTCACCGACGGCGAGGCGATGCTGATCGGCGACGTCCCGGCGATCGGGGGCGCGTCGGAGCTGATCGAGGGCTGGCTGCCGTACCGCCAGCACCTGGCGATGGTCACCGGTGGCAAACGGCACGTAATGATGGGCGCCAGCCAGGTGGACCGGTTCGGCAATCAGAACATCTCCTGCATCGGCGACTGGGAACAGCCCAAGCGCCAGCTGCTGGGCTCCCGGGGCGCACCCGTCAACACCCTCAACAATCCGACCAGTTACTGGGTGCCGAGACATTCCTCCCGGGTCTTCATCGCTCGGGTCGACATGGTCAGCGGCGTCGGCTACGACCGCGCGGCGGCGGCCGGGAAGACCGCGACCCGGTTCCACGAGATCCGCCGGGTCGTCTCCGACCTCGCCGTCTTCGACTTCGACACCCCGGACCGGTCGATGCGGATCCGCTCCCTGCACCCGGGGGTAACGGCGGAACAGGTGCAGAACGCCACCGGCTTCCCGCTCGTGATCCCCGCCGATGTCCCGTTCACCCGTGAGCCGACGGACGCCGAACTGCGGCTGATCCGCGAGGTGATCGACCCCCGGGGCCTGCGGGACCGCGAGGTACGGGCATGAGCGGGCCGCCCGACGGGACCCCCGCGTCGTTCGACACCCCGGCCTCGTTCGAGACCCCGCTGACCAAGCTCGTCGGAGTGCGGTACCCGATCGTGCAGACCGGGATGGGCTGGGTGGCGGGCCCCCGGCTGGTGTCCGCCACCGCGAACGCGGGGGCGCTGGGCATTCTCGCCTCCGCCACCATGACGACGGAGCAACTGCGCGCTGCCGTGAAAGAGGTCCGGTCGCGGACCGACGCACCGTTCGGCGTCAATCTGCGGGCGGACGCGGGCGATGCCCAGGAGCGGGTCGGGATCCTGATCGAGGAGGGGGTTCGGGTCGCGTCCTTCGCCCTGGCGCCGTCCCGGGACCTGATCGCCCGCCTCAAGGACGCGGGCGTGGTCGTCATCCCGTCCATCGGCGCCCGCCGGCACGCGGAGAAGGTCGAGGCGTGGGGCGCCGACGCCGTTCTCGTGCAGGGCGGCGAGGGCGGTGGCCACACCGGCAACATCGCGACGACGGTGCTGCTCCCGCAGGTGGTGGACGCCGTCGGCATCCCCGTCATCGCGGCCGGCGGCTTCTTCGACGGCCGCGGGCTGGTCGCCGCCCTGGCGTACGGGGCGGCCGGGATCGCGATGGGCACCCGCTTCCTGCTCACCTCCGACAGCACGGTCCCGGCCGCGGTCAAGGCCCGCTATCTGGCGGCGTCGGTCAAGGACGTCACCGTCACCACCAAGGTCGACGGCCTGCCGCACCGGATGCTGCGCTCGGAACTGGTCGACGCCCTGGAACGCTCGGGCCGGCCCGCCGCCCTGCTGCGCGCCCTGCGGCACGCGGCCGCGTTCCAGCACGATTCCGGGCTCGGCTGGCGGCAGATGATCCGCGACGGTCTCGCGATGAAGCACGGCAAGGAGCTGACCTGGAGCCAGGTGCTGCTGGCCGCCAACACCCCGATGATGCTCAAGGCGTCGATGGTCGAGGGCCGCACCGACCTCGGGGTGATGGCCTCGGGCCAGGTCGCGGGCCTGATCGAGGACCTGCCGTCGTGCGCGGAACTCGTCGGCCGGATCATGACGGAGGCCTGGGCGGCGCTCGGCGCGCTGCCCCGGGAGCCGGTGCGGTAAGCCCCCGCAGCCCGGTCGTCAGGCGCCCTGGGCCAGCCAGTCGTCGATCTCCGCCCGCAGCCGCGCCTTGGTCCCGTCCGGCGCGAACGAGGCGTCCACTCCGGCGCGGGCCAGTTCGGCCAGCACCTCGTCGTCGTAGCCGAAGGCGTCACGGACGAGCTCGTACTCGCGCGCCAGTGACACGTTGATCATCGACGGGATGTCGGTGCTGAGCGTGACGAACAGCCCGGCCGCGCGCATCCGCTCCAGCGGGTGCGCGCGCAGCGACGCCGCGAAGCCGAGGGCGACGTTCGACGACGGGCACACCTCCAGCGGGATCCGCCGCTCCCGCACCTCGGCGACGAGTGCCTCGTCGTCCAGGATCCGGATGCCGTGTCCGATCCGCTCGGCTCCCCCGATGTCCAGGGCCGCACGGATGCTCTCCGGCCCACAGGCCTCTCCCGCGTGGTGCACGATGTGCAGCCCGGCCTTGCGGGCGGCGACGAAGACTTCCGCGAACGGTTCGACGGGGTGCGCCTCGTCCCCCGCGACCCCGATGCCCACCACTCCGGCCCCGGCGTGGCGTTCGGCGAGTTCCAGGGTGCGCCAGGCGCGCTCCACCGACCGGCGGCGGGAGTGGTCGAGCAGCACCCGGCACTCGATGCCGAACGTTTCCTGGCCCGCCGCCAGCCCTTCCAGCACGCTCACCAGCGGCATGTCGAGATCGCCGAGCCGTTCGCCGTGGCCGGCGGCGGTGAAGGACACCTCGGCGTAGCGGGTGCCGTTGGCCGCCTCGTCCTCGCAGAACTCGTAGGCGATCCGGTGGAAGTCCTCCGGCCGGCACAGGCACGAGCGGACCAGGTCGTTCTGCGCGAAGAAGTCCGCGAAGCTCTCGAAGGCATGGCCGCCGTCCACCAGATGCGCGGGGATCTCCACTCCGTTCGCTGCCCCGATCTCCGCCAGGGTCTGCCACCGCACGGTGCTTTCCAGGTGGACGTGCAGGTGGGCCTTGGGAAGCGCGCGCAGATCACGCGTCGCGGCGGGAGTCGACGTCATACCGGGAAGCCTGCCACCGGGTGTGGGAGCCGTCGAACGAATTGCCCCGCCGTTCCAGGACCGGCCCTACAACCGCTCAATGATGGTGACGTTGGCCTGGCCGCCGCCCTCGCACATGGTCTGCAGGCCGTACCGGCCGCCGGTGCGCTCCAGTTCGTGCAGCAGCGTCGTCATCAGTTTGGTACCGGTGGCACCGAGCGGGTGGCCCAGGGCGATGGCGCCGCCGTTGACGTTGACCTTCTCGGGGTCGGTCCCGGTCTCCTTGAGCCAGGCGAGCACGACGGGGGCGAACGCCTCGTTGATCTCCACCAGGTCGATGTCGTCCATGGACAGCCCGGTCTTCTTCAGCGCGTACGCCGTCGCGGGGATCGGCGCGGACAGCATCCGGATCGGGTCCTCGCCGCGGCAGGACAGATGGTGGATCCGTGCGCGGGGGGTCAGACCGTGCTCGGCGACCGCGCGCTCGGAGGCGATCAGCATCGCCGAGGCCCCGTCGGAGACCTGCGAGGAGACGGCGGCGGTGATCCTGCCGCCCTCCACCACCGGTTTGAGGGCTGCCATCTTCTCCAGGCTGGTGTCCCGGCGCGGTCCCTCGTCGGTGGTCACAGCGCCGTACGCGACGATCTCGCGGTCGAACCGTCCCTCGTCGATGGCGCGCAGCGCCCGCTGGTGGGAGCGCAGCGCGAGCTCCTCCATCGCCTCGCGGGTGATGCCCCACTTGTCGGCGATCAGTTCGGCGCCGTGGAACTGGTTGACGGGCTGGTCGCCGTAGCGGGCCCGCCAGCCCTCGGAGCCGGCGAAGGGCCCCTCGGTGAGGCCGAGCGGGTCGGCGGCCTGCCGGCTGGCGAAGGCGATCGGGATCATCGACATGTTCTGGGTACCGCCCGCGACCACCAGGTCGCTGGTGCCGGAGAGCACCGCCTGGGCGGCGAAGTGCACGGCCTGCTGGGAGGAGCCGCACTGCCGGTCGACGGTCACCCCGGGCACCTCCTCGGGAAGGCCCGCCGCCAGCCACGCCGTCCTGGCGATGTCGCCGGCCTGCGGGCCGACGGTGTCCAGGCAGCCGAACACCACGTCCTCGACCGCCGCCGGGTCGGCTCCCGAACGCTCCATGAGCGCCTTGAGGACATGCGCGCCGAGGTCGGCGGGGTGCACGGCGGACAGTCCGCCCTTGCGCCTGCCGATCGGGGTGCGGACCGCTTCGACGATGTAGGCCTCGGCCATGACTACTCCTCGGTGTCCTTCACGAATGTCGCTTCGTCCATGTCGGTTGTCGATGCCGGTCGTCCATGCCGGTTGTTCGGCTCAGCTCCGGACGGCCACGCCGTCCAGCACCATCGACAGGTACTGCCGGGCGATCTCCTCCGGGCTGTGCTGTCCGCCCGGCCGGTACCAGGAGGCCGCGACCCAGACGGTGTCGCGGACGAACCGGTAGGTGAGCCGGACGTCGAGGTCGGCGCGGAAGACTCCGGCGGCCACCCCGCGCTCCAGCGTCCCCAGCCAGGCCCGTTCGAACTTCACCTGCGAGTCGGCGAGATAGCCGAAGCGCGGCTGGGCGGCCAGGTGTCTGGCTTCCTTCTGGTAGATCGCCACCGCCGCCCGGTGCCGGTCGATCTCCTTGAAGGACTGCGTGACCAGGGCCTCGATGGTCTCCCTGGGCCCGAGGCCGGCGGCCAGCACCTCGTCGTACCCGGCCCACAGTTCGTTGAGGAAGGTCGAGAGGATCTCGTCGACCATCGATTCCTTGGAGTCGAAGTGGTAGTAGAGGCTGCCCGCGAGCATTCCCGCCTCGTCGGCGATGCGCCGGACGGTCGTCGCGTTGTAGCCCTGCGCGGCGAACACCTCGGCCGCGGTCGCCAGGAGTTCGCCGCGGCGCTCGGGGGCGGCGGTCATCGTCGTCTTCTTGCTGCTCTTGCTGCTCTTGCTGCTCTTGCTGCTCTGGCTGCTTTTCGGCACCGGGTCATTCTCGCCTCACGCGTGCTGGCTGCTGGCCGACACGGTCTCGCCGGTCAGGTACGAGGAGTAGCCGCTGGCCAGGAAGACGATCACGTTGGCGATCTCCCACGGTTCTGCGTACCGCCCGTAGGCTTCCCGCTCGGTCAGTTCGGCGAGCAGCTCGGGGGTGGTGACCTTCGCCAGGTGCGGGTGCATGGCCAGGCTGGGCGAGACCGCGTTGACCCTGACCCCGTAGGCGGCCGCCTCGACGGCGGCGCAGCGGGTGAGCGCCATGACGCCCGCCTTGGCGGCGGCGTAGTGCGCCTGCCCCGCCTGGGCGCGCCAGCCGACCACGGAGGCGTTGTTGACGATGACGCCGCCGCTGCCGGCCCGCCGCATCCGGCGGAGTGCGGCACGGGTGCAGCGGAACGTGCCGCCGAGAGTGACGTCGAGGACCTTGGACCACTGCTCGTCCGTCATGTCGACGAGCTCGGTGGTCCCGCCGAGCCCCGCGTTGTTGACGAGGATGTCGAGCCGTCCGTGCCGCTCCTCGGCGAGGTCGAACAGCGCGGTGACGTCGTCCTCGCTGGTGACGTCGCAGGCCACGCCCGCCACCCGGTCCGCGCCGAACTCCGCCGCCAGCGCCTCGGCGGACTCCTTGATCCGGCGGGGGTGCGCGTCGCCGATGACGATGCTCGCGCCCTCCTCCAGCAGTCGGCGCGCGGTGGCGCCGCCGATACCGGCGCCCGCCGCCGCGGTGACGACGGCGGTGCGCCCGGCCAGGAGGTCGTGCCCCTGCGGATACGGGGGCGGGGTACCCAGGTTCGCGGTCATACGCGGAACTCCTCCTCGACGGCTGACGGGGCGTACGTTAATCTACCAAACACTTGTTAGGGAAGGCTCGTAGGGGAGGACGGAATCCGATGGACCTCGACTTCACGCCCGGGGAGGACACGTTCCGGGCCGAGGCCCGCGCCTGGCTCGCCGCGCACGTCCCCGCCACCGCGCTGCCCTCCCTGGAGACCGCCGAGGGCTTCGCCGCCCACCGCGATTGGGAGCGCGAGCTGTCCGGCGCCCGCTGGTCGGTGGTGTCCTGGCCCGAGGAGTACGGCGGCCGGGGCGCCTCGATCCTGCGCTGGCTGGTGTTCGAGGAGGAGTACTACGCCGCGAACGCGCCCGGCCGGGTCAGCCAGAACGGCATCAACCTGCTCGCCCCGACCCTCTTCGAGCACGGCACCGACGAGCAGCGCGCCCGCATCCTGCCCGCCATGGCGAGCGGCGCGACCATCTGGGCGCAGGCCTGGTCGGAACCGGAAGCGGGCAGCGACCTGGCCTCGCTGCGCTCCACCGCTACCCGCGCCGACGGCGGCTGGCTGCTGAACGGACAGAAGACCTGGTCGTCCCGCGCCGCCTTCGCCGACCGCGCGTTCGGCCTCTTCCGCAGCGACCCGGCGGCGGACCGGCCGCACCGCGGTCTGACGTACCTGATGTTCGCCCTGGACGCGCCGGGCGTGACGGTACGGCCCATCGGACGCCTCGACGGCAAGCCCGCCTTCGCCGAGCTCTTCCTGGACGACGTCTTCGTCCCCGACGAGGACATCATCGGCGCCCCCGGCCAGGGCTGGCGGGTCGCGATGAGCACGGCGGGCAACGAGCGCGGCCTCACCCTGCGCAGCCCCGGCCGCTTCCTGGCCGCCGCCGACCGTCTGACCGCGCTGTGGCGCGAGCGGGCGGACCCGCACGACACGGCGCTGCGCGACCGGGTCGCCGACGCGGTGATCGGCGCCCGCGCCTACCGGCTCTTCACCTTCACCAACGCCTCCCGTCTCGCGGAGGGCGGGGACATCGGCGCCGAGTCCAGCCTCAACAAGGTCTTCTGGTCGGAACTCGACATCAGGCTGCACGAAACCGCCCTCGACCTGCTCGGCTCCGACGGCGAACTCGCCGACGGGGACGACGGCGGCGGCTGGGCGGAGGGCTACGTCTTCTCGCTCGCCGGGCCGATCTACGCCGGAACCAACGAGATCCAGCGCGACATCATCGCCGAGCGGCTGCTCGGCCTCCCGAAGGGACGCCGGTGATGCGGTTCCTGCTCGACGCCGAACAGACCGCCTTCGTCCGCACCCTGGACCAGCTGCTGGCCGCGGCGGACACCCCGGCCGTCGTCCGCGCCTGGTCGGCGGGCGACCACGGCCCGGGCCGCGCCCTGTGGGAACGTCTCGCCGGGACCGGCGTCTTCGCCCTGGCGGTCCCCGAGGAGTACGACGGCCTCGGACCGCTCCCCGTCGAACTCGCCGCGGCATTCGTGGAGCTGGGCCGGCACGCGGTGCCGGGGCCGCTGGCCGAGACCATCGCCGTCTGCGCCCTCCTGCGGGGACTCGGGGACCGCGGTCCGGCGAAGGAATGGCTGCCGCGCATCGCCTCCGGCGAGGTGCTCGTGACGCTGGCGCCGGCCGGCTCGTACGCCCTGGACGCGGATGCCGCTGACGCGGTCTTCCATGTCGTGGCGGACGGCCTCGCGCTCGCGACCGGCCACGGGCCGGTCCGCGCCTCGCTCGACCCCGCCCGCCGGCTCGCCCGCCCCACGGGGGGCGAACCGCTCATGTCCGGCCCGGCCGTACGGGACGCCGTGCGCGAGGCGGCCGACTGGGCCTCCTTCGCGACCGCCGCCCAGTCCCTGGGCACCGGCCTCGCCCTGGTGGAACAGACGGTGGCCTACGTAAAGCAGCGCACCCAGTTCGGCACCGCCATCGGTGGCTTCCAGGCCGTCAAGCACCAGCTCGCGAACGCCCTCCTCGGTCTGGAGTTCGCCCGCCCGCTCCTTTACGGGGCGGCGGTGGCACTGGCCGGCGGCTCGCCGGGCGCGGGCCGCGACATCGCCGCCGCCAAGGTCGCCTGCGGCGAAGCCGCCTATGCGGCGGCCCGCACCGCGCTCCAGCTGCACGGGGCGATCGGCTACACGGCCGAGTACGACCTTTCGTTGTGGATCGGCAAGGCGACCGCGCTGCGCACGGCGTGGGGCACGCCGGCCGAGTGTCGGGCGCGGGTGCTTGCGGGGTAGCCGGGTGCGTCCTGGGTACCGGGGCCGGGCTCTCCGGCGCAGGGGTTCGAAATCGACTATTTACGGGCCTGGCGGCCCACAAATAGCTCGGCAGCATTTCGAACCCCTACGCCTCCGATCCCGGCCCCCTCGCCGCCGTTCGAACGCTTGGGCGCCATTGCCCGCCCCCCACTGCGTCTGCTGTGATCCTCCGGTTGCAACTCGTGACCAACCCGATTGACCAGGGGGCTATATGAGGCTGCGTCAGCTGTTCGTTTCACTGGTGGCGGGAGCCTTACTGCTCTCCACCGCCGGTGCCGCCGCTGCCACCACCACCGAGCCGGCGAACGCCGGCACCGCACGGACCGAGTGCTCGGCGTCCCTCTTCGAAGGAGACCCACGGCTCGGCCCGGAGGTGCTGCCCACCAGGGGCGCCGTCGGGAACGAGCTGTTCCTGTACCAGCGCACGGGCGGGCTCTCCGAGCAGGCGTTCCTGTCGACGTACAACACCGGCACCAGTTGGATCTACCCGCCCCAGAACGGCTACGTCATCGGCCCCGACGGCCGGCCCGTCGAGTGGCAGCAGACCCTGCTCCCCGGCCAGGACATCGACCGGTTCGGCAGTGAGTACGGCTCCTTCCTCGCACCCGAGGGCCTGCCGTACGCCAACCGCTCCATCCCGCCGCAGAGCCTGGACGGCACTCCCGCGGCCGGTTGCAACTACCACGACTACCGCGTCCTCAAGCCCTTCACCGTGGACGCGGGACCGATCGCACCCTGGTTCGCACAGCCCGGCTACGGCCTCCAGTACCAGCTGGACGCGACCCTCGTGCCCGGCTCCCCGACCGCTCTCAACGTCATGTGGCTGGTGGCCAACGGCTATTTGCAGCGGCTTGTCTAGGGCCTACGAAAAGGACGATCGCCGAGGGTGATGATACGGAACCGACGGTAGTCGCAAGCACGCTGTACAGGAGCGTTCCGGCGTGGACAGATGTCGCGCAGGCGGAAATCGGAAGATCCGGTGGCGGCCTCCAAAGCCGTTACAGGTGATCCACGCTCAGTGACCGCTGCCGCGATGAACTCAGCAGATGGCCCCGCCGGGCACCATCAGCTGCCTACCGGGCGGTACTCCGCGACGGTGGTCCGGAAGAAAGCGATCCGGCTGGGAGGACCGTAGGGGCCTGAGAGGGGCCATACTGGGGGTAATGACGAAATCAGCCGTGACCCGCCGCCACCTGCCCGCCAGCCCCTTCCGGATTCCGGTCGCCCCTCCCGTCGAGAACTTCGAGGTGGGTGACCGGGTAACGCATGACGTCTATGGACTCGGCCGAATCATCGGTGTCGAGGACGAGGTCGCCGTGCTTGCCGACTTCGGATCCCGCCAGGTACGGATCATCAAGCCGTACTCGAAGGTAACGAAGCTCTGAGGTTCCTGGCCGCGCCCCCGCAAGGACGCGGCCAGGATTCTCCCCGCCCGCCGCCCTGAGCCCAAGGGACCTCAGGGCCGGCTCGAAACTCCGGCATGCCCGCGCCCGGCGCGAGACGCCGGCCAGTATCCCGGCTCCGGTCCACCGGGCCGCCGCACCATCTCTTCATGCTCCAACTCCCCACCGTTCAGACGTGTTCCCAGCCCGTGAAGTTCCCCGGCTCCGGCACGAATCTCATGACTTTCGCGGCCCGGGGGTCGGTTCAGCGCGCCAGTGAGGCCCCGTCGCCCATGGCGATCACCGGGTGGCTCCGCGGGTCGAGTGCGCGCAGCAGGTCGACCATGTGTGCTGCGGACAGGCTGACGCAGCCGTGCGTCGGGCCGCCGTGGTCGACGTGGATCCAGATGCCGCCGCCGCGGCTTTTGCCCAGCGGCTGTCTGCTGTCCAGCGGGGACGCACCCGGCACGCGGTTGTAGTCGATGGCGACGACGTAGTCGAAGGACCCGCCCAGCGCCTCGCCGCGGAATCCGGTGCCGCCCGCGGTGAAGCCCTGGGAGCGGTGGTACGGCAGTCCGCTGCCCGGGTCGGGCTTGAAGCCGCCGGCGTCGCTGAGCGTGAAGACCCCTACGGGGCTGTGCAGATCGCCCTCCTGGTGTGTGCCGGTCCAGCCGCGCAGGGCGTTGTGCGCGGGCCAGGCGGCTCCCGCCCGCCAGCGGCCGTCGGCGGCCCGGGTCCACAGGGTGACGGTGGAGTCGGAGGAGTCCTTCGCCCGGCCCGAGGCGAGCAGTACCTGGTGGGAGGCGGTGGGGATCGCCGCGAGGGTGGCGGGGCCAAGACCGGGGATCCGGTCGGTCGCGTGGCCGGCGGGCGCGTTGTCCTGGGCGGCGTCGGCCACGGTCGCCGACGGGGGCCCTGCGCCGGTCCTGACGACGGCGGGGACCGAGGCCGCCCGGTCCTGCGACCGCGGGCCGATGAGGGGGTCGATCGGGCCGATGGAACCGAACCCGAACCAGGCCGCTGCGGTGGCCAGCGACAACACCGTCGTCACCCCGGCCAGGGCGGCCGTCCGGCCGGAAGCGCGACGCCGGGACCGGTGCCGCGCGCGGTGGCGGCCATGGCTGGTTCGCGTTTCGGGCACTGTGACGGGCCTCATGGGCAGCGATACTCGCAAAGTCCGGGCCCGCTGGGGGCCTCCGGGCCGACATCCGTCCCAGATGTCCTGACCCGTCCCTCACACATCCGGGAGGGGAACTGATGAACAATCGCACGATGGACGAGACCTCCCCGTACGACAGTGCCCTGCCCGACGACCGCGACCGCGACCCGTCAGGGCGGGCCCGCAACGCCCGGCCACGCGACGGACTCGGCCGGCCCCTGCCGTACGGGGCGCCCGGCGTGGAGCGGCAGCCCGAGGGCGTGCCGCGCTCCCCCGGGCAGTCGCTGGCCGAGGCGCAGCGACTGCTCGACGCGGGGCTGCCGTTCCACGCCCATGAGGTGCTGGAGGACGCGTGGAAGGCGGCCGACGAGCCGCAGCGGGCGCTGTGGCGCGCCCTGGCACAGCTCGCCGTGGGGCTCACCCACGCGCTGCGGGGCAACGCGTCGGGCGCGGCGACCCTGTTGCGCAGGGGCGCTGACGGCATCGAGCCGTACCGGGACGCCGCGCCGTACGGGATCGACATCGCGGGCCTCGTCGGCTGGGCCCGCGAGCTGGCGGACCGTCCCGGTGCGGCGCAGGGCGCCCCGGCTCCGCGGCTGGTGGTGGAAGAAGGCGTGTAACGCGTTTGGACGCCCGGCCCAAGTACAGATGTAAGACATCGCTCATCTGTTCAAGGAGTCGCCCGTGCAAGCGAAGCATTCGATACCGCCACCTGGCCGCGCTGCCGGCTCTTCTCAGAACGCTCACACAGCGCTCTCACAGGACTCTCACACTGGCTCGGGATGATCAGGTCAACCGGGGCGACGAGAGAGGGCCCGCCGTATGAAAAAGCGTCTGCAGCCCATGCGCGGAACGGTTCATACCCTGTCCCGTCTGCTGGGCAGGACCGGTGTCCTGGTCGTGGCCTGGCTGACCGTCACGGTCGCGGGGACCGGAGTGGTCGTCGCGACGGGCGAGTCGCCGTTCGCGGCCTCCGAAGCGGTGAGTGGGCCCGCTGTGTTCGCCGGGCTTCCCGGGGTGTCGAACACCGTGCACGCGACGGCGAGCATCAAGCAGGTCGGCGCGCTCTTCGACGGCGGGCTGTCCGGCGGCCATTACTGCACGGCGAGCGTGGTGCAGAGCGCCGGCAAGAACGTCGTCGTGACCGCGGCGCACTGCCTGTCCGGGGGTACCGGCGACACGGTCTTCGTACCGGGTTACCACGACGGCGAAGCACCGTACGGTGTCTGGCCGCTGGAGAGCGTGACGCTCGCCCCGGGGTGGACGAGCGGCGCGGACCAGGACCTGGACGTGGCGTTCGCCGAGGTGGCGCCTGTGAACGGCCGTGAGATCCAGGACGTGGTCGGCGGCTACACGATCGGCACCAGCGGGAGCGGCGACAACGACGGGACGACGGCCACCACCGTACGGATCACCGGCTACCCGTCCACCGCGGACGCACCCCTCACCTGCTACAACGACGCCACGGCGTACACCGCCGACCAACTGCGGATCGCCTGCACCGACTACACGGGCGGGACCAGCGGTAGCCCCTGGGTCACCGGCCTGGACCCGGACACCGGTACCGGGACGGTCATCGGTGTCATCGGCGGCTACGAGGAGGGCGGCGACACTCCGGACGTCTCGTACAGCCCGGCCTTCGACAGCGTGATCGGTTCCCTCTACGAGCAGGCCGTCGCGGCCTCGCGGTAGATCGGTTCGATGGAAAAGATGCTGCGCGAAATCGAATCACCCCACCGGCGCCGGAGCGCAGGGTCCGCGCGTGTAGACGTCGGCCCCGGGACCCGGAGTTGGCCGCGGATCCCGGGGCCGACGCTGTCACACCCTCACCCGCCCCGACGGCGGGTGAAGGGCCCGACCCAGCAGGCGGCGCAACCTGGTGGGTCGGGCTGGTCGTTGGCCTGGTCCCATCTTCAATGCCCGGTCTTGAGCGGGGCTCGTGACGGGCTGTAGCACGGCCACGAGCGACGAGGCCCCTGCCGGTGCCCGGGGAAGGGCCGGCGGGGGCCTCGCGTTCGATGGGCCGCTGTCAGCCGCGCAGCAGGAAATCGTAGACCGCCTGGCGTCCGGCGTCGCTGGTGGCCCGGCTCTGCACGGAGTGCGCCGCTCCGGGCACGATCACGACCTGGCCGAGCGGGGCCATCTTCGCCTCCTGGCGGAGCCATTCCATCGGGGTGGACACGTCCCGGTCGCCGCCGAGCAGCAGCACCGGCACCCGGGGCAGTTTCCGGTGACGGGGCGGGGCCGCCGGCACGGGTTCGCGCGGCCAGTCCAGGCAGCTGAGGATGAAGCCGTTACGGGTGGCGGTGGCCGCGTCGAAGGGCCAGGTGCGGGCCGGTGCGAGCTTGCGCTCGACCCTGTCCAGCGCCGCGGCCCGGCCGTCGACCGGAGTGTCGGACGTGCCCCACGGGTAGTGGTAGTCGGCGCACAGCGTGCTGGCGTGCAGACCCTGGCTGAGTTGCTCGGCCGTGGCCGCCGACCCTTCCCGGGTGCCGTCGATGTACCCCTGCAAGGTCTGCGGCTGGCCGGCCGCCGCCAGGTGCAGCGCCTCGGGGACGCCCTTGAAGTCGGGGTCGACGAACTCGTAGGTGGTGATCATGTCCAGGACGGCGGGCCCGTTGTGGTAGGTCCGCACCACCTGGGCGAGGTCACGGGCCGGGTCGGTGGTGCACGCGGTGGCCGCGCAGGCGGCGCGCAGCACCCGGGCGGTGGCGGTGAGGGTGGTCAGGTCCGGCAGGTTGTCGCCCTGCTGCGGCACCACCGAGTCCAGCACCAGCCGGTTGACCCGGTCCGGGTGCGCCAGTGCGTACCGTTCGGCGACGAAGGTGCCGTAGGAGACGCCGTCCAGGGTGATCCTGCGGGCGCCCAGCGCCTGCCGCAGCAGGTCCAGGTCGCCGACGGTGTCGGCGGTGCTGAAGTAGCGCCGGTCGGGGCCGATGGCGGCCGCGCAGTCCTTGACGGCCTGGTGAGTGGGCGGCGTCAGGTCGGAGGATCCCATCTCCTTCTGGAGTTGCGGGCATTGGAGCGCGCCCGCGCCGGTGCCCCGCTGGTCGATCATGATCATCCGGTACTGGCCGAGTACGGGCGCCATGATGCCCGCGATCCTGGTCATGAGGGGCACGCCCGGCTGCCCCGGTCCTCCGGCGAGAAAGATCAGATCGCCCTTGGGTGCCCGGGTGTTGCCGGTCATGGCCACGCTGAGCGCCAGGGTGCCATGGGTGCGCCCGGAGTGGTCGAGCGGGACGGCGAGGGTGGCGCAGGTGAATTTCTCCTGCCCCGGGCACGGCGCCTGCCCGGTGAGGTGACCCGTGCGCTGGGGCGCGGTGGCCGGCGCCCCGGCGGGAACGGCCGTGGGGGCCGCCCCTGCTGTGAGCGCGCCGGCGGCCGCCAGGGCCACCAGCCCCGTCATCGTCCGTCTGCGGAACCGCACTGCGACCATGGACCCGTCCCCAATCCCCGTTGTTCCGCCGTTTTGTACGGCTGAACGGGGGCGCGCCGCCCGGACTCCCCCGTCCGTCCGACGGTGCGCCCCCGCACCGCACAGGCTGCTATGTGCCCCGCCGTACCGCGAGCGTTTGTGCCAGGATTCGATGAGGTTCAAAGGGTGAGCGGGCCGCGGGGCCCCGGGGGAGAGCATGATCCGACTGGCAGTGGACTCCACCGGGCTGGCCAGGTCCCGGTTCGCCGTCTCACCGCTGATCGAGGCGGCCGGCACCCTGATGCCGTGGGGAGTGCGGGGACCGCTGAGCGCGGACCCCTGGGTGTACCGGGCCCGGCGGCTGCTGCGCCGGGAGGACCTGCCGCTGCTGACCGCGCTCGCGGTGGACCGGGCCGGTTATCTGCCGGACTTCCTGACTCCGTATCCGAGTGTCCCCTCCCCCGATGTCGCCGACGAGTTGGAGCAGGTGCGCACCACCCCGCCGGAGCGGGTCGTCGCCGAAATGGAGGCGGTGCGGGTCGGCCGCCCCGCGAACGGGCTGGCGGGACGGGAACTGCCGGACGTGGTGCGCGAGACGCTGGACCGCGGCGGCCGGTATCTGGCCGAGCGCGCCGCGGACGAGCTGGGCCGCTACTGGGAGAGCGGCTTCGCGGCCCACTGGCCGCAGGCCCGGGCGGTGCTGGAGGCCGAGGTCGACCAGCGGGCCCTGACCCTGGCCCGCTACGGCGCCGCCCGCCTCTTCGACTCGCTGCATCCGTCGATCCGCTGGGACGGCGGAACCCTCCGCGTCGACAGCCGCTTCGAGGTGACCCTGCCCGTGCCGATGGTGCTGCTCGTGCCGTCCCTGGTGGCCTACGCGATCGGCGTCTCCATCGACCCGGTCCGGGGGGTGCCGCTCCGGCCACCGGCGCTGATCTACCCGGCGCGGCCGCCGGCGGCGGACAGGGCGCCGCCCAGCGCGGAACTGGCCCGGCTGCTGGGCCCGACCCGCGCCGATCTGCTCGCCTCGCTCGACCGGCCGGCGACCACCACGGCGCTGGCCGCCACCCGCTTCCTCAGTCCCGCGACGGTCTCGTACCACCTGGGTGTCCTGCGCAGGGCAGGGCTGGTCAGCAGCACGCGGTCGGGCCGGGAAGTGCTGTATCTGCGCACTCCGCAGGGCGGGCGGCTGCTGTCCTCCCCGCCGGGGTAGCCCTCAGCCCTGCTCGGCCGGTGCGGTCAGCAGGCCCAGCGCGGTCAGGTCGTCGACGGGCTCGTGGACGCTGCAGGAGCCGACGGACGTGAAGGCGGAGCGCACCCGCGCGACGCCTTCGGCGCCGAGCCGCTCGACGCGGTCACGGACCGTGCCGGCCGTCCGCTCGGCGAGCAGCGCCGCCACCGCGTCGCTGCCGGCCCCGTCCAGCGCCGCTTCGGTGGCCAGCAGGACGTTGAGGAACCCGTGGTGCTCGAAGCCGGTCGCGGGGTCGGTGTGCCGCAGGGCGTGGTGCAGTCCCGCGGTGCATTTGAAGGCCAGTCCGCGGCTCGCGCAGGTGATGATCGCCCCGGCCAGTTCCGCCTCGCCGGGGAACGCCGCGGCGGCGGTGCCGCCGGTGCGCAGTTTGGCGTGGTGCCGGCTCGCCGCGAGGGCGTCGGCCACGTCCGGGCCGAGGGCGCCGCGCGGTACCTCCACATGGGCGGTGACGTCCGCGGGCAGCTCGCGGTCGAGGACGGCGAGCGCCGCACCGATCGCGGCGCCGTCGGGCAGCGCGATCTCCACGGCCGCGAGACGGGCGCCGGACACCTTCGCGAGCAGGTCCAGCGCGGGCGGCAGGGCCGGGGTGCCGCCGGGCACGGTCAGGCCGATGCCGATGACGTCGTCGCCGGGGAGCGCCGCGATGGCGGCGGCGAGCTCGCCGAGCCGGGGGGCCGGGAAGACGAAGGGGCCGACGAGGTCCGCGAACCACGCCGTCCGGTGGCCGAGGTGCGCGGGCAGCGCCCGCGGCAGCGGTACGTCCCCGGGCGGGAACAGTGCGGCGTCGTCGATCAGTCCGGACCAGGCGGTGTTCATGAAGCGGCCTTCCCTTGGGGTGGCGCTGCCGCCACCCGCGTGGAGGGGACCGGTTCGCCCGGTCCCCTCCACGGATCTCAGCGGGTCAGCTCACCTTTCGTCAATCCTTCAGGAGATTGAAGTTACTGGTGGTGACCGCTCCCTTCTTGATCTTCACGGTGGTGGTGGTCGGCTGGTAGCCGTCCTTGGCGATGATCAGGGTGAGCGGGTTGTTGCGGACGTCGAGCCACAGGGCGTACGTACCATCCGTGCCCGTCTTGAGCGTGTAGTGCGTCGCCCAGGTGTTGATCTGGACGGTCGCACCCGCAAGCGGCGTGCCGGCGCCGGTCACCGTACCGGTGATCTTGGCCCAGGTGGCCGGGGGCTTGACGGTGAACGTGACACCGATCGGGTCCAGCCGGTAGGGGGTGTCACTGGTCAGCGCCAGCGAGGCGTGGAACGTGCCGGGCTGGGTGACCTCCGGGACCGACGCGTCCAGCGTGACGGTGAACGAGACCGTCGCGCCGGCCGCCACGGTCAGCTTGTCCGTGCTCTCGCTCAGCCAGCTGACGTCGGCGCTGTCCGACTGGTCGTAGCCGGGCAGCAGCTCAGCCGTCTTGACGGGCGTCTGGCCCGCCAGGCCGCCGATCGCGTAGAAGCCCGGTCCCGCGCCGCCGCGGTAGACCGACGCGTTGGCGTTGGGCAGTGCGCTCCAGGTGTTGTCGGCCGGGTTGTAGGCCCACGCCTGGTTGGTGATGGCCGCACCGCTGTTGATGGCGCCGCCGGCGATCAGCAGCAGGCCGTTGGCGGAGGTGTACGACGTGCCCCACTGGTCGGTGGGCTGGTCGGCGATCGGCGACCAGGCGTTCGTGGCCGGGTCGTAGACGTAGCCGTGCTTGACGGTGCCCGCGTCGGTGGTCCCGCCGGAGCAGTACAGCTTGCCGCTGATGGCGCCGCACGCCTCCCAGGAGATGGCCTCCGGGTAGGCGGCCGCCGCGGACCAGCTGTTGGACGCCGCGTTGTAGACCGACACGTCGGTGGTGCCGCAGGCGGTCGCGGTGCAGCCGCCGACGACGTACAGCTTGTCGTTGACGACGGCGCTGCCCGAGCCGGCGTACGGCTTCGGGGTCGCCGCGCCGGTGGACCAGGTGTTGGCCGCGGTGTCGTAGATCTCCAGCTTGGCGTCCGGAGCGCCGGAGGCTCCCCAGCCGCCCGCGATGTAGAACTTGCCGCCGATGACTCCGTGGGCGGGTGCCTCACGGGTGTCGGCCGCGGCGGCCTTCTTGGTCCAGGTGCCCGCGGTCGTGTCGTAGGCGTACAGGTCGCTGGTGTCCGCGGCCCCGGTGAAGCCGAAGCCCGAGTAGACGGTGCCGTTGGCGACGCCCACGGCGTTGTCGCCCGTGGTCACCGGCAGGTCGGCGATCGTCTGCCAGGCGGTGCCGGCCGCACCCTGCGCCGCGGGGGTGACCCGGGGCGCCTTGTCCGACGTGAGCGCCAGCTTGGACGTGCTGGTCCTCACGAGGTTCAGCGGGGCTCCGCCGGTCTTCGCGATGACGAAGTCACCCGCGGTCTCGCCGACGTTCAGGGTGGCGGGAGCGGTGCCGGTGTTCTTCACCGTCACCTTCTGGGTGGCGGTGCCGCCCCAGGCGGCCGTCTTGCTGATGGCGCCGGGAGTGACCTGCAGCCGGCCCGCCTTGAGCGCGAGGTCGGCGCGGACGGTGCCGTCCGGCGGCACGTTCGCGGTGGCACTGGCCTTGGAGTAGCCGGCGGCCGCTGCCACGAAGGGGTGCTTTCCGGTCAGGTGCGAGAACACCCAGTAGAAGCCGTCACCGAGCGCCGCGTCGTCCGGGGTCGCCGCGGTCGTGGTCTTCTCCGCGGGGGCGTCGGCGCTGGTCACCGTCGCACCGTTGACACCGGTGTGGGTGTTGGCGTCCGTCACGTTGCCGACCACCAGGCCGCCGGGGACCGGGTCGTAGGAACGCTGGCCGACGAAGACGTTGTCCAGCTCCCACCAGTAGGCCCAGGTGCCGGAGTAGTGGAAGCGCAGCCGGACGTCGCTCTTGCCCGCGTAGGCGGTCAGCGGCAGGTCCACGTGCTGGGGGCCGAGGAGCGAGGTGGTCGTCTGGTGCCACAGCGTGGTCCAGGTGGTCCCGCCGTCGGCGCTGACGTCCACGTCGGCGGTCGAGTTGGAGTAGCCCTTGTACTCGGTGTCGAAGCCGACCACCGGGGTGGTCTTCCCGGTCAGGTCGAACGACGGGGAGAGCAGCTGGCTGTCCTGGTGCTTGCCGCTGCCGATGTGGTCGCTGTCGATGATGGCGAAGCCGCCGGTGCCACCGGTCTTGTTGGTGCGCTTGCCGGCGTCGTCGAAGCCCCAGCCGCCGGTCGTGCCGTCGGCGTTGGTCACGCTCCAGCCCGCGGGCGCGGTGGTGGTGGAGTCGAACGGTTCGGTCGCGCCGTTGAGGTGGACGGCGTAGCCGGGAGCCTGCGCGGCGATCGCGTCGACCGGGACGGCGACGTTCACGGTCTGGTCGGCGGTGCCGACGGCGACGACCTTGTCGACCGACTGGTAGCCGGTGTAGGCCGCGGTGACGTGCAGGGTGTAGGAGACACCCTGCGGGAGCGTCAGCTGGTACGCGCCGGTGGCCGGGTCGGTGAACACCGGGCCGCCCGGTACTCCGTTCACGGTGATCTTCGCGTAGAGCGGCCAGCCGTGCCCGGATCCGTCGGCGACCTTGCCGGAGACGGTCTGGCGCGGCACGGCGTCCAGGGCGAACGACTGGGTGACCGTACCGCCGTCGGCGAGGACGACCGAGGCGACGGTCTTCGTGGCGTAGCCGTAGGCGCTCGCCGAGACGTCGTAGCTGCCCGGCGGGATGTCGAGCTTGTAGCCGCCGGCGGCGTCGCTGACGGCGCTGTGGTCACCTGCCTTGACCTGCGCTCCGGCCAGTGGCGCGCCGGTGGCGTGGTCGGTGACCGTACCGGAGATCACGCCGTGCGGTCCGCTGCGGAAGGCGTCGAGGCCGTTCGGGGTGCCGAGGCCGGTCGGGCCGTCGTAGCCGGTGCCCGCGGTGCACAGGTAGGCCGGCGTGCAGGTGCCGTTGATGCCCGTGGTCACGTCGTTGAGCGAACCGGGCTTCGCGTACGGGTACGCGTTCGGGTAGGTGCCGGCGCCGGGGGTGCCGGCCGCGGCGTACACGCCCGCGATGATCGGCGAGGCGGCGCTGGTGCCGCCGTACACCGACCAGCCGGAGGCTCCGTAGGTCTGGTAGACCGCGACACCGGTCAGCGGGTCGGAGACCGCCGAGACGTCCGCCACCGCGCGCTTGGCGCAGGGCGTGTCCGTCTGGAAGGCCGGCTTGGGCTCGTAGAGCGAGCACCCGGAACCGGGCCCGCCGTACGAGTTGTGCCAGACCGACTCCGTCCAGCCACGGCCGCTGCCCGCGTCCCTGGCCAGCGCGGTTCCGCCGACGGAGGTCACGTACTGGGAGGCCGCCGGGTAGCTGACGCCGTAGTCGCTGTCACCCGAGGACGCCACGATGGCCACGCCCGGGTGGTTGTAGTACGGGTCCATCGCCGTGGTCTCCGACGGGTCCTCGCCGCTGCCGGGCGTGGAGTCGTAGCCCGTGCCGTACGAGTTGGAGACGTACTTGGCGCCGAGTGCGACCGCCTGGTCCACCGCCGCGCCGAGGTTCTCGAAGCTGGGGTCGTCCGCCTCGACCAGCAGGATGTGGGCGTTGGGGGCGGCCGCCGACACCATGTCGACGTCCAGCGAGATCTCACCCGCCCAGCCGGGGTCGGGAGCCGGGTAGTCGGTGCCGCCGCGCTGACTGACCTTCTTGAAGCAGCCGTTGGCGGTGGTGCAGGCCGGGAGTCCGTACTGCGCCCGGTAGACCGCGAGGTCGGCCTCCGCGGTCGGGTTGTCGTAGGCGTCGACGATGGCCACGGTCTGGCCGGCGCCGCCGTCGGCGGGGAGCGCGTAGGCGCTCTGCAGGTCCCCGGGGCCGAAGCCGTTCGGGGTCGCCGTGTTGATCCCGACGGTGCCGCGCAGGTCGGTGCGGCGCAGCGCGAAGCAGCTGAACTGACCGGGCTTGGCCGCGCCGCACTGGGCCGTGACATCGGGCCGGGCGGCGGAGGGGACGGCCGACGCCGTTGCGGCGGCGGGAAGTTGGAGACCGAGCAGGGCCACGGTGGCAGAGGCGGCGGCGGCGATGACCGACGCCACGCCTCTGCGTCTTCCGGGCCGCCGCTGTATGGGTATACGCAAAGCAGGACTCCTGGAATCTGACCGGAGCCGGCCGGTACAGGGGTCGACCGGCCGACGGCGGGTCCAATGGACCGCTTGCGTATACCTACGCCTCAGCCGTATCAGCGGAACGTGACAAGGTTGTCGGATACCTGACAGTCATCGACCCGGCATTCCGCGTCACGTTCCTGTCAATCGGACGCCGCGGCTCCGTCTGCGGCCTCGTTCGCGGCCCTGTTCGCCTGCCCACCGGCGGTACCGCCCACCCCGGCGCCCTTCGCCGCGCCCGGCTCGTCGAGCCAGCCGTGCCGGGCCGCGTGCCAGACGAGTTGGACGCGGTTCTCCACGCCCGCCGCACGCTCCATCACCGCGAGATGGCGCTGCACCGTACGGACGGCGACCCCGAGCGCGCGGGCCATCGCCTGGTCGGTGCTGCCGTTCACCACCATCGCCAGGATCCGCAACTGGACGGCACTGCGCCCACCGGAACCCCGCTCCCGCAACGGCGTACTCGACGCCCACACCGCCTCGAAGAGCGCGACGATAGCGTCCAGCAGACCACTGGGACGCACCAACAGCATGGCCGGGCCCGGCACTTCGACCTCGGGGGCCAGCGGCAGCAGGGCCAGCGACCGGTCGGCGATGCAGAGCCGCATCGGCAGGCTCTGCGCCACCCGGACCTCCTCGCAGGCCGCTCGCCTGCCGCCCGCGCCGCCCAGGGCGCCGGGGGTCTCCAGCGCCGTCCGGTCGCGCACCACCCGGTGGCGGACGCCCTCGTCGAGCCGCTCCGCCACGTCCAGCGGGTCGTGCCACTCGCCGTCCGCGGGAAACGGGCCGCGGACGAACGAGGCGACCTCGGTCCGCGCGGAGCGCCGCAGTTGCTCGGCCCACAGGCCGGCCGCGCCGTAGCCCTCCACGACCTGGACGATCTCCTCGGACCGGTACCCCTCGTGCACCCGCTGGTACTCCACCGCCAGCCGGTCCAGCAACTCCCGCCCCTGCCGCAGCTGTTCCTGGGTCCTGGCCACCAGCGGCAGCAGTCCGACCCGCGGTGGCGCCGGATACCAGCGCCCGTCACCGCCGGACCGGGCCAGCCCGCGCGCCCCGAGCTCCGCGCAGACCGCCTCGGCCCGCGTCACCGGCACCCCGAGGTCCCGGGCCAGCCCGGCCGCCGCCACACCGCGCGTGGCCACCAGTAACCCGTAGGCCCGGTCCGCATCGGCGCTCAACCCCAGGGCCTCAAACGGACGTTCGGTCATGATCGGGCACACTAGCCGGAGTCGGCGCGCGGATCCCCCGGAATGCGGGTATGTCACACAGCCGATACGTAGCGTGACGTGCAGGGTCGCCCGCGCACTGCCACCACTTAAGGACCCGCGCGGCCCGACCGGCTACGCGGTGGAGCCCACGGCGTGCGGGCCACGTACGGTCGCACTGCCGGGAACCGGCTCGGACGGGTCCGCGCCCAGCGCGACGATCCGGTTGCCCTCGCCGACATGCACGATCTTCGGCTTCAGGGCGCGCGCCTCGGCGTCGTCGACCTGGGCGTAGCTGATCAGGATGACCAGATCGCCAGGGTGCACGAGATGCGCCGCGGCACCGTTGATCCCGATCACACCCGAACCGCGCTCGCCCTCGATGACGTACGTCTCCAGCCGGGCGCCGTTGTCGATGTCGACGATATGGACCAGCTCACCCGGCAGGAGGTCGGCCGCCTCCATGAGGTCGGCGTCGATCGTCACCGAGCCCACGTAGTGCAGGTCGGCCTCGGTCACCCGGGCACGGTGGATCTTGGACTTGAACATGGTGCGCTGCATGGCTGCGACTCCTGGCGGTGAAAGGTCGCGCCCCTGAAGGGTGCGCGCCGTCAGCGAACAGCGTAGGACATGCCCGGCGAAGCGCGGCGATGACCCCCGTCACGGTCTCGCCCGTGTTCAGAACCCGAAGACACCTACTTTCCGGGATACCCGCTGGTCATCGCTCCGCTTCAACATCTGTCGCAATTTCCGGGCCATTTACCGTTGTTCGCCGAGCTTCTCCCGGTCCCCGTTCGCACTGCGTGCACAACTCTTGACATGCAGGAAACACAGGGAGAACCATCGCGGTGTACCGGGAGAGCGCTCTCTCACGCGTGAGGACTCACCCGTGAGGACGCACCCGCATGTCGCTGCCCGCATCGCGTCGTCCGGCCACCGCACGGCCGGACGGCCACCGAGTCCTGCCCTCGCACGTGGAAACAGGAGAGTTGCTCATGCTCGCACCCCCCACCGGTCCACCTGCGCCGAGACCGACGGCGCCGGTGAACCTGCGCAACACGGCCGTGGCGGTCATCACGGCGCTGATCGCCTCGCTGCTCCTCTTCATCCCCTCGCACTCCGCGCACGCGGCGGGCACCCTCCTGTCGCAGGGCAAGACCGCGACGGCGTCGTCCACCGAGAACGGCGGCACCCCCGCCGCGGCCGCGGTCGACGGCAACACCGGCACCCGCTGGTCCAGCGCCGCCGCCGATCCCCAGTGGATCCAGGTCGACCTCGGCGCCACCGCCACCATCAGCCGGATAGCCCTCACCTGGGAGACTGCGTCCGCCAAGGCCTTCGCGATCCAGGTCTCCGACAACGGCACCACCTGGACCGACGCGTACTCCACCACGACGGGCCCCGGCGGTAGCCAGACGCTGGACGTCAACGCTTCCGGGCGCTACGTCCGTATGTACGGCACCGTCCGCGCCACCGGCTACGGCTACTCCCTCTGGGAGTTCCAGGTCTTCGGCACCCCGGGCGGCACCACGCCGCCCACCGGGGGCACGCTGCTCTCGCAGGGCAAGGCCGCCACGGCGTCGTCCACCGAGAACGCGGGCACGCCCGCCGCCTCCGCGGTCGACGGCAACACCGGCACCCGCTGGTCCAGCGCCGCGACCGACCCGCAGTGGCTCCAGGTCGACCTCGGCGCCACCGCGACCATCAGCTCCGTCACCCTCAACTGGGAAGCGGCGTACGCCAAAGCCTTCAAGGTCCAGACGTCCGACAACGCGTCGACGTGGACCGACGTCTACTCCACCAGCACGGGCACCGGCGGCAACCAGACGCTGAACGTGACCGGCACCGGGCGCTACGTCCGGGTCTACGGCACCACCCGCGCGACCGTATACGGCTACTCGCTGTGGGAGTTCCAGGTCTACGGCACCCCGGGCGGCACCACCGACCCCGGTGGCCCGATCGAGGGCGGCGGTGACCTCGGTCCCAACGTGAAGGTCTTCGACCCGTCCACCCCCAACATCCAGGGGACGCTGGACCAGATCTTCACGCAGCAGGAGTCGGCCCAGTTCGGCACCGGCCGGTACCAGCTGTTCTTCAAGCCGGGCACGTACAGCGGCCTGAACGCGCAGATCGGCTTCTACACCTCGATCTCGGGTCTCGGCCTCAACCCCGACGACACCCAGATCAACGGTGACATCACCGTCGACGCCGGCTGGATGGCGGGCAACGCCACCCAGAACTTCTGGCGCTCCGCGGAGAACCTGGCGATCACGCCGTCCAACGGCACCGACCGGTGGGCGGTCGCGCAGGCCGCGCCCTTCCGCCGGATCCACGTCAAGGGCGGGCTGAACCTGGCGCCCGCGAGCTACGGCTGGGCGAGCGGCGGCTACATCGCCGACAGCAAGATCGACGGCACCGTCGGCCCGTACTCGCAGCAGCAGTGGTACACCCGTGACAGCTCGGTCGGCGGCTGGACCAACGGCGTCTGGAACATGGTGTTCTCGGGTGTCCAGGGCGCTCCGGCGCAGGGCTTCCCGAACCCCGTGTACACGACGCTCGCCACCACCCCGGTGTCGCGCGAGAAGCCGTACATGTACCTGGACGGCAACGACTACAAGGTCTTCGTCCCGTCCAAGCGCGTCAACGCCGTCGGTACGTCCTGGCCGAACACGCCGGGCACCTCGCTTCCGCTGAGCCAGTTCTACGTGGCGAAGCCGGGGGTCTCCGCGGCGACCATCAACGCGGCGCTCGCCCAGGGTCTCAATCTGCTCTTCACTCCTGGCGTCTACCACGTCGACCAGGCGATCAACGTGACCCGCGCCGACACCGTCGTGCTCGGTCTCGGCCTGGCCACCATCGTTCCGGACAACGGCGTGACAGCGGTCAAGGTCGCCGACGTCAACGGCGTCAAGCTGGCCGGCTTCCTGATCGACGCCGGTACGGTCAACTCGCCGGTGCTGCTGCAGATCGGCCCGGCCGGATCCTCCGCCGGCCACGCCGCCGACCCCACGTCCATGCAGGACGTGTTCGTGCGGATCGGTGGCGCGGGCCCCGGCCAGGCGACCACCGCGGTCGAGGTGAACAGCAACGACACGATCATCGACCACACCTGGCTGTGGCGCGCCGACCACGGCGCGGGCGTCGGCTGGAACACCAACCCGTCCGACTACGGGCTGAAGGTCAACGGCGCCAATGTGCTGGCGACCGGACTCTTCGTCGAGCACTTCAAGAAGTACGACGTGGAGTGGAGCGGCGAGAACGGCAGGACGATCTTCTTCCAGAACGAGATCGCCTACGACCCGCCGAACCAGGCCGCCATCCAGAACGGCAGCATCAGGGGCTTCGCCGCCTACAAGGTCGACGACAACGTCACGACGCATGAGGGCTGGGGCCTCGGCAGTTACTGCAACTTCACCGCGGATCCGACGATCGTGCAGGACCACGGTTTCGAGGCACCGAACAAGCCGGGCGTGAGGTTCCACGACCTGCTGGTGGTGTCGCTCGGCGGCATGGGCCAGTACGCCCACGTCATCAACGACGTCGGGTCGCCGACGTCGGGTACCTCGACGGTGCCGTCCACGGTGACGTCGTACCCGTAACCCGCTGACGGCATGAGTACGGGGCGCGGGGCGGCACGGAAGTGGGCCGCCCCGTGTCACAGCAGGAGGAGAGCGCTCTCCCTCTGTATGCCTCAGCAGGTGTTCAGAGGGTCCGCAGCAGTTGTTCGGCGCCGGCGACCGCGAGGAGACCGGCGCCCAGCAGCCACATGGCCACCCGGGTCCGGCCCTTCCGGCTCAGCTCGATGACCACGCCGCACACGATCAGCGCCGCCCCGTACACGCCCACGACCAGGACCGACGGCTGGTCGCCGAGCCGCACCACCAGCACGGCCGCCGCGACGGCCATGAAGAACGCGGCGACGACGATGCGGATCCGGCGCGCCTGCCGGGGAGTCAGCGGCTGATGACGGAAGTCGCGGATCAGGGCGAGCCGCTCCCGCGGTGTCGCGTCCTGCCATCGCGGGCCGAGCTGCTGGCTGTCGAGTTCTTCATCGCCGGTTGTGGTCACGGGCTGAGCCTAGGGCCTGGGACGTGGCCCGCGGCCACTTCACCGACCAGTCCGTTCAGGACCCGGCGTGACGCCCGCATCAGATCGGCGACATCCCCGGCAGACAGGGAGTAGACCACGGTGTCCTTCTCACGGGTCGAGGTGACGATCCCCGACCGGCGCAGGATCGCCAGCTGCTGCGAGAGGTTGGAGCGCTCCACCTCGATCGCGGCCAGCAGCTCGCGGACCGGCATCGGCCCGTCCTGCAGCAGCTCCAGGACCCGGATGCGGACCGGGTGCCCCAGCATCCGGAAGAGCTCCGCCTTCGCCTGGTACAGCGGAACCGGCACGGTCCTCACGTCCTCTCGCCCCCGTCGGCCGCGGGGAGCTCGACACCATGGAGCCTGGCCAGCCCCAGCGATTCCTCCAGCGCGTCGAGGGCCCCGGAGATCGCCCCGTACTCGCCGCTGTCCACCGCTGCCGCCAGGGCGGCACGCGCTTCCGCCACCTGCCCACGGACCGCCTCGGGTGTCATCTCCGTCATCGCACCTCCCGCATGCCGCCCCCCTTGATGAGGACATGATGTACGGAAGTGAAGAATTCTTCAATTCACCCGGCCAGGCCGGTTCGCGCTCACCGCGGTGGAGCGCTCTCCCCCTTCTGACGTGATGGCGGCACCGCCGCACTCATCCCTGCGCAGAGAGCGCTTCCACCGATAGGAGATGCCATGACAGGCAGTCCCGGCACCATCCGGCCCCGCCGGAAGCCCCATCGACACCCCTGGCGGCCCCTCGTCCTGACCCTGGTCGCCGCACTGGTGGCAGCCCTTTCCCTGACTGCGGCCGGAGCCCCCGCGCAAGCGGCCGACGCGCTGCTGTCGCAGGGGAAGCCGGTGACGGCGTCGTCCACGGAGAACGCCGGCACTCCCGCTTCCGCGGCCGTCGACGGCAACGCCGGGACCCGTTGGTCCAGCGCCGCCGCCGATCCGCAGTGGCTGCGGGTCGATCTCGGCGCGACTGCCACGATCAGCAAGGTCGTGCTCAACTGGGAGACCGCGTACGGCTCCGCGTACCAGATCCAGACGTCGCCCGACGGCACCGACTGGACCACGGTGTACACGACCACCACCGGCGCGGGCGGCACCGAGACCCTCAACGTCACCGGCAGCGGCCGGTACGTGCGGATCAACGGGACCGTCCGGCACACCCAGTACGGCTACTCCCTGTGGGAGTTCCAGGTCTACGGCACCACCGGCCCCACCACTCCCGCCTGCGGCACCGCCGACGCCGCGCTGAACCAGCCGGCGACCGCGTCCTCCACCGAGAACGCCGGCACCCCCGCGACCGCGGCGGTGGACGGCAACGCCGGGACCCGCTGGTCCAGCGCCGCCGCCGACCCCCAGTGGCTCCAGGTCGACCTCGGCACCGGCCAGAGCATCTGCGGAGTGCAGCTGAGCTGGGAGACCGCCTACGCCAGGGCCTACCAGATCCAGACCTCGGCGGACGGCATCAACTGGACCACGATCCACTCCACCACCACGGGACCGGGCGCGACCGAACTGATCACGTTGTCGGGAACCGGCCGCTACATCCGCGTGTACGGCACCCAGCGCGCCACCGCGTACGGGTACTCGCTCTGGGAGTTCCAGGTCTTCACCACCGGCGGCGGCACGCAGCCGCCCCAGGACGGCTCGGCGCTGCTCTCGTACAACAAGCCGGCCACCGCCTCGACCTACCAGAACGCCAACAGCTGCACCGGCTGCACCCCGGCCAAGGCCCTCGACGAGGACCCGGCCACCCGGTGGGCGACCAGCGACACCAACGGCTGGGTCGACCCCGGCTGGATCGCCGTCGACCTGGGCGCGACCGCGCACGTCACCAAGGTCGTGCTCCAGTGGGACCCGGCCTACGCCACCGCCTACCAGATCCAGGTCTCGCCCGACGGCACCAACTGGGCGAGCATCTACTCCACCACCACCGGCAAGGGCTTCAAGGAGACCCTGACCGTCGACGGCAACGGCCGCTATGTGCGGATGTACGGCACCGCCCGCAGCAGCAGCTACGGCTACTCGCTGTGGACCTTCGACGTCTACGGCACCGGTGGCAGCCCCACGGCGCCGCCCGCCCTGCCGCCGAACCCCGGCAACCCCGAACACCTGGTGTGGAGCGACGAGTTCAACGGCGCCGCGGGCACCAGGCCGGACACCGGCAAGTGGACCCAGGACGTCGGCAACGGCCAGAACGGCGAGCTCGAGTACTACACCAACGGTGACAACACCGCCATGGACGGCGCGGGCAACCTCGTCATCGAAGCGCGCAAGGAGGCCAGCGGCCAGTACACCTCCGGCCGGATCAACACCTCGGACCACTTCAACTTCACCTACGGCCACGTCGAGGCGCGGATCAAGGTGAGCGGCACGCAGGGCCTGTGGCCCGCGTTCTGGATGCTCGGGTCCAACTTCAAGACCGGTACGCCGTGGCCGAACTCCGGTGAGATCGACATCATGGAGCATGTCGGCAAGGTCGCCGACTCGGTCTACTCCACGCTGCACGCCCCGGCCTACAACGGCGGAAACGGCTACGGCTCGCCGTACACCCTCGCGGGCAGCGACTTCGCCTCGGCCTTCCACATCTACGCCGTGGACTGGGACTCCACCCACATGACGTTCTCGGTGGACGGCCACGCCTTCTTCACCGCGGACAAGGCGGTGGTGGAGTCGACGAGGGGCCCGTGGGTGTACGACCACCCCTTCTACCTCATCCTCAACAACGCGGTCGGCGGTGACTGGCCCGGGGCGCCCGACGCCACGACCGTCCTCCCGCAGAAGATGCAGATCGACTACGTGCGCGTCTCCCAGTAGGACGCCGCCGCCACGCCCGCTCGGGCGCCGGCTGCCGGTCGGGCCCCGTCCACACCTGGACGGGGCCCGACCGGCATTTCGGCATGCATCGTTGGAAAGAAGGTCCACGCAGTCCACGCAGTCCACGCAGTCCACGCAGTCCACGCAGTCCACGCAGGACATCAACGATGGGTGCCGGATGGCGAGTTCCAGGCCGGACACATTTTGGAAATGCGGGAACCGAACGCTTGTCGGCGCCGCGCAGCGCGTATATAACGTTGTAAAGCCGAGTGGCGGGAGAGCCTCCTCAGCCGCCGGATCACCGGTATCGGCGCACGTCACCTCGCTGCCCGGGCACCGCGCTCCCCTCGCGCGGCGGTCCGCCGGCGTGCGCGCCCCGCAGAACTCCAGGACCGGACCACGTACTGCTCGGCGGCATCGCCGTCGTACCCAAGGAGTGTCGTGAGCATGACCACCCAGAGATCCCGCACCCTCGCCGCCGCCTGTGTACTCGTCGTGATGGCCGGGCTGGCGACCGCCGGCTGCTCGAAGCAGGAGACGACCGACAAGGCCACCGGCGACACCGGCGCGGAAGCGCAGACCGTCGCGCCCACCACCGGTGCCGCGGGCACGGGCTGCACGCTGCAGAGCTACGGCGCCACCAAGCTGGACCTCAAGAACGCGGTGGTCGGCTTCTCCCAGTCCGAGAAGGAGGCCAACCCCTTCCG
Organism: Streptomyces fildesensis; assembly: GCF_016107395.1. Lineage (GTDB taxonomy): Bacteria > Actinomycetota > Actinomycetes > Streptomycetales > Streptomycetaceae > Actinacidiphila > Actinacidiphila fildesensis. Next base: position 33,941 of record NZ_JAAIKO010000007.1, read on the forward strand.
GATCGCGGAGACCCAGTCGATCAAGGAGGAGGCCACCAAGCTCGGTGTGAAGAAGCTGCTCACCACCAACGCCCAGTCCCAGCTGCCCAAGCAGATCAGCGACATCCAGGACATGCTCTCCCAGGGAGCGCAGCTGCTCATCGTCGCGCCGCTCAACTCCGACGGGCTGGAGCCGGCGCTGCAGGCCGCCGCGGCCAAGCACGTCCCGGTCATCACCATCGACCGCAAGCTCAACGCCACCGCCTGCAAGGACTATGTGGCCTTTCTCGGCTCCAACTTCGTCGAGCAGGGCAAGCGCGCGGCCGACGCGATGATCAAGGCGACCGGCGGCAAGGGCAAGGTGGCGATCCTGCTCGGGGCGTCGGGCAACAACGTCACCACCGACCGCACCAAGGGCTTCGTGGACCAGCTCAAGGCCCAGGCGCCCGGACTGGAGATCGTCGCCCAGCAGACCGGCGAGTTCGCCCGTGACAAGGGCCAGCAGGTCATGGAGCAGCTCATCCAGTCCAAGCCGGACATCACCGCCGTCTACGCCGAGAACGACGAGATGGGCCTCGGCGCGGTCACCGCGCTCAAGGGCGCGAACAAGAAGCCGGGCAAGGACATCAAGATCGTGTCGGTCGACGGCACCCGCAACGCCGTCCAGGCGCTGGTCAACGGCGAGTACAACGCCGTCATCGAGTCCAACCCGCGCTTCGGGCCGCTGGCGTTCGCCACCGCCCAGAAGTTCTTCGGCGGCGAGGGCATCCCGGAGAACGTGATCATCTCCGACCGGGCGTACGACGACAGCAACGCCAAGGCGTCGCTGGGCGGGGCGTACTGACCCGGGCCCACAGCCCCGAGCCCGAGGCCGCAGGCCGCGCGACGGGCCGCCCCCGCACCGGCGCGGGCGGTCCGGACCCCCACCAGCTCTCCCCCGGAAGGCCACGACCATGGCACCATCCGAAGCCGTCGAGGCGGCGTCCGTGCCGGCCGGCACCGCGGAACCACCCGGCGCACCGGCCGTGTTGGAGGCCGTCCGCGTCAGCAAACGCTTCCCCGGCGTGGTGGCGCTCGACGAGGTGTCCTTCGCCCTGCGGGCCGGTGAGATCCACGCACTGGTCGGGGAGAACGGCGCCGGCAAGTCGACGCTGATCAAGCTGCTCACCGGCGTCCACCGCCCGGACGGCGGGGAGCTGCGGCTCGGCGACGCCCCGGTCTCGTTCCACCGCCCCTACGAGGCGCAGCAGGCGGGGATCTCGACCATCTACCAGGAGGTCAACCTCGTCCCCCTGATGAGCGTGGCCCGCAACATCTTCCTCGGCCGTGAGCCCAAGAACCGGTTCGGTCTGATCGACTTCCCCCGGATGCACCGCGAGGCCGCCGAGCTGCTGACCGGCTTCGGGGTCAGGGCCGATCCGCGCCGGCCGCTGCACACGCTCGGCGTCGGCACCCAGCAGATGGTGGCCCTGGCGCGGGCGGTGTCCGTGCGGGCCCGGGTGGTCGTGATGGACGAGCCCACGTCCTCGCTCGAACCCCGCGAGGTCGAGACGCTCTTCCGGGTGATCGGCGAGCTGCACGGCCGCGGCATCGCGATCGTCTACGTCAGCCACCGGCTGGACGAGCTGTACCGGATCTGCGACCGCGTCACGGTCCTGCGGGACGGCTGGCATGTGCACACCGGCGAGCTGCGCGAGCTCGACCGGATGCGGCTGGTGTCGATGATGCTCGGCCGCGAGATCGCGGAGGTCCGCCGGCACGGCACCACCGGTTTCGGCGACGGGCACCAGGCCGAACGTCGGCCCGTACTCACCGCGACCGGGCTGACCAGCGGGCAGGTACTGCGTGACGTCGGCCTGGAACTGCATCCGGGCGAAGTGCTCGGGCTGGGCGGGCTGCTGGGCTCCGGTCGCAGCGAGACCGCCAAGGCCGTGGCCGGGGCGCTGGCGCTGGACGGCGGCGAGATCAGCGTCGGCGGCCGCCCCCTGCGCCGGCTCACCCCCGCCGCGGCGATCAGGGCCGGGATCAGCCTGCTGCCCGAGGACCGCAAGGCCGAGGGCATCGTCCCCGGTCTGTCGGTCCGGGAGAACATCGTGCTCGCCGCGCTGCCCCGGCTCTCGCGCGCCGGGATCGTCTCGCGCGGGCGGCAGGACCGCATCGTCGACGTGTTCATGAAGCGGCTGCGGATCAAGGCGTCCAGCCCGGAGCAGAAGGTCGGCGAACTGTCCGGCGGCAACCAGCAGAAGGTGCTGCTGGCCCGCTGGCTCTGCCTGGAGCCCAAGGTCCTGCTGCTCGACGAGCCCACCCGCGGCATCGACGTGGGCGCCAAGGCCGAGGTGCAGGCGCTGATCGACGACCTCGCGCAGGAGGGTCTGGCGGTGCTGCTGATCTCCTCCGACATCGAGGAGCTCATCGAGGGCTCCGACCGCATCCTCGTCCTGCGCGGCGGCGCGGTGGCGGGCGAACTGACCGGCGACCGGGTCGAGGAGAGCGAACTCCTCGCCGTCCTGGCCGACGAGACAGCTGATGAGACAGCTGATGCGACAGTCGGTGCGACGAAGGGATCCGCGGCCCCCGAAGAACCCGCTGCCCCCAAGGAGGACCGGCGATGACCGATGTCCCCATCACCCTCTCCGCCCGCGGCCTCGACAGGTCCCGGGTCACCGGACTGCTCCAGCGGTACGGCGTCTACGGCGCCGTCGCCGCGCTCCTGGTCTTCAACGCGGTCTTCACCGACCACTTCCTGACCGTCGGCAATCTGCGCACCCAGCTCGTCCAGGTCTCCCCCATCGTCATCGTCGCGCTCGGCATGGCGCTGGTCATCGGCACCGAGGGCGTCGATCTGTCGGTCGGGTCCACGATGGCGCTCGCCAGCGCGCTGCTGCCGCTCTACCTCGGCTACGGCCTGGCCCCGGCGCTGCTGCTCGCGCTGTTCGCCGGGGTCGTGGTCGGCCTGGTGAACGGCTCGCTGGTCGCCCTCGTGGGACTGCAGCCCATCGTCGCCACCCTCGCGCTGTTCGTCGGCGGCCGCGGTCTGGCGCTGGTCATCGCGGACGGACAGCTCAAACAGATTCAGAACCGCGACCTGTTGGGCCTGGGCACCGACAGCCTGCTGGGCATCCCGCTGGTCGTCCTGATCGCCGGAGTGCTCGCGATCGTCATCGCGTTCCTCGTCCAGCGCACCACCTTCGGGCGGCAGCTGGTCGCGGTCGGCGGCAACCGGGCCGCCGCCGCGCTGGCCGGTCTGCCCGTCAAGCGCGTGCTGATCGGCGTGTACGTGGTGTGCGGTGTCCTGGCGGCGCTGGCCGGTGTCCTCGCCACCGCGCGGCTGACCGCCAGCGATCCCTCCGCGCTCGGCAATCTGATGGAGCTGTCCGCCATCACCGCCGTGGTCGTCGGCGGCACCCCGCTGACCGGTGGCTCGGTACGGGTCCTGGGCACGGTGACGGGCGCCCTGCTGATGCAGCTGCTGCACGCCACCCTGGTCACCCACAACCTGCACGACTCCACCGCCCAGATGGCCCAGGCGGCCATCATCCTCGTCGCCGTCTATGTCGCCCGGGAGCGTCGATCCCGATGAAATCCCTCGTCAAAGCCACCTCCGCACCCACCGTCCCCCGACAGGCGGCCCCGGCGTACGCCGCCCGCCCCACCGGCCGGCGGCGCGCGGCCGAACTGCTGCAGCGCCAGGGCGTCCTCGTGGTCCTGCTGCTGGTGGTTCTCGTCTCCTCGTTCGTCTTCCCGTCCTTCGCGAGCCTGGACAACGCGCGCGGCGTGACGGTCCAGGCGTCCTTCCTGTCGATCGTCGCCCTCGGGATGACGCTGGTGATCATCACCGGCGGGATCGACCTGTCCGTCGGTTCCGTCTTCGCGCTCGGCGGCGTGCTCGCGGCCTGGGCCTCGCAGTGGGGCGTGCTGCCCGCGCTCCTGGTGCCGCTCGCCGTCTGCGGGGCGATCGGGGCGGTGAACGGCCTGCTCGTCGCGCGGGCCGGCATGGCGCCGTTCATCGTGACGCTGGCTTCGCTGCTCGGCGCCCGTGGACTGCTGCTCGCCCTCACCCACGAAGGCGCCACCACCTATCTCGTGCCGCGCGGCTCGGCCTTCGCCGAACTGGGCGGCGGCAGCCTCGGGGGCTTCGGGTACCCGGTGTTCATCGCGCTGGCGCTGTTCGCGGGCGGCGGTCTGGTGCTGCAACGCACCTCGTTCGGCCAGACCCTGTTCGCGGTCGGCGGCAGCAGCGACGCCGCCACCTTGATGGGTCTGCCGGTGGCCAGGACGAAGGTCCTGGTCTACGTGCTGAGCGGGCTGCTGGCCGGGCTCGCCGGCGCGCTCAACGCCGCCCGGCTCTCCTCGGGCGTCACCATCATCGGGGTAGGGATGGAACTCGACGCCATCGCCGCCGTGGTGATCGGCGGCACGCTGCTGGTCGGCGGCGCGGGGTCGGTCTCCGGCACGCTGTGGGGTGTCCTGCTGCTGGCGGTGATCCAGAATCTGATCAACCAGATCGGCTCGCTGAACTCCTCCTACCAGTCGGTCGTCAGCGGCGGCTTCCTGATCCTCGTGGTGGTCGCCCAGCGCTATCTGTCCACGGCCCGCCGCAGTACCTGAACCCGCCCGGCTCCGCCGCCGGTCGTGGACCGGGCGGAGCCGGACGCAGCACACTGGGGCCGGAAACCGCCGGGTCTCAACAGCCGGGCCCCAACAGCCCGGATCTCGACAGCTCGGCCGAAGGAAGGACATTCGTGGGCGCCAGCCTCAAGGACGTCGCGCAGCTGGCGGGCGTTTCCATCAAGACCGTCTCGAACGTGGTCAACAACTATCCGCACGTCACTCCCGGAATGCGCGCGAAGGTGCAACGGGCCATCGACGAGCTCGGCTACCGCCCCAACCTGACCGCCCGGCATCTGCGCAAGGGCCGCACCGGAATCATCGCGCTCGCCGTCCCCGAACTGGGCAACCCGTACTTCGCGGAACTCGCGGGCGCCGTCGTCGACGCCGCCGCCCGGCACGACTACACCGTCCTGCTCGACCACACGGCGGGCGAACGGCAGAAGGAGATCCTGGTCTCCCAGGGCTTCCGCGCCCATGTCATCGACGGCCTCATCCTCAGCCCCATCGAGCTGGAGGCCGCCGACCTGCTGGGCCGGACCGATGACGCCCCGCTGGTGCTGCTCGGTGAGCGCGAGTACGACGCGCCCTACGACCAGATCGCCATCGACAACGTCTCCGCCGCGCGCACCGCCGTACGCCATCTCACCGGGCTCGGGCACCGCCGGATCGCGTTCCTCGGCGCCCGCAGGGAGAGCGCCAGGCAACCCGCCCATCTGCGGCTGCGCGGCTGGCGGGAGGAGCTGACCGCCGCCGGACTGCCCTGCGACGACTCGCTGGTGGCCGCCACCGACGGCTACGGCCGGGTCGACGGCGCCGCCGCCATGAACGCCCTGCTGGACCGCGGGGAGCGGCCCGACGCCGTCTTCGCGTACAACGACCTGATCGCGATCGGCGCGATGCGCGCGCTGACCGACCGCGGGCTGCGGGTACCGGACGATGTCGCCGTGGTCGGCTTCGACGACATCGAGGAGGGGCGGTTCTCGACCATCGCCCTCACCACGGTCTCCCCCGACAAGCAGGCCATCGCCCGGCTCGCGGTCGAGCGGGTGGTGGCCCGGCTCGCGGGCGCCCCCCACCTGGTGCCGGAGCGGATCCAGCCCGGCTACACGCTGGTGGCCAGGGAGTCCACCGCCCGCCGGCCGGGCTGATCCGGGCCGCCCTCCATGGGCACCGACCGCCGCGTATCCGTCCAGCACCGCACCCTTCCCGAGGACTCACCATGCCCCGACCCGCAGCGCACCGTGAACCGTTCGGCGTCACCCCGGACGGCCGGGCCGTGGACCGCTGGACGCTGCGGTCGGCGACCGGAGTCACCGCCGAGGTCCTCACCTACGGGGGCATCCTGCACGCCCTCACGGTCCCGGACCGCGCGGGCCACAGCTGTTCCGTCGTCCTGGCGCTGCCGGACCTGGAGAGCTACGCCGCACCGAACCCGTATGTCGGAGCCCTGGTCGGGCGCTACGCCAACCGCATCGCGGGCGGCCGGTTCACCCTCGACGGGCAGGAACACCACATACCGGCCAACGACCACGGGCACGCCCTGCACGGCGGCCCCGAGGGTTTCAACAGCCGGGTGTGGCAGGCGGAACCGGTCGGCGACGGCGCCGACGTACGGCTGACGCTGCGCAGCCCCGACGGCGACATGGGATTCCCCGGTGAGCTGACGGTGACGGCGACGTACGCGCTCGACGACCGGGGCACGCTCTCCGTCACCTTCGAAGCCGTCACCGACCGGCCGACGGTCATCAACCTCACCCACCACGCCTACTTCAACCTGGCGGGAACGGGAGCGGGGGTGGGGGCAGGGGCTGGGTCGGGGCCGGGCGCTGTGCTGGACCACTGGCTGAGCGTCGGCGCGGACAGCTATCTCCCGGTGTCGGCGGACGCGATCCCGCTCGGCCCGGCCCGGGAAGTGGCCGGCACGCCCTTCGACTTCACCGCACCTCGGCGGCTGGGCGACGGCCTGGCGACGGACCATCCGCAGCTGAAGGACGCCAACGGATACGACCATTGCTGGGTCCTGCGCCCGCCGGAGGGTCCTGACGGTCTGCGGGCCGCCGCCCTGCTGCGCGATCCCGCGTCCGGCCGGGAACTCCAGGTCTGGACGACCGAGCCCGGCCTCCAGGTCTATACGTCCAACCACCTCGACGGCTCGCTCACCGACGCCGAAGGCAACCGCCATGAGCGGCACGGAGCCGTCTGCCTGGAGACCCAGCACTTCCCCGACTCACCGAACCGGCCTTCCTACCCCACGACCGTGCTGCGTCCCGGCTCCGCTTTCCGCAGCCGCACCGAATTCCGCTTCCCCCACCTGCTCTGAGCGTGCGTCGGTGGTCCCGTGGGGCGGCGGTGTGCCGCCCCACGGAAGCCGGTCAGGAGCGCTGAACCGGTCAGGACGCGGTACAGGTCAGCGTGGGCGACGTGTTGGTGCCGCTCCAGGTGCCCTGGATTCCGAAGGAGGTCGACGCGCCGGGAGCGATCACGCCGTTGTACGCGAGGTTCGCGGCACTCACCCCCGTACCGGACTGCTGGACGGCCGCGTTCCAGAAGCTGGACACGTGCTGCCCGTCGGGCCAGGTCCAGTTGACCGTCCAGGACCTACTCGGCGCTGTCCCCGAATTGGTGACGGTGACGGTGGCGTTGAAGCCCGGGGTCCACTGGCTGTCGACATGCCAGCCCGCCACGCACCCGGACCCCCCGCCACCTCCGCCGGAGGCCGTGGTGGCGGTGACGGCACCGGACGCGGGCGAGGCGTTCCCGGCCGCGTCATGGGCCTTGACGGTGTAGACGTACGCGGTCGACGGGGTCAGACCCGTGTCGGTGTAGGTGGTCCCGGTACTGCTGCCGGCCAGCGCGCCGCCACGGTAGACGTCGTAGCCGGTGACGCCCACGTTGTCGGTGGCCGCGCCCCAGGAGAGGGAAGCGGTGCTGCTGGTGGTTCCGGTGACCGCGACGTTCGCGGGAGCACTCGGCGGCTGGGTGTCGCCGCCTCCGCCGCCGGAGCCGAAGGAGGGCGCCTTGATGCTGCTCAGATAGGCGTCCTTGGCGGTGTTGACGCTGGTCCAGTCGTCGTTGAGGATCCCGCCGGTGTCACCGGAGTTGGGGTTCCAGGACCAGAACGTCCACTGGAAGGCGTCGCCCCCGTACTGGGCCGTGGGCCGCAGATACTGCACCAGCGTCCTGAGCCAGGTCTGGTCCACGGAGGACTGCAGGGTGGTGCCGAACTCCCCCAGCCAGACCGGGGCGGTGTTCTGCTGGAAGAGATAGCCCCAGTTCTTGTTCCAGATGCCCGCCATGTTGTTGGGGAAGGTGGGGTCGCTGAACCAGGTCTGGGCGAAGACGCTGGTCGCGTAGTCGTGCGCGGAGTACACGAGCCGGTTGGCGACGTTCAGCCGGACCGGGTTCTGGCCGGCGCCCTGCAGGTTGCCGCCCCACCAGTACGAGTCGCCGTTGTAGGTCTGGATGCCCTCGACGAAGACGAGGAGGGACGGGTTGGCCGCGAGCACCGCGTTCCCGCCGCGCTCGGCCGCCAGCCGCCAGTCGACGGAGGTGTCGCCGCAGCCCCAACAGGCCGGATCGTGCGGTTCGTTGTGCAGATCGATGCCTATGACGGCGGGGTTGCCCCGGTAGCGGGTCGCGAGGGCGGTGAGGTCGCCGATCCAGGTCGACTCGGGGACCGCGCCGGTGTACCAGAGCGCCGACTGGGCGCTGGAGTCGGGACGGTGCCGGTCCAGGATGACCTTGAGGCCGATCGTCCCGGCATAGTTGACGATCTTGTCCATCACCTGGAGCGACGTCAGACCCGGGAGATCCGCGTTCATGCCGCCGGAGGTGTTGATGCCGTTCGGGACGGTGCCTTTGAAGATGTCGTCGCTGTACGGCAGCCGGATCGTGTTGTAGCCCAGCGACTTCATCTGGTCGATCATGCTCTTGTAGTCGCGCGACCAGAGGCCGTGCGGCACGTAGTTGGCGGTCTCGAACCCGAACCAGTTCACTCCGGCGATCCGGACCGGCTGGTTGGCCGCGTCCAGGATCTGCCGTCCGCTGGTGTGCCAGTAGCCCGCTCCGACGGCGGCTGCGGGTGCGGCTGAGGGTGCGGCGGGCTCGGTACGGGTGGGTAAGGCGGTGTCGGCGGCCTGCGCGCCCTGGGTTCCGGCGAGCGGGATGAGCAGCGCGGCCATGACCGCGACGGCGGTGCCGGCCGTGCGCAGTCGGCGCAAGAGATGGAACACGTCCCTGGTCCTCTCTGACGATTCAGCTCTTCTGACAGTTCAGCTCTGACGGTTTCAGCTCGGGATGGTGCGGCCCTGGTGGTGCGGCTCTGATCATTCACGTGTGGGAGCGCTTCCACTTATCTCGGAACTTCACCTCCGCAATCCGCGTCAAGGGACTGGTCAGGAGAAGGGATCTGCGGCACGATTCCTTCAGTTTTCATAGCAACGAACGACCACAGTGGCCCCGCGCCATAGAAGCGACGCCTGCAGACGGCGTCAAGATGCCGAACAGCGTTCATTTCTTGAACGAACATTCCTGATGCGAATCGAAGAGAAGTGGGCACGATGAACCGAAAAAATGTGGGAGCGCTCCCATATATCCGTCGTTGGACCACGTTCCTCACCGCCACGGCGGCCGCCACAGCGACCGCGCTCTGTGTCCTGTCCACTCCGGCCTCAGGCGCCACCACCACGACCGCCGACCACTCGGTCCCGGCCGCCACCCGCTTCTACACCGACCTCGACAGCAAGGCGGCGCACCAGGCGGTGGCCGACCTCAGGGCGCACGACTACGCCGGCGCCCTGTCCATGGCGAAGCTGGCCTCCTGGCCGGTCGCGCAGTGGTTCAACGGCACGAGCACGCCCCAACAGACGACCGCCGACATGGCGAAGCTGCAGGCCAAGGCCGCGTTGCAGGGCCAGGTGCCGGTGGCGGTGGCCTACAACGTGCCGGGCCGCGACTGCTCGCAGTACTCGGCGGGCGGCGCGTCGAACTCCACCGAGTACGCCGCGTGGATCGACGCTCTCGCCCGCGGCATCGGCAGCCACCGCACCGTCGTCATCCTGGAACCGGACGGTCTGGCACTGAGCCCGGCTTATTGCGGCGGCACCGCCGCCCAGCAGACGGACCGCATCGCCGAGATCCGTGCCGCCGTCCAACGACTGGAGCGGCAGTCCGGCGCGGTCGTCTATCTCGACGCCGGGCACAGCGCCTGGCAGAACGTGGGGGTGATGGCCGGATTGCTGGTCGAAGGCGGTATCGCCCAGGCACAGGGCTTCTTCCTGAACGTCTCCAACTACCAGACCGACGCGGACCTGATCCGTTACGGCACCCAGGTCGCGCAGTGCACCTGGTACCTGCGCAACGTTCCCGGTGCGACGGGCGGCGACTGCGCGAACCAGTACTGGCCGGCCGCCGACGCGGACGCCTGGCACGCGAGCCATGTGCCCGCCGCGGCCGTGCTCCCGCACTTCGTGATCGACAGCAGCCGCAACGGCCAGGGCCCGTGGACCCCGACCGCCGACTACAGCGACCCGCAGACCTGGTGCAACCCTCCAGGACGCGGACTGGGCACCCGTCCGACCAGCAACACCGGCGTCCCGCTGCTCGACGCGTTCCTGTGGATCAAGGTCCCCGGGGAGTCCGACGGCAGTTGCACCCGCGGCACTTCGGGAACCACCGATCCGGAGTACGGCATCACCGACCCGGCCGCCGGCGTCTGGTGGGCGGACCAGGCCCACGGTCTGGCGGAACGGGCCCGTCCAGCCCTGACCTGGAACCTGGGTCGGCCGTAAACCGGTACGCGGTGCGGCACACCTGACCGGACCGCACCGCGTGCCTCCAGGCCCCCCCGGCGTTCTCAACGCATCTCCCCGCACCCGGCCACCACCAACGCCACCCCGTCCGACCGGACCCTCGCGGTTCCGGTCGGACGGGGTGGCGTTGCGCTTTACATCGTTAAATGACAACGACGGACCATCCCGCCCCTGTACCGACGGTAAAACTCCAGGCCGCGCCGGTGCCGCACCCTTGCCGGGTCCCCCACAACCCCCGTACCGCAGTGGCTGATTGCTGCCGGAGGTCTGGACAGTGACTTGGCGGCGTGCTGTCATTCCGCTGGACATGGCATTTCCAACGTTAGAAGAACTGCTTCCAACACCCCCTGCCACAGAAGGACTTGCACGGCACCGACGGACCCAGCACGGCCCACCCCCACGAAGGAGCCGCTCTGATGAAACGCCCACCCGGCACCGGGAACCCGCCCTGGCGGCGCCGGCTCGTCTCCGCGTTCGCGGTCCTGGCGCTCGCCACCGGCGCGCTGGCCGCGCTCGGTCCGGCGCCGGCCAGTGCCGCCACCTGGTCGCCGAAGCCCTCCCCCATGACCACCCCCTGGACGAACCAGGTTTCGGTCGACAACCCGCTGCCCGAGTACCCCCGCCCCCAGCTCACCCGGCCCGACTGGGCCAATCTCAACGGCATCTGGGATTTCGCCGTCACCGGCCGTGACGCCGGCCAGCCCGCAGTGTTCGGCGAGCAGATCCGCGTCCCGTTCGTCGCCGAGTCCGCACTTTCGGGCATCCAGCGCAAGATCACCCAGAACGACAAGCTCTGGTACAAGCGCACGTTCACCGTCCCCTCCACCTGGAACGGCCGCCGCGTACAGCTCAACTTCGGCGCCTCCGACTGGCAGACGACGGTGTGGGTCAACGGCCGTCAGGCCGGGGCGGTGCACAAGGGCGGCTACGACGCCTTCAGCTACGACATCACCTCGCTGCTGACCGGCGGTTCCAACACCGTCGTGGTCTCCGTCTACGACCCGACCCAGACCGGCGGCCAGGCCGTCGGCAAACAGCGGATCAACGATGTCGCCCCGCACCCGGGCGGCGGGATCTTCTACACCGCGGCCTCCGGAATCTGGCAGACCGTCTGGCTGGAGCCCGTCGCCGCCGCGCACATCACCCGCGTGGACATGACTCCGAACCTGGCGAACAACACGCTGCGCGTCACCGTCAGAGGCGACGGCATCAGCGGCCAGAGTGCCAGGGTCACCGTCTCCGCCGCGGGCGGCACGGTCGGCACCGCGACCGGACCCGTCGGCACCGAGTTCTCCGTCGCCGTTCCCAACGCGCATCGGTGGAGCCCGGACGATCCGTTCCTGTACGACGTGCGCGCCGATCTCACCAGCGGCGGCGCGACCGTCGACTCGGTCGGCAGTTACACCGGGATGCGCTCGATCGCGCTCGCCAAGGTCGACAACATCATGCGGCCCGTCCTGAACGGGAAGTTCGTCTTCCAGAGCGGCACCCTCGACCAGGGTTTCTGGCCCGACGGCATCTACACCGCGCCGACCGACGCCGCGCTCAGGTCCGATCTGCAGGCGCACAAGGACCTGGGCTTCAACATGGTCCGCAAGCACATCAAGGTCGAACCGCAGCGCTGGTTCTACTGGGCCGACCGGCTCGGGCTGCTGGTGTGGCAGGACATGCCCGCCATGGACACCGGCAAGTCACCGGACAGCGCGGCGCGTGCCCAGTGGGAGACCGAGTTCCACGCCGTCATCGACCAGCACCGCAGCTCCCCCGCGCTGATCCAGTGGGTGGACCAGAACGAGGGCTGGGGCCAGTACGACCAGGCCCGTATCGCCAATGACGTCAAGGCCTACGACCCGTCCCGCCTCGTCGACAACATGAGCGGCGTCAACTGCTGCGGCTCCGTCGACGGCGGCAACGGGGACGTCGTCGACAACCACAACTACGTCGGGCCGGGGAACACCGCTCCCAGCCCCACCCGTGCCGCCGTGCTGGGTGAGTACGGCGGGCTCGGCTTCAAGGTGGCGGGCCATGAGTGGTATCCGGGTGGCGGTTTCAGCTACGAGGACCAGCCGACCCTGACGGCCCTCAACGACCGGTTCACCGGGCTGCTGGACGCCATCCGCCTCAACCAGCTGCCCGCCGGCCTCTCCGCGTCGGTCTACACCGAGATCACCGATGTCGAGAACGAGGTCAACGGCCTGCTCACCTACGACCGCCAGGTGATGAAGGTCGACGCGGCCCGGGTGAAGGCCGCCAACCAGGCTCTGATCAACGCGTCCCTCAACCCGCCGCCACCGGTCGTCCTCCCCGTCGGCCAGTACAAGTCCCTGCGGGTCACCACACCGGGCTTCACCAACCGGTATCTGCGGCACACCAACGCACTGGCCTACACCGAGGTCGTCGACGGCAACAGCAGCGCGGTGCTGAAGAGCGACGCGACGTGGAAGATCGTCACCGGCCTCGCCAACAGCGCCTGCTACTCCTTCGAATCCCGCAACTTCCCCGGCGAGTTCCTCCGCCACCAGAACTTCCGGGTCCGGCGGGATCCCGACGACGGATCGGCGCTCTTCAAGGCCGACGCCACCTTCTGCGCCGTCCAGGGCAACGGCGGCGTCCGGTTCTCGGCCGCCAACTACCCGGGGAGCTATATCCGGCACATCAACGCCGAGGTCTGGCTGGCCACTCCGGGCGGCGGTCACACCTGGGACAACCCGGCCACCTTCACCGAGGACACCACCTGGGCCGTCGACCCGCCCTGGGCGCCGTGAGCTGACCACGACGCCGAACCACGGGACGCCCTGACCGGCGGCTGGAAGGGGTTCGCCTCCCTTCTCACCCCTCCAGCCGCCACCCGGCGCCCCGCGTGTGACCCACCGCACACGGAAATCCGGGCGGCCCGGGGATTGCACGGACCGCCGCCGCCCTCTCCACCGGCACAGGGACAAAGGCACAACACACGGAAGGCGGTCCCATGCCGGTCCAGAGGACACCCGGAGCCCGCACACCGCGGACGGCCGGAACAGCGACACCGCAGGAGACGGCCGGGGGGACGTCGTCTCCCCGGCCCTACCCTCCCGTTCCGGGAGTGCGCCATCACCACGTCACGGTCGACGGCGTCCGGTTGCACTACGCCGAGGCCGGCGACCCGGGCGCACCTCCGGTGCTGCTCGTCCATGGCTTCCCCCAGCACTGGTACACCTGGCGGCACCTCCTGCCGGGACTGGCCGGCGAGTACCGGCTGATCTGCCTGGACATGCCCGGCTTCGGCTGGTCGCAGGCGTCATCCGGCGGCTACGGCACGGACCGGCGGGCGGCGGACCTCGTCGCGGTGCTGGACGCGCTCGGGCTGGAGCGGGTGCGGCTGCTCGCCCATGACTGGGGCGCCTGGGCGGGGTTCCTCGCGTGCGCCCGGTCTCCCGAACGCTTCAGCCACTTCCTGGCGCTGAACATGGTCCACCCCTGGCCGACCCGCCGGAACACCCTCCGGCACGCCTGGCGCTTCTGGTACACCGTGCTGCTGGAGTGGCCACCGCTCGGCCGTCAGGTCCTGCGGCGCTGGCCCGCCTTCACCCGCTACTTGTTGCGGCGCGGGGTGGCCGACCGCGCGGCCTGGCGCGCGGGCGAGATCGAGGAGTTCGCCACCGCGGCCCGGCAACCGCACAGCGCGCGAGCCGGTGAGGGGATCCACCGCGCGTTCGTGGCGCACGACATCGCGGCCCTGCGCCGCAAGGAGTTCCATTCCCTGCGGCTGACGGTCCCGACCGTGATCCTGGCGGGAGAGCGCGACGTGGTCATCCCGCCGGGGCTGCTGGCGGGCGGTGAGCTCTTCGCCGACGCACTGGCCGTCGAGGTGCTCCCAGGGTGCGGGCACTGCCCGCAGCACGAGCGGCCCGAGCTGGTCGTGGCGGCGGCCAGGCGTTTGTTCGCGAGCTGAGTTGATGCGACGCTCTCCCGCAGACCGTGCGAAGGGGAGCCGATCCGATGGGCGATGCCCGATGAGCGACGACGCCGGCTGGCCGCAGGCCGGTCTGGATCCGCTGCGGCGTCTGAAGGTGGTCGCGGGGGCCTCGAAACACGCCTTTTACGTCGAGCACCACTTCGACGCCGCCCCGGACCAGGTGTGGGCGGTGGCAGCCGACCTCGAGGGCGAACTGCCGCACCTCATCCCTGGGCTGCGCTCGTTCACCGCCGAACGGGCAGCGGACCGGCGGACTGCGGATCGGCGGGCCGACGACGACCGACGGGCAGCCGACGACCGACCGTCCGACGACCGGCTGTCCTTCCGGGCGGTGAGCGTTCTGGGCCACCGGGAGCGGTTCGAGGTCGTGCTGCGGCCGGGCTGGTGTCTGATGCAGAGCCGGCTGCTGGCCGGTGGCATGGCCGCGGTGCCCGAGGGGACGGGCACCCGGTTCGCCTTCTTCAGCGCTTACCGCTCCCCAGCCGGCGCCGCACTCCAGTGGCTGCGCCGGCCCGGGGCGCGGGCGCGCGGCGCCGCCCTGATGGCCGCACTGCAGGGGCGGATCGACGCACGGTCACTTCCCGGCGCCGCCCCAGGCGCCCCGGAATGACCTTCTGGCACGGAACAGCCGGGATCTGACGGTCCCCAGCGGTACCGCGAGCACCCGCGCCACTTCCTGCTCGTCCAGCCCCTCGACGTGACGGAGCATCAGGACGGCGCGTTGCTCGGGCGAGAGTCTGCGCAGCACATCCCCGATGTCCTGGGCGAGTTCCGGGTCGCCCCGCGCGGGCAGTTCTGACAGTTCCGCCGGCACCGTCCGCTGCCGCTGTCCGGCGAGGCGGACGGCTTCACGGACGGCGATCACCCGTACCCAGCCGAAGAGCGCCGCGGGCTCCTTCAACTGCCGGATGTGACGGAAGACCGCGATCAGCGCCTCCTGCGCCGCGTCGTCCCCGTCCTCCAGGGCCACCGGGCCGCAGATCCGGCCGACGTACGGGGTGAGGACGGTGAGCAGTTCGTCCATCGCCAGCCGGTCGCCGCGCTGCGCGCCCGCCACCAGCAGGGCCAGTACAGCCGGATCCCGCTCCCCCGCACGGCTCTCGCCGGCTTCCTCCGCCACTGCGCCCCCATCGGCCGGGGCCGACTCTAACACCGGCTCCGGGCTGCCCTGCGAGGGCCGTTCCCGCGGGTGTTCAGTGCCTCCGACGCACGTCAACCACCGTTCCGGCGGGCCGGGATCACGCCACCCGGCCTCACACGATTCCCGGGCCCGCGTCCGAACCCGACCGCGCTCCACGCCGGTGGACGGCCCAGCTCTGGATCTCCGCGGCCGAGACGGCCTCGATCGCCTCCACCAGCACCCGGCGGGCGTCGGCGTCCCGTTCGTCCTCCGGCAGCAGCCGGTACCGCTCGACGGCGGGGCGCAGCCGCGACCAGGACTCCGCGGCCAGCACGTAGCGCTCGGTGTGGTTGAAGACCTGGCGGAACCCGCCGATGAAGACGGCGATTCCCGCCACGGTCGCCGTGACGGCGGCGGGTGCCTGGATTCCGGCCGCGACCACCGTGGCGGAGCCCGCCGACAGCGCGCCCAGTTCGGTGGTCCAGTGCCATCTGCGGGCGCCGTCACGAGTGCGCGCGTACCAGTCCAAGTCCGTGAGGGCGTAGGCCAGTACGGGGTCGTCGGGAGCCGGTGGCGGGGCGGGAGTCCGTCTGCGTATCAACACTCGAACATGTTGCCCCGCGATCGGGGCAGGCGGAACGCATCAGGGAAGACCGTTGTCCGAAGTGGCACCCGGGAACCCCTCGCACCTGGGCTGCGTCCCTTTCAGTGCGGGGAGGGGAGTGGGTCGGCCCCGCGGAAGTGGTACGTCGAAAGGAAGGAACGCACCATGGGCATTCTCGCCTGGATCGTCCTCGGACTCATCGCCGGGGTCATCGCCAAGGTCCTGCTGCCCGGACGTGATCCCGGCGGCATCATCATCACCACGCTGATCGGTATCGCGGGCGCGTTCGTCGGTGGCTGGCTCTCCGCCCGCCTCCTCGACAAGCCCGTCGGGCACCAGTTCTTCGACCTGGCCACGTGGGGTGCGGCCATCGGTGGCTCGCTGGTCCTGCTGATCCTCTACCGGATCTTCTTCGGCGACTCGCGCGCACGCCGCTGACCTGCGCGGCACCCCAGCACCCGCAGCACTCGCCGCCCCCCGGCCGCCGTCAGCCCGTCTCCTCGCGGTAGGCGGCGGCCTCCTCCAGGTCCAGTCGGCGCAGCAGCGTCCGGAGCATCTCGTCATCGATGCGCCGGGCGTCGCGCAGTTCCACGAACACCTCGCGTTCGGCCCCGATCATCTGCCGGGCGAGCCGCCGGTAGGTGTCGTCCGCGGACTCCCCGGTGGTCTCGTTGACCGCTCCCAGCCGCTCCCACACGGCGTTGCGCCGCCGGTCCATGACGGTGCGCAGCCGGTCGGCGAGCGGCTGCGGCAGGTCGTTCCGCCCCTCGGCGAGCAGTTCGTTGAGCAGGCGTTCCGCGGCGGCCGAGGCCTCGCTCTGGGCCTGCGCCTCGGCGAGCGTCTCGGCGCGTACGTCGGGGGACGGGATCTTCAGCCAGCGGATCAGCGGCGGCAGGGTGAGGCCCTGCACGACGAGGGTGGCGATCACGGTGGTGAACGTCAGGAAGAGCACCAGGTTGCGGGCGGGGAAGGCCTCGCCGTTGTCCATCGTCAGCGGGATCGAGAAGGCGATGGCGAGCGAGACGACGCCGCGCATCCCGGCCCAGCCGACGATGACGGGCCCGGTCCAGTTCGTGTCCGCTTCGCGCTCCCGGATGCGGGACGAGAGCTTGCGAGGCAGGAACGTCGCGGGGAAGACCCAGGCGAAGCGGGCGGCCACCACGACGACGAAGACCGCGAACGCGTACCAGATGGCCTCCCCCACCCCGTATTCGCCGAGCCCCCCGAGCACCACGCGCAACTGCAGCCCGATGAGGGCGAAGACCGTCGACTCCAGGATGAAGCCGACCATCTTCCACACCGCCGCCTCCTGGAGCCTCGTCGCGAAGTCGACCTGCCAGGAGCGGTGTCCCAGGTAGAGCCCGACGACCACGACGGCGAGCACCCCCGAAGCCCCGACGCGTTCGGCCGCCGCGTAGGCCACGAACGGGATGAGCAGCGACAGGGTGTTCTGGAGCAGCGGCTCCTTCAGATGGGTGCGCAGCCAGTGCAGCGGCACCATAAGGATGAGGCCGACGACGACACCGCCGGCCGCGGCGACGCCGAATTCCCTGATGCCCTCGCCCCAGGTGGCTCCCTCCCCCACGACGGCGGCCAGGGCGACCTTGTACGCGGTGATCGCGGTCGCGTCGTTCACCAGTGACTCGCCCTGCAGGATCGTGGTGATCCGGTTGGGCAGCTTGAGGCGCCGCGCGATGGCGGTGGCGGCGACCGCGTCGGGCGGGGCGATCACGGCGCCCAGCACCAGGGCGGCGGTCAGCGGCAGGTCGGGCACCACCAGATAGGCGACGTATCCGACGGCGATCGTCGCGAACAGCACATAGCCGACGGAGAGCAGCGCGACCGGCCGCGCGTTGGCCCGCAGATCGAGGTAGGAGCTGTCGAGGGCGGCCGTGTGCAGGAGCGGCGGCAGCAGCAGCGGCAGCACGATCTCCGGGTCGAGGGTGTAGTCGGGGATGCCCGGCACATAGGACGCGAGCAGCCCGGCGGCGACCAGCAGCAGCGGCGCGGGCACGGGCGTGCGGCGGGCCGCGGCCGCGATCACCGCACTGCACGCGATCAACATCAGCAGTGGCATGGCATCCATCAGCTTCGGCCCGTTCCCATCTCGTTCGCGTTCTTCGAATGCTCTTCACTCGCTCTAACCTGGCAATCATGAGCGAGTGCCCGCATGTTCCCGACCTGCCGCGCCTCGAGCCGGCTCCGCTGAGCGACACCTGCCTGGAGTGCCTGGCCGTGGGCAGCCATCCGGTGCAGCTCAGGCTATGTCTCGTCTGTGGCCATGTCGGCTGCTGCGACTCGTCGCCGTACCGGCATGCCACGGGGCATTTCGAGGAGACCGGGCATCCGGTGATGCGGAGCTTCGAGCCGGGCGAGAGCTGGAGCTGGTGCTTCGTCGATCTGCACCTGGTCTGATTCCCGGCATCCAGCGGCAGCGGCAGGGACCCGGGCCCGCTGTCCGGGCTGGTTCTCCGGGCCCGCACTCCCGGCCCGTTCTCCGAGCCTGTTCTCCGGGCTCGTCCGGCGCTGAGGGCGGCGCGCCCTGGGACAGCAGCAGGCCCGGCAGGTTCGCACGGGGGTGGCGGCCTGCCGGGCCTGTGGAACAACGGTAGCGAGGCGACACGCGTAATTTCGACGTCTGGCCCGTAACCCGTGCTGCGGATACACGTCACGGCGCAGGCACGCATTAATCCCGCGGATCGCGCGCCGAAATGTCCTCGCCAACCGGTTGGCCGAATCCTGCCGGTGACATTCGGGGTCTGTCAACGAGTGGAGCCATCGACGGCGTCCTGCCCCACGCGGCACACAAGCCGCGCACTGCAACTGATTCCGTACCGATGGAGAGGAACTCCATGTCGAAACTCCACTTCGGCCGGGGCGTACTGGGCCTGACGGCCGCGCTCGCGGCGGGCGCGACCCTGTTGGCCGGGCCCGCGACCGCCGCCACGGCCGCGCCCTCCCCCGCACCGCACTCGGCGCCGGGGCTCCATACCGGGCATGCCGCCACCCAGGCCGCCCTCGACGGCACCGTCGCGGCGGGCGCTCCCGGTGTACAGGCTCAGGCGCAGGTGGGCGGGGACACCTGGTTCGGTGCTGCGGGCACCGCGGATCTGTCGTCCGGGCGTCCGTTCCGCCCCGGTGACGAGTTCCGGATCGGCAGCATCACCAAATCGTTCGTCGCGACGGTGCTGCTGCAGCTGGAAGCCGAGAAGAAGCTGAGCCTGGACGACACGATGGACCGGCTGCTGCCGGGCGTGGTCCAGGGGAACGGCAACGACGGCCGGCACATCACGCTCCGTCAGGTGCTCAACCACACCAGCGGTCTCTTCAACTACACGGAAGACTCCGCGGTCCGGACCCGGATGGGCGGTCAGGGATTCCTCGACCACCGCTATGAGACATACCGGCCGCAGCAGATCGTCGCGATCGCCCTCGCCCATCCGCCGAACTTCGCACCGGGCACGTCCTGGAGCTACTCCAACACCAACTACATAGTCGCCGGCATGGTGGTGCAGAAGGTGACCGGCCATTCCTACGCCCAGGAGATCGAACGGCGGATCCTGCGGCCGCTGGGACTGCGCTCGACCAGCGTTCCCGGCACCTCGCCCACGATTCCCGGACGCCACGGCCGCGCCTACTCCGTGCTCTTCGCCCAGACACCCGACCGGCTCTACGACGTCACCGAGTTCAATCCGTCGCTGGCCGGCTCTGCGGGCGAGATGATCTCCACGACCGCGGACCTGAACCGCTTCTTCAGCGCTCTTCTGCGCGGCCGGCTGCTCCCCGCCCACCAGCTCGACGAGATGCTCACCACGGTGTCGACCGGCCCGGACACCCCCGATCTCCGGTACGGCCTGGCCATGATGTCCGTACGGCTGCCCTGCGGGGTGACCGTCTGGGGCCATGACGGCGGGATCTTCGGTTCCTCCTCGTCCGCAGCCACCACCCGCGACGGGCGGCACAGCCTGTCCTCCAACGTCAACGCGGACTGGGTCGAGAGCCCGGTCGCTCCCGTGGTGCCGGAGTTCTGCCCGTCCTCTTCCGCCACCTCCCCGACCACCGCATCACCCGCCACCGCTTTCCGGACCACCCTCGCCCGGACCACGGGCTTCTGACGGCACACCGGTCCTGGTCACGGTCACGGTCACGCGACGGCGTGACCGGGATCGGGACCGGGACCGGGACCGGGATCGGGATCGGGACCGGGCCGTTCCGGCGCGCCGGGGTGGCGCGGGCTCCGGCTGCGACCTGCGGATTCCGCCCCTAGGCTCGGTCCATGGACACGCCTGCGGCCCACCCAGGACGGCTCGGCTCCGTAGTCATGGACGGTGAGCTCCCGCGCCGCGAAGACCTCGGCATCGTCTTCGACGAGCTCGACCACCAGATGGCCACCCAGGCGTATCTGTGGGCGCTGCCCCTGGTCTCGTACGCGCAGTGGCAGCGGGTGCACACCGACGAGTTCGGGGCGGGACCCAGCGATCTGGTCCACTACGAGAGCTATCGCGACCGGCTGGGCCTGCTGACCGCCAACGCCACCACTCCCTACGTCCTCGGCTTCATCGACCTCGGCATCACCGGACCGCTCGTGGTGGACCTGCCGGCCGGGCCCACGGCGGGCGGCGTGTCCGACTTCTGGCAGCGCGAGATCGGCGCGATGGGTGAGATGGGCCCCGACCAGGGCGAGGGCGGGCGCTATCTCATCGTCCCCCCGGGCCAGGAGGTGCCCGACGACGCCGACGGCTACCACGTCCTCACCGCGACGGGCATGAACGTGATGTTCGGCTTCCGCACCCTGGGGACCGACGCCGCGCAGGCCCAGCAGCTGGTGGACGCCGTAGGGCTCTACCCCTACGCGCACCGCGACGCGCCCCCGCCGACCAGAGTGCTCTCGCCTGCCGGCCGGACGTGGTCCGGTGTCCAGCCGAGGAGGCTGGAGTACTGGGAGCGGCTGCACGAGATCTACCAGTCCGAGATCGTCGACGAACGCGACCGCTTCTTCCTCGCCATGCTCCGGCAGCTGGGCATCGAGCAGGACAAGCTCTTCACCCCGGACGAGCGGATGACACGCATTCTCACCGAGGCTGCGGCGGCCGGCGAGCTGATGGCGCAGGCGA
Organism: Streptomyces fildesensis; assembly: GCF_016107395.1. Taxonomy (GTDB): domain Bacteria; phylum Actinomycetota; class Actinomycetes; order Streptomycetales; family Streptomycetaceae; genus Actinacidiphila; species Actinacidiphila fildesensis. The sequence continues at coordinate 55,134 of NZ_JAAIKO010000007.1, forward strand.
ACGCGTTCGCCAAGCGGTTCCCCGGCTCCCTCCATTGGCCCGACCGGCAGTGGGACCTCGTCCTCATGCTCGACCGCTCCGACCAACGCGCCGCCGGCTACGACCAGCTGCTGGAGCGGACGGCCTGGTTCTACGAGGCGGTCAGCTTCTCCGCGGCCATGAAGAGCCGGACCCCTGGGCTCGGCCAGGCCTACCTGGGCACCTACACCGACGCGAACGGCCGCTGGCTCGACGGCGCCCGCCGGTACACCCTCCGCGTGCCCGCCGACCCGCCCGCGAAGCTGTTCTGGTCGGCGACGGTCTACTCCGCCGACACCCGCTGTCTGATCGACAACCCACAGGAGCGCGGCGACCGCGGATCGCGCGACCCCGAGCTCGAGTACAACGAGGACGGATCGGTCGACCTGCACTTCGGACCGGAGGCCCCGGCCGGCCGCGAATCCAACTGGGTACAGACCGTCCCCGGCCGCCACTGGTTCTGCTACTTCCGCCTCTACGGCCCCCTGGAGCCGTACTTCGACCACACCTGGAAGCTCAACGACATCCGCGCCGATTGAGATCTCCGACCGGCATCCCTGGCTGAGGCCCATCAGGGCGTCAGAAGGAGGAGCTGGTCGTCAGGTAAGACCGGTAACTGATGACGGCGGGGATGGGCACATTGAGCTTCCCGGCCGTCGTGGTCAGGGTCTCCTCCTGCCCGAGCACCTGGCCGGTGCCGGCGCTGACGATGAAGGTGTATCGGCATCAGCCCGGATCATTACGGCCCGACCGGGCCGTGGTCGACGTCAGCCCTCGTCGACCTCGTCCGCGGTGTCCGGCCCACGGAACTCCGCCAGCGACTCGGTGAGCCACTCGATCCAGAACGTCTCCAGCCCGATCCCCGCGCGCAGCACCAGATGCCGCAATCGGTCCTCGCCGCTGGGGTCCCCGGCGGCGAAGTCACGTTCCTCGATCGCGGTGTACTCGGCCAACTGCCGTCGGTGGTCCGCGAGATGACGTTCCAGCTCGGGTTCGAGGCCGTCCCGGCCGACGACCGCCGCCGCGCGCAGGCGCAGCAGCAGGGCGTCGCGGATCGGCTTGGGATCCTGGCTGGTGGCCACCCAGGTGGTCAGTTCCGCACGGCCCGCGGGCAGCACCTCGTACTCGCGCTTCTGGCCACGGGACGGCGACTGGGCGAGTGCGTGGATGAGGCCGCCCTGCTCCAGCTTTCCCAGCTCGCGGTAGATCTGCTGGTGGGTGGCGGACCAGAAGAAGCCGATCGAGCGGTCGAACCGACGCGTCAGCTCCAGCCCCGAGGACGGCTTCTCCAGCAGAGCGGTGAGGATGGCGTGCGGCAGCGACATGGTCTTACGGCGCCTCTCTGGGACCCGGTCGTCCGGCCGGGGCATCCCGGCCGGACGATGGACGTACTGGGAGGCATCCTAGGATCGGCGCCGCCGGCGCGCCGTCAGAGCGCCGCCGCCAGCTCGGTGCCCTGGCGGATCGCGCGCTTCGCGTCGAGTTCGGCGGCGACGTCGGCGCCGCCGATGAGGTGCGCCGAGTGCCCCGCCTCGCGCAGCGCCTCGTACAGGTCGCGGCGCGGCTCCTGGCCGGTGCAGAGCACGACGGTGTCGACGCCGAGGACCTCGCTCCTGCCGTCGACCGTCACATGGAGGCCGGCGTCGTCGATGCGGTGGTAGGTGGCGCCGGCGACCATCGTGACGCCGCGGTGCCGCAGTTCGGTGCGGTGGATCCAGCCGGTGGTCTTGCCCAGCCCCGCGCCGACCTTGCTCTCCTTGCGCTGCAACAGGTGCAGGCTGCGCGGCGAGGTGGCCCGCTCGGGCTTGCGCACTCCGCCCCGCGTCTCGTAGCCGGGGTCGATCCCCCACTGGCGGAAGAAAGCCTCGGGGTCGAGGCTCGCCGCGTCGCCGCCGTCGCTGAGGAACTCCGCCACGTCGAAGCCGATACCGCCGGCGCCGAGGATCGCGACGGACTGCCCGACGTGGGCCCCGTCGCGCAGCACGTCCAGGTAGCTGAGGACGCTGGGGTGGCCGACTCCCTCGATGTCCGGGGTGCGGGGGACGACGCCGGTGGCGAGCACGATCTCGTCGAACCCTTCGGCGGTGAGGGTGTCGACGGTGACGGTGGTCTTCAGCCGGACGTCGACGCCGTGGAGCTCCAGCTGCTCGCGGTAGTAGCGCAGCGTCTCGTTGAACTCCTCCTTGCCCGGGACCTTGCGGGCGATGTTGAGCTGTCCGCCGATCTCGGTCGCGCCGTCGAAGAGGGTGACCGCGTGCCCGCGTTCGGCGGCCGAGACCGCGAAGGCGAGTCCGGCCGGCCCCGCGCCGACCACCCCGACGCTCTTGCGGCGCCTGGTCGGCTGCAGGATCAGCTCGGTCTCGTTGCAGGCGCGGGGGTTGACCAGGCAGGACGTGATCTTCCCGCTGAACGTGTGGTCCAGGCAGGCCTGGTTGCACCCGATGCAGGTGTTGATGGTGGCCGACTGCCCGCGCCGGGCCTTGGCGACGAAGTCGGGGTCGGCCAGCAGCGGGCGGGCCAGCGACACCATGTCCGCGCAGCCTTCGGCGAGCAACTGCTCTGCCAGTTCAGGGGTGTTGATCCGGTTGCTGGTCACCAGGGGGATGCCCACGGAGCCCATGACCTTCTTCGTCACCCAGGTGAAGGCGCCGCGCGGGACGGAGGTCGCGATCGTCGGGATACGTGCTTCGTGCCAACCGATGCCGGTGTTGATGATGGTCGCGCCGGCCGCCTCGATCTCCTGGGCGAGAGTGATCACTTCCGCGAGGGTGGATCCGCCCGGTATGAGGTCGAGCATCGAGAGCCGGTAGATGAGGATGAAGTCCGGGCCGACCCGCTCGCGGACCCGGCGTACGATCTCGACCGGGAAGCGGATCCGGTTCCGGTACTCGCCGCCCCAGCGGTCCTGCCGCTGGTTGGTGGGTGCCGCGATGAACTCGTTGAGCAGATATCCCTCGGACCCCATGATCTCGACGCCGTCGTAGCCGGCGAGCTGCGCGAGCGCGGCCGCCCGTACGAAGTCCTCGACGGTCTGCTCGACCTCGTCCTCGGTCAGCGCGTGGGGGGTGAAGCCGCTGATGGGCGCCTGGAGGGCGCTGGGCGCGACGAGATCGGCATGGTGCGCGTACCGGCCGAAGTGCAGGATCTGCATCGCGATCTTCGCGCCCTCGCGGTGCACGGCCGCGGTCACCGCGGTGTGCTGCTCCGCCTCGGCCTCCGTCGTCAGCTTCGCACCGCCCTCGTACGGGCGCCCCGCGTCGTTGGGGGCGATCCCGCCGGTGACCATGAGGCCGACGCCGCCACGGGCGCGGGTGGCGTAGAACTCGGCCATCCGCTCGAAGCCGCGGGGCGCCTCCTCCAGACCGACGTGCATCGAACCCATCAGCACCCGGTTGGGCAGGGTGGTGAAGCCCAGGTCCAGCGGGCTCAGCAGGTGGGGGTAGTCGCTCATCAGGGGGCCTCCTCGCGCGAACTCTTAGCGCAAGTTCTAGACGAGTCGAGCCGATTATGCAACAAGTTGCATAGAGGGGGGCGGCCACCTCGTGGGCCACGAGGTCGAGGCGGGAGCATCCTCCGCCGGCTCAGGCCGGAGCATCCTCCGTCCGCTCCGGCAGCGCGGCGCGGGCCTGCCGGACCAGGGCGCGGGCCGCCGGGCCCGACGGCCCCTCCGCGCGCCAGGCGAGGGCGAGGCGCCCGCGCAGCTTCGGCCGGACCAGGTTCACCGCGTGCAGTTCACCCGGGTAGGAACGGGCGAGCGACTCGGGCAGGATCGCCACGCCCAGCCCCCGGATGGCGAACTGCGCGAGGACGGTGGGATCCGCCGCCTCGAACGCGATCCGCGGCCGGAAGCCCGCCGCCGCACAGGCGAGGTCGACCACGGTGCGCAGCCCGGTGCCGCGCGGCAGGCACATCAGGGGACGGCCGGCGAGGGCGTCGAGCGTGATCGAGGTCCGGGCGGCCAGCGGATCGCCGGGGGCGACGGCGACGACGAACGGCTCGTCGACGACGACCTGCACCCCGATCCCCGGCGGGAGCTCGCCCGCCAGGCTGACGACCGCAACGTCCAGCCGCCCTGTGAGCAGCGCCTGGAGCAGGTTGTCCGAGGTGTCCTCGATGAGGCCGATCTCCACCGCGGGGTGGCTGTGATGGAAGTCGGCCAGCAGCCCGGCCAGGTCGACGGCCTGCCCGAGCGAGGTCACGGTGCCGACCGCGACATGCCCGCGGACCAGGCCGGCCAGTTCTTCGACGGCCTGCCGGGCGCCGGCGACGGCGGCGAGCGCCGCCCGCGCGTACGGCAGCACCGCGGCGCCCACGTCGGTGGGCCGGACCGTGCGGCCGGAACGGTCCAGCAGGTCCTGTCCCAACTCCCGTTCCAACTGCCGGATCTGGGCGCTCACCCCGGGCTGCGCCACATGGAGCTTGGCCGCGGCCTTGGTGAAACTCGCCTCTTCGGTGACCGTCACGAGGTATTCCAGCTGGCGCAGTTCCATAACCCGGAACGCTAGCAGTAGCACCGTCCAGACTCATGGCTTATGGACTCCTCCGACAAGAAGATACGTCTGGACAAAAATATTTGTCGGTGAGAGCCTGGAGCCATGTTGGACGTGACAGTGATCGAGGACCCGGCAGCCGCCGAGGTCTCGCTTGCGCCGATAAGGGCCCGGCTCCTCGCCGAGCTGATGGAGCCCGCCTCGGCGACCATGCTTGCGGCCCGGGTCGGCCTGCCCCGGCAGAAGGTGAACTACCACCTCAAGGCGCTGGAGCGGCACGGCCTGATCGAGCTGGTCGATGAGCGCAGGAAGGGCAATGTGACCGAGCGGATGATGCGCGCGACGGCGGCGTCGTACGTGATCTCGCCGCTCGCGCTGGCCGCGGTGCAGCCCGATCCGGCCCGCTCCCGTGACCAGTTCTCCGCCCGCTGGCTGCTCGCGGTCGCCGCGCGCCTGGTGCGTGACGTCGGCACGCTGCTCACGGGCGCGGCCAAGGCTCGCCGGCCGCTCGCGACCTTCGCGCTGGACGGCGAGGTGCGCTTCGCCTCCGCCGCCGACCGGGCGGCGTTCATCGAGGAACTGGCGGCCGGAGTCGGCGCGCTGGTTCTGAAGTATCACGACGCGTCGGCGGAGGGCGGCCGGGACCACCGTGTGGTCGTCGCCGTCCACCCGACCGTCAAGATGCCGGCGGTCGGCCCGGCCGAGTCGCTGCCCGCCGCGGACGAACGCACCACGGCCGCATCCCCCACCGACAAGCCCGTATAGCCCGCATAACCCGTACAAGGAGTCACCATGTCCAAGGAATTCGAGATCATCCGGGAGTTCGAGGTCCAGGCGACCCCCGAGCAGGTCTGGGAAGCGCTCACCGAAGGTACGGCCGGCTGGCTGTGGCCGATGGAGTACGAGCACCGCGAGGGCGGCGCGGCCCCGTTCGGCGGCACCGTGACCGCCTGGGATCCGCCGCACCGGCTCACCGGCCGGGTGGAGAGCCCGGAGGGCGTGGAGAACCAGACGTTCAATCAGCTGGACCACGTCATCGAACCGCGTGAGGGCGGCCGCGCCTGGGTGCGCTATGTGCACAGCGGCATCTTCGTCGACGACTGGGACAACCAGTACGACGGCGCCAGCAAGCACACGGACTTCTATCTGCACACGCTGCGGCAGTACCTCGAGCACTTCCCCGGACTGACCCCGGTCTACGCCGCGGTCGAGGGCCCGACGGCGTCCGGTGCGCCGGACGCGTTCACCGTGCTCGGCAGGGCGCTGGGGCTGCCCGACGACGCGGCGGCTGGCACCGCGGTACGGGTCGGGCTGCCCGGCCCCGACGCGGTCGACGCCGTGATCGACTACCGCAACCAGTACTTCATCGGCCTGCGCACCGCCGATTCGCTCTACCGCTTCTTCGGCAGGAACGCCTTCGGCGGAACGGTCGGTGTCGTGGTGCACCGGTTCGGCACCGGCCATGACGCCGACGCCGAACCGGGCGTGAAGGGGACCGAAGCCACCTGGCAGAACTGGATCGACGGAGTGTTCGCCTGACGGCCTCCGGTGAACGCGCCGGAATGAGCCGCCAGCCGCCCTCAGGACCCGTAGACCTGGAACCGGGATGAGCCGTCAGCCGGCCCTCAGGACCCGTAGACCTGGAATTCGGCGACCTGCCCGGCCGGCCACCCCGTGTTGGCGGTGAAGCTGAGCCGCAGATAGCGGACGGTCGCGGTGGCCGCGAAGGTGATGGTGGCCTTGTTGCCGGTGGCCGGGTCGAAGGTGTAGCCCGCCGGGCCGGCCACCGTGGCGAAGTTCGAACCGTCGGTGCTGCCCAGGACGGAGAGCGTCTGGGTCCTGGCTCCCCAGGCGGTGGCCGGCGGCACGGACAGAACGACGCGCTTGGCGCCGGTCGCGGCACCGAGATCGACCTGGAGCCACTGCGGGAACGCGTTGTTGGCGCTCTCCCAGTAGCTGTTGGCGTCACCGTCGACGGCGTTGCCCGAACCGTAGCCCTGCGTGTGGCTGCTCTCCGACGTCGGCCGGTGCAGCGCCAGGTTGGTGTCGACGGGAGGGGGCCCGCCGCTGGTGACCGGGGCGGTCGGGCGGACCGGGGTCAGCGCGAGCTGCCCCTTGAGCATTCTGCCGCCGTCGGCCGTGAGCCGCAGATAGTAGTCCGCCGAGCAGGCCGTCCCGTCCTCGTCCAGCCCCAGCAGGCCGGAGCCGACCGGGACGGTCGCCGACGTCTCGGCCGTCTTGGCGATCTGGTTGCCCTCGTTGTACTCGTCGAACATCGAAATGTAGATGCCCTGGGCGCCCGCCCGGACCACGTTGTAGAACTGCCGCCACATGAAGTCGCCGTGCGCCCGCTGCCGTCCGCCGACGTCGCCGGGGAGCACGCACGGTTGGTAGTCGATGCCGTGGGCGTTGCAGTCGGCCTGGTCGGGCACGGTGCACAGGTCGTAGAAGTGGTCGGAGTCGCCCGCGTTGCCGATCCGGCCCACCATCCACGGGGAGAGCATGTGGAAGGCGCGGTAGACGTCGAGGTACCCGGGCTTTGAGTCGTTGACCCCGGTCCGCCAGTACGTCGGGACGCCGCCCATGACGTAACAGCCCTGGCTCTTGAACCAGTTGACGACGTCGAGGCAGGCCGCCGGGGACCAGGGGTGGTTGTCGTCGGCGAAGCCGAAGCCCCAGATGCCCACGACCGGCTTGCCGTTCTGCCGCGCGTACGCGGCGGAGGACGTCAGCGCCGACATCTTGGCGGTCCAGTCGGCCTTGATCTCCGGCTGCATGTTCGCCCAGCCGCTGACGTCGTACATCACGTAGAACTTGCGGTCGTTGGCCTCCGCGGCAGCCCTGACCTTGACGGCCATCGCGTCGCGGGTGGCGCCCTCGCCGCCGTTCGGGTTGAACCGCTGCAGGGCCGCGGTGTCACAGCCGTTCTGCCGCATCGACAGGAAGTGGGCGTTGACCGTCTGCTGGTCGTAGGAGGAGAAGAGCGTCGCGGGCTGCCCGTTGCCGAGGTTGCCGTAGGCGGTCCGGTAGGCGCCCGTGTAGTCCCGCATGTCGGGCCATGCCCTGATCGCGTTGTTGGACGGGGACGGCGGCTGGGACCAGTTCTGGCTCCAGTGCCACCAGCCGTTGATGGGCGCTCCGTCACCGGGGGCGGCGAACCAGCCCTGATAGCCGACGGTGATCTTCCCGACCACGTCTCCTGGAGGGCTCGCGGCAACGGCCGCCGCCCCGAGCGTCCCGGTGGCCGGCAGGGCGCCGAGGGCGACTCCCGCCGTCACCGATCCGATGAACACCCGGCGTGAGATCCCCATGTGGACTCCTCCCGTTGTGCACGGTTGCGCGCCGTTGACCGGTCAGCGGCAGATCGTAGCCACGGCGAAACACTGCCGCAATAGAGCACGCAGGATGAGCAATATATGTGAAGAGATCTGCAAATTAGGCCCACTTGCAGCTCGCAACGGGTGGAGTGCAGCATTCCGTCCAGCGTTTACCCCTCGACCGCCCCACCGGTCCCTGCCGGACCACTCGGTTCCGGACACCCACAAGCCGATCTTGCGGGGGCGTAGACGTGGCTGTAGCACGTCTGTAACACTCTGCTAACCCAACGCAAATTCATTGCAGAGTGATGTTCATTCCTTACCATTCTCCGCAACTTCGACGGCGAGAGCGTGGCCGTGGCCTCACTCGCCCCCCATTCCTGACACTCCGGACGAGAGACAGAGGAACGCAGTGAGATCGAAGCGGATACCCAAGCTGGTCGCGGGCTCGCTCGCGGCCAGTCTGATGCTTCTCGGCGGGCCGGTGCTCCGGGCCGCGGCGGCCGAGGCCGCCCCCAATGTGGCGGCGGGGAAGACGGCCTCGGCCAGCGCCTCCAGCGGCGGCAGCACGGCCGGAAACCTCAACGACGGTGACCAGTCCACGTACTGGGAGGGCAACGGCAGCGCCCTCCCGCAGTGGGCGCAGGTCGACCTCGGGCGCAGCAGAACCATTGACCAGGTGACTCTTAAGGTCCCGGCCGGCTGGTCGAGTCGCACCCAGACGCTCGCCGTGCAGGGCAGCGCGGACGGCACGAGCTACGAGACGATCGTCAGTTCCGCCAAGTACGTCTTCGCTCCCAGCTCCGGCAACGCCGTGAAGATCACGTTCCCGGCGGCCAACACCCGTTTCGTCCGCGTCGCCGTCACGGCGAACACCGCCAAGCCGGCCGCTCAGATCTCCGAACTGCAGGTCTCGGAGGCGGCGGCCTCGACCGTCAACCTCGCCATCTCCAAGACCACCACGGCGAGCAGCTCCAACTCCCCCTACGTGGCGGGCAACGCCAACGACAGCAACCAGGCCAGCTACTGGGAGAGCAACAACAACGCCTTCCCGCAGTGGATCCAGGCCGACCTGGGCGCCACCGTCGGCGTGAACCAGCTGGTGCTGAAGCTGCCGGCCGGGTGGGAGACCAGGACCCAGACGCTGTCGGTCCAGGGCAGCACCAACGGCTCGTCCTTCACCGACATCGCCGCGTCCAAGGGCTATGTCTTCAATCCGTCCGCCGGTAACACCGTGACGGTCGACTTCAACACGATCAACACCCGGTACGTACGGCTGAACATCACCGCCAACACCGCCTGGCCCGCGGCCCAGCTGTCCGAGTTCGAGCTGTACGGACCGACGACGGGTGACACGCAGGCGCCGACCGCGCCGACGGGCCTGGCCTACACACAGCCGGCGTCCGGCCAGATCAAGCTGACCTGGAACGCCTCGACGGACAACGTCGGCGTCACCGGCTACGACGTGTACGCCAACAACGTGCTGCGCACCAGCGTGGCCGGAAACGTACTCACCTACACCGACAGCCAGCCCGACTCCGCGACCGTGGCCTACTACGTCAAGGCCAAGGACGCGGCCGGCAACGAGTCCGGCAACAGCAACACCGTCACCCGCACGGGGACCGGTGGCGGCGGCTCGAACCTGGCGGTCGGCAAGGACATCACCGCCTCGTCCACCATCCAGAACTTCGTCGCCACGAACGCGAACGACAACAACGTGGCGACCTACTGGGAGGCGAACGGCGGCAGCTACCCGAACACGCTGACCGTCGCACTGGGCTCCAACGCCGACGTCAACTCGGTCGTGGTGAAGCTCAACCCTGACGGCGCCTGGTCGACGCGCACCCAGACCATCCAGGTCCTCGGACGTGAGCAGAGCTCCTCGACCTTCACCAGCCTGACCTCACCGACCGTCTACACGTTCAACCCGGCCTCGGGCAACACGGTGACGATCCCGGTCGGCGGACGGGTCGCGGACGTCCAGCTCAAGATCACATCCAACTCCGGCGCGGGCGGCGGCCAGGTCGCCGAGTTCCAGGTGATCGGCACACCGGCTCCCAACCCGGACCTGACCGTGTCGGCACTCACCGCCTCGCCCGCCTCGCCGGTCGAGACGGACCCGATCACACTGTCCGCGACGGTCAAGAACATCGGCCCCGCGGCCGCCGGCGCGACCAACGTCAACCTCTACCTCGGCACCACGCTCGCCGGTACCGCGCCGGTGGCCGCACTCGCGGCCGGGGCGTCCGCCACCGTCTCCGCCAACATCGGCGTACGCAACGCGGGCTCCTACCCGCTGAGCGCCAAGGTCGACGAGGCCAACACGGTCATCGAGCAGAACGAGGCGAACAACAGCTTCAGCAGCCCGAGCCCGCTGGTCGTCACCCCGGTGGCCAGCTCCGACCTGATCGCGTCGCCCGTCAGCTGGACCCCGGGCAACCCGGCGGCCGGCAACACGGTGACCTTCTCCGTGGCCATCAAGAACCAGGGCACCGTGGCCTCCGCGAGCGGCGCCCACGGCATCACCCTGACGGTCACCGACACCACGTCCGGATCCGTCGTCAAGACGCTGACCGGGGCGTACAACGGGGCGATCGCGGCCGGCGCCACGGCGAGCCCGGTCAACCTGGGCACGTGGACGGCCGGCAACGGCAAGTACAGCGTCAAAACCGTCCTGGCCAACGACGCCAACGAGCTGCCGGTCAAGCAGGCCAACAACACCAGCACCCAGTCGCTGTTCGTCGGACGCGGCGCCAACATGCCGTACGACATGTACGAGGCCGAGGACGGCGTCCTCGGTGGCGGCGCGGCAGTCGTCGGACCGAACCGGACCGTCGGCGACGTGGCCGGCGAGGCATCCGGCCGCAAGGCCGTCACCCTGAACTCGACCGGCTCATCCGTCGAGTTCACCACCAAGGCCAGCACCAACACCCTGGTCACCCGCTTCTCCATCCCGGACGCCGCGGGCGGCGACGGCATCAACTCCACCCTGGACATCTACGTCAACGGCAGCTTCCTCAAGGCCATCGACCTGACGTCCAAGTACGCCTGGCTGTACGGCAACGAGACAGGTCCCGGCAACTCGCCCGGCGCCGGCGGCCCGCGGCACATCTACGACGAGGCCAACATCATGCTCGGGACGACCGTCCCGGCCGGAGCGAAGATCAAGCTCCAGAAGGATGCCGCCAACACCAGCACCTACGCGATCGACTTCATCAACCTCGAGCAGGCCACCGCTATCGCCAACCCGGACCCCGCCAAGTACACGGTGCCGGCGGGCGTCACGCATCAGGACGTCCAGAACGCGCTCGACAAGGTCCGGATGGACACCACGGGCACCCTGGTCGGCGTCTACCTGCCCCCGGGCGAGTACCAGACGGCCAGCAAGTTCCAGGTGTACGGCAAGGCTGTGAAGGTGGTCGGCGCCGGTCCCTGGTTCACCCGGTTCAACGCGCCCTCGACCCAGGCCAACACCGACATCGGTTTCCGGGCGGAGGCCTCCGCGAACGGCTCCTCGTTCTCGGGCTTCGCCTACTTCGGGAACTACACGTCGCGGATCGACGGCCCGGGCAAGGTGTTCGACTTCTCCAACGTCGCCAACATCTCCATCGACAACGTCTGGAACGAGCACACGGTGTGCCTGTACTGGGGCGCCAACACCGACAACATCTCCATCACGAACAGCCGTATCCGTGACACGTTCGCCGACGGCATCAACATGACGAACGGCAGCACGGACAACCACCTCAACAACATCGAGGCCAGGTCGACGGGCGACGACAGCTTCGCGCTCTTCTCCGCCATCGACGCCGGCGGGGCGGACGAGAAGAACAACGTCTTCGAGAACCTGACGTCGATCCTGACCTGGCGCGCCGCCGGTGTCGCGGTCTACGGCGGCTTCGCCAACACCTTCAGGAACATCTATATCGCCGACACCCTGGTCTACTCGGGCATCACGATCAGCTCGCTGGACTTCGGCTACCCGATGAACGGCTTCGGCACCGACCCGACCAACCTGCAGAACATCTCGATCGTGCGGGCCGGCGGGCACTTCTGGGGCAGTCAGGTCTTCCCGGCCATCTGGGTCTTCTCGGCCTCGAAGATCTTCCAGGGCATCCGCGTCAGTGATGTGGACATCGTGGATCCGACCTACAGCGGCATCATGTTCCAGACGAACTATGTCGGCGGACAGCCGCAGTTCCCGGTGAAGGACACCATCTTCACCAACATCTCCATCACCGGCGCCCATAAGAGCGGCGACGCCTTCGACGCCAAGTCCGGCTACGGCATCTGGGCCAATGAACTGCCCGAGCCCGGCCAGGGCCCGGCCGTCGGCACCGTCACCTTCAACAACCTTCGGATGAGCGACAACTTCCAGAACATCAAGAACACCACCTCGACCTTCACCATCGTCCAGAACCCGTAAGGAGCAGAGAGCCAGTCAGCTGGACGCGAGTGCCGCCGGGAGACCTGACCGCTCCCGGCGGCACTCGTGTGTGCGGGTGGGGATGTTGCGGCGATCCGGCCCCGGAGCTGCGGACTCCGGGGTGACAATGCTGTGATCCACTCTCGAAGGAGCTGACCATGTCGTACCCGGAGCCCCGCTACCTCGGGGACAAGGGTGAGATCAACGCGGTGTTCCGGCCCTCGGACACCGAGGCGGAACTGACCTCCGCCTCGGGGAACCGCACCCACTACCTCGCGACGCACGCCACCACGGGGGGTGAGTTCGGGCTCTACAAGGTGGACATGGGCCCGAAGTCGCCCGGCCCGAAGACTCACTTCCACAAGTCGATCTCGGAGTCCTTCTTCGTGCTCTCCGGCGAAGTGGGCCTGTACAACGGCGAGAAATGGATCACGGCCGGCGCCGGTGACTTCCTGTACGTCCCGGTCGGCGGGCTGCACGCGTTCAAGAACGACTCCGACGAGCCCTCGTCCATGCTGCTGCTCTTCTCCCCCGGCGCTCCACGCGAGGAGTACTTCGAGCGGGTCGCGGAGATGGCGCAGCGCGGCGGCCAGGAGTTCGCGGACTTCCTGGTCCGGCACGACAGTTTCTTCGTCGACGAGGAGGAGCCCACCCGCTAGGGACTGTCCGGCCCTTCGGTGGGATCAGAGCGATTCGAGGCGCCGTTCCGCCGAGTCGCGGGCCGTGTCCCTGCGGTCGTAGACCTCGCAGACGGGGTGCCGGTCCGGCGTCATGGAGTGGTCCACCTCCCAGAGGCTGATCTCCTCGCCGCCCGGGAGCAGGAACGCGTGCTCGTACAGGGTCCAGCCGGCGCAGCGCTCTTCGATCATCCTGCTGTTGTTGCCCGCGAACGCTATGTCGTGGCCGACGGCGGAGAGCACCCGCAGGCGGACCGTTTCGCCGGGGAGGTCGGGGTTGACCGCCCGGCGCAGCAGCCGCACCGCGTGGTCGGCGGAGTCGGCCGCCTCGTACCTCCGCCGGCGGCGTGTGGCGGAGGGCGTGAAGTGCAGGTCGAACCGGCTCTCCGGCGGGTCCCCGAGAGCACGGCTGTGCTCCAGGTCGCCGAACCGGATGTCCACCGCCAGCTCGGCCGAGAGCAGTGCCGGCTCGTCCGCGAACACCTCGTGGACCAGGTGTTCGCGGGGGCCGGTGTCGTGCTCCAGCTCCCAGAGGACCGGCGTCGTGCCGTCCGGCAGCAGGAAGACATGCCGCAGGGTGCGGCGGCTGAGCAGCCGGCCGGGCTCCCTGCTGCAGCGGTTCGAGACCAGCTCGGTGCGGTGCACGATGGCGGTGCGCAGCCGTGCGAGCAGTGCCGCGGTGACCGGTGCCGGCCGGCCCGCGCGGGCCAGTAACCCGTCGAGGTGGTCGGACGGGGTCCGGTCGTTGAAGTCGTCTCGCGGCATGGTGGGTTCCGGGTAGGTCATGTGGCCCTCTTGATGATCACGTCCCTGCCGTTCAGGCGCTCAGAGTAGTGGTCCATACACACTCTGTGCCAGTGGTTGTGCGATGTTCGTACCCACTCCGGAGAAGGTCGCGGTCAGGGCGCGCGGTGCCCACCGCATGACGCCGGGTCAGCGCCCCTCGTTACTGGGCCGATCGTGGGCCGACGCAGGCGGGCGGGTGTTTCTCCCCGCCGTTGCGGTTAGGCCGACCAGCGAAAGGTTAAAGCGTATTAAATTACTCATAACGTGACCGTTCCGGCGTGACGCGATCCGCACGGAACGGCCGGGAGAAGGAGCGTCATGACGCAAGGGGCGGGCGGACAGATCACGGACCTTCACGAAACGACGGAGCACGGTGACATCGCCGGTGACGACGTGGCCGCGAACGGTGCCCGCCGACGGCGTCTGCTGCCGTGGAAGCACAAGCGGGATCTGACGCCCGCCCAGCTGCGCCGGAGACAGGCCGTCACCCGGGGCAGCCTCGCCGTCGGGCTGGTGTGTGTCGGCACGGTGGGCTGGTCGGTGGGGCAGGCCCTCACCTACCCGGGCAAGGACAGCGTGATGGCGCGGCTCGCCGAATGGAGCCGCGACCACCGGATGGGCGTGGTGGTCGACAAGCTGGAGGACCTCCAGTACCAGCTCGACCCGCCGGAGGTCGGCGGCACGCTGCCGCCCGACGCGCTGGCCCGTATGAAGGCGACCACTCCCGCGACCGCCCATCAACCAGGGCTGCCGCTGCGCGAGCCGATGGAGCCCGTCGTCAGCCCCGGGCTGCCGGGCGAGGGCGTCTGGCGCGCGGTGGCCAGCTCCCACGGGCTGCCGATCGTGCAGGCGACGTATGTCCGCCCCGACGACGCACACACCTCGTACCAGGCGGCGATCGCCTGGATCAGCGCGAAGCACGCGCGCTTCCAGCTCCACCCGGGCTTCCGCGAGCCGGGCGGGACCTTCTCCGTTCCGCCGACCATTCCCCCTGGCCAGCGCACCGGACTCCTCGCGACCTGGAACGGTGGTTTCCGGGTCACCGACGGCGGGTCGAACGGCGGCTTCTACCTCAACGGCCGGACCGCCGGCGAACTGCGGGACGGCGCCGCCTCCGAGGTCTTCTACCGCGACGGCTCCATCAGGATCGGTGTGTGGGGCCGCGACGTCTCCATGACTCCGGATGTCGTCGGCGTCCGGCAGTGCCTGGAGCTGATGGTCGACAGCGGCCAGGTCGTACCGGACATCGGCAACGACTCCAAGTGGGGCGTCACCGACCAGAGCAGGATGTACGTGGAGCGGTCCGGTGTGGGGGTCACCTCCTCGGGCGACATCATCATGGTCGTCGGACAGGCGCTGACCGCCCGCACGCTGGCGGATCTGATGCAGCGGGCCGGCGCGGTCCGTGCCATGCCGCTGGACATGAACCGCGCCTGGCCCTCCTTCATGGCCTACAACGGCAGCCGCAACCCGGCCAACCCCACCCCCACCAATCTCCTCGACTTCGAGAACCCGGCGGACCGCTACTACGTCAAGGCGACGCGCGACTTCGTGGCCGTCTACGGCAGGTAACTCACGCCGTCCCGCGCGCCCCGCGTCACCGGGCTGCCGGTGCCTCCTCGTCCCCGTCGGCCGGCAGCCCGCCGGCGCGGATGACCTCGGCATACCATCGCGCGCTGTCCTTCACGGTGCGCTGCTGGCTGGCGAAGTCGACGTGAACCATGCCGAAACGCTTGCTGTATCCGTACGCCCATTCGAAGTTGTCCAGCAGCGACCAGAGGAAGAAGCCGCGGATGTCCGCGCCTTCGGCGATGGCCCGGTGGACAGCGGCGAGGTGGGCACGCAGGTAGGAGATGCGCTCCGGGTCGTGGACGTCGCCCGACGGGTCCCGGTAGTCGTCGTACGCGGCGCCGTTCTCCGTGATGAGGATGGGCACGTCGGGCAGTTCGGCGCGCAGCCGCGTGAGGATCTCGTGCAGCCCGCCCGCGTCCACCGGCCAGTCCATCGCGGTGCGCGGGCCGGGAGCGGCCACGAACCGGGCGTGCTTCTCGGCCCCCGGCCAGGCCGACGGGATGGCGCTGGTGCCGGCGGCGACGACGGTGGGGGTGTAGTAGTTCAGGCCGAGCGAGTCGAGCGGCCGGGAGATCGCGGCGAGGTCACCGTCGCGGACGAAGTGCCAGTCGGTGAGCGCGGCCGTGTCGTCGAGCAGGTCCTGGGGGTAGCTGCCGTGGAACACCGGGTCGAGGAAGACCCGGTTGGCGAGCGCGTCGATACGGCGCGCCGCGTCCAGGTCGGCCGCCGACCGGGTCAGCGGCCGGACCGCGGCGAGGTTGAGCGTGAGGGAGACCTCCGCCGTCGACGGCAGCAGGTCCCGCAGCACTCCGACGGCCCGGCCGTGCGCGAGGTTCAGGTGGTGCGCGGCGCGCAGCGCGGCGGTGGGCTCGGCGCGGCCGGGCGCGTGCACGCCCTCCGCGTACCCCAGGAAGGCGCTGCACCAGGGCTCGTTGAGGGTCGTCCAGGTCGGTACCCGGTCGCCGAGGGCGCCGGCGACGATCGCCGTGTAGTCGGCGAACCGCTCGGCGGTCTCGCGGACCGGCCAGCCGCCCGCGTCCTCCAGTTCCTGCGGCAGGTCCCAGTGGTAGAGCGTCAGGACGGGTCGGATGCCCTTGCCCAGCAGCTCGTCGACGAGGGAGCGGTAGAAGTCCAGGCCCTTCTGCAGGGCGGGGCCGCGCCCGGTGGGCTGGACGCGCGGCCAGGACACCGACAGCCGGTAGTCGGTCAGGCCGAGGCCGGACATCAGGGCGACGTCCTCCGGCATCCGGTGGAAGTGGTCGGCGGCGATGTCACCGGTGTCGCCGTTGCGGACCTTGCCGGGGGTGTGGCTGAAGGTGTCCCAGATGGACGGGGTACGGCCGTCCTCCCGAGCCGCGCCTTCGATCTGGTAGGCGGCGGTGGCCGCGCCCCATCGGAAACCCGGAGGGAAGGTGAGGGCGGTGGCGGCTTCCGGGCGCGCGTCGATGGCGGTCATCAGGAAAGACTCCCAACACGGTCGTAAGGATTCGGGGTGGTGGCACGGAGCGGAGGGCGGGGCGGCGGGCGGCTCACCCCTTGACGGCGCCGTGCATGATGCCGCCGACGATCTGCCGTCCCAGCAGCCCGAAGACCAGCAGTACGGGGAGGGTGCCGAGCAGCGTGCCGGCCATGATCACCGACTGGTCGTGCACATAGCCGCCGCCCAGCTGGCGCAGCGCGACCTGCACGGTGGGTTCCTGGGAGGTGAGGGCGATGACCGGCCAGAAGAACTCGTTCCAGGAGGCCATGAAGGTCAGCATGCCGAGCACCGCCATCCCGGGCCGGGCGATGGGCACGACGATGCTCCAGAAGATCCGCGCGGTGGACGCGCCGTCCACCCGGCCGGCCTCGATGAGCTCGTCCGGCAGCGCCTGCACCAGGTACTGCCGCATGAAGAACACCCCGAAGGCCGAGACGAGGCCGGGCAGGATCACCGCCTGCAGCTGGTTGATCCAGTGCAACTTGGCGATCAGCATGAACAGCGGGATGACGCCCAGCTGCGGCGGGATCATCATCGTGCCGACGGTGATGGCGAGCAGTGGGTTGCGGCCCCGGAAGCGCAGCTTGGCGAAGGCGAAACCGGCGAGCGTGGAGCACAGCACGGTCCCGATGGTCACCGAGCCGGACACGATGAAGGAGTTGAGCAGCGCCTTGCCGATGTCCGCCTGGTCCAGCACCTGCTGGAAGTTGTGCATGAGGTTCGGCCCCGGCAGCAACGAGGGCGGGCTCTGGGCCAGTTCGGCGTTGGAGCGGGTCGCCGCGACGATGGTCCAGTAGAACGGGAAGGCCGACAGCAGGGCGGCGACGATGAGGATCGCGTAGGCGAGCCGGCCCGCGTGGTGCTGGCGGCCGGCGCCGGTGGACCGGTGGCGCCGTGCGTGTCCGCGCCGTCCGGCGGCCGGGCGGTCCTTGTCGTCCTCGGGGCCCGGTCGGCGCGCGGGTGCGGCGAGTGAGGTCATCGGACGGCCTCCTTACGGGTGCGCCGGCGGGCGACGGCGGCGTTGACGCTGACCAGCAGCAGGATGAGGACGAACATGATCCAGGCGATGGCGGCGGCGCGGCCGAGGTGGAAGTAGCCCCAGCCCTGCTCGTACATGTAGAGGCCGAGCGTCTGGTACTGGTGCGAGATACCGCCGGAGATGCTGCCCTCGAACAGCAGCGGCTCGCCGAACAGCTGCGTCGCGCCGATCGTCGAGACGACGACGGTGAACAGGATGGTCGGACGCAGGCCGGGCAACGTCACATGCAGGAACTGCCGCCACCGCGACGCCCCGTCGATCTGCGCGGCCTCGTACAGCTCACCGGGGATGGACTGCATGCCCGCGAGATAGATGAGCGCGTTGTAGCCGGTCCAGCGCCAGGTGACGATGGTGGACACGGCGATCTGCGAGGCCACCGTGCCGGACTGCCAGTCGACCGGGGAGAGGCCGACCAGCCCGAGAACCCAGTTGATCAGGCCGAAGTCACGGCCGAAGAGCTGGGCGAAGACCAGGGTCGCCGCCGCGACGGAGGTCGCGTACGGCAGCAGCACCGCGACCCGCAGGAACGTCCTGCCGCGCAGCTTGTAGTTGAGGAGATGGGCCAGCCCGAGGGCCATCAGCAGCTGGGGCACGGTGGAGAGGACGCCGATGCTGAAGGTGTTGCGCAGCGCGGTCCAGAAGTAGCTGTCGCTCAGCAGCGCGGTGTAGTTGTCGAGGCCGCGCCACTCCATCTGGTCCGGGGTCTGCAGCTCGACCCGGTACAGCGAGACATACGCGGTGTAGATCAGCGGGAAGAGCCCGAAGGCGGCGAAGAGGGTGAAGAACGGGGCTATGTAGACATACGGCGACACCCGGCGCAGCAGCCGGGTGCGACGCTCGGCGCGGGGCCGTGGCGGGGGTGCCGTCCGGGCGGGCGGCGTATCGACGGACACGGTCATGTGCCAGGCCTTCGGATCGGGGAACGGTGCTGTCGTACGGGAGCGAGCGGGTGACGGCGACGGGGCGGTGGTGGTGCGCCGGGTCCGGGCGCGGGCGTGGGGAGGTGGATGCGTCCGGACCCGGCACGTCAGGCCGTCCGGGTCAGCCGAGGGCGTTCTTCACGCCCTTCTGCGCGTGGCTCCAGGCCTCGTCGGACGAGGTGCCCTTGCGCTCGACCTCACCCAGGGCGTTGGTGATCTGGGTGTTCACATCGTTGTCGCGCAGCCCCGGCACCTGCACCGGCGCCTGCTCGGCGGCCGCGCCGAAGACCGTGCCGATGGGCGCGTTGCTGAAGTAGGGGTCCTTCACGTCCTTCACCAGGTCGATCGCACCGAGGTTGGAGGGGAAGCTGCCCTGCTTGGTGAAGAGCTTCGCCTGCTGCTCCTTGGCGGTGATCCACTTGATGAAGTCGAAGGCCTCCTTGGTGTGCTTGGCACCCTTGGGGATCGACAGGTACGAGCCGCCCCAGTTGCCCGCGCCGCCCGGCAGGGCCGCGACGTCCCACTTGCCCTTGCCCGCGTCGGCGGCCTGGCCCTTGATGTAGCCCAGCATCCAGGCGGGGCAGGCGATGGTGGCGAAGGAGCCGCTGCTGAAGGCCTGGTTCCACTCGGGGGCCCACTGGGCGAGCTTGGCGCTCAGACCGTCCTGCGCGGCCTTGACCGAGGCGTTCCAGGCCGTCTTCACGGCGGGGTTGGAGTCGTAGATCAGCTTGCCGGACGCGTCGTAGTAGCGCTCCTTCTGCTGTCCGACCATCACCGAGTAGAGGCTGGCGATGCTGTCCATCCAGTGGCTCTTGGCCGGTGCCTTGGCGGCGTACTGCTTGCCCAGCGCGAGATAGCCGTCCCAGGTCGCCCACTGCTTGGCGAGCTCGGCCCGGTCGGTGGGCAGCCCGGCCGCCTTGAACAGGTCGGAGCGGTAGCAGATCGCCTCGGGTCCGGTGTCGGTACCGAGGCCCAGCACCCGCCCGTCGGGCGCGGTCGCGGCCGACCACTTGGACTGCGAGAACTGAGCCTGCAGGTCCTTGGCGCCGAGAGCGCTCAGGTCCTCGAACTTGTCGGCCTGCTGCTGGGTCACCGAGGCGATCCTGCCGACCTCGACCCCCTGCACGTCGGCGAGGCCGCCACCGCCGGCGAGACGGGTCTGCAGCGCCTTCCAGTAGTCGGCCTCGTTCTCGGTGTCGCTCTCCTTGATCGTCACATTCGGGTGGAGCTTCTGGTACTCCGCGTAGAGGCCGGCCTCCTTGTAACCGAAGGTGCCGAAGAGATCGACGGTGAGCGTGACCTTGCCCCCGTCGGCACTGTCCGCGGAACTGCTCCCCGAGGAGCTGGATCCACAGGCGGCGAGCAGTGCCCCGGCCAGTGCGACCGCCCCGAATCGAATGGCGACGTGTCTGGCGGCTCGGGCAACGGGCATGGAAGCCTCCCATGGCTTCAGGACGGACGTGATGTCTTGAGAGCGCTCTCAAGCAATGGCCAGGAGAGTGCCCGGACATCGGGTCGGCGTCAAGTGTTGAAGCGGAAATGGCTCGCGGAGGCGAGGAGGGAATTCTTGACGGCCGTCAGCGCGGCCGGTCCGCATCGCCTGCCCGGGGTGCTCCGACGGGGTGGTCGGCAAGCGCCGGCGCGGCGTCGGCCCGTTCACGCTCAACAAGCCCACCTCGCCCGACGTGGTGGCGTGCGCCGGGGCGCCGGCCGCGGGCAGTGACACCGAGAAGCAGCTCGGCGCGGAGTTCTGCGCGGCGCTGAACCGTGGCGTCGCACTGGACGCCACCACCTGGTACACCCCGTCCGCCTACTACACCGGCGCCGTCAAGAACGACTACGCCGCCTTCTTCCACACCGTCGGCATCAACAAGCGGGCCTACGGGTTCCCGTACGACGACATCAACGACCAGTCGTCGGTCCAGATCCTCAACAACGCGAACCCGCCGACCGCCCTGACGCTCGGCATCGGCTGGTGATCCACCCCCGGCGGTGCCGGGCATGCCTCGAAGCCTGCCCGGCACCGCCGGTCGGACGTCGCCGGTCGGACGGCTCCGGTCAGGCGCCGTCGCTCTGGGTGGGGGTGGCGGCAGGGCGCTGGGGGGCGTCGTGTGTGTCAGGGGCGGCGGGCTGCCGGGGCTCGGACTCCGGCGCGGCGGCGCGGGTGACCTCGGCGCGGGTGACTTCCGCGCGGGTGACCTCGGCGCGCAGCATGGCGTTCAGGGCCACGAAAGGGTCGATGGGCATGGGGGTCCTCCGGGACGAGAAGTGGGGGTGTGCCTGCGGAACGGAACGGGGCCGGGAAGGCCCCTGGACCGGTCAGCAGCGCAGAACCACACAGCTCAGCCCCAGGAGGCCGGCTCCCGGCCGTCCGTCGCCCGGCACGGGGTCGCGGTGCGACGGCGCGGCCAGGGCCGGACGGACACCGCCGCGGGTCGCGTCGCGCACCGCACGCGACGACTCGGCGGCCCGCTGGGCCCGGGCCGCCCGTACGGCGGTGGCGGCCTCGTCCGGGTGCTCGTCGCCCGCGGTGGACAGCGGCTCGGAGACCGCCGTCCTGGACTGCGCTCCCCGGTCGGCCATCAGCTCCGGTGACAGCGCCCCGCCCACCAGCAGGACCAGCGCGAGGAGGGCCAGCAGGGCGTC
The DNA here is from genome assembly GCF_016107395.1 of Streptomyces fildesensis. Classification (GTDB taxonomy): domain Bacteria; phylum Actinomycetota; class Actinomycetes; order Streptomycetales; family Streptomycetaceae; genus Actinacidiphila; species Actinacidiphila fildesensis. The sequence goes on from NZ_JAAIKO010000007.1 coordinate 76,505, forward strand.
CAGGGCAGCGTCGCGCCCGCTGCGGCGCTGAGCGCGGCGGCACGGGAAGACGGCACCCATGGATCAGACCTCCTGGACACGGGTCCTATCCGCATTCGGTCCGTCGATCACCGGGAAGCGGTCTGCGTCCCCCGCTTGGCCTGCGGTTTCATTCGAATCGGTGAGCCATGGCACACACCGGGTGACGGGCCCGTGCCGCTGCGGATACCCACGCGGAACGCTCCACGTGGGATGCTGGTAGGAGACGGCCGCCATTTCAGGCCGCGATCGCCACCGTCTGGTCCGTTCCGGGTGGCCCCGTTTTGCGAAACCCGACGAAGGTGCCATGACCACGCTGTTCTCCAATCCTGATCCCTCCATGCCGGTCGCGGCCCACACCTCGCCCATCCCGTCGACCGACCCCTTCCAGCAGGCCGACCTGGGTGACGAGCCCGACGACCTGGACGAGGACGAGGAAGAGGCCGCTCCCCCGGCGCCGCCGGCCCAGGCGCGGCCCCGACGCACACCGAGGGCTGCCGCCAGGCGGTAGTCCGCTCGCATCACCGCTGGTCCGCCGGCCGCTCGGAGCGGGACACCGGTAGGCACGGTGTCCGGCGCGCCCGCAGAACCTACGGACTGTCAGACCCACACGGCAGACTGTGCACATGGACGCCGAAGACGACGAACTCGCCATCCTGCAAGCCCTGCACGCGCACGCCCGTGCCCAGGACGAGGATCCGGGCCTGGTCGAGGACCTGATCGCCCTCGTACGGGGTTTCGGCTCGCTCGATGCCGCCGCCGAGGCGTCGGAACAGGCCGAGCGCCGTACGGACACCCAGGCCCGGGAGCTGTCCGCGACGATCGACCTGTGGTGCAACCTGCCCGACGCCGACCGCAGCAGGCACCGATAGCGGTGTGACCCGACGGGCCTCCGACCGGGCCCGCTCGGGACATGCGTCGGCCCCGCACCTGGGGGGGTGAGTGCGGGGCCGACGGAGCCGGGGCAGCGCCCTCACAAACGCTGCCCGGCGGGGGCACGCCCGGGAACCAGTCTGGCGGTGCTGGTCTGCGCGCGGCCCGGCCGGTGGCTACGGCGGACGGGGGACGGCTGCCGAGATTCCGGTACGGGCCGCGCAGTTCCATGGTGGGGCCGGGGCGCCTCCTGCCCCACCCGCACTCTCCCCCTGACTGCTGCCCGCCCGACCCCTGATCATTCCCGTGGAGCGGCGGGGTCTCTGGCGTGTCCCGATCCTGATCGAAACTTCAGTCATCACGTCAGTCATGGTCTTCGGGTCGCCCATCCCAAGGCCGTTCGAGGCAGGCTCCCGAGCGCCACCCGGACCGCTCCGGCAAGCGAGAATACCGAGGCCCGCGGCACGGGCGGTCCGTACGGGCCGACCGGAGGTCGCTGAAGTTTCGGTCAGGAAAGAGGGCAGGTCACGGGCCTGGACCGGTTGGGTCGGCCTGTGGCTGACCGTCGAACAGCAATCCTGGAAGCCGCCACGCGCGTCATCGCGCGTCATCGCGCGGCGTGGCATGCGCGGCCTGCGCGTGGAAGAACTCGCGGCCGAAGCGGGGGGGTCGACCTCGCTGATCTACTACCACTTCACCGACCGCGCCGGAGTCCTCCGCCGGACGCTGGAGTTCATCAGCGAGCGCGCCGAGCGGTACACCACCGACCGGGCGGCCGACGCCCAACCCCTCGATCCGCGCGCGGAGTTGCGGCAGACCCTACTGCTGGAATTCCAGGACACCACCGCCGTACGGGAGAACAGCACCGCCTGGGGTGAGTTGCGGGCCAGCGCCGTCTTCGACCCCGAGCTGCGCGAGGACCTGGCCAGGGCCACGCTGGAGTGGGTGCAGGAGATCGCCGAGCTGCTCGGCCGCGCCCGCCCCCTCCGGCACCGCGACCGGCTACGCCGCGTCCGCCGAGCGGCTGACCGCACTCCTGGAAGGCCTCAGTGTCCGCTGGCTGAGCGGCTCGCTCCCGCTGGCACACGCACGCGAGCTCATGGCGTCCGCCATCGACGCGGAACTGCGCGATTGACGCGCATGAGCGGCGCTGACGGCCGGCCGCCGCGCGTCAGCCGCCGGGTACGAAACGGGCCGCGCCCGCCAGCACCCGGACCCTGGGCCGTGGCCGAAAGGGTCAGGAACGGGCAACCCGGTTCAGGTCGCGCTGCGTTCGCTCGCTTCCCTGATCTCCCGCCCGGTGAGGCGGTCGGCCGCGTTCCCCGCCGGACCGGTCGTCGCTTCCCCCCGGCGGCCGGCACGCAGCAGGTCCCGCCACTGCTCACTGCTCAGACTGCCCGGTTCTGTGGTCGCGATGAAGTTCTCGACGAGCGCCAGGAAGCGGATGGGATCGGTGTGGAAGGGGAAGTGGCCCGCCCCTTCGAATACCTCCAGCCGGCTGCCCGGCATCGCGCTGTGCGCGTCATGGGCGTGCCGTACCGGCAGCACGCTGTCCCGCGATCCCCACAGCAGCATGGTGGGCATGCCCCGCACCAGATAACAGCGGTCGAGCATGGTGACCACCTGGCCCCGCCAGTCGACCACCGCCCGCAGGGTCCTGATGAAGGCACTGCGGGAGGTCGCGTCGGGAAGGGCGTCGACCAGGTTGAGCAGATCGGGCGCGTCCTGGCCCAGATCGGTGTCCAGGAACTTCATCAACTGGACGAAGGCGCGGGTCTGCAGGCCCATGGTGGGCAGTTTGAGCAGCGAGAGCATCAGGTCCGCCCCCGGCAGCGAGACCGCGCGCAGCACGGGGTTGACCTCCCTGCCCACTCCACCGGTGCTGACCAGCACCAGCCGTTCCGTGCGCTCGGGGAACTGGTACGCGAACTGCATCGCCACACCGCCGCCGAGGGAGTGGCCGATCAGGGTGGCCCGTTCGATGCCGAGGACACCCAGCAGATCGCGCATGCCGTTCGCGTACGCGGCCACCGAGTAGTCGGCGCGGGGCTTGTCCGAGGCGCCGTGGCCGAGCAGATCCGGGGCGATGACGGTGTTGTGGCGAGCCAGCCCGGGGATGAGGTCCGCCCAGGTGGCGGAGGAGTCGCCGATGCCGTGGATGAGCAGGATGGCCGGGCCCTCCCCGGCGATCCGGTAAGCCCTGCGGTAGCCGTGCACGACATGGTGGCGCAGTTCGACGTCCGGGAGGGACACCGGGCGGAGCCGGTCCTCACGGTGACTCGCCCTGAAGGTTCCGCTCATGGGCCCGCCTCCCTGTTCACCGTGCCGATGTGCGTGCCGACCGGGCGTACCGCACCTGCACCGAGCGTAGGAACGCCCGCCGCGCGCGGGGTTTCCGGAAGGTTTCCCCGCCGCAACAACGCCCGCTCCCCCGGAGATTCTCGTGGGAGAGCGGATCACCCGGCGGCGGCCCGTTCGACGAGTTGCAGTGCGAGCGGGTCGGCGGCGTAGACGATCCGCACGACCCCGTCGGCGTGCCGGTCCGCGCTCGCCGCGACGCCGAAGACGTCGCGGAGCACCGCCGGGGTGAGCACGTCCAGCACCGGGCCGGCCGCGACCACGGCGCCCTGCTGGAGGACGACGAGGTGGTCGCAGAGCCGGACGGCGAGATCCAGGTCGTGCAGGACGGCCAGCGTGGTGGTGCCGATGGCGCGGATCAGGAAGAGCAGTTCGAAGCGCGCGCGGATGTCGAGATGGTTGGTGAGCTCGTCGAGGACGAGCAGGTGCGGGCGCTGGGCCAGCGCGCGGGCCAGCAGCACCCGTTGCCGTTCGCCGCCGGAGAGCGAGGCGAAGTCACGGTCGGCCAGCGGTCGGGCGCCGCACTCGTCCAGCGCCCGGTCGACCGCCTCGTGGTCCTCGGGGCCGTCCCGGCCGAGCAGTCCGTGGTGCGGTGTGCGGCCCAGCGCCACGATCTCCCGGACGCACAGCCCCGTCGCATGGCCGACGTCCTGGAGGACCGCGGCGGTGCGGCGGGCGGCGGCGCGGGCGGGGATCGTCCAGATGTCGTCCCCGTCGACCCGTACCGCCCCGCCCTCCGGCCGCAGCGAGCGGTAGACGGCGCGCAGCAGCGTGGACTTGCCGCTGCCGTTGGGCCCGACGAGTCCGACGATCTCGCCCGGGCCCACCTCCAGGCACACGTCCCGGAGGATGGGCCGGCGGTCCAGGGTGATGTCGAGCTGGTCGACGCTGAGTCTCATACGGAATCCAAGCTCTTGTTCCGCCGCAGCAGCCATAGGAAGAACGGTGCGCCGAAGAGGGCGGTGAGGATGCCGAGCGGCAGTTCGTTGGGCCGGTCCAGGGTGCGGGACAGGAGATCGACGACGACGAGGTAGATCGCACCGGTCACCGCGGCGAGCGGGAGCAGCCTGCGGTGATCGGCGCCGACGGCGAGCCGCACCAGGTGCGGGATCATCAGGCCGACGAAGCCGATGCCGCCCGCGACCGCGATGATGGTGCCGGTCAGCAGGGAGGACAGCACCAGCAGCGCGGCCCGCAGCCGGTGCACCTCCACCCCGAGCGCCGTCGCGGACTCGTCCCCGGCCAGCAGCGCGTTCAGCTGCCGCCCGTACAGCGCGAGGACCACGGTCGTTCCGAGCACCGCGCCGCTCACCAGCGGCAGTTGGCCCCACTGCGCCCCGGCGACGCTGCCGAGCATCCAGAACATCACCGAGCGCAGCTCGTTGGGGGTGGCCCGCAGCTGCAGATAACTGGTGGCCGCGAGGAACAGATAGCCGATGGCGACACCGGACAGGACCAGCCGGGTGGGCGCCAGCCGGCCGCCGCGCTGTCCGAGGAGGAAGACGAGCGCGACGGCCGCCACGGCCCCGGCGAACGCCGCCGAGGAGACGCCGAGGCCGCCGAGGGCGCCGGTGGTCAGTGTCATGACCAGCACCGCGCCGAGCGACGCCCCGGAGGAGACCCCCAGGACATAGGGGTCGGCCAGTGGGTTGGCGACGACCGCCTGCAGCACGACTCCGGCGACGGCGAGGCCGCCGCCCGCGAGCGCGGCGAGGACCACCCGGGGGATGCGGAAGTTCCAGACGATCTGGTCCTGGACGGGATCGCCGGCGTAGCTGCCGCCGCCCAGGTGGGCGAGGACGATGTGCCAGATGTCCCCGAGCGGCACGTTCACGGCTCCGATGCCCACGGCCACCATCATCACCAGGACCAGCAGCGCGAGGAGGACGGGCAGGAGCACCAGGACGGACAGCGGGGATCGGGGGCTGAGCGCGCGTGGGGTCATCTGCGGCGCGTCAGAGGGCGTCGGGGTGCAGCATCCGGGCGATGCGCTCGACGGCGATGTCGTTGCTCGGTCCGAGATAGATGGAGTCGGACAGGACGGTGAATCTCTTGTCCCGGGCGGCGTTCCACTGCGGGAACTGCGCGAAGAGCTTGCGCGCGTAGGCGTCCGGATCCGGGTCGTGATAGCTGACGACGACGAGCGCGTCCACCTGCGCGGCGGCGACCTTCTCCTTGCTGAGGTCGGCGAAGGAGTTGCTGGTGACGGAGGCGAACGCGTTGGATCCCGCGGCCTTGGCGAGGATGTCGTTCCAGATGCCGACGCCCGCGATCGAGCTGAACTCGTTCGCGCCCATCGACATGTTGGAGAAGATCACCATCACCTTCGACGGCTGCGCGGTGCCGGCCGACGCCTTGAGCTTGGTGGTGACCTTCGCGCTGATGGCGGCGATGCGCGCGCGGGAGTCCGCGATCAGCTTCTCGGCGCGGGCGCTGACGCCGAAGATCGTGCCGAGGTCGCGCAGCATCGAGTAGCTGTCGTCGATGGACGGCGGGCCCTTGACGGAGCTGGCGTCGTCGCAGCCCTTGACCGGCATGTAGGTGTGCGCGCCGATCGACGCGAGGTCCTTGCGGGTGGCGTAGCCGTTCTTGGGGTCGAAGCCGAACCCGGTGGTGGACAGCACGAAGTCCGGGCGGAGGTTGAGCATCGCCTCGCGCGGGATGTCCTGGATGTCGTTGAGCTTCACTCCCCCGGTGGGCAGCTTCGCGATCGCCTGGACACGCCCAGGCACCTCCGACATGCCGTAGGACTGGGCGTTGGCGACGATGCGGTCACCGAGCCCGAGGGCGAGCATCGAGGACACCTCGGCGACGGACGCGCCGTTCATGACGACGACCCGGCTCGGCGCCTTGGTGTACGTGGTGGTCTGCCCGCAGTCGGTGACGGTCACCGGATAGCCGGGCCCCGGTGGTTCCGCTTTCCCCGCGCTCGCCGCCGTCCCTGACGAGGTGCCACAGGCGGCGGTGGCCAGACAGAGTGCTCCGACCGCGAATGCGGCGGTTGGCCGTTTCCATGACATGCGGGCTCCTCAGGGTGGTGCGGACTCCGCTTCAGTAGTCGGAGCGGAGTCCGCCCGGGTTCCCGGATGCCGTGCATCAGATCTTCCGGATCAGCGGCGGGTCTGGCGCGGGATACGGTTCCGCCACTGAACGGGCGGCGGCAGCGCGCCCGTGGCGACGCAGCGCTCCAGGTAGCGGAAGACCAGCGCCCGGTCGACGGGCGGGCAGGAGATCCCGCTGCCGTCGAGCCCGCTCAGCAGGTTGTCGGCGACGACCCGGCCCAGCCCCAACTCGGGTTCCGCGCTCTCGGCCACCGTGTCGTCGTCACCGTTCCAGGAGTCGAAGAACGCCAGGGTCGTGGTCGCCACGTCGGCGGCGCGGGGCAGTTCCGCCCGCCACCTCGCCAGGGGCATGCGCTCCACCGGATAGCCGAACTCCCGTGTCCAGGAGTAGATGTCGGCCAGCCGGACGGTCGGCACCGGGGCGTAGTTGTACACCGGCCGCTCGGCCGGAGCGGCCGCCTTCACCGCGGAGGACAGCCGGACGACGGCCCGGGCCACGTAGTCGACCGGCGTCCACACCTCGGCCTCGAACAGGTCGGGCACGATGCCGGCCGGGATGCCGGCGCGCAGCACGCTCCACAGGAAGTCGCGCTCGTTGACGTAGCCGGAGCCGGCCGCGCCGACGACCCGGCCGAGCCGGTGCACCGTGACGGGCAGCCCGCGTTCCGCGGCCTGTTCCACCAGCCGCTCCGAGGCCCACTTGGACTGCTGATAGCCGTGGACGAGGCCCGGGTGCGGGGGCAGGAACGTCTCCGCGACCTCGGGGCTCGCTCCGGCGGGCGGTGCGACGGACAGGGTGGAGACGAGATGGAACGGTGTCGAACGGGCCGCGGCCATCCGCAACAGCTGCCGGGTGGACTCCACATTGGGTCCACGCAGGCTGGCGTACTCGCGCATGATGCTGACGGTCGCCGCGTTGTGGTAGATCGCGTCGCAGCCGGCCGCCAGCTCCGCGAAACGTGCCTCGGTGAGCCCGAGCAGCGGCCGGGCGAGATCGCCCGGCTCGGCGATGACGCGGCGCTCGGATCCGGGCGGCAGGGTCAGTTCCTGCTCCTCGAGGGCCCGGCGGATCCGGTCCTCGGCCGCCGCCCGGTCCTCGGCCCGCACCAGGCAGACGACGTCCGCCTCGGTGGCCGTCAGCAGTTCGGTGAGCAGCTGGGCCCCCACGAAGCCGGTCGCCCCGGTGAGCAGCACCCGGCGCGGCGGCGCTACGGCCACGGCGGCGGGCCCTGCGGCGGACTCTGGGGTGGGCTCGTCGACGGGACGGACGGTGATGTCGTCGTCGAGGACGGAGTCGGCGAGGACGGCGTCCGGTAGCGATCCGCTCGACACGGTTTCGGTTCCGGTCGGGCCGCGCTGATCGTCCAGATGACGGGCGAGTTCGGCGGCCGTGGGGTACGTGAAGAGCCAGGCGACGCGTACATCGGTCTCCAGCTCCACACCGAGCCGGTTGGCGACCTGGATCGCCTGCAGGGACTGGGCGCCGAGGTCGAAGAAGTCGTCCTGCGGGGAGATGTCCGCGGTGCCCAGGATCCGCGCCCAGGCAGCGATGATGACCTGCTCCGTACGGTTGACGGTCACGTCGCCGACCCCGTCGGGGGCCGGCAGGGCGGGCTCCGCCACAACTGGCGCCGCGAGCGCGTTGCGGTCGATCTTGCCCGCGCCCGTGCGGGGCAGCCGGTCGGTGAAGACGACGGCGGACGGGATCATCGCGGCGGGCAGGGTCGCCCGCAGATGCTCACGCACCTCGGCGGCGGCCGGTGCCGGCGGGTCGGCGACCACATGCGCGACGAGCCGCCGCGTACCGTCGGGCAGCACCTGCCCGACGACGGCCGCCTCCCGTATCCGCTGATGTGTGAGCAGGACGGTCTCGACCTCGGCGGGCTGCACGCGGTGTCCACTGATCTTGAACTCGCCGTCGGCCCGCCCCACGAACCGGAGCTGTCCGTCCGCTCCGAGCCGTACGAGGTCGCCGGTCCGGTACGCACGCGGCCGGTCCGGCAGCTCCGGCAGCGGCTGGAACCGGGAGTCGTCGGCGCCCGCACCGCCCCGGTAGCCCCGGGCGAGGGACCCGCCGACGAGGTACAGCTCGCCGGTGTCGGAATCCACGCTGCCGTCGTTCGCGGGCGAGGTGACGACAACGGCCCTCGTGCCGGCCAGCGGGCGTCCGATCGGGACGTCCCCGCGCGCCAGTTCCGGCGCGTGCAGCTCCGCCACGGTGGCCACGACAGTCGCCTCCGTCGGCCCGTAGGTGTTGAACAGCCGCACCGAGGACCCGACGGCATCCCGCCAGCGGTCCACCCGCTCGGGTAGCGCCGCCTCGCCACCGATGATGACGGTCCGCAACCCTGACGGAAGTTCCGCGGCCCCGGTCGAGACCGCGTACGCCAGCTCGTGCCAGTACGCCGTCGGCAGGTCGAGAACGGTGATCCCCAGCCGCTCGCACGACCGCGTCAGCACCGGAACGGACTCGGTCATCGCGTCGGTGCGCACCACGAGCGCGGCTCCGGCGCAGAGCGTCAGGAAGATCTCCTCCACGCTCGCGTCGAAGTGCAGCGGCGCGAACTGCAGGACGCGGTCGTCCGCGCCGATCCCGTACCGGTCGGTCGCCCCTGCCACGAAATGGGCCAGCGCGGCATGGCTGATCTCCACGCCCTTGGGCCGGCCGGTGGAGCCGGAGGTGTGGATGACGTAGGCGAGCCGGTGCGGGTCGGGGTCCGGAACGGAAGCTGCGGAACCCGTTTTGTCCACAGCATCCGGCCCGTCCAGCAGCAGTTGCGGCAGGCCGCCGCCTGCGAACCGGTCGGCGTACCGCGCCGTGGTGAGGACGGCCCGTGCCCCGGACTCGGCGCGCAGCGTCCCGATCCGCGCGGCCGGAGCGCCGGGGTCCACCGGGCAGTAGGCGGCGCCCGCGAGGAGGACTCCGAGAATGGCGGTGACCGCCTCGATCCCACGCGGCAGCGCGACGATCACCAGGTCTCCGGGAGCGGTGCCCGCATCGGCGAGCCGGCCGGCCACGCCGTGCGCGGCGGCCAGCAGTCCGGCGTAGCTGAGCGTGGCGCCGTCGAACTCGACGGCGGTCGCGTCCCCGCGGGTGGCGGCGTGCTCGGCGATCAGGTCGAGGACGGGACGCGCGGGGCGGGGCAGCGGCCCCCCGTCGAGGGTCACCGCGGTCCTGGCGGGCCGGGTGGTCCGGCGGGTCCCCAGTTCGCCCAATGGGCGGTCCGGTGCGTCCGTCGCGTCGTTCAGCAGAGCCAGCACCGCGTACTGGTGCCGGGCGAGTTCGGTCTCGCTGTACAGCTCCGGGTGCGCGTCGAAGGCGAACCGTAGACCCGCGCCCTCGGCCCGGTCGTAGACGTTGACGGACAGGTCGTCGACCGGTCCCGCCGACACGTTGTGGACGGTGCTGCGGTGCCCCGCGAAACGCAGATCGTACTCGAACGGCATGATGTTGACGCCGGGTCCCGACAAGCGGCGCTTGCCGCCGACCAGCTTGAGTTCCCGGCGCAGGTGCTCGTACCGGTAGCGCTGGTGCGGCAGCCCGGCTCGCAGCTCCGCCGAGACGCGGGTGGCCAGGTCGCGCAGCGTGTCGCCGTCGCCGACCGCGATCCGCAGCGGCAGGACGTTGCGGACCATGCACGGTACGCGCAGCGACACCGAGCCGAGCCGGCCCATCGCGGGCAGGCTCAGCACCACTTCGGGCTCGCCCGACACGTGGCCGAGGTACCCGGCGGTGACCGCGAGCACCACATCGGACCAGGTGACGGAGAGCTCGCGGGCGACCGCGCGCAGCGCTTCGGTCTCCGCAGCGCCGAGGTCGGTCACCCGGCGCCGGAAGGTGCGGGCGGGCAGTGCGGAACGGTCGGCGAGGCTGGGGACCGCCGGGCGGTCCGCGAACCGCCGGGTCCAATAGGCGCCGTCGGTCTCCCGCCGCTTCGACGCCAGATAGGCCCGGTCCTCCTCGAAGACCGACTCCAGGGTGCCGAAGCCGCTCTCCCCCAGAGGTGTGCCCTGGGCCAGCGCCGTGTAGACGTCCGCGACACGGCGGGCGACGAGCGACAGGCCGAAGCCGTCGAGCGCGATGTGGTGGACGCGGTGGTACCAGAGGAACTCCCCGGGTCCGGTCTGCAGCAGCGCGTGTCCGAAGACGGGGTCGTGGGCGAGATCCACCGGGCGGGCCAGATCGCGCTCCATCCAGGCGGTGGCGGCGGCCCGCGGGTCCGGCTCGGCGGTCAGGTCCGCGGTGTGCAGGCGCCAGTCCACGGCGGGCACCGCGATCTCCCACGGCCGGCCGTCCACCTCGACGAACCGTACGTTCAGCGCCTCGACCTCGCCGACGACATGGTGCAGGGCCTTGTCGAACGCCGCCACATCCACCGGCCCGTGGATCTGCACGTATTCGGCGGTGTTGTACGCGGGGCTCTCCGCGTCGAGCTGATGGCCGGTCCAGATGCCCTCCTGCGCGGTGAGCAGGGCCCGGCGGCCCCCGGGCGCGGTGCGGTGGTCAGGCGTCGGCACGTTCGCCTCCGGACTGCCGGTCCGACAGCAGCTGCCACCACTGGGCGAACGAGGTGCGTTCCGCCAGTTCGACGAAGCTGACCTCGGACCCGGCCGCGCGCCAGCGCTCGGCAAGGGTGACGATGCGCAGCGAGTCCAGGCCGGCGTAGAGCGGGTTCTCCTCCAGGTCGACCTCGTCGGGCTGCTGGTGGAGGAACTCGGCCAGGTCGGCACGGAAGTCCGCGAGGGTGAGCGGCGTCAGGGGTGTCGGGGACGTTGAGGGCGTCAGGGGCTCAGGCACAGTCATGTGGTCTCTCTCGAAGTCACGCGGGGCGTCGCGGGCGCCGGGTCAGTTGACCTTGCGCCGGGCGTCGCCCCAGAAGCGGTCACGCAGCTCCCGGCGCAGGATCTTGCCGCTCGGATTGCGGGGCACGTGGTCGATGAACTCGTAGGTGGCGGGCAGCTTGAACGCGGCCAGCCGTTCCACCAGGAAGCGGTGCAGATCCCGGGGTTTCGGCGGCTCCTGGCCCGGGACGGGGACGACGAAGGCACGGACGCTCTCGCCCCAGCGCTCGTCCGGCGCCCCGACGATCACCGCTTCCGCGACACTCGGGTGTGCTTCCAGCGCCGACTCGATCTCGGCCGGGTAGACGTTCTCACCCGCCACGATGATGGCGTCCTTGATGCGGTCGCTGATGAAGACATAGCCCTCGTCGTCCAGGTACCCGGCGTCACCGGTGTGCACCCAGCCGTCGACGAGCGTCTCGCGGGTCTTGTCGGGCAGGCCCCAGTACTCCAGCATGCGGGCCGGAGTGGCCAGGCACACCTCGCCGACGGCACCGGGCGGCAGCGGTTCGCCCTTGTCGTCGATCACCTTGCAGCCGATGCCCGGGTAGGGCCGTCCGGCGGCCTTCATCCGTGCCCCGCCCGGCACATGGGCGGCGGGCGGCAGGCACACCGCCGTGTTGCCGGTCTCGGTCAGACCGTAGATCTGGGCGAAGTCGCTGCCGAACATCGCCAGGCTCTCCTCCAGCAGCGCCTCGGAGATCGGCGAACCGCCGTAGACGATCTTCCGCAGAGTGCCGAAGTCCCCGGGTGTCACTCCGGGTTCTGCGAGGATCATGCGCAGCATCGCGGGCACCACGCAGGCGGTGGTGATACCGAGGTCCCGGATGAGGGCGACGGCGTCGGGGGCGGAGAAGGCGCGCATCGCCACCACCGTGACCCCGGCGTTGAAGTTCTGGGTGGCCCACCACAGGCCGCCGACGTGGAAGCCGGGTATACCGACCAGGGCCATGTCACCGGTTCGCCAGTCGATCCAGTCCAGACCCTCGCCGGCCAGCGCGTCCCGGACGGCGAAGAAGCTGCGGTGCGCGAGGACGACTCCCTTGGGCAGTCCGGTGGTTCCGCTGGTGTAGAGCTGGGCGATGGCGTCGTCGGGGCCCGATCCGGGGTTCGGATCGGTGTCGGGCTGCACGTCCTTCCAGGACCGGTACTCCGGCCGGTCACCGTCGGGAGCACCGCCGAGCAGGACCACCGTTCCCGGCGGATCGGTCGGCATCCGGTCGACGACCGGGCCGAACTCACCCTCCAGGAAGAGAAGTTCACTCGCCGAGTCCTGGAGGATATGACTCACCTCGGGAGCGGTGAGCCGCCAGTTGACCGGCACCAGTACCGTCTCGCTCTTGGCACACGCGAAGAGGATCACGTAGTAGTGCTCGGACTCCCGGCCGAGGTAAGCGACCCGCGCGCCCGGCGCCAGGCCCGCGGCCCGGATCGCGTGGGCGACGCGGTTGCTCTCCCGGTGCAGTTCGCCGTAGGTGAGCGTGCGGTCCTCGCAGCGTACGGCCGGGGTCTCCGGCCGCTGGGCGGCGTGGAAGGCGGCGGTCTCCCACAGCGTCCGCAGGAACGGGTAGTACGGGTTCTCGTCGTCCTGCGGACGACCCACGGTGCTCACAGCCACTGTCCTTTCCGGGGCCGCGCGCCGCCGCTGGACAGGACGGCGGCGCGCGGCGGTTTCAGGGGGCCTTCAGGACGTGCCGACGGCGGCTTCGTCGAAGGCGTTGACGAAGGCGAGCTTCACCTCGCCGTCACAGCGGCCGCCCGCCGCGTCCCAGTACCGGTAGGAGGTGTCCGCGATGATCAGCGGAGCACCGCCGCCGGGTGAGCGCCGGTCCACCGCGAGGAATGCGAACTCCCCCGAGAAGGCATGGGCGTTGATGGGACGCCGGAAACTCCCGCCGAACCGGGCGATGAGGATGTCGGGCAGCTGGTGCCGCCAGTAGTCCTCCAGCGTCCAGGAGCTGAATTCCGCCAGCAGCCCCTCCTTGACGGATTTCGCGACCACGTAATACATCATCTGGTTGTAGCTGATGTTCACTTCGACCGCGTTGAGGTGCCCGGTGTCGTCGATGTAGCAGGACTCGTCGATGGAGAATTCACACACGGCCGACACCCGGCCGTTCTCCGCGGCGACCTCGGCGGACTGGAGATAACGGCAATTCGCCTTGTAAGGCCGCAGTACCTGCGACAGGAGTTCGGTGTCGGTGGCGAAGACGGTCATCGCGCTACGCCGCCGGAGACTCGGTGTCGTAGAGCTTGCGCTCGTCGTGCACCGTGACGCGGAAGGAGACCGTCGGCTCCGGAGTGGCGGTGTGCAGGGCCCGGTGGATCAGGCTGCGGTTGTCCCAGACCAGCAGGTCGCCCTGCTCGAAACTCTGCAGGTGGATGCCGGGATGGGTGAACTCGTCGTCGAGCTGGCCAGTGGCCTCGAACAGCCGGCGCAGCAGCGCCTCGTCGATCGGCACGCCGTTCGCGTCCTCCAGGCCGACGGTGAATCCCTCGCTGAGGTACAGCACCGTCTCACCGGTGAACGGGTGGGTGAAGGTGGTGGGCTTCACCACCGGCGGGGTCTTGGTCTCGACCTCCTCCAGGATTTCGGAGATGGGCCGGTACACGTCGTGCGGCCGAATCTTGAAGTACTTCCGTACGGAATGCCGTGCGTAGGTTCCTTCGATGTCCTGCTTCAGGTCCTCGGGCAGCGCCTCGTACGCCCGCCCCATGTCGATGAAATAGGTTCCGCGGCTCTTCTGCGGAATCACCTGCGGGTAGATGAGGGTGAGTCCGAACGGGTCCGGCATGAACATGTAGTCGGCGTGCCAGAACTTGCCGGTCTTCGGTACCCCGATCTGCTTTCCGTCCTTGGGGACGTTCGAGGAGACGAATATCTCCTCGACTTCGGGGTGCTGGTACATGGGCTCGTAGTACGTCTCCGGACGGCCCAGCCGCTTGCCGAGTTCGAGGAACTGTTTGGGCGACAGGTCCTGGCCCTTCAGCACCGCGATCTTGCGCGTGTAGACCGTCTGCTTGAGCGTGGCGATGTCGTCGTCGGAGGCGGCGGCGTGGTCGAAGCCCTCGATGCTCGCGCCGAGCGTCTTGCCGGCCTGCGGAGTGATCTTCATGGGGTCAGCCCTTCGTGTGGTGGGTGGCCGGGGTGCCGATCGGGCCGTCGAGTTTGGCGTCGATCAGCCGTACGGCCTCGTCGAGGGTGAGGTCGCCGCGGAGTTCGTTGTCCGCCACCTCGATGCCGAGGTCACGCTCCAGGCGCATGCTGATCTCGACCATCGTCAGCGAGTCGACGTCGAGTTCGGCGAACGACGCCTCGGGGCGGACCAGCTCCGGGTCCGCGTCGTGCAGCTTCGCGATGATCGCGACCAACTGCTCGTAGGTGGTACTCATGTGGGCTGTCTCCTCCGTTGTCCTTCGGGTACCGGAAGCGGTGAGGTCGGGCCACCGCAGCACGCAGGAGCCCCACGTGAGGCCGCCTCCGAACGCGGTGAGCAGGATGCGCTGGCCCGGCCGGACGGCCTGCCGGGCGGCGGCGTCGGCGAGGGCGAGCGGTATCGAGGCGGCGCCGGTGTTGCCGACGGACTCGATGTTGGACACACAGGCGGTCCTGGCGAGGCCGAGCTCGTCGGCCACCGAGTGCAGGATCCGCAGATTGGCCTGGTGGGGCACGAAGTGGTCGACGTCCTCGACCTTCCAGTCGGCGCGCTCCAGCACCGCGCGCGCCGAGCCGGCCATACGGGTCACGGCGTGCCGGTAGACCTCCCGGCCGCGCATCGCGAAGTGCTGGTCCGCGCGGGTGGCGCCGTCGGCGCGCTGCCGGGAGCCGCCGGCCGCGACCATGATGAGGTCCTCGTTGGCGCCGTCGCTGCCGAGGTCGAAGTGGGTCACGGCGCCGAGCTCGTCGGCGTGCCCGGCGCGCAGCACCACCGCTCCCGCACCGTCGCCGAAGATGATCGCGTTCGCCCGGTCGCCGGGGTCCACGATGGCGGAGTACGTGTCCGCGCCGATCAGCAGCACCCGGCGCGCGACACCGGCCGCGATGAGCCCGGCCGCGGACGCCAGCCCGTAGACGAATCCGGTGCAGACCGCGCTGACGTCGAACGCGGCCACACCGTTCAGACCGAGCCGGTCGGCGACGACGGGCGCGGTGGCCGGGCAGGAGCGGTCCGGGGTGGTGGTGGCGACGATCACCGCGTCCACCGACTCGATGCCGGCCGACTCCAGCGCCCGGCGGCCCGCCTCGACCGCCAGGTCGGAGGTGGCCTGCCCGGGGTCCACGAAGTGCCGCCGGCCGATGCCGGTACGGGTCCTGATCCACGCGTCGGTGGTGTCCAGACGCTGCGACAGTTCTTCATTGGTGACGGCCCGGGGCGGTAGCCACCCGGCGAGTCCGCAGACGACGGCGACGGGCCGTGACCTGTCGGGCCGGTGGGCCGGGTGGGTCGGATCGGTGACGGTGTTCGGCAGGGTCGGAGTGTTCGGGCTGAGCACGACGGTTCTCCTCGGTATGCGTGCACTTGCGCGGCCACGGAGGCCGGGAGGAAATCGGAAGCGGCAGGGACGGCGGGCGGCAGTCCGCAACGCCACGCGTGACCCGGGTCAGGGCGCCGGAGGGGCCGGAGTTAAGGGGCCCGGCGCTCTGCGGAAAGCCAGCAGCACCACCGTGCCCAGACAGATGCCGGCCGCGATCACGTACACGGCCGTGCGGATGTCGCCCAGCAGGGCGAGCCGCAGCGCCTCGCCGGTGAGTCCACCGTGCCGGCCGGTGTCGGCGACGGCCACCAGCACCGCGAGGCCGACCGCACCACCGACCTGGAGGGTCGTGGACGCGAGACCGGACGCGACGCCCTGGTCCCCGGGCGCGACCCCGGCGGCCGCCGCGATCCACATCGCGGTCCATCCGGCGCCCTGCCCAACACTCAGCAGCACGATCCCCGGCAGCACCCGCGCGTACGAGCCGTCGGTGGTCAGCCCCAGCGCCAGCAGCGCGGCACCGGCGGCGCCCAGCAGCAGTGATCCCAGCAGGGTCTTCGTCATCCCGATCGCGCCGACCGCCAGCTCGCCCGCCTTGGTGCCGGCCGCGACCACGAGCGCCGGCACGAGGAAGGCGAGCCCGGTCTCGAGGGCGCTGTAGCCACGGACCGTCTGGAAGTACAGCGTCAGGAAGTACGGCAGTGAGCTGAAGGTGGCGCTGAACACCGCGGTCAGTCCCATGGCGGCGACCAGGCTCCGGTGGGCGAACAGCCGGGCCGGGGTGAGCGGATCGCGGGTGCGGGTCTCGATGACCGCGAAGGCCGCGAGCAGGGCGACGGAAGCCACCGAGCAGCCGAGGACGGAGGCGCTGGTCCAGCCGGCTTCGGGCGCGTGCACCAGGACGAAGACCAGCAGCGTGATGCCGCCGGTCGCCGCGAGCGCGCCGGCCACGTCGAACTCCCGCCGCTGCCCCCGCACTTCGTCAGCGGGGAACAGCATCCACCCCGCCACGGCGATCGCCCCGGCCAGCGGCACGTTGACGTAGAAGACCGACGGCCAGCCGAACGCGTCGACGAGCACCCCGCCGAGCAGTGAGCCGAAGCAGAGTCCGCCCGCACCCGCGGCGCCCCAGACGGCGAGCGCCCGGTTGCGGGCCGGTCCCTCGCTGAACAGCGTAGTGATCAAAGAGAGAGTGGCGGGAAACAGCAGTGCCCCGCCGATGCCCTGGACGGCTCGGACGGCCACCAGGACGGTGGCGGATCCGGCCAGTCCGCCGACGAGCGAGGAGCCGGCGTACAGCAGCGCGGCGACGACGAAGATCCGGCGGCGGCCGACCAGGTCCGTGGTCCGGCCGCCCAGCAGCAGGAAGCCGGCGGTGGCGACGACGTAGGCGCTGACCACCCACTGGAGGTCCTGGGCCGAGAAGCCGAGACCGCTGCCGATGCTCGGGAGCGCGACATAGACGACGTTGAAGTCGAGAGCGATGACGAGTTGGGCGGTGGCCAGAACGAACAAGGACAGTCCGAGACGTTGGCGCGATGGAGCGGGTGGTGCCTTCAGTGCAGACATGCTCGGACGTTCCCCCTTGGAATCCGCCCCTGGTCGTATGCCCGTCATACGCCGGGAGCGGCGGCCCGTCCTGGATCCTGACCGAGGTCCCGGAACGCGGCAAACGCCGTGCATTCGTTTTGGACTGACCTGACGTCCTGTTGCGAATGCGGCTTCCTTATGATCCGGAGGAGCCGCCGTTTCGGAGCAAGGGGATGTGCCGCCGATATCTGGCCAAAATATTGGGCACTCTTGGAGACGATGTCAACCCGAGCAGCTGACCAAACCTGCTATTTTTGGCCATTCCTGCGGCCCTGCACGGCAGAGGAGATGGCGAATTCCGACCGTAACTCCCGCGACACCGCGTCGTTCTCACGACACCGGCCTTCAACAGGTCTTTTACAGTAGTCGGATGACGGAGCCGTTCAGTTCCCGGCCCCTTCGATATTTTTCCTCACACCTTACTGAGTTGCCGATCGGGCTACCAGCCCCGTACGGCATGCAAACATTAGGGAGTGGCATTGACTCCCGTGGCAGAAACCCGCACTCCCTCGCGTTCCGCCAGCTCCTGGCGTATATCCCGGGCCGCGCCACCACCGGCCCTGCTCGGATTCCTGGTGTTGTTGGCCGTGTTGATGGCGGGCTCGTTCGCGGTCGGCCGGGCGGCCGGTCCCGTCTCCCCCGGAATCCACCGGACGGGCAATGACGCACCACGTGTCCCGGGCGATCCGGGACCGGATTCCGGGCCGGGATCCGGTCCCGGTGCGGAGCCGGGAGCACCGTCCGAACCGGACTCCGACGGCGGTGGGATTCCGGGCATGGGCGGCATGGGATCGCAGGGGCCCGAGCTCCCGGGGGCCGGAAGATGACGGCCACCGGTCCGGTCACCACGGACCTGGTCGTCGGTGGTATGACGTGCGCGGCCTGCGTCGGCCGGGTGGAGAAGAAGCTCGCGAGGCTCCCGGACGTGACCGCCAGCGTGAATCTGGCCACCGGACGGGCCCGGGTCACCCACCCGCCGGAGATGTCCGCCGAGCAGCTGATTTCGGCCGTGGAACAGGCCGGGTACACCGCCGAACTCCCGCGGCCGCCCGCACCGGCCGGCTCCGGAACCACCGCAACGGCCGACGGCGCCGGGACCGATGGCGCCCCGGCCCGTGACGCCGACCGTGACCGGCTGCTCGGCACCGCGGCGCTCGCGCTCCCCGTCATGCTGCTGTCCATGGTCCCGGCCTGGCAGTTCAACCACTGGCAGTGGCTGTGCTTCACCCTCGCCGCACCCGTCGCCGTATGGGGGGCCTGGCCCTTCCACCGGCTGGCTCTGCGGGGGCTGCGGCACTCGGCGGCCACCATGGACACGCTGGTGTCCGTGGGGGCGGCCGCGTCCTTCCTCTGGTCCGTGTACGCGCTGTTCCTCGGCGGCGCCGGCGAACAGAACATGCGGATGCCGTTCAACTGGCTGCCGACAGCGGGCGACGGGGTCGCCCATGTGTATCTGGAGGCGGCGGTCGGCGTCCCGCTGTTCGTACTGACCGGACGCTGGCTGGAGGCACACGCGCGGCGCGGCACCGGCTCGGCGCTCCGCGCGCTGGCCGAACTCGGCGCCAAGGACGTCGAGTTGCGGGACCGGAACGGACACGGCGGCCCGCGGATATCGATCGCGGAGCTGCGGGTGGGCCAGGAGTTCCTTGTCCGGCCCGGTGAGAGGGTCGCCACCGACGGTGTCGTGGTCGAGGGCAGTTCCGCGCTCGACCTCTCCCTGGTCACGGGTGAGAGCACTCCGGTGGAGGTCGGGCCCGGGACCACGGTCGTGGGCGCGGCGGTCAACTCCGGCGGGCTGCTGGTGGTACGGGCGACCGCCGTCGGCGCCGACACCCAACTCGACCGCATCACCCGCCTGGTGACCGACGCCCAGGCGGGCAAGGCCCGTATCCAGCGGCTCGCGGACTCCATCGCGGGTGTCTTCGTCCCCGCCATCGTGACGGTCGCCGCCACCGTGCTCAGCTTCTGGCTGGGAGCGGGTGCCGGCGCGGAAGCTGCCGTGACCGCGGCCGTAGCCGTACTGGTCGTCGCCTGCCCGTGCGCGCTCGGTCTCGCCACTCCGACCGCCTTTCTCGCCGCCACCGGACGCGGCGCCCAACTGGGCATCCTGATCCGCGAGCCCGAAGCACTGGAGCGGCTGCGCCGGGTGGACACCGTCGTGTTCGACAAGACCGGCACGCTCACCACCGGCCGGATGACACTCGTTGAGGCCACGACCGTCCCCGACGGGCCGGCCGCGGCCGAGGTGCTGCGGCTGGCGGGCGCGGTGGAGCACGGCTCTGAGCACCCCATCGGGCGGGCGGTGGCCGCCGCCGCGCGCCGCCGCGCGGGAGAAGGAAACGCGCTCCCCCCGGCCGAGGACTTCCGGGCGCTGCCCGGCGTCGGTGTGTCCGGCCGGGTCGAGAGCCATGAGATCCGGGTGACCGGCCCCCGCGGCCGATCGGCTCTCCCCGATGTCCTGCGGCAGGCGCTGGACCGGGCGGAGCGCGCCGCGCACACCGCCGTCGTCGTGGAGCTGGACGGCCGGGCGGTCGCCGTGCTGGCCGTCGGCGACACCGTACGTCCTTCCAGCTATCGCGCCGTACGCCATCTGCGGGAGCTGGGCATCGAATCCGTCCTGCTGACCGGCGACGGTCCCGCCGCGGCCGAGGCGGTCGCCGAGCAGGCCGGCATCACTCACGTGCACGCGGGTGTCCTCCCACAGGGCAAGGCGGAGATCATCACCGAACTGCAGGCCGCCGGGCGGCGGGTGGCGATGGTCGGTGACGGCGTCAACGATGCCGCGGCACTGGCCGTCGCCGATCTCGGGATGGCGATGGGAGCGGGAACCGACGTGGCGATCGGCGCGGCCGACATCACGCTCGTCCGCGAGGACATGGAGGCGGTCGTGGAAGCGGTCCGGCTCACCCGCCGCACCCTGCGCACGATCCGTGCCAACCTCGGCTGGGCGTTCGGGTACAACATCCTCACCGTGCCGCTCGCGGCGACCGGCTGGCTCGACCCGATGTTCGCGGCGCTGGCGATGTCGGCCAGCTCGGTGCTCGTCGTCGGCAACAGCCTGCGGCTGCTCGCTCCTTCGTCCGGCACCGGACCCACCCCGGGATCCGGGCCGGGAGGCGGCGGACGGTCCGGGCATACGCCGGGGCGGCGGCAGGGCGGCGAACGGTCCCTGGCGGGTGCGCGATGAGTACGCCGACCCACGACGACCACGACCGGCCCGCTTCCGCCTCGGACGGCATCGTCCTTGAGGTGCCGGGTGCGATGCGCGCCGCCCTGGTCCCGGTGGCCACCTGCGTGGCCGTGCTGGCGCTGCTCACCGCCTATACGACGACGGGCGCGGCCGGTGAACCCCCGGCCCGCATCACCGTCACCGACGCCCGGGTCTTCCGGCCCACCAACACCGAGGCGACCGCGGCCTTCTTCACCCTGCGCAACTCCGGCGGCACCGACGACATCCTGCTGTCGGTGGACTCCCCGGTCCTGGGGCCGGCGATGCTCACCCGCACGGTCGTCCGCGACGGAGCCGGGCGGATGGCGCCCGCAGGCCCGGTCGCCGTGCGCGCGCACAGCGCCGTGACCATGGATCCGGCCGGGCTCGACGTCATGATCCCGCGCCCGCCGCGGCTGCCGCTGGGCGAGCGGGTGCCGTTCGTCCTGCGCTTCCGGGACAGCGGGGAAGTACGGGTCGATGCCGTGGTCGTCCGTCCGGGAGCCTGACCCCGGACGGACGACGGCCCGTCAGCCCTCGGTCACCCCTCCCCCATCAGCTTCCGGATCTCGGTGATGAGGGCGACGAGCGCGGCCCGCTCCGGGATCGTGGTGTCGGGGTGCCAGAGGTCGATCAGGAGGGCGGTGCGCGGCCGGGTGCCGCGGTTCCACGCCTCGTGCTCGAAGGAGTAGTCGAACAGCAGGCACTTGCCCTCCTCCCAGCTCCTGGTCTCACCGGCGACGGTGATGCCGCAGCCCTCCGGGATGTCCACGGCGAGGTGCAGGTTGATGCTGAAGTTCCACAGGTCGTAGTGCGGGGCGATCGACGCGCCGGGCAGCAGTGTGGAGAAGTGGCTCTCCAGGAGCGGGCAGATCTTCCCGGTGTCGACCGCGTACTCCTCGAGCACGCCGAACGCCGTCGGCACGACGTCCGCCGACTCCCGCACCAGTTCTCCCCCGCGGTACAGATACAGCGCCTGCCAGTCCTCCTGGCGCGTCAGGTAGTGCTCGTAGTCGGAGAACGCGGCCCGGCGCTCGGACCAGGCCTGCGCCAACTCGTCCCTGACGGCGGTGTGCGCGGCTTCGAGAGCGTGCACCACGGGGGCCAGCTCCAGGTGTTCGTACGGGTCGTGCCATGGGCGCTGCGAGATCCCGGGCATGATCCACTTCGCGCCCTTCTGCAGCGGGTGCCGATCCTGCCGCCCCGGCTCCAGCATCTGCTCGACGCGCACGATGGCCCCCGCTCCGTACTGCTCCCGCAGCGCGGCGAAGGCCTTCTCTATCTCGGGGGTCATGCGTGGCTCCAGACGTGCTGCTGGGTGATGTGGCGTGAACGGACGGGGTATTCGGCGGTCTCGCGCCTACGGCTGGGGTGCTCCGCGGCGGGGTGCGCCGTGGCCTGGTGCTCCGTGCCGTGCTGCCGGTGCACGGCTCCCGGGTGTGGCGCCGTCTCCGCCGCCTTCAGCAGGACGACCAGGTCGTCGCGGGCGCGGGCGACGCGGGACCGTACGGTGCCGATCGGGCAGCCGGTCGTGGAGGCGGCCTCGGCGTAGGACAGACCGAGCAGCTGGGTGAGGACGAACGCCTCACGGCGTGGCGCCTGCAGCGTGTTGAGGAGTTCGAGCATCGCCACGCCCTCCTCGAAGCCCGGCACCCCGACGGGCTGGGTTCCCTCGGCGGCGCTGCGCCAGTCGACGGCGTCGGAGATACGGGGCCGGGCGGCGGCGTGCCGGTAGCGGTCGATGACGGCCCGGCGGGCGATCGACAGCAGCCAGGTCCGCGCGCCCGAGCGGCCGGCGAACCGCGGCAGGCCGCCCAGCGCCCGCAGGAACGTGTCCTGTGTCAGGTCGTCGGCGCTGTGCACATCGCCGCTGAGATGGGCGGTGAACCGCCAGACGTCGCTGTACGTGGCCTGTACGAAACGCTCGACCGCCGCTGGATCACCGCCGCGCGCGGCCAGCGCCCACTCGGTGACCTGTTCGTCGTCCTTGCGAGCCGACGCCCTCGGGGCGCCCCTCACCAGGGCATGAGTCATCACAAAAGGTCCTTCTCGTGCTGCACGGCCGCACCACGGCGTGAAGCGGCCGTCGGCGAACGGCATCTCAGGACCGGCGGTGTCCGTCCGGACGGGCCCGGTCCGTGTCCCCCGGCCGCGGTCGGCGGGCGGTGGGAGAGATCCGTATGGTCAGGGACCGGCCTGCGCGACGGCGCCCGCCGTGGGCGCGGCGGCGTACGGGCAGGCGGGTACTCCGCCCGTCACCCGGGCGCGCGGCTTTTGTCGGCCGGGCGCGCGGGGACGAGCGGTGTCAGCAGTACTGGGCGGCTGCTGGTGGGCCCCTGCGGGACAGGACGTGGTGCAGCAGTACGCCGCGCAGCGCGTGCGCGGGAGCGTCGTCGGCGGTACGGCGCGGGCACGGCCGGCCGTCGTCCTGGGCTGTGCGGAAGAAGCGGCACAGCACGCGCCAGACGCGTCGCAACGGGGCGGTCATCAGGGCCGACAGGGCCCGTCCGAGACGGAAGGCGCCCGCCTCACCGCGCCACAGCCACAGTCCGCAGACCATGGCGGCGAGCAGGTGGGCGAGGAACATCGTGGTGGAGTCGTGGCCGCCGGGCGCCATGCCCATGAGGTCGGAGGCGGCGGTCGGGCGGCTCTCGGAACCCGACATGCCCATGCCCATGTTCATGCTCATGTCCATGTCGCCGATGCGCATGACCGCGGACATCGCGGCGGAGCCGCCGTGCATGCCCGGCATGTCGTGGGACATGAGGCCGGCCGTTCCGCGGCCGAGCGGCTGGGTCAGGCCGAACAGGGTGTGCAGGCCGAGTTGGGCCAGGACGGTGGATCCGGTGACGACCAGAACGCCGCGTTCCCGCCCGGCCAGCCACCAGGCGGCCGAGGCCGTACCGGAGAAGGCCGCGCAGAGCGACCACCACGGAACGGCGACGCCGGAGGCCCAGGAGTGCCCGAGCGCTGCCATCAGCACGCAGACGGCCGCGAACATCGCGGCTCGTGCGGTGCGGGACGCCGGCCCGGTGGTCATGCGGCCATCGTGCCACCCCGGCCCGCCCGGTGGGAGCGATATGGCCCCGGACCTGACCGTTTGTGATGTACGTGATGAGAATCCGGCGGGTTCGGCGGTCGCCGGGCCGGATGGTACGGGGCCGGGGCGTCCTCTTGGTTTCGGTGCCGGTGGCTGCGAGCATGTCGCTCGCCCACGAGTGATCGTGGTTGGCGGAGTATTCACCGTGGTTCCATCCATCGGTCACGGAGGGTTCTCCACCACCTGAGGAGACTGGCAGCGCATCCGCACTGCCACGGACGACCCTGGAGGCCGGCCTCTCATGACCGCCATCGACCGCCGACGATTCATGCAGCTGGCCGGTGGCACCGCCGCCGCCTCCCTGCTGTCGAACAGCATCGCCCGAGCGGCGGAGATCCCGGCGAACCGCCGCACCGGCTCCCTGCGCGACGTCGAGCACATCGTCGTCCTGATGCAGGAGAACCGGTCCTTCGACCACTACTTCGGCACCCTGCGCGGCACCCGCGGGTTCGGCGACCCCCGGCCGGTGGTGCTACCCAGCGGCAAGACGGTCTTCCACCAGTCCGACGGCACGAAGGACGTCCTGCCCTTCCACCCGGAGGCGGACAATCTCGGCCTGCAGTTCCTCCAGGACCTCAACCACGACTGGAACGGCGGCCACGCCGCCTTCAACCAGGGCAAGTACGACCGCTGGGTGCCGGCCAAGACCGCGACGACGATGGCCTACCTGACGCGCGAGGACATCCCCTTCCACTACGCGCTGGCCGACACGTTCACCATCTGCGACGCGTACCACTGCTCGCTGCTCGGCCCCACGGACCCCAACCGCTACTACATGTGGACCGGCTTCGTCGGCAACGACGGCACCGGCGGCGGACCCGTCATCACCAACGCCGAGGCCGGCTACTCCTGGACGACCTACCCCGAGCGCCTGGAGAAGGCCGGGGTGTCCTGGAAGATCTACCAGGACGTGGGCGACGGACTCGACGCCGCCGGCGGCTGGGGCTGGATCGAGGACGCCTACCGGGGCAACTACGGCGACAACTCGCTGCTCTACTTCAACCAGTACCGCAACGCGAAGCCGGGCGACCCGCTGTACGACAAGGCCCGCACCGGCACCGACGCCAAGGCGGGCGAGGGGTTCTTCGACATCCTCAAGGCCGATGTGGCGGCCGACCGGCTGCCCGCGGTCTCCTGGATCGCGGCCCCCGAGGCCTTCACCGAGCACCCGAACTGGCCGGTCAACTACGGCGCCTGGTACATCTCCCAGGTGCTGGACGCGCTGACGTCCAACCCCGAGGTGTGGAGCAAGACCGCGGTCTTCATCACCTACGACGAGAACGACGGCTTCTTCGACCACGCCGTGCCGCCGTACCCGCCGTCCTCCCCGGCGCAGGGCAAGTCGACCGTGGACATCACGGGCGAGCTGTTCACGCCCACCGGAACCGACCACAGCGTGCCCGGCGCCTACGGCCTGGGGCAGCGGGTCCCGATGTTCGTGGTGTCCCCGTGGAGCAAGGGCGGCTGGGTCAACTCCCAGGTCTTCGACCACACCTCGATCATCCGGTTCATCGAGCAGCGCTTCGGCGTCCACGAGCCGAACATCTCGCCCTGGCGCCGGGCGGTCTGCGGCGACCTCACCACCGCGTTCCAGTTCGGCAGGACCGACACCAGGGTCCCGTCGCTCCCCGACACCGCGGGCTACGTGCCGCCGGACCGGGACCGGCACCCCGACTACGTGCCGGCGCCCCCGGCCAACCCGGTGCTGCCGAAGCAGGAACCCGGTCTGCGCCCGGCCCGCGCGCTGCCGTACGACCTGGCCGCCGACGCCGGGGTCGACGTCAAGGGCCACCGGCTGAAGATCGACTTCGCCAACCACGGCAAGGCCGGCGCGAACCTGTACGTCACCTCCCCGACCAACACCGACGGCCCGTGGACGTACACCGTCGAGGCGGGACGACGGCTGTCCGACAGCCTGGCCATCGCTCCGGCGGGGCACAGCGCCTACGACTTCACCGTGCACGGCCCCAACGGCTTCCTGCGGCAGTTCGCGGGTCACGCCGGCAGCCGGGGCCCGGAGGTCACCGCGGCCCATGACGGCAGCAGCGGCCAGGTGCGGCTGGTGCTCAGCAATCCGGGCACGACGACCGTCAAGCTCACCGTCAAGGACGGGTATGGGCACGAGCGCCCGGCCACGTACCGGCTGCGGCCCGGCGCGCGCGCCGTCCACACCGCGCACCCGCGCCACAGCCACGACTGGTACGACCTGACGGTCTGCTCCGAGCAGGACGGCGGTTTCCTTCGCCGGCTGGCCGGCCATGTCGAGACCGGCAAGCCCGGTACGAGCGACCCGGCGATCGTCACGCGCTGACCGCTGCTCCCGCTGTTCCTTCGTCCCTCCTCTGCTAGGCGGTCAGAGCCGGCCTGGCGAGCGCCGGGTCCTGGCGGAGGATCGACTGCTGGAGCCGGGCCAGTTCATGGCCCGGCTCCACCCCCAGCTCGTCGATGAGCATCGCCCGGGTCGTCCTGAACAGCGCGAGTGCCTCCGCCTGCCGGCCCGAGCGGTAGAGCGCCAGCATGAGGCCGGCGCGCGGCCCCTCCCGCAGCGGGCATTCGCGGATGACGCCCTTCAGCAGGGCGACGGCCTCCTCGTTCCGGCCGAGTGCCAGGGCGGCCGTCGCCAGGTACTCGGTCGCGGACGTCCGCAACTCCTCCAGCCTCGCGATCTCCGCGGCGAGCGGCTCATGATCGGCGAGACCGGCCATCGCGGGCCCGCGCCACAGCCGCAGCGCCCTGGTCAGAGAGCGGTACGCCTCCATCGCTCGGCCCGCCTCGAGCAGCGACCTGCCGTCCGACACGAGCCGCGCGAACCGGACTCCGTCGACCTGTTCGTCCGGAGCGTGCAGTGAATACCCGCCGGGAACGCTGCGCACCAGGCGCACCGATCCGTCGGGCGGCCCCGGTTCCAGGAGTTTCCTGAATCGCGAGACATAACTCTGGAGACTGTTGACCGCGCTGGGCGGCGCCTCGTCCCCCCATACGTAGTCGATGAGCCGGGGCACCGGAACGAATGTGTTGCGGTGCATCAACAGAGCTGCCACGACAGCCTGTTGTCTACGCCCTCCCGGGCTGATCGAACGGTTTTCGTCGGCGATGGTGACAGGTCCGAGTAAGCGGAACTCCATGGTCTCCCCCCAGACCGATGGTGCGTCTTTCACGGTCATTGTTTAACACGCGCATCTCATGGATGAGAAGTAGGCCTGGTACGCACCTTGCACGCAAGTTGCACGAATTCTGCAAGGTCACCCGGGGACTGTGTCTTTACCGGCTCCAACGGTGGAGCCGACGGGGGTGATTCACATGTCCGCAGACCCATTATCGGCGCAAACGGTACAAGGAGATCCCGACGCGGTCATGCGGACCGCGGCCGGGCAGGTCGGCGTCCATGAGGGCCGCGATCACGGCGCCTGGAACAACATCCAGCGGTACAGCGACGAGGTCCCCGGCCTGGAGTGGTCGCAGGGGCAGCCCTGGTGCGCGACCTTCGTCTCCTGGGTGGCGCTGCGCGCCGGCGCGGCCGCCCTGTTCCCGCGTACCGCGTCGTGCGCCACGGGCGTCGCCTGGTTCAAGGAGCGCGGGCGGTTCTCGGAGTATCCGGCGGTAGGAGCCCAGGTCTTCTACGGTGTCGGCGGTTCTGAGCACACCGGCGTGGTGGAGCGGTTCGACGCCACGCGCATCTACACCATCGAGGGCAACACCAACGTGAACGGCTCCGCCGAGGGCGACGGGGTCTACCGGCGGGTGCGCGAACGCACCTCGCCCCGGGTGTACGGCTACGGCTACCCGAAGTACCCGGGCGGCATCGCCTCCGCCGATCCGGCCTGGCCCCGCCCGACACCCACCCCGCACCCGCCCGCCCTGGAACCGTTCCCCGGTGCGCAGTGGTTCCACACCGCTCCGCACAGCCCGGTCATCACGGCGATGGGCCGCCGGCTGGTGGCCGAAGGGGTGGCGTTGTACAGCCAGGGGCCCGGCCCGCAGTGGACGGATACCGACCGGCGTTCGTACGCGAAGTTCCAGCTGAAGATCGGTTACCGGGGTTCGGACGCCGACGGCTGGCCCGGTCCGGTTTCCTGGGCGAAGCTGCGCGTGCCTAATACCTGACCTTTCGCCCGGAATTCCCTCTTCGAATTCCCGTCCCACGTACTTGAGTTCGCATTTCTGCGACGCGAGGGAATTCCACTCCGGAAGGTCGCCATGCCTCGATCCAGCACACCCAGGAATCCTGCGCCGACGCAGCCGGCCGCGCCCTCCGTCTCCCTGCCCAAGGGCGGCGGAGCGGTGCGCGGGATCGGTGAGAAATTCGCCGCGAATCCGGCAACCGGAACGGGTCGGATGACCGTGCCGATCGCGACGAGCCCCGGCCCGTCCGCGCTGGACCCCGACTACGGCGAGCACGACACCGGGACTCCTCGCTCCGAGGAGGACGGCGCGTGGCTCTGCCGCCGACGCCGTCGACGAGATCTTCCTCGTCGTCAACTACACGATCACCTGAACGGGCACGGCGTCGGTCGGGGCCCTGCGGGAGGGTCCTAACCGACGTCGATGCCGTACTCCCGGACCAGCGCTTCCAGCCCGCCCTCGTATCCCTTGCCGCCGATGACGAACTCCCAGTCGCCGCTGGCCCGACGGCGGAAGGAGCCGAGGATCAGCGCGGTCTCCCCGGCCCGGCCGTCGGAGACCTCCAGCCGGTCGAGTTCGGCTCCCGAACCGTCGGACAGCCGGATGAAGGAGTCGGTGAAGCCGGCGAGGTCGGCGTGCGGATTGATCTCGGGGTCGATCGACACCGCCAGCACGAGCCGGTCGGCACTCGCGGGAAGGGCGTCGAAGGCGACCCGGACGGCCGCCTTGTCCCGGGCGGGCCGGGACACCGCCCGCACTGCCCCGTCGGGAGTCTGCGCGTTGTTGAAGAAGACGAAGTGGTCGTCGCTCAGCGCGCGGTTCCCCCGGCAGACGAGTGCGCACACATCCAGCGCGACGCCACCCGACCAGGACATTCCCAACAGGTTGTACTCGGTGTCAGGGACGGCCGCCGCGGCCGGTGGAGTCGTCCGCTGGGCGGGCACCGCGGGGCCGCCGCCGAGCCGGCCGCGCAGCCCGTGGCGGCCCAGCAGATCGACGAGCTCGGGGCCGGAGATCAGCGTCAGCGGTTTGCCGCTGGCGAAGGTGTAGGAGCCGGGGCCGTAGCCCGAGGTCGTCACCAGGACGCCCTTGATCGCCCCCGCCCCCTGCACCGTTCCGAACAGATCGCGTACGGCGGTGGGCGGCACGGTGTGGCGGTATCGCTTCACCTGCACGATGATCGTGCCGCCGCTGATGGGGTCCGGGTCCAGCGCCTCGACGTCGACACCGCCGTCGTTGGAGCGCTGCGTCATGACCGCCTGCATGCCGCGGGCCCGGAACAGCTCCGCCACCAGCGACTCGAACTCGATGGGGTCCATCTCGAAGAGGTCCGGGTCCTCCCCTCCCCCGTGCGAGACCGTGCCACGGCCCAGGTCCGCCGGAACCGCGCCCGGCCGCACCACGGTGCGCTGGTCGGGGCGCGCGGACAGCTTGCCGCCCAGGCCGTCGACGAGACAGTCCACCGCGCTGACCTGCACCAGGTTCAGTCGCTCGAAGACCTGGCGGTCCGCCGCGACCGTGGCGAGGAAGAGCTGGGCGCGCAGTCCGGTCGAGGGGTCGTGGTCGTCCACGAAACCGTTGAGCGTGACCGAGTCCAGCGTGCCGAACTCGTCCGCCGCGAACAGCTCGCGCAGCGCCAGCAGCACGCACTGCGCCACCACGTCCCGGTAGACGGCCCGGCGCTGCCCGACCGGCCTGGCCGTCTCCTTGTCCTGGTCCGCGCCCGGCATGTACCGCACCAGCTTGGCCTCCGGCACGATGTCGTAACCCGGGAGTTCCCAGTTCAGCACGAGGCGGCGGGCGGCCGCGTCGTAGGCGCACGACACCTGGCGCGGGAATCCCTCCGGCCAGGCCGTGGAGGCGTACAGCGCCGCGGAGAAGTACTCCACCACCGTCTCCGGGTCCCCCCGGCGCATCCCGCTCACGTTCTCCGCGATACCGGTGTTGTGCCGGCGGATCTCCGCCAGCTGGGTGGCGCGCCAGGCGTCGTACTGCCGCCCGTGCGACGTCAGTTGCTGCTGCCGCTGCGCCTCGGCGGTCCGCGCGGCCGCCAGGTCGTGCTCGTACCGGGCCTGGGCCTCCTCCTGGGCCCGCCGGCCCGAGCCGAAACCCCAGCCGGACTGCGGGCGGTAGGCGCTCTGCTGCGGCATCGGGACGGGGACGGCGAGCCTGCCGGGGGCGAACGGCTCCAGCTGCTCGGACCGGAGCAGGGCCGACGTGCGGAACGCCGGGGCCCGGCAGCCCGTCGCGAGCAGCCGGGTCAACGACTCGACCCGCGCGTCCAGTTCCTCGGTACGCCGCCTGGCATCCGCCTCGCGGCGCTGCCGGTACGCGGCCTGCTGCTCCCGGTTGCTGCGGGCGAGTTCCCGTTCGGCGTAGCGCTGTTCCCGTTGATGCGCTTCCAACTGGCGCTGCCTCTGCCGCTGCGCCTCGGCCCACACGCCCATCGACCGGTTGGAGCGACTACTCATCCGGGCACACGCCCTCCCCCCGGGTCGCATCACGGACCCGGAACTGTGCACTGGCACACCCACCAGCAGTACGGCATTTCGCGGTGATCCGACTCTAGTCGGCGTCCGGCCGGTTGATACCTGTTCAGGTCGTTTCCGGGTCGGGACCGCGATGGAAACGGCCGTCGAGGAAGAGCAGCGGCGCGCCGGGTTCCGCGTGGTGGTCGAGCACCTCTCCGATGAGGACGAGATGGTCCCCGGCGGGGACGATACGGTCGCGGCGGCAGATCAGGGTGCCGATCGTGCCGTCGAGGAGCGGTACCCCGTAGGGTCCCGGCCGGGTGGTGAGGCGTTCGAAGCGGTCGCCGGGGCCGGCGAAGCGGGCCGCCAGTTCGCGCTGGTCGGCGGCGAGCAGATGCACCGCGAAGTGCGGGGCGGCGGTGAAGGCGGCCCGGTGGTTGGACGCGCGGTTGAGGCACCACAGGACCAGCGGCGGGTCGAGGGACAGGGAGGTGAAGGAGTTCACCGTCAGTCCGCCGGGGCGCCCCCGGCGGACGGTGGTGACGACCGCCACACCGGTGGCGAAGCGGCCGAGCACCGACCGCAGCGGCCGCTGCTGCTCGCGTACCGCCTCGTCCGCCGTCACCGCCCCGTCCGTCGTCACCGCTCCGTCCGCGCTCATCGCGCGGCTGCCGCCTTGCGCCGGCAGGTGTCCAGTGCCTCGGTGATGTCGGAGTCGTCCGGTGCCAGCCCGGCGGCGATCTCCAGGTCGGCGAGGGCTTCCTCCCAGTGGCCGGTGTCCTGGTGGACGAAGGCACGGTTGTAGCGCAGCGCGGGGTCGTCCGGCTGCAAGTCCACGGCGTGGCCGAGGTCGAGGGCGGCGGTGTCCAGTTCGCCCATGTCGTAGGCGAGGGCGGCGCGTCCGGACAGTGCCGTGATCATGTCCGGATCGGCGGTGAGCGCGCGGTCGAACGCGGCCCGGGACTCCTCGAACTCCTCGCGTTCCGCGTGCACCTGGCCCAGGACCGCGTGCAGATACGGGTTGTCGGGCTCGTAGCCGAGGCCGGTGTTCGCGTCCTGCTCGGCCGCGTCCAGTTCGCCCGACTCCAGCAGCAGACCGGCCCGGTTGACGTACGCGTCGACGAACTCCGGGACGAGTTCGAGTACATAGCTGAAGTCGGCGAGTGCGCCCTCGGTGTCACCCTCGTTGAGCCGGAGGTCGCCGCGGTTGTAGTAGATCTCCGGGAACGGCGGGGAGAGCCGCATGGCCCTCGCGTAGTCCTCGAACGCCTCCTCGGGGCGGCCCAGCCGGCGCAGGATGTTGCCGCGTTCCAGGTAGTGCTCGGCGTGGTTGGGGTCCTCCCGGATGACGATCGCGTAGTCCGCGAGGGCTTCCTGGATGCGGCCGAGACTGAGGTAGACCCGGGCCCTGTTGTTCTTCAGCACCGAGCGGTGCAGGACGTGCTCGTCCGGGCCGAGCAGCTCGTCGAGGCTGCTGATCGCCTCGTCGACCAGCCGCAGCGCCTCGGTCGGCTCGCCGAGATTGACCTCCACCAGGGCCAGGCCGTTCTTGTAGAAGGCGCTCTGGAAGGCCCGGTCGCTGCGGTTCTCGATCAGTGACGCGGTGGCGATGGCGGAGTTCAGCCAGGCCTTGGCCTTGAACTCGTCGCGGTCCTCGGGGTCGTTGTGCCGGGTGTAGAGCATGGCCGTGTTGTAGGCGGCGGCCATGTGGACGGCGGGCTTGACGGAGTTCAGCCGAGCCTGGTCGTCCAGCTTCTCGGCCTCGTAGGTGCGGCCGAGGATGGAGAGGGAGAGCGTCACGCCCTTGGTGAACGCCCACCAGCGGTCGTGTTCCGTCCGGGGGTCGACGAGCGCCAGTCCGCGCCGGCCGTAGTCGACGCACGCCTCGTAGAAACCGTTGCACAGGCTGTGGTCCATGGCGTGGAAGACCGCGGGAACGCCCGCGCCGCCGGGGTCGGAGCCGTGCTCCAGGTGGTAGGCGATGGCGCCGAGGCGGAGCGACTCCTCGTCCCGTTCGGCAAGTTCGGCGGCGCGCCGGTCGTGCAGCAGTGCCCGTGCCGCGGGGTCGAGTGCCTCGTAGGCCGCGCGCGGCGCCGGCTCGTCGGTGGTGCAGTCCGAGGCGACATAGGCCCACGCGTCGGCGGGCCCGCCCGCCGCGTCGGCCTGGCGGACCTCGGTGACCCGGGCGCGGGCGGCCAGCACGGCGAGCAGGGCCTCGTCGGCGGGTCCGGTACCGCCGCTGCGCACGACGACGGTCAGGTGCGCGGGGTCGATCCGGCGGACCAGTGCGGTGAGGAACTCCAGGTCGGTGGCCTCGGCCCGATCGGCGTTCTCCACGACGAGGACGCGCGGCCCGTCGGCGGCCAGGCCGTCGCGGACGAACTCCACCAGGCCGTTGGAGATACGCGTGGTGCGCAGCCGGGCGTAGTAGCGGGTGCGCTCGGCCGGGAGCGCCATGGAGGTGAGCGTCTCGCGGGAGTTGGGGACGACGGAGCGGAGGTCCGGCGCGGCGGAGAGCAGTTCGATGTCGTACCGCTCGACCAGCTTCCGGTCGCGGAGCAGGACGTCGGGCACCATGGCGCGTACGAGGGTCCCGGCCGCGGTGTACGGTCCGCGCAGTCCGCGGTGCGCGTTCACGACCATGACCGGTCCGGCCGGCAGGCCGAGCCGTTCCATGGCGGCCTCGCGGTCCCGGACCAGCCCGCCGCGGACCCAGTGGTGAGTGGGGACAACCTCGTTCATGCGGACTGCTCCTCTGCGTCGCGTCGTACGGCGTTCCGGTGGGCTGCGGTCGGTGCGGGCCGTGGTCGGTGCCGGCCTCGGTTCAGCTGGCGGTGGCGGGGGTGCGGCGGCGGTAGCCGCGGACGGCGAGGATGCCAGCGAGGATCAGCTCGCCGAAGTTGAGGATCAGGAAGACCGTCACGTCCAGGACGTTCAGCGGCGAGATGTCGGAGAAGAGCTTTCTGACGGCCATCTCGGTGATCCGGATCGCGGCGGGGACGACGGCGGTGATCAGCAGGCCGGTGAGGACCGCGTAGCCCGTGACCATGAGCCAGACGTACCAGCGGGCGACCTCGCGGTCGCGCGGGGTCCAGGTCTCCGCGTCCACGATCTTGTCGCGCCGCCCGATCAGGCCGTAGAGCCGGTTCTGCAGCATGCCCTTGGCGACGGTCTGCAGATCGTTGCAGCCCAGCACCGTGGTGGCGAGGTAGTACAGGTCGGTGCGCAGGAAGAAGTAGAACTGCCAGGCGAAGCGGAGCAGGGTGCCGAAGGCCATCGCGAGCAGGAAGCGGCCCATGAATCCGGCGAAGCCGTCGGACGAGACCAGGGGCACCGCGGCGAGCGTCAGCCCGGTGACGACCAGGACGTCGACGAGCATGCCCGCGAGCATCGGCAGGTAGCGCTTGCGCCGGGGCACGGCGACGAGGCCGTCCAGCTTGGTCAGGAAGACGACGTAGTAGAAGCGCCGGCCGATGCTGAGGGAGGAGTTGAGGCCCAGTCTGCGTCCGGCCAGTGCGTGGTAGGACTCGTGCAGCAGGATCCACGGCGCCTGGCCGAGGACGTTGCCGAGGGCGAGCGCCACCAGGGACGAGCTGGTGAAGAAGATGTTGTGGTAGGTCGGGACCACGGCCGGTTCACGGAACATGGCGACGATGCCGGCGATGAACAGCAGTCCGTACAGCACCCAGGCCACGGGAGAGAAGAGCGCCCGGCCGAGCCGCTGCCAGCGCACCGCGCCCGCCTCGACGACCTCCTCGCCGTCCGGCACGAGCAGTTCGAAGGCCTCCAGGACTTCGAGGAATTCCACCATGTCCACGGTCTCGCCGTACTGGGTGTTGTACCAGCGGGCGGCGTCGTTCGGGGTCTCCCCGGTCTCCAGGCGGCGCAGCAGCGCCGCGCCGTCGGCGGGGAAGAGGCCGTAGGAATCGATGTCGGCCCGTCCCACGGTGACCTCGTCGCCTTCCTCGAGGAAGGTCAGCGGGTACAGCCTCAGGGGTCGGTCGAGGTCCACTGCCGCGGCGTCCATCACTACCTCACTGTCACTGGTCCGCAGAAGTGCCGGTCCGGGCCGCGGACACCGTGGCCCGGACCGGCTGGAGCTCCACGAGCCGCGGCGGACCGGTCTCGACCGGCTCGCCGCGGCCCGTAAGGGTTGGGTCAGGCGAGGACGGGCGTGCCACCGCAGTAGCAGGACGTCGCGGCGGAGGTCAGACGGACGGTGCCGGCCTTGCGGACAACGATCTTCTTCATGTTGTGCTCCTTTTCCGTGATGTGACGCATCGTCGGGCGCGGTCGCGCCCGACGCTCCCGGCAGCCGGGAGGGTCTGTGTGGCGCAAAGGAACAGAGACTGATGTGAATGAGATTTGCTCCCTCATTCATCTCCGCTGACAGGCTGGCACGCGTCCTCCCGGCCGTCAACAGTCGGACACGGCGTACATCTGACAGGACGACAGATCGGATGTCAGGCCAACAATCGCTCGTTTCAAGCCAGTTGGGGAGTCCCTCGGGACCCGGCGAACATGCACCCGGTCTCCACAGCCAAGGCGGTCAGAACCCGCGCGTCACCAACTAAGATGCGTGAGACGCAGAGCGGACCCCACCCGCGCTTACCACAGGCGATACGCAGGGCACTCGACCAAGGGAGGTATGCGGTGCCTGATCCGATGTCCGGCACCCCGACGCTCGCGGACAAGATCGACCGGCTGTTCGACGTCGTCCGCGGACCGGACCACACGCCGTACACCCACGAGGAAGTGGCGCGGGCGTGCCGCGAGGCCACCGGGGAGAGCTTTTCAGCCACTTATTTGTGGCAACTGCGCACGGGCCGAAGGGACAATCCGACCAAACGTCACCTCGAAGCACTGGCTCAATTCTTCCAGGTGCCGCCGATGTATTTCTTCGACGACCAACAGAGCGCCCAGATCGCGCAGGAGCTCCAGCTCCTCGGGGCGCTGCGGGACGCAGGAGTACGCGAGGTGGCGTTGCGCGCGGTCAACCTGTCGCCCGAGGGCCTCGGCACCATCAGCGACATGATCGAAGTCATTGCCCGCAGAGAGGCGGGATTGCGCCGCGCGGACTGATATCCACTGGTCCACCCCTGGGCATAGGATCGCTCATCGCTCATATCGCTCATGAGTGGTTGCTGATCGTTGTGCGGTGCCTTGCCCGGGGAGGGTCTTATGGGGGACTACGCGGAACAGCAGAACAAAATGTTGTGGCGGCGATGTCGGCGAACCGTGGCGGCGCTGCCACTGCCACGGCCGTTCGACGCCACCGGCTTCACCGACGCACTGGCGGAACAGCGGGGCCGGCCCCTGGTGCTGGTGCCGTTACCGCCCCACGCGTGCACACCCTGCGGCATGCTGGTGACCACCGACCGGGCCGACTACATCGGCTATCCGACCAGCACCAGCGCCCTGCATCAACAGCACATACTGCTGCACGAGGTGGGACACCTCGTCTGCGGCCACACCGGCGTCGCGCACCTCGGCTCGTCGGCGTCGCGGGTGCTGCTGCCGCATCTGTCGGGCGAGCTGGTCCGGCGGGTCCTGGGGCGCAGCGTCTACTCCGACGCCCAGGAGCAGGAGGCCGAGCTCATCGCCTCGCTCGCCCTGCACCGTCCGGCCCGCAAGGTCAGGCGCTCACGCGAGGCCTGGTTCCCCTTGGAGGGCAGCCTCGACATCGCCGAGGCGTTCGCCCGGCTCGGGCCGATCGTCGGACTCGCCGGCGCCGCCCCGATCCGGACCACCGCGGTCGTCGGACCCTTGCGCACGCTTCCCGGTCGGACGTTTCCCGGTCCGGGGACCGATAGGTGACCGACGCGGTCGCCTTGACCGGCTGCTTGATCGTCCTGGCGGGCGTCTGCTGGCGGCTTCTCACCACCCGGGGGACTCCGACCGGCACTCCCGTACGCCATCTGTTCGGCTGTGCGGTGTCCATGGGGAGCTCGCTCGCCGTCCTGGCCCCGGCGACGACCCGGCTGGCGGGCCGGGCCGGGCCGTTCGCGCTGTGGACCGCGCCCGCGGGACAGTGCTGCAATCTGGCGGCGATGGCGTTCCTCGCGCTGGTCGCGCGCTCGGCGGGGACCGAGCCGTACAGCCGCACAGCGGTCCGCCGGCAGCTCACCGGCACGTCGGTGGTCATGGTCGCCAGCCTGGTCGCGTATCTGTGTGCCGGGGTGACCCGCGACGGCCGGGACCTGGTCGCGGCCGACGGGCGCGAGGGGTTCCTGGCGGCGTACAACACCCTGCTCACGCTGCACACCGCCTGGTGCCTGATGGTGTTCATCGTGCTGATCCGGCGCTGCACCCGGTACATCCGGTCGCGGCTGCTGCGCGGCGGGCTCGGACTGATCACCGCGAGCGCGGCCCTGGGGCTGCTGTGGACGGTGTGGAGTCTGGGCGATGTGCTCTCCGCGCTGGGCACCGGCCGCGAGGACGGCTGCGAGAGCACGGTGTCGGCGCTGGCCGGCATGGTCTGCCTGGCACTGGGGCTGGGCGGGACGATGTCCTCCGCGTGGGGGCCACCCGTGGCGGCCCGCGTCCGGCGGGGGCTGGTCCGGCTGCGGGCCTGGCGCGGCTACCGCTGGATCGGCCCGCCCTGGAGCGCGGCGTACGACGCGGCCGCCGGGTTACGGGACCGGCTGCCGAACGGGCGGGCGCTGCCCACCCCGGCCGGCTGGCTGCGGGCCTGGCACGGCTACCGGCGGATCGGTCCGCTGTGGACCGCGATGCACGCCGCGCTGCCGGAGATCACCCTGGCCGGGCCCGCCCTGCGGCTCGGCCGCATCCTGCCGCTCGGCGCCCAGTTCGCGCTGTACCGCCGCATCATCGAGATCCGGGACGGGCATCTGGCGCTGCGCCCGTACTTCCATCCGGAGGTCGCGGCCTGGACCGCCGAGGCGGAGGGGTCGGGCCTGGACGCGGCCTCGGAACGGCTGGCGCCCATCGTGGAGGCGGCGACCATCGCCGCGGCCCTGGAGGCCGCCCGCTCGGGACGCCGCTCCACCCCGGGCGGTTGTGAGGGGTACGTACCGCCGAAGGTCCGGGCGAGTGTCGAGGCCGAGGCGGCCTGGCTCATGCAGGTCTCGGACGCCTTCATCGGCTCCCCCGCCGTCGAACGGGTCCGCTGCCGGGTCAGGGCCGGCCTGGTCGACGGCCGCACGGTCGACGGGTACCCGGTCACCGACGGCCCGGCAGCGGCCCGCGCGGCGTTACAGGACCGGGGTGTGTCCATGCCCCCGGACTGAGACGGCTCCCCTGGGCCCGCCGTTCAGCGCGGGCCACCGGGGCGCGGAGGTTCTTCCCGTCCGGCCTCCGGCTTCCCCGCGGCGGCGCCGACGCCCGCCCGGAGCACCGGGTCGGGTTCGCCGCGGCGGACGGAGCCGGGGGCACGGCGGGTCGGGCGGTGCGGCCTGAGCTGAGATGAACTGAGCTGCCAGGGCACGCTGATGACCATGACCCCGGGGGTGAACAGCAGCCGGCTCTTGAGCCACAGCGCGGACTGGTTGTGCAGCCCGTTCTCCCACCAGTGCCCGACGACGTACTCGGGGATGAACACGCTGACGATGTCGCGCGGGCTGGCGCGGTTCAGCGACCGCACGTATCCCACGACCGGCCGGGTGATCTCCCGGTAGGGCGACGCCAGGGTCTTGAGCGGCACCTGCATGTCGAAGGTGTCCCACGCGGTATGCAGCGCCTTCGTCTCGTCGCGGTCGACGTCGACGGTGAGGGCTTCGAGGGTGTCGGGGCGGCAGGCGCGGGCGTAGGCCAGGGCTCGCAGCGTCGGTTTGTGGATCTTGGAGACCAGCACGATGGCGTGCACCCGGGCCGGCAGCGCCAGTTCCTCCGCCGGTTCGGTGACCGCCAGTTCGGCGGCGGTTCTGTCGTAGTGCCGCCGGATGGCGCGCATGTTCACCCACAGGACCACCGCGGCGATCACCGCCAGATACGCGCCCTCGGTGAACTTGGTGATGAGCACGATCACCAGCACCAGTCCGGTGACGAACGCCCCGACACCGTTGATCACCCGTGCCGTCCGGTGCCGGCGGCGCTGGGCCGGATCGGTCTCGGTGCGCAGCGCGCGGTTCCAGTGCCGGACCATCCCGGTCTGCGAGAGCGTGAACGAGGTGAAGACGCCCAGGATGTACAGGTGGATCAGATTGGTGACCGACGCGTGGAAGGCCCACAACAGGGCGCCTGCGACGACGGCCAGCGCGACGATGCCGTTGGAGAACGCGAGCCGGTCACCGCGGGTGTGCAGCTGACGGGGCAGGTAGCGGTGCTGCGCCAGGATCGACGACAGCAACGGGAAACCGTTGAAGGCGGTGTTGGCGGCCAGCACCAGCACCAGGGCGGTGGCGGCCTGGATGAAGAAGAAGCCGAAGCTGTGTTCACCGCCGAAGATCGCGGCGGCCAGCTGGGCGATGACGGTGCGCTGCGGAGTGGTCGCGCAGTCCCCGGAGAAGCCGGTCAGCCGGCAGGTGTCCTCGGTGATGTGGACGTCCGAGATCATCGCGATCGCGGTGATGCCGGAGAACATCACCACCGCGATCAGGCCCATCGCGGTCATGGTGGAGGCCGCGTTGCGGGACTTGGGCTTGCGGAACGCGGGCACGCCGTTCGAGATCGCCTCGACACCGGTCAGTGCGGTACAACCGCTGGAGAACGCGCGCAGCCCCAGCATCAGCAGCGCCAGACCCGCGAGGTTGGTGTCGCCCGGCTCCGGCGTGATGCCGTACGCGGCGGACTCCGCCACCGGCGCGTCGCCCACCAGCCAGCGGAACAGTCCGGTGGCGCACATGATCAGCACGCCCGCGATGAACAGATAGGTGGGAGCGGCGAACGCCCGCCCCGACTCCCTCGTCCCCCGCAGGTTGATCGCCGCCAGCAGCGCGACGAAGGCGACCGCCATCACGGTCCGGTACTCGTTGACGGACGGGATCGCCGAGATGATGTTGTCGACGCCGGAGGCGACGGACACCGCGACGGTCATCACGTAGTCGACGAGCAATGACGCGGCCACGACGAGCCCGGCGGACGGGCCGAGGTTCGTGGCGACCACCTCGTACGATCCGCCGCCGGACGGGTAGGCGTGCACGACCTGCCGGTAGGAGAGCACCACGACGGCCATCAGCCCGACGACCGCCATCGCCACCCAGGTCGTCAGGTGCAGATACGCCAGCCCGCCGAGGGTGAGGACCAGCAGGATCTCCTGCGTGGCGTACGCGACCGACGACAGCGGGTCCGACGCAAAGATCGGCAGCGCCAGCCGCTTGGGCAGCAGCGTCTCCTGCAACCCCTCGCTCGGCAACGCCCGCCCGATCACCAACCGTTTGACCGCATCCACGATTCTTGCCACGCGGGTGAGCGTAAGGGCAGGCCAGGACTCTTGATCAGCGCCGCGCGGCGGCTCCGGTCCCCGTGGTCCGGGCGGCCCAGTGCCCGCCGTGCCGCGGCGCTCGCGGCGGAAGGTCAGCGGCGCCGGCGCAGCGGGGTCGCGCGCCGTGGGCTGACGATCTGGAGGGCGAGGGAGGCGGGTGGTTCGGTCTCGCCGGGGCCGCCCGACGCCACCCAGGCGAGGATGTCGTCGGTGGAGCCGTCATCGGTGGCGAAGCCGATCCATACGGCCCGGCCGCCCTTGCGGCGTCCTTCGGCGGACGGCTGGACGACCACGATGTTCGCCTGGTCGCAGGGCCCCAGGCAGTCGGTGGTGCGCAGCGCGAGCCGGCCGCCGGAGTCCGCGGCCGCGGCGCTCAGCCGGTCCAACTGCCGCTGGTGGTCGGTGCCCGGGTGCTTGCTCGCATTGCCGCAGCAGCACCCCCGGCACACCACCAGGGTGCAGGGCCGGGCCGCGTACGGCGTGGGAAAGGGGGCGGTCACGCGGACTCCTTCGGCTCCGTGCCGGGTCCCGGCACAGCGCGGCGCGACCGACAGCCCGCCGGGGCGGGCCCCGGCGGGCTGTCGGTCGTGTCAGGTGGACGTCGGTCGGTGTCAGCCGGCGGAGGCGGCCGTCCATGCCGCCGTGTTGCTCTCGCTGTTCGCCTCCGCGGCCTCGCTCTTGGCGGGCCGGGGGGTGAGTACGCGTTCGGCGAGATAGCCGAACGTCAGGGCGAAGGCGGTCCACAGGGTGAGTTGGATGGCCACGGCCGCAAGGCGGAACTGCCACAGGAGAGTGGCGGAGAAGTCCGCGGGCACTTCGTTGATCGCGGGCAGGAACGCGTAGGCCAGCCCGATGGCGACCAGATACGCGACACCGGCCACGACACTGGCGTACCAGGTGGTCAGCCGCGGTGCCAGCCGCTTGCCGAGGATGACGGCGGCCACCGCGAGCAGCACGCTCAGCGCGATCATGAGGAAGTACAGGGTGGTGCGTTTACCGATGGTCTCCGGGTCGCCGATCGACGGCGGGTTGGCCGGATACTTCAGGAACGGCACCACGTAGACGGTGAGCAGCGCCGCGCCCGAGATGAGCACGGCGGTGGCCCGCGGGGTGAAGCGGCCGACGCGGCCCAGGGCGAAGCAGAACGCGAGGGCCGCTATCCCGCCCAGCGAGACGCCGAAGATCAGAACGCCGGTCGCCAGTCCCGCGGTGGACTGCAGGGAGCGGCTGACGATCTCCATCTCGTGTTCGTGGGAGTGGGAGTCCTCGAAGGCGATGGCCGCGTCGACCCTCGGTTCGCCCATGAGATAGGCGACGACGAGGGCCAGCAGACCGGCGACGAGCCCGGCGAGCATCCCCCGGACCAGCAGGGAGCGCACAGTGGTGGAGTTCATTGGAGCGGCTTCCGATCAGTGGCAGGGGAAGCCGAGCAGATGGCGCCCGTCGTGGACCCACTCGTGAACGTCCGATCCGGCGACCAGGGACGTGGCGCCCTGCTCCGCACCGACGAAGTACAGCAGAACGAGCGCGAGCATGCCGAAGAACACTGCCCAGGGCAGGATCGCCTTCAGCGGCAGCGGGGTGATGGGTAGGGCTGGGCTGGCGGCCGCGGGTGCAGCGGACTGGGCCATGGCAGTGCCTCCTCGGGAACACGCGTCCCACTTGGTGGTGCTGTTGACGAAGGTGCCGGGTCTGACTTACCGGGGTGAGCCGGTTTCACAGTGGCGCGACCGTGCCGGATTTTCACCGTGCTTCCGTTCACACCGTCGTCGGGTCGGGCTGAACCGTACCGTGAAGCGACACCCGCGGCCAAGGGCGTGCGCGAAGGCGATACGCGCCAACCTGCGACGATGTGTTCCGCTGTGGGGCCGGTGCGACAAGGGAGGGGTAGCGGGGATGACGGTGCGTGTGTTCTTGGTCTCGTCGGCGGAGAGCCAGGCCTTCGCGGAGGCGCGGTTCGACGACGGAACCAGCCCGCTGACCGACGCCGGAGAGCGCCGGGCGCGCGCCGGCGCGCCCGGACTGCCGGGCGCGACCGCGTACTTGACCGCCTCGTCGGAGCGCTGCCGGCGGACCGCGGAGCTCCTCGGCATCACCGCAGGGGAGCAGCCGCCGTTGCGGGACTGGGACATGGGCCGCTGGCGGGGGCTCCGGCTGGACGAGGTCTCGGCCGCCGAGCCGGAGGCGGTGGCCGGCTGGCTGTCGGACCCCGCCGCGGCCCCGCACGGCGGCGAATCGCTGACGGAGCTCTGCGAACGGGTCGGCGGCTGGCTGGACGGCGGGGCGCCGGACGGCGGGCGGGTGCTCGCGGTCGCGGAGCCCGCGGTCGTGCGGGCCGCGGTCGTGCACGCCGTCGGCCTGCCGCCGCAGGCGTTCTGGCGGCTGGACGTCCTGCCGCTGACGGTCACCGAGCTGGTCGGCCGCGCAGGACGGTGGAACCTGCGGTGCGGGCGGCCGTTGGCGGGGTGACCGGGCACGCACGCACCGCGGGTCGCGGTCGTCAGGGCTTGAGTCGTCCTTGAGTCGTCAGGCGGCTTCCTGCTGAACCTGTCGTTCTGGCCGTTCTCGCTCGACCCCAACAGCTCGATCGCCTGTCTGCCGGGGCTGCCGCTCACCGAGCATTGGCACCGCTACCTGGCCTTCGACCTCGCCACGTCGCTGGGCCGGGACACCGGCCGGGCCGTCACCAACTTCATCTGCATCCTGGTCGCGGGGCCCGCCGTCCTCATCACGTTCCGGCGCACCGCCCGGCGGGCCAACTCCGAGGCGCCGGTCCGTTTCGATCCGGTGGCGGACGACGGGGAGCGCTGAGACGGCAGGGGCAGCGGAGACCGCCCGGGTAATGGCTCCGCAAAGTTATCGGCTCCCAGGTAAAGCCGTCGGCAGTAATCCGCCAACACGCTTGTCCTGCTCATGATGTACGGATGTGATCACGGCAGCCGCCCAGCGCGGCCCGACTCCATACAAGGAGGATCCATGCCCAGAGTTCGTCCGCGGCAGC
Organism: Streptomyces fildesensis; assembly: GCF_016107395.1. GTDB lineage: Bacteria > Actinomycetota > Actinomycetes > Streptomycetales > Streptomycetaceae > Actinacidiphila > Actinacidiphila fildesensis. Next base: position 119,008 of record NZ_JAAIKO010000007.1, read on the forward strand.
GTGCCGTGGTCGCAGCGGCCGGGGCCACCGCCCTCACAGCCGCAGCGCTCATATCCGCCCCGCTGTCAGGGGCCGCCACCGCGGCGCCTGCCGCCAAGGCCCCGGTGGTCAGGGTGGTACCGGCCGTTGAAGGGCACCAACTGGTCCGCGCCGCCGACGGCCCGCTCAGCATCGAGCAGTGCCAGGCCAAGTGGGGGATCAACTGCTACACCCCGACCCAGTACCGGCAGGCGTACAACCTGAACCCGCTGTACCGGGCCGGCATCACCGGCAAGGGCCGCACGATCGTCATCGTGGACTCGTTCGGCTCGCCGACGATCCAGCACGACCTGGACGTGTACAGCGCGCAGTTCGGCATCAAGAGCGCGCCGGTGCAGGTGGTCAAGTGGGGCAACGTCCCGCCGTGGGACGCCACGAACCCGGACATGACCGGCTGGGCGGGTGAGTCCACGCTGGACGTGGAGATGGCGCACGCCGTGGCGCCGGACGCGAAGATCATCCTGGTGGAGACGGCGGTCGCCGAGACCGAGGGCGTCGTCGGCCTGCCGGAGATGATGGACGCCGAGAAGTCGCTGATCGACCGCGGCATCGGTGATGTCATCTCGCAGAGCTTCGGGGCGACCGAGAACACCTTCCCCGGCTTCGAGCAGGGCAACTTCTCGAGCATCGAGAAGCTGCGGTACGCGTTCAAGGACGCGGCCAGGCACGGGGTGACGGTGCTGGGGTCCTCCGGTGACAGCGGTGCCACGGACTACATCGAGGACGGCAGCGCCAACTACCCCTACCAGGTCAACTCCTGGCCGTCGTCGGACCCGCTGGTCACCTCGATCGGCGGCACCCAGCTGCACCTGAACGACGCGGGCAACCGCACCGCGCCGGACAGTGTCTACAACGACTACGGCGCCAGTGGCGGTGGCCAGTCCCACGTCTTCGGCCGTCCCGCGTACCAGAACGGCGTCAAGGGCATCGTCGGCAACCACCGCGGCACGCCGGACATCTCGATGGCCGCAGCGGTCGACGGGGGCGCCTGGGTGTACTCCAGCTACGACCCGACGTCGGTCGGCTGGGGCGTCAACGGCGGTACGAGCGAGTCGAGTCCGCTCTTCGCGGGCATCGTGGCGCTGGCCGACCAGCTCGCGGGGCACCGGGTGGGCGACATCCACAGCGCGCTGTACGCGCTGTCCCAGCAGGCCCCGCACAACCCGTTCACGGGCGTCGTGGACGTCGCGGACGGTACGAACAACACCTATGACGGTGTCACCGGCTATACCGCGGTGAAGGGCTATGACATGGCGACCGGCATCGGCACCCTCGACGCGGCCCGCTTCGTCCCGGCCCTGGCACTGCAGAGCTGGCTGCACCACTGACCGAACGGCACTTCCCGGCCGCCGTCGTACCTCCGGGTACGGCGGCGGCCGTCCGCATGCCGGGACCGCAGCGGGTGGCCGCCCGGTCGGGGAATGCCGTGGCGGGCGGACCCCCGAGCTGGGACGCTGGCCGGGGGCGTGCGGATCCGGGGCCCCGAGCACCGCGAGGAAGGCGGCACCGCATCATGTCCTCCACGCTGCGGGAGGTCCGGCTGGCCGATGCCTTCCTCGCTCTCTCCCAGGCCCTCGACGACAGCCAGGACTGCGTCGGGCTCCTGCAGCGGCTGGCCGACCACACCGTGGACCTGTTGGACCTCGACGCCGCCACCGTCCTCGCGCAGGGCCAGGGCCCGGCCGGTGACCACTCCCTGCACACCGCGGCGTCCGCCGCCGACCCGGCCGGCGCCGAGGCGGTGGGCCGGCTGGCCCGGATCCAGCTCGACAAGGGCCAGGGGCCCGGCCACGACGTCCTGCGGTCCGGGACACGGCTGGCCGAGACACCGCTGAGCCGGCCCGTGCACCGCATCCGCTGGCCGCACTTCACCGGGCAGGCGCTGGCCTGCGGGTTCACCACGGTGGCAGTGATCCCGCTGCGCCGCGCGGACCGCACCCAGGGCGCCGTGGCGCTGTTCCACCGGCGCGCCGGGACGCTGACGCCGTCCGTCCTGGATCTCGGCCAGTCGCTCGCCGAAGCGGCCGCCATCACCCTCCGGCACGGCAGAGCCCTGGCCGAACAGCAGGCGCGGATCGGCCAGTTGCACAACGCGCTCGACAGCCGCATCGTGATCGAGCAGGCGAAGGGCATCCTCGCCGAACGCCACCACTGCAGCCCCGACGACGCCTTCGCCCTCCTGCGCCGGCACGCCCGCAGCCATCAGCTGCGGCTCGCCGAACTCGCCGAACGGATCATCGACGAACCGGCGGGGCCGGACACCCGACAGTGAGCGACGCCGGCCGCGAACCCTCGACCGGAGCACGCGACGACCGGGCCGCACGCGCTCACCCCGCCGCGGTCACTCGACGGGCACCGCGTTGATGTCGACCCCGAGCGGGGCCGGTGTGCGGGCGCCGAGCCAGCCCATCGCGGCGATCTGCACACCGGCCTGGAAGCGGCTGCGCGCGTCCACCCGGGTCATGAGGTCGGCCATCATGCGACGGATCGTGCGCAGCGAGACGCCCAGCCGCTGCGCGGCACGTTCGTCGGTGAGACCGCACGCGAGCAGCCGCAGCAACTGCCGCTCCTGGACGGTGAGTCCGGCGGGATCACGGGTCGGCGTCTCACCGAGCGCCCGCGCCTGGTCCCACACCTGCTCGAACAGGGCCCGCAGTGCCGCGATGACCCCGGGGCTGTGCAGCAGCACCGCGCCCTTGCGCGGGTCTTCGGGATCGACGGGGACGACGGCGGTCCTGCCGTCGACGATGATCATGCGCAGCGGCAGGGTGGGCGTGGTGCGCACACTGCCGCCCAGCTCGCTGAGCCAGCGCGCGTACTGCACGGTGGCCGGGTCGTTGCGGACACTGTCGAGGTAGACGGTCCGCATCCGTACCCCGCGGTCCAGCGTCTCCTGGTCCAGGTCGCGGCTGGCCTCCATGACATGGGCCGGCTGCGGTCCGCCGGGGGCGAAGGAGAGCACCTCCCCCGCCGCGTCCGCCGCCAACTCCTCCAGCCGGAGCCGCACTTCACTCAGGTCGCAGAGGATCTCGACGCCGGAGGAGCTGCTGGCCGGCCGCGTGGTCGCGAACTCGGTGATCAGACTGGCCATCGCGTTGCGACTGCGGTCCATCTCGTTCTGCCGGCGCTGTGCCTCCGCTTCCTGACGGGCGAGCATGGCGGCGAGCCCCAGCTCCGGATTGACGGCACGCCAGCGCCCGGTCGGTCCTGCCGGGCGGACCAGCGCGAGGTCAGCGAGCTGGTCCAGCGAACCGCGTATGGCTTCCACCGACTGCTCCAACAGATCGGCCACGTCGGGGATGTCTAACTCGGGATGCATGAGCATCGTCCGATAGACCCCCTCGGCCACCGCGTCAAGAACTAGCCGTTCTCCCACCTGGTACCCCCCGAGCTCCCCTGGGTGGTCAGACTGCGACGCACCCGCCCGTGACAAAAACGCCGTCGAGGAACACCCCGCTGAAGGTGTTCGACGACCGACTCAGGGCGTCAGCGTAGCGGTGCAGCAACCTTAGGTGAGGGCTTCGGAAGCTCCGATTCTGCGGAAAACGCGTGGCCGGGCGGGGTGCGCGGACATATCGATCGCGAACCGCCCGCGGGCGCGCGGTAAAGACGCAGTTCAGAACGTTGCAATGGGAACCCTTTCTACCGGTCCCGCAACCCCTGTCCACCGTCGGTGTCACCTTCCTGCCATGCGCCATTGACGCCTTGCTGTAAGGAAGTCGCCGCAGGCCTCTGTGACAGCTGGTGTTCAAGGGGTGCCAGTGATGCCAGGGATGGTTGGGGCGTCGACGCTGTTCGAGTGGGCCGACCGGTGGCCGGAGCTGGCCCGAGGGTGCCAGTGCAGCTTGGTGACAGCTCCGGCTACTGACAGCCGGGGCCACCGCGGGCCACTCTCATGGTGTCGGAAGAACGGCACGGCAGCCGGACCATCCGAAGCGCAACACCAGCACCACCCACCGGTTTCACACCGGTTCGGCCATGACCCCGGCGGGAGTCCGGGATCCCCACGAACGGAAGGCTCGGGCATTCCTATGCGCAAGCTCGCGGTATCCATCGCCTCTGTCGCTGTCATCCTCGGTGCCTCCGTCTCCGTGGGGAGCTCACTGGGCGCCGCGTCCCCCGCCACCGCTCCCGCCCACTCCGTCAGCGTCGTGGCCGACGGCCCCACGCCGGCTCCGACGCCCACCCCGGCGCCCACCCACCCGCCGGTCGAGCCCGACCCGACGCACCCGGACACCTGGGGCTGGGGCTGAGCAGCGGTTCGTATCCGGGGACGAAGGGAGTACGGGGAACATGACCACGGCACTGGACCGACCGCAGGACCTCCCGCCCACCCTGACCATGGCGGCCGCGACGACCACCGTGACCACGACCACCAGCGTCCTGCTCGCCGACGGACACCACCTGTTCCGTTCCGGTCTGAGCGCCCTGCTCGACCGCGAACCGGACCTCACCGTCTGCTCCGAGGCGTGCGACGCGGAGAGCGCCGTGGCCCAGGCCACCGGGGACCGGCCCGACATCGCGGTCGTCGATCTCGACGTGCCGGGAGCCGGCGGACTGCGGACCGCCGAGCTGATCCGGTCGCTCTCCCCGCGGACGGCCGTTCTGCTGCTCGGTGCCGCACCCCGCGCCGACGAGGTGCAGCGCGCCTACGCCGACGGTGTGCACGGCATGCTCCGCAAGGACGTACGGCCCGAGCGGCTCATCAGCACCGTCCGTGAACTCGCGGCGGGACGACGGGTCTTCGACCCCGAGCTGGTGCTGGTGGCGATCCGGCCGGGGCCGGACACGCCGACCCGCCGGGAACTCGCGGTCCTGCGGCTGGTCGCCGCCGGCAGCACCATCGGCGAGGTCGCGAACCAGCTGTCGCTGTCCCCGGGGACGGTGCGCAACTACGTCTCGTCGGCCATCGCCAGGACCGGCGCCAGGAACCGCTGCGACGCCATAAGGATCGCCCGCGAGAACGACTGGCTGTAGCGGCCGGCGGAACGACGGACCCCCGTCCTCAGCCTTGCTCCCGCATCGTGTCGACGATGTCGCAGAAGCCCTGGGGCAGGCTGCCGGAACCCGATGCCGGGCGGCTGCCGATCAGGAACTCCCCCACCGAGGACTCCGACGTCCAGTCCAGACCCAGGGCGCGCGCCGCCGCGTCGGTGTCACCCGAACCGAGCCCGCACGGTGCCAGACCCATCGCCGTCGCCACCAGGTAGAGGGTCTGGTAGAGCACTCCCACGTGCTTGAGCGTCAGCGCGTACGCGATCTGGCTGTACTTCCACGACAGCCGGCCGAACCGCGAGGTCACCGTCAGCAGCACCTGCGGATCCACCGTGCAGTTGGTGGCCCGCCATGCCGCCGTCAGCAGTTCCCTGAACGCCGCTTCGTCAGCCGCGCCGTGCCAACGGCGCGGCTGCAGTCGGTGTGCGGCGGCGTCGTAGCGGTAGACCCCGGTGGGCAGCCCCTCGCAGGCGGCGACCGACAGATAGATCTCCAGCTCGCCCGTGGCGCCGCCGGCCGGGTAGGGGCGGTCGATCGCGTCGTACGAGTTCGGGGAGGACGGGTCGCGCGGGATCACCTGACGGACCCGGGCCGCCCGGTAGAGCAGTTCGGCGATCTGCTCCAGCGTCACCGGGGTCTCCGCGTAGGTGCGGATGGACCGGCGCCCCTCCAGCACCTCGGTCAGCCGCGGGTCCCGGGCCGTCACCTCGTCCCAGTCCGGCACCGGCAGGTCGATACCCGGCTCGTCCTCGTTGCTCCCGGCGCCCGGCAGGGCCGGCGGGTGCGGTACGTCCTGGTGGGCGAAGACGCCGCCGCTGGTGTAGTCGTGCCGGCCGGCCCTGCTGCGGGAGTGGAAGAGCAGGTCGTGGAAGTCCCACAGCGGCGGGTCCGCCGCCGGGAGCGCGGGGGCGGCGCCCACCGCGGCACCCGCGGCGGGCTCCATGAAGCCGGTCCCCGCCAGCAGGGCGGCCAGCGCGGCGCCCGACTGCTCCGGCAGCCCGGCCAGCGCGGCCGCCTCCGCCACGGTGCGCGGCGTGGTCAGCGCCGCGACGAACGCCGCCGCGGCCGACTGGTGCAGTGTCACCCGGTAGGGCGCCAGCGGGGATTCCATGACGCAGCCCTGGCCGATCGTTCCCCCGCCGCCGTCGGCGGGTCCGTCGGGCAGTCTGCGCAGATAGGCGAACCGGGACAGCACCACGGCCGTGGTGCCGAGGTCCGGCGCGCCGGGTGTGGCCGCCGAGCGGGCGATCGGCACGGCGGTGGCCAGCGGTCCGGTCAGCGGGTCGTCGAGGATGCTGGTCACCAGATAGGGGAACCGGCCCAGCAGGCTCAGCAGCCGGCCGGCCTCGCGGTCCCCGGCCAGCGCGTCGGCGTCGACCGGTCCGGCGCCCAGCGCCAGCAGCCGGCGCACGGTCGGCGCGCCGAGCGCGTGGACGCGCTGGCGGCCCCAGGGGTGGGTGAGTTCGACGTCGTCGCCCTCCGCCGCCACTTTTACGTCCTGGCGGAGCGTCAGCATCCGTCGTACCCGGGACAGTTCGGCGTCAGCGGTGGTCAGCGGCTGTTCTGTGATGGTCATGGCGCGCCTTCCGTCCTGCGGTCAGATGAAGATGGCGGTCGGGTTGAGGTCGGCCTCCGCGGTGGGCGCGGCCTTCCAGCCCAGCCGCACGGGAACGTCGTAGAGCCGGCCGGGCGCGAACCGGGCCCAGAAGTGCCGCATCCCGGGGACGATCACCTTGGCGACGGGCAGGCCCACATCGGGGCGGGTCTGGTCCAGGACGAGCATCTCCATGCCGTGGTCCGCCACCAGGCGCTGCACCGTCTCGAGGTCCGTGCGCAGATCGTCGGCGGCCAGCGGGTCCCAGCGGCCGGCCGCGGCGGGGGCGTGGCCGTCGAGGGGCCTGAGGTACGGCTGGTTGGCCAGCGTCGCGCTCTTCCACCAGGCCTTCTGCTCGTGGTCGGCGCCCGAGTACGTCGTCTCGCCGGGACCGGCGTCGGCCACCGGTGACAGGAACTGGTTCATCTCGGTGAGGGCCCGGGTCAGCGCGATGTGCGGATCGAGGTGGGCGCCGAACGCGATCAGGATGTCCTCGGCCGGCTTGTCGGTCCGCCGGGAGAACGCGCCCACCACCGGGATCCCGAAGTCGGCCGTCAGGTCCAGGGCCCACATCTCACGGTTCAGGCCCGCGTAGACCTCGCGCATCCGGTCGATGTACGGGTCGCCGAAGGAGTCCAGGTCGACGGCCGGTCGCTGGACGCGGTTGTACCACCACAGGGCGACCGCGTCACGTTCCACGAGCTCCAGGAAGCCCTGCAGCGTCGCGTCCTCGAACGAGGTGCCCGCGGCGGCCCCGTTGGAGTCGCCCATGGCGAAGAACGGGCCGTTGTGCCGGTAGCCGTAGTACAGCGACATCGTCGGCAGCCAGCGGGTGCGCTCCGACGTCAGCGACCAGGCGGGCGACCACTCGATGACCGCGTCCTCGCGGAACCGCTCGGGCACGGTGTTGAACATCGACTTCTTGGCGTTCCACAGCTCCCGCTCGCGGAACTGCCGGTCGCTGAAGAGCAGGCTGGTGGACGGGTGCACCGCCTGCTCGCCGAGCTCCTCGTAACGGGCGGTGCGGCGCGCCTCGTCGCCCTGGAACACCCCGGAGTAGCGCTCCATCGCCTCGCCCATCGCGCTCGCCCGCGCCTGCGAGTCCGTCCGCCCCTTGCCGCAGCTGATGCTGCGCAGACCGGTACGGAGCTGGCGCAGGTCGCCGACCTGGCGGGCGAGGTTCTGGCCCGCGACGTAGACCCGCAGGCCGCCGGGCGTCCGTTCGGCGGGCACCAGGGTGGTCACCACACCGGTGACCGGGCTGAGCTGGGGCCGGTACTTCAGCAGCATGTCCTCGGGCGAGGCGGACCGGTGGCCGCCGTCCGCGGTGAACGCCTTGGCCCGGCTCTCGAAGCGCACCGGTGCCAGCTGGCGGCGCTCCATGGTCGCGGCGTCGCCGCAGGACGGGCACTGCGGCCGGCGGACCAGCTCATGGCGTTCCGCCTCGGCAAGCACGGTGTCGAACGTCAGCACCTGGGCCTTCTCCGGGCGGACGCCCGCGGCCCACTTCGCCGCCTCCAGCGCGGCGAGCTGCACCCCGAGGGCGGCCGTGGGCGCCAGGTGCGCCCCGACGGTCGGTACCGGCTGGTCCCTGCCCAGCCGGTGCTGGAGGTAGCTGAGCGACTGCCGGTTGGCGGAGAGCCGGTGCGCGAGGCACTCCCAGCAGCCGGTTCCGGTGCCGGGCGCTCCGGCCGGGGTGTCCGCGGACGCCGGTGCGTCCGGGACGAAGACCGGTCCCGCCCAGACGATCGAACCGACCGGACGGGCGAGCATCCACGGGGTGCCGGAGGCGAGGGCGGCCGCGTTCCGGCCCGCAAGGCCGGGGTTGAGGTAGTCGTCGGTCAGCGCGACGACGAGGTCGGCACCCTCGGTGTCGGCGGGCGGCGCGTCCGCCGGTGCGAGCGCCACGTGCGCGGCGCCGGCCGCGAGCAGCGCCGCGACGAACGGCTCCGGTGTCACCTTCCCGTAGACCTCCACCCGCACCCGGGCGTCCCGCAGCGCGGCGACGGCCGTGTCGCCGTCGCGGCCCGCCATCTCGAAGAATCCGGCGGCGGCCGGGTCGGTCCCCGGGTCGGAGGCGGCGGCCCAGCCACCGGCCACGAGTTGGTCCAGGGCCACCGCTACCCGGTCGGCGGGCACCGCGGGCGCCAGCTCAGCACCGATCTCGTGGGCGCTCCTGGTGCCGTCCAGGAGCGGCGCCAGCCGTTCGGCCAGTGAGCCGTTGACGACGCAGACGCCGCGTTCGGACACCAGGTAGACGGCCTCGCCGTCGACGACGTAGGGGGTGTAGTGCCGCTTGAAGCCGATGCCGGGCGTCGGCCGGGTACTGGTCATGGTGACTCCGTAGTCCGAATTGGGGCGGGGCGGGCCGGGCTGCGACCCAGGGCGTTGGTGCCGGGCTCAGCGCAGGGTGGCGAGCGGGGCGGTGGCCGGGTCGATCAGCCGCAGCAGGAGGAGGCCGACGGCGGCGCCGCCGTCCAGCGCGCCGAGGTTGACGCGGTCGTCGGCGGCGCGGTCCCCGAACCAGCTGCCGGTGGCGTGGTGCCGGCGCAGCAGTTCGGCGACGAGGACGCCGGCCGCTTCCCGGCCGTCGAAGAACGGTCCCGGCACCAGGGTCTCGGCGGTGCTGCCGGCGAGGTCGTCGTCCAGGGTGTGCAGCAGGCCGGCCTCGGCCGAGGTCAGTGCCTCGCCCGCTGCGGCGACCAGTTCGCGGGTGCCGAGCGCCGCGATCTCGGCGGCGGTGACGGGCGGGGTGAGCCAGGCGAGGTCGCCGGGGTGGACGGCGCCGGTGCCCAGCGAGACGGCGGTGTCCAGGCAGGCCAGCCGTCCGCCGCGGGCGGTCGTCGTGAACCGGTGCGCGCGCAGCAGCGCGCGGGCGGCGTCGGGATCGGCCAGCAGGCCGGGCGCCTCCGCGACGGTACGGGCGAGGGCCGCGGCAATGCTGTCGGCGCCGGTCGGCACCAGGTCGAGGAAGGTCGCCGGGGTGGTGAAGCGGCCGGCCGGGGCGTCGCCCGCCAGTTCCCGGCGAGCGGCCTCGGCGAGGTCGCGGATCGCCGCGTCGGCGTCGGTGGCGACGCCCGTCGTTCCGGCGCCTGTGGCGCGGCGCAGCCGCAGCAGGTTCAGCAGCAGCCCGGCCGCGCCCAACGGGCTGTCCTGGTACGGGAGCCGGTCGGCGTCGCGGGCCGAGGACCGGCCGGCGGGCGCCGCCGCGAGGGCCGCCGCTCCGGGGACCAGTGCCCGCGCCACGTCGAGGAAGGCGGGCTCGGCGAGGGTTTCGGCGCCGCGGGCCAGGGCGTGGATGAGGGAGCCGGGTCCGGCGAGACCGCCGGGCACCGGGACCCCCGAGGCCAGCCGGGTGTCGCGGGCGAAGCCGAAGGAGGCCGGGTGGCGCGGGTCGATGAGGGAAGCCGCGGCCCACAGCGTCTCGTGCGCCGCCTGCCGGAAGCGCGGCGACCCGGTCGCCGACCACAGTTCGGCAAGGAACAGCGCCACGCCGACACCGCTGGTGACGAGGTCGACGCCGCTGAGCACCTCGACCTGGCGCAGCCCGGTGGCCGGGTACCAGCTCAGCCCGATCCAGCCGCCGCCCGCGGCGGTGCGCTGCCGGTCGGCGAGCATCCGGTCGCCCAGCCGCACGGCGTGGTCGAGGAGTTCACCGGACGTCGGTACGGAGAGCGAGGCCGGTCCCCGGGAGGCGGTGGTGGCCGGCGGGAGCTGCGTCCCGGACCGTGCCGCGTCGATGCAGCCGGAGAGGACCGCGGTGTGCAGATCCAGGTCGAAGCGGTCGAGTTCGGTGATGCGGGCGTGCAGCCGGTCCCAGGCGGTGCTCTGGAAGTGACCGGGGATCTCGTGGCCCTGGGCGGTGAACACCGAGGACGACGTGGTCAGCGAGCGGAAGAACGGGATGTCCAGGACGCGGTAGGAGTCGAGTTCGCTGAGCACCACCTCCAGCAGGTCGCCGCGTGCGCTGTCGCCGGCGCGGGCGGCCACGGCGCCGCGCAGGGCGCCGGCGATCACGGTCTCGCGGGTGGCGCCGTCGGAGAGCGCGAGCGGGCTGGTCGAGGTGCGCAGGATCTTGTAGCCGTCCCAGGTGTGCCGCCAGATGTAGCGCACCCAGACGCCCTTGAAGCCGGCCAGCGGGCCGTCGGGGGACGCCAGCCGGTCCCGCATCCCGGCGAGTGTGCGGTGCATGTCGCGGTAGCCCGCGACGACCTCGTCCGCGTACTCCCACGGGTCGGCCTTCTCGCCGCCGTGCACCGGCCGGTACGGCGGCAGTGGCAGGGCGGGCTTGCCGGGTTCGATCTCCAGGTCATCGGCGCGGGAGAGGCAGCCGATGTCCACCACCGGGCGGTCCTTGGACGGCACCCACGGCTGCACGGCCATGGCCGTGCGCACGACGGTCGACTCCAGTACGTCCAGCAGTCCACCCTGGCCCGCGGGCAGCGCCGGCGGGGTCTGGACCCGCGGGTAGAGCAGGCACTCCAGATCGGTGATGACCGGATACTCGCCGCTGGCCAGCAGGTTGTCGGACCACAGGTCGCGGCCTTCGAGCAGCTGCACCAGCCGGACGGTCATCCCGAGCCGGCGGTAGAAGCGGGCGAAGCCCTCCCGGTCGGTGCAGGGCAGCGCGGGAACGAGCTCCTCCCAGCCGTAGGCGTCGCCGTGGTCGGACTCGTGCTCGGTCGCCGGATCGGCGGCGGGGCCGGTCGCGGCGCCGTCGTCCGGTGCGCTGTGGTCGCTGCGCACCAGCACGGTGCGGACGTGGAGTTCGGGTGACAGGCCCGCGGCGTTGAGGTCACGGACCAGGTCCATGTAGGCCGTGGCGTGCCGCAGGTCCTTCGGCTTGTAGACGACGCCTTGGCCGTCCGCGAAGTGCAGCAGCGCGACGGACCGGCCGCCCGCGTGGCGGTCGCCCGCGTCACCGTGCACCGCGGCCAGCGCGCCCGGGTCGGCGCCGTCCCAGAGGCGGGTGCGCAGCAGTTCCCGGTCGGAGGCGAGCCGGGCGAACATCTCGGTGTAGACGTGCTGCCAGTGGCGGCAGGCGGTGCCGACGAGGAAGGCGAGCGCGGGCAGCCGTTCCAGCCGGGCCAGCCAGCCCTCCTGCGAGGCGTCGGGGCCGCCCTGCGCGTCCCAGTCACCACCGCCGGGGTGCGCGGACGACGACTGGACCTCGTAGCGCATCGGCAGGTCCAGCGCCTCGGTCAGCCGCCGCACCAGGGTCTCCGCCAGGTCGGCCCGCGCGGAGTCGAGCACCTGGACACCGAGCACGGACGCGGTGTCCGCGGCTCCCGTGAGGTCGTAGGGCAGCAGGGCTCCGGCGGCGGTGCGGAAGGACGCGGTGATCGCACCCGGTGCGACGGTCTCGGCGGTGGGGGCGGCGGGCTGGGCGCGCAGGAAGCCGATGAGGGCGTGCGCCCAGTCCGGGACGACGGACGGGTCGCGCAGCGCGACCGGCCGCAGCCCGTCGCCGAGTTCACGGCCGGTGGCCGCCAGGTGGTCGAGCAGCACCCCGGCCGACGCCGGGTCGCCCGCCGCCCGCCGCAGCCAGCCCGCGACGGCGGTGGAACGGCTGTGCTGTTCGTCCTCGGCGGCGGCGAAGACGGGTGGTCCGGCCCCGTCCGGTGTCCCGTCGGCGGTGGTCGAGGCCGCGGCGCGCTCCGGGAAGGAGGCGGCCAGGGCGATCACGGCACGCAGCCGGTCGTCACCGCGGGGGACGCCGGGCAGGAGCGTGCCGTCGCCCGCCGGGGACCCGGCGGCCGTTCCCGGCACGGCGGGGGTGGTGAGCCAGGCCTGCAGGTCGAGCGTCATCTCAGATCTCCTGGGGTCGGACGAGGCGGGTGAACAGGGGGTCGTGGTCGAGCAGTTCGTCGTAGGTCCCCGAGGCGGTGACCCGCCCGGCGTCCATGACGTGGATGCGGTCGGCCCGGCGGATGGTGCTGAGCCGGTGGGCGATGACGATGCGGGTGCGGTCGAGGGCGGCCACGGCGTCGGCGACGTGGGCCTGGGTGGCGTTGTCGAGGGCGGATGTCGCCTCGTCGAGCAGCAGCACGGCGGGGCGTCTGACCAGCGCGCGGGCGAGCAGGATGCGCTGGATCTGACCACCCGAGAAACCCTGCGCGTCCTCACCGATGCGAGTGCCCAGGCCGAGCGGCAGGGCCCGGAGTTCGGCGGCGATGCCGGCTTGTTCCGCGGCGGCCCAGACGTCGTCCTCGGTGACGTCGGGGTCGGTGCCCGCCAGGTTCTCCAGCAGGTTGCCGCGCAGCGTCCGCCCGTTCTGCAGGACGGTGCCCAACTGTCCGCGCACCAGGCGCAGATCGAGGGCGGCGAGGTCCTGTCCGTCATGCCGCACGGTTCCGGACTCGGGGATGTCGAACCCCAGGATCAGCCGGATCAGTGTGGACTTGCCGGCGCCGGACGCTCCGACGACGGCGACGAACTCGCCCTCCTCGGCCCGCAGGCTGACACGGTCCAGAGCCGGCACCGCAGCGCCCGGGTAGCGGAAGGTCACCTCTTCGAGGGCGACCGCGCCGCCCAGCACCCCGGGGTCGCGGCGGTGCGGTCCCGAGGCGGGGACGGCGGGCGCCGCGAGCACCGGCCGCAGCCGGTCCAGCACCGGCGCGATGCCGTACGCGGTGGCCGCCGCGTGGGTGAGCTGGCCGAGTGCCAGCGCCACCTGTCCGGCCGCGATACCGGCTGCCATCAGATGCCCTGCGGAGACGCCCCCGGCGCCCCCGGCGGCTGTCGCCGCCAGCAGCACGGCGAGCAGCAGCGGTTGCAGAGCGGCGGTGACGGCGCCCGATGCGGCGTCGGTGCGCATCGCGGCGGCGTCGGCGCGCTTCTGCCGGGCGAAGGGCCCGGCCCAGCGGGCGAAGGCCTGGATCTCGCGCCCCGCCGTCTGGAGCTTGTCGATGCCCAGCAGCAGCCCGTACAGCACTCCGTGCAGCCGGCCGTGCAGCGCGTACACCTCGGATTCGTACCGTTGCCTGCGCCGTCCCAGCAGGAGCAGGACGGTGACGGCGGCGACGGCGGCGGCCAGCAGCACACCGCCGAGCCGCAGATCCACGGTGAGCAGCAGCAGAAGTCCCGACAGCGAGAAGAACGCTCCCAGTACCGCGGAGACCAGCACTTCCGACAGTGCCTGCCGGGCCTCGGCGACGGCGTTGGCCCGGTGCACGAGGTCGCCGGTGGAGAAGTCCCGGAAGAACCGGGCGTCATGGGTGAGCAGCCGGTCCCAGACGGCCGGTTCCAGCGCCGCCTGGATGCGTCCGGTGAGCCGCACGGCGGCGGTGTTGCGGACCAGCAGGAGCAGGAGTCCCGCCGCCGAGGCCGCGCCGAGCAGCAGCGCCAGCCAGCGCAGCGGGTGGCGGTCGGCGGCCAGCAGCCGCGGCACGAGCAGTCCGGCGCTCAGTGGCACGAGCAGCGTCAGAACGGCGGTGAGCAGACCGGCGCCCGCGAGGACCACCAGGTCGCGCCGGGTGCCGGGGGCGCCGAGCGCGAAGCGCAGCAATGAACCGGGGGTCGGGGTGCCGGGCGGCAGCGGCCGGTAGAGCAGCAGCGCCTGGCGTGAGCAGGCGGGTCCCGCCGGCCGGCGCCGGGCACCGCCGGTGTCCCGGGCCGCCGGATCGTGCACCAGATGGCCCCGGCCGCGCGGCACGAGGGCGAGCGGGCGGCCGTCGTCGGAGGCGAACGCGATCATCGCACCGGCGGTGCCACCGGGATCACCGTGAACGTCGTCGCCGTCCGGACTCTTTGCGCCCTTGGGCGCCTTGGCGGCCGGGAGGGTGACCTGCCGCCAGCGCACGCCCAGCCGCCGCAGCAGGGCGATCAGCGGGTCGCGGGCAGTGCGCACCGAGGCGGGCAGTTGGGCCGGCACCTCGATCCCCAGGGCGGGGCCGAGGGCCGCGAGCACGGCGAGTGCGTGGGCGGCGGCGTCCGGCGGTGGGACGGCCACCGCGCGGGCCTCCCCGCTCGGGCGGCGGGCCGCCGGGCCGAGCCCGTCGAGCGCGGCCGCGAGGGTCGCGCGGTTGGCCGCCGCCGTCGCGTTCAGTGCGGCCGTCGCGTCGGCGGCGCGGCTGCGCTCCGCCTGCTGAGTGGGCGTCATGACTGCTCCTGAACAGGACGGTTCGGGGTCGATGCGACCGGGGCGGCGGCGGTGGCGTCCTGGCCACCGGCCTCGGACAGCAGCGTCCGGTAGCGGCCCGGCACCGCGGCCAGTTCCGCCGGGGTGCCCTGCTGGACGATGCGGCCGCCCTCCAGGACGACCACCCGGTCGGCGGAGCGGACGGTGCTCAACCGGTGGGCGAGCACCAGGCAGCTGGTACCGCGCCGCCGGAGGTGCGTGTTGACCAAGGCCTCGGTGCGGGCGTCCAGCGCGGAGGTCGCCTCGTCCAGCACCAGCAGCGGCGGGTCGAGGGCCAGCGCACGGGCCAGCTCCAGTCGCTGCCGCTCTCCGCCGGAGAGGTTCCGTGCGTCCTCCTCGATCCGCCCGGCGTCCAGGCCACCACGGCCACGGACCAGGTCGGCGGCCTCGGCGTCGGCGAGCGCCCGGTGCAGGGCGGTCTCGTCGGCCGCCGGGTTCCACAGCGTGAGGTTGTCGCGCATGGTGCCCTCGAAGAGCCGCAACCGCTGCTCCACGTAAGCGACCTGGCTGGTCACCACGGCGCGCGGCAGTGATTCGCGCGGCACTCCGTCCAGCAGCACGTCGCCGGTCCAGGGCCGGAGCACTCCGGCGGCGAGCCGGGCCAGCGTGGACTTGCCGCTGCCGCTCGATCCGACGACCGCGACCCACTCCCCCGGCCGCACCGTCAGCGAGATGCCCTCCAGCGTCGCCGGCCGGTTGGGGTCGTAGCCGAAGGAGACGTCCCGCAGCTCCAGCAGGCCGCTGAGCGCGACGGGTCCGGCCGAGCCGTCCACCGGGTCCAGGACGGCCGTCAGATAGGGGTCGGGCTCGGAGAGTTCGACGTCGTCGAGGAGCGCGGACTGGGCTCGCGCCATCGTCAGCTCGGATCCCGTGCCGACGAGCTGGGTGACCGGCAGCAGGAACCCGTTGAGCAGCAGCAGGAAGGCGAGCAGCGTTCCTACGGTCACGCTGCCGCCGATCAGCAGCGCGGTCCCGGCCACCACGACGGCCGCGGTGCCCGCCGTAGTGAGCGCGGTCGGCAGTGAGAGCGGTACGAGGACGGCGGTGGCGACGTTCTGCGCGGTGTCCATGGCCCGCGCCTGCCAGCCCGACCAGGAGCGGAAGAACGAGTCCTCGGCCCCCTCCGCCTTCAGTGTCTCGATGGCGGAGATCCCGGCGAAGGCCACCCCGTCGCGCTTGTGCTGCTCGGAGTGGAGCTGGTGCAGCATGCCGCCGCGCCGCCGGTCGGCGAGTTTCAGGGCCGCGATGTCGATGACCGCCACCACCACCGGCACGATTGCCAGCCGGGGTTGCAGCCAGATCAGAGCCGCGAGATGCGCGGCGGCGGTGGCGGCCGAGGCGGCGGCGCCGGCGGCGCGGTACGAGAGCAGCGCCGAGAGCCCGTCGTTGATCTGGACCCTGGTCACCAGACCGCCGAGCTGCCTGCGGTGGAAGAACGAACCGGGCAGCCGCAGCATGCGCCACAGGAATCCGGTCGAGGTGCGGGCCGCCATGGAGGCCAGCACCCGGTTGACGACGCTCTGTTGCAGCCAGGTGCCGAGCAGCACCGCGGCGGCCGAACCGCCGGTGGCCAGGACCAGCGGGAGGGCCCAGGCGCCGGTTCCGCCGATCGTCACCGAGGTGAGGTAGGCCCGCAGCAGGAACGCCGCGGCCATCGCGGGAACGGTGAGCAGCACCGCGACCAGCACGGCGATCAGCAGCGCGAACCCGTACGGCCGGATCCTCGTCAACAGCCCCCGCAGGAACGGGAACCGGGCTCCGCCCCGTTCGAAGTCCGGCCCCGGTTCGAAGCCGACCGCGATGCCCGCGAAGGAGTCCCAGAACTCGGCCGGTGTCGCCGAATGGCTGCCCAGCGAGGGATCGTTGACGCGTACGCGGCCGCGCTTGATGCCTTCGAAGACCGCGAAGTGCGGACCGGTGACGAGCACCATCGACGGCACCGGCACGGCGTCCAGGCCCAGCAGCCGGTCCTCGCCGCGCACCACCCGGCGGCCCCGCGCCACCAGGCCGTAGCGGCCCGCGGCGCGGGCCACCGCGGCGGCGCTCACACCGTCGCGGGAGACACCGCAGGAGCGGGACGCCTCGTGCAGGGTCGTCCGGCGGCCGAACGCGCCGAGGACGATCGCGAGACAGGCGGCGCCGCAGTCCTGCTCCTCCATCTGCGGGACGACGGGCGTCCGCAGATAGCGGCGCCGGCGGCCCGCGCGGACAGCGCTGCTCTTCGGTGGCGGACCCGGGGCGGCCGCCGCCGGCTCCTGGCTCTTCCGCTCCTCGGCGGTCCGGGTGTCGAGGCTCATCGCCCGGCCCCCGTACCCAGGATGACCTGGTAGGGGCGGCGGGAGCCGAGGTCGACGGAGACGTCCACGGGCACCGGGCCGTACGTCGGGGGCAGCGCGCCGGACGCGGCATCCGGCACGGCGGTGATCGTCCAGACCGGGTCGGCCCCCGACCCCAGGTCGCTTTCGCCGAGCGGCAGTGCGCCGTCGAGCGAGTCGGCGCGGGCGGGATACGGGTCCACGGCCGTGATGCGGGCGCGCACCGTGCCGGACGGCAGGGGCAGCAGTACGGACTGGCCGGGTCGCAGGCGTGCCAGGTCCCGGGCGGAACCGGTGTAGAGCCGCAACGTGGCCGGTTCGCCGGCCGGGTCGAGCGCGAGCAGCGCGGCCCCGGCCGGCAGAGTGCCGCCGGGCGCGGTCAGCACACCGGCGACCGTGCCGTCCGCGGGAGAGCGGAGCTCGGCGGTGCCGCCCGGGCCGGGGGCCGTGGTGCGCAGCAGCGCGAGGAGCTGCCCGCGGGTGACCCGGTCCCCCGGGCGGACCCGCAGGTCGAGCACCGTACCGGCGACGTCGGCCCGGGCGAGGACCGGCGCGGGGCCGTGGGCCAGCACGCCGTGCAGGGACAGGGTGTTCGGGAGCGACCCCCAGCCCACCCAGGCACCGCCCGCCCCCAGGGCCAGGACCAGGGCGACGAGGGCGGAGCCGAGGCGGCTGCCGATGACACGGACCGGGCGGTCGAGGCCCGGTTCGAGCTGTGCGGCAGCCGCCGCGGCGGCGATCGTCACCGCTTGAGCGGACGGGCCCGTTCGCTCCGCTGACGCGGGCGGTTCTCCGTCGGGGACGGCCGGGACGGTCTTCATCGGGATCGTTGTCGTCATCGCCGTCACATCCCCGCGCCGAGGGAGGTGAGCTGCCTGACCTCGACGGGCAGTTCCCGCAGCCCGCCGAAGACGAACTGCTCGCTCCAGCGGGCGGTGCTCTCGTCGAGCGGGGTGCTCAACTCCCGCTCGGCGCCTGCCGCCGCGAGCAGGGCCAGGACCGTTCCGCCGGCCATCAGCGACAGCGGAGCGCCCAGGCAGTGGTGCGGCCCGTGTCCGAAGGCCAGATGTCGGCGCTCCGCCCGGGCCGGGTCGAATCGGTCGGGATCGGGGAAGCGGCGCGGATCGCGGTTGGCGGCCGCGTACAGCAGCAGCACCACCCGTCCGGCGGGCAGCAGTGTGTCCCCGGCCTGTACGTCGCCGCCCAGCCCGCGGGCGCTGGCCCGTACCGGGCTGCCCAGCCGCTGGCATTCGTCGAAGACGGCCTCGGCGGTGTGCGGTTCCGCGCGGATTCCGGCGGCCAGCGCGGGGTTCCGCAGCAACTGCCAGGCGGCGACCGCGAGTCCGGAGGTGAGTGTTTCGAGCCCGTTGGCGAACAGCATGACGACGAAGGCGAGCAGGTCCTCGTCGTCCAGCTGTCCCGCGTCCCTGGCCAGGACGAGGCGGCTGATGAGATCGCCGCCGGGACGCGCCGCGCGGGCGGCGCACAGCTCTTCGACCCAGTCGCGGAACCCCTCGAACTCGGCGTCCAGGGCGGCGGTCTGTTCGGCGCCGGCGAACGGGTCCAGGAGGGACCGGGCGACCAGTCCGGCCCAGCCGGTGACCCGCTCGCGCTCTTCGGGCGGCACGTCGAGGATCGCGCACGACACCGCCACCGGCAGCGGCACGGCGAGGTCGGCCACCAGGTCGAAGGAGCCGCCGGCCAGCAGGGGCGCGAGCAGTTCCTCGGTGGTGTTCTCGATCCTGGCGCGAATCTCGGCGAGCCGGCGGGCGCTGAACGCGGCGGTCGCGAGGCGCTTCAGCCGGGTGTGGTCGGCGCCGTCCCGCATCGGCAGCGTACGGGCGAGCACCTGGGCGAGTGCGGAGGAACCGGGGCGGTCGAGCCCGATCGCGGCGGGGTCCACCGCGGTTCCGGGGTGCATCAGGACGGTGACGATCTCCTCGTAGCCGGAGATGACGTGGACGCGTCCCAGGTCCAGTACCGGGGCCTCGGTCAGCAGCCGCCGGTAGAGCCCGGCGGGGTCGCGTCGCGCGGCCGGGTCCTGGATGAACCGCGTGAGCTGGTGGCGGAGGCTTTCCATGCCCGGTTCTCCTTGTCGGTCCGTGAGTTGGTCGATGTATCGATGTGTCGTTGTGTCGTCAGGGATGGAGCCGGGTGCCGGACGAGGGGCGCCCCGGTGGGACCGTTCAGGTCCCACCGAGGCGCGGATTCCCGCGGCCGTGGCGGGCCGGCGGAGCGATGACGCCCGCCGGCCCGGCCTCAGTCGGCCGCTACTGCGTCAGACTCGGAGGCCTTACCAACACGGACCGTGAGGTCAGTTGGAGACCGAGCTGAAGGACGAGACCGGGCAGGCCGCGGAGAGCAGCGAGCTGACGCTGATGCCGCCGGAGACGGTGTCCAGCTCCTCGACCTCGATGTCGAACTGCTCGGTCTCGGCGACAGCGGCGGTCTCGGTGATGTCCTTGTTGTCAGCCATGGCCGACTCCTCTCGTTTCACGGCGCCGGACCCTGGTGGGCCGGTCTGCCGATTCCCTCATCCCCTTCGGCTTCCGGTTTTCCCGGCCGCTTCCGGCGATGAGAGAAATATGCACCCGAGGGCCGTCCGCACATCAGTGGGAAAAGTCAGAAACACCGCCTGCAAAATGTCATACCGCTTTCTTATGACGTTTTACATGTTCGACGAACTCGCAGCTCAGGAAGGTAAAATGAATTCATTCCCTCTTGCAGACCCTCTCTGATACCGCGCACCATGTGCGCATGAAAGAGATTCCCGAAGTCATAGAAGTAGTGGAATTGCGGCAGTCCTACGGGGACTACGAAGCAGTACGCGGAGCGTCTTTCACCGTCCGGCGCGGAGAGCTGTTCGCGCTGCTGGGAACGAACGGCGCCGGCAAGACCACCACCCTCGAGGTCGTCGAGGGCTACCGTCCGCCCACCGCGGGTACGGTGCGGGTGCTGGGACTGGATCCCTACGCGGACGGGCCCGCGCTCCGCCGCAGGACGGGGGTGATGCTCCAGGAGGGCGGATTCTTCAAGGAGTTGACCGTCCGGGAGACGGTGGACGCCTGGCGCCGTTTCAGCGGGCGGGCCCGCGCCACCGCCGACGTCCTCGGCCAGGTACGGCTCGACACCAAGGCCGGCACCCGCGTCGGCCAGCTCTCCGGGGGTGAGCGCCGCCGGCTGGACCTCGCGCTCGCCGTGCTCAACGACCCCGAGCTGCTCTTCCTCGACGAGCCCACCACAGGCATGGACCCCGAGGCCCGCCGCAACACCTGGCAGCTCGTCAGGGAACTGCGGGCGGCCGGCACCACCGTGGTGCTGACCACGCACTACCTGGAAGAGGCCCAGCAACTCGCGGACCGGGTCGCCATCATGGACGCCGGCCGCATCACCGCCACCGGCACCGTCGCCGAGGTCCTCTCCGGGCAGCGCAGCCGGATCACCTTCCCGCTGCCGTTCGCCACCACCGCCTCGGACCTGCCGCGGCTTCCCGGCGCGGACCTGGCCGTACAGGGTGACGCGGTGTCCTACGCCGTCGCCCGGACGGCGCCCGCGCTGGCCGTCCTGCACGACTGGGCCGGCGCGCGCGGTGTCGAACTCGACGGCATCGAAGTACGGCACGCCTCGCTGGAGGACGTGTTCCTCGCCCTCGCCGGCGACCAACGGACGGCGTCCGACGACCACGGCACCGTCCGCCCGGACCACCACAGCAAGGCGGCCGCCCGATGACCTGGACCCGCTACGCCCACGGCCAACTCCTGCTGTCCTGGAAGGTCTTCTGGCGCAACCGCCGCTCCACCTTCATCGGGTTCCTGCTCCCCGTCCTGCTGGATCTGTTCGTCGCGGCGCCCTTGCGCGACAAGGAGATCGGCGGGGTGAGCGCGGCCGGCTATGTCACCGTCGGCTTCATCGGGCTGGCGCTCGTCACGTCCTTCGTCAATCTCCTCAACGCGGTCGTCGCCCGCCGCGACGATCTGGTGCTCAAGCGGCTGCGCGGTACGGAGGTGCCCCCCAGCGCCGTGTTCGCCGGCCAGATCGGCGCGAGCGGCATCGTCGTCCTGCTGCAGGCCGTGGTGCTGGGCACCCTCTCGGTGGGTCTGTTCCACGCGCCGCTGCCCGCCGACCCGGCGCTGCTGCTGCTCACCCTGGTCGCGGGCTATCTGCTGTTCGCCCTGCTCGCCGTGGCGCTGTCCGGGCTGACGCCGAGCGCCGAGACATCCCCGCTGGTCGCCACTCCGGTCCTCATGCTCTGCATGTTCGGCGCGGGCGTCGCGACGCCTCTGTCGTCGCTCCCCTCCTGGCTGCAGGGTCCGGCGCACGCCCTGCCCCTCACCCCGGTCGTGCAGGCCCTCCGAACCGCGTGGTTCGGCAAGAGCTTCGGCCAGGAGAGCTGGAACGGCGGCCCGTTGGCCGATCTCTCCTTCCTGCACACCTGGCAGTCCGCCGGCCCCGCCCTGCTGATCACCGCTCTGTGGACGGCCGGCGTGCTGCTGGCCGCCCGGCGCCTCTTCCGCTGGGAGCCCCGGCGCGCCTGACCGGGGTCACAGCGCGCCGGGCGTCAGTCGGTCACAGCCCCAGGGCCTGCGAGAGGAGCGGCCAGGACGTCTTGTACTCGTTGCGCCAGTAGGTCCAGCTGTGGGTGCCGCCGAGGTAGAAGTGGGTCTGGACGGGGATGCCGAGCTGCTGCAGCCGGGCGGCGAAGCTCTGGGACGCGGGCCACAGGGTGGTCTCCAGGGCCTCGGCGCTCAGCTCCCCGTTCCCGCCGACGACACCGGTGCCGGAGGACAGGTAGAGGCTGGTGCCGGTCAGCTTCGATGCCAGGGCGTAGGGGTTCTGGGCGTTCCACAGCGGGCTCTGGAAGATCGGGGAGCCCCACAGCGCCCAGGGCAGAAGGCCTTCACGGCCCACGATCGCCTCGACGATGATCGGCATACCGGGCATCGTCGTGTGGAGGACACCGCTGTACGAGGCCGCCGCCTTGAACGTTCCGGGGTGCCGGGCGGCGAACGCGATCGCGCCCCAACCGCCGGTGGACACCCCGCCGATGGCCCGCGTCGTCCCGGCCCGGTAGTTCTGCTGCAGCAGCTGCATCAACTCCGTGACCTGGAAGGTCTCGTAGTCCGGGGCGCCCGAGCCGAAGTTCCACCAGGTGCTGGGGATGCCGGTGGGCCCCGACGACGGCATGGCGACGATGACTTCCTTGTCCGCGGTGAACTGCTCGATATCCGTCTCGCGGGTCCACGAGGTGTAGTCGTCGTGCGCGCCCTGGAGCAGATAGAGCACCGGCCAGGTGCGGGTGGCCTGGGCCGACCAGTCGGCCGGCAGCAGCAGCCTGGTCCCGACGGTGCCGCGGATCGCCGGGGAGTTGATCTGCAGATCGACGGTACGGCTGTCGAGCCAGGTCTCGGAGACGATGCCGGCCCCGTCCAGGGCGGTACGCGCCGGGGCGGCCGCCGCCGTGGAGGCAGCGGCGGCGGGGGCGAGAGCGGTGGGGCCGAGGGTCAGCGCGGCGGTCGCCGCGAGCATGGCCGCTCCGGTGACGGCGGCGCGGGACGTACGGCGGCGGCGCTGTGTGTGCATCAGATCCCTCTTGTCGTGGGTGGGTTGAGATCGCGGGTGAGCAGCGCGGCGAGGTCGTCGACCGCGGGCGGATCGAGAAGGGAGAGGTGATCTCCCTCGATCGGCGCGACGGAGAGGTCGGTGCAGGACCCGTCCCAGCCGAGCGCCTCGTCGGTACGGGTGTAGCGCGCGTCCTGGACGGTGTGCGGCGCGCTCCGCGTGGCGCGGTAGAGCAGCGTGCGGCCGGTGTACGGGCGCGGGGTGTGCCGTTCCCCGCTACGCAGGTCCAGGTACGAGGTGCGCTGGTGTTCCAGCACGGCCGCGGGCAGATCCGCCGCCTGCTCCAGCGCCTTGACCACCAGCTCGATCTGCCCGGCGTCGTCGAGCGTCGCGAGTTCGTCGTAGGGCAGCGGCAGCGGACTGCCGTAGGTGCGCTCCACGTACGCGGCGAACTCCGCGAAGCGGCGGCGGGCTTCCTCGGCAGGCGACAACTCGGGGACGGGGAGCGGCAGCACGCTGTCGATCAGGATCAGCGCGGGCACGGTTCCGTCGCCGGCCAGCAGCCGTGCCGTCTCCTGCGCCACCACCCCGCCGTAGGACCAGCCACCGAGCAGCCACGGCCCGAGCGGGCGGGTCTCACGGACGATCCGCGCGTACGCCGCCGCCCGCTCGTGCACCGCGTCGGGGCCGGGCAGCCGTTCCAGTCCGTAGCAGGGCTGTTCGTCGCCGAGCCGCTGGACGAGGGCGCGGTAGACGGCGGTGGATCCGCCCGCGGGATGGATCAGGAACAGCGGCGGCCGGCTCCCGCCCGCCCGCAGGACGCGCAGTGGACCGCTGACGGGTGTCTCCAGGCGCGGGCGCAGCAGACCGGCGACGGCGGCGACGGTGGAGGGGCCGGTCAGCAGGTCATCGGCCGGTACCTCGCATCCGGCCCGCTCCGACAGTTCCCGGGCCAGCTCCGCCAGCCGCTCCCGGGGCAGTTCCCGCAGACCGAGGTCGTCCTCGGCGCCGGGCGGCCGGCCGCCGGCGACGCTCTGCCAGGCCCGGGAGACCAGCCGCTCGGCGGCGTCCCGGGGAAGCACACCCGTCAACGTATCCTCGGCCGCCTGCTCCGTACCGTCCCCCGCGCCCGACGGCTCCAGCCACGCGGCGAGCGCGGCGACGGTGCCGTTACGCAGCAGCACGCGCGGTTCGACGACGGTGCCGAAGTCCCGCTGGACGGCGGCCAGGATGCGGGTGGCCATGAGGGAGTCGAGCCCGAGTTCCGTGAGCGGCGTCCCGGGGTCGATATGTTCCGGCGCGTACCCCATGACCTGGGCGACATGCTCGCGCAGCCGGTCGATGACGGTCCTGGGCCGGTCCGCCGGTTCGGAGGCTCCGGGGACCGGCAGCGGTACGGGATCGGGTTCCTGCCGTTGCGCCGCCAGCCGGCCCTTCACCCAGTAGGGACGGTGCCGCCAGCCGGCGCTCGGTACGTCGACGATCCGGCCGGTCCCGTGCAGCGCCCCGGGGTCGATCGCCACACCCCTGACCAGCTGCGCCGCCAGGCTGTGCCGGAACGAGAAGGCGTCGTCGGTGTTCCGGCGCAGGGTCGGGAACAGCGCGGCGTCCCCGGCTCCCGAAGCGGCTCCCGATGCGGCATCCGAAGCGCGCAGCGTCTCGGCGAGCGGATGCAGTTGTGTGGGGTGCGGGGAGACCTCGACGAACAGCCGGTGCCCGTCCGCCGCCGCGGCGGCGACCGCCTGCGCGAAGCGCACGGGTCGGCGCAGCGCGGCCACCCAGTACCCGGCGTCGAAGACCGGCAGGTCGCGGGGCGAGTCCCGGACGGTGCTGTAGAAGGGAACGCCGGACGGCATGTGCGGCACCTCGCCGAGTTGTTCGGCCAGCGGGCCGAGCAGCGGGTCGACCTGCGGGGAGTGGCCCGCCGCGGTGACCCCCAGCGATCGGGCGAGCCCGCCCTCCCGCGCGACCTGCCGGATCAGTTCGCCGATGTCGTCCGCCGTGCCGGTGACGACGCTCTGGCCGGGCGAGGAGTGGACGGCGACCCGCAGACTGGACCATGTTCCGGCGTGTGCCCGTACCTGCGCGGCGGAGAGTTCCACCACGGCCATCGCCCCGCCCGTCAGCCCGTCGAGCAGCCGGGAGCGGGTCGCGATGACACGGGCGCCGGTTTCGGCGTCGAGCGCACCGGCGACCACGGCCGCGGCGACCTCGCCCATCGAGTGGCCGATGACGGCCGCCGGTTCGATCCCGTACGCCCGCCAGAGTCCGGCCAGGGCGACCTGGAGGCCGTACAGCACGGGCTGGACGACCGAAGGGGACGACAACTCCGCGCCGGGTTCGAGTCCCGCGCGCAGCGAGAGGCCCGCGTGCTCGAGCAACAGGGGTTCCAGCCGGTCCACCGCCTCGGCGAACGCTGGTTCCGCCGTGAGCAGCCGGCGGGCCATGCCCGGCCACTGTGAGCCGTAGCCGGAGAACACCCAGACGGGGCGGGCGGTTTCGGTGACCGGGCCGCCGGTGACGACCGCCGGATGGGGCCGGCCTGCGGAGAGGCAGGAGAGGGCCGCCGCGGCGTCCTCGATGCTGCCCGCGACCACGGCCGCGCGGTACCGGCCGCGACCGGTGCGGCCGTGCAGCGTACGGGCGACGTCCTCGATCCTGACCCCTCGGGCCGCGGGCGACGACAGCCAGCGGCTCAGCCGCGCCGCGTCCTCGCGCAGCCGTGCGGTGGAGAGGGCGTCGAGAACGGTGATCGCCGGCGCTCCCCCTGGCATGGGCGCCTTCCTCAGCGCGGGCCGGTACTCCTCCAGCACGACATGCGCGTTGGTGCCGCCGAACCCGAAGGCGGAGACGCCCGCGGTGGCCCGGCCCGAGTAACGGGGCCAGGGCTCCGGGGAGTCGACGACCCGCAGGCCCAGCGCGTCGAAGTCGATGAGCGGGTTGGGGGTTCCGAAGTTGAGGTGCGGCGGCAGTTCGTCGTGGTGCAGCGCCAGCACCGTCTTGACCAGCCCGGTGATTCCGGCCGCGGCCTCCAGATGGCCGACGTTGGTCTTCGCCGAGCCGATGAGCAGCGGTTGGTCCGGTTCGCGGCCCTGGCCGAGTACCGCCCCCAGGGCGTGAGCCTCGATCGGGTCGCCGAGCGCGGTGCCGGTGCCGTGCGCCTCGACGTAGTCCAGTTCGGAGCCCGCACCGGCGTGGGCCTGTTCCAACAGGGCCCGCTGGGCCTCGGGGTTGGGGGCCAGCAGCCCGTTGGAGCGGCCGTCGGAGTTCACGGCGGTCGACCGGATGACGGCGAGGACGCGGTTCCCGTCCCGCTCGGCGTCGGCCAGTCGTTTGAGGACGACGACCGCGCAGCCCTCGCCGCGCACCATGCCGTCGGCCGCGGCGTCGAAGGTCTTGCAGCGTCCGTCGGGCGCGAGCGCGCCCGCGCGCTGGAAGGCCAGGGTCAGCGCGGGCGACAGCAGCAGGTTCACCCCGCCGGCGAGAGCCGTGTCGGTCTCGCCGGACACCAGACTGCGGACGGCGTGCTGCACGGCGACCAGCGACGAGGAGCAGGCGGTGTCCAGGGCGAGGCTGGGTCCGCGCAGGTCCAGCGCGTACGAGAGGCGGTTCGCGGCGATGCTCAGGGCGACGCCCGGCGGGGTCCACGCGTCGACCGCGTCCAGGTCGGCGGTGGTGAGCTGGGCGTACTCGTTGCCGCTGATCCCCACGAACACGCCGGTGCGGGTACCGGCCAGTCCTGGCGCGGGGATCGCGGCGTGGTCCAGGCTCTCCCGTGCCACTTCCAGCAGCAGCCGCTGCTGCGGGTCCATGAGGGTGGCCTCGTGCGGCGAGATGCCGAAGAACTCGGCGTCGAACCCCGCGACATCGGACAGGAACGCGCCATGCCGGTTGATGCCCTCGGGCGGCACGCCGTCGGGAAGAAACGGAGCCCACCGCCCTTCGGGGAGCGTGCCCACCGCGTTGCCGCCGGCACTGAGCAGTTCCCAGAAGGCGGCCGGGGAGGTGATGCCGCCCGGGAGCCGGCAGCCGATACCGACGACGGCGACGGCACTCGACGCGCCGCCCGGTGGCTGTGCCGGGGCGGACCGGGGAGTCGGCGCCGGGAGGCCGGCCGTTTCCCCGACGCCGACCGCGGCCTCGACCACCGACAGCAGCCGGCCCAGCGTCGGCGCCTCCCACAGCAGGGTCGCGGGGAGTTGGACCGAGGTGAGGGCGCGCAGATCGGCGGTGAGGGCGATGGCGTCCCGTGAGGTGATGCCGAGCTCCGCGAACGGCCGGTCGTCGTCGATCTCTGCCGGGTCGAGCCCGTACCACTGGGAGAGCCGCGAGACGATCGTGCGGCGGAGTTCCCCGGCGATGCCGGACTCCCCCGCGCCCCCGGCGCCGTCACTCACCTGCCGCCGCCTCCCTCTCGTACTCGCCCGCGAGATACCGCTCGCGGCAGGCGGAACGGGAGACCTTGCCGCTGGACGTGCGCGGCACCGCGCCGGGCGGTACGAGGAGCAGCCGGGCCAGCCGTACCCCGTGCCGGGCGGAGATCCGGGCGCGGGCGGCCCGCTCCGCCGCCGCGCACAGCTCGGCGGTGACGTCGAGGTCCCGGGCGTGCTCGGCGACGGCGACCACCTCGTCGGGCCCGCCGTCGCCGGTGACGGTGAACAGGGCGAGCCGGCCGCGGCGTACGCAGTCCAGGGAGGACTGGACGGTCTCCTCCAGGTCCTGCGGGTAGTGGTTGCGGCCGTCCACGATCAGCAGGTCCTTCAGCCGTCCGGTGACCTGGAGCCGGCCCTCGTGCAGCGCCCCGAGATCGCCGGTGCGCAGCCAGTCGCCCAGCTCGCCGGGGATGCGGGAGGCGAAGGACGCCTGCGAACGGCCGGTCCGCTTCCAGTAGCCCAGGCCGATGTTGGGACCGCGCAGCCGGATCTCACCGATCCGGTCCTCGGGCAGCACCAGCCCCGTCACCGGGTCCGTGATGCGCAGCTCCTGCCCCACCGGGGTTCCGCAGCCGACGAGTACGGTCGCCAGGGCGTCGTCGTCCGCACACGGCCGGATGTGCCCCGCCGCCAGTGCCTCGCGGTCGCAGACCAGCTTCCGGGGCAGGTCGGCGGGCGGTTCGGTGGTGACGAAGACGGTCGCCTCGGCCAGGCCGTACGAGGGGCAGTGCGCCTCCGGCGGCAGTCCTGTGCGGGCGAAGGCCCGCTGGAAGCGTTCCACGGTGCCCTGCCGTACGGGTTCGCTGCCGTTGATCATGACGCGGACGCGGTCGAGCCGCAGTGCCGCGGTCTGTTCCTCGTCGATGCGGGTGGCGCAGTAGTCGTAGGCGAAGTTGGGGGCGGCGCTGATGGTGCCCGGGTACGCGCCGAGCAACCGCAGCCAGCGCACGGGCCGTTCCAGGAAGGAGACCGGGTCCATCAGCACCGACGACATGCCGGCCAGTACGGGTGCGGCGATGCTCAGCACCAGGCCCATGTCGTGGAAGAGCGGCAGCCAGCCGACGCTGGTGCTGCCGTCCGCCGTCACGCCGAACGCCCTGACGGCCTGCCGGGCGTTGGCGACGACGTTGCCGTGGCTGATCATCACCCCGGCGGGGACCCTGGTGGAGCCCGACGTGTACTGGAGGTAGGCGATGTCGTCCAGTTCGGGTACGGGTAACGGCCGGTCCGGATCGGGGAGCGCGTCGGTCAGCGGGCCCGCGCCGGCCGGCCGGTCGATGGGGACGACCGGGAGGTGCGGGATCCCGTGCTCGGCGGCGAAGGCCGCGATGGCGGGGGCGGTCGGGGTGTCGGTCAGGATGCAGGACGGTTCGCAGTCGTCGAGCACGGCGGCGAGCCGGCCCGCGTGCCCCGGCAGGTCGGGGCTGAACAGCGGGACGGCTATCACCCCCGCGTAGAGGCAGCCGAGGAAGGCCGCCACGTAGCCCAGGCCCTGGGGCAGCATCAGCGCGGCCCGCTCGCCGGGGCCCACATCGGCCCGCAGCCGCCAGGCGATCGTGCGGGCCTGCTGGTCGAGCCGTTTCCAGGTCAGGCTGCGGTGCCGGCCCGGCGAGTCCGGGGTGGGGAAGTCGACGAAGGTGAAGGCCCGCTGGGCGCCGCGCTCGGTGGACCAGCGGCGCAGGGACTCGGTCAGCGGGAACTCGGTCGGCGGGAGAGGGCGCGCGGGGGGCATGGGACTCCAGAGGGGTGGGGGCGCGAGGGGGGCCGCTCTCGGAGGAGGTGGTTCCGTGGGACCGGTGGGGGGGATCCGTGGGACCGGGGGACGGGTGGTTCAGACGGGTTCAGAGGGGTTCAGAGGGGGATGTTGCCGTGCTGGCGCTGCGGTGCGGGCCGGTGTTTTCCGTGCAGCGACCGCAGTCCACGGACGATCCGGCCGCGGGTCTCGTGCGGGAGGATGACGGCGTCGAGGTAGCCGCGCTCCGCGGCCAGGTACGGGGTGGCGTAATCGTTCTCGTACTCGGCGGTGAGCTGCTTGCGCAGCAGCTCCGGGTCCTCGGCGTCGCGCAGTTCCTTGCGGTGCAGGACGGCGACCGCGCCCTGTGCTCCCATGACGGCGATCTGCGCGGTCGGCCACGCCAGGTTGAGATCGGCGCCGAGGTGCTTGGACCCCATGACGGCGTAGCCGCCGCCGTAGGCCTTGCGGACGACGACGGTGATGGCGGGCACGGTGGCCTCGGCGTACGCGTACAGCAGCTTGGCGCCCCGGCGGACGATGCCCTCGTGCTCCAGCCGGACGCCGGAGAGGTAGCCGGGCACGTCGACGAACGAGAGGATCGGGATGCCGAAGGCGTCGCAGAACCGCACGAACCGGGCGGCCTTCTCGGAGGCGTTGATGTCCAGGGCGCCGGCGGAGTGCAGCGGCTGGTTGGCGACGATGCCCACCGACGAGCCCTCGACCCGGCCGAAGGCGCAGATGATGTTCGGCGCGAACAGTTCCTGGATCTCCAGCAGTTCGCCGTCGTCCACGACGCGCCGCAGGATCTCCCGCATGTCGTAGGCGTGACCGAGGTTGGCGGGCACGATCTCGTCGAGTTCCCGGTCCGTCGCGGTGATGCCGGGGTCGGAGCGCTGCCGGTAGCGCGGTGGCGCCTCACGGTTGTTGGCGGGCAGGTAGGAGAGCAGCCCGCGCACGAAGTCGAAGGCGTCCGCCTCGTCGTGGGCGAGGTAGTGGGCGGTGCCGTTGACGGCGGAGCTGGTGCGGGCGCCGCCCAGTTCCTCGGCCGTGGTCTCCTCCCCCGTCACCGAGTGGATGACGTCGGGGCCGGTGACAAACATGTGGGAGATGTCCTTCACCATGACCGTGAAGTCGGTGAGCGCCGGCGAGTACGCGGCGCCGCCCGCGCACGGGCCGAGGATCATGGACAGTTGGGGGATCACCCCGGAGACCATGACGTTGCGGTGGACGAGTTCCGCGTAGTGGGCGAGGGCGACGACCCCCTCCTGGATGCGCGCGCCGCCCGAGTCGTTGAGGCCGATCACGGGACAGCCGACCTTCAGCGCGTGGTCCATGACCTTGAGGACCTTCTCGCCGAACGCCTCCCCCATGCTTCCGCCGAAGACGGTGGCGTCCTGCGCGAAGACCGCGACCGGGCGGTCGTCGACGGTGCCGTGACCGGTGACGACCCCGTCGCCGTCGGGGCGGGAGGCGTCCATGCCGTAGGCGGTGCAGCGGTGCCGTACGAAGGCGTCGGTCTCGGTGAAGGAGCCGGGGTCGAGCAGCAGGTCGATGCGCTCCCGCGCGGTGAGCCGGCCTCGGGAGTGCTGGCGCTCCACGGCCGCTGGTGAGCCTCCTCGCAGAACCTGGGCGCGACGGGACTCGAACTCGGCGAAACGGGTCATGCGCGGCTCTCCTTCCCGGAGGGGGGATCCGGAATTCTGGAGCGTCATGGGGGCAACAGGTTCCGCTTCCGGGTGCCGGGCCACTAGAGCGGGGCGTGACAGCCGCCCGTCCGCCTTCTGTCACTCCGATGACAAGCCGAACGGCGGGTGCGGTGGTTAAGGTCGGACGGCCCCGAGCACATGACCCGCCAGGACCAGGGGCTCCTGACCCGGGAGAGGAGCCGCCGGTGGACCGGGTCAGGACGCTGCCGATCATGCTGGGGATCGCGGTGACCGGGTTCATCACGACGCTGGACAACACCGTCGTCAACGTCGCGCTGCCCTCCGTGCAACGGGCGTTGGGTCTCGACCTGCCGGATCTGGAGTGGGTGGGCACCAGTTACGTCCTGAGCTTCGGCGCGCTGCTGCTGGCCGGCGGCCGGCTCGCCGACCTGCTGTCCTGCCGCCCGGTGCTGATCGCGGGGCTGACGGTCTTCACGGCCGCCTCCGTGGCGGGCGGTCTCGCGGCGAACAGCCCGACGCTGATCGCGGCCAGGACCGTGCAGGGCGCTGGAGCCGCGCTGGTGATCCCCGCGACACTGGCGGTGATCACCGGCCAACTGCCCGCGGCGCGCCGCTCGCTCGCGGTCGGGCTGTGGACCGGGGCGCTGGCGGTCGCGCTGGCCCTGGGGCCGGTGCTCGGCGGTTTCATCACCGAGCGGTGGGGCTGGCGGTGGGTGTTCTTCCTGAACGTGCCCTTCGGCGTCCTCGGACTGCTGCTGGCCGGCGCGGTGCCCGCGGCGGTACGCCGCCCGGGTCTGTCCGCGCTGCGCCGACTCGACGTGCCCGGGGTCGTGTTGTCGAGTGCGGCGCTATGGCTGCTGGCCTACGGACTGCTGGAGGGCGGGGCGCACGGCTTCACCCGCTGGCCGGTGCCCCAGTGTCTGTTCGCGGCGGCGCTGGCGGGCCGGTTGTTCGTGGCTCTGGAGATCCGCAGGGCGGCGCCGCTGCTCGAACTGGGCCTCTTCCGTGACCGCCTCCTCAGCGGCGGAACGGCCGCGCAGGTGCTCTGGGGCATCGGCGTCAACGGCGTGTTCTTCTTCACCACGCTGTATCTGCAGCAGGTGCTCGGATTCTCCGCGACCAAGGCCGGTCTCGCCTTCCTGCCGCTGGCGCTCGCGCTGCTGGCGCTGACGCCGTTCGCGGAGCGGCTCTGCGCGGCCTGGGGCGCGCACCGGGTGATCGCGGCCGGGCTGGTGCTGGTGGCGTGGGGGCTGGTGCAGGTGTCCGCGACCGGTCTGCGGACGAGCTATCTCGGTCTGCAGCCGGGGCTGTTGCTGATCGGCGCGGGCTCCGCGCTCACCACGCCGCTGACGGTCCGTTCCCTCGCCTCGGTGCCGGCCTCCCGCAACGGCATGGCGTCCGGGGTGGTCAGCGCGGCCCGGGAGATCTCCGGGGTCTTCGGTATCGCCCTGGTCGGCGTCGTCCTGACGCACACCCGGAGCGCGGAACTCGCCGCCGGTTCCGATCCGCTTACCGCGTTCCTCGACGGCTATGCGGCCGGCCTGCGACTCGCGGCCGGTTGTGTCCTGTGCGGCGCCCTGGTGACGTTCCTCGCCCTCCGCCACCGGGCACCGGCTGTGCCGGAAGGCCGCACCGTCGGGGACTCGTTGTCACTCAAGTGACAACGCATCCTCATCTGATGCTCCGTCAGGCACCGTGGCGGGCAGCTGCTTCCGGGGAGTACCGTCGCAAGCAATCGAACCAATAAGCGGAAGGAACTCCGCCACGGTGCGACAGACCCAAGAACTGGCAGATGAGCCGTTCAGCCGGATCCCCCCGGAGCTCGCCCACCATCTCCGGCCCTTCCTCGACGCTATCCGGAAGGAGGTGGTCGCAGCCATCCAGGCCGAGATTCCCGAGTACGACCGCCCGACGAACGACACCTACACGAAAACCATCCACACCGGCGTGGAATTAGGTCTGAACCTCCTGCTGGACCGCCTCTCCGCCCCGGGCATCAGCGCGCAGGAGGTCATCGGCATCTACCGCGGTATCGGCCGCGGCGAAGCCCGGGAGGGCCGCAGCCTCGACTCCTTCCAGGGCGCGCTCCGCATCGGCGCCCGGATCTCCTGGCGCCGCATCGTCTCCCTCGCCGACGCCGACGTCCTGCCGCGTGAGGTCCTCGGCCTGCTGGGCGAGGCCGCGCTGGTCCATATCGACGAGATCGCCACGGCCACCTCCGCCGGGTACGCCGAGGCCCAGTTACATCTGGCGGGTGAGCTGCAACGCCGGCGGCTGCGGCTGTTCGACATGCTGATCGCCGAGCGGCCCCCCACCGAGGAGGCCATCCGCGATCTCGCCCACGCCGCCCACTGGCCGGTCCCCACCTCCCTCGCCGTGGTCGTCGTGGACCACCACTGGGAACGCGAGACCCTCTACCCGATCCTGCCGCCCGGCTTCCTGGCCCGCTTCGACCAGCGGCCCGGGTGCATCGTCGTCCCCGACCCGGGCGGACCGGGCAGGACCCGCGCCGTCGACTCGGCGCTGCAGGGCCACCGCGCCGCCCTCGGCCCCACCGTGCAACTGACCGAAGGCGCCCGGTCGCTGCGCTGGGCGATGGACGCGCTGACCCTCGCCCGGCGCGATGTGCTGCCGGGCGGCGAGGTCGTGCGCTGTTCCGAGAACCTCGCCACCATGCTGCTCTTCCAGGACGAGGCCCTGGTGGACGCCCTCGCCGAACGCCATCTCGGCCCGCTGGAACGGATGCGCCCGCCGTACCGGGCCCGCCTCGCCGACACGCTGCTCTGCTGGCTGCAGTGCAGCCGCAACGCCAACGAGGTGGCGGGCCGGCTCGGCATCCACCCGCAGACCGTCCGCTACCGGCTGCGCCAGCTCGACGAACTGTTCGGCGACCGGCTCCAGGACCCCGACGCCCGCTTCGAGATGGAACTGGCCCTGCGCGTCCAGCAGCTGCGCTGAGCGCTCCCTGTCGTCGGTCCGGTGCGGAGCAGCACCTGCCGGCGGACCCCGCGGCCCTGACCGACCCGGCCGGTGGCAGTCCGCTGGAACCGCGGCCCGCGTTCCGCGCGTGAACGCACAGAGATCGTCGCGCCGCCGCACGCAGAGAGTCGGGTACCCATGACCGCCATGCTGAATCGCCTGCCCCGCCACGCGGCTGTGATACTCGCCATCGCTGCCCTGAGCACCGGCGCCGTCGCGTGCCAGACCTCGGCGGACGGCGCGCGATCCAGCGGACGCCCCAACCACGCCCCGAGCACCCCGGCCCCCGCCCCCACCACGGGCGTTCCGAAGGCGACACCCACCGCCGGCAGCGGCGGCGTGACCGACGGTGCCAAGAGCAGCGGAAACGATACGACCGGCGGATCCGCGTCGTCCGATGACGGCCCGTCGAACGCCGATACGTCCACCTCCGGCACGTCCACAGTCGTCGATCTCGCGTCCATCGCCCGCTGCCACACCGGCGACCTCAAGGCGGGCTTCGCCGCCGGCGGCGGCGCGGCCCCGGACATGGCCTCGACCGGCCAGACCCGGGCCTCCGTCTTCTTCACCAACATCAGCCGCCACACCTGTTCGCTCATCGGCTTCCCCGGCGTCGACATCGTCGGCAACCGCGCGACGGACGGCACCTGGTCGCTGATCCGCGCCTCGACGACGCCCACCAAGATCCTGCTCAAGCCCTCGGACACCACGAACTTCTCCATCACTCTCCTCCCCACCACCGCCCCCGCCGCCGAGGCCTTCGAGCCCGCCCTGGTCCGCATCACGCCGCCGGACGAGAAGACCCAGTTCGCGCTGAAGTGGCCCTGGGGCGGCTCGATCGTCCGCCAGGACGGCGCCACCCACCCCGGCACCTTCGTGAACCCCGTGGGCTCCTGACCGACCCATGGCCGACGGCGGCGTCTCAGTGGATGTCCGCGCTGACGATCATGCCGTCACGGACCGTGTAGGTCCCGGAGAAGACGCGGTGGCTGCCGTCCGTCTGTGTGGCGTCGAGAACGACGCTCACGGTGTCGCCCTGGACATCCGTCACCGTCACCGTGTCGTGGGCGGTACCGGCGAAGCCGGCCACGAAGCCCTGCATGGACCCGTTGAGGTTCTTGCCGCCCAGGTTCCATGCCGTGAGATAGGCGTGGGCGTTGATGGCGGCGTAGTAGTTCTCGACGACCTGGCGGGGACTCGTCGCCCCGGCGGCGGACGTGGGCGCGGGTGCCGTGGAGACGGTCGGCTGGGGCACCGGGGCGGTGCCCGTGGACGGCGAGCCCTTCTCCACGCCCTGCACGGTCCATTGGCCGGTGTTGGCGGCGAAGCCGGAATTCAGGGTGAACTGCACTTTGGCGATCACGGAGGCCTTCGGCACTTCGAACGTGATGAAGCCCAGCGCCGTGTCCCCCGGGGTGATCCGGACACTGCCGGGGAAGCTGGGCCCCGCATTCGTGTCGGCGATCGTGGAGTTGAAGGCCTGGCCCTGGGTGTCGATCACCTGCGCCCCGTTGGAGGGGGAATCCGCGTACACGGCCGTCCCGGTGTCCCGCAGCCGGAACTGCACGGCCACGAAGCGGTTTCCCGCGTCCGGACCGAAGACGCCGGCGCCCGCGGGATCCACGACCCGCGTGACCGTGACGGCCATGCGCTCACCGTCACCGGTACCCACCAGATCCAGGGTGTCGCCGATCTGCGCCTCCTGCTGCCCCGCACCGGTCGGTGACGCGGTGGGACCCGGGACGGACGATCCGGACGTGGAAGGCTGCACGGACGCGGGGGACGTGGTGACCGTCGGGGAGGAGCAGCCGACGGCGACGGTGGCGAGCACCACGGCGAAGAGGGACGACGCACACAGCCATTGAGCGCGATGCATGGTCATCGCCTCCTGGGAAGCGTCTGCACATCGTCCGCTTTTGGTTCCCTATCCCACCATAGGTTCCTCGCCGTACCCCCGCGCGTCGGTGCTCCCGGTCAGCGGGCCAGGCGGCCCAGGAGGGACGAGGCCGCCGCGATGCCCAGGGCCGCGATGACGATCACCACGACCGCCTGGATCAGCGCCTTCGCCCCGGCCGCGAACGCCTTGCCGGTGATCAGGGCCGGCCGACGCGGTTCGAAGAAGTCCTGTGGCATGGCACTCGTTTGAGGGAGGGCGGCCGGGTTGGCTGCCGCAGAGCTGATCCGACGGCTGTTCCGTTGGGGGCGCCGTACGTGCGCCGCCCGTTCGCCCCGGCGTGTTCGTGAGGGCACCTGCTGTCACTGCCAGCAGGTTCGGATATCAGCACAGTTGGCCGTTGCTGGCAAGGGTTGTCGCCTACCTCTCGGTCACCGGACGGCCACGCTGCGCCGACCTGCGCACGGGAGCGGGAACTGATCAGGGACGATCAGGTGCGAGCCGCCCGCGGGCCCCATGGCGAAGCGCGCCTCCCGCCTCCCGCCGGCCGGAACGGGGCGGGCGGGAGACGGAAGGCGCGAGGCGGAAAGCGTGAGGCGGAAAGCGTGAGGCGGCAGGGACGGGTACTACTTCGGTGCGGTGGCCCAGGCGAGGTCGGGAAGGTAACTGGGTGCCACCGCGAACCCCTTCAGCTTGCGGCTGTTGAAGGCGTAGATCCCGTCGGTCCGCAGCACCGAGACGAACCACGCCTGGTCGACGACCCGGCGCATGACGTTCTGGTAGAGCGCCGGCTGCTGCTCCTGGGGGGCGGCCGCGGCGGTGGCCAGCATGGCGGTCAGTGCGGGGTCCTGCGAGGCGAACGGGTTGAACGCGGTCGGGTGCGGCAGCATCCAGTCCAGCGACAGCGTGTAGGTGGAGGCGCCGCCGTAGCCGAACCCGAGCGCGGGGAACTTCTTCGACGTGGCGTTGCCCAGCCACTGGCCGATGCTGGTGTCCGTGGTGACGGTGGTGGTGACGCCGATCTGCTTCCACTGCTGGACGACGGCCTGGGTGACCAGGTCGATGCCGAAGAAGTTCTGGGTCTCCATGTGCAGCGCGAACCCGTTCGGGTATCCCGCCGCGGCGAGCAACTGCTTGGCCTTCGCCGGATCGTAGGAGTAGTGGTTGTCGTAGTCGGCGGCGAAACCGTCCAGGCCGGGGAGGGATATCTGGTCGGTGGCGTGGCCGTACTGCTGGAAGAGAGCCTTGGTGATGCTCTCGCGGTCGACGCCGTAGTTGAGGGCTTGGCGGACCCGGACGTCCTTGAGGGGCTTGGACAGGACCCCGTCCCGGTCGACGAGGTCGATGCCGAGGAAGGCGTTGGGCGAGCGGATCACGCTCAGGCCGCCCGAGGTGGCGGTGTCGACCTGGTTGGCGGTGATGCCCAGGATGTCGGCCTGCCCGGTCTTCACGGCCTGGAGGGCCGAGTTGGGGTTGGCGACGATCTTGATGATCACCTTCTTCCAGTGGATCTTCGTCTTGTCCCAGTAGTTGGGGTTGGGGGTGTAGGTGTAGTGGTCGCCGGTGGCCGTGTGCGCCGTGTCCAGGACGTACGGGCCCGCGCCGAAGGACTGGGTGCCCATCTTCTTGGCGTCGGCCAGGCCCGCCGGGCTGATCACCGAGCCGACGAGCAGGATCTGGTTGAGCAGCTGCGGCACGTTGGGGTGCGGGCTGGAGCAGTGGATCCGCACGGTGAGCGGACCGGTGGCGGTGACGGAGTCGATCGCCGAGGTCCAGGAGACGTTGAGCCCGTTCTTGCGGGTGTAGTTCAGTGACGCCGCGACAGTCTGGGCGGTCATGGCCGTGCCGTCGGCGAACTTCACCCCGTCGCGCAGGGTGAACTCGAACTCCCGGTTGCCGGTGCCGACGTACCCCCACTTGGTGGCGAGCGCGGGACCGGTCTTCCCGTCCTGCCCCTGCCGCAGAACGGTGTCGTAGGCCAGGTTGACGAACCAGTTGTCGGAACCGACGTTGGCCTTCGCCGGGTCGAGGCTCGCCGGGGCGCTCGGGGAGATGACGGTCAGGGTGTCGCCCTGGCCGCCGGATTCCTTCGACGACCCGCCGCACGCGGTGGCCGCGGCGGCGAGCACCACCAAGGTCGCCAGCCCGCTGATCATTCGTTGCCTGAACACGGCACTTCCTCTCCTGTGATTCCTGAATGTGCTGGAACGGTCAGCGGATGCAGGTCCGCGGCGCGATGGCAGGCGGCGGTCCGCCCGCCGCCCGACGCTTCGCCGCCGGGGACGGGCAGCAGCTCGGGGCGCAGGCTGTGGCAGATGTCGATCGCGTGCGGGCAGCGGTGCGCGAAGGCACAGCCGGTGGCCGCGGGCGGCTGGGTGGACAGGACCGTGGCGCCGGCCGCCTCCTTGTCGGCCCTGCGGGCCCGTTGCACCCGGGGATCGGGTTCGGGGACCGCGGCGAGCAGCGCCTGGGTGTAGGGGTGCACGGGATCGGCGTAGACGTCGTCGGCGGGCCCGGACTCCATGACCTGGCCGCGGTACAGGACGACGATGCGGTGCGAGAGGTGCCGGACGACGGGGAGGTCGTGGGCGATGAACAGATAGCTGAGGGAGAGCTCGCTCTGCAGATCGGCCAGCAGGTTCATCACCTGGGCCTGGATGGACAGGTCGAGTGCGCTGACCGGTTCGTCGCAGATCACCAGGCGTGGTGAGAGCATCAGCGCGCGGGCGATGGCGATCCGCTGCCGCTGCCCGCCGGAGAACTGCCCGGGGTACCGGTTCGCGGTGTCGGCGGGCATCCCGACCCGCGCCAGCATCTCCGTGACCCGCTCGGCGGTCTCCGCCGCACCGATCTTCCGGTGCACCAGCAGCGGTTCGGCGAGCGTCCGGCCGATGGTGCGGGCCGGATTGAGCGATGAGTACGGGTCCTGGAAGACCACTTGCAGCCGGGCGCTGAGCTCCCGCCGGACACCCGGCCGGGCGCTGGTGATGTCGGCGCCCTCGAAGTGGATCCGGCCGGAGCGGACGGGGTTGAGACCGAGCACGGCCCGGCCGATGGTCGACTTGCCCGAGCCGGACTCGCCGACCAGGCCGACGGTCTCCCCCGCCGCGATGGTCAGGGACACCGAGTCCACGGCACGGAACGGCGCGGTACGCCGGCCCTGGCGGAACTCGACGGTCAGGTCCTGGATGTCGAGGATGGTCTGCGGAGTCATCTGGGGGTGCCCTCCACGAGGAGCTGCTGGGAATGGACGCACCGCGTGAGGCGGTCGGGTACGGGCCGGGTGAGGGCGACCGGTGCCGCCGCGCACGCGTCGGTGACGCGCGAGCACCGGGCGGCGAACCGGCAGCCCTGCGGCCAGTCGCGGGGGGCAGGCACCGTGCCGGGGATCGTCGGCAGCGGCTCTCCGCCGCCGGCCAGGTGCGGGTTGGCCGCCAGCAGGCCCGCGGTGTACGGATGCAGCGGCAGGGTGAACATCGACTCGACGTCCGCCTGCTCCACGACCTGCCCCGCGTACATCACGACCGACCGGTGGCAGAGGTCCGCCACCACCCCCCAGTCGTGGGTGACGATGAGCACGGCCATCCCCGTCTCTGCCTGCAGCCCGCGCAGCAGCGTCAGGATCTCGGCCTGGACGGTCACGTCCAGCGCGGTGGTCGGCTCGTCGGCGATCAGCAGCTTCGGGTCGCCCGCCAGGGCCAGCGCGATGGCGACACGCTGGGCCATCCCGCCGGACAGCTGGTGCGGGTAGCGGCCGGCCACCGCCTCCGGGTCGGGGATGTTCACCATGGTCAGCAGCTCGATCACCCGGCGGTGGGCCGCGGCGCGGGTCGTCCGCCGGTCGGCGCGGCTGTGCCGCCGTACGGCCTCGGCGAGTTGGCGGCCGACCGGGAAGGTCGGGTCGAGGGCCACCATCGGTTCCTGGGACACATAGGCGATCCCGGAGCCACGGACCCGGGCCAGCTCGGCCGGGGAGCCGGCCAGGTCGACCCCGTCGAACACCACCTGGCCGCCGGCGACCCGGCCGCCGCCGGGCACAAGGCCCAGGACGCCCAGCGCCGTCACCGACTTGCCGCACCCGGACTCACCGACGACGCCGAGTGTTTCGCCCGCCATGACGTCGAAGGACACTCCCTGGACGACGGGGATGCCGCCGATCTCGACCGACAGGTTCCGCACCGACAGCAGCGCCCGCGCGTCCGGTTCAATCGAGCCCTCCACAGGGGCCACGGCGTCCTCGGCGGACCTCGGCGCCGGCACCGTGCGGCCCGGCGGTGCCGCCATCTTGGAGACCGACCAGCCCTCGATGGCCGCGTCGCGGATCGCGTCGCCCAGCAGACCCAGCGCGATCACGGTGATGACCAGCGGAATGCCCGCGGGGACCAGCATCCAGGGATCACGGTCGATGTTCTGGGACGCGTCCGCGACCAGACCGCCCCACGACGGGTCGGGCGGCTGCGCCCCGAGGCCAAGAAACCCCAGCCCCGCCTGGATGGTGACGACGATCGCGGAGAACAGCGCCGCCTGGACGATGACCATGCTGGTCATCCGCGGCAGCACGTGCCGGCGCAGGATCTGGGAGCGCGTCAGCCCCGCGACCTTCGCCGCGGCGACGTACAACTCCTCGCGGATGCCGAGGGTCTGTGACCGCAGGATCCGGATCAGGCCCGGACTGCCGAGCACCCCGAAGGTGATCATCGCGGCGTGCAGATTGCCGGGGAACACCGACAGGACGACGAGCACGATGATGATGCCCGGGAGCGCGAACATCAGGTCCGCGGTACGGGTGACCAGCCAGTCCACCCAGCCGCCGAGATACCCCGAGGCCAGCCCCAGGACGGTGCCGATCACCAGGTAGACCAGCAGCGACTCGGCCACCGCCAGCAGCGTGGAGCGGCCGCCGAACAGCAGCCGGCTCAGCAGGTCCCGGCCCAGGTTGTCGGTGCCGAGCAGATGGCCGCCCGAGGGGCCGGCCAGCACGTGTCCGAGGTCCTGCTCCAGCGGCCCGCGCGGGGCGGTGAACGAGGCTCCGGCGGTGGCCGCGGTCAGCAGCACCAGCCAGCCGATGGCGGCCGCGCCCGACGGGCGGCGCACGACCCGGGCGAGCAGACCCGGTCTCTTCGCGGCGGTGCTCATGCGGCACGCACCCGCGGGTCGAGACGGCCGTACGCCAGGTCCACCAGCAGGTTGACCAGGACCACCAGCACCGTGATGTACAAGACGGCTCCTTGGATGAGGGGGATGTCGTGCTGGATGGTGGCCTGTTGCGTCAGGCTGCCGAGGCCGGGCATGGCGAACACCGTCTCGACGAAGACAGCGGCGGAGAGCAGGCTGACCAGCACCACGCCCAGGACGGTCACCACCGGCAGCGCCGCGTTGCGCAGCACGTGCCGGTAGAGGATCGAGCGCGGTGAGAAGCCGTTGGCCTGCATCACCCGGATGAAGTCGCGGGTGGAGGTGTCCAGCACCGAGTCACGGGTCTGCTTGGCGATGATCGCCACCGCGCCCACCGACAGCGACATGACCGGCAGCACCAGCGAACGCGCCCACTGCGCCGGGTCGTCGGCGAACGGTACGTAGCCCGTCACCGGGAACCAGCGCAACTGCACCGCCAGCACCGCGATCAGGACCAGCGCGAGCCAGAACGCCGGGACGGCCAGGCCGATCAGCGACAGCCCGTCCACGATCCTGACGAGGAAACCGCCGCGCCGCGCGCTCAGCAGGCCCAGCGCCACGCCCAGGATCCCGGACACCACGGTGCCCGCGACGATCAGCGATATCGATACCGGCAGCCGGTTGTTCAGCACCGACGTGACCGGCTCACCGCTGAACAGCGAGGAGGCGAGGTCGCCGTGGAACACCCGCACCAGCCAGTGCCAGTACTGCACCGGCAGCGGTTCGTCCAGGCCCAGTTGGCCGCGGACGGTCCGGTACTGCTCCTCGGTCGCGTGCTGCCCGACGATCGTCCGGGCCGGGTCCCCCGGCACCAGTGACACCAGCACGAACGTCAGGGCCGAGACCATGAACAGCAGCGGAGTCGACGACAGCAGCCGCCGGATCACCAGCCGGAATATTGCCATGCTCACCTCATCGGAAGTTGTACGAAGGGAGGATCTGGGGAGCGCTGAGGGCGCCTCGGCGGCGATGGCGAGAGAGATCCTGGATGCCGGGTCGCGGAACGGAGGGCGGTGGCGGGTTACGCCGAATCCCCCGGCCGGGCCACCGCCACAGGCGGTGCGACTACGCGGCGGGCATGGCCGCTTGCGCGGCTCCAGCGAAGATTATCGAGCTGATTTAGCTACAGCCAGAAGAAGAACATACGAAATTTACACGTGTCAATAGACTGCACCGCACTACTCAAGATGGCGGGTTACACGTGATACCTGAGGGTGGATTGACGGGGATTTCACCCCGGGGGAAGCCCGGTCTACGGAGCTTCGGAGCCCGTCACCTTGCGCACATGGCGAAGGCTCGGCTCGGCGAGCAGCTCGTGCAGCTGCTGGAAGACCCGGCGGGCCTCCACCGCGTTCCAGTCACCGGGAAGCAGCTCGGCGGGCAGGCCGGGGTCGAGGTACGGCAGCCGGCGCCACTGCGTCAGCATCGGCACATAGGCGCGGAAGGCCTCGGTGGGATCGATGGCGGACTGCTCCGCCAGCCGGGCCGCGATGGGCGCGTACATCCCGGTGAACGCCTCGTACTGCGCCTCGATGGCCGGGAAGTCCCACCAGGAGCTGACGGCGGTCCGCAGATCGCTGAACGCGGCGTAGTCGGCCGTGAAGAGATGGACGTAGTCGCTCAGCCCGAGGCGTTCGAGCGTGTTGCGCGCGTCCTCCAGCAGCCGGCCGGGCGCCAGCCACACGCCGGCCGCGGTGTTCCCGAAGCCCAGCCAGGTCAGCCGGGTGCGCAGCTGGTAACGGTGGGCGCGCTCGGACTCGGGCACGGAGAAGACGGCCATCACCCAGCCGTCGCTGAGGTTCGCCGGTTCCAGGCTGCCGAAGATCCGCCGGTCGCCCTCGTCGAAGATCGCGTGCACGGCGGGGCTGAGCCGGTACCCGGTCGCCCCCTGCCGCTCGGGTTCGAGAATGCCCCGCTTCTTGAGCCGGGAGATCGCCGACCGCACCGCGGGGCCGTCCACGTCCAGTTCCGCCATCAGGACGATCAGGTCGGCGATGGAGATCCATCCGCCGAGATGCCGGACGAAGGCCCCGTAGACCGTGTTGATCAGGGAGCTGGGCCGGGTCGAGCTGTCCGACATGATCGCCTTCCGTCGTGTGCGGAGGCGATCCTACCGAGACGTACGCCCTCGGCCCGTCCCCAGGGCACGTCGGGCCGGCCCGGCCGGTCCGGGAAGCGGGCCGGCGGGCACCCGGCGGTATCCCCCGGTGGTCACCCGGCGGCCACCTCCTGCCCGAGGATGGGCACCTCGGCGTAGCCGCCGGACAGCAGATGTCCCGCTCCGGGCGCGACCGCCGGCAGGTCCAGCGCGCGGAGCAGCTGGTGGGCGGTGCACACCGCCGCGGACACCACGGGCTTGCCGAGCAGCTGCTCGGCCTGGTCGATGGCGCCCAGCGAGGGCATCTGCACGCACGCGGAGAGCACGACGGCGTCGGCCTCCTCGTAGTCCAGCGCCCGCGCGATGTCCGGCAGCAGGGCCGGGTCGTGGGCCGCGACGTCGAGGTTGTCGGGGATCTCCAGCGCCTCGTAGTCGAGCACCTCGAAACCCTCATGGGTGAGGTAGTCGACGACGGTCTGCGTGAGCGGGCGCATATAGGGGGCGACGAGCGCGATCTTCTTGGCGCCGAGGGTGCGCAGCCCGTGCACGAGGGCGCCGGCGCTGGTGACCACCGGGGCCGCTCCGCCGTTCTCGGCGGTGCGCGCGTGCAGCCGGCTCTCGGAAACGCGGTGGTAGCCCAGACCCATGCTCATGATCGCCACCAGGCAGGCGTAACCGAGCACGTCCACCCGGGCGTCGGAGAGCTCCAGGGCGCACCGGTCGGAGTCGGCGTCCATGGCCCTGAGCTGTTCCGGCGTGACGTGGGTCATCCGCATCCGGCTGGAGTGGAAGGTGAACCGTTCCGGTGCGATGGTCTCCCGGGCGCGCAGGATGGCGGGCACTTCGGTTTCCATCGTGACGTTCGAACTCGGCACGATCTGGCCGATCCGGTAGCTGCGGTGGGACAAGGCGGTGCGCTCCTTCGGTGCGGGGGTTGGCTGATGACGGTGGGTCAGCGGGCGTCGATCACCGGGTTCGACAGCGTGCCGATGCCCTCGATCGTGGCTTCGACCAGGTCGCCGGGCTGCAGGAACTCCGGCGGGACCATGCCGGCGCCGACGCCCGACGGGGAGCCGGTCGCGATGACGTCACCGGGTTCCAGGGTCATGCCCGAGGTGATGTCCGCGATGAGCCGGGCGATCGGGAAGAGCATGTGCCGGGTGTTCGACTTCTGCTTGATCACGTCGTTGACCCGCAGCGACAGGTCCAGCGCCATCGGGTCCCCCACCGCGTCGGCGGTGACCACGGCCGGGCCGAACGGCGCGTAGGAGTCCTGGCCCTTGGAGAAGAACCACTGGCCGGAGCGGCGCTGGTCGCGGGCGCTGATGTCGTTGATGATGCTGTAGCCGAAGATGTGGTCCCAGGCGTCCGCCTCCGAGACACGGAAGGCCGTGCGGCCGATGACGACGGCGAGTTCGCACTCCCAGTCCAGCTGTGTCGTCAGATCCGCGTTGTGCAGGATCGGCCGGCCGGGGCCGGTGATCGCGGTGGCGGGCTTTCCGAACAGCACGGGCCGGTCGGGCAGTTCCTTCGCGGTGTCCAGCGTGCGGCTGGACTCCGCGACGTGCTCGACGTAGTTCAGACCGACGCCGACGACCTTGCCCGGCCGCAGCGGTGCGCGGAGTTCGACATCGGCGAGGCGGTGCACGACGCCGGCCGGCCAGCCGGCCGGGTCGCCGCTCAGCAGCTCGCGGGCCGCGTCCAGGGCGGCGGATCCCGACCGGATGAAGGAGAGCAGGTCGGCCGGAAGCTCGGTCCCGGCGTGCCCGGCCAGTGCAGCGAGGTCGACCACCCGGTCGTCGAGCTGGGCGCCCAGGCGGTCGGGCGCGTCGTTGTGGGTGTACGTGATCAGGCGCATGGCTGCTCCTTGCGAGGGTGGGACGGGGTACGTCGGGGTCGGGAGGGCCGGGGGGTGAACCGGCGGTGTCCCCATCAGGAGGACACCGCCGGTCCTGGCCGGGGACGGTGTCGGCGCGACAGGAGTGTCCCCGGAGACTCCGGCGCCGGAGCCGGTGTCAGGGCCGGCGGATCCGGCGGCGCGGGACGTCTTGGGTGGCGGGCCCGTCGGGTGACGGGCCCGACAAGCGACGGGTCGGTGCTCGCCTAGGTGACGGGCTGGTGCCCGTCGTTCGCGGTGTACGCCTCTTCACGGAAGAAGCCGAGCGAGCGCATCACCGGGAAGTCGTTGAACGAGAACAGGCAGGCGTCCTCGGACCGGTCGAGGTTCTCGTGCTC
Source organism: Streptomyces fildesensis (assembly GCF_016107395.1). Classification (GTDB taxonomy): domain Bacteria; phylum Actinomycetota; class Actinomycetes; order Streptomycetales; family Streptomycetaceae; genus Actinacidiphila; species Actinacidiphila fildesensis. The sequence continues at coordinate 163,866 of NZ_JAAIKO010000007.1, forward strand.
GTGCCAGGCCCAGGACGGCACGCAGAAGATGTCGCCCTGCTTCCACGCGAACCGCTGCCCGGCGATCACCGAGACACCGTGGCCCTTGGCGGCCGTGTAGATGACGGATCCGGTGTGCCGGTGGGCGCGGGTCGCCTGGCCGGGGCGCAGCAGCTGCATATGGGCGCTCATCGTGGGCATCACGGATCCGCCGGTGAGCGGGTTGGTGTACTCCATGATCACGCCGTCGTACGGGGAGCCGTCCGTGGTTTTCGCCAGGTCGCGCAGCGCCGCGTAGGTCGGCTCCCAGGGATAGGCCAGCAGCGGAGAGTACGGCCTCGTCCACTTCTCCACGCCGTACGGCAGGAGGTTGCCGCCGTAGGTGAGAACGGAGGAGTTGATCACCTTTCCGGGCGTCTGGTAGAGGTCGGGGTGGACCTCGTAGAAGCCCGCGTCCAGGGAGTTGACCAGGGGGATGTCCAGGCCGTCCTGCCAGATGACGGGGGCGTCGTCGGAGTCGTTGCCGTGCTCGTGCCAGGTGCCGTTGGGGGTGATGGCGAAGTCGCGGGCGCCGACCTTCAGCTTCTGCCCGTCCACGATCGTCCAGGCACCGGTGCCCTCCTGGACGAAGCGCAGTGCGGCGGCCTGGTGCCGGTGGGCGGTCATCGCCTCGCCGGGGCCCATGATCTGCAGTCCGGTGTAGAGCAGTCCCGCGGCGGCGCTGACGTCCTTGCGGCCGGGGTTGACGAGCATGACGACCCGCCTGCCGGCGTCGTCGGCCTTGACGAGGTCGAGCGCCTTGTGGACCAGCGGCCGCAGTTCCTCGTAACGCCACAGGACGGGCACGGACTTCGGCTGCGGGAACCAGGGTTCGATCTCGTTGGCGACGGTCCACAGGGCGCCGGCCTCGAGGCCGGCGAGCTCGCCGTAGTACGCCGTCAGCTCGGGGGTGTCGGACACGCGGGCGCGTCCCAGCATGGTGTCGTCGTTCTCGGCGGTCATATCTCCTCCTTGAGGTCCTTGAGGCCGTTGCGGTCCTGCAGTTCGGTGCTGTCCTTGGCGTCCGGGGCGGGAGCCGCCGGCGCGGGGTCGGTCGCGAAGGTCACCGGTTGGCGTGGACGGTTGTCGACGTGGAGCTGGAAGACGTCGAAGCGGTTGTAGTGGCCGGTGATGTCGTGCATCTGCTTGGGCTGGATGCACTTGCCGAGGTCGATCTCGGCGTAGACGATGCCCTCGTCGTCGATCAGCGGCTCGGTGACCGGGCGTCCGTCCGGGCCGAAGATCCCGGACAGCGCGCTGCGGGGGCGGGCGAGCATCCGGCGCACCTCCTGGTCGTCGCCGGCGATGGTGTCCACGATCTCCGGGGAGATCGTGGAGCAGGCCACGACCGAGAAGACCTTGCCCTCGAAGGAGTGCGCGGCGGTGCGGACCGCGATGGCGTCCGCCATGTCGTAGTCCTCGGGGGCCACCGGCAGGGCGATGTAGCTGGAGGCGTGGACGAGTTCGCCCTGTGCCAGCAGCGTGAAGCGGGCCAGCGTGTTGGTGTTCTCGCCGCAGGCCAGGACGCCGAGCGGGCCGATCGGGGTCCGGTGCACCTGCAGGGAGCTGCCGTCGCCGCCGGTCCAGGTCAGCTTCTCTGCCCACGTCGGCACCAATTTGCGGTGCACGCCCAGCAGTTCGCCCTCGGTACCGATCGTCAGCATCGTGTTGTAGAGGACGCCGAGGCTGTGCGCGCCGCGCTCGTTGACGCCGATGACGAGGACGACGCCGTACTGGCGGGCGGCGGCGCGCAGCGCGTCCACCTCCGGTCCCGGGATGTCGACCGACGAGCGGTAGAGGCGCTCGAACCACGGGGAGCCCTGGACCGGGTTCATCGTCCAGTTCCAGTACGGGTATCCGGGGATGAAGACCTCGGGGAAGACGATCAGCGAGGCGCCGTTGCCGGCCGCCTCCCCGATGAGGGCGATCGCTTTGTCGACGGTCGCGCCGGCGTCCAGGTACACCGGTGACGCCTGGACCGCGGCGGCGGTGAAGCGGGGCAGGTTCAGCATCCGGTCCTCCTTGCTTCTGCGGTGGTGAGCGCGGTCAACGGCGCCCGGTCGGTGGTCGGCACGATCAGCGGCCGCTCGTCGCGCCGGACAGGTCCGCGTCCGGCAGCCCGGCCGCCGGGTGCGGAAGCCAGCGCTGGTGCACGGGCACGGGCGGTTCGCGCAGCAGCTGGAGCCGGGGCGGCACCCGGTCGGTGCGGGCGCCGGGCGGCTTGCCGCTGCCCGCCTTCCACGAGTGCGGCCAGGTCGCTCCCGGCCCGGTGTAGTCCTGGGCCGCGGCGGCGTGCAGGGTCCACAGCGGGTCGTGGAGCTGGGCCCGGCCGACGGCGCACAGGTCGGCGCGGCCCGCCAGGATGATCGAGTTGACGTCGTCGTAGGTGGAGATGGCGCCCACGGCGATGGTCGGGATCCCGGTGGCGTTGCGCACCAGGTCGGCGAACGGCGTCTGGTAGCTGCGCCCGTAGCGCGGCCGCTCATGGGCGACGACCTCACCGGTGGAGACGTCGAGCGCGTCCGCCCCGGCGTCCGCGAGGGCGCGGCAGATCTCCACCACGTCGGCTTCGCTGGTGCCGCCCTCGGCCCAGTCCGCCGCGGAGATCCGGATGACCAGTGCCTTCCCCGCCGGCCATACGGCGCGCACCGCCCGCAGCACCTCCAGGGGGAAGCGCAGCCGTCCTTCCAGCGTGCCGCCGTAGGCGTCGGTGCGGAGGTTGGTCAGCGGGGAGAGGAAGCCGGACATCAGATGGCCGTGGCCGTACTGCAGCTCCAGGACGTCGAATCCGGCCCGGTGGGCGCGTTCCGCGGCGGCGGTGAAGTCCCGGGCGATCTCGTCCATGTCCGTGCGGGTGGCCTCGCGCGGCACCGGGTCCGCCTCGTTCCAGGGCAGGGCCGAGGCGGCGATGGTCGGCCAGCCGTCGTCGCCGAGCGGGCCGGAACTGCCGTCGGAGCGGGGCATGGTGGTCGCGGCGCGGCGTCCGGCGTGGGTGAGCTGAATGCCCAGGCAGGTGTCCGACTGCTGGTGGACGAAGTCGGTGATCCGCCGCCAGGCGGCCTCCTGCCCGTCGGTGTACAGCCCCGGGCAGCCGGGGGTGGCCCGCCCCTGCGGGCTGACGGCCGTCATCCCCGCGAAGACCAGCGCCGAGCCGCCGAGCGCCCGGGTGCTCAGGTGCACGAGGTCGAAGTCCCCCGGCACACCGTCGCGTGCGGTGTACAGCGCCGTGGGCGGCACGACCACCCGGTTGCGCAGGTGCAGGCCGCCGAGCCGGAACGGCCGGAACATCGGCGGCACGGACACCGCCGCCGGCCGCACCGCCGCGGTCAGCGGTTCCTCCGCCTCGGCGAGCCAGGAGTCGACCGCCGCGGTGAACTCCCCGTCCCGCACCCGGAGGTTGTCGTAGGTGACGCGGCGGCTGCGGGTGAGCAGGTTGAACGCGAACTGGTGCGGGTCCTGGCCGGTGTACCGGCCGACGTTCTCGAACCACTCCAGGCTGGCCTGGGCCGCGCGCTGGGTGGATTCGACCACCGGCCGGCGCTCCGCCTCGTAGGCGCTCAGCGCCGCGGGAACGTCCGGGTGCTCCTGCAGACAGGCGGCGAGGGCGAGCGCGTCCTCCATCGCCAGCTTGGTGCCGGAGCCGATCGAGAAGTGCGCGGTGTGCGCCGCGTCCCCCAGCAGCACGACGTTGCCGTGCTGCCAGGACCGGTTGCGCACGGTCGTGAACCGCAGCCACTTGGAGTTGTTGGGTATGAGCCGGTGCCCGTCGAGGTGGTCCGCGAGGAGTTCCTCGCAGAGCCGGATGCTCTCCTCGTCGCTGGTGCCGGGCGGCAGGTCACGGGCCGCGAACGTGTCGAAGCCCGCGCGCCGCCAGGCCGCCTCGTCGATCTCGACGATGAAGGTGCTGCGCTTCCCGTCGAAGGGATAGGCATGGACCTGCAGGGTGCCGAAGTCCGCCTCGGCGACGATGAAGGTGAACGCCTCGAAGACCCGGTCGGTGCCCAGCCACATGTAGCGGGACCCGCGCTCGTCGAGATCCGGCCCGAAGCGGTCGGCGAAGTGCTCCCGGGTCGCCGACCGCACCCCGTCGGAGGCCACCACGAGGTCGTACTCCGCGGCGAGTTCCGCCGCCGGCGGCGCCTGGGTGCTGTACCGGACGTCGACCCCCAGGGCGGCGCAGCGCTGCTGCAGGATCTGCAGCAGCCGCTTGCGTCCCAGGGCGGCGAAGCCGTGGCCGCCGGAGGTGAGGACCTGGCCGCCGTAACAGACGTCGATGTCGCTCCAGCGGGCGAACTCCTCCGACATGGCGGCGTAGACCTCGGGGTCGGCCTGCGCGATGCCGTCGAGCGTCTCGTCCGAGAACACGACCCCGAAGCCGAACGTGTCCTCAGCGGCGTTGCGCTCCCAGACGGTGACGTCCCATCGCGGTGAGAGCTGCTTGGCCAGGGCTGCGAAGTACAGCCCGCCGGGCCCTCCTCCGATGACTGCTACGCGCACGGGTCCTCCTCGTGGTTCTGCGACATAAGATATGCCGCATTTTCTGCGATCGTCAATATTGCAACATGGCGGGGCGGGACCGCGTGCGGTCCCGCCCGGCTCGCGCCGGTCAGGCGAACAGCTCGGGAGCCTGTGCGCCCGCCGTCGACAGCAGCCGGCGGACGTCGTCGGGCCAGGGCTCGGAGCCCTTGGCGCGCGCGGCGGAGTGGACGATCGTCATACGCCCGGTGGCGGCGACCCCGTCCCCGTCCGCCGCCCCGTCCTCGCTCTCACCGCGCACGGTGAAGGCGTAATGCAGCGAACTGGTGCCCACCTTGGTGATCCGCAGCTCGGTGCGGACGGCCTGCCCGAACCACAGCCGCTCCCGGTAGTCCGCCTCGAAGTGGACCCGGGGGATGCTGCCGAAGAGATGGCCGAGGCCGAGCCTGCGCAGCAGGACCGCTTCGGCCGCCTCGACCCAGCGCACCACCGTGGAGTGGTGGTAGTGCCCGGCCGCGTCCGTGTCCGGCCACTCGACCCGCCGTTCGACGGTCACGCTGGGCAGCGACGCCTCGCCGCCCGTCGCACCGTCCACCGCCATCCTGCGCAGTTCACCGCGGCGCAGCTTCCCGTTGCTGGTGCGCGGCAGCGCGGTGACGAACTCGATGGCGCGGGGGTACTTGTAGGGCGCGATGGTCCGCTTGACGTGGTCCTGCAGCGCCTTGACGGTGTCCGCGCCGGCCTCGACCCCGGCCCGCAGGACGACATAGGCCGTGACGACCATGCCGCGCCTGCCGTCCGGGGCTCCCACCACACCGCACTCCTCGACGTCGGGATGGACGACGAGCGCCTTCTCCACCTCGGGACCCGCGATGTTGTAGCCGGACGAGACGATCATGTCGTCGCTGCGGGCCACGTACCAGAAGTAGCCGTCGGCGTCCCGGACGTAGGTGTCGCCGGTGATGTTCCAGCCGTCCCTGACGTACTCCGACTGCCGTGGGTCCGACAGGTACCGGCAGCCGGTGGGGCCCTTGACGGCGAGCAGGCCCGGCTGCCCGTCGGGGACGGCCGCCCCCGTCTCGTCGACGACGGCCGCCCGGTAGCCCGGGACCGGCTTGCCCGTCGCGCCGGGGCGTATGTCGCCGTCGGCGGCGGAGATGAACACGTGCAGCATCTCGGTCGCACCGATGCCGTCGATGATGTGCAGTCCGGTGGTGGCGCGGAACTCCTCCCACACGCTCGCCGGCAGCGCCTCGCCGGCGGAGACGCACCGGCGGACGCCCGCCAGCCGGTCCGCGACACCGGCGGCCATGATCGCGCGATAGGCGGTGGGTGCGGTGAAGAGCACCGTGACACCGTGCTCGGCCACCAGGTCGGCGAGTTGGGTCGGTGTCGCCTGCTCGATCAGCAGGGTCGCCGCGCCGACGTGCAGCGGGAACACCACCAGCCCGCCCAGCCCGAAGGTGAACGCCAGCGGAGGCGTTCCGGTGAACACGTCGTCCTGCCGGGGCTGGAGGACATGCCGGGAGAACGTGTCGGCGTTGGCGAGCACGTCCCGGTGGAAGTGCATGGTCGCCTTGGGACGTCCCGTCGTGCCGGAGGTGAAGGCGATCAGCGCCACATCGTCCGCGGCGGTGTCGACGTTCACGAACGAGCCGCTCTTCGTCCCGCTGCGGGCCGCCAGGTCGTCCGGTCCGGTGCCGCCGTAGGGGACGACGGTCAGGCCGGCGGCACCGGCCGCGTCGAGCTCTTCGAGATAGCGGTGATCGCACAGGGCGGCGACCGGGCGGCTGATGTCGTGCAGTTCGGCGAGTTCCGCGGCGCGCAGCAGCGGCATGGTGGTGACGGCGACGCCGCCGGCCTTCAGGACGCCGAACCAGGACGCGACCAGCCACGGATTGTTCGGGCCGCGCAGCAGCACACGGTTGCCGGGCTGGAGGCCGAGGTCCTCGGTGAGCACCTGCGCCACCTGGTTGGCGCGCCGCAGGAGGTCCCCGTACGTCCATCGCCCGGTCGGGGTGAGCAGGCACGGCCGGTCGGGACCCCAGCGGGCGACGGCGTCGTCGAGCAGCGACTGCGCGCAGTTGAGCCGGGTCGGATACGCCAACTCCGGTAGATCGAAGCTGAGTTCGGGCCACTGGGCGAACGGTGGCAGCCGGTCGCGACAGAAGGTATCGGCATGCGCGGACGGAGAGAGCTCCATGGGGCGGCACCTCAATCTCGGGGCAGCGGGGAGAGTGGAGCCAGTATCTCGCCAAAATGACGGCAGTCAATGATTCGCTATAAAGGTTCTCGTTAAGAACAGGTTTCGTCACGGAAAGTGACGGAAGCGGAGGTCCGCAACGGGCCGGGGCGGTCACCTGGCGCCGCCGGGACGCCCGTCAGCGCGCGACGGGCACCCGCACCCGGATGGTTTTCCCGGCACCACCGCCCGCACCCCTACCGCCGTACGGGAGGACCTCCACCGAGCCGCACGCCTCGTCGACCAACAGGTTCACCATCAGCAGACCGCGCCCGCACTCCGCATCCGGATCGACGTCCGCCCCGGCCCGGGGCGGGCACGGGTCCCCGTCGCTCACGTCCAGCCACAGCTGACCGCCGCCGACGGCCGCGGTGACGCGCAGCTGCTCAGTGGCCGGCCCGGCGTGCTGCACGGAGTTGGCGGCCAGTTCGGTGACGACCAGCAGGAGGGTGTCGATGACGTCGGCATGGATGTGCCAGTCCAGCAGGACGCGGTGCAGCCGCCGGCGGATCCGCGGGACGGCCGCCACCTCGGGCGACAGCACCCAGTGGACGAGCGCGCGGCCCGGAGGAGGCGGCGCGGACGGGCGGGACCGCGCCCGCCCGGCGCCGGCGGGCGCCGGCAGGACCGGCGGGGCCGACGACGTGGACGGCATCGGCGGGGTGGACGGAGCGGAGACGGTGAACGCGGTGACGGTGAGCATCGCGGGACTCCCGGGGCGGGACGGCGAGGCGAGGGGGGACGGACGCCTGTGTCGCTCGTGCAACCTCCGCCGGCTCCTGCGCCACCTCTCGGATCAACTGGACCGAAATTCTGGGGTCAGTGCCGGTACGGATCGTTGTTACACGTGTAACATGCTAGGCAGCCCTCCGCGCCAAGCGCAAGGCATTTCGGGCAAAAGTTGCAGGATGTCGGATTTCACCGACGCCGTGAACCGCCGCGCACTCCCGTGCGCCTCATAAAGCTCGTGGACCTCGTGGACCTCGTGGACCTCCACTGACGTGCGCGGCCGTCCGCGGTGGTCTCCGCCGAGCACACGGCCCGTGCGCCGCCGCGGACACACGTCGATCGACCTGGATGGAAAGGGACCGGAATGACGCAGTCACCGCCAGCCCAACTCGACCTGGGGTGGCCTCCGCCGCCCTTCCTGGCCCCCGTGCCGCCCGTGGTGGGCGACGACGGCGTGACCCGGTTCGAGGGCGTCACCTACGCGACCTCGCCGGGGTACCGGCCGCGGTTGCTCGACGTCCAGGTGCCCGCCAGCGCGACGCCCCCGCCGGTCGTCCTCTGGATCCACGGCGGAGGCTGGATGGAGGGCGACCGGCGCTACCCGCCGCCCACCGTGCCCGTCGAGCTGCTGCACGGCTCGGTCCTCGGCGCCGGCTTCGCCCTCGTCTCCATCGACTACCGGCACAGCCTGGAGGCGCCGTTCCCGGCGCAGCTGCACGACGTCAAGGCGGCGATCCGCTACATCCGCCGCTTCGCCGGCAGTTTCGGCATCGACACCGACCGGATCGCCGTGTGGGGCGAGTCGGCCGGCGGTCATCTGGCGGCACTGGCCGGGCTCACCACGGCCGACGGCCCCGGCGGCGGCGCGATGGAGGGCACCGAGGGCGTCCTCGGCGAGCCGACCGCGGTACAGGCCGTCGTCGACTGGTACGGGGTCCACGAGATCGCCTCGCTGCTCGCCCACCCGATGCCGCCGTCACCGCCCGGCGCGCCCGAGTACCCCAACCCGTTCGCGGCGCTGCTCGGCGGCACCGAGGACGAGCGGACCGACCTGGCACGGGCCGCCAGCCCCGTCACCTATGTCGGCGCGGGCGCCCCGCCCTTCCTGCTGATCCACGGGACCAAGGACGGTCTGGTGCCCTACAGCCAGAGCGAGCTCCTCGCCGCGGAGCTGCGCACCGCGGGCGGCGAGGTCACCCTCACGCCGGTGGACGGCGCCGACCACATCTTCCTCGGCTCCCCGGACATCGTCTCGATCGTCGGCGACAGCGTCGCCTTCATCGCCGGCCGGTTGAACGGCCCGTCCCAGCCCTGACCCGGGCGGTTGCTTCCGCGAGCGGCGGCCGGACCTCCGGCCGCCGCTCTCTGCACGCCGCCCCCGTCCCTCGTCCAACTCTTCCGTATCCGTATCCGTTCATCCGTTTCCCCGTCCGTCCGCCCCCGCGGACCGGGCCGCGAGAGGCACCACGTGACCGACACATCGACCGCCGTTCCCGAGCTCCCGACCGCCGCCGGGAACCACCGGCTGCCCGCCGCTCCCTCGCGACCACGCGTGCTCCCCCTCGCGCTGGTCTGCCTGCTGGCCACCGCGCTGATCGGGATCGCCACGCGTGCCGACGTCCGGCACCCCTTCTTCCAGGGGCTGGACGAGCGGTGGCTCGGCTGGATGGGAGGACCGCACCGAGGTGTCTACGAGGGGGTCGCCACGGTCCTGAACTGGTTCGGCGGACCGCTCGGCGTGGTGGTCCCGCTGGCGCTCCTGGTGGCGCTGCTCGTCCTGAGGCGCTGGTGGTCGGTGCTGTATCTGCTCACCACCTACCTCTCGGCGAACATGCTCGTCGTCCAGGTCCTCAAGCAGGTGGTGGACCGGCCGCGGCCCGCCCACCCGCTGGTCAGGGTGGACCACGGCTCGTTCCCGTCCGGCCACGCCGCCGGTGCGGCGACCCTCGTGGTGATCGTCGGCGTCCTGCTGATCCCGCTCGCCCGGCGCCGGGCCTGGTGGCTGGGCGGCGGGTTGTTCGTCGCGCTGATGATGTGGAGCCGGACGTGGCTGCACGCGCACTGGCTCAGCGACACGGTCGCGGGAGCCCTTGCCGGTGCGGGTACCTCGCTGCTGCTCTGGTGGGCCTTCGCCCCGCTGCTCGCCCGGGAGCGCGCCGGCTGAGCCGGAAGTGAACTGACGCTACGAGGACGCCCGGTGGATGAGGGTGACGTCCACCGGGGCGGGCGCTGCAGCGAGGCCAGCACCAGATCGTCGGCGCCGACCACGGCCACGTCGTCCGGGACGTTGCTGCCCGCGTCCTGGAAGGCGTGCATCAGCAGCGCCGCGTACTCGTCGTTGTACGCGAAGACCGCGTCCAGACCCAGCCCCGGCCAGCGTTCCGCCAGTTGGGCCACCGAGTCCTGGGTGTACGCCACCTCGACGGCGGTCACCGTCGCCGTCTCCGCGAGGTCACCGGTGGCCGTGATCACGAAGTCGAAACGCATGGTGGTACGGGACTGCTCGTTGTAACGCTCCCAGACCGGCAGCGCCGCATGGTTCGGATCGTTAGGATGAGACGTAAAGGGGTCGTACAGGCCAGGAGCGGTTCTTCGCGGGATGGTCATGGTCGCTGGAGGATGAGTCGGACACGACGGGGGCTCGCGTTGGATCGCCTGGCCGGAGCGGACCTGGAAGTCGGCCAAGACCAGTTCATCCTGCACGGGTTTGTCATCCTCCTCGGTCCAGCCGAGCAACCCGTACAGGCTGACGATCCCGGCCATGTCGGCGGGCGGCAGCGGGCGGTAAGCCGTGGCGTGCCCGGACTTCCGGGCACCGGAGTCGTTCGGAAACCACGCCCCGCCGGCGTGGGGCGCGGTCACCGGCTCCGCCAACGCGGTCAGCGTCTTGATGCGGTCCCGCGGCGCCGGCACGGCTGCGACGCAATCCCGCAACGCCCGACGCTGCGCACGGCAGAAAAGATGGTCACTACCGCAGGTCGACCGGACGCGGTGGGCGGGTGACCGGCCGGGCGGCGCCCGCGATGCTGCCCCCATCGCTGCGCGTGTGGCTCGGGCTGATTGCGGCCCTCGCCGCGCTGGCGGTCACGGTACTCGGGGTCCTGTATGCCGGCCACAGCCAGCCCGGCAGGGTGGACGGGTGGATCCAGCCGGCGGTGGAGGGTGTGCGGCCGCCGTGGCGGAACGTCGCTCTGACCATGGACTTCTTGGGGGAGCCCGTGGGAGCGGTGATGCTGGTCGTGGCCATCGTGACGGGGTGCCTGCTGCTTCGGAGTCCTCGCGCAGCGGTGCTCGTCGTTGCCGGTGTCGGCATGACCGTGGGAACGGCGACGCTGCTCAAGCATCTGGTGGGGCGCACCATCCACGGCGACGGCAACCTGTCCTACCCGAGCGGGCACACCGCCTTCGCCACCGCGCTCGCCCTCATGGTGGCGCTGCTCGCGACCGGCCGGCTCGGCCTCGGCCGGACGGGCCGCACGTTACTCGTGCTCGCCGCGGCGCTGGTTGCCGGCGCAGCCATGGGCTGGGCGCAGGTCGCTCTGGGCGCGCACTACCCGACCGACGCCCTCGGCGGCTGGTGCACCGCGCTGGCGGTGATCCCGGCGACCGCGTGGCTGGTCGACCGGATGGCCGACTGGCTGGTTGATCGGACGGCCGCGGCCGGTTGGCGGGAGCGTCGCTGACGTCACGTCACACCAAGCGGCGGAACACGGGCTTCACCGGCCGCCCGGCCAGCCAGGGGGTGGGGTCAGCGGCGTCCAGTGCCTTCCGGTACACCGCGCATGCCTGGGCCACCACGTCGATGGTTCGGTCGATGTCTGCGTCGTCAAGCGCGCTGCTCACCACGAACGACTGGGCCAGCACTCCGCCCGCGAGGAGCCGGCGCAGGAACAGGGTGCGGTACTGCTGCGACGGCTGCCCGTTCTCGTCCAGGGTGGCGAAGACCAGGTTGCTGGCCCGGCCTCGTACGACGACGTGGTCGCCGACGCCCATGCCGGCCGCGGCGGCGCGGACACCGGTGGCCAACCGCTCGCCGAGGGCGTGCAGTTGTGCGGTGATGCCCTCCTCGACATAGGTGGTCTGCACGGCCATCGCGGCGGCCAGGGAGTGCGTTTCCGCACCGTGCGTGGTGGACAGCAGGAACACCCGGTCGCCGGAGTGACGCAGCCCGCCCCACTCCATCAGGTCGCGGCGCCCGGCCAGCGCGGAGACGGCGAACCCGTTGCCCAGCGCCTTGCCGAACGTGGAGAGGTCGGGCACCACGCCGTACAGGCCCTGGGCGCCCGCCTCGGACCAGCGGAAGCCGGTGATCATCTCATCGAAGATCAGTACGCAGCCGTGCTGGTCGGCCAGCTCGCGCAGGCCGGCGAGGTATCCGGGCGGGGGCTCGGTGTGGCCGGCCGGTTCGAGGATCAGGCAGGCGACCTCATCCTGGTACCGGGTGAGCAATTCCTCCGTGGCGGCCAGGTCCCCGTAAGGGAACGCCACGGTGAGCCCGGTGGTCGCCGCCGGAATGCCTGCGGACATCGACGTGATGCCGATGAACCAGTCGTCGACGGAGAAGAACGGATGGTCGCCGCAGATGGCCACCCGCGGGCGCCCGGTAACGGCGCGGGCGAGGCGCACCGCGGCGGTGGTGACGTCGGAGCCGTTCTTCGCGAACTTCACCATCTCCGCGGTCGGCACCGTGGCCAGGAAGCGCTCCGCGGCCTCGACCTCCACGATGGACGGCCGGACGAAGTTGCTGCCGCGGTCGAGTTCCCGCCGCACCGCCTCGAGCACGCGTGGGTGGGCGTGGCCGAGGCTGACCGACCGCAGGCCGGAGCCGTACTCGATATAGCGGTTGCCGTCGATGTCCCACACGTGGGCACCGCGGCCGTGGCTGATGACCGGCGCCACGTTCTCGGGGTACTGGTCGTCGCCCTTGGCGTAGGTGTGCGCGCCCCCGGGGATCATGGCGTGCAACCGCTCGTTCGCCATCCGCGACCGGGGCAGGAGGAACTCTTCGGTGTCCACGGTGACTTCAGTCTCTTCGGTGTGTTGGGTGTCCACGCCGACCTCACTTCTCGCTGTGCTTCAGGACTTCGGCGAGGCTGGGCGCCTCCCGGTCCCGCTGGGACATCGATGTGGCCGGCAGCGGCCAGGGAATGGCGAGCTCCGGGTCGTCGAAGGCGATCGTCACGTCCTCGGCCGGATCGTGCGGGCGGTCGATCCGGTACGAGGTGTCAGCGGTTTCGGTCAGCGCCTGGAAGCCGTGCGCGCACCCCGCCGGGATGTACAGGGTCGTCTGCGTCTCGCCGGACAGCTCGAAGAAGGCTCGGTTGCGATAGGTCGGCGAGTCCGTCCGCAGGTCCACGACGACGTCGAAGATCCTCCCGTACGAGCACCGCACCAGCTTCGCCTCGCCGGCTCCGGAGCGCAGGTGCAGGCCGCGCAGCACGCCCCGGACCGAGCGGGACACGCTGTCCTGGACGAAGGCGTCCGGGTCGAGGCCCACCGAGCGGACCACGTCGGCGTCGAAGGTACGGCAGAAGAAGCCGCGCTCGTCGGCGTACCGCGTCGGCTCGAAGAGGTACGCGCCGGTGATCTCCGGGACTTCGGTCGCCTTCATGGAGCCTTCCTCGAGGTGTGGACGTGGTCGGCCGCAGGAAACAGGGCCGCGGTCAAGGAGTTGAACTGGTGCTCGAGTTGCCGGGCGGCGGCCAGGTTCCGCTCGGTGAGGGTCTGCCGCAGCTCGGCCGATCGCTTCTCCAGCGCCCAGAACTGCTCGAGCAGCCGGTCGGCGTCGACCTCGCGCGCCGGGTGGCAGTACGCGCCGAGACCCATCTCCGTCATGAGCGCGTCACTCTTCGCCGCATAGCAGAGGGCGAGCACCGGCGTGCTGGTCTTCAGCGCGCAGATCAGGTTGTGGTACCTGATCGCCACCACGGTGTCGGCAGCCGCCATCTCCTTCATCAGGTCGGCCAGTGAGGACGGCTCGGCAGCGGTGACCAGCGGCGAGTCCACCGCGTCGAGGATCGCGGCGACCACCGACGCATCGCACTCGTCGCCGGTGAGCAGCCGGACCGACCTGCCCTCCTGGACCAGCGCGCCGACGAACCGGATCGTCCCGTCGAGGTAGCGCCGGTATATCTCCTCGGCCTGGGCGCGGTCGTCGTTGCCGCCGTGGAAGTCCATGACACCGACGCAGACCGGTCCCGGCGGTGCCGACGGGTCCGAGGGCGCGCCGGCCCGCGGCGTCGGCAGGGCGAACGCGAGGTCCGGGTAGACCTCGTCGCGCGCGGTGTCCACGCCCATCGCCCGCATCGCGTCGCGGGACTGCGCGTCCCGGTACGACCGGTATGCGGCCAGCCGCGCCGACCAGCGGACCAGGAGCCGGGTCGGCCGGTTGCCGATCGTCGCGGCGCCGACGCTGACCAGCGCGACCCGGGTGCCGAACAGTCGGCCGCTCGCGCAGAGCAGGAACAGCGAGTACGGGAAGCCCCACGGCCGCAGCGGCAGCGTGGCCTCCAGGACGCCCATGCCCGGCACGATCACCACGTCGTGCCGGCGCACCCAGGCAGCGGTGCGGAAGACGTCGACGAGTTTGCCCAGACCCTTCGCCGCGACCGCGCCCGCGCGCGACGCGGTCCGGTACTCCCCGCGATACCAGTGCAGCCGCGTCGCGGGGATCCCGAACCGGGTCGTCACGGCCTCGGGTCCGCCGCACAGCGCGTCCACGACCGCCTCCGGGTGTTCGGTGCGGAGGTACCCGAGCACGGCTTCGAGCGATCCGTCGTTGCCGAGGTTGCCGGATCCGAGCAGGCCGAACACGCCGACACGCACCGGAGTTTCATCCGTGGACGTCATCTCTGCCTCCCCTCACGGCCGGCGACGACGGCGTCGACGGAGACCGTGAGCAGGGCCGGATCGACCGGAGCGCGGTCCTCGACCCGCTCGCCGGCGCCCGGCCGGACCCGGCTGGTCATCCATGCGGCCAGGTGGCGGTAGCACGAGCGCCGGTCGGCCGCGGACAACGGCGCCCGCCGGATCGCTGAGGCGAAGCCCCAGACGTACTCGGCGAGCAGCCGGGGCGTCGGGTGCAGCAGGCCCGCCCGGCGCGGGTCGAGATTGACGCACCGGGAGCGCTTGGACGGGTTCGCCCGCTCGGCGCGGGTGGGGTGGTCGCGGCGGAAGTACAGGAGTTCCGGCACCTGGTGGAAGCGCCCGTGCAGGGCGATCTCGGCGACGTACGTGCGGTCCGCGTGGTGGTAGCTGTCCATCGGCTTCACCCGGCGCAGCGCGTCGGCCCGGATCACCCCGTAGAAGTCGTCACCGCCGGGCTCGAACAGCATGCTGCGGAAGCGCTCCGGCGCGTGCGGCGAGTCAGTGGCGAGCGTGTACTCGTACGGGACTGTCACCTGACCGTCGCCGTCGATGACCGCCTGGCCGGTGTGCGCGAGGATCACGTCCGGCCGCTCGTCCAGCGCCTGGACGCAGCGCCGCAGCAGGTCGCGGGCGTAAAGGTCGTCGTGCGAGGCCCACTTGAACAGCTCGCCGCGGGACTCGGCGAGCACATGGTTGTGGTTCGGCGTGGCGCCGATGTTCCGCGGCAGCCGGAGGTACCGGATGCGCGAGTCCTGCTCGGTGTACTTGCGGCAGATGTCCTGAGTCCCGTCGGTCGAGGCGTTGTCGCAGATGACCAGCTCGAAGTCCTCGTAGGTCTGGCCGAGCAGGGCGTCGAGCGACTCGGCCAGGTACTCCTCGCCATTGTAGACGGGCAGGCCGATGCTCAGCCTGGGTTGGGCGGTCATGAGGTCCTCACTTCGGGGAGGGGGTGGTTGTGCTCGCGCAGGGCGGACCGCAGTTGCAGCCACCACACGGCCGAGCCGCTGACGGTCGCGGCGGCGACGCCCCAGGCCGAGCCGACCGTGCCGGCCACAGCCGCCCCGCCGAGTCCGCCGCTGACATAGCAGGCGGAGGCGAACAGTTGGCAGCGCAGGCTGCGCCGAGCCGCGCCGAACGCGCGCAGCCCGGCCGCCGCGCCGGTGCCGAGTCCCGCGCCCGCGACGCCGAGGGTGATGGGCACGATGAGCTGCGAGGCGGAGTGCCAGACGTCGCCGAGCACCAGCTCGCCGAACCGGCCAGGCATCAGCAGCAGCGCCGAGCCCCAGATCAGCGCGCCGGCGGCCTGCCCGCCGCCAAGGAGGAGGCAGAATCTGCCCAGTTGATGCGGGGCCCGCCGCAGCACCCGTGCCGCCTCCGGGACGGTGACCAGCGAAAGTCCCATGAGCACTGCCAGGAACGGGCCGAGCAGGAGCTCGGCGCCCCGCACCGCGCCCACCGCGCCGACCCCGACGATCGCGCCGAGCCCGTAGGCCCGCAACTGGCTCGCGCCACTGAGGCTGACGTTCTCGACCAGGTACCGGTAGCCGAGATCACGCTGCTCGCGAAGCCACCCGCGTGCCTCGGTCATCCGGGGCCCGATGCCGGACTGGATGCAGCCGTACCCCGCCGCCACCGTGGCGGACGCGCCCCAGGCGAACACGAAGGCGGCCACACTGCCCACCCGGGCCGCCACCACCAGGGCCGGGACGAGCGCGACACCCCACACGACGTCGTTGACGAACGCCTTCCGCCCGGCGCCGGCGGCGAAGAACGAGAACCGCCAGGCGTCCTGGAGCAGCAGCCCGGGCAACATGACACCAAGGGCGGCGAACGCGGGCCCCAGGCGGCCGCCGAGGCCGAGCCCGGCCACCAGACACACCGCGCCGATGGCCGTACCGACGCCGAGTGCGGTACCCGTCGACCGGGCCACCGCCCCGCGCCAGGACGTGTCCGGCGCGCCGCTGAAGCGCACCACCAGAGGGTCGGTGGCAAGGCCGCGGGAGACGTTGAGCACCACACCGTAGGTCACCCAGGCCAGGCTGAACACGCCGAACGCGGTCACCCCCAGCGAGCGGGCCACGTAGATGCCCACCGCGAAGTTGCTCACGCTGGAGGCCGCCTGGTCGGCCAGTCCCCAGGACAGCCGGCCGACCATGGCCCGCTTGGCGGTCTGCCGGGCGGGTCCGGCCGGGGCCGCCGGTGCCGTCGTCTTCTCCCCCTCGGTGGTCATCGGCTTCATGCCTTGATCAGTTCGGCGCCGCGCAGGGCGTCGGCGGCGGCGGCCACGGTGTCGAACGGAAGCCCGGACCGCTCGGCGACGTCCAGCAGACTGTGCTCGCCGTCGGAGAGGTTGAGCACCCAGAGCATGGCCATCTGGGCCTGCTTGGTGTCGCTGCGGCCGCCGAGCGCGTCGTACAACCCGCGTCGGCCCAGCTGTGGTTCGCCGTAGGGGCTGAGGTTGAGGTACCGCCGGTTGCGGTCGAGGACGGCGAATGCCTCGCGGCAGACCGCGAGGGTGTCCGCCATCGCGTCCGGGGAGACGAAGTCCAGGTTGTCCGCCGAGGTGTGGTACTCGGGGTAGCCGGCGTACGGGGTGCGGGTGAGCGAGCCAACGCCCAGGTTGAAACCGGGCGAGCAGTACTGCCGCTCGTCGTAGCCGTACGGGGTGAACTCGTTGACGTGGTGCGGGCGTTCGGATGCGGCCAGCACGTGCCGCATCACGCGGTCGATCTCCGCGTCGCCGCGCCTGCTCTGCTTGTACGTCAACTGTCCCGGGTCCCCGGCGCAGGCCAGCACTAGGCCGTGCTTGACCCGTTCCACCCGCTCCGCGTTGCGGGCCAGCCAGGTGATCGCCCCGACGGTGCCGGGCGCGTAGATGAACCGGTAGGTGTAGTACGGCGTCTCCTGCGCCAGCGCGCGGGCCAGGAACGTCGCCACGGCGATACCGGCGAGGTTGTCGTTGGCCAGCGACGGGTGACAGGTGTGGCAGGAGACGATGACCTCGTCGGCGACCTGTCCGGGGACCACGTGCTCGGCGTAGGTGAGGTGGCCGTCCGCGAGTGTGGAGTCGATGCGCACCTCGTAATCGCCGTCCGGCAGCGCGTCCAGGGTCTCCTGGGCCAGGCAGAACCCCCATTCCGGCTTGTAGTAGCTGGTGCGGTACGGCACCCAGGACGGTTGGTCCGGCAGGGTGTGCAGGTGTTCGCGCAGCTCGGCCAACGGCATGGTCGCCGACACCGGCACGCTGTAGCCGAGCACGTGCAGGCTGGACGCGGCGAAGTCGACGACACGGTTGCCGGCGGCGTCGGCGACGTACGCGTCCCGGATGTTCCACTCCTGCGGCACCGTCCAGTCGAGCACCTGCGTCCCGGTCGGCACCTCATGCACCTGCAAGGGGATGTACTCCCCGACGATGTCCAGGGTGGCGCGCACACCGTCGCCGGTGATGCTCCGGCACAGCGGGTACAGCCGCTCCACCAGCGTGTACATCTCTTCGGCGGTGTCGGTCATCGGCGCCACCGCAGGGTGTCGTCGACGGTGCCCGCGTCGGACGCCGCGCGCAGCACGGCAAGCCGGGTGAAACGCTGCTCGAAGTCCTCCCGGGTCAGGTCGAACTTCCGGTAGGCCGCGGCGAGTTCGAGTGCACCCCGCTTCACCGTCCACTCGCAGTCGAAGCCGGGTATCGCGGCGCGGAACCGGGAGAAGTCCACCCGGTACGACCGCGGATCGGCACCGTTCTCCCCGGTGATCACCACCTTCGCGCCGGACACCGCCTCGGCGACCTGGTCGGCGATCTCGGCGACCGTGACGTTGTTGATCTCGCTGCCGATGTTGAAGGCCCGGTCGTGCACGGCTTCGCGCGGCGCGGTCAGCGCGGCCGTGAAGGCGCGCGCGATGTCGGCGGCGTGCACCAGCGGGCGCCACGGGGTGCCGTCGGAGAGCACCAACACCTCGCCGGACAGGAGCGCGTGGCCCACCAGGTTGTTCAGCACGATGTCGGCGCGCAGCCGGGGCGAGTAGCCGAAGGCGGTGGCGTTGCGCATGAACACCGGGGTGAAGTCGCCGTCCGCCAGCGCGTGCAGGTCGTCCTCCACCCGCACCTTCGACTCCGCGTACGGCGTCACCGGGCGCAGCGGGGCGTCCTCGGCGACCAGGTCGTCGCCGCCGGAGGCGCCGTAGACCGAGCAGGTCGACGCGTACAGGAAGCGTCGCACTCCGGCGTCGCGGGCCAGCCGCGCGAGGCGGACGGACGCGTGGTGGTTGATGTCGTAGGTGAGTTCCGGCGCCAGCGATCCCAGCGGGTCGTTGGAGAGCGCGGCCAGGTGGATCACGGCGTCCACCCCGGCCACGTGGTCGGCCGTGACGTCGCGCAGGTCCACCCGGTGCCCCGGCG
Source organism: Streptomyces fildesensis (assembly GCF_016107395.1). Classification (GTDB taxonomy): domain Bacteria; phylum Actinomycetota; class Actinomycetes; order Streptomycetales; family Streptomycetaceae; genus Actinacidiphila; species Actinacidiphila fildesensis. Next base: position 182,591 of record NZ_JAAIKO010000007.1, read on the forward strand.
GGTCCGCGGGCGGCGGGCCGAGCACGCAGTCCGCGAACAGACCGGCGTCAAGCCCGACGACCTCGTGTCCGGCGGCGCTGAGGACCGGGGCCATCACGGTGCCCAGGTAGCCCTGGTGGCCGGTCAGTAGTACGCGCAAGGTTCATCCCTCCAGATTGAGCGTGAGTTTGGTGACGGCGAACGCCTCGGCGTAGCGCGCATGGCATTCGATGCCGCGGATCCGCGCAAGACCGATGAAGGCCTCCCGGTCGAACCAGGGCCGGTGCCGTTGCGAGGGGTAGTGCTCCTGCAACAGCCGCACCTTCTGTTCGGCGGTCTCCGGCGACAGCGGCTGGTACGCCGACGGACGGCCGAGATCGCCGTCCCATTTGACGATCTCGTAGCCGAGCACGAGGTGGTCGCGGAATGCGGTGGGTATCAGCTTCGCCAGGCCGCGGTGATCCTGGTGCGCGTCATCGGTACGCGGCGCGAGCACCAGATCCGGCTCGGTCCCCGCGCGCAGCTCCTCGACCGCGGCCTTGGCCTCGTCCCAGTGCACGGGCATTCGGCCGTCCGGCAGCTTGAGCACCGTCAGCCGCAGATCGGCGCCCGGGCAGAAGGCGGCGAGCGCGGCCCGCTCCTCCCGCTCCCGCGCGCCGCCACCGCCGGAGAGCACCAGCGCGTCGACGCGGATACCCGGCCGCGCGAGGCACAGCGTCAGCAGCGTGCCGCCGGCGCCGATGGCGATGTCGTCGCAGTGCGCGCCCACCGCGGCGATCCGGTCCAGGCGCCCGGCCCCGAGCCGGATCACGCCTTCGCTCCGGCGCCGTGCCTGCTGCCGGTCGTGCTCGCCCCGGCGCCGTCCCGTTCCCACACGGCCCACGGGCGGTCGCCCCGGGTGTAGGCGTCGTCGAGCGCAGCCCGCTCCTTCACGGTGTCGGTCGGCTTCCAGAAGCCGCGGTGCTGATGCGCCACCAACCGTCCGCGCTTGGCCAGTTGTCCACATCCGTCGGCGACCAGGTCCCCGTTCTCCGGTATGTGGTCGAAGACCTCCTGGCGGAGTACGAAGTAGCCACCGTTCTCCCACAGCGGCATGTCGCTCACCGCGGTGATGCCCCCCACCAGGCCGTCCTCGCCCAGTTCCACGCAGTGGAACGAGGACTGCGGCGGCACCACCATCATCGACGCACCGGCGTCGCGCCGGGCGAACTGGTCGATCATCTCCGGCAGCGGGGCGTCGGTGAGCACGTCGGCGTAGTTGGCGAGGAACATCTCGTCGCCGTCCAGGTGGCGCCGCACCCGGCGCAGCCGCTCCCCGATCGGCGACTCGATGCCGGTCTGCGCGAACGTGATCGTCCAGTCCGAGATGTCGGTGGACAGCAGCTCGGTCCGCCCGCCCCGCAGCACGAAGTCGTTGGACGTCGTCTCCTCGTAGTTGAGGAAGAAGTCCTTGATGTGGTGCGCCCCGTACCCGAGGCACAGAATGAACTCCGTGTGCCCGAAGTGCGCGTAGTAGCGCATGACGTGCCAGATCAGCGGTCGCGGTCCGACCATCGCCATCGGCTTGGGGACGTCGTCGGAGGTTCCGTTGCGCATGCGCATCCCGTAACCGCCACAGAACAGCACGACCTTCATGACTTGGCCTCGACAATGCTCAGTTCCGGGATGGGAAAGACCAGCCGGCCGCCCCAGTCGTGCACGAAGGAGAGCTGCTCGACCAGCTCGGCCCGCAGGTTCCACGGGAGGACGAGGACGTAGTCCGGTCTGTCGGCGGCTATCTGCTCGGGCGGCAGGATCGGGATGCGGGTGCCCGGGGTGAACCTGCCGTGCTTGTAGGGGTTGCGGTCGACCGTGTACGCGAGCAGGTCGGGCCGGATGCCGCAGTGGTTGAGCAGGGTGTTGCCCTTGCCCGGGGCGCCGTAGCCGACGACCGTCTCGCCGCGCTCGGCCGCCTCGATGAGGAACCGCAGAAGGTCCCGGCGCACCTTGGCCACCCGGGCGGAGAACTCGGCGTACCCGGACAGCTCCTGAAGCCCGGCGGCCTTCTCCCGGTCCAGTACATCGGCCACCTGCTGTGTCGGCTCGCCGGCCACCTCGATGGGCCGGGCCCACAGCCGGATGGAGCCGCCGTGCGTGGGCAGCAACTCGACGTCCACGAGCGCGAGTCCGCCACTCGCAAGGGCCCGGATCGCGGACGCGACCGTGTAGTACTGGAAGTGCTCGTGGTAGATCGTGTCGTACTGGTTGTCCTCGATCAGGGTCAACAGGTGCTGCACCTCGATGGAGACCCAGCCGTCGTCGGCGACCAGGGCGCGCAGCCCCTGGGTGAACCCGACCACGTCGGGTATGTGCGCGTACACGTTGTTGGCCACGACCAGGTCCGCCGGACCGTGTTCGGCGCGGACGGCGGCGCCGGTGTCCGGGCTCAGGAACTCCGTGAGCGTGGGCACACCCGCGTCCCGCGCCGCAGCCCCGACGTTGACCGACGGCTCGATGCCGAGGCAGCGGATCCCCCGGTCCACCACATGCCGCAGCAGGTACCCGTCGTTGCTCGCGACCTCGACCACGAAGGCTTCCTCTTCCGAGGACCCGATACCCACCCGCTGCACGGCATCCGCGACGAACGTGCGCGCGTGCTCCACCCAGGAGGTCGAGTACGAGGAGAAGTACGCGTACTCCTTGAACGTCTCCTCCGGCGTGATCAGCGGAGGGATCTGCGCGAGCCAGCAGTCGGTGCAGACCCGCAAATGCAGCGGGTACGCGGGCTCCGGCAGGTCCAGTTGGTCCGCGGCGAGAAAGCTCTCGCACGGCGGGGTCGCCCCCAGATCGACGACGCTCGCCAGCGACGCCGAGCCGCACAGTCGGCAACGTGTCATTTACTGCCCCCCATTGATTCCATCCCTATCGGCGGCGCGCTGTCCCCGCCGCCGGACCGCACCGCGATCGCGGTGCGGTACCCCTCCACCAGGCGCTCCAGGCCGACGGCCGGGCTGAAGCCCTGCTCGTAACGGCGCCGGGCCGCCTGGCCCATCTCCTGGTTGCGGGCCGGCTCGGCCGCGATCCGGCGTATGCAGGACGCGAGCGAGGCGGGCTCGCCCGGCCGGTGCAGCAGCCCGGTCACCCCGTCCTCGACGAGTTCGACGAAGGCGCCGTGACCGGCGGCGACGGCCGGGACCCCGGCCGCCATCGCCTCCACGACCACCAGGCCGAACGCTTCCAACCACGTCGAGGGAGCCACCACGGCGACCGAACGCGCGATGGCCTGCCGGCACTCCTCCGCGTCATACAGGCCGACGTACCGCACGTCGTCCCGGCCCGCCGCCCAGGCGGTCACCTCTGGCTCCAGCGGCCCCGTGCCGGCGACCACGAGCGGCACGCCCACACCGCCGCCGGCGGCGATCTCGTCCCACGCAGCCATGAGCAACCGCACGCCCTTGGCCTCCGCGAGCCGCCCGAGATAGAGCAGATGCTCGCCGTCGCCCGCTCGGCGGGCGTCCGGGTCCGGCACGAAGTTGTGCTTCACCGCCAGCCGTTCGGCCGGCATGCCGGCCCGCACCAGGACATCGCGCTGCGCAGCGGAGATGCAGAAGAACCGCTCCACGCCGGACCACCACCGCCGCCGGTTGACCGAGAGGCTGACCGCGAGCGGCACCGTCGCAAGCCGGGAGTTCCGGTAGCAGCCGTGCCGTACGGCGGGCAGCGGCGCCGACCCGACGCACTCGGTGCACGGCCGGCCGTCCCGCTGCAGCGTGCCGGGCGGGCAGACCTGGGTGTAGTTGTGCAGCGTGGCGACGACGGGCACACCGGCGTCGGCGCAGGCGGCAAGCACCGCGGGCGACAGGAGCGGGAAGACGTTGTGGACGTGCACCACGTCAGGGCGTGAGGTGCGAAGCCGGGCGGCGAGCTCCGAGCGGACCGCCGGGTTCCACGGCACGAGCAGCGGCAGCGCGACCTTGGCGAGCAGGGACAGGGTGGCGATGTCGTCGCTGCGCCGCTCGAACACCTCGACCCGGTGGCCGGCCTCGCGCAGCAGAGCCACCTCCTGGTCGACGACCTTGTTCTCCCCGCTCGGCTGCGCCGAGGCGTAGCGGTTGTGCAACACGAGGACATGCATGCTCAGATCACCTCCGATCTCTGGGCCCATCGCGGTATGTGCCGTCGAGGGACTTGGGGCGTGGAGCGGGGAGTGACCGCGGCAGGTGCCGCAAGCAGCGAGGCGGCCACGGCCAGATGCAGCAGATACGGCGAGGCGTCGCCAAGCCCGGCCTCGGTGTACGACGCGATCGCGCAGTAGCTGATCAGGAAGATCGCGCAGGCCCTCGACAGCGACGGTGGCCGCAGCAACGCGACGCCGCCGAGCACGATGATGATCGCCGCTACCAGGGTGACGCCGGTCAGACCCTGCTCGTTGTAAACGGCCAGCCAGCTGTTGTCGATCGGCAGGCCGCCGAACGACTTGTCGCCCAGGCCCATGCCGAACCACTGCTCCGAGCTCGTCCGGGGGGCTGCCAGCAGGGCGTCCCAGACCTTGGCCCGACCGGTGAGGTTGGAGAAGTTCTCCTTGTCCTGTCCGCGCAGGAACCACGCCTGCAGCGCGGAGCTGAACCCCACCGCGGTCACCGTGGCGATCACCACCGTCCAGCCGAAGAACCGGCGGGCGGCGGCGCTGGTCAGGACGAGCGAGCCGATCGCCAGCACCAGCCCGATGAGCAGGCCGAGCGTGGCCGTCCGGGTATGGGTCAGCGCGAGCAGGATGAGTGACGGCACGATGACTACCGCCGCGCTGCCCCTGTCGATCCGGTGCCCCAGTACGAGCAGCACGGTGAGCCCGATGATCACTGCGGCGTACTGTCCGATCTGCGGCGGGGTGAGCGGCCACAACGCGCCGACAAGCCGCCCGCCGTAGAGCCCGGGCATGGCCGCTCCCGGTGAGGCGACCAGGCCGACGGCCACCGACCCGAGCACCGCGAAGTAGATCCGGATGTGGTGCCGTACGAACGTCAGGCCGCCGTCCCACCAGCGGCTGAGCAGCCACAGCGTGCCGATGAACAGAGCAAGCCGGGCGCAGCGGAACAGCGCACCCGACCCGGACTCCAGGCTCGCGCTGGAGATCATGCTCGGCACAAGGAGCAGGGTGAGCAGGAACACGAAGGCGCTGGGCCGGATGCGCAGCTGGAGATTACCTGCGAGCGCCAGCGCGAACGCGGCGACCAGCGCGCCCATGGTGACCATCTGGATGAGGGAGCGGGGCAGCGGGATGATGGTCTTCGCTCCGGTGGAGCCGAGCGTGTTGAGGATCAGCAGCCCCCAGACCGTCCCGACGATCTTCGACGTGTGCTCTGTGTGGTCCGGGCTCATCTCAACCACCGCCCTGTGCGCGGAGGGTGCTGCCCGTGTCCTGCTGGTACGGCGTGCCCTGCCACTGCCCGAAGTCGAGCACCCGGCTCGGGTCGTGGGCGACGAACTTCCACGGTCCGATGTAGACGTTGTCGTGCCAGCGGTTGTTCTGCTTGCCGGTGATCGCCTCGGCGACCCGTTCGCCCTGGTACGGCGACCAGTCCGGATAGGTGCCGTAGTTGGCGAGGACCGCCATGCGGTCGCACTTCACCGTGCACTGGACGACGGACGTGTCCAGCACGAAGCGGTTCTCGTGGATGTCCACCCGCTGGGTCTTCCACCGGCAGTCGGCGTAGAGCGGTGCGGTGGCGATCGCCGGCCGTGCGCAGAGGTCGGTCTTCTTCACCAGCAACGTGCAGTCACCGGACGAGGTGTTGGCCGGGCTGTTGCAGAACCGGTCAGCGTTTTCCCACAGGGTGATCCCGGACCAGTTGTTCTCCAGCACGTTCCGGTAGATCTCGATCTTGTCCGTACGGGCTCGGATCCGTGGTTCGCCGCCGGACTCGGACACGTAGACGGTCGCGAACGGGAAGGTGTCGCCGCGGTCGGCGTACTTGCGGCCCTCGACCCAGTTGTTCCGCCGGATCGTGTTCTTCCGGATGACCGCGTTGTAGCTGGTCTCGTAGATCAGCGCGGCACCGTCGTTGGCCTCCAGCACGTTGTCCTCGATGCGGAAGTCGTTGTTGTTGGTGTCCGCCCACAACCCGGGTCCGCGGTTGTCGTGCACCCAGTTGCCGCGTATGTCGGCGCCGTTGACGGCCCAGAACTTGATGCCTCCGGTGCAGCCGCAGCCTTCCTTCCGCCGCTCCCAGTCGCCGGTGTTGTTGCCGACGATCTCGTTGCCCTCGACCACCAGGCCGCTGATGGAGCCACCGGACTTGTACGCGTTCATTCCGTACTGCCCGTTGTTGCGCAGGCAGTTGGCGCGGACCTGCTGGCGGGCACCGGCCATCAGCCCGGCGCCGGAGTTGTACTGGATGGTCGAGTGCTCGATCAGCCATCCGTCGGCCGAGTCGTGGTTGACCACGCCCTCATCCGGCGGCGCGACGAAATTCTGCACGGTCAGGTATTGAACGGTGACGTTGCCGGCGGTACCGCTGAACGCGTACTGGTTGGTCTTGCGGCCGTCGAGCACCGCGCCCGGCGCACCGAGGTAGCGGTTCCCCTGCTTGGGGACGACCTGGGCGTAGCGGTCCGGGTCGAGCTTGTGCGTCCCCGGCCGAAGCCAGAACGTGGTGTTCGGGGGGCTGCTCTTGGTCTTCGCAGCCAGGTCACCGACCACTGCGGGGTCGACCGCGACCGCGCCCGCCGGCGCCTCCGCCGGCCCGGCCGGGGGCTTGGCGCACACCTGGGTCACGGGTTGGGCCACGGACGTGGATGGCGCGGCGGCCGGCTCCGGCCGCGCGCCCGGCGTGCTCTCACAGCCCGTCGCCGCCAGCAGGACCAGTACCAGCGGTGCCGTCGACAGCGCCCGGTGCCGCCTCTTGATCACCACGCGTTCTCCCTCCCGCGGAACGTGAGTACGGTGGTGAACTCCCCCAACAGCGCGGGGCCGTCGGTGAAGCCGGTGCCGACCAGCGTGGTGCTGGGTTCCTTGCGCCCGAAGCCGGTGGAGTACCAGCCCAGCGGCGGGTCGCTCTCGCCGCGATGCGCCCGCCAACTCAGCTGCCCGGACAGGTCGAGCACCGCGGAGCGGTCCTCGCCGTCCCGGTTCCAGGTGAGCACGGCCCGGTTCCCCACCAGGTCCGCGGCGATCGCCGGGCCGAGGTGGAACGCCAGGCGCACGGCCCGGCGCGGGCCGCGCACCTCGTCAACCACCCGCAACTCCATGGTTGCGGCGGTCAGTTCCACCCGGCGGCGGTGCACGGAGCGCTGGTAACCGTCGTGCTCGGCGCTCCAGCGGGCCACACCTTCGCTGGATGTGTCCGCGACCAGGACGCGGCTGCGGGCATGCCGGGTCCACAGGAACGGCCCGCCGGAGACGGACTGGTCACCGTCGTCCAGTTGCAGGGTGTTGTGGCCGAGGGTCGACCGGAAGTACTGCCGCCACTGGGGCTGTCCGTGGTAGCAGTACGTCCCCGGGTCGGCGAGCACGTCAACCCCGTCGTGCCGGACCTCCACGGACAGCGCGTCCGCGTGGCCATGCGCGGCGATGGACAGGAACCCGTGCGGACCGCCGTCGCAGCGGCACCAGATCTCCTCCGGACCGCGCAGGATGGTGAGCCCCGCGTCGGCGAAGTGGGCCGGTCGGCTTGGCGGGCGGGTCACGGCCGGTGTGGTTCCCATTTCCGCGTACGGCCGGATGAGCGCGGCAAGGAGCTGGGTGCGCACATCGGTGTCGGACACCGTCGGCCACCAGTCGAGTCGGCCGAACACGGCGTCCCCGGTGGCAAGGAGCGAGGCCCAGCGGTCGGTGCCCGCGCCGTCCACGACCAGACCGTACCCGTCGTCCGCGTCCCCCTGGCGCGGCGGCCGCAGCCGGCCGTCCACGACGGCCGCGAGCGCGTCGGTCATCCGCAGCAGCACCAGCCGGATCGACGCGGGGACGGGCACGTCGGCGGCATCCGCCTCGGCCACCGCGGCCATGCCGAGTTCAAGGACGAGTCCGTGATACTCGGTGGCCAACTCGCGGTTGAGGCCGGAGGGGAAGGTGTTGCTTCGCAGCTGCCGCTCCAGCGACCGCAGCGCGTCGGCTCGCCAGCGCGCCGATGAGGGGAACCACCCGAATGCGCAGGCCCCGGCGAACTGCCCGGCGGTCTCGGCGATGACGTGGTTGTTCGCCGAGGACCCCCGACTGGGGAAGGCGGCCAGCCAGCGCTGGTGGTGCCAGATCTGGTTCAGCGCAACCGGGTTGCGCTCGAAAAGACCGGCCGCGCCCGGCCAGCCGTCGAGCAGCCGGCGGATCCACACCCAGGACAACAGCCGGATCCCCAGCTCGATGCCGCTGATCCAGTGCACGCCACGCAGCGGTGGGTTGGCCGTCCACCAGGACCGCAGGTGCTCGGCCACTCGCTCGGCGTACCGCTCGTTCCCGGTGATCGCGTAGGCGGCGGCGAGCACGGTGAGGTACTGGTGCCGGGACAGCTCCCAGATCTGCTTGATGTCCCCGACCGCGTCCTCGTTCCGGTACGGCACGTCGAAGGCGTAACCGGACGGAGCCCGTCGCCCGGTCTTCGGGTCGTACGACCAGTCCGGGTCGGCCAGGTCGTCGCGGTCCACCCCGAAGTACTCGGCGTGCCCGTCCATCAGCCGGTCCGCCTCGGCGATGAGACGTTTCGCGGCGTCCGGTGGCACTGCGGCGATCGTCCCGGCGGGCAGTACCGCGGTGAACCGGGCGCCGGTCACGCTCGGGCAGTCCGGCAGCGCCGACCGCCACCGCCGCCTGCGCACCGCGTCGCCCGCCCGGCCGCCGACCTCTCGCGGTCCCATCCGGGACAACCGCCGCAGGTACCAGCCCGCGCTCATGGTCATCGGGCCCTCGCCAACGTCACCGGCGCGCCGCCGACCAGGCTGGCCCGCACGGCGAGGGTGGCCGCCGTGGTGGCGACCAGCGACTCCAGCGGCACCGGCATCGGCCCGCCGGTCCGCACGGCCTTGATGAACGCGGCCAGCTCGGCGGACTGGCCCTTGTCCCGGGCCTTGGGCAGCCGCGAACTGACCCACCGCTTACGGCCGTATACCGAGGCACGGACGAAGTCGTCGAGCCGCAGCACCTTGCCGTCCGCGATCAGGTCCAGCGTCTCCTTGGGGAAGCCGGGCGGGCCGGTGGTGATGTAGCTGATGGTGGCGGTGGACCCGTCCGGGTAGCGCAGCACGACCTGCAGGTCCTCGTTACCGGACGTGGCGACCGCGTACACCGAGACCGGGTCGGCCGCGAGCAGCCAGCTCGCCGTGTCGATGAAGTGCCCGCCCTCACCGGCGAACCGCGAGCCCTCGGCGCCCTGTTGGAGGTACCAGCTGCCGTGCTGCAGCCGACCTGCGTTGACCAGGTAGCGGAGGCTCGCAGGACCGGTCCTGGCGCCGAACCGATTGCTGGCCTCCTGCAGCAGCGGCGCGAACCGGCGGTTGAAGCCCACCTGCAGCCGGTCGTTGCCGGACTCCTCCACCGCCGCGAGCACGCCTGCCAGCTCGTCCTCGGTGAGGGCCAGGGGCTTCTCGACGAACACCGCCTTGCCTGCCAGCAGTGCCCTTCGCGTCAGTTCGGCGTGCGAGCTGTGCCGGGTGACCACGAAGACCGCGTCGATGGACGGGTCGCCGAGCACGGCGTCGAGATCGGTGGTCGCCTCGGCGAAGCCGAACTTCCGCTGCGCGTTGGCCGCGGACAGCGCCGTCGTGGTGACGACCGTGGACAACTCGACGCCGTCGCGCTGTGCCAGGTGCGGCAGCAGCATCGACGTCGCGTAGTTTCCCGCGCCGACGAACGCAAGGCGCACCTGCGCCTTGGGTGACCCGGCCGTGGTGGGCGCCTTGTCGCTGCGTCGCACCGCGGGCACGGTCACCGCCGGGGCCTGCGCTTCCTCCTTCTGTTCGGGGTACCGGAACAGCACGGCCACGGCCTTCAGGTCGCCGTCCTTCAGGCGCTGGTACGTCTCGACGGCGTCATCGAAGTCGGAGATGTGGGAGACCAGGGGCTCCACGTCGACGCGGCCGCGGGCGAGGAGATCGAGGAAGGACGCCAGGTTGCGGCGCTCGGTCCAGCGCACGTAGCCGATCGGGTAGTCGCGCCCCTCCAGCTCGTACTCCGGGTCGTAGCGCCCGGGGCCGTAACTGCGGGAGAACCGGACGTCGAGCTCTTTCTCGTAGTACGCGTTCCACGGAAGGTCAAGGCGGCACTTGCCGATGTCGACGACCCGGCCGCGGTCCCGGCTCAACCGGGCGGCCAACTCGACGGGTTGGTTGGTACCGCCGCCGGCGGCCAGGTACACCTGGTCCACGCCGTGCCCGTCGGTGAGCTCGACAACGGCGGCTTCCACGGCCGCGGACGAGGGATCGCCGCAGGCCGCGGCGCCCAGGCGCTCGGCGAGCTCGCAGCGCACCGGGTCGGGGTCGACGCCGACGACGCGGACTCCCGAGGCGGTGAGCAACTGCACCACCAACTGCCCGATCAGCCCGAGGCCGATGACCAGCGCCACGTCGCCGAGCTGTGGCTCGCCGCGGCGGACGCCCTGCATCGCGATAGACCCGACCGTGCCGAAGGCCGCGTGCCGTGGCGAGAGGCCGTCCGGCACCCGGGCGTAGAGGTTCTTCGGCACCCAGTTCAGCTCGGCGTGCAGCGCGTGTTCATTGCCTGCGCAGGCCACGAGGTCGCCGACCTTCACATCGTCGATCCCGGTGCCGACCTCCTCGACCACCCCGCACAGCGAGTAGCCCAACGGTGTGTAGGAGTCCAGCTTGCCCATCACCTTGCGGTAGGTGGCCGGCACCCCGTTGGTGGCCACGCTCTGCATCACCTTGGCCACCTGGTCGGGACGGGAGCGGGCCTTGCCCACCATCGACAGGCCGGCCTCGGACACCTTCATCAGCTCGGTCCCGGTGGATATCAGCGAGTACGCGCTGCGGACCAGCACACCGCCCGGCTTGCACCCCGGCACCGGTACGTCGAGCAGCGCCAACTCGCCGCTCTTGTAGTTCTGCACAACCTGCTTCACCCGAACTCCTTTTGTTTCTACGCCGTCAGGGGTGGGTCCGGCCGGAGCCGGAGGTCGCGCCGCGATACCAGTACTCGAGGGTCAGCACATGCCACAGATGCTTGGAGAAGTCCCGCTGCCCGGCGGCGTCCTCGGCGACCATCCGCGCCAGCGCGTCGCGGCGCAGGATCCCGGAATTGACGAGCACGCCGTCGTTCACCACCTCGCGCACCAGCGGTGCCAGATCCCGGCTCATCCAGGCCCGCAGCGGGGCGCTGAACAGGCCCTTGGGCCGGTATGCGATCTCCCGGGGCAGGATCGAGGTGGCCGCCTCCTTGAGGACGGCCTTGCCCTGCCGGCCGACGATCTTGCGATCGCCGGGCACGGCGAACGCCGCCTTGACCACCTCGACGTCCACGTACGGCACCCGCACCTCGGTCGACGCGGCCATGCTGGAGCGGTCCGTGTAGGCGAGGTTCAGGCCCGGCAGGAACATCCGGGCGTCGCCCAGGCACATGCGATTGACGAAGTCGTCGAGTTCGTTGTCCTGGTAGATGTCCGCGTGCTCGGTCAGCACGTCATCGACCGTCCCGGCCAGGTCCGGATTGACCAGGGCGAGCAGTTCGTCCTGGTCGTACATGGTGTAGCTGCGCCGGAACGCGGTCTCCTCCGGCAGATCGGCGAAGGAGAGGAACCGCTTCGCGAAGCGCACCGACCGGTACCCCCGGCGGGCCGTGGCGACCGGCAGCCGGTCCACGGCCCTGGACAGGCCGCGCCGCAGGGGCCGCGGGACGCGCTGGTAGCGCAGCGCGAGCAGGTTGGCCAGGTGCTTGCGGTACCCGGCGAACAGCTCGTCGGCACCCATCCCCGAGAGCATCACCTTGACCCCGGCCTCCCGGGCGGCCTCGCAGATCAGGAACGTGTTGATCGCGGCGGGGTCGCCGATCGGCTCGTCCAGGTGGTACGTCATCTGCGGCAGCAGGTCCAGCACGTTCGGAGCGATCTCGATCTCGTGCAGGTCGACGCCGAACCGCTCGGCCACCTGCCGGGCATAGCGAAGGTCGTCCGGCATCGCCTCGAACTTGGCGTCCTCGGCGCGGAACCCGATCGTGTAGGCGGAGATCCCGGGTTGGTCGCGGGCCGCCAGGGCGGTGAGGTAGCTGGAGTCGAGACCGCCGGAGAGGAAGGTCGCCACGGGTACGTCGGAGAGCAGGTGGCGTCGAGTCGACTCCTCGACGATGGCAGCGATATCCGGCCGCTCGCCGCTGCGGGCCCGCTCCTGGCCCTCGGCGGCGACGTCCCGCAGGTTCCAGTACTGGCCGCGCTCCACCCGGCCGTCGGGCCGGCACCGCAGCCAGCTCCCCGGCGGCAGCTTCTCCGCTTCGCGGAACGCGCAGCGTGAGTCCGGCACCCAGTAGTACAGCAGCGAGGCCACCAGCGCCGCATCGTCCACCTGCAGCGACCCGCCGGTGGCGGCGGCGAGCGCCTTGAGCTCGGAGGCGAACACCAGGCCCGCACCGCGCCGGAGCAGGAACAGCGGCTTGATGCCGAGTTGGTCGCGGGCGAGCACGAGGTCACCGGTTCGCTCGTCGAAGATCCCGAACGCGAACATGCCGCGCAGCCGGGGCAGGCAGTCCGTGCCCCAGCGCCGCCAGGCCTCCAGCAGCACCTCGGTGTCGGAGGTACCGCGGAAGCGCACCCCCGCGGCTGCCAGTTCGCCGCGCAGCTCGGGCGCGTTGTACAGCTCGCCGTTGTACGTCAGGACGAGGCCGTCCGAGACCATCGGCTGGGCGCCGGTCTCGGACAGGTCGATGATGGCCAGCCGGCGGTGCCCCAGGTGCACTTCGCCGTCACCGACGGGGTGGCCGTACCGGCCCGCCCCGTCAGGACCGCGGTGGGCGAGGGTATCGGTGAGCCGGTCGGTCACGACCTTCCCGTCCGGCCATCGGTACGTGCCTGCTATGCCGCACATGTATTACCGTGCCTCCTGATCGCTGTCCGGGACTCGTACGGCCCATGACGGCCGCTCCGTCAGCAGTCGGCCCGGCGCGTTCTGCCGGGCCAGCCGCTCGTTGTGACCGCGCAGCGCGGTGTGCAGCCCGTCCCACAGGGTGCCGTCGGTCCTGTCCCGCGGATCGGGGTCGATCAGCACCACACCGATCACCGGAATGAGCAGGTCCGCGAGTTGCCGCGCCACGGTGTGCAGCCATGCGGTGCTGCCGTGCCCGGCACGCACGACGAGCACGGTCTGGGTACCGAGGTCCGGGAGGCCGGTCCACGCCGTGCCGGGGGCCACCGAGCCGACACCGAGTCGGCGCTCCTGATGGGACACGGCCGCGGCACCCTCGCCGCTGACCACGGTCGGGTCTCCCGGCTTCGGGCGGCGGCCTGCGAGCTGCGAGCCGGGCAGACCATCGATGATGACCACTGGCCCCTCCGCCATCAGTGCCTCGGCGAGGTCCAGGGCGATCACGCTCGTGCTGCGCGCACAGCCCAGTTCCAGCAGCGACACCGGTTCCGCGGAGCCGCGCACGGTGCGGGCCAGGGTCGCGGTGAGCCGTTCGCGGGCCGCCCGGGTCCGTCGGCGCTGCCACCGCCTGCCCGACCGGCGGGGCAGCTCCGCGATGACCGAGGCGCCCAGGTTCGCCGCGATGTCCCGGCGCAGCACGGGGCGGTCCGCCACCACCGTGCCGACCGCGGCCACCGCGAGCCCGAGGACGAGCCCTAGGACGAGCCCGATCGCGGCGTTGGTGGCAGCGGCCCTGGGCAGGGAGTGCTGCACCGCGCGCGGGGCGTCCACGATCTGTGTGCCGGCGACGAGCTGGGGCGTGCCGATGCGCGCCTCCGCGGCGCGCTGGCCGAAATCGGTGATCCGCGAGGTGAGCTCGGCCCGGCGGGCGAAGAGCGACTCCAGGTCCGCCGACGCTGTCGGCCCACTCCCCGGCCGTCCGTTTCCGATCGACTTGTTGACCTTGGCGAGTTCGTCCCGCATGCGGTCACGCTGGTCGAGCAGAGCCTTGGACTCGGCGTTCGCGGCTTCCTGAATCCGTCTCACATGGTCCGAGACGAACGCGTCGGCCAGCGCCTTGGCGCGGGCCACCGCTTCCGCGTCGGTGTCACCTGTCACATTGATCTGCAGCAGGTTGTTGGTCAGGCCGACACCCGCGTAGTCCAGCATGAAGTCCTCTGGTTTTTCAGGGGAGCCGAGGGACTGCAGGGCCATACCGGCGATTCGCGTGGTTTGCAGCAGCGCGACGTCGGTGCGGATCAGCGTTCCGGGGTCGTTCGGCTGGTCCTGCTGATGCGCGACCAGCACCTTGGTCACCGCGGCCGGCGGCGGCGGCCGCAGGACCGCCACCGCCGCGCCGAGCAGCAGTCCCAGGAGCGCCAGGGAGCACCAGAGGCGGCGGCGCCTGCGCACCGCCACCACCAGTCCCTGCAGGTCAAGGAGCGGAGTGGCTGCCGACGACTCCGAAGTCGTGCTCGTCGTCACACCGAACCTCCCGTCGCGTGACTGTGAACCGCGAGCGCCGCAGTGGCGTTGTCCGGAGGATGGTCGGCGGATCGCGTCGGACTGGCCCGGACCGTGCCGGCGACGACGATGCCGACAACCTCATGCCTGCCGTCCGCACACGCCTCGGCGATGCCGGCGAGCTCCTCAGCGGTCCAGCTGCCCGCGCTGAGCACGACCAGGGCACCGGACTCGGTGTCGCGGTCCGGCACTGTCGGCCGGTCCACCGAGACCTCCACCACCCGCAGCTGCGGATCGTCCTGGGCCTCGGCGACGAGCTGCCCGGCGGCCCGGCGGGCGATCTCGTCGCCGTCCGGTACGACGACCAGCAGCCGCCGGGGGGCCGGCAGCTGGTCCCGGAGGCGAGCGCACACCCGCCGGTAGCGGATCCGCGAGCCGGCCTCGTCGCCGGACCTCGGCGGGGTCGGTATGTCCCACCGGGTGTCGACGCCGAGGAGTCGGCGGATCCGGGCTCGCGGGCCACGACCTGCTGGCTGGTGCGCGCGCCGTTCATCAGGCACGTCGACGGTGCCGAGGAGCGCCGAGCCCAGCGCCGCGGCGATCTGCGGTTCGGTGCGCAGTCGGCGATTCACCCGTGCGGCGACGAGATGGCCGATGACCGCGAGCAGGAAGAACAGCAGCGCCCCGCCGACGATGAGCTGCATCCTCGTCGGCGGCGCCTCACCGGTCGGCCGGGCCGCCGGCCCCATGACGACCATGCCGGCCTTGTTGGTCGCCGGGTCGGCCTGGTCCAGCTTCGTCATGGCCTCCTCCAGCGAAGTGCGCAACTTCTCGAGGTCGGTGCGGGCCTGCACGCTCTCCACGGTCTGCCCCGGATCTGCCGCATTGGCCAGGTCGGTGATGCGGCGGTTGGTCTCCACCACGTTCTGCCGCAGGGCCTCAGTCCCGGTAGCCGCGTCGGGGTCGGTGCTGCCGCCTGCGATCCGCGCGGCGAATTTGACGAATTGCTGGGCCATCCGGTCGGAGAGCTGCTGCGCGTGCTCCGGGGTGTCGGCCGTTCCCGAGATCTTGATGATGTTCCCGTCGGCGGCCTTGGCGCTCACTCGATCCCGCAGCTCGGTGCCGCTGACCTTGGTCCAGTCGAGAGCGGCGGCCGCGCGGTCGACCACCACCGAACTGGTCGCGATATCCACCTGAGTCAGGAGCTCGCGCTCTTCCCACTGCCCTGGCAGCAGTACCGATGCCGACGTCGTGTACCGCGGCGGGAACAGCACCGAGGTGCCGTAGCCGACGAGCGCGCCCACCAGGGCGAGGACGGCGAGAAGCCGCCACCGTCGACGGAGAATCCACCCGATCGTGACCAGGCGGATCGTGTCATCGCTCAACGGTGCTGCCTCTTCCCTGTGCGGACCGGGTCGCCCGCCGACACCGGGGTGTGGTCACGGCACGCAGCGGCGTAGGCGGCGAGCAGCGACGCTTGCGAGTTCCGCCAGGAAAGCTGTCCGCTGATCCGCTCCTGGCCGATCTTGCCCATCTGGGCCCGCTTCTCCGGATCGTCAAGGAGCAGCGCGATGAGCCTGGCGAATTCGGCCTCGTCATTGGCGGGCGCGTAGAGGGCGGCGTCGCCGGCGGAGACCCGCGCCTCCCGGAGGTCGAACGAGATGATCGGCCGGCCCATCGCCATGTACTCCAGGACCTTGTTCATGGTCGACACGTCGTTGAGCGGATTGCGCGGGTCGGGAGAGAGGCACACGTCCGCGGTGGACAGATAGCGCACCAGGTCGGCGTCCGGAATGCGCCCGGTGAACTCCACCTGATCGGACAGCCCGAGCTGCCGGGACAGCTCCACCATCGCGTCGAAGGCGTCGCCGGAACCGACGAACACGGCGTGCCAGTCGGTCCGCCCGAGCTCGTCGCGCAGCTTCGCGAGGGCCCGCAAGGCGTAGTCGACGCCGTCCTGCGGGCCCATGACGCCGAGGTAGCA
This sequence comes from Streptomyces fildesensis, assembly GCF_016107395.1. GTDB lineage: Bacteria > Actinomycetota > Actinomycetes > Streptomycetales > Streptomycetaceae > Actinacidiphila > Actinacidiphila fildesensis. The sequence goes on from NZ_JAAIKO010000007.1 coordinate 199,050, forward strand.
CAGCAAATGGGGCTTGCCGTTCTTCAACTCCGGCTCGGGCGGCACCGGTTGGAACCGGTCGGTCTGGGGCGCGCTGCGCACCACGAAGACGTCCGCCGGTTGGCGGCCGCCACGGCGCAGTGCCACGTCCCGGTAGCTCTCGTTCGTGGCGAGCACGACGTCCGCGGCCCGGTAGGTCCGCCGTTCCAGCGCGCACACGGCGCGGTAGAGCAGATCCTCGCCGCGGTCGAACCGGGAAAGGTACAGCTCCGGTACCAGGTCGTGCTGGTCGAAGACGAACCGTGCCCCGCGCCGCTTCAGCCACAGTGCCGGCAGGAACAGCAGGTCGGGCGGGTTGCAGGCGTGGACCACGTCGACCGGGCCGACCTTGCGGGCCAGCCGGAACGTGTGCCACAACGCCGATCCGTACTCCCGCAGGTAGCCTGCCGGCCCTCCGGTGGCCGCGCGCAACGGGTAGCGGTGGATCCGCACCCCGTCGATCTCCGCCTCCGCCTCGGTGTCCCGCTTTGTCCCTTGGGGGCAGATGACGTGCACCGTCCAGCCCGCGTCGCGCAGCGTCGTGCACTCCTGCCACACCCGCCGGTCGAACGGCACCGACAGGTTCTCCACCAGGATCAGCGCGCGACCGGCCGTCCCGTCGCCGCTGACCGCGTCACCAAGCAAGGCCCACGTACCCCGGTTCGGCCCGGCGCACGTCGGCGTCGGGAAGGTGGATGAGGTCGATGAGCACCGGTCCTTCGCCATGGGGCAGCGCCGAAAGCACGTCCGGATCCCTGGTTCCGATCAGGCACACCTCGGCGTGCTCCATCACCTCGCCGACGGAGCCCGCGAGCAGCTGTGCGAGGTGCGGCAGCCGGGTCTCGATGTACTCGCGGTTCGCGCCGAGCAGCCGGGAGAGGTTCACGTTGGGGTCGTAGATCCGCAGGTCGTAACCCTTGCCGAAGAGTCTCTCCGCCAGCTCGACGAGCGGGCTCTCGCGGAGGTCGTCGGTGCCGGGTTTGAAGGAAAGACCGAACAGGCCCACCCGACGCTTGCCGGTGCGCTCGACGAGCTCCACCGCGCGCTGCAGATGGTCGGAGTTGGAGGGCAGTACGTGGGCGAGGATGGGCACCGAGACGTCGGCCCGCCGTGCGGCGTGGACCAGGCTGCGCAGGTCCTTGGGCAGGCAGGAGCCACCGAAGGCGAAGCCGGGTCGCAGGTAGGCGGGGCTGATGTTCAGCTTGCGGTCGGCCAGGAACACGTCTATCACCTGGTGCGAGTCCACCCCGAGCGCCTGGCACACCGCGCCCAGCTCGTTCGCGAAGCCGATCTTCAGTCCGTGGAACGCGTTGTCCGCGTACTTGATCGCCTCGGCCGTCGGGATCGGCACCCGGAACACCTCGCCGGGCACTCCGTCGTACAGCGCCGCCACCACGTCGCCACTTGCCGGGTCGAGTTCGCCGATGACGGTCTTGGGCGGGTCGAAGAAGTCCCGCACGCTCGTGCCCTCGCGCAGGAACTCCGGGTTGACCGCGACCCCGAAGTCCACCCCGGCCGTGCCGCCGACGTACTTCTCCAGGATCGGCACCAGCAGGTTCAGGCAGGTGCCCGGGAGCATGGTGCTGCGGAACACGACGGTCTGCCGCCCACCCCGCTCGGCCACCGCAGCACCGATCTGCTCGGTGACCCGCTCCAAGTACGTGGTGCACAGGCTGCCGTTGGGCTCCGACGGCGTGCCCACGCAGATCAGCGACACCTCGCTGCCCATGATCGCCTCGCGGACGTCGCCGGTGGCGTGTAAAGCTCCGGTCCGCACGGCCTCGGCGATGAGCTCGCCGATCCGCTCCTCGACCACCGGGGCCTTGCCGTCGTTGACCAGGTCGACCTTCACCTGGCTCACGTCCACCCCGATGACCTCGTGACCCAGGCTGGCCAGGCACGCGGCCGACACGCAGCCCACGTAGCCGAGCCCAAAGACGCTTACTCTCATGTCCCGTTCCTCCCCCCGGGCAGGCCCTTTCGGCCTGCTGTCCGTCCGCCGGCCATTCGGCCTGCGGTCCGTGCGCCGACCGGACGGCGCCCCCCGCGCATCAGAAGGCCCCCTGCCCCTGAAGCACCGCGCGCGGCGTCTTCCACAAATTCACCGTGGTGACGAGTTCGATCGCGGGGATCGCGACGAAGATCCAGAGCTTGATGTTGCGCGAGGTGCGGGCGATCCCGCCGAGCGCAGGCACGACGGTCGCCGTGAACAGTGAGCGTCCGAGCCGGCGGAATTCCTCGGCGCCCTGGCCGAGCACGGCCGGAGCCCACGACCGGCTCACCGCAAGCGCTCCCAGCACCAGCAGCTCGGTGCCGAATGTGAGAAGTTCCCCAGTTCTCATGCCAGTTGGCCGCGTCCCGGGCCCTGAAGAAGTTGCCGATCGCCGCCACCACGAAGGCGGTGGCCACCGTATCGCCGGTGACCACGGCACGGCGGTACCGCTGCTCCCATTCGAACGCGGGCTGTCTGATCGCTCCGTTCGCCAGACGCCCGCGCGCCGACGGAAACGGCCTGACTAGTCCCCCTTGCCGCACAGAACCCCCCAGGTCCCCAGTGGCTCGACGTGTTCGTCCAACACTGTTGCTCCCCTCGGGAGGCCCCCGCCCCCCGCACTGTTCCTCCTCTCGGGAGGCCCCCGCCCCCCGCACTGTTCCTCCTCTCGGGAGGCCCCCGCCCGCATGACAACCCGGGCTATTTCAGAGCTACTTGAACAACCCACCCCGACAACAGCGGACTCACGTGTCCTGCCGAACTCTCAAGGTGCGCGGGAACCCGTCGAAACCTCGGGTGCTCCCCGCACCCAAGCCCCCTTCGCGGGCTCCAGGAATTGATCACCCCCATATCCGGCGGCGGAGACGCAGCTGTTGGCTGCCCGCAACGCCTGACCTGGAGATCATGATTTGTCGCCTCGTATCCCACCATGTGAAGCACGGTCAGTCTAGACCCTCGGGGCCCGTCTGAAGAGGTGGATGTGTGGAATTTGTGCCCAACATTTGAAGCTGGATCCAGTGGATCCAGGGACCGGTGACCGTCTGCGGGTGCCTTGGTGACGAAGACGTGCCTTGTGACCTGTGATGACGGAGTTCACCGGGTTGCCGGTAGCGGCAACCCGGAGGCGTCCTGGCGCTGCCAACTGGGCCGCACTCAGAGCCTGTCCGGCGGATCTTGTCGGTCAGCACGGGGCGGTGGATGCGGGTGTGGGCGATCGACGGCACGGAGGAACGGCATGGCCCGTTTGCGGGTGCACAGGCGGACCGGCAGCCCCCGCACGACGCCAGATGCGGGCGCCAGTTGGATCAGTGAACTCCCAAGTCAACGGCGTCGCGGGCGGAGCCGATCAAGTTGAACGGTCGCCGGACCCAATGATCGGACGCTAGGAGGACGCCCGGTGGATGAGGGTGACGTCCACCGGGTCGACGGGCTCCGCTGTTCCGTGCTCGATCAGCTGCTGGAGCGTCTCGGCGATGACGCCCGGCCCCGGCAGGTTGAGGCGGATGGAAGTGAGCGGCGGGCGCTGCAGGGAGGCCAGCACCAGATCGTCGGCGCCGACCACGGCCACGTCGTCCGGGACACCGATGCCCACGTCCTGGAAGGCGTGCATCAGCAGCGCCGCGTACTCGTCGTTGTAGGCGAACACCGCGTCGAAGCCCAGCTCCCGCCAGCGCTCTGCCAACTGGGCCGCGGAGTCCTGGGTGTACGCCACCTCCACGGCGGTCACGGTCGCCATGCGTGTGGCCGCGACGCCTTGCGCTCCGGCCAGCCGCGGTTCGGCGAAGGCGCTCAGGCCGCGCTCCTGCGGCATCAGCACGGCGATGTTGCGCCGCCCCCGCGCGACGAGGTGGTCGACGGCGGCGGCGCCGATGTCCGCGTGGTCGAACGCGACGGTGTGCGCACCGGCCAGCGGACGGGCGGCGAACGCCAGCAGCCCGCGGATTCCCGCGCGCTGCAGGAGATCGGCCGCTTCCGGGGTGAAGGAGTCGCCGGAGAGAGCGAACACCGCCGCCGGCCGCAGCTCGGCCCACGCGCGCGCGGCGGTGACGGCGTCGGGGAAGCGGCCGGCATGGAGCACGACCGTGTAACCGCGCCGGTCGAGCTCGCTGTGCAGATCGTCCACCCAATCGCTGACCAGCCTGCCGATCGCCGACACCGATGACGGCATCAGCACCAGATTGCTACGTCCGGCACGCAGCGAACGCGCGGCGGCGTGCGGGACGTAGCCCAGCTGGTCGGCGGCGGCCAGTACCCGGGCGCGGGTGCTCTCGCTGACCCGGTGCGCCTGGGTGTCGTTGAGCACGAAGGACACCGTGGCCCGGGACACCCCGGCCAGGCGCGCCACATCCGCGCTGGTGATGGTCCGTGGCGGCTGAGCGGGAGCGTCCTTGGCCATGACTTCCTTGATCAATTCCCCGGTGGTGCGCCCACGGGCACGTCAGCCCGGAGCACACAGGTTCAGAGATCAGGTTACACGCGTTATCACCGGCTCGCAGAACCGTGCAATCTCCGCGAGTCCCCCGCGAGGTCGGCGGTGGCCGTGATCACGGAGTCGAAACGCATGGTCGTACGGGACTGCTCGTCATAGCGCTCCCAGACTGGCAGCGCCGCATGGTTCGGATCGCCGGTGCGGATGAAGGAGATCCACGCCTGGTGCATGGACGCGGCGAGGCCGTCGCGCGCCGCGGGCCGGATCCCCTCCAGGAAGGGCGCGTGCGACCACTGGTCGAAGTTGTTGAAGGTGAAGGGCAGTTCCAGGCAGTGGGCGGCACCGAGCCGGCCGTCGTGCGCGGGGGTCGGGAAGTCGAATTGGTACACCCACACCGGTCGCCCCTGGGCGGCCCGGCGCTCGGCCAGATCCACGCTCGGCACGCGGAACAGCTCGTCCGAGATCAGATCCATCAGCACGTCCACCGGCCGCGCGCCCGGCCGGGTCGCCGCGTAGGCCGCGTACGCCTCCGCCGCCCCCTCACCGAAGGTGTCCGCCGCCCTGCTGATCACCTCGTCCCGGGTGGCGGCGGCGTACCTCTCGTCGAGCCCGAACCCGAAGTTGGCCTCTTCCCTGGTCCAGCCGATCAGCACGTCGATGTCCGACCCGGCGCCGTTGAGCAGCGTCTCGACGGGGTGCCGGTCCATCGTCGCCTCGTCGATGACGGGCAGGAACGGTGTGGGCCAGTAGCCCCAGCGCATCGTGCGCCCGAACAGTTCCCCGCCCGCCTCGATCAGCCGCGGCCAGGGCACGGCCCGCAGGTCCGCGATGCCCTTGGCGCCGAGGATCTCCTGGTAGACGGTGGTCCGCTCCAGGGCTTCGGCGCGGGTGGGAACGTGCAGGCCGAAGGGCGGGCTCTGCAGGATGGCGCGGTGGAACAGGGTTCTGCCCTCCGGGTGGCCGGCGAGCGCCGCCGTGGAGATGGCGCCGCCCGACTGGCCGGCAACGGTGATGTTGTCGGGGTCGCCGCCGAACTCCGCGATGTTCTCCCGCACCCAGCGCAGCGCGGCGACCTGGTCGGTGAGCCAGAAATTGGCGGGCTCCCCGTCCGCGTCCGAGCCGAACGAGAGGTAACCCAGCGGACCGATGCGGTAGTTGATGGACACCACCACAAGGTCGCCGTTGCGCGCGAAGGTCTCACCGGAGTAGTTGGGCAGCGAGCCGGACCCGGAGACGAAGCCGCCGCCGTGGATCCAGACCAGCACCGGCCGGCCGGAGGCGTCGGAGGACGGCGTCCAGACGTTGAGCGTCAGGCAGTCCTCGTCGAAGGGCGGGAAGCCGTGGCCGCCGAGTACCGGGTCACCGCCCTCCATGAACATCTGCGGGGCGCTGGGACCGTAGGCCGTCGCATCCCTCGTTCCGCTCCAGCCCGGGTGCGGCCGCGCCGGGCGCCACCGCAGGTCGCCGATGGGCGGCTCGGCGTACGGCACCCCCTTGAACACCGCGACCCCGCCCTCCGTGCGGCCGCGCAACGTGCCCGTGGACAACTCCACGACGGGCACATCCTGGTCTCCGGCACCAACCATCAGAGGCTTCCTTCCCTGGCGGCCGACGAGCGTCGGCAGAGGCTTGGCAGCTACGGCCGAGGTGCGAAGAGACACGTGTCACTGACATCGCGGCGCGCCACGCACACGCTCGACCTGCTCCCCCTGAGGCTATGCCGCCATTTCGACGACCGTCAACCATCCTGCATATCGTGGGTGGTCCCGCGGTCGTCCGCCGTGGTTACAGAGGCGCGGGGGAAGAAGCGCCGGGGATCAGCAGGCGGGGCGTTCCGGCGCCGTCGGCGGGAACGCTCCACAAGTCGGTGGTCCCGACCGCGCCCGACTGTGGCTGGTTCTTCTTGTATGCGCGGGAGGCGGCGTGCAGGACCAGTCCGATTCCCAGCCCCGCGAGGAGGAGCACCGCCGTGGCGAGTATGAGCAGGCGGCGCTTTGGCGTCATCGGGATCCTTGCGGATGCCGGGACAGGAGTGGCGGGGAGCTGCGAGGCGACAGAAAGCGTCGGTACACACGTCACCGCGGCGGGCGTAGGTACACGGTGCCGGATCATGCGCGGCCGCCCGGCGGCCGCAGCACCACACCCGCGACGGCCGCGCAGCAGAGCAGGCCCACCGCGGATCCCGCCAGCGCCGGACCGTCTCCCCAGACGGTCCAGGCCGCACCGAAGGCGATCGAGCAGCAGAACCGGGCCAGCGCCTGGCCGGTGCCGACCAGCGCGAGGCCGCTGGCCCGCAACTGCTCGGGCACGATGGCGGCGACCGCGGCCGGCAGCACACCATCGGTCGCGGCGTAGAACATGCCGTGCAGCGCGAGCACGAGATAGGGCAGGGCCGGCAGGTCGGGGGCCCAGAGCAGCAGCGTGTACGCGAGGAGCAGCAGGGCGTGCCCCACAAGGAACACGACGCGCCGCCCGACCCGGTCGGCCAACGTACCGACGGGCACGGCCAGCAGCAGGAACACCGCGGCGGTGCCGAGCGGCATCAGCGGGAACCAGTACTCGCTGATGCCGGTACGGCGTTGCAGCAGCAGATAGACGAAGGCGTCGCTGACGGTGGTGAGGCCGAGCAGGGCGGCGCAGCCGGCGAGCCCGCGCAGCCGCGGCATGCGCAAGAGGCGCAACGCCTCGCGAAGGTCGACGGGTTGCTTGTCCACGACCTCGGCCCCGGCCCGCTCCCCACTCCCGGCCTCGTCCGGTGTCACCGGTTCGGCCTGCCCGGCGCGCACTTTCCCGGGTACGAACAGCATCAGGACCAGCACGCCGAGTACGGCCACGCAGGCGCTGACGCCGAAGACGGCGTCGTAGCCGTCGGTCGCCGCGCGCAGGATCAGGAACGCGGCGACGGGTCCGAGCACCGCGCCGGTGGTGTCCATCGCCCGGTGCACGCCGAAGGCCCGGCCCTGGAACTCCGGTGGCGTGGACAGGGAGATCATCGCGTCGCGCGGGGCGGTGCGCAGCCCCTTGCCGGTGCGCTCCAGCGCGAGCACCACGCCCAGCGGACCCAGGCTGTGCACGAGGAGCAGCAGCGGTTTGCACACCGCGGACAGTCCGTAGCCGAGCCCGGCTATGAGTTTGTGGTTCCGCACCCGGTCGGCGAGGTGGCCGCCCGCCAGTTGGACCAGCGCGCTGACACCGTTGTAGACACCGTCGAGCGCGCCGAAGCCCAGCGGGCTGAGGCCGAGCCCCACGACGAGGTACAGCGGCAGGACGGCGGTGACCATCTCGGAGGAGATGTCGGTGATGAGGCTGACCGCGCCCAGCGCGAACACCACCGAGGAGACCCCGGGGAACCGGCGGCCGCGTGTACGGCCCGGCGTGGTGGTCGCCCCGCTGGGGGCGGAGCGGTCCGCGAGATACATGCTCAGGAGCTCCAGTTGCCGGTGGCGGCGGAATCGGCGGAGGAGTTGCCGGCGCAGCCGAGGCCGTCCATGTACTCGAACGTGCGAATGAGACCTTAATGGTTGTATGTGATGGCGGAGGTGCTTCCCGGAGAACGGGGCATTGAACAGCCGTTAACGGCCGGTCAGCCCTGTCGGCTGCTCTCGTCCCACAGCCGCGTTCCGAAGTCCTGCGACCTGATGGCCTTCCTGGATCCCCGGCGGGCCGCGACGGCCGCCGCGATGAAGACGAGGACCCCGAGGATCAGCTTCGGCTCCGCCCGGAGCAGCGCACGGAGATCCGCCTTGCTCGTCGCGCCGAGGGCCGGGAGCGCGGGCCAGGTCACCTCGGTCACCCTGCACAGCGTGGGCGGCACCCGTACCACCGTCCGGGCCGGCGCGTGGAGCCAGGACGTGACCCTGGCCTCCGGTGGGACCACCACCCTGACCCCCACCCCCATGCCGACCGTCTGCACGCTGGTCAACCGCCGCAGCGACAAGGCCATCCACGTACCCGGCGCCTCCACCTCCACCGGTACGGCGCTGATCCGGTACAGCCGCACGGCGGCACGAACCAGCAGTGGACGCTGGCCGACGCGGGCGGCGGCTACGTCAGGATCGTGAGCGGCCGCAGCGGCAAGGTCCTCGGCGTGGCCGGTGACTCCACCGCCGACCTCGCGGCCGTAGTGCAGCAGAGCGACACAGGAAGCACGAGCCAGCAGTGGCTGCGGACCGCCGGTGACCGACGGCGCGGCGCACGGGCGTGCGCCGGACCGACGGCGCGTAGCGTGACCCTCTGCGCTGCCTGACCGGCGGGTCCTGGTGGGCGTCACAATCCGGAGGAGTTGTCGTGTGGCATGACCTGATGTCAGTTCAGGTGCCGATCGCGGAGAAGATCATCCGCACCGTCCTGGTCTACGCCCTGATCCTGATCCTGTTCCGACTGGCCGGAAAACGGGGCCTGGCGAACCTGAACACCTTCGACTTCGTCGTGATCTTCCTGCTGTCCAACGTCGTGCAGAACGCGATCATCGGGCCGGACAACAGTCTGCTCGGCGGGGTGATCGGCGCGTTCACCCTGATCGCCGTCAACTCCGCGGTGAACCGCTGGCTGGCCGGCGACTCCCGGGCGGAGCGGCTGCTGGAAGGAACCCCGACCACCGTCATCGAGGACGGCAAGCTCGTACCGCAGGCCATGCGTGACCTGGCGCTGCGGTCTGCCGAGATCGAGCACGCGGTCCGGATGCAGAACGGTGAGGCGATCGCGGATGTCGCCTCGGGCCGGCTGGAACCGGACGGCCATCTGATCATCACCCTCAAGCCCACCGAGCAGAACGCCACCCGCGGTGACGTCGAGGCCCTGCAGGCCCGCCTGACGACGATCGAGAACCTGCTGAAGGACCTCGCCACGGGCCGCCCCTCGTAGCGGTCGCCCCGCCAGGGCACCACGCGAGATCCTCGAATCCTGGTTCGCCGGTGCGCCCATCCGCGACGAGTACCTCATCGTCGGCAAGGGCGCGCTGGCCGGAACGGGCGGCCACTCCTACTCCACCACCACGCCGGCCGCGCGCCGAGGTCCGGGAAACACGAAGGCCCGCCGGCCCGGGATCGCTCCCGGGCCGGCGGGCGCCGCCGTGCGTCTCTCGTCAGCCGAGGGTCGCGATGGCGTCGTTGAACGCCTTCGACGGGCGCATCACGGCCGAAGCCTTGGCGTCGTCGGGACGGTAGTAGCTGCCGATGTCGGTCGGCGAGCCCTGGACGGCGATGAGCTCGTCGACGATGGTCCGCTCCTGCTCGGCCAGCGTCGCGGCGAGACCCGCGAACGCGCCGGCCAGCTGCGCGTCCTCGGTCTGCTCGGCCAGCTCCTGCGCCCAGTACAGCGCCAGGTAGAAGTGGCTGCCGCGGTTGTCGATGCCACCGAGCTTGCGGCTCGGCGACTTGTCCTCGTTGAGGAACGTGCCGGTCGCCCGGTCGAGGGTGTCGGCGAGGACCTGGGCGCGCGCGTTGCCCGTGGTCTGCGCCAGGTGCTCGAAGCTGACCGCGAGGGCGAGGAACTCACCCAGGCTGTCCCAGCGGAGGTAGTTCTCCTTGAGCAGCTGCTGGACGTGCTTCGGGGCGGAGCCGCCGGCGCCCGTCTCGAACAGGCCGCCGCCGTTGATCAGCGGGACGACGGAGAGCATCTTGGCGCTCGTGCCGAGCTCCAGGATCGGGAAGAGGTCCGTCAGGTAGTCGCGCAGCACGTTGCCGGTGACCGAGATGGTGTCCTCGCCGCGGCGGATGCGCTCCAGGGAGAACGCGGTCGCCTGCTCCGGGGTCATGATCTCGATCTGCAGCCCGTCGGTGTCGTGCTCGGGCAGGTACGCCTTGACCTTGGCGATCAGGTTGGCGTCGTGCGCGCGGCCCTCGTCGAGCCAGAACACGGTCGGGTTGCCGGTGGCGCGGGCCCGCTTCACGGCGAGCTTGACCCAGTCGCGGATCGGCACGTCCTTGGTCTGGCACATGCGGAACACGTCGCCCGCGCCGACCGTCTGCTCGAGTACGGCGTTGCCGTCGGTGTCGATGACCCGGACGGTGCCGGTGGCCGGGATCTCGAAGGTCTTGTCGTGGCTGCCGTACTCCTCGGCCGCCTGCGCCATGAGGCCGACGTTCGGGACGGAGCCCATGGTCGCCGGGTCGTAGGCGCCGTGCGCGCGGCAGTCGTCGATGACGACCTGGTAGATGCCCGCGTAGCTGCTGTCGGGGATGACGGCGAGGGTGTCGGCCTCCGAACCGTCCGGGCCCCACATGTGGCCGGAGGTGCGGATCATGGCCGGCATCGAGGCGTCGACGATGACATCGCTCGGCACGTGCAGGTTGGTGATGCCCCGGTCGGAGTCCACCATGGCCAGTTCGGGGCCCTCGGCGATCTCGGCCTCGAAGGACGCCTTGATCTTCGCGCCCCCGGGCAGCGACTCCAGGCCCTTGAGGATGCCGCCGAGCCCGTCGTTCGGGCTCAGGCCGGCCGCGGCCAGCGTCCGGCCGTACTCGGCGAACGTCTTCGGGAAGAAGGCCCGCACGACGTGGCCGAAGATGACCGGGTCGGAGACCTTCATCATCGTGGCCTTGAGGTGCACCGAGAACAGCACGCCCTCGGCCTTGGCCCGGGCGACCTGCGCGGTGAAGAACTCACGCAGCGCGGCGACCCGCATGACGGACGCGTCCACGACCTCGCCGGCGAGCACAGGTACCGACTCGCGCAGCACCGTGGTGCTGCCGTCGTCACCCACGAGCTCGATGCGCAGCGAGCCGTCCGCGGCGATGACCGTGGACTTCTCGGTGGAGCGGAAGTCGTCGGCGGTCATGTGCGCGACGTTCGTCTTCGAGTCGGCCGTCCACGCGCCCATGCGGTGCGGGTGCGCCTTGGCGTAGTTCTTGACGGACGCGGGTGCGCGGCGGTCGGAGTTGCCCTCGCGGAGCACCGGGTTGACGGCGCTGCCCTTGACCTTGTCGTAGCGGGCGCGGACGTCCCGGTCCTCGTCGGTCTTCGGGTCGTCCGGGTAGTCCGGCAGCGCGTAGCCGATCGACTGCAGCTCGGCGATGGCCGCCTTGAGCTGCGGGATCGAGGCCGAGATGTTCGGCAGCTTGACGATGTTGGCTTCGGGGGTCTTGGCCAGCGTGCCGAGCTCGGCGAGCGCGTCGTCGACCCGCTGGTTCTCCGCGAGACGCTCGGGGAAGCTGGCGATGATGCGGCCGCTGAGCGAGATGTCGCGGGTCTCGACGCGGACGCCCGCGGTCGAGGCATAGGCCTGGATCACCGGCAGAAGCGAATACGTCGCCAAGGCCGGGGCCTCGTCAGTGTGCGTATAGATAATGGTCGAGTCAGTCACCAGTACTCCGCTTCACATCGACAAACGTCTCGACATCAAGATATCTCGTGAGCGCCGCTACCTGAAACCGACCCCCGGGGTCGGACGGCGACGCGCCGGCCGTGCCGGCTTCCGGGAGCGGACGTCCGTGGCCGAAAAGGCCCACTTGCCGCAGGGTTCGCTCCGCCAGCACACTCACACCGGCACTCTTGCGGCATCCCCCACCCGAACCGGAAGTCCTGCGGTGCCTTCCGGATTCAGAGTTGTCATGCACCTGCCGCTACGTGCCTTCCCCCACACGAGAGGAAGAACGTTGAAGAACTTCCTGAAGCCACTCGGTCTGCACCTCGGCCTGAAGCCACTCAAAAGGTACGCGGCGCTCGGCGCGATCACCCTCGCCGTCTTCAGCCTCCAGCCCCTCAGCGCCCAGGCGACCGCCCCCAGCCCGGAGCCCAGTCCGTCCGTCGTCGGCGGCACCCGCGCGGCGCAGGGCGAGTTCCCCTGGATGGTCCGGCTGTCCATGGGCTGCGGTGGCGCGCTGTACACCCAGCAGATCGTCCTCACCGCCGCGCACTGTGTGAACGGCAGCGGCGCGAACACGTCCATCACCGCGACGGCGGGCGTCGTCGACCTGCAGAGCGGCAGCGCCATCAAGGTCAAGTCCACGCGTGTGCTGCAGGCCCCCGGCTACAACGGCAGCGGAAAGGACTGGGCGCTGATCAAGCTCGCCAAGCCCATCAACCTGCCGACCCTGAACATCGCCGGCACGACCGCGTTCAACTCCGGCACGTTCGACATCGCGGGCTGGGGCGCCAGAAGCGAGGGCGGCGGCCAGCAGCGCTACCTGTACAAGGCCAAGGTCCCGTTCGTCAGCGACGCGTCCTGCAGCAGCTCCTACGGCGGCGACCTGATACCCGGCGAGGAGATCTGCGCCGGCTTCACCCAGGGCGGCGTCGACACGTGCCAGGGCGACTCCGGCGGTCCGATGTTCCGCAAGGACAACAACAACCAGTGGATCCAGGTCGGCATCGTCAGCTGGGGCGAAGGCTGCGCGCGAGCCGGGTACCCGGGCGTCTACACCGAGGTGAGCACCTTCGCCTCCGCAATCCAGAGCGCCGCCGCCGGCCTCTGAGCATCCCCCCACGTACGGTCCGCCGCCCGCGCGAAGCCACGCGCGGGCGGCACCTGCGGTCCCGGCCCGGTTCGGCGAGGCCGGCCGGGGTGTGTGCCCGCCGTATCCGGCCGATCGGGCCGCGCCGGGGCAGACTGAGGACATGCCCGAACTGCCGGAGGTCGAGTCCCTCACCCGCTTCCTGGCCGAACACGTCGTCGGCCGTTCCGTCGCGCGGGTGTACCCGCTCGCCGTCCACGCGCTCAAGACCTACGACCCACCGCCGGGCGCACTCGAAGGCCTCGTCTTCGGGAGCGTGACCCGGCACGGGAAGTTCCTCGACCTCCAGGCAGGGGACCTGCACCTGGTCATCCATCTCGCCCGCGCCGGCTGGGTGCGCTGGAACGACGCCCTGCCGGCGGAGCCGCCGCGCCCCGGCAAGGGCCCGCTCGCCCTGCGGGTGCGACTCACCGAACCCGACGGCGCGGGTTTCGACGTCACCGAGGCCGGCACCAAGAAGCACCTCGCGGTCTACGTCGTACGGGATCCGCAGGACGTACCCGGTATCGCGCGGCTCGGGCCCGACCCCCTCTCCGCGGCCTTCACCCCGGCGGTCTTCGCCGGGCTGCTGAAGGACGACCGCCGCCAGATCAAGGGGCTCCTCCGCGACCAGAGCACGATCGCCGGAATCGGCAACGCCTACTCCGACGAGATCCTGCACACCGCCAAGATGTCGCCGTTCAAACTCGCGGCCAACCTCTCCGAGGACGAGGTGGCCCGGATCCACGCGGCGATCGGCTCGACCCTCGCCGACGCGATCGAGCGGTCCAGCGGGCTGGCCCTGCGGGATCTCAAGAGCGAGAAGAAGAGCGGGCTCCGGGTCCATGGACGGAAGGGCGAACCCTGCCCGGTCTGCGGCGACACCATCCGCGAGGTGTCCTTCAGCGATTCCGCGCTGCAGTACTGCCCCACCTGCCAGACCGGCGGCAAACCCCTCGCGGACCGGCGGATGTCCCGGCTGCTGAAATAGCGGCCGCAGGGAACGCCGCTGAGGCACGGATGGTGGTCAGCCCACCGGCCAGCCGGCCAGCGCCGCCGCCACGGGCTGAGGCACGGATGGTGGTCAGCCCACCGCCCAGCCGGCCAGCGCCGCCGCCACGCCGAGCGCTCCTGCTCCCAGCAGGGCGCTGACCACTCCACGCCGGGCAGCCAGCAGCCAGAGGGCTGCTGCCGCCAGCACGGCGTACTGCCAGCCGTTCCGCAGGGCCAGGGAGAGCGGGATCGCGGAGCCGGCGATGGCCCCGATCACAGCGGGGCCGGCGCCGGTGAAGAACGCCTGCACCCGCTCGCTGGAGCGCAGGCCGTCGAAATGCCGCCCGCCGAGGATCACGAACAGGAACGACGGGGCGAACGCCACCGAGGCGGCCAGCAGACCACCCCACACTCCACCGGCCGCGTACCCGACCACGGCGACGGTCTGCACGACCGGGCCCGGGGTGATCTGGCCGAGGGCGACGGCGTTGAGGAACTGGCTGTCGGTCATCCAGTGGTAGTGGTCGACGGCGTCCGCCTGCATCAGCGGAATGATGACGAACCCTCCGCCGTACGACAGTGCTCCCACCTTGAGCGCCACCCAGGCCAGCGCCACCATTCCCCCGCCGAGCACCGGAGCAGCAGCCACTACCGGCCACGACGCGACGCGTCGGCCGAAGCGCCGGTCACCTCGCCGACCGTCTTGCCGGCCGCGGGCGCGTATCGCAACCTCCAGCAGTCCCGCCGCGAGCAGGACCAGCACGAGCCATGGCCCCGTCAGAGCGGCAGCGGCCGCGCCCGCCAGCGCGTACCCGAGCCAGCGGACACGGGCGGAACGTGCCTTCCCCGCACGCTTCCAGCTGCCGGGAGCCAACGACCAGGCCGCGTGCACGGCAACGGCGGCGACGGCGGAACCGGCCCCGGCGGCCGCCCCGAGCACCCACAGCGGCGGGTTCCCGGACAGGAACAGCGCGGCAAGGGCCAGGATCAGCGCGAGGCCCGGCAGGATGAAACTCAGACCTCCGACCAGCGCGCCGGGCAGACCGCGCAGGCGCCAGGCGGTGAGGATCGCCAGCTGCGTGGAGGCAGGGCCCGGCAACAGGTTCGTCGCGGTGATGGAATCCTCGAACTCCTCCGCCGGGATCCAGTTGCGGCGCTCCACACACAACTGCCGCAGGAGAGAGATGTGGGTCGGTGGTCCGCCGAAGCCGATACAGCCGATCCGACCCCACTCCCGCCCGATCGTGACCAGCCCCACCCGGCCCGTACCCGTGCTCCGGTCCACGCTCCGGTCCGCCCTCACTCGTCGCTCGTTCCTTACGTCATCGGCTCGTACGGCGCCGTGACCCTATAGGACCCCGGTGACGTCGAGGTGCCGCACTTCCGTGCTGGGTCGGACCGGCGACGGGCGGGACGCGGCGAGCCGTATGGATTTCGTTAAGACTGGTGAGCGACAACCAGTGGCACTCGGGTCGGCCCGATGACCTCCGGAAGACGTATTCCCCTGATCTGTACGGCAGTTGGCGGCACATCCCATCGGATCACGGGCTCTGCGGCACCCTGTCCGCCGCCATCCGGACCGCCGGACGGCCCTTACGCTCCCCCGCGTGGCGAGAATCGTGGATGGAATCAAGCGGGTAGTCATCGGGCGGGCGTTGCCGAGCGAGGGGTTGCAGGAGACGTTGCTGCCCAAGCGGCTGGCGCTGCCGATCTTCGCGTCGGACCCGCTGTCGTCGGTCGCGTACGCCACGCAGGAGATCCTGCTGGTCCTCACCCTCGGCGGGCTGGCGTATCTGCACCTGACGACCTGGGTGGCGATGGCGGTCGTCGGGCTGATGGCCGTCGTGGTGCTCTCCTACCGGCAGGTCGTGCACGCCTACCCGTCCGGCGGCGGATCGTACGAGGTGGTCGCCACGAACCTCGGCCCGTCCGCCGGGCTCGTCGTGGCCGCGTCATTGCTCGTCGACTACGTGATGACCGTCGCGGTGTCCGTCGCCTCCGGCGTCGACAACATCATCTCCGCGGTGCCCTCGCTCAACGACTACCGCACCGGCATGGCCGTGGGGTTCGTGGCTCTGCTGGCGGCCGTGAACCTGCGCGGCGTGCGCGAGTCCGGCCGGGCGTTCGCGGCGCCCACGTACCTGTTCGTCGCGGGCGTGCTGATCATGTGTGCCACCGGGCTGTTCCGCTGGCTGGTCGGCGACGCCCCGGTGGCGGAGTCCGCCGCCTACGGCGTCACCGCGGCCCCCGGTAACAGCAATCTGACCGGTCTGGCACTGCTGATGCTGGGGCTGCGGGCGTTCTCCAGCGGCTGCACCGCCCTCACCGGTGTCGAGGCGATCTCGAACGGCGTGCCCGCGTTCCGCAAGCCCAAGTCCCGCAACGCGGCCTCCACCATGACCGCGATGGGCCTGATCGCCGTCGTGATGTTCTCCGGCATCACCGCCCTCGCGATGATCGCGAAGGTGCACATCACCGAGGACACCTGCCGTCTCACGGGCTTCGCCGGGGACTGCGCTACCACCCCGCAGCGCACCGTCATCGCCCAGCTGGCCGCCGCGATCTTCGGCGGCGATCACAGCTTCGGCTTCTTCTTCATCCAGGCCGCCACCGCCCTGGTGCTGGTGCTGGCCGCCAACACCGCCTTCAACGGTTTCCCGTTGCTGTCGTCGATCCTGGCGCAGCACCGCTACCTGCCCCGTCAGCTGCACACCCGCGGTGACCGGCTCGCGTTCTCCAACGGCATCGTCGCGCTGGCCGTCGTCGCCGGTGGCCTCCTCTGGGTGTTCGACGCGTCGGTCACCAACCTCATCCACCTGTACATCCTGGGCGTCTTCACCTCCTTCACGCTGTCGCAGACCGGCATGGTCCGGCACTGGAACCGTGCCCTGCGCGACGAGACCGACCCCGCGCAGCGGCGCCGGCACCAGACCGCCCGGCTGATCAACGGGCTCGGGGCGTTCGTCACGGGTCTGGTGCTGGTCATCGTGCTGCTGACGAAGTTCATGCAGGGCGCGTACCTGGCCGTGATCGCCGCGGTGGCGTTGTGGCTGATGATGCGCGGCATCCGGCGGCACTACGACAGAACCGCCGCCGAGCTGGCGGTCACCGACCCGACGGACGAGACGGTGCTGCCCGCGCGCGTGCATGCCGTCGTGCTGGTCTCGAAGGTCCACAAACCGACGCTGCGGGCCCTCGCCTACGCCCGCGCCTGCCGCCCCGACACCCTCGAAGCGCTCACCGTCGCGGTCGACCGCGACGAGGCCAAGGTCCTCCAGGACCAGTGGGACGCCTTCGGGATCGAGGTGCCGCTGAAGACGTTGGCGTCGCCGTACCGGGAAGTGACCCGCCCGGTCGTGGAGTACGTACGGTCGCTCAACCGCACCAGCCCCCGCGATGTGATCAGTGTCTTCATCCCCGAGTACGTCGTCGGGCACTGGTGGGAGAACCTGCTGCACAACCAGTCCGCGCTGTGGCTCAAGAGCCGGCTGCTGTTCACCCCTGGCGTCATGGTCATCAGCGTGCCCTGGCAGCTGAGCTCGTCCGAACACCGGCCGCAGCGCCCGACCCGCCGCGCCCCCGGCTCCGTCCGCCGCGGCGAACCCGCCCTCACTCCCTGGGCGAACCACCCCGACCCCGCCGACGACCCCGCCGCCGAACCCGACCGGGCCCCGCACGTCGACACCCACTGACCGCCGGCCACGCGCCACTTGACCATCACGAGCTGCCCCGGGCCCACCGGATGGATCAACCGGCCCGGGGCAGCTCCGTGTTCCGTCGTCTCCGCGGCTCTCCAGCCACCAGGTGTCCTGTCAGGAGACCGTCAGGGTTCCGTCGTTCCCCTTGAGCCGGGCCTCGCCGTCTCCTTGGATGGAGACGTGAACAGCTGCCTGCGCCATGACGACCGGCCACCGCATACGGTGCCGCCGGCTGCGCCCTGTTCGCCTCCGGCGCGCTGACGCACTTCCCCCGTCACCGCCCATCGCTCGACGAGCCCGGTGGCGCGTTTCCCCGGCACCTCTGTGCCGTCCCGCCCTCCTGAGCCCTGTTCCGCAACCCGTAAACCCGCAATCCCGCATCCCGGAGTGGATCATGTCTGCACCCTCCTCACCCGCCCGCCGCACCGCGCTGGTCACCGGCGCCACCTCCGGTATCGGCTGGGAGACCGCCCGGCTGCTCGCCGAACAGGGCAGCACCGTCATCGTGCACGCGCCGGACCTCACCTCCGGGCAGCAGGCCGTCACCCGGCTGGTGGCCGCCGGCGTCGCGGCGTCCCAGCTGGACCTCGCGGTGGCGGACTTCTCCCGGCTGGAGGAGGTGCGGGCGATGGCCGCCAAGGTCGCCGACGCGCATCCCGTACTGGACGTGCTGGTGAACAACGCGGCGGTCGCCGCCCCCGAGCGCCACACGATGACCCCCGACGGCAACGAGATCGCCTTCCAGGTCAACTTCCTCGCCGCGTTCCTCCTCACCCGCGAACTGACCGGGCCGCTGACCGCCCGGCCCGGCAGCCGCGTCGTCAATGTGTCGTCGTCCATGCACCGCACGGCGTCCATCGCCTGGAACGACCTGAACCGGTCCCGCCGTTACTCCCGGCTGGCCGCCTACGCCCAGTCCCAGCTCGCGCTGACGATCTTCGCCAGGGCGGGCGCGGGATCGGACGCCGGCTGCACCTCCGTCAGCGTGCACCCGGGCATCTGCGATACCGCCCTGCTGCCGCTGTACGCGCACGAGGGCGACTCGTCCGCCGAGGGCGCCGCCCGCGTGGTCCGGCTGTGCGACCCCGCGACCGAGCTCGTACCCGGCGCCTACTACGACCGCACCGCGATCTCGCCCGCCGCGCCCGTCGCGATGGAGGACCGCACCGTCCGCCGGCTGTGCAAGGTCGCCGACCAGTTGGTCGGCCGGACCGGCTGAACCACCGAGCCCCCGAACCGAGGCGGTACATGTCCAAGCGCGCCCGTAAGAAGCAAGCCCGCCGCAAGAGGAAGGCCCATCACGGCAGGAAGCCCAACGGCCTTTGAGACGAGGGCGGTGCGGTTCCCGTGGGGGGATCCGCACCGCCCTTCCCGACCCTCCTGCGCACCTGTCGGCGCGCAGGAGGGGCACGGACCACCAGCTCGCGCCACCACCACGTACCGTCGAACGGAACCCCGAACCCCGTGATAGAGCTGTCCTGCCATGCCCTCCTGGCCTCCGGGCCCTGGGTGGACTGGTTCCCTGGCGGTTCCCCCGGCACCGGAGCTCTCGCTCTGCCGGAACGCGGCGGGTCTGCGGCCCGAGAGAGATGTCTCGGGCCGCAGACCTCCGGCCGCGCCGGCCTTGCCCGGCGTATCCGCTGTAACGCGATCAATGCGCGATGAGCGCTTTGAGGGCGATGTTGAGCTTCAGGACGTTCACCCGCGGCTCACCGATGAAGCCGAGGATCCGGCCGTCGGTGTTGTCCGCCACCAGCTTCTCGACCTGCTGGGCGTCGAGCTTGTTGAGCGCGGCGACCCGGTGGACCTGGAGCTCGGCGTACTCGGGCGAGATCTGCGGGTCGAGGCCGGAGCCGGAGGAGGTGACGGCGTCGGCCGGCACGTCCGAGGGCTTGACCTTGAAGTCCGCCGTGGAGTTGTCCTTGACGACGGCGGCCTTGGCCTCCGTCACCCACTTGATCAGGTCCGCGTTGTCGCCGGAGCGGTTGGTGGCCCCGGAGAGGATGAGCGAGTACTGGGTGTTGACGGAGTTGGTGCCCAGTCCGTTGGACGGCCGCGGCTGGAACCACTTCAGGTCGGGCGCGGGAGTCTCCTCGCCGTTCTTCAGCGGCAGGTTGTAGGTCTGTCCGATGAGGCTGGAACCGACGACCTTGCCGCCGTCCTTGATCTCCGAACCGTTGGCCTTGTTGTGGAACAGGCCCTGGGCTATGCCGGTGATCAGGAGCGGGTAGAGCACGCCGCAGACCAGAGTCAGGACGAGCAGCGCGCGCACCCCGGCTCCGAACAACCGCACGGTGTTTCCAAATGAGTTGTTCACGACGTCACCCGATGCCAGGGATGAGGGAGATGAGCAGGTCAATGATCTTGATGCCGATGAACGGGGCGATCAGGCCGCCGAGTCCGTAGACGGCCAGGTTGCGGCGGAGCATCTTGTCGGCGCCCATCGGCTTGTACCGCACGCCCCGGAGGGCGAGGGGCACCAGCGCGATGATGATCAGCGCGTTGAAGATGACCGCGGACAGGATCGCGGACTGCGGGCTGTGCAGGCCCATGATGTTGAGCTTGTCCAGGCCGGGGTAGGCGACCGCGAACATGGCGGGGATGATCGCGAAGTACTTCGCGACGTCGTTGGCGATGGAGAACGTCGTCAGCGCGCCACGGGTGATCAGCAACTGCTTGCCGATCTCCACGATCTCGATGAGCTTGGTGGGGTTGGAGTCCAGGTCCACCATGTTCCCGGCCTCCTTGGCGGCCGAGGTACCGGTGTTCATCGCCACGCCCACGTCCGCCTGCGCCAGCGCGGGAGCGTCATTGGTGCCGTCACCGGTCATCGCGACGAGCTTGCCGCCCGCCTGCTCCCGCTTGATCAGCGCCATCTTGTCCTCAGGAGTCGCCTCCGCGAGGAAGTCGTCGACGCCGGCCTCCTCGGCGATCGCCTTGGCGGTCAGCGGGTTGTCACCGGTGATCATGATGGTCTTGATGCCCATCCGGCGCAGCTCGTCGAACCGCTCCCGCATGCCCTCCTTGACGACGTCCTTGAGGTGGATGACGCCCAGCACGCGGGCGCCCTCGGTGTCCTCGACAGCGACGAGCAGCGGCGTACCGCCGGCCTGGGAGATCGCGTCGGTGAGCGCCTGGGCGTCCTTGGCGACGACTCCGCCGCGCTCGTTGACCCAGGCGATGACCGAACCGGCCGCGCCCTTGCGGACCTTGCGGCCGTCCACGTCCACACCCGACATGCGGGTCTGGGCGGTGAACGCGACCCAGTCGGCGCCCTTCAGCTCACCCTGCTGCCGCTCGCGCAGCCCGTACTTCTCCTTCGCCAGCACGACGATGGAGCGGCCTTCCGGCGTCTCGTCGGAGAGCGAGGAGAGCTGAGCGGCGTCGGCGAGCTCGGCGTCCGTGGTGCCCTGGACGGGTACGAACTCCGATGCCTGGCGGTTGCCGAGGGTGATGGTGCCGGTCTTGTCGAGCAGCAGCGTGGAGACGTCACCGGCGGCCTCGACGGCACGGCCCGACATCGCCAGCACGTTGCGCTGCACCAGCCGGTCCATGCCCGCGATGCCGATCGCCGACAGCAGAGCGCCGATGGTGGTCGGGATGAGGCAGACGAGGAGCGCGACCAGCACGATCATGGACTGCTTCTGGCCGGCGTAGATCGCGAACGGCTGGAGCGTGACGACCGCGAGCAGGAAGACGATCGTGAGCGACGCCAGCAGGATGTTCAGCGCGATCTCGTTCGGCGTCTTCTGCCGGGAGGCACCTTCCACCAGGGCGATCATCCGGTCGATGAACGTCTCGCCCGGCTTCGTCGTGATCTTGATGACGACGCGGTCGGAGAGCACCTTCGTGCCACCGGTCACCGCGCAGCGGTCACCGCCGGACTCCCGGATGACCGGGGCCGATTCGCCGGTGATGGCCGACTCGTCGACGCTCGCGACGCCCTCGACGACGTCCCCGTCACCGGGGATGACGTCGCCGGCCTCGCAGACCACCAGGTCACCGATGCGCAGCTCGGCACCGGGAACGCTCTCCTCCACGCCGCCGTTGAGCCGCCGCGCGACGGTGTCGGTCTTGGCCTTGCGCAGGGTGTCGGCCTGCGCCTTGCCGCGGCCCTCGGCCACCGCCTCCGCCAGGTTGGCGAAGATCGTGGTGAGCCAGAGCCAGGCGGCGATGGCCCAGCCGAACCAGTCGCCCGGGTTGGTGAACGCGAAGATCGTGCTCAGCACGGAGCCGATCTCGACCACGAACATCACGGGGGACTTGACCATCACCCGCGGGTCGAGCTTGCGGACCGCGTCCGGGAAGGACCTGATCAGCTGCTTGGGGTCGAACAGGCCCCCACCGACGCGTGCGCCGTCGGGCTGGTGACCGGTGGGCACATCATGGTGCGGGGCACGGGTCGGAGTGACAGTGGACATCGAGTCCTCTTGCTTCAGACGAGTGGTCATGACCCCAGCCCCTCGGCGAGCGGCCCCAGCGCCAGCGCGGGGAAGTAGGTCAGTCCAGTGACGATGATGATCGTGCCGACCAGCAGCCCGGTGAAGAGCGGCTTGTGGGTGCCCAGGGTGCCCGCGGTGGCCGGGACCGGCTTCTGCTCGGCGAGCGAGCCGGCCAGCGCCAGCACGAACACCATCGGCAGGAACCGGCCGAGCAGCATCGCGAGCCCGATCGTGGTGTTGAACCACTGGGTGTCGGCGTTGAGCCCGGCGAAGGCCGAGCCGTTGTTGTTGGCGCCCGAGGTGTACGCGTACAGGATCTCGGAGAAGCCGTGCGCGCCCGAGTTCGTCATCGACGTCATCGGGGTCGGCAGCGCCATGGCGGCGGCGGTGAAGCACAGCGCCAGCGCCGGGGTGATGAGGATGTAGCACGCCGCGAACTTGATCTCGCGGGTGCCGATCTTCTTGCCCAGGTACTCGGGTGTGCGTCCCACCATCAGGCCCGCGATGAACACCGCGATGATGGCCATGATCAGCATGCCGTAGAGGCCGGAGCCGACACCACCGGGAGCGATCTCGCCGAGCTGCATGCCCAGCATGGTGATACCGCCGCCGAAGCCGGTGAACGAGGAGTGGAACGAGTTCACGGCGCCGGTCGAGGTCAGTGTGGTCGCCACCGCGAAGATCGACGAGCCGCCGACACCGAACCGGGTCTCCTTGCCCTCCATCGCACCACCGGCGATGTTGAAGGCCGGGCCGCCGTGGTGGAACTCGGTCCACATCATCAGCGCGGTGAAGCCGATCCAGATCGTCACCATCGTGGCGAGGATCGCGTAGCCCTGCTTGACGCTGCCGACCATCTTGCCGAAGGTGCGGGTGAGCGCGAAGGGGATGACGAGGATCAGGAAGATCTCGAAGAGGTTCGAGATGCCGTTCGGGTTCTCGAAGGGGTGCGCCGAGTTGGCGTTGAAGTAACCGCCACCGTTGGTGCCCAGCTCCTTGATGGCCTCCTGGGAAGCCACCGCGCCGCCGTTCCACTGCTGCGAGCCGCCCATGAACTGGCCGACACCGTGGATGCCGGAGAAGTTCTGGATCGCGCCGCAGGCGACCAGCACGATCGCACCGATCACCGCGATCGGGATCAGGATGCGTACGGTGCCGCGCACCAGGTCGGCCCAGAAGTTGCCGAGCTCACCGGTGCGGGAGCGGGCGAAGCCGCGTACCAGGGCCACCGCCACGGCGAGGCCGACGGCCGCCGAGACGAAGTTCTGCACCGCGAGGCCGCCGGTCTGTACGACGTGGCCCATGGCCTGCTCGCCGTAGTACGACTGCCAGTTGGTGTTCGACACGAAGGACGCGGCGGTGTTGAACGCCTGGTCCGGGTCGATCGCGGAGAAGCCGAGCGAACCGGGCAGGCTGCCCTGGATCCGCTGCATCACGTAGAGGAAGAGGACGCTCGCCGCGGAGAAGGCGAGGACACCGCGCAGGTACGCGGGCCAGCGCATCTCGGTGGACGGGTTGGCGCCGATGGCCTTGTAGATCCACTTCTCGACCCGCAGATGCTTGTCGGAGGAGTAGACGCCGGCCATGAAGTCGCCGAGCGGACGGTATGCCAGTGCGAGCGCGGCTATCAGCGCGAGCATCTGGAGCACACCGGCGAGGACGGGGCTCATATCTGGACTCAGAACCTCTCCGGGTAAAGAAGGGCGAGGACGAGGTAGCCCAGGAGGGCGACGGCCACGACGAGGCCGACGATGTTCTCGGCGGTCACAGCTTTGCCACCCCCTTGGCGATGAGAGCCACCAACGCGAACACCGCGATCGTGGTGACGACGAAGGCCATGTCGGCCATCGTGTGCTCCTAGAAGAGTCGGAATCTCTGACCCTCTGAGCAAACCTCCTGAACAGGCCGCTTCGTCTTTCGTTGATGCGTCCCTTACGGCCACTGGCACGCTTTTGACGCCTCTCTTACGCACCCGGCCTCACCTGCGGAAAAGCCGGTGCAGAGGGCTGCGCACGCCGGATTCCGGACGCCTGCTCCACCGCTGGGGCGCCCCGCTCCACTGCGCGATCCTGACGTGTCCCTGAGGCGCCGGCGGTGGCCGTCGGGCCGGGCCCTGGTCAAACGCACCGGTCCGGCCGCCACCGACACCGCGGTCCGGCCACTGCTGCAGTTCACGGTGGCGGACGGGCGGGTGGTGGAGATCTCCTCACCGGTTCCCGCGTGGTGGCTCACTGGTCGGACGGGGCCGCCAGGCGGAAGCGGAGCCGGCAGATGACGGCGTCCGTGTCACGGCGGACGGCGTGGGCAACGACCGCGCCGCGCTGGTTCTGCAGCAGGCGCTGCCACATGTGGGCGGGCTCGACCTCCGGGATGAGGACGGTGATCCGGGTGCCGGGCTGGTCGGCGGCCATCCGACGGACGAGGGCGGCGACGGGGCGGCCGACGGAACGCGTGGGGGACGGCAGGTCGCGCAGTTCGACGCCGGGCGACCACAGCGCCCAGTCGCGGTGCAGGGCCTCGGTGCGTTCGCGGTCGTCGGGGTCGGTGACGGTGACCGCGATGACCTCGTCGCCCAGGGAGACTGCGGCGGTCAGCGCCTCGCTGGTGAGACGGGACAGCGACGCCACCGGGACGATGATCACGGACCGGTCGCGGTGCGGGGCGTCGGGAATGAATCCCAGGCCCAGCCGGCCGGCGATGCGGACATACGCGCGGTGGACCGCCTCGAAGAGCAGGACGAGGAGCGGCAGCGCCAGCACGATCATCCAGGCGCCCTCGGTGAACTTGACCGACGTGGTGATCACCGCGGCGACACCGGTCAGCACGGCCCCGAAACCGTTCAGCGCGGCCTTCGCCCGCCACCCCGGCGATCGCTCCGCGCGCCAGTGGCGCACCATGCCGGTCTGGCAGAGGGTGAAGCCGACGAACACTCCGATCGCGAAGAGCGGCACGAGCGTGTTGGTGTCACCGCCCGAGAACACCAGCAGCAGCGCGGAGACGGCGGCGAGCGCCAGCACGCCGTGCCGGTGGACCTGACGGTCGGCCTTGAGGCCGAAGACGTGCGGGAGGAAGTTGTCCCGGGCCAGCAGGCCCATCAGCACGGGCAGCCCGCCGAACGAGGTGTTCGCGGCGAGCGCGAGCAGCACGACGGTCGCGAACTGGACGACGTAGAAGGCCCAGTTGTGGCCGAGCGAGGCGTCGGCGAGCTGGGCGAGTACGGTCACGCCCTCGACCGGCTGGAGGTGGAAGCGGCCGATGAGGACCGACAGGCCGATCAGCATGACGCCGAGCAGTCCGCCCAGCGCCACCTCGGTGCGCTGGGCGCGCTTGCGCGCCGGAGCACGGAAGGACGGGACGGCGTTGGCGACGGCCTCGACACCGGTCAGGGCGGAGCACCCCGCCGCGAACGCCTTCATCAGGAGCAGCGCGCCGACCGTGGTCGCGTTGGCGCCCAGCGCGGAGGCGTGGCCGGCCGCGGCCTCGGTGCTGGCGGGGGCGTCCCGGAACAGCCCGACGACGATGATCGTGAGGATGGAGCCGACGAAGACC
This sequence comes from Streptomyces fildesensis, assembly GCF_016107395.1. GTDB lineage: Bacteria > Actinomycetota > Actinomycetes > Streptomycetales > Streptomycetaceae > Actinacidiphila > Actinacidiphila fildesensis. The sequence continues at coordinate 224,603 of NZ_JAAIKO010000007.1, forward strand.
GCGGTGGGGATGATGAACGCCCGGGCCGAGTCGACGATGCCGCGCAGGTTGACGGCGGTGACGAGCACCAGGACCGCCAGGCAGATCCACACCCGGTCGCCGTACAGGGCGGGGAACGCCGAGGTGAGTGCGGCCACTCCGGCGGTCACCGACACGGCCACGTTCAGGACGTAGTCCAGGATCAGGGAGGCCGCCGTCACCAGGCTGGTACGCCGCCCCAGGTGCCGCTTGGCGACCGCGTACGAGCCGCCGCCGTCCGGGAAGGCCGCGATCACCTGGCGGTAGGAGGCGACGAGGACGGCCAGCAGGCCGGCTATCGCGAGGGTGACGGGAAGGGCGAACCCGAGCCCGTACCCGCCCGCCGCGGCCAGCACCAGGACGATGGCCTCGGGGCCGTACGCCACCGACGCCATCGCGTCCAGCGACAGGGCGGCCAGCCCTTGCAGCGCGGTCAGCTTGTGCTGCTCCTGAGCTGGGTCCGGGGGTTCCCCGTCGGATGCCTCGAGAGTCGGCTCGCTGGTCAGAACGGACAACGTGGTCGTACCTCCATGGTGTGGATACCCAGCGTGGAGGCGGCTCCCGGAGCCGATGCGCGGTCCGTACGCGGTCCTGACGCCGAACGACGCCTTCTTGACGCCTTCCTGTCACCGTTCTTCACCCCCGCCATCAGAAGGCCGTCAAGAGCCCCGGGGCCCGCGTCAGCGATGTGTCAACGGCCGCTGTCGGCGCCGCGGCCGCTCCTACCGTCTGCCGCATGGGACGCGCAGACGAAGCCGAGGACGTACTGGCCCACGACCGGACCTGGGAGGGCGAGGCGTTCACCGCGCTGTCCTCCTCGGCGGCGGTCCTCGCGCTGCTGCTGGTCATGGACTGGGGGTCGAGCGGGCTCGACACGACCCGCGCCGTGCTGTGGACCGCGCTGGCGGCGCTGCTCTACGCCGTCCTCCATCCGCCCCGGGTGACCGCGGGCCACGGATGGCTGGCGGTCGGCGGACCGCTGCGCGAGCAGCGCGTCCGCACCGACTGCCTGGTATCGGTGCGCCGCATCGACGGCGTCGCCACCCGCCTCGTGCTGCGCGACGTGTACGGCAACCGCGTGGAGTTCAACCCGAAGGTGCTCGCCTCGAACCCGGCCCTGTGGCTGCTGGTCAACGCGGGGGCGTGCCGCTCCCGGGAGAGCGGCACGCTGCTCTGTGGCTGGACCGAGGTGGAGGCCGTGGCGGCGCGGTACGGAGTGGGCCCGTCGCTGAGTGCGTGAATCCGGCCGAACCGGTGACGTGACCGAGGGTGCTTCCGTCCGGGCGATCGACGTTAAAAATCCATCAGCGATGCATCAAAGCACGGTGTTTCGACGTGCGGCGTGTCTAGCGTCGGCCGTATGGGACGGCGAACCGCACGCTCCGCTCCGCTGAGCGGGGCCTATTCCGCGGACTCAGGATGGACGAGCGCCCGCGACCGCTTCTGGGCCGGAGAGCTCCGGTCCGCGGCGGGCTGCGCTTGTGCGCTCTTCGCCGTGCTGACGCTGGCCGACGCCTGGAAGGGCCAGCTCACCGCGCCGCGAGCCGGGATCTGGGCGGCGCTGGCCGTCCTGCTGTTCGCCGTGCTCGCACCGGCGAGGGTGTCGGTGGACCAGGAGTGGCTGGTCTCGCGCGGACTGCTGCGCCGCCGCCGGGTCCGCACGGACCACCTGGCGAGCGTGCGCTGGCACCAGGGCACGGCTCCCCGGCTCGTCCTGCGGGACACGCTCGGTGGCGTCGTCGAGCTGAACGCACGGGTGCTCGTCGACAATCCGCTGCTGTGGATCGCGCTGGATGCCGGTGTCCGCAACTCTCTCGGCACCGGGACCCTGCAGAGCGGGGCAGGTGATCTGCTGCGGGCGGCGGAGCAGATCGACGGGGCCGCGGCGCGGGCCACCTTCCGCGCATCGGGGCTGGAGTAACGGGCTCCTTCGGCCGCTCACGTCAGCGGAACTCCGCGAGACGGGGGCGCAGCCCGAGCACTGAGGACGGCTCCTTCGCCCAGTTCCTGCGGTTCTTCCTCTTCGGACAGGGCGAGGTCGCACCCGTCACCCGCGACGTACTGCGCGAGGCCGAACCGGACCGCGACCGCCGACCCCGCGTCCACGTCGGCTGAACCCCGGCCGGCCCCTCGTCCGCCCTGCCCTCTCGTCCGCTCGGCCCGGGCGAGGAACGTGTCAACGTTGCGTCACCGGCCCATGGGCGGAGATCAACGTTGTGTCACGAGCAACCCCGCACAGACACCCACCGCCTAGGATCGAACGCAATCGAACTGTGAAACGGGGGAAACAGTCGGATGGAAGGGGCACGCCCGGAAGTGGCCGCAGTACTGGATGTCGGGTGCCACAGCGCGTTGCTGGCAGTGGTCCGGCGGCGGCCCGGTGGGGGATTGAAGCCGGTCTTCTCGTACAAGACGCGGCTGCGGTTGCACGAGTCGCTCGACCGAAGAGGCCGCATACGCGAGGCGGGAATCACCAGCGTGCAGCGCGCGGTGGCCGAGGCGACGGCCGCCGCCCGGTTCGGCTGCCCGTCGGCGGTGTTCCCCTTCGCGACCTCCGTCATCCGGGACGCGCCCAACCGGGAAGAGATCATCGCGCGGGTGGCCCGTGCCACCGGGACCCGGCTGCGGGTTCTGCCCGGCGAGGAGGAGGCCCGCCTGGCCTATGTGGCGGCCCGGCAGTGGGCGGGCTCCGGGACGGGCTCGCTGCTGATGCTGGACATCGGCGGTGGCACCGTGGAGATCGCCTCGGGCCGCGGAGAGCAGCCCCGCAGCACACTTTCGCTGCCGCTGGGCGCCCGCCGGATCACCCGGGACTGGTTCCCGGCCGGCACCCTCCCGTCGGCGGGGCGTCTGCAGGAGATCCGGGAGTACCTCAGCCATACCCTGGGGGCAGTGCCCGACCTGCCGGTGGCCTCCCGGAACGGGCGCGTCGTCGCCTGCTCCAAGACCTTCGAGCAGCTCGCCGAACTGGCCGGATCCCCATCCCCGGACATGAAGCCTCATGCCGGGCAGCAGCTGACGCTGCCCCAGTTGCGCGGATGGATCCCGGTGCTGGCCGCAGCGGACCCCGCCCTGCTCACCCACCTGCCGGGCATCTCCCGGCACCGCGCGGGACAGTCCCTGGCCGGAGCTCTGGTCGCCGAGGCCCTCCTCTCCGCGTGCGAGGCCAAGAGCGTCGACATCTGCCCCTGGTCCACCCGGGAGGGACTACTGCTGGAACGTCTCGGCACGGCCTCCGCGGCACCCCGGCACGACCTCCCTCTCGTCGGCTGAACTGCGGCTTACCCTCCCCGACGTTGTCGGGGTCTTCCGCGACCCCGCGAGGAGAACCGTCAAGAGTGTGCCTGTGGCTGTGGTGCCGGGCACCGACCCTGGTCGTCCCGGCCCGCCACGGTCCCGGCCCGTGGATGCACCATCGACCTGCTCACAGGGTCGGGGCACCTGTGCCCGCTTGTCATCGACCTGATGGCCGCGGGCTGTGCGTACGCTTCAATCGCCGGCTTCAATCTCCGGCTTCCCTCGCTGGAACCGGCCGCGAGGAGAAGGAATGCCGCCATGCGCAAGTACGCGCCCTACTTGATCATCGCAGCGCTCCTCAGCTGGGTCACCGCCATCGTCCTGCTCATCGCGCTCGACCCGAACCACGGCGCCGGCACACCCTGAACCGACCGCGTACGCGTCCTGACGGCTCCCGCCGCTTGGAGGATCCCGCCGTGCCCATCATCCACAAGCTCCGCAAGGCTGGGCGTCCCCTCACCGCCGAGCGGGTGCAGATCCTCAAGTCGAGGACTGCATGACGACCTGCTCACCCTCTCCGTTCGGTTCCTCAAAGTTGGCCAGGTAGCGGTTGAACAGCGCCGCACCAACGGTGACAGCGTTGGCGCCTTCCACACCGCTCCGTGCTTCGAGGCGGCGCTCCAGCGTCGTCCGGTGGGCCTTGAGGTGGCGAACCCATGACGTCAGAGCGCACTGGCTGCGCCTCGAAAGGCCTCGGCAGCTACGCCGAGCCCGCAGGGTCGCAGCGCTTCGCTGCCGCCCTCGCGCCACGAACGACGCCACCGCTCCAACGGCCGTGCAGACCGCATACCGAAGGGATCATCAACGGTCACGACGCCGAAAAGGTCAGTAGCTGACGGTCTGCAGCATGCCGGGGCCGTCACAGCAGCGTCCGCCCTGTCATCTCCCGCCGGCGACCGATCCAACCGTGGCCCCACACAGCCCTCCAGACCCACGTTCTCCACGCTCATCAGCGTCGGCGATTCGGCCAAGGCCGCGCCGGGCAGGGCCCCGGGCGCCCCAAGGGTGGATGCACTCCGCATCTTGTGCCGCGCGCGCGTTCGTACGGAATCCACTCCGGCTCAAACACGTGTGTTCGATATCGCGGCCTGCCTCGTTGACCCCGGTAGCGCCGAACCGATGACAACGACCGTGCAGGAGGACAGCAGTTGACCTCGATCGACACCCAGGACACACCCGCCGCCACGCCCCCGCCTCCCCCACCGGCCGAGATCACCTACACGGGGGAATACTCCGTGAACCCGCTCGGCGAAGTCTCCTTCCGCAAGCTGTGCGAACAGCTCCCGTCAGTCCTGCGACGCATCGTCGCCATGTCCTGGGACATGGACCGTCGGGCCGTCCTCCTGCTCCTGTCCTGTCAGCTCGTCACCGGAGTGGCCGCAGCGGTCCTCCTGACCGCGACCGCCAAGGCCATGCGCCCGATCCTCGGCAGCGGTGCTGTCGCTGACCGGCTGCACCAGGCCCTGCCGGCCCTGCTCGTGGTAGCTGCCGCCACCGCGCTCACCCGCGGGGCCGGCGCCCTGGCCACCTACGCGGAGCGGCGGATCACACCCAGGCTCACCACCGCGACGGACACCGCACTGGTCGAGGCGGTCTGCCGCGTAGAAGCGGCGGCGTATGCCGTGGACGGGTTCGCCGATCGTCAAGAGGCCGCTGAAATGGGGGTGATGCGCACGCATGTCATGGTCGCCGACGCCCAGCGGTTCCTGTCGGCCCTGGTCAGAATGATCAGCGCGAGCGCCGTCCTGTCGGTGCTGAACGTGCTGATGCTGCCCCTGCTCCTGCTCGCGGTGCTTCCCGCCGGCGTCGGCGCGGTGCTCGCCGCACGGGTGGACTACGAGATCCACTACGCGAACGTCGGGGACCGCAACGTGCGGGGCATGATGCGGTGGTGGTCCACCACCCCGAAGTACGGCGATGAAGTCCGCGCCAACGGAATGACCGACTACCTGTTGTTCTGGTACCGATCGCTGTCCGAGCGGGTCGACGAGCGCACCCTGGCCGCCGCTCCCCGCACGCTGCGGATCGCCCTGGTGTCCTCGCTCGTGGGCGGGGCATTCCTCATTGCCACTTGGGTCGCTCTCGCCTGGATGGCCGTGACGGGCCGGGTCGCGCTCGCCATCGCCGCCACAGCGGTCGTCGCCGTCCAGACGACCCTGGCCGCGCTCTCGCAGGTCATCCTCAACGGAGCCGCCGTTTTCCACACCAGCCTGTACCTCAGCGACATGCAGGCCTTCCTCGACGACGCGGCCAAGAAGGCCCCCAAGCGCGGCGAGCTGCCCATGCGCGCACCGGTGGACGAGATCCGGCTGGAAGAGGCCACCTACCAGTACCCCGGCAAGGACAAGCCGGCCGTCGACGGCGTGTCCCTGACCCTGCGACGCGGGGACATCCTCGCGATCGTCGGCGTGAACGGCTCAGGCAAGAGCACCCTGACCCGCCTGATCACCGGCATCTACCTCGCCGACAAAGGCCGCGTCACCTGGAACGGCACGGACCTGGCCGCCGTCGACCCAGCAAGCGTCTGGGCCTGCACCGGACTGGTCCCGCAAATCTTCGCGCAATGGCCCCTACGGGTCCGCGAGAACGTGACACTGGGGCAGCCCCGCACCTTCGACGACTCGCCCGTATGGAAAGCAGTCGACGCGGTCGGCATGCGGGAAGCTGTCGAAGACCTGCCTCACGGACTCGACACGCTCCTCGCCAGGGAAGTCTTCGGCGGCGCCGAACTGTCCGGCGGCCAATGGCAACGACTTGCCTGCTCACGAGCGCTGTACCGACGACCCTCCCTGCTGATCCTCGACGAACCCACCTCCCAAATGGACCCACGAGGCGAGCACCAGATCTTCGAAGAGATCAAATCCATCTCAGGGGACCGCATCACGATCGTCGTCACTCACCGGCTGGAGAACACGAAGGTGGCCGACCACATCGTGGTCATGGAACACGGCCGCATCACCGAGCAGGGCCACTACGACGACCTCGTGCACGCCGGTGGCACCTTCGCCGAACTCCTCCGACTTGCCCAAGACCGGTAGCTGGTCGTCAGCCAATGCCTAGGATCCGCGACGGCGGACCAGGAGCCGTGCGCGGCCGTCGGGGACCGCGACCACGGGCGGGCGGCCGACCAGGTTGTATCCGGAGGCCATCGACACGTGGTAGGCGCCGGCGACCGGTACGGCGACGAACGTTCGCTGCGCGCTCCGCTTGACGGACACCACGTCGTAGAGCGCGACTCCGGCAGGTCCGACGACCGCTCGGCCGGGTTCGATGGTCAGCCGTGGCAGCGGCAGCCCCGATCGGGCGCAGCCGTCGGCCAGTTCATGGCGGATCCGGTCCGCGAGCGTGGTGATGTCGAGCGCGCTCTCCCCCGGCCCGTACGGAACCGCGTGTCCGCCACCGAGGTCCAGTTCGGGCAGCGCGACGCCGTGCAGACATGAAGGGCCTCCTCAGCCGATCAGCAGGTTCACGCAGGACACGACGGCCGCGATGCCGGCCACGCGCAGGACACCGACGCTCTGCGGATCCCAGGAGCTCCAGGACCCGGAGGTGCCGTCGGAGAGCGGAACGGTTCAGGTGCGGGTCAGTGCCGCGGTGATGAAGCGGGCGGCGCGGTCCAGGGCCGCGTCGGCCTCGTCCAGCAGGCCCTCGAAGGCCTGGAAGACGTGGGGGACGTCGGCGGTGATGTCGAGCTGGACGTCGACCCCGGCAGCGGCCGCCCGGACGGCGAACCGGGTGGAGTCGTCCAGCAGGACCTCGTTGGAGCCGGCCTGGAGCAGCAGCGGTGGCAGCCCGGTCAGGTCGGCGTGGAGGGCCGGGCTCAGCAGCGGCCGGTCGGGGTCCTGTCCGGCCAGGTAGTGGGCGAAGACGGTGGTCAGGTCCGCGCGGGTGAAGAGTGGGTCGGCGTCGTGCTTGGTGGTCATGCTCTCGCCCGAGCGAGTGGCGTCCAGGCCCGGGGAGAAGGCGACCGCGGCGGCCGGCATCGGCAGTCCGGCCTCGCGGGCGGTGAGCAGGGTGGTGATGCTGAGACCGCCGCCGGCCGACTCCCCGGCCAGGACGATCTGCTCGGCCGGAACGCCCTGGTCGAGCAGGTCGCGGTAGGCGGCGAGGCCGTCCTCGACGGCAGCGGGGAAGGGGTGCTCGGGGGCGAGCCGGTAGTCGACCGAGACGGCGCGGACGCCGGTGCGGCGCACCAGCGCGGCGGTAAGTTGCAGGGCCGTGGCGGGTGAGCCGAGGACCCAGCATCCGCCGTGGAAGTAGATGATCGTCCCGGTGGCGGGGCTGCCCTCGGGCTCGACGGTCAGGGCGGGACGGCCGCCGAGGACGGAGGGGGTGACGGTCACCCCGGCCGGGGCCGGGCCCGAGGTCATCTGGGTTTCGAAGTCCTTGCGCAGTTGCTCCGGCGGGAGGCTGCCGTCGAACGGGGCCTGCCGCATCAGGGTGTCGATTGTCGCGCGCTGTGCCTTGCTCATGCGATCCTCCAGATGAGTGCTGTTCTTCACTAGGAACTATATTCCTAGGAATATCATTCCCGAGAATCTGGAGCAGAGTGTGACCGACCTCACGCAGGTGTTCATGGATCTCGTCCGCTACGAGACCAGGCTCTACAACGCGCTGGGCGAACGACTGCGCGCCGAGCACGGTCTGACGATGGGCCAGTTCGAGTTCCTGCGCATCATCGACAGTCGGGACGCCTGCCGGGTCAACGACCTGGCCGAGGAGGCCGCCATCACCGTCGGGGCAACCAGCAAGGCGGTGGACCGCTTGGAGGCCGCCGGCTGGGTGGTCCGGCGACCCAATCCCAGCAACCGCCGCTCGTCACTGCTGGAACTGACCCCCGATGGCGGCACGCTGCTGGCCGCCGCCACGCCCACTTTCGAGGACGGGCTGCGCTCCTGGCTCGCCGAGCCGCTGACGTCCGGCTCGCTGGAGCGGTTGGCCTCCACCGTCGCCCTGCTACGCAGGACGCTGGAGGACGCCTCGGCGGGAATGCCTGCCGGCTAGCAGCGTGTCCCAGCAATGGGCTACCCGCCCGTGTTTCGCGATCATTCGTGCGGGAGATGGTGGTCTGCGTAGTGGGGACGGGTTGTTCGAGGTCGAGCCGGCCGAAAGAGTCGGTCGCAGGGCCGTGGGGCGGTGGTGGACAGGCGGTTCCGGGCGTTCGACCCGCACCACGCGGACGCATCCCGGCGAACGCCGCCCTCAAGGAACGGATGGGCCGCAAGCTGCGGACCACACCAGGCAAGGCCGCCTACTGCCGCCGCAAGCCCATCGTCGAACCGTCCTCGGACAGATCATGACCTGCCACAACGGCGCCTAGCTTTCCGGTGCGGGCGGTTCCCCGATCGGGAACAGGATCGGGGAGAGCAGATGCTGACTGCGGTCCGGTGACGGCTCGTTACGCAGCTGGGCCACGATCGCGGCACGCATCCCACCGATCATCTCGGCGAGTTCGTCCTGGCTGAGCCACAGCGCATGCTGCCGGTAGCCCACCGAGTCGGCGGCGGGGTCGGCGTGGTCACGCTCGAGATAGACGTTGAACTCGGCGTCCGCGACGTCCTCGACGCGGCGGGCAGCGGAGCGTAGAAACGCCCGGGCGGCGTACGCCGACGCGGTGTCGGGTACGCCGCCCTGGGGCGGGAGGAGTTGCGGGAAGGGGCCCGCGTCGTCATGGCGGTTACTTGGGGTCCTGGTTGAACTTCGAGGTCGACCAGAAGTATCCGAGTACGGTCAGGCCCAGGCTCCAGGCGATGGTGAGCCATCCGTTGTTGCCGATCCCGGTGCCGAGCAGCAGGCCGCGCAGCGTCTCGATGGCCGGGGTGAAGGGCTGGTATTCGGCGATCGGCTGGAACCAGCCCGGCATGGTGTCGATCGGGATGAAGGCGCTGGAGAAGAGCGGCAGCAGGATCATCGGCAGTGCGTTGTTGCTGGCGGCCTCGGCGTTCGGACTGATCAGGCCCATGCCGACGGCGATCCAGGTGAGCGCCATGGCGAAGAGCACGAGCAGCCCGAACGCCGCCAGCCACTCCAGGACGGTGGCGTCCGTGGACCGGAAGCCGATGGCCACGGCGACGGCGCCGACGAGGACCACACTCATGACCGACTGCAGCACGCTGCCGACGACGTGCCCGACGAGCACCGAGCCGCGGTGGATCGCCATCGTGCGGAAGCGGGCGATGATGCCCTCGGTCATGTCGTTGGAGACCGACACCGCGGTCCCGACCACGGTTCCGCCGATGGTCATCAGCAGGATGCCCGGGACGATGTAGGCGATGTAGTCGGAGCGGTCGGCGCCGCCGCCACCGATGCCCGCGCTCATCACATCGCCGAAGATGTAGACGAAGAGCAGCAACAGCATGATCGGCGTGAGCAGCAGGTTCAGGGTGAGGGACGGGTAGCGCCGGGCGTGCAGGAGGTTGCGGCGCAGCATCGTGTTCGAGTCGCGGACGGCGAGGGAGAAGGCACTCATCGGACGGTCTCCTTGGACTGGTTGGGGACGTTGTTCCCGCCGGTCAGGGCGAAGAAGACGTCGTCGAGGTCGGGGGTGTGCACGGTCAGCTCGTCCGCCTCGATCTCGGCCGCGTCCAGCCAGTCGAGGATGACGCGCAGCTCGCGCTGACTGCCGTCGCAGAGGATCTGCAGCGCCAGCGCCTCGTCGTCCCGCGTGACCTCACGCAGGGCGACGGCGGCGGCCTGGTACACGTCCGGATCGGAGAACCGCAGCCGGACATGACCACCCGGAATGAGCCGCTTCAGCTCATCCGCGGTGCCCTCGGCGGCGATCTTCCCGTCGTTGAGCACCGCGATACGGTCGGCGAGCTCGTCGGCCTCGTCCAGGTACTGGGTGGTGAGGAAGACGGTGACGCCGTCGGAGACCAACTCGCGGATGATCCCCCACATGTTGTGCCGGCTGCGCGGGTCGAGACCGGTGGTCGGCTCGTCGAGGAAGATGATCCGCGGGTTCCCGACCAGCGTCATGGCGATGTCGAGGCGCCGCTTCATACCGCCCGAGTAGGTGGAGGCCGGCTTCTTCGCCGCCTCCACCAGATCGAAGCGCTCCAGCAGCTCGGCGGCGACCCGCCGCCCCTCCTGCTTCGACAGGTGGTGCAGATCCGCCATCAGGAGCATGTTCTCCTCACCCGTGATCAGACCGTCAACGGCCGAGAACTGCCCGGTGACACCGATCGCGGCACGCACCGCCTGCGGATCGGCGGCCAGGTCGTGGCCCCCGACCTGGGCCTGACCGCCGTCGGCGGTGATGAGCGTGGAGAGGATCTTGACGGCGGTGGTCTTGCCGGCGCCGTTCGGGCCGAGCAGCGCGAAGACGGTACCCGCCGGGATGCGCAGGTCGATCCCGTCGAGCACGAGCTTGTCGCCGTAGGACTTGCGCAGGCCGACGGCGGAGACGGCGGCGGGCGGCTTCTGACCGTCGCCACTATTGGACATGGGCATGACAGATGAAGGCATGGGCCTCTCCCGATCGAAGGCTGGAACGGAGCAACTGGATGAAGTGACTGGAAGGGAGTACTGGAAGGGAGTGCGGGGCGGACTGTCAGGCGCGGGCGCGGCGGACGTCGATGTTGCCCCAGCGGGTCCGGGCGCGGACCTCGACGGTGTCCTCGGTCTTCTCCGGAGCCTCGGAGGCGTCGAGCGCGTTGCGTACCTGCCCGCGGCCGGAGCTGACGTCGAGCCAAGCCGCGGTGCCCGCACGGATACCGATGTCGATGGCGCCGTAGTTGGTCTCCAACTGGACATTCCCACGGGCGACTTCGGCGACGCGCAGGGTGCCGTTCGCGGTGGTGGCGGCGACCGAGCCCTCGGCGCGCTCGATGGTGATGTCGCCGTTGGAGCCGCTGACCCGGAGGTCGCCGGTCGCGGTGCCGACGGTCGTGGTGCCGTGCGAGTTCTTCAGGACGGCGGTGCCGTTGACGGTGCCGACGCGCAGGCTGCCGGAACTGGTGGTGACCTCGGCGGAGCCCTCGACGTGGTCCACGGTGATGGAGCCGTGGGACGCGGTCAGGTGCAGCGGCCCGGTCGTGTCGAGGCGGACGTCGCCGGACGAGGTCTTCACGCGGACCTCGCCGAGCCGGCCCTCGCCGAGCACCTGGGTCCAGGAGCCGGTCATTTCGACGCGTGAGCCGGTGGGCAGCTCGACCGTCACGTCGACGGCGCCGGTGGCCCCGACGAGATAGCGCGTCTTGGGTGTCCTGATGGTCAGGACACCGCCCGAGTAGGTGACCTCGGTCTGCTCGGCGGCCCGTACGTCCTTGTCCTTCTTCGGGTCGCGGGGAGTCACGTCCACGACGGTGTCGGCGCGGTCGGCCGCGGCGAACTGGATGGATCCCGCGTCCACGCGGGCGTTGACCGAGATCGGCTGGGGAGTGTCGAAAGCAGGCATGGCTGTCCCGTCCTCTTGGGTCGTCCTGGGTTTTCGTGGCGTCCCCGCTGGTGGGACGTGGTGTGAGTGGAAGTGTTCTGAAGGGCTGGTCAGTGCACCCAGCCCGTGAAGCTCTGGCCGATGGTCCTGGTCTTCCCGGGAGTACGGGGGGTGGCGGCGTCGCCCGTGTCGACCGCGGCCGACACGACCCGTACGAGCCATGCGTTGACAGAGAGGCCCTCGCGTGCCGCGGCGTCCTCGGCACGGTTCTTGAGATGGGCGGGCAGGCGCAGATTGACGCGGGCGGTGCCGCCCTCGTCCGTGTCGGCGGGGACCGGGGCCGGTGCGGGCGCCGGTGCGTCGAGGGGTTCGCTCCGGTCCTCGTGCTGCGGCAGCATCACGACGAAGTCGGGGTCGAGACCGCGCAGTCGTACGTCGACCGAGCCGGGGGCGAGTTCACGGGTGACCTCGGCCATGGCGGCGGACAGCACATTGAGCATGGTCAGGCGGGTGGCCGACTCCAGCGGCGCGGTCAGCCGCTCGGCGAGCTCGCGGGCTTCGTCACCCCCGGCTTCGGCGGCCACCGCCAGTTCCCTGCGGAGTGTTTCGACGTACGGCGTGAGGTCCATGACGCAATAGTGGCACCACTATGGCGCCATTGGCAAGCACAAAGGCGCCACCCGTGGCGCGTGGCATGGCCGAGGAACGACAGACAGGTACGTCATTGCAGGTCAAGGGCGTACGGGAGAGGGCGGGGGTTCATGGCGCCAGATTGTCGCGGAGTGGCGCCAAGCGGTGCCATCGCTCCTTGCCAGTCGGTGGTCACCGTTCCGGGAGTGAGCGCGGGCACGGCCACGGGCGTCCCGCCGCGGCGCAGGGCGACGGTGGTGTACAGACCGCGCCCTGCGGCCGACTTGCCGGCGGCCGGCTTCCGCGCCGCCGACTTTCCGGGAGGCCGGCAGGCCGCACCCGGATGGCGCCGAACGGAATGCCGTCGGCGGACGCCCGTGGTGTGCTGGCTCCGGCGCAGGCCGTCATCGGGGCGGCGGGGAGGAACCGGAAAAGCCACACGGAGGAGACCCCCATGGCGATTTTCATCCAGGCCGAATTGGCAGGCGTGACGACCGCACAGTACGACGCCCTGAACGCCAAGCTCCAGGCCTTGCCCGGTGACACGTTCAAGGGCTGTATGTCCCACGTCGCCATCCCGACCGGCTCGGGGATGCAGATCTTCGACGTCTGGGAGTCCGAGGAGAGCATGCGGACGTTCTCGGACCTCCTCATGCCGGCCGCGCAGGAGCTCGGACTCCCCATGGGCGAGATGCCGAAGGTCTCGCCGGTGCACGACTACTGGGTGCCCGAGGCGTAAGCGGGCATCACCCGAACGGCGGAGACCGTCGGGCCGGCGTCGTGGCCGCCCTTCCAGGCGCTTTGCCGGTCCGGAAGCCTGTGCCCAGGGCGTGCGCCCGGAAGCCCGCGCCCAGGACATGTACCCAGGACGGTCGGGGACCCATACTCAGGTGCACACCACAGCGGAAGGCGGACCCGGACGGGATCCGCCACCGATCACCTGCGGGACCATGGATCTTCTGCCTTTCGACCGGACGCACGCGGTCATGGTGGCCGGCTGGCCGCTCACCCCCGCAGAGGTGTCGATGTGGTGCGGCCTGCGGGAGTTCCCCCTGCCCGCGCGCACGGTCGAGGCCTGGCAGCAGGCCGACGACGTCCGGGCGCATCTGCTCGTCGACGGCGAAAGACCCATCGGCTACGGGGAGTTGTGGATCGACGCCGAGGAGCAGGAGATCGAGCTCGCCCGGATCATCGTCGCCCCCGACGCCCGCGGGAATGGTCACGGACGGACCCTGGTCCGCGAGCTGCTCACCCAGGCACTGCTGACGGGTCATACCGCCGTCTTCCTGCGCGTGCACCCCGACAACGACCGCGCCCTGCGGTGCTACCGGGCCGCCGGCTTCGCACCGGTCGACCCCCGCCTCGCCGAGAGCTGGAACGCCATCCAACCGGTTGCCTACGTATGGCTCCGGTACGACCACGCGACACCGTGACGCGCCGCACTCCCCCACCCACGCGGCTCATGGGCGAGACCAGCCATCGGTGCGCGACAATCGACGAGTGCCCGGCTACCCCTCCCTCACCGCACTCGACACGCTGCTCGCCGCGCTGCCCGGCGTAGGAGAAGCCCGCCGGCGGCAGCTGGGCATGGTGCGGCGGGAACTCGCGGCGGCGCTGGAGCGGGACGCGCTGCCGGTGACGGCCCGGCGCAACCTGCGACGGCTGCTGGAGACCGCAACGTTGGAGACCTACCTGCGCCTCGCCGAGTCCGGCGCGCTGCGCCACCGGCTCGTCGGCGGACGGCGCCCGCCGACCTCCCCGCCCACCAACCAGGCCCGCTACGACTGTCTGAACCTCGCCCGGCAGGCACTGGGCCTGCCCCGACTGCCGCTCGGCGGCGGCACCCCGATACTGCGGCCCACCCCCGAGTCAGGTCAGCTCGCCGCGCTGCGGCGGCAGCTCGGCCAGGACCTCGGCGGCCACCTCTCCCCCGGCCGGATCCGGCTGACCGCCGTACTCGCCCTGCTGCTCGACACCCGATCACGGTCCGGCGAACTGACCGTGCAGCGCGTCACGCATCTCACCGGCGACGACAGCCGCCCGCACACCGGAATCCATTCGCGGCGGCAGCCGCAGCACGGCACCGGCGTCGCGACCGAGAGCGAATGGCTGCCGCTGTCGGACCTGAGCCGGGCCGCACTCGACCGGTGGCTGCCGCTGCGCGCCGATCTGATGAGCCACGCGCACGGCACCACCCGCCTGTGGGTGAGCCTCCGCATGAACCACGCGGGCACCCTGGACGACGACGGCCGGGCCACCCTGCGGCCGGCCGGGATGCCGCTGGAGGAGAACGGACTGATCACCTCCTACCGCGCCGGGCGCTCCCGGTACGAGGAACTGCGACGGCTCCTGCCCCCGAAGATGGAGCAGCTGCGCCGGGCCGCCGAGGACCAACACGCCGCATCACAGGTGTAGTTCCGCGCTGCGGTTCTTCCTGGGCGTGACCTCGTGAGCCGCCTCGCTGTGAGCCTCGCCGTAAGCACTGCCGTAAGCCCCGCTCCCCCGCTGCTTGTTCGGTCCTTTCCTCAAGGACAATGGGGAAGCCAAAGGGCTTGTTATTACCATACTATTGCCACGGACTCATCGTTGACGGTGCCGGCCTCAGCCGAGGTAGTGGACGCAGACGTTGAGCGGATCGCCCCAGCCCGTGTGGATCCTGACGATCACCGCGCTGTTGAGCACGGTGACGCCTTCCGAGTAGACGTGTGCGTCGTTGGCGCCCTCTCCATGGAGAACGCCCTCGGAGGCGGAGGCGACGACGGGCTGTGACGCCGTGACCGGCGCACCGAACCAGGTCAGCGGCTGTTCGTCGCGGACCCCCGTCCAGCAGAGGGTCGCCGCCGGCGACCCCGCGGCCGAGATCTGCTTGCTGACCAGGACAGGAGCCTTCGGGGCGGCCGACGCCACGGTGCCCGCAGAGGCCGACGAGGCGAAGAACCCGCCGCCGGCCATGAGCCCCACGGTCGCCGACAACGTCATCAATCGGTGCGACTTCTTCATGATTCCCCTTCCATCGGAACTGAGCGCGGATGCGCTGAGGTGCGGATGCCTCGCAGGGGTGTCCCCTCATCCGGATCGGTGGGAGAACGCCTCGCGACGACCGTTCCGATAGTGATCCGACCGCGAAGATCCAGGTATCCCCAGCTTTAGGGGGTTGACGCGGCCGTGGCCGGACGACCCGGCAGCCACCGCCCCTGACCTCACCCCCTACGCTGGAGCCCGCCACGTCGCGGACACGGAAGACCGCCGGAAGACCGCCGGACGGCAGACGGACGACAGCCGGGCGACGCGCGACGGAATTGAACAGGATGGGACGGAGCAAGGGTGACGACGGGGGACACGAACGGCGGCGAACTGGTCGGCACGGTCATAGCCGGGCGTTACCGGGTGACCGCGCAGCTGGGCCGGGGCGGCATGGGCGTCGTCTGCCGCGCGGTGGACGAGGTGCTGGGCCGGGAGGTCGCGGTCAAGGTCCTGCGCGCGTACAACGACGCGTCAGGACCCGAACTGGCCGATCTGCGGGCCCGGATGCAGCGCGAGGCGCGGGCCGCCGCCCGTATCCGTCACAGCGGTGTCATCACCGTGCACGACGTGACCGAGGAGCAGGGACTGCCGGTCATCGTCATGGAGTTGATCCAGGGCCCCTCCCTCGACGACGTGCTGGCGGAGAACGGCGCGATGGATCCGCGCGAGGCCGCCGCGATCGGCGCCAAGGTGATGGACGCGCTCGACGCGGCGCACCGGGCCGGGGTGCTGCACCGGGACGTCAAGCCCGGCAATGTGCTCCTCGACCGCAGTGGGCGGGTGGTGCTCACCGACTTCGGCATCGCCAGTGTGGAAGCCCCCGACGAGGACGCGATGACCAAGCTGACCCAGGACGGGGTCATCGTCGGTTCGCTCGACTTCCTCGCGCCGGAGCGCGCCAAGGGCCAGGAGCCCGGCCCCGCTTCGGACATCTGGGCGCTCGGCATGACGCTCTACGCGGCGGTGGAGGGCGGTTCGGCGTTCCGCCGCACCTCCGTCTGGTCCACGCTCAACGCGATCGTCGGGGACCCGCTGCCGGAACCCCGGCAGTCCGGCCCGCTGGCGCCGGTGCTCCTCGCACTGATGTCCAAGGAACCGGCGGACCGCCCGTCCGCCGACCAGGCGCGCCGGATGCTGGAGACGGTCGCCGCCGGGAGCGGCACGAGTGTGCCGCCCGCGTCCGTGGCGGGAGCCGCTCCGCTGCGCCGGCCGGCGCCTCCGGCCGTCGCGGGAGCGGGCAACGCATCCGCCGGGCGGCCGCCCGCACCCGCCGCGTCTCCCGCGGAAGCGGCGCCGCCACCCGGAGCCGCCGGATACCGGCCGTCCGCCGGCCTGGGCGGCTCGGGCGGTCCTCTCGTCTCCCCCGCCGGTGGCAGGGAACGGCGCACCGAGCCGCTCCCCTCGCGCCGTCGTAACCGCGGCCGCATCACCGTCGCGGCGGCGGCCGCCGCCGTTGTACTGGCCGGCGGCGGACTGGCGTACGCCCTGGTGGGAACGGGTGATTCGGGCGGTGCCGGGCAGCAGAACCACGCGGCCGGCTCCAGTGGCACCCCGCAGGGCGAGGCCAACATCGCGGGCGAGAAGGCCGATGGAAAGACCGGCAAGAAGACCGGCTCGAAGTCCCCGGGAGCGTCCGCGTCCTCCTCTCGCACGTCCGGAAAGCCCACGAAGCCGTCCGGCGGCACGAGTCCGGGTGACGCCGGCAGCCCTTCCGCCTCCGGCAGCAAGGCCGGGGGTGCGCCGTCGTCGCCGGCGGCCCCCAGCACGTCGGCGAGCGCGGTGTCGAAGAGCTGCACCGGATGGACCCACCAGGACCCGCATCCAGGCACCTACGGCTACATGACCGGCAGCTTCCACCGCACGACCGGCCCGTACGCGGTATGCCCGGACGTGGCGATGGCCAAGTCGGGAGCGAAGGTCTTCTACCACTGCTTCATCCTCAACGCGTACGGCCACACCTGGACCTACGTGCGGATCGACGGCACCAAGACCGCAGGCTGGATGTCCAACGACAACCTCACCAAACAGAAGGGCCCCGCCTACCACTGCTGAGCCTCTGCCGGGGCCCGTCCCCGCTCCCCCACCGGGCCGGTCGTACTGTCCGACCGGGCCGGTAGGGTGCGCGAGTGATATTCGCACGAGCTACGTTCACCGACGCCGTCGCCGCCTTCGAGGCCGCGGTGCGCGCGCAGGACTCCCGGGCGTCGGGGAAGTCCTTCGGGAAGCTGCAGCAGTCCTTCCAGCGGGCGGACGACGCCGAACTCGCCGCGGCCGCACCGCGGCTCGCCGCGCTCCTGCCCGAGGTGCCGGCCGGCCCCCGTTCGGTGATCGCGGTCCTCGTGGGTGCCTGTGTGGAGCGCGGCGCCGATCCCGCCGGGTGCGCCCCGGCGATCTTCGCGGAGTTGGGGAAGGCACTCGCCGGCGCGGCGGAGTTCGTCGAGCGGTGGGCCGCCACCGGCGGCGGCGACCTGCCGCACGCCGACGGGAGCGGCCCGGAGGCCGCGGTGGTCGCCCGGGTCGGCGCGGACGCCGCCCAGGCTTGGTGGTCGCTGCCGCAGTGGGAGATGGCCACGGTCGCCATGCTCAGCCACCGGTCGGTACGGGCCCAGGTGGACGGACGCCAGGAGTTGGTCACGGCCGCCCGCCACCTCGCCGAGGTGAGCGGCGACGAGCTGAAGTGCCTCACCTACGCGCTGCTCGTCCTCGACGACGAACCGCTGGTGGTCCTGCACCGGGAGAGCCGGTCCGGCTACCGGATGCGGATGAGCGGGCTCGGTGACAACTTCCAGCTCCACACCCTGCTGGCCGCCGAACTGGTCGGCGCCGGGCACGTCCCCGGCGAGGCGCCCACCCCCGAGGCCGTCGCCGTGTGCCGGAACGCCCCGGGCCAGGTGCCCACGACCGGTGCGTTCAACCTGGCCGCACCCGACGGGACATGGATCTGGAACGAGGGCACACCGTCCGACATCCCGGTCGTGGACGACGTACGGCTCCTGGTGCTCGACCCGCCGCCGTACTCACGCGGGTGGCCCGCCGGCCGCTTCTTCCCCGGGATGCCCGGTGAGCTCGTGCTGGAAGGCGTGCTGGACGCGGCGGAGACCGAGAGCTGGTTCGCCAAGGTCGCCGACGCCAAAAGCTGACTCACCTCTGGTGGTCGAGCCTTTGGTGGTCGAGCACGGTGAACACAGCGGCCCGGCGCGTCAGCGCCGCCGCAGGACGCCACGGATGAAGGCGGCCTGGCCCGCGTGCTGCAGATCGTCGGAGATGACGCTCACGAGGCGTACGCCCTGCGTCACCGCCGGGGTCCAGGCTTCGTCGACGACGCGGTCGAGGTCGGCCTCGCTGAGCCCTCGCACGTAGCCGACGGTGTGCTCGTGAACGGCGTCGTAGTAGCCCAGGAGCAGCGCCGGGGTGTCGACGCGTACGGCGGCCACGTCGTCGGTGCGGTGGCCGTAGCCGGTGGCTCCGGTGGAGAAGGGCAGCTGGAAGCGGTCGAACCAGCCCTCGGCGGTCCAGATCTCCTCGGTGCCCGCCAGGTCGGCGACATGGTCGTCCTGAATGCGCGTCAAATGCCACACCAGCCAGCCGATCGAGTTGGCCTCACCGTCGAGACGCACGGACAGCTCGTCCGCGCCGAGTCCTTCGACGGCGCCGTGGACGGTTTCCTGGACCCGGCCGAAGGCATCGGCCAGTAGCTCCGCGCTGTTCATCCGTGACTCCTCAGAAAGTGGCGACGTTCCGACCCTTCCGATTGTGCACGCCGGCCGGCGGGGTGGGCGGGAGCACGGGCGGCGGGGCGCCGGCCGGACCGGCCGGGAAAAATCACCGGCGTCGCCGCTGCGCCGTAATTCGAACACGTGCTTGAATTAGCGGGTGATGTACTCCTTCCCCCACGACCTCCTGCAAGCACAGCGCGAGTGGTACGCCGTGTACGGCCAGCTCGCCGACCGCACCAGTAGCAGCACCGCCGCACAGACCACGGCACTGCGCCGCCGTCTGCACCGGCTCTCCGTCCAGGTGTCCACACATCCGTACTGGGAGGCACATACCGGACGGGCACCGGCGGCGCGCATGGCGCTGCGTGAACTGGCCCGCTCCTGAGCGACGTTCGACGGGGCTCCCACCGTGACCGGTCCGCCCGTCAGTGGTATCAAGGGGCAGCCGTTCAACGGAGGAGGGGCCATGCAGGGTTACGCCCGTAGGTACGTCGGAAACTTCGTTCTCGCCGTCTTCATCAATCTCTCGGTGCCCGTGGTCCTCCTCATCGCCGTGGCCGCTGCCGGACCCGGAGTCGATGGGAGGTTGTCGGCGGCTTCCCTCGGCCTGGGGCTGCTCGGTGCCCTGTCCGTGCCCTTCTCGGCGAAGCGTCTCGCGCGGGCGGACTTCCCGCGGATCAGCCGCGGGGACGTCATCGAGGACGCGGGCCACCACGAGGACGATGCGTTCGCCCTGTGGTCTCCGCGCGCCGACGACCACATCCGGCAGGGCCGGTTGGCCAGGGCCGATGTTCTGGAAGCGACGTTCGTGTCGTACACCCCCGACTCGGAGGCGAGCTTCGTCCATTACGTCGGCGACTTCGACCCCACCGAGGTCAGGCCCCTGATCCGGCTGAAGCTCCTGGTGCGCGGTGACGGGATCGACTCCTTCGAGACCACCGACGAAGTACGGGTGCAACCGCTGTGTCTGGCCGCCGTCACCGCCGGACGCCTCGCCGTCTACGTCGATCCGGACAGCTCCACGGTGCTGGGCGTCGACTGGCCGCGCAGCGCCCTGCTGTCCGGTGCCAGAACCTGCAAGGTGCTCGGGCTCGACGGCCGGAGCGTCGAGCTGACCGGACATCCCGACCTCCTGATGGAACAGATGCAGATCTCGCGCGCCGCCGGCGACATCGCCCTGGTCGTCGACACGGTCGTTCTCGAGCGGCTCGAACCCGAGGTGGCAGCACGAATAGCGGGGCTGGCCGAGCGGGCCCGCACCGCCGTGGCGGACCGGGACCGCCCGGCGCCGCCGGGCGAGGGGCCGACCTGGGTGGTCGACGACCTCCCCGGCGAAAAGGGGGCGTTCGGCCGTGTCGGCAAGGGCTGGGCACGCAGAGGAGGGCGGCTGGCCCGCGCCCGGTTCCTCGAGATCCGGGGCACGACCACCTTCCAGGCCGACGGCCCGGTGGTGAAGACGATGCTGCGCATCCGCCCTGAGGACGGCGCCGCCCCCTTCGACGTGCGGCGCAAGCTGACGGTGCCGATGAACTACCTGGCGCTGCTGCACCGTACGAAGGAGGTCGTCGTCCGCGTCAGCCCGAACAGGAGGTCGTACGACATCGACTGGGAACGCACCAACCTTCTTGCCGGGGTCGGCCCGGCCGTGGTGATCGGTCCCGACGGGCAGCAGGTCACCCTGACGGGACAGGCCGATCCGCTCTGGGCCGTCATGAAGCTGCTCGTGGCCAACGCGGTCAGCAACCCCAGCGGCACTCTGGACCTCCGCGAGCACCGCCCCGAGGTGGCGGAGCAGGTCCTCGACGTCATCGGACGGACGGGCTAGTCCTCGTCCGCGTCCGCGTCGTCGTCCTCGATCAGGCGCCCCAGATCGCTCACCGCCTCGTCGGCGACCTCGCCGAGGAACCGCGGGCAGGCCGGCCCATGAACGCCGGGCAGAGCAGGGTCTCCAACGACGGCCCCCTGCCCGACGTTTCGCGGTCGAGTTCATGGAGACGGTGTCCGCCGGGGTGGCTCAGTCTGATGCCGAGTTCAGCGGCCGGCGGTCCGCTGCCCGGCAGGTGAGGATGGCCGTCCGGGCCGTGCTCGCAAGGGACTTGGCTCTCGTGGGCCAACGCCTTCGCCAGTGCCTCGATCAGATCGTCGAGGTGGGTTCGGAAGGGGTTCCGAAATCCGGTTCCCCACCCCCACCCCGGTTCACTACACTCGCAACGAATCGCGCGCCGCCACGTCTTCGTCATCGCGGCGCGCACCGTGACCAGTGAGGGGAGACCGGCCATGCGTTACCGCACCGCTGTCGTTGTTCCCCAGTCACGGTACGAGGTGATCCTGGTGTCTTCGTGCCCCCAGTGCCGGCTGCGCGGCTGCCACTGGATGTCCGTGACGAACGCCTGACCTCCGCACCGACCCCCCTGTACCCGTCCCGTCCGGTGGTGAAACCGCTGAGCGGGTACGGCCTGATGCGATGTGCCGCGTCGGATGTGCCGCGTCAGAGGGTTCCGTGCGGCCTGGTCGCAGGCCGTCTTCGTCCGGAATCGCGCCGACCCGTTCCCAGGATCACCCCGAAAGGCCATAGGCCGTGCGTACCGACCTGCATCGTCAACCCGTCAATCCACTGACCGCCGTCCGCAATCTGGGCATCCTCGCCCACGTCGACGCCGGAAAGACCACCGTCACCGAACGGATCCTGTACTTCACCGGCGCCACCCACAAGCGGGGCGAGGTGCACGACGGGACGACCGTCACCGACTTCGACTCCCAGGAGCGCGACCGTGGCATCACCATCTTCGCCGCCGCGGTGAGTTGCGCGTGGGACGGGCACCGGATCAACCTGATCGACACGCCCGGCCATGTGGACTTCGCCGACGAGGTGGAGCGCTCGCTCCGCGTCCTCGACGGCGCGGTCGCGGTGTTCGACGCCGTCGCCGGGGTCGAACCGCAGAGCGAGTCGGTGTGGCGGCAGGCCGACCGGCACGGCGTACCGCGGATCGCGTTCGTCAACAAGCTGGACCGTGTCGGCGCCGACCTCGACGCGGCCGTCGAGTCGATCCGGGAGCGGCTGCATCCGGCTCCGCTGGTGGTCCAGCTCCCGATCGGCAAGGAGGACGGGTTCACCGGCGTGGTGGATCTGCTCCGCATGCGCGCGCTGGTCTGGGCCGGCGACGGTGACACGTTCGAGGAAGGCCCGGTACCCGAGGCCCTGCTCGAAGAGGCGCACCGGCGCCGCCGGTTGCTCGAAGAGGCGGTGGCGGAACTCCATCCGCTCGCGTTGGAGGAGTTCTGTGCCGGGTCGACGATCTCCGCGCCGACGCTGGCCGCGGCACTGCGCGACCTGACCCGTACCGGTGAGGGCGTTGTGGTGCTGTGCGGTGCGGCCTACCGCAACCGTGGCATCGAGCCGCTGCTCGACGCCGTCGGGACCTATCTGCCGTCGCCGCTGGACGTGCCGGCGGTACGCGGCACCCTGCGCGGCATGGAGGAGGAGCGGGCCGCCGATCCTTCGGCGCCGTTCGCGGCGCTGGTGTTCAAGGTGACGTCGACGTCCACCGGGCGGCTGACCTATCTGCGGGTGTACTCGGGAACGATCCGGAAGGGAGACACGGTGATGGACGTGGGCGCACGGCGCTCCGAGCGGATCAGCCGGATCCTCCGGGTACAGGCCGACCGGCACGCGGAGATGGACCAGGCGGTCGCCGGGGACATCGTCGCGGTGATCGGGCCGAAGGCCGCCCGCGCCGGAGCGACCTTGTGCGTACCCGAGGCCCCGCTGGTCCTCGAACCGCCGACGACGGCCGATCCGGTCGTCTCCGTAGCGGTCGAGGCTCGCAGGAGCACCGATACGGACCGGTTGGTGTCGGCGTTGGTGCGGCTGGTCGAGGAGGATCCCTCGCTGGTGGTCAGGACCGACGCCGAGACGGGTCAGACGGTGCTGTCGGGCATGGGCGAACTGCATCTGGAGGTCGCGGTGGAGAAGATCCGCCGCGCCCACGGTCTGGAGATCGGCGTCGGCCGCCCGCAGGTGGCCTACCGGGAGACGGTCTCCCGCGGCGTCACCGGACTGCTGTACCGGCACGTCAAGCAGGACGGCGGCGCCGGCCAGTTCGCCCATGTCGTCCTCGACGTGGATCCGCTGGATGCCACCGACGCCATCGGCGACGGCAGCGGCGGCAGTGCGGTGGAGTTCGTGTTCCGGTCGGCCGTCGTCGGTGGACGGGTTCCGCAGGAGTACGTCCGGGCGGTGGAGGCCGGTTGCCGGGACGCTCTGATCGAGGGTCCCCTCGGCGGTCACCCGGTCACCGGACTGCGGGTCACGCTGACCGACGGAGCCACCCATCCCAAGGACTCCTCGGAGATGGCGTTCCGTACGGCCGGCCGGCTCGCGCTCCGGGAGGCACTGCGCGCCAGCGCGATGGTGCTGCTGGAGCCGGTGGTCGAGGTCACGGTCACGGTGCCGGACGACGCCGTGGGCGGAGTGCTCGGTGATCTGGCCGCATGGCGCGGCCGGGTCTCGGGCTCGACAGCGCGGGCGGGCACGGCGGTGATCACCGCGGCCGTGCCGCTGGCCGAGCTGTTCGGCTACGCGACCCGGCTGCGCAGCCGGACCCAGGGCCGGGGCACGTTCACCGCCCGGCCCACCGGCTACGCGCCGGCCCCGGCCTCGGTGGAAGCCCGCTGAGCCGGTAGCTCAGGGCCGGCCCCGCTCGCCTCCATGCGAGCGGGGCCGGCTCGCGGGACCCGCTACGCCTCGGCCTCGGGCGCGTCGAGGAGGGTCATCTCCTGCTCCGTGAGACGCAGCGCGCCCGCGGCGACATTGGCGGTGAGGTGGTCCGGATTGCCGGTCCCCGGAATGGCCAGCACGTGCGGACCCTGCTGGAGCGTCCAGGCGAGCCGGACCTGCGCGGACGACACACCGCGCGCGTCCGCGATGGCGCGTACCTGGGCGTTCTCCGCACCGGTCGCGCCCGACTCGCGCCCTTCACCGGCGATGGCGAAGAACGGCACGAACGCGATCCGCTGCTCCCCGCAGAGGTTCAGGAAGTCGTCGGTACGCGGGCGCCGCGCGTCGATGCCGTAGCGGTTCTGCACGCAGACGACGGGCGCGATGGCCTGGGCCTCGGCGAGATGTTCGGCGCGGACGTTCGACAGCCCCAGATGACGGATGAGACCGGCGTCCCGCAGTTCGGCCAGCGCCCCGAAGTGCTCGGCGATCGAGCCGGGTGCGTTCATCCGCAGATTCACCACGTCGAGGTGGTCCCGTCCGAGCTGCCGCAGGTTCTCCTCCACCTGCCCGCGCAACTGGTCCGGCGTGGGCCAGGGCAGCCACGCACCCGAAGCGTCCCGGCTCGGACCGACCTTCGTGACGATCACCAGATCGTCCGGGTACGGGGCCAGCGCCCGATTGATCAGCTCATTGGCGGAGCGCAGCGACGAGAAGTAGAACGCGGCGGTGTCGATGTGGTTCACACCGAGCTCGATCGCCCGGCGCAGCACCGTGATCGACCGCTCACGGTCGCTCGGCGTCCCGAGATCGAACGCGGCACTCCCGGTCAGGCGCATCGCGCCGAGTCCGATCCGGTTGACCGTCAGGTCACCGAGCTTCCAGGTACCTGCGGCCTCGGCGGTGATCGTCCGTGCGGGCAAGAGCGGTCCTCTCGATCGATCTTCGTCCGGTGGTCCCGGCAGCACTGCGGAGATCGGATTATGAGGCGCCGGTCGGCGTGCCGGGAAGCCGGGAGAGGTGCGGTGATCATCACATCCGGAGCGGGAATCCGCGGCCGGGGATTCAGGTTGAGATCGGCAACGACATCACACCGCCGGCGGGGACGCCCGCCGGCATGACGCTCTACCGTGCAGGGCCGCTCCTCGGCAGTGTCGACACTGCCGAGGAGCGGCCCTGAAATCGCTGCGGCGCCTCAGACGGCGCCGCGGCGGGCGCCGCGGTCGTGGGAGCGCTCTGCGGGTGAGGGCAAGAAGATGCGGGCGGCCGAGGTGCCCAGGCCGGCTGGGGTGGCCCAGGCGTGTCCTTCCGGGGAAGGCAGGGACGGCAGTGCCAGGGGCTCGGACGGGAGGGTGGTCCGAGAGGTGGGTGTGTGGGGGACGCCGCTGTAGGGCAGGGTGCTCGGCAGGTCGGCGTCGTAGTAGCGGCGCACGCCCCGGTGCCAGTTGAGGATGCCGACGAGCCAGTCCTGCAGTTCCTTCATGTACTCGTCCATGGTCGCCCGGCCCTCGGCGTCCAGGTCGAAGTCGTCGTAGAGCACGGGAAGTTCGTGCTCCATCGCGTGCTGGAACTGGGCGAGCCGGGACGACATCAGATCCGCGACGATCTTCAGGGCGGTCGGATAGTCGCAGTCGAAGAAGTTCTCGACGACGAGGATGAGGTTGTGGATCTCTCCCTCGTACTGGATCTCCTTCTGGTACGAGAAGACGTCGTTGATCAGGAATCCGTAGTCGGAGACCGCGTTCTCGATCGCGCGCAACGTGCCGCTCTCATAGATCCCCGGCGGCAGCTTCTTGCCGTGCCGCATCCGGCACAGGCTCATGGTGAGGTCGGAGCCGAAGGTGAACCGGCGCATCTCCAGGTAGTCGATGGGGTCGGGGATGCGGTTCTGGTGCTGGTTGTGGAGTTCCCACAGCCAGCTGTCCAGCATGACCTCGATGGTGCGCTGGAAGGCCCGGCGCTGGTCCATGTCCATGGGCACGATGGTGCGGCCCCACAGGTCCGCGAGGCCGCGTTCCATCGGGGTGACCGCCAGGGCGGCTCCGACGGCCGGGTCCTCGACGGTCATACAGGCCTTCAGACGATCGGTGCACAGCTTCGCGCCGGCGAGGTCGTGGGTGCGGCCGAAGGCGAGCGGGTACAGGTCGTCGCCGTAGGTCCCCCAGGTCAGCCACTCCGCGCTGAGCTCCAGTTCCTCACGCGTGGCGTCCGGATCGAGGCCGGCCGAGCAGAGGGCGAAGTCGTAGCCGGCGAGCTTGGCCTCGTCCCAGATGTCGGCGAGCAGGCCCATCCGTCCGGCCCAGGCGACGGATTCCTTCCGCGCGTGATCGAGGTGCGGACTGACCGTCAGAGTGAACGGCAGGTCGAAGTCCGGTAGTCGGGAGGGGCCGACGTGCCGGCGCGGCACGTTGCTGTGGCTCCGCAGCCGGGCCTTGGCCGGCCGGCCGAAGAGCGTCTTGATGTCCAGGACCGACGTGCCGACGGCTCCCCCGAACAGGGCGTTCGGGGTGGTGACCGCGCCTTCGTTCATGTAGCGGCTGGAGCGCAGATGCCACTCGTGGCCGCCGGACTGCCAGTCCTGGAGCCCCTTCACGTACGCGGCGACGGCGGCGCACTGCGCCGGATCCAGGCCCTTCTCCACGCAGAGCGCCGGGACTTCGGTCAGCGCGGTGTTCTCGAACTGCTGCAGCCGCGAGGTGAGCAGATCGTTGACGGCCTCGGCCGCCTCCTGGGTCGTACAGCCCAGGAAGGTCTCCAACACCAGGACACCGTTGCTGAGTTCGCCCTCCTCCTCCACCTCCCGCTGGTACGAGAAGAGGTCGTTCCGCAGGTGGACGCCGTCCGAGAAGGCGTCGGTGAGGACGCGCAGCGGACGGGTCCCCGCGACCGGGACCGGGAGCTCGGCGTTCGCCGCGAACTCGATGATCCCCGCGGACCAGGGCGCCCCGCCCACCTTCCGGCGCATCTCGATGTACTCGACGGGGTTGGCGATCCGCCCGGTGTCGATGTTGGCGAGTTCCCACAGGGACTCGTTGAGGAGGTTGCGGGTCGACTCCGCGAAGCGCTCGCGCCAGGCGTACGACATGCTCGGCACGGTGCGCGCCCACAGGTCGGCGAGCCCGGCCTCCACCGGGTTGCGCGGCTCCGGGAAGCCGTCCGCCAGATCCATCGGCATGAACGCCGGCAGCCGGTCCAGATACTCCTTGCCGCCCTCCCGGTCGGGAGTCCGTTTGTACAGCTCCAGGAAGTGGTCGTCGAAGAAGAACACCCACACGTACCAGTCGGTGACCAGCGACAACACGTCGGCGTCGCAGTCCGGGTGGGTGTACGAGCACAGCAGGGCGTAGTCGTGGGCGTCGAGGTCCTTCTGCTCCCAGATCCCTGAACCCTCCAACATGCCCATTCCCCGGGCCCAGACCCTGGACTGCTCACGGGCCGCTTCCAGATGCGGGTTGAGCCGGGCCGGGTACGGCATGTAGAACTCGGGCAGGTCAAACGGCTGAGTCACTGGGCCGCCCCTCCAATTTTGCGCGCCAGTTGGTCAGGCCCAGTCATGCCCAAGGAGCCGGTGGCCATACGGAGTACCGCGTCGTCTCACACGAAAGTATGACGTTCCGCCAAAACACCCCGAACGAGCGGCCGGTTCTGCAGACGGCTGACTCCGCAGAACCGGCGCGACGACGGATCCAGACCTCAGCCGACCGCGGTGGGCGTGCGGGGAGCGGTGGGAATCGGCCGGGTCTGCTCGCGGGCGGCGAGGAGCGCCGCCCCGATGTCCCGGGTGCCGGTGGAGACGCACAACGTGTACGCGGTGTCCTGGAGTTGGCGGTGGACGTACGGGTCGACGGCGTCGGAGCGGGCGAGTAACTGCAGGGCGTCGTAACGTTCCAGCAGGTTCCGCAGTACGGCGGGGTGGGCCATCAGCATCGTGGAACTCCCTCGGCTCGGCGGTTCGGTGCGGCGGTTTCGTGCGTCAGCCCTGCACGACGGTGGCGTGCGGCCGGTTTCAGCCGGTCCAGGTCCAGTCCGCGACCTCGGGCAGGTCCACCCCGTGTTCGCGGATCCAGGCGTGGTGGCGCAGCCGCACGTCCTCCATGTCCTGCCGGACGGAGGCGGCGCGGACGGCGAGGCCGGGAACGCGGTCGATGACGTCCATGACCAGGCGGTAGCGGTCGAGGTCGTTGCGGACCACCATGTCGAACGGCGTGGTGGTGGTGCCCTCCTCCTTGTAACCGCGCACATGCAGGTTCGCGTGGCCGGCACGGCGGTAGGCCAGCCGGTGGATGAGCCACGGGTAGCCGTGGTACGCGAAGACGACCGGCCGGTCGCGGGTGAACAGGGCGTCGTACTCGGCGTCGTGCATGCCGTGCGGGTGTTCCTCCTTCGGCAGCAGCCGGGCGAGGTCGACCACGTTCACGACCCGCACCCTCAGCTCCGGCAGATGGACGCGCAGCAGTTGCGCGGCGGCCAGGACTTCCATCGTGGGAACGTCCCCGGCGCACGCCAGCACCACATCGGGCTCGCCGGTGCCGTCCTCCGTGCCGGCCCACTCCCAGACCCCGGCGCCGCGGGCGCAGTGCGCTCGGGCCTGGTCCAGGGTGAGCCAGTCGAAGCAGGGCTGCTTGCCGGCGACGACGACATTGACGTAGTCGCGGCTGCGCAGCACGTGATCGGCCACCGCCAGCAGGGTGTTGGTGTCCGGGGGCAGATAGACCCGGACGACCTCGGGGCTCTTGTTCAGGACGTGGTCGATGAAGCCGGGGTCCTGGTGGGAGAAGCCGTTGTTGTCCTGCCGCCACACGTGCGAGGTGAGCAGGTAGTTCAGCGACGCGATGGGGCGGCGCCAGGGCAGCCGCCGGGAGACGCGCAGCCATTTGATGTGCTGGTTGACCATCGAGTCGACGATGTGGACGAACGCCTCGTAGCAGGAGAACAGACCGTGCCTGCCGGTCAGGAGATAGCCCTCCAGCCAGCCCTGGCAGGTGTGTTCCGAGAGGATCTCCATGACCCTGCCGTGCCGGTCCAGGTCCTCGTCGACCTCCAGGGTCTCGCCCTGCCATGCCTTGCCCGTGGCCCGGTAGACGCTCTGCAGGCGGTTGGACGCGGTCTCGTCCGGGCCGACCAGCCGGAAGTCGCGGCGCTCCGCGGTGTCCTCCATGATCGTCTCCACCAGGTCGCCCAGGACGCGCGTGGGCTCGTGGAGGGTCGCGCCGGGTTTGTCGACGGGAACGGCGTACCGCTCCAGCGCCGGGATCGGCAGGTCCCGCAGCAGCAGACCGCCGTTGGCGTGCGCACTCGCGCCGAGCCTTCGTTCGTCGTCCGGCAGGCATTCCAGCACCTGGTCGCGCGGGCGGCCGTGCTCGTCGAACAGCTCGGCCGGCCGGTAGGACTGCAGCCAGGCCTCCAACTGGCGCAGGTGCTCCGGGTTGTCGCGCACTCCGGACAGCGGGACCTGGTGGGCGCGCCAGGTGCCTTCGACGGGCAGCCCGTCGACCTCCGCGGGACCGGTCCAGCCCTTGGGGGTGCGCAGGACGATCATCGGCCAGCGGGCGCGTTCTCCAACGCCCTCCTCGCGGGCGGTGCGCTGGATGAGGGCGATGCGGTCCAGTGCCGTGTCCATCGCACGGGCCATGTCCTGGTGCACGCGCAGCGGGTCGTCCCCGGTGACGTGGATCGGTTCGTGGCCCAGCCCGCGCATCAGGTCGTCGAGTTCGGCCTCGGGGATCCGTGCCAGGACCGTCGGATTGGCGATCTTGTAGCCGTTCAGATGCAGGATCGGCAGGACCGCTCCGTCGTTCACCGGGTCGAGGAACTTGTTGGAGTGCCACGAGGCGGCCAGCGGTCCCGTCTCGGCCTCACCGTCGCCGATGACGCAGGCGACGAGCAGGCCGGGGTTGTCCAGTGCGGCGCCGTAGGCGTGCGAGAGCGAGTAGCCCAGCTCCCCGCCCTCGTGGATCGATCCGGGCGTCTCCGGTGCCACGTGGCTGGGGACCCCGCCCGGGAAGGAGAACTGCCGGAACAGCTTGCCCATGCCCGAGGCGTCCCGGCCGATGTCCGGGTACGTCCGGCTGTAGGTCCCCTCCAGCCAGGTGTTCGCCAGTACCGCCGGTCCTCCGTGCCCCGGCCCCCACACGCACAGCGTGTCCTGGTCGCGTGCCTTGATCACCCGGTTGAGGTGGGTGTGGACGAGGTTGAGACCGGGCGAGGTGCCCCAGTGGCCCAGCAGCCGGGGCTTGATGTGCTCCGGGAGCAGGGGTTCGGTGAGCAGCGGGTTGGCCATCAGGTAGATCTGGCCGACGGCCAGGTAGTTCGCCGCCCGCCAATGCGCGTTCAGTGCCGCCAGTTCGGCGTCGTCAAGGTAGGTGTCGTTCTTTTGCGTCTCTGACCTGGTGCCAGGCATATCCATCTCCTCCGCAGGCGCCGGACCGGCGTCGCTCCTACTCTGCGACGCGGTGCGGCCCTGCCTCTTGGGCCGATGAGGGACATCCGGGGGGCCGAACGGCCCTCACTTCCAGCGGCGTGAACCGCGGTGTCAGAAGTCGTCCTCCGCGCCGCCCACCGATACCGAGCCGTCGCGATACACCCCGAACGGGCCGTACAGGTCGAGCAGCCGGGTGCGCGTGGAGCGCAGCCGGTCTCCGATGACCGCGGCGCAGAGCAGGACGAACTCATGTCCCAGAGCGGGATCGGCAA
Organism: Streptomyces fildesensis; assembly: GCF_016107395.1. Classification (GTDB taxonomy): domain Bacteria; phylum Actinomycetota; class Actinomycetes; order Streptomycetales; family Streptomycetaceae; genus Actinacidiphila; species Actinacidiphila fildesensis. The sequence continues at coordinate 255,075 of NZ_JAAIKO010000007.1, forward strand.
CACACAGTTCACGGACCGCCGCCGCCGGGAACTCCCAGGCCTGCACGGCGGTGTGCGCCTGGGCGCCGAGTTGCCACCGGAACGGCGGGAACAGCCAGGACCAGCCGAGGAGTTCGCCCGCCGAGACGGTCTGCACCACGGCTGCCTGCCGTCCGGGGACGTGCAGGTCCAGGGTCACCTCGCCACGGTCCAGGACCCAGAAGCGTTCGGCGGTCCGGTCGGCGTCGAAGATCCGGGTGCCCGCGGGAAAGGCGACCGGTGTGGACAGCGCCATCAGTCGGTCACGGTGTGCGGTCGTGAGCCTGTCGAGAATGGAGTGTGTGGTGGACATCGCACTGTCCGTTTCCGCGGCTCCGCGGTCTTCGACGTGTGCAGGCGTGGTCGCGCTTCGCCGCTCTGGTTTGTCCGTGCTCCGGTTGTCCATCAATCCTGCCTGCCCTCCCATCCTCACCCAGGGGGCGCTGACGCGCAGGGGCCCGAACGTCCTCAGTTGCCGGCGGGGTGGCCCGCTTGCGCGGCGGCATCCGCCGACGAGCAACCGGGGACGGGGGCGAACGGTCAGTGTGCGCCGGTCACCGTCGGTGACCGGCGTCGTGCCGGCCTTCCTGGTTCAGCCGGTCCTGGGCCTGGGTCGCGATCACGGCGGCCTGGACGCGTCGCTCCACGCCCAGCTTGGCGAGCAGCCGTGAGATGTGGTTCTTGACGGTCTTCTCCGCGAGGTACAACCGCTGTCCGATCTGCCGGTTGGTCAGCCCTTCGCCGACCAGCGCCAGGATCTCCCGCTCCCGTTCGGTCAGGCTGGGCAGCGCGACCAGTTCCGGTGCCGGTTCCTCCGCGCCGCGCAGCTTGGACATCAGCCGGGCCGCCGCGCTGGGGTCGAGCGTCGACTGTCCGGAGGCGACGGTGCGGACGGCCGAGACGAGGTCGGAGCCGCGGATCTGTTTCAGCACGAACCCCGAGGCACCGGCCATGATCGCGTCGAGGAGCGCCTCCTCGTCGTCGAAGGACGTGAGCATCAGGCACGCGAGCTCGGGCATCTTGGAGCGGAGCTCCCGGCAGACCGTCACTCCGTCACCGTCCGGCAGCCGCACGTCCAGCACGGCGACCTGCGGGCGCAGCGCGGGAATGCGGATGAGGGCCTGCTCCACGGTGCCGGCCTCGCCGATCACCGTGATGTCCGGTTCGTCGTCCAGCAGGTCACGCACCCCCCGCCGCACCACTTCATGGTCGTCGAGGAGGAAGACCGTGATCCCGGCCGCGGGGGTGGGACGGTCGCTGTCCGACATCAAGAGCTCCTGAATCCTGCGCCGGGATTCGCCGTCCAGCGGACGGGTCCCGAACGGCGCTCACCGTTCAGTCTGCGGCTCCCCGCGCCGTGGTGACAGGGCCAGGTGGCCCTGATCCGTGGTGTCATCGCCACCGCACCCTCCCATTCTCCGCTCTTCGGGGCCCAGCCGCCGGAGGGCCGCCGCCCGCGGGCACGCCGTGGAGTGGACCGGGGCGAGTACGGTGGAGGGGGCTGTGACGATGGGCCTGCATTCCGTCACGAGCACCTGGAGGCATATCGGTGGGTAACGTCGACGAGGGCACCGGGCAGTCTCCTCAGCTGCGGATCGACGAGCTTCTCGAGGACCTGCAGGACCGGCTGGACGCGGCGCGCGGCACCCGGGACCAGGTCCGCGGCCTGCTGGAGGCGGTGCTCTCCGTCGGGCGTGAGCTGGATCTGGAGCAGGTGCTGCGCAATATCGTCGAGGCGGCGGCGGTACTGGTGAAGGCCGAGTACGCGGCGCTGGGCGTGATCGGGCCGGACGGCGAGCGGCTCGCCGAGTTCGTGACGGTCGGTTTCACGCCCGAGCAGATCACCGCGATCGGCGCGTACCCGTCGGGGCACGGAATCCTGGGCGTGCTGATCCGCGATCCGCACCCGTTGCGGCTGCCGCGGATCTCCGATCACCCCTCCTCGTACGGCTTTCCGCCGAACCACCCGCCGATGGACTCCTTCCTCGGGGTACCGATCCGGGTGCGCGACCACGTCTTCGGCAACCTGTATCTGACGGAGAAGCGCGGCGGCGGGCAGTTCGACGCCGAGGACGAGTCCGTCCTGGCCACGCTGGCCGTGGCCGCCGGGGTGGCGATCGACAACGCCCGGCTGTACGAGGAGTCCAGGCGGCGCGAGCGGTGGCTCCAGGCCAACGCGGAGATCACCCACACGCTCATGGCGGGCAGTCCGCGCAGTGCGGTCATCAGCCTCATCGCCGAACGCGCCCGCGAGATCACCGGTGCGGAACTCGCCCTTATCGCGCTGCCCGTCGACGACGCGGCGGCGCTCTCCGTCGAACTCGTCATCGGCCGGGACGCACCCGCGCTGCGCGGTCTGGTCGTGCCGGTCGAGGGCAGCCTCGTGGGTGCTGCCTTCTCCTCCGGGAAGCCCGTGACCAGCGAGAACATCAACCTGGACGAGTCGGTCCGCACGGACGTGCCGCGCAATGACCGGCTGGAGGCCGCGGTCGCGGTCCCCATCGGTACGGGTGACGGCCCGCGTGGCGTACTGCTGCTGGTCCGCGCGGCCGGCGGGACCTCCTTCATCGCGGACGAGATCGAGCCGCTGCTGGGCTTCGCCGGGCAGGCGGCGGTGGCGATGGAGCTGGCCGAACGGCGTACCGGCGCCGAGCAGATCGCGCTGCTGGAGGACCGGGACCGGATCGCCCGCGATCTGCACGACCTCGCGATCCAGCGCCTCTTCGCCACCGGGATGACGCTGCAGAGCGCGGGCCGCTTCATCGAGCACCCGGAGGCCTCGGAACGGGTCCGGCGCGCTGTCGACGACCTGGACGAGACCATCAAGATCATCCGGTCGACCATTTTCGGCCTGCGGTCCCGCGAGACCGGCGCGGAACACACCCTCAGGGCCCGTACGGTGCGGGCCGCCTCCGACGCCTCCGCGGTACTCGGCTTCACGCCGAGCGTGCGGATGGAAGGGCTGCTGGACACCCAGGTGCCACGGGAGGTCGCCGACCATGCGATGGCGGTGCTCGCGGAGTCGCTCAGCAACGTCGCCAAGCACGCCCACGCCACCCGCGTGCAGGTGGCCCTGGAGACCGACGGCCGGCAGGTCGTCCTCACCACCACCGACAACGGCGTCGGACTTCCGGCGCAACGGACCGGCAACGGCCTGCGGAACATGCGGGAGCGCGCCCTGCAGCTGGGCGGCGACATGGAGCTGATCTGCCCGCCGGACGGCGGGACCACCCTCGTCTGGCAGGTGCCGGTGAAGGCGGAATAGCGGATCCCCGACCGGCTCCCTGCGTGGCGTCCGCCTCCGTCAGGGCATGTCGGCCGGCGACAACTCGACCTGCTCCGCCGGGACATGACCGTTCCGGTCGACGACGCGCCCCGCCACGAGTTCGGGTTCGACATGGATGAAGATCCCGTCACCCGTCTCCAGCCACGGCCGCGGACCGCTCGACCTCAACCGTGCGTCCTTGACCAGGTTCGTGACCACGGAGGCCCGGCCGGTGATCACCACACTCCAACCGGTGTGGCCGGACTCGTCGAAGTGGTCCGCCTCGAACGCGACCACCGCACCCCGCACCGCGCGCGCCATGTGCGAGGCGGCGGAGGCCTGGAACAGCACGGCACCGTCCGGGTCCAGGAGGAAGTGAACCGGCAGAATCGTGGGCAGGGCATCCTCGGTGTAGACGACCCGGCCGATCGTCACCAGAGACAGCAGACGCAGACTCTCCCGGCGATCCAGCTCCCGGAAACCGTTGTGTCGGTGCATCGTTCGATCCTCAATACCGTCCATGCCGTCATGACGATCCATTCGCCCACCGACCATGCTTCCTCACGACGCCCGCACGCGGTAGGGCCGCATGTCCCCCACCAGGGCCACATGGCCCTGGGCGCCACCGGGCGGACGTGCTCGGTCGTACTCAGTCGTGCGGGACGACGGCGACCGGAGCGGCGGCGTGGTGCATCACGGCGTGAGTGACCGAGCCGATGTGCGCGCCGATCGCCGAGGTGCGGGTGCGCCGGCCGATGACGACCAGGCCCGCGCCGCGGGCGGAGTCCACCAGATGGTGCGAGGCCCGGCCGATCACCGCCTGTGCGGTGACCCTCACGCCGGGGAACTTCTCCCGCCACGGACGCAGCGCGTCCGCCAGCGCGGTCCTCTTCTGCTCGGCCAGCTCCCCGCCGACGTCCTGGTTCACGGCGAGGTCCGCGGTCCCGAAGCTGTAGTAGGCCGGGAGGTACCAGCCGTGGACGACGCGCAGCGCCGACTGACGCACGGCGGCGGCCTCGAAGGCGAAGCCGATCACGGCATCACCCGGGCTGTTCAGGTCGAGACCCAGCACGACATGGCGGGGCGGAGCCGGGATGGTCGCCGTCTCAGTCCCAGTCGCTGTCGCGGTCGCGGTCGCGGTCGCGGTCCCAGTCGCGGTCGTGGTCGTGGAGGGGTCGGCCGGCTGCGCCGTCCCGTCCGGTTCCCCGGCCCGGACCAGTACGACGGGCCGAGTGGCCCGTCCCACGACCCCGAGCGCCACCGAGCCGACCAGGAAGCCGGCGACGGCGCTGAGTCCCCGTGAGCCGATGACCAGCATCTCCGAGCCGTTCGCGGCGCCCAGGAGGGCCGCCACGGGCTCGTTGGCGATCTGCTCGCCGACGATCCGCAGATCGGGGTGGCGCAGCCGCACCTGCGCCTCGGCGTCGCGCAGTACGCGATCCCCCCAGTGGCGCTGCGGGGGGCCGGGACCGCCCAGCGGCGTGTGCGGGGTGACGGTGTCGGGCTGCCATTCGCCTGCGTGGACGAGGCGCAGGGTCAGCCCGCGGCGGCGTGCTTCGCCGGCCGCCCAGTCCGCCGCGGCCATGCTCTCGGGGGAACCGTCCAGGCCGGCGGTGATGGTGGGGAACATGGTGTGGGCCTCTCTCGGGGATGTGGGGCCGGCTCCCGGCCGCCGGACGGCGGGAGGAGGGCCGCAGGATCACCTGACCGGGGCCGATCGGCCCCGGTCAGGTGACGACGGTGCACCCCACCTGACGGAACGGTGCTGGGCGGGTGCCGGGTGGGGGTCAGAGCAGCCAGCGGTGGTCGCGGACGACCGGCAGTCGCGCCCAGATCCGGCCGAGGCCCCAGACGGTGCCGGCGGAGGCGACGGCGAGCGCGATCATGACCGCCGCGTACAGCAGGTGGTAGTCGACGAGCGGGTTGCTGGACATGCTCAGCGTTCCGTCGGAGCCGTGCCGGGCCGGCGGCCATTCCGCCATCCACATCAGCGCCATCATGGCGGTGCCCGCGACGGCGGCGAACCGCAGTGCGACACCGGCCGTCAGGGCCACGCCGATGCTCAGCAAGCCGAGCATGAACAGCCAGTTCGCCCAGCCGGCACCCGCCCAGGAATGGAACGTGGACTCCATGGGACCGGCCGAGACCCCGCTGAGGAAGCCCTTCGTCGGCGAGCCGCCGTCGACCCAGCCCTTGCCGGACGCGGTCGCGTAACCCCAGCCGAACGCCTTGTCGAGGAAGGCCCACAGGAAGATGAACCCCGTCAAGACCCGGATCCCGGCGAGGACCCGTGCGCCGGTCGACGTGACCGCCAGAGCGGGCGCCGTGCCGGACACCGCCGCGGCACCGGCCCTGCGCCGTACCGGCAGGTGGAACCCGGTGTGCTGCTGCGGGTGCTCGTGGACTGCCATGATGGCCATCCCTTCCGGGATCTGGAGGACGGACGCGGCAACCGCGTCCGCTCTCAATGTGCCGTCGCGGCAGCCGGGAGCGCAGGGGCCCGCAGTCCCGACGACCGGGCCGAACGTCCCTACTCCGAGGGCCCGTTCGGCCGACCGGGAACGCGCCCGGGCCCGGGATCCGCAGGTCTGACACCATGCAGCGAGTTCACCCGGCGCCACGGCACCGGTCGACGACCCCAGAAGGCGGTAGATCCCGATGAGCAGGCCCGACGACCACGCGCGGCATCATCCGGTTGTCGTGGCGCACCGCGCCAGTCGTTCTTCCGACCTTCAGCTGCGCATCGCCGACGCGATCACCAAGTTCGCCGGCTCCATGATGTTCGTCTATCTCCACGCCGTCGCCTTCCTGGTCTGGATGCTGGTCGCCGAGTCGAACCCCTGGCCCACATTGACGCTCGTCGTATCGCTCGAGGCGATCTTCCTGTCGACGTTCGTCATGATCGGACAGAATCGGCAGGCCGTGTTCCAGCAGGCCAAGGCGGATCACGACTTCGTCGAGCAGGAGCTGGAGCTCAAGACCAACACCGAGCTGACGCGCGCCATCCACGCCATGACCACGGAAATCCACCGCCGACTGGCATCGGGCGACTCCGACGGCAACGCCTGACGTTCGGTGGTGCGGGTGCCTCAGAACTCCGAGTTGGCGAACCAGTGCGCGAGCAGTTCCTCGTCGCCCTCGATCCCGAAGAGGTCCGCGTCACGGTCGAGCCGGCCGTACAGGAGCAGCAGCAGATCCGCTGCGGCGCCCCGCACGGTGGCGTCGGCGGCAGGCGTCGCCGACCCGGGCGGGCGCGGGTCGAGCCCGAAGCCGTCGGGCCGCAGCCGGACCAGCCAGTCACCGTTGCTGTTGACGTCGCCGTCGCTGTCGCCGTTGACGTCCGTGCACTGGAACCGGATGGTCTTCCCGTCGCCGCGCAGGTTGGACACCTTGGGCGCGAAGGACGCGGCGAACGGCAGATTGGTCAGGAACTCGTCGACGCCGTCGGCCGCCAGGTCTCGGTCGATCACCGGTCGCAGGTCCAGGGCGCGTTCCGCGTCGGTGCGGTGCACCAGCGTCTCGAAGAGCATCCGCCGCACCCAGAACCGGGCATGGTGATCCGCGCCCCACACCCACATCGGGGCATCGGGCTCGGTGGCCGCGAAGGCGCTCGCGGCCTCGGCGGCGCTCGCCGTCAACCAGTCGGGGTAGCCGTCCTCGGCCGGAGGCAGCCGCAGCTCGACGTCGCGGCTCCTGGGCCGTTCCTGGACCTGCTGGCGCAGCAGGACGGAGAACCAGCGCTGCACGCTCCCGGTGTGCTTGACCAGGTCGGCAAGCGTCCAGCCCGGGCAGCTCGGCACCGAGGTCGTCAGGTCGGCGCCCTTGACCGCCGCCACGAAGCGATCGGTCTCGGTGGCGACGGCAGCGCGGTGATCGGCCGACGTCACTGTGCGTCGCGAATGATCCGACGATGTGCTCACCGTGGCGTACCTCCGTGATATCTCCGGGCCCGGGAGTCGACGGTCCGGGCAGCCGGATTTCTCCTCGCAGCCTGCCACAGCACCGGCCGGGGGCGGCCGACCGCACCCAGGCATCGCGGGCGGCACGTACCCGGGGCCGGGTCCGGTCCCACCGCCCGGGGACCCCCATGCCCAAAGATTTACCGCCAATGGTATAGACAACAACTACTTCTCCCGTCCACTATGGGCGGTATGTAGCGGGTCGTGGGACAGATCCCAGCCTGGACCCGGCCGCTCCGGCGATTCCGGTGAATCCGGCGCCCGGGTGAACGAGGAGGCGGTCATGTCCACGGCGGACACCTATCGGGGTCGTGCGCGGATCGCCGCCTATCTCCGCTGCTACCCGTACGACCAATGGCGGATGGCCGTCCATCTGCACGCCCTCGAGGAGCACGCCGACCGGCTCGGCCACCACGCCCCGGAGATCTTCCTGGACAACGGCGTCTCCTGTCGGGCCGTGCGGCCGGAGCTGAGCCTGCTGCTCGCCCGGGTCGCGGTGGGGACCATCGACACGGTGTTGATACCCGGTCGCTGGGTGTTCTCCCTCGACGACCGTACGGCCGACTCCGTGATGGACTTCGTCCGGGGATGCGGCGCCGAGGTCGTCGAACTTCCGCAGCGCCGGGAACTCTCCCCCTCGCCGTACCCCTCCCTCGCCGGCTAGGGCGGACAGCGAACGCTCTGAACGCAACAGAGCCGACCGCCGCCCCTCCGACCGGCTCCCGTGTCCCCTCGTCGGACAACCACTACAGTGTGGGCATGTCCGGTGAATTGGTACCCGATCACGGCGAACTGCGCGCGTCTCACGAAGACCGGGACCAGGTCGTGGAGCGGCTGCGGGTCGCCGCAGGAGACGGCCGGCTGACCGCCGAAGAGCTGGACGAACGGCTCGAGGTGGCGTTGACGGCGCGTACCTACCGAGAACTCGAAGCGGTGCTCACCGATCTGCCGGCGCCCGGACCGGCGTGGGCGGGTGGCGGTGTCCCCTCCCCCGCACCGAAGGACAGGTCGCGGATCGCGGTCGACAGCGCGAGCGCGAAGCGGGAGGGCACGTGGTCGGTGCCCCGGCAGATGGAGATCGAGTCCAACAGCGGCTCCGTCGTTCTCGACTTCACCCGTGCCGTCATCGGATCGCCCACCCTGGAGATCGAAGCGTCGGTGCGCAGCGGGTCGGTGACCCTGATAGTGCCGCCGGACGTTTTCGTGGACGTCGACGAGGTCGCGGTGAGCAGCGGCAGCGTGCGCCATCGGGCGCACGTCTCCGCCGGGACGCCGATCCGGCTGCGTATCCATGTGACGGGGAAGGTGCGCAGCGGCAGCATCACGGTGCGACCGCCCAAGCCGCCCCGCCGCGGTTTCCTGCAGTGGCTGCTGCGCCGGCCCGGGCCGATGAAGTCGATCGCCCGCTGACGTAGAGCGTGGCGGCGTCGACTGCGGCCTACGGGGCGGCCCGTTCCGCTACGCGTCGGCCCGTTCCGCGCTGCCCGCGGGCGGCAGGTCCTGTTCGGCCCAGATCGTCTTGCCCGTCGGCGTGTAGCGCGTTCCCCAGTGCTCGGTCATCTGGGCGATGAGGAAGAGGCCACGGCCGCCTTCGTCGTCGCTCGCCGCATGGCGCATATGGGGTGAGGTGTGTCCGGAGTCGGAGACCTCGCAGATGAGGGTCTGATCGCGGATGAGCCGCAGCAGGATGGGGCCCTCGGCGTAGCGGATGGCATTGGTGACCAGCTCGCTGACGATCAGTTCGGTGGTGAACGAGACGTCGTCCAGGCCCCATTCGCCGAGCTGCCCGGTGGCAGCGGCGCGGGCGCGGCCGACCATGACCGGGTCGGCGGCCAGCTCCCACACGGCAACCCGGTACTTGTCGAGCCTCCGTGTGCGGACGAGGAGCAGGGCCGCGTCGTCGTCCGACGGCCCGGGGAGCAGCGTCGAGACGGTCCGGTCGGCGAGCTCTTCCAGGGGGCGCCGGTGCTCGGCGAGGATTTCGTCGAGCCGGTCGAGCCCGGCGTCGATGTCGCGGTCGGAGGACTGGACCAGACCATTGGTGAAGAGCGCGATGAGGCTGCCCGCGGGCAGCTGCAGGTCCGTGCCCTCGAAGGGCAGGCCGCCCAGTCCCAGGGGCGGGCCCGCGGGAAGCTCCGGATAGCTGACGAGGCCGCTCTCCGCGTCGACCACGGCCGGCACCGGGTGGCCCGCGCGCGCCATGCTGCACTGTCCGGTCACCGGGTCGTACACCGCGTACAGGCAGGTCGCGCCGACCGCTTCGTCGTCCTCCGGCCCGCCGCCCCGCACGCCCCTGACCGCGGCCCACTCCTTGGCGGACTGCCCGACCAGGTTGTCCAGCCGGGTCAGGAGTTCGTCCGGGGCGAGGTCCAGCTGGGCGAGCACCCGGACGCTGGTGCGCAGCCGCCCCATGGTGGCGGCGGCTCCCAGGCCGTGCCCGACCACGTCCCCGACCACCAGGCCGACACGTGTGCCCGACAGCGGAATGACGTCGAACCAGTCGCCGCCGACCCCGGCCCGGCTGTCGGCGGGCAGATACCGGTACGCCAGCTCGACGGCTGTCTGCGGCGGCAGGCTCTGCGGCAGCAGGCTCCGTTGCAGTCTGAGGGCGGCCGTGTGCTCACGGGTGAACCGGCGGGCGTTGTCGATACAGACCGCGGTACGCGCGACGAGCTCGTCGGCGAGGTCCAGCTCACCTTCGTCGAACGGGTTGGTGTCCCGGTCCCGGAAGAACGTGACGAGCCCGATCGGGCTGCGCCCGGCCCGTAGCGGCACGGCAAGACACGAGCGGAGCAGCGGTTCCCGCGTGTCCTTCACGTCGTGCGCTGTGCCCTGCGGTTTCGTGCCGGTCTCCAGGACCTTCCGGCCCAAGGTCAGGCTGCGGGCCTGGGCCGATGCCGGTGGGTAGTCGACCAACTGTCGCGCCGTACGTCGCCGGCCCCCCTCGGCCGTCGTCCCGCCGTCCTGCCCGGTCTCCCCCCACATTCGGACCAGCCGCCGTCCGGCCGTGGTCCCCGGCGTGGTCTGGTCCCCCTCCAGTACCGCCTCCAGCAGGTCCACGGTGACCGAGTCCGCGAACTGCGGGACGGCGACCTCGGCGAGCTCCCGGGCCGTGCGGCTCATGTCCAGGGTCGTACCGATGCGCGCTCCGGCGCGCACCAGCAGGGCCAGTCGCTGCTGGGCCCGGTAACGGTCGGTGATGTCCACCGACTCCTCGCACATGCCCAGCGAATTGCCCTGGGCGTCCTGAAGCCGGTAGTAGGAGCACGACCAGACGCGGTCGTGCTCCGGATCGACGGGCGCGCGGCCGCCGTAGTGCAGATCGATGACGGGCTCGCCGGTGGCGAACACCTTCCTCATGACCTGTTCCAGCGTGGACGGATACCCCTCGGACAGAATCTCGGCGTCCAGGATCATCTCGTCCGGGGACATGCCGACGTACTGGGTGGACCCCATTTCGCGGTTCAGCTCGGCGTTGATCCACATCACCCGCATGTCGGCGTTGTAGATGGCGAGGCCGACGGAGGAACGGGTGATGAGCCCCTGCAGCATCGCCTGCCGGGCCTCCCACTGGGCCAGCTCCTCGGAATCGGCGGCTACGAGGAGCCAGGCCGGCCCGGCCCCTTCGGAGGAGACCGGGACCATCGTCGTGGCGATCCGCAGCGAGCGGCCGTCCCGGTGCCGCAGATGGAGGACCACGCTGCGGGTACTCCGCTCCGCCCCTGGCGGGCCGGCGTGCTCGCCGGTGCCCGCACGGCGCCCCAGCAGGTCGTCAGCGGGGCGTCCGAGCACGTCGTGCGCCTCGTAGCCGAGCAGCTCCGCCGCCGCCGGGCTCCACCCGATGACCCTGCCACGGGCATCGACAACCGCTGTGGCTGCTCTCGTGACGTCGAGGGGTCCACGGGAGTCCACCCCGTCAGCTCCGTCCATCGCACAGTTCCGCCTTAATCCACTACCTCATGGTGGGCCCGGAGCCCTGGCGCCACAACCGCTCCGGTACGCCCGGGGCTCCCCCGTCGGGCACCGGCCGGGTCCGCCCCACCCACCGGTACACCCGAATGGCGCAACCACGAGCCCGGCCCCACCACCGGGCCGGCGGCGTACGGCCGCCGGGCAGCACCACCGTCAGCAGCCACCCGACGCGGTGCGTGCGGGGGCGGCCGTGCCGATCTGAAGGGTGGCCGGGGCCGAGCAGCAGCCGCCGCCGTCGGTGGGGGCCTCGGCTTCGTCGAAGAGCCCCGCTCCGCCGCACACTCCGGTCTCGGGCAGGGTCAACTCGACGCGTTCGGCGGACTGGTGATCGCCGGCGAGGGACGCGGCGATGGAGCGGACCTGCTCATAGCCGGTCATGGCCAGGAACGTCGGCGCGCGACCGTAGGACTTCATGCCGACCAGGTAGGCGCCGGCCTCGGGGTGGGAGAGCTCTTTGACGCCGTGCGGGTAGACGGTGCCGCACGAGTGGACGTTGGGGTCGATCAGCGGCGCGAGTGCGACGGGCGCCTGCAGGCGCTCGTCCAGGCCGAGGCGCAGTTCGCCGACGAACGACAGGTCGGGGCGCAGACCGGTCAGGCCGATGATCTCGTCGACCGGCTCCAGCCGGGTGCCGTCCTCCCCGACCAGCACGAGCCGCCCGCCGTCACGCTCCACAGCGGCCGTGCGGAATCCGGTCACGGCATTGGCGTGACCGGCCTCGACGGCCGCCTTCGCGCGCAGGCCGAGGGCGCCGCGGGCGGGCAGCTGATCGGCTTCGCCGCCGCCGAAGGTGCTCCCGCTGAGGCCACGGCGCAGAATCCACACCGCGTGCGTGCCGGGGGCGTCCTTGGCGAGGTCGGCGAGGTAGGCCAACGCGGTGAACGCGGAGGCGCCGGAGCCCACGACAGCGGTGCGTCTGCCGGCGTACCGGGCGCGGACGGCCGGGTCTGCGAGGTCCGGGACGCGGTAGGCGATGCGGTCGGCGGCGGCGCGCTCGCCGAGCGCCGGCAGGCCGTCGCCGCCCAGCGGGGCGGGGGTCGACCAGGTGCCGGAGGCGTCGATGACGGCGCGGGCGGTGATCCGCTCCTCGGCCCCGCCGGAACCGGCGAGGTGGACGGTGAAGGGCTGCTCGGCACGGTCGGCGTCCACGACGCGATCCCGTCCGGCCCGTGACACACCGGTCACCCGGGCGTCGTACCGGACCCGGTCACCGAGAGCGTCCGCCAGCGGCTGCAGATACTTCTCAGCCCAGTCCGCGCCGGAGGGGTAGGTGGTCCCGTCGGGGTGGAGCCAGCCGGTGGGGGCCAGCAGCTTCTCCGCGGCCGGATCGACGACCTCGCTCCAGGTGGAGAAGAGCCGCACGTGCCCCCACTCGCGCACCGCGCTGCCCGCACCGGTCCCGGCTTCCAGGACCAAGGGTTCCAGTCCGCGGTCCAGGAGCTGGGCGGCGGCGGCCAGCCCGACGGGGCCGGCTCCGATGACGACGACGGGAAGGACGGTGGTCGTACTCATGGCGGTTGAGCCTTTCAGAGCGGCAGGACGGCGCTGTTTCGACATGCATCGATACAGTGAACCTTGCCACCGGCATCGATGGGTGTCAACATAGACGCATGTCGAATTCAGAGGTTGCCGAGTTGCCGGTTCTGCGGCCGGCCGTGCCGTGCTGCCCGCCGCTGACGCAGCGGCCGCTGACCGTCCTCGAGGCGGAACTGACCGCGGCGATGTTCAAGGCTCTCGGCGATCCGGTCCGGCTGCGGCTGTTCTCCCTGGTCGCCTCGCACGACGGCGGGGAGGCCTGCGTCTGCGACATCTCCGACGTCGGCGTCTCGCAGCCCACCGTCAGCCATCACCTCAAGAAGCTGCGCGAGGCCGGCCTCCTCACCTCCGAGCGGCGGGGCACCTGGGTCTACTACCGCGTGGTCCCCGCGGTGCTCGCCGCCATGGCCGGCGTACTGACCGCCTGAAACCGGGGTGTCAGCCGACCCGCTCCGCCAGGAAGTCCTCCCAGGTCCGCTCGCCCACGGCTGCCCCGTCGAGCGACAGGTTCTCGGCGGCCCGGTAGGCGCGGCCGGCCTTTCCGGGCATCCGCACCGGCATCATCAGGCGGTGCTTGCCGCGCGCCCGCAGATAGCCGCGGCTCAGGTCGGCCATCCCGTACACCTTCGGCCCCGCCAGGTCGGGCACCAGGCCGGCCGGTTCGCCGAGGGCCAGTTCCACCAGCCGGGCCGCGACCTCACGCGAGTCGACCGGCTGGAACCGCAGTCCGCCCGGGACCGGGATCACCGGCAGCTTCCCCATCTTCTCCACCACCGTCAGGACCAGGTCGTGGAACTGGGCCGCGCGCAGCGTCGTCCACGGGATGCCGGACTCGGCGACGGCCCGCTCCGCGCCCAACTTGGCCTGGAACCAGCCCAGCGGCATCTTGTCCGTGCCGATCACGGAGACGTACACCACGTGTCGCACTCCGGCGCGCGATGCGGCCCGCATCAGATTCCGGGTCGCCTCGTCATCGCCCTTGGGCCCGCCCGCGAGGTGCAGGATGACATCGATGCCGTCCACCGCCGCCTCGATTCCCTCGCCCGTGAGGAGATCGCCGCTCACGTACGCGACGCCGTCCACGGACTCACGGTGCTGCCGGCTGAGGACGCGAACCTCGCGCCCGGCCGCCCGCAGCAGGGGGACGACGTGGCCGCCCAGAGTGCCCGTACCACCGGTGACCAGGATCGTTGACGTCATGGCTGCTCCAAATTCGTTCGGTCCGGGAGTCGGCCTCCCGGTACCTTCAGCTCGGTTCTGTGGATCTACTGCTATGACCCCCGGCGACGAAGGAATGTGACCGATGGACGAGAACGCATCGCTGATCGAGCGTTTCGAGGAGGACCGGGTTCGCCTTCGGGCCGTGGCCTACCGGATGCTCGGCTCGGTGAGCGAGGCCGACGACGCCGTGCAGGAGACCTGGCTGCGCCTCAGTCGTACCGACGCCGGCAGCGTGGAGAACCTCGGCGGCTGGCTGACGACCGTCGTGTCACGCGTGTGTCTGAACATGCTGCGCTCGCGCGACCACCGCCGCGAGGAACCCCTCGCATTCCACGAGCCCGACCCGGCCCTCGGCCGGCCGGACGGGGTCGACCCCGAGCAGGAGGCGTTGATGGCCGACTCCGTCGGCCTGGCCCTGCTGGTGGTGCTCGACACGCTGACGCCGCCCGAGCGCCTCGCCTTCGTGCTGCACGACATGTTCACCGTGCCCTTCGACGAGATCGCCCCGCTGATCGAACGCTCCCCTGCCGCCACACGGCAGCTCGCGAGCCGGGCCCGCCGCCGGGTCAAAGGGGGAACGGCGGTCCCCGACACCGATCTGACCCGCCAACGCCGGGTCGTGGACGCCTTCCTGGCCGCCACCCGAGGCGGCGACTTCGACGCGCTCGTCGCCCTGCTCCACCCGGATGTCGTACTCCGGGCCGACAGGTCGGTCGTCCCCACCCCCGAGCCCATCCTCATCAGCGGCGCGCAGACCGTGGCCAAGGGCGCGATGGCCGCCATGGAACGCGCTCGGTCCACCGTGGCGGCGCTGGTCAACGGAACGGTCGGGCTCGCCATGGCCCCCTTCGGTCGGCTGTACCTGGTGCTCGACTTCACCATCACCGATGACCTGGTCACCGAGATCGAGATCATCGCCGACCCGGATGCCCTCCACCAGGTCGACCTCGCCGTCCTCGACAGCTGACCTGACTCAACACCCTCAGCACGGCCGGGAGCACGGATACGAAGTGCTCCCGGCATCAATGCGTGCGGCGCATACCTGACGTCTCACGCACCGCAGAGACGCTGCCCGCCGTGGTCGCGCAGTCGGCGCAGGAAGGACAGCGCTCCCGCGCTGCCCGTCGCCCAGGCCGAGTCGGAGCCGACGAGGGTGTTGTCGGGCAGCAACGGCTGCCGGGCGGTCCCGCCACTACGGGCCAGGATCAGCCCCGCCACGTCTTCCGCGTCCCGCCAGAAGCTGTCGTCGCCCGTGGCGACGGCCGCGTCGACGAGCAGTTCGCCGACGCCGGCCAGACCGCAGCACTGGGAGACCAGGCTCATCCGCGGTGCGAGCGCGCGGCACACCCGGGCGCAGCGCAGGCCGAGTTCGAGAAGCTCCCTGTCCTCGTCCCGGCTGCCCGCCGCGATCAGGACGGCGCCTATGCCCGCCATTCCGCGACACCACGATCCATAGCGCCGGGAGGCGCCAGGGCGGGCGGCGGCAGCGAGCAGGCCGGGGGTGTCCGCGGCGAGTTGGGTGAGGCCGGCCCGGGCCGCAGCACCGACGGCCCGGTCGGCGGTGGCCCGGTGGTAGACGTGCAGGAAGTGGACGATTCCCGCCCTGCCGTGAGCGAAGCCGTGGTCGTAGGCCGCGAGCGAGGGTGCCTGCGGCAGCCCCGATCCCTCTTCCTCGGGCTGCCCGGTCCGGTTCAACAGCTCCCGGGCGCATCGGCCCGCTGCGGCCAGGTGCGCGGCTGCCCTCTCCTGATGTCCCGCAACGCGGGCCCGGTGTGCCAGGAGCAGTTGGCCCGTTCCGGTGCCTGCCGCACCGCCGATCTGGTCGCCGCTGCCGTCGTAGTGCAGCAGGCCGGGCGGATCCGAGGGCGCCGGGCCACCGTGAGGAGACGGGAACGCGTCGGCGGCCGATGCCAGGAACAGCTCCACTCCGGTACGGCCGGTGTACAGGGCAGCGGACAGCGCGGCCGTCTCGGGGTGTTCCGCCGTTCGGCGGGCCAGGTCGGCGACGGCCTGCGGTACGCCTGGATGGTCAGTGTGGTGCAGGAGTTCCAGGCCCACCCCGGCCGAGCCCGCGTAGAGCGTCACGGTCGAGCCCGTGTGACGTCCGCCCGGCCCGGCGGGTGACCGGGAGGCGCGCACACAACCGGCGACGGTGTGCGCGATCACGTCGTCCAGCAGCCCGGCGGTGATCCGTGGCGGAGTCGGCGGACGGCGCCCGCCGACCGGTTCCGGCAGGCCGGCCCGTAACCGTCCCGCACAGGCCACTCGTTCCGCGGGATCGAGGCTGAGCAACCCGGCGACCAGCGCGCGGACCGGACGGTGGGCGGCGCCGGGCAGCGCGCCGTCCAAGCAGGCCAGTGTCCGGTCACGGTTGACGGCGTGGTCGGGGTCGACGACCACCGGGTCCATGCCGGTCAGCGCGAAGTGCAGGGTCGCGCCGAGTGCGTAGAGGTCGTCCGCCGGGTGGGGCGGGGCTCCGGCGCGGTACACGGGGAGGGTGTAGCCGGGTGTCGCACCGGCCGGGCGACGAGACCCCAGAGCACCGATGCCGAAGTCGACAAGACGACAGATGCCGTCCGAGCCGATGACCACGTTGCCCGGTTTCAGGTCGCACACCACCACCCCTCGGGCATGCACCGCGTCGAGCGAGGCCAGCAACTGACGTGCCAGCGTGGAGATCTGACGCCCGGTGCGATGGGGATCTGCACCATAAGGCCCGTGCTCCAGCACGTCGCGGCGCAGGTCACGGGGACCGCAGTCCGTGGTGACCAGGTACTCGTCCTCGCCGTGCCGCACGTGGTCGACGACGCGCGGCACGCCGTCGAGGCCGTCCAGCGCCGCCAGCACGGCACGTTCGTTGCGCAGCCGGCCACGGGCGTCCACTCCGTGCTCGTCCTCGCCGGCATACGCTCTGGCCTGCTTGACCACCACCCGGCCACCGGTCACCGTGTCCACAGCGCGGTAGACGTCCCCGTGCGGGGACCGCGCGATGCCCCCGGTGAGCCGGTATCTGCCGCCGACAAGGCGCGTGGCAGGTCGCCCCGGGCCGGGCGCGGCCGCCCCGAACGGATCCTTCGTCCAAGGGGGTTGGCGGTACCGGCTGCTCGCACGACCGGCGAAGCTCTGACCGTCAGGACCGGTCATGAGGAGCGCCGACGCGCCGGCTCCGATCGCCCCGGGCGCCCGGAAGGGGCCGTACCGGTAGTAGACCGGAGCGTCCGGCCGCACCCGGCGATCGCTGAGCACCCGCGGTCCGGCGCGCCCGGCCAGGACCTCGGCCAGTTCCCTGCCGAGCGCCGCCACATCCTGCCCGCGGGGATAGACGGTGACCGCCTTCCCGACGAGGGCCTGGTCCCGCACCCCTGCGTTCAACTCCCCCAGCACCGCGGCGCTCCGCGCGAACTTCGCTTCGCAGGTGTAGCGCAGCAGCACCGGGACGAGTAGCTCCATGGTCCCGGCGAGGTCGTCGGGCCGGGCGGAGACGTGCAGTTTCCAGCCGTGCTCCATCGCCGGCATACGCGGATCGAACAGATAGAGCCAGACATCATCCGCACTACGGCGACGCTCGTGACCGGCCACGAGCGCGTCGAGCCGCTCCCCCAGGTCCGGCGCGGACCCGCCCGGAACCGACCCCGACCCCGGAACCGACCCCGGAACCGACCCCGGAACCGAGCCCGGCACCGGAGCCGGCACCGGTGCCGGCTCCGGCCTCAAAGGATCGGTTCTGCCGACGGTGGACCGGCCGGGCTAGTCACATGCGAACCGCGTGGTCGCGGTGACCCAGGGATCAGCCAAGCACGCTTCGGCACCGCGGCCGGGATCCAGCTCGTCCTCGAACGTGATCCCCTCCGCTTCCACATCCAGCGGACCGGCGTCACGGATGTCCAGTTCCACAGGGCTCATATCGATCCTTTCGCGAAAGAGCGGGCATTCCATTTCACGAACCGAGCGTCCTCACGGCCGTCCACGCCGTCCCGCCGCGCCGGAGAGCACGCAGCCAGAGCGGCGAGTAGCGGGCTGTCGGACCGTCACAGTCTCCTGGACGCCCGCGAAGGAGGAACGTCGTAAACCAGCCGACTTGCGGGCCGGAAATCCGAACAAGATCATCCGCAGTGGAACCAAACGCCGCGCCGGTCTCTCTTCGACGGCGAGAAGGAGCGCGGCATACGCGGGAACAGAATCCGCAGCTGCGATGATCACCGGATCAGCCGAGTCAGGAACAAGGAGCGTCATGGTGCAAGGCAAGTTCGGTAGGCGCGCGGCGATGAGCGCTTCGGTGCTGGCTCTCGCCGTCGCCTCGGTCCCGGCCCTCGCTGCCCCGTCCGAAGCCCGGACCACGGCGGGGACCGAAGTGGGCATCACCGCTCGGCAGGACGACGCGCTGCCGAAGCCGGATCTCGATGCCCTGCACAAGGTCTTCGCGCAGGTGATGGCCGGCGGCGCGCCGGGCGTGATGACCCGTATCGACAACGGGAACACCGTCTACCGGGAGACCGCCGGGGTGGCCGACCGCGCCAACGGGCAGGCCATGAACACCGATGCGCGCTTCCGCATCGGCAGCATCACCAAGTCCTTCTCGACGGTGGTGCTGCTGCAGCTCGTCCAGGAGGGCAAGATCGCGCTGGACGCGCCGGTCAACCAGTACCTGCCGGGTCTGCTGCCCGACTCGACGATCACGGTGCGGCATCTGCTGACCCACCGCAGTGGTCTGTGGGACTACACCAACGACATGTTCGCCAACACGGTTCCCGGGTTCGAGGCGGTCCGGAACAAGGTGTTCACGTACCAGGAGCTGGTGAATCTCTCGCTCGCCCACCCGAGGACGGCCAAGCCGGGCGCCGCCTACCAGTACTCCAACACCAACTTCGTGGTCGTCGGCGCACTGATCGAGAAGGTCACCGGCAACCCGGTGGGCGCCGAGTACCAGCGGCGCATCATCACTCCGCTGCAGCTGAACAACACCTTCTACGTGCACCCGAGCGCCACCATCCCCGGCCGCCACATCAAGGGCTATCTGACCCCCGACGAGGCGGGCGCGCCGCTGGTCGACTCCACCGACCAGACGGTCTCCTGGGCCCAGTCGGCCGGTGCCATGGTCTCGAACCCGCGGGACCTCAACCGCTTCTTCTCGTCCCTGCTGGGCGGCCGGCTGCTGAGCTCGGGCATGCTCACCGAGATGCTCAAGATGACGCCCAGCGACGACACCGGAACCCGTTTCTACGGACTCGGCCTGCGTCAGCGCGACCTGTCCTGCGGGATCTCGGTCTACGGTCACACCGGCACCGTGCAGGGCTTCTACTCCTACGCCTTCACGACCCGTGACGGCCGCCGCAGCGTCAGCTCGATGGCCAACACCTCCAACAACGGCAACGTCAACACCATCCTCGGCAACACCCTCGAAGCGGCCTTCTGCGGCAAGGCCCCCGCCCCGAAGACTCCGGCCACCCAGGGCCCGTCCTCGAAGCGGTCGGCGGCCGCCACCCCGAAGGCGCCGTTCTACGAGGACATCGCGCCGAACGTCGCCCGGCACTGAGTACGTTCCGGCCGGTGGCCGTGCGACCCGGCGAGGGCGCGCGGCCACCGGCCGGGAGCACCCGACGCGGCAGGGCCGGATCAGACGCCCGTCACGGCCCGGCTGCCGACCGCGGCGTCATCCTCGTGCGGCGTCCGGTCACGGCGCGGGAGCAGGAACGGCGTCGCCAGCATGAGGAGTCCGGCGATCACGATCGCGGTGCGCGGGCTGGTGACGCCGGCGAGCAGACCCCACAGGGCGGTCAGCGCGGCGATGGTGGCGTTGCTGGAGACCGACCAGGCGGACAGGGTGCGGGCGACGCGGTCCGTCGGGGTCTGTTCGAGGCGGTAGGTGGCGAACACCGGGTTGAACACGCCCATGCAGGTGATCAACCCGAGTTCGACGGCGATGACGAGTACGAGCCCGGCGACGCCTGGGCGGATGAAGAACAGCCCGGGCAGCCAGCAGGCGCGCAGCGTCCCGGCGGCGAGCATGACCTTGTGCTGTCCGAACCGCGCGACGAGCGGACGGGCCAGCCGTGAGCCGATGAGACCGCCGACGCACGGTGCTCCGAACGCGAGACCGTACTGCCACGGTGCGAAGCCGAGGTGACTCAGCATCAGGACGGCGAGCACCGGCGAGGTCGCCATGATCAGGCCGCTGACCAGGATCGTGTTGAAGAACAAGGGGCGCAGCGCCGGGTGGCTCAGGATGTACCGCCACCCTTCGAGCAGGTCGCCGGCCCGGAAGCGGGGTGCGGCGGTTCGCTCGGGGCGCGGCTCCTTGCCGCCGATCGCGCGGATCCCGGCTGCCGAGAGCAAGTAGCTGACCGCGTCGGCCACCACGGTCGTCACCGGGCCGAACAGCCCGATCGCCGCCCCGCCGAGCGGCGGTCCGAGCGCGGTGGCGGTCCAGGTCGTGGATTCGAACCGCCCGTTCGCGACGAGCAGGTCCTCCGGCCGCACGAGTGCCTTCAAGCAGGCGCCGGCAGCCGATCGGAAGGTGATGTTGGCCGCGGCGACGACGACCGACACGACCAGCAGCTGGATGAAGGTGAGCCGCCCGAGCGCGTACGCGGCCGGGACGGTCAGCAGCGCGGCGAACCGGGTCAGGTCCATCGCCATCATCACCGGCCGCTTGCGGCGGAACTCCACCCAGGGGCCGAGCGGCACCGCGACCGCCGCCCCCACCGCCAGTCCCGCCGCCGCGAGCCCCGACACCGCGGCCGGTCCTGCGTGCAGCGCGAGGATCGCGATCAACGGGAACGCGTCGAGCGCGATCCAGCTGCCGAACGTGCTGACCGCGAACGACGCCCAGAGCCACTCGAACTGCCGCCCCAGTGATCTCCTGCCCAGCATCCAGCCCGCCCCTTGCCGTGTCGCCCGAACCACCTCGCGTTGGCCACTGCGATCCAAGCGGTCCGGGCACCGGCGGGTCAAACCACCGATCGTTCGGCCGCGAGGTGGCCGCGGAACCCCTGCGGCACCGGCGCGAAGCGGTACGCCATGGTGATCGATGCGGGGTCCTGCACGGTGAGGCGGTAGCGGGTGCACATCAGATAGCAGAGCGTCATCAGCTGGATCATGCCGATGTCGGCGCCGACGCAGTTCTTCGGCGCCCAGCCGAAGGGTACGTAGTGGTTCTTGTCGACCGGTCCGTGCGGCGCGCCGGGCAGGAAGCGGTCCGGGTCGAACGTGTCGGCCTGCTGCCAGCACCGGGGGTCGCGGTGGATCATGTGCGGGCTCAGCAGGTAGCCCTGGTCCTTCTCCAGCCGGGTGGTACCGAGGTCGAACGAGAACCGGGAGCGCCGCATGAGGAGCAGCGGCGGGCTCCACATCCGCAGCACCTCCTTGACGAACCGGTGGGTGACCGGCGCCGCCTTCGTCGGTGCGGCACAGAACCCGGCCGGGTCCACGGCCCGCAGCTCGGTGGTCAGCCGCCGCGCCCACTCCGGGTTCCTGGCCAGCTCGTACAGCACGCTCGCCGCCGCGGCACCGGGCGGACCGCCGATCGCGGTGAGCACGGCGGTGACCACGTCCAGCGCGCGGTCCATGCCGAGCTCCGGAAGCAGGTCGACGATCGGATCGGCGAGGTCCAGCTCACGGGGGCGGCGGCCGGCGGCCCGCTCACGCAGCACCCGCCGTACGACGACGCCGGCCCGGACCTGTACCGCGGCGAAACGCAGGTGATGCCATGGCCCGGTGCCCGGTTGGCGGGCGATCAGGCGGAGCAGTTTCTGGTCGAGGTCCTGGCTGATGTGGCCGGCCTCGCGAGGGGTGAGGCCCGACAGGGCGACCGGCAGCATGGACTGAACGGCCACTTCCTGCGCGAGCAGGACGAGGTCCACGTCGTCGCCGAGCCGCGCGTCGATGATCCGTTCCATCCGCGTGATCATGTCGGCGTTGTGCTCGCCGGTGGTGAGCTTGTGCAGCTGGGCGAGCCACGCGCCGCGTACCCGGGTCCACCGCACCTGCGGGCTGCGGCGCCGCCTGATCAGGTCGACGAGGCGGTCCGGCATGACGAGGTGGTGCCAGTTCGCACCGCTCACCTGGCGTGCCGCGTTCGGCTCGAAGACGGCGAGCAGGTCGTCGTCCATCCAGAAGAGGCCGCCTTCGGCCGCGCTGCGCTGGCGCAGATCGTGCAGGAAGTCGGTGGGATGGTGCGGAGTGGTCATCGCCTCGCCTCTCGCGGCGTGCGGGGAGCCGCCGTCGGCGGCTCCCCGCAGCTCTGCCGATCAGATGTGGTGGTAGAGGTACCAGTGGATGTTCGTGGAGTAGCCGGCCCGGATGTTGAGTGCCGACATCGCCGAGCGGTAGAGCTTCCTCATCGTGTTCACCTCCTCCCGGGGGGATCGACGCGGGCGTGCAGTTCCGCGGTGAAACGCGGAGGAGCCAGCGCGGGGCCCGGACGGGGCCTGTCGCCGCCGGCTGTGACCGATAGCCGCCAGTCGTGGGTGATGATGCGGATCAGGTCTTCCAGCAGCGTCATCGTCACGGTCGCGCCGGCACAGGTGTGCGGCCCGAACCCGAACGGCATGAAGGCCGGATCGACGAGGGACTGCGCCCAGCGACGTGGCGCGAACTCGTCGGGGCGGTCCCAGTGCCGCGGGTGGCGGTGCACGAGGTAGGAGCACACGTCCACGTCGTCCCGCGGGCCGACCGTGACTCCGGCCAGCTCGTGCACACGGCTCGGAGTACGGGCGAACAGCCACGCGACCGGCCGGAGCCGCATCGCCTCCCTGACGATCCACTCCGGCTCGTCGCCGTCGGTGCCGGGGTGGGTGCCGACGAGGAGGACCGCCCAGCCGAGGGCGAAGCCGATCGAGCCGACCGTGGCGAACAGGAACGACAGATAGACCTCGGCGAGTTGGCCGGGATCCGCCGGCGGTCCTGCTCCGGTGATGGTCACGTCGAGCAGGTCGCGCGGCGGACGGTCGTGAGGGCCCGCGCTCCGGCGGGCCCGGATCTCCCGGGTCAGGACGCGCATGGCCCGGCGGCGGAACGCGAGCCGCGACAGCGCGGAATGGCGCAGCGGCGCGCCGGACAGCACCGCGCGGGTGATGATGCCGTCGACGGTTTCGTGCAGCTCCGCGGGTGCTTCCGGGCACAGCAGGACGTCCCGCAGGTGTTCGCGGACCAGGAGATTTCCCGCGTCCGGCCAGTCGGCGGAGGGTGCGAGCCGCTCTTCGACCAGGAGCGGCAGCCGGTCCCGGCGGGCGTCGAGCCGGCCGCGCACCAGCGCGCGGGCCGCCCGGCCGATCTCGATCTGCGCGGATCTGGGGCCGAAGACGCCGTCGCGGGTGTGGAAGAAATCGGACGTCTCGACGAACAGGCCCCGGCGGTTGCCCATCACCGCGCGTGCGGCCTCCGGATCGGCCACGCACAGCCGGCCCGACGCGGAGCGCCACACGTCGTGGGTGGCGTCGAACTCCGTCTCCAGGAACGCCAAGGGGTCTCGGTGGTAGGCGGCCGCGTCATGGCGCGGCCCCGCCGCTCGACCGTTCGTTCCGCCGCCGGCCGCCGACGCCATGGCATCCTCCTCGAACGGACGGGAGGCCACGGGAAAGTCTGGGCCTGCGTCCGGCCGCGGTGGATCCCGCGCCCCCTGATACCGGACCGCCGTGAGACAGCGTGCTCCGCCGCCGGCGCCCTGTCACGACCTGATCCGGCCCAGTCGGTGCGATCCGTCGGTGCGGTCCGGTCAAGCGGCGCCTAGACGCAGGAGGGGCACAGTCCGCGGTAGGTGACCTCGACCTGGGACACGGCGAAGCCGAAGCGCTCCTCCGCCGGGAGGTCGGCCAGCGGATCGCCGGTGGGGTGGACGTCGCGGATGGTGCCGCAGGTGGAGCACACCAGGTGCTGGTGCGGGTGGTGGGCATTGGGGTCGTAGCGCTTGGCGCGGCCGTCGGTGGCGACCTCTATGACCTCGCCGAGGGACACCATCTCGCCCAGGGTGTTGTAGACGGTCGCCCGGGAGATCTCGGGCAGCCGCTGCGCCGCGCGGGCGTGCACCTCGTCGGCCGTGAGATGCACGTGGTCGCCGTCGAGGACCTCCGCAACGACACGTCGCTGGGAGGTCATCCGCCAGCCACGGCCACGCAGTCGTTCCAGCAGGTCACTCATATCGGTTCACCTATTCAGGTTCGGTGGGATGCCCGAAGTTTACCGATGGATGTCCGGGTTCCGATTGGATGTGGGCCTGGCGCGCTTCTTGACTTGGAATCTGTCCATCGTAGGATCGGTTCCGGCAATAGCCAAGAGACAGGAAGCCTCCAGTACGGCAGGAGACAGAGACGTACGGGACCACCGCCGAGGAGCTGCGCGGTGCCGGCCTGCGGGTGACGGCCGCCCACGTCGCGCTGCCCGGGACCGTCCGGGACGGTGACCACCACGGCGTCGACGCCGTGGTGGTCACCGTCCCGGACGGTCCCGGGGCCCGCGCCCCGGCCGTTCCCCCCGCCCGCAGTTACAGAGCACCGTGATCTCCCAGGTCCGGAAGGATTCCCATGACTGAGAACAACGACGCGATCGTCACAGACGCGAAGGCGGAGGGCGGGGGTGGCTGCCCGGTCGCGCACGGGCGCGCCGCGCACCCGACGCAGGGCGGCGGAAACCGCCAGTGGTGGCCGGAGCGGCTCAACCTGAAGATCCTCGCCAAGAACCCCGCCGTGGCCAACCCCCTCGGCGAGGAGTTCGACTACGCCGAGGCGTTCAAGGCCCTCGACCTGCCGGCCGTGAAGCGGGACATCGCGGAGGTGCTGACGACCTCGCAGGACTGGTGGCCCGCCGACTTCGGCCACTACGGCCCGCTCATGATCCGTATGGCGTGGCACAGCGCGGGTACCTACCGGATCAGCGACGGCCGCGGCGGCGCCGGGGCCGGTCAGCAGCGGTTCGCCCCCCTCAACAGCTGGCCGGACAACGTGAGCCTCGACAAGGCCCGCCGCCTGCTGTGGCCGGTCAAGAAGAAGTACGGCCAGAGCATCTCGTGGGCCGACCTCATGATCCTCACCGGCAACGTCGCCCTGGAGACGATGGGCTTCGAGACCTTCGGCTTCGGCGGCGGTCGTGCGGACGTCTGGGAGCCCGACGAGGACGTCTACTGGGGTCCTGAGACCACCTGGCTCGACGACGAGCGCTACACCGGCGACCGTGAGCTGGAGAACCCCCTCGGCGCGGTCCAGATGGGCCTCATCTACGTCAACCCGGAAGGCCCCAACGGCAACCCGGACCCGCTCGCCGCGGCACGCGACATCCGTGAGACGTTCCTGCGGATGGCGATGAACGACGAGGAGACGGTCGCCCTGATCGCGGGCGGTCACACCTTCGGCAAGACGCACGGCGCGGGCCCGGCGGACAGCGTCGGCGACGATCCCGAGGCCGCCCCGCTCGAGCAGCAGGGCCTCGGCTGGAAGAGCTCCTACCGCACCGGCAAGGGCGGCGACGCGATCACCAGCGGTCTCGAGGGTATCTGGACGAACACCCCGATCGCGTGGGACAACAGCTTCTTCGAGATCCTGTTCGGCAACGAGTGGGAGCTGTTCAAGAGCCCCGCCGGTGCGCACCAGTGGCGGCCGAAGAACGGCGCGGGTGCGGGCACCGTACCGGACGCCCACGACGCGTCGAAGAGCCACGCTCCGACGATGCTGACGACCGACCTCGCGCTCCGGTTCGACCCGGCCTACGAGCAGATCTCGCGGCGCTTCCTGGAGAACCCCGACCAGCTCGCGGACGCCTTCGCCCGCGCGTGGTTCAAGCTGACCCACCGCGACATGGGCCCGGTCGTGCGCTACCTCGGCCCGGAGGTCCCGACCGAGACGCTGCTGTGGCAGGACCCGCTTCCCGCGGTGACGCACGAGCTCGTCGACGCCGGGGACGTCGCGTCCCTCAAGGGGCAGATCCTCGCCTCGGGCCTGTCGGTGGCCCAGCTCGTGTCCGCCGCCTGGGCGTCGGCCTCCTCCTTCCGCGGCAGTGACAAGCGCGGCGGCGCCAACGGTGCGCGCGTCCGTCTCCAGCCGCAGAGCGGCTGGGAGGTCAACGAACCCGACGAGCTGGCGCAGGTGCTGCGCACGCTCGAAGGCGTCCAGCAGGCGTTCAACGCCACCCTGACCGGCGGCAAGGCGATCTCGTTCGCCGACCTGATCGTGCTCGCGGGCGGTGCCGCCGTGGAGAAGGCCGCCAAGGACGCGGGCTTCGACGTCGAGGTCCCGTTCACGCCGGGCCGCGCCGACGCGTCGCAGGAGCAGACGGACGTGGAGTCGTTCGCCGCGCTCGAGCCGGCCGCCGACGGGTTCCGCAACTACCTCGGGAAGGGCAACCGGCTGCCGGCCGAGTACCTGCTGATCGACCGGGCGAACCTGCTGACCCTGAGCGCCCCCGAGATGACGGCCCTCGTCGGTGGTCTCCGCGTCCTGGGCGCGAACCACCAGCAGTCGGCGCTCGGTGTCCTCACCACGACCCCGGGGACCCTGACGAACGACTTCTTCGTCAACCTGCTCGACCTGGGCACGACGTGGCAGCCGACGTCCGAGGACGCGAACACGTTCGAGGGCCGCGACGCCGCCACGGGCGAGGTCAAGTGGACCGGCAGCCGGGCCGACCTCGTCTTCGGGTCGAACTCCGAGCTGCGCGCGCTCGCGGAGGTCTACGCCAGCGATGACGCCAAGGAGAAGTTCGTGACGGACTTCGTCGCGGCGTGGCACAAGGTCATGAACCTCGACCGGTTCGACCTCGTCTGATCACGAGGACTGATCACAGCCGGTGATCACCGCGTCCGGGTCGGCCCGCAGGGGCCGGCCCGGACGTTTCCGTTCTGCCAGAACCTTCGGGGCTAGCGAAGGATCCCGGCGGAGCGGGCCGCCTTCAGCCAGGACGGGAACTCCTGCAGCAGACGGTCGTACAGCTCCTCGTCCGAGACCTTGTCGATGTCGTCCACGGCGAAGAAGCCGACGTTGTCGACCCGCCGGCCGGGCATGTTGTCGAACTTCTCCAGCACCCCGAAGTTGGCCCGGCCGAGACCGACGAACTGCCAGAACACCGGCTCCTCCACGGCCGCGCGCAGCTCCTGCTCGATCTCGGCGTTGCGGTACACCCCGCCGTCGGAGAAGAACAGCACCAGGGTCGGCGCCTGCGCCGGGTTGTCGCGCACGAATCGGCGGACCTCGGCGATGACCTTCTGCTCCTCGTTCTGGATGCCGACTACGCGCATGTCGACTTGTCCCGGGCGCTGTCCCTTCGGCGGCTTCTTGCGGCCGAACAGGCTGATCTGGCCCACCCGTACATGGAGTTCGAGCCAGTCGGGCAGATCGCCGACGGTCAGGTCGGGCAGCCGGGCCGGGTGCGAGGCGAACGTCCAGGCTTGCATCTCGCCGTCGTCGTCGACCTGTGCGGCGACCGCGGCCATCCGCTCGACCACGCTGTGGACGGTGCCGCGCGAGTAGAGGCCGGCCATCGATCCCGAGGCGTCGAGGACCAGGATCACCCGGGCGACCACGCCTTCCGCACCGTGCTTGCGCAGGCTGACGGCGACCTGCTGCTTGCGCAGCGAGAGCCGCTTGCGCATGTCGACGGGCAGGTTCTCCTCGCCCTTGGTGAGCCGGGCGGGCATGGCCGGGGCGGCGGGCCCCGCCGGCGACGGCGGTGGCGGCGGCGGTACTACGGGCACGGGTGTCGGCGTCGCGGCCGCGGCCGCGGCCGGCGGCTCCTCGTCCACGCTGATCCCGAAGTCCTGCGCGAGGCCCGCGAGCCCCGACGCGTACCCCTGTCCCACCGCGCGGAACTTCCAGCCGTCCCCGCGCCGGTACAGCTCTCCGCCCAGGAAGGCGGTCTCGGTGGTGGCCGTCATGTCGAAGCGCGCCAGCTCGGCGTTGGTCGCCAGGTCGAGGAGCCGCAGTCGCAGCGCCGGGACCTGGCCGAACGTGCCACCGTCGGCGGACGCGCCCAGCAGGACGCGGTCGATGGCGGGCTCGATCCGGCCCAGGTCCACGTCGATCACGTCCTCGCCGGACGCCGCCGAGCCCACATGGCGCACCGCGCCCCTGGGGTGTTCCGGCTGGTTGTAGAAGACGAAGTCGGCGTCGGAACGCACCCGCCCCGCCTCCGTGAGCAGCAGCGCGGAAGCGTCGACGTCCGGCACGCCCGGGCCCGCGCCCCAGGTCAGCACGGCCCGGACGGCGGTGGCAGCAACGGGGACATTGGCGCCCTTACCGAGCGAAGGTGTCGAGGTCACGACGGCCAGTCTGCCGCACCGGCGGAAAAATTCACCGGAGCCCGTCGGCTCCCGGCGTAGCAGAGGGGGCGCCGCACCGGCGGCACCCCCTCGACCGATCGGTCCTACGGCTGCATCTCGTACGCGCCGGACAGTGCCTCGACCTGGGTCCAGACCCGGGCCGCGCGGCCGGCGTCCGAGACCGGGCGGCGGATGTGGGCCAGCGCCCAGGCGGCCTGCTCGTCGGTGGTGGAGCTCTTGCCGTGCAGATCGGTGGCGTGGGTGGAGAAGTCGCGCACCAGGACGTCGAAGATCTCGTCCAGCAGGTCGGCGTCCAGGCCGGTCAGCTCGGCCTGCTCCAGCACCAGCTGGCCGTAGACGACCAGGGCGAACAGCTGGCCGATCTCCAGCAGGAAGTCCAGGTCCTGCTGCTGCTCCTCGCTCGGCGCGTGGGTGCGGAGCAGGGTGCAGAGGCCGTCCGCCTGCTCGCGGAAGCGGGCCACGTTGGGCAGGTGCGCGTGCGCGTCGTACGCGGTGCGCCAGTCGTGGAAGCGGATCGCGCCCAGGCCCCGGGCCGGGCCCTGCTGGAACAAAAAGGTGTCGTCGGCCGGGTCGAGACGGCTCGGCACGGCGGGGTACTCGGCCGGGGCGAACAGGTAGTTCGCCATGAACTTGAGGATCAGGGCGAGGTTGACGTGCACCGTGCCCTCCAGCTTCGGCAGGCCGCGGATGTCGCGCGCGGCCTTGTCGAAGTAGGTGTCCGTCTCGAAGCCCTTGGCCGCGATGACGTCCCACATCAGGTCGATGACCTTCTCGCCCTCGGTGGTGACCTTCATCTTGGTCATCGGGTTGAAGAGCAGGTAGCGGCGGTCCTCGGGCGAGGCGGAGCGGAAGTAGTCGACGGCGCGGTCGCTGAACAGCTTCATCGCGGTGAGGCGGGTGTACGCGTCGGTCAGCTCGCGCCGCACGTGCGGGAAGTCGGTGACCTTCCGGCCGTACAGCACCCGGTTGTCCGCGTGCGTGACGGCCTCGTACATCGCGTGCTCGCAGATGCCGATGGACGCGGTGCAGAGGTTGAACTTGCCGACGTTGACGGTGTTCAGCGCGGCGTCGAAGGCGGCCTTGCCGGTGTGCAGCACGTCCTCGGCGCGCACCGGGTAGCTGTCGAGGCGGAACTCGCTGACGTACATCTGCGAGTTCACCACGTTCTTCACCAGGTGGTACGCCTCGTGCCGGCTGTCGGCGGCGAAGAAGACATAGCCCTCGGGACCCTCGATGTCCGAGCGGCGGCCGAAGACCGAGACCAGGCCGGCGACGTTGCCGTTGCCGATGTAGTACTTGGAGCCGCTCGCGGTGAAGCCGCCCGCACCGTCCGGGGTGAGGATCATGTCGGTCGAGTAGATGTCCGCGCCGTGCGTCCGCTCGGAGAGGCCGAAGGCCATGACGTGGCCCTCGGACAGGAGCTTCGCGGCGCGCTCCCGCACGGCCTCGTTCCCGCTCTGCCAGACCGGTCCCAGGCCCAGGATGGTGACCTGCCAGGTGTACCAGTAGCCCAGCCCGTAGAAGCCCAGGATCTCGTTCAGCTCGGCGATCCGCGCGGTGTCCCAGCGCTTCGAGTCGTCCGCGGAGGACGGGGTGAGGAACTCCGCGAAGAGCCCTTCCTTCGCCGCGAACTCCAGGAAGTCGCCGTACCAGGCGCGGTCGACGTAGGTGTCGATGAGTGCCTTCTTGCCGCGCGACTCGAACCAGTCGACGGTGGCGCGGAGCAGCTGTCGGGTGCGCTCGTCGAACTGTACGGGGTCGTAGGTACGCGGGTTGAAGAGCATGTGGACTCCAGGGGAATGAGGGTCAGTTGGCGATGCGGTGGAGCGTGGCGAGCACGTCGTCCAGCCAGGCGAGGGTCATCCGCTCGTACTCGATGCCGCCGCGCAGCACCACGTGCTGCAGTTCCTGCTGGGCGGAGGGCGAGGTCAGGTCGGGAAAGTCGCGCCGCTCGCCGGTGAGGTAGCGGGCCAGCAGCGCGGCATGGCTCTCGCGGTGCCGCTCGACCTCGGAGATGAGTGAGGTCAGTGCGGCCTGGTCGTCGAAGGCGGCGGCGCGGATCTTGACGGCGAGCTCGTGCCGGACGGTCTCCGGTTCGACGGGCTCGCGCAGCCAGGACGCCAGGGCGGCCCGGCCCGGCGCGGCGGCGGAGTACACCTTCTTGTCCGGGCGGCCGTCCTGGGCGACCTCCTCGACGGCGATCCAGCCGTCCGTCTCCATCCGCCGCAGCACCCGGTAGATCTGCTGGTGGGTGGCGGTCCAGAAACGGCCGATGGAACGGTCGAAGCGGCGCGCCAGCTCGTACCCGGAGCCGGGCTGCTCCAGCAGGGAGACGAGGATCGCGTGCTCTAGGGCCATACCCGCATCCTGCTATGCAACGAGTTGCATAGGCAATGAGGCCCGGCCGGGTTGAGACACGGATCACGCGCCGCGGCCGGGCCGTCCGAGCAGGTGGTGGGCGCCGTGCGGCTGCACGGTACCGCCGGCTGCGCGGTCCCGCGCCAGGATGTTCGACGAGTTCGCACCGCTGGTCGACCCGATGCTCCGCGCGGAGATCCTGTGAAGGCTTCGGCCATCCATGAGCGGCCGGCCACGGAGTACGGCTCAGCGGTCATCACCAGCGGGTCGAGCTCTACGTTCGAGAAGCCCGCCCGAAGGTCGCCACGGATCTCGGCATCACGCCGAGGGAACTGGCCGGAACGCGCCGCCGCTTCGAGCTGATTCCGGGCGCCCGGACCAGGCTGACTGGGGCGACGAGCCGAATCCGGGACGAATCATGTGGTCCGCCGCGTGGCCGGTTCGCTTCGCGCTCGCTGCGGCAGCCGGGTCCGCGGCTTCGGCAGTGGCCACATGTGCGATGCCAGAAACCAGTAAATGCCTTGTACCACAGGCGAGTTCACGTCGTATCAGTTGGACTGGATGTGCCTGGGGCATGCCGGCAGCGGATATGCTCCTTGGCGGCGCGGTGAGTTGATCACAATACTCTCCGTTGTCGCCCTGCTGCCTGCCGTCGCAGTGATGGTCACACGTATGGGTCAGGTCGGTTGTGTGTGGCCGCCGGCAGCGACTGGTCCGAGGTGTAATCGCTGGGCCATCCCCCCACTTTCGATACCTTGAGGTTGCAGATGGTTCGTGATCAATCGCCACCTGGGCAACGGCAATCCTCCGCCCTCGCGCTGCTGCTTCCCGCGGTGGTCACCGCAGTGGTCGGGACCGTCGCCGTGTGCGTCGTTCCGGCTGAGGCACGTGTGTCGGTCGTCTGGTGCGCTGTGACGGCCACGTTGGCCGTCGCCGTCCTGGCGGCTGTCGCGGTGCGGCGCGGGAAGGTCATCGCCGAGCTGCGCAGGGACCACGCCGCAGCCGGCGAAGGCCTCGGACGCCGGCTGGCCGAGCAGGAGATCCAGACGCTGCGCCTGGCCGAAGAGCTGCTGCCGGAGGCCGTGGGCCGGCTGCAGAAGGGTGCGACGGTCGACGAGGCGCTGGACCTCGCGGGGCCCGTCAGGACCGAGCACCTCGCGGTGATGCGCTGGGTGCTGGAAACCGTGGATGCCGAAGAGGGTCTGCGGGAGTCCGCGCAACGCGCGTTCGTCAATATCGCCCGTCGGGTTCAAGCCATTGTGCACCAACAGGCGCACGCCACCCGGGAGATGCAGGAACGGCACGGACAGGACCCCGAGGTCCTCGGCGATCTGATGCGTCTGGACCACGGCACCGCGCTGGTCGGACGCCTCGCCGACGGCATCGCCGTACTCGGCGGAGCGCGCTCCGGCCGGCAGTGGAGCAAGGCAGTCCCGTTGTACAACGTGCTGCGCGGGGCCATGTCGCGGATCCTGGACTATCAGCGGGTGGACCTGCAGGCGGTGACGCAGATTGCCCTCGTCGGTCCTGCGGTGGAGCCGGTCATCCACGCGTTGGCCGAGCTTCTCGACAACGCGACCCGGTATTCGCCACCGAACACGCGGGTGATTCTGACCGCATCGGAGGTGCAGTCCGGCATCGCCATCGAGATCGAGGACGGCGGTGTGAGCCTGAGCGAGGAGGCCCGGGAGCGCGCCGAGCGAATGCTGCGCGAGGCGCAGTCCGGGATCGACCTGAAGGACCTGGGTGAAACGCCGCGCCTCGGCCTGGCCGTGGTGGGACGCCTGGCGCAGGAGCACAACCTGCAGGTCTCGCTGCGTCCCTCCGCCTATGGCGGCGTCCGCGCGGTGGTGATCGTTCCCACCGACCTCACGACGACTGCCCCGGTCACCCGCCCGGAGCTCGGAACCAAAGTCCCCTCAGCAGGAGGCCGGCATGCCGCCGCCGTCCCCGCCCTCTCGGTACGGAGACCGGCGCTCCCCTCGGCCCGGCCCCCGGTGACCGGCCCGGTGAGGGCGACCGAAGCGGAGCCGGAATACGACCGGGCGCCGAACGGCCTGCCGCAGCGGCGCAGCCGCCGCACGGGCACCTCCGGGGGAGCGGCGTCCGCACGACACGCCCCGGCCGAGTCCGCACCGCCGCCTGCCGATCAGCCCGCGCCGCCCGGCCTGTGGCTGGCGGATTTCCAACGGGGTGTGTCCGGCGAGACGTCGGGCACCGGTTCTGATCATCACGTCAGTGACACGACGTCGTCGGATAGGGATGAATAGCCGTGATTCAGCAGCGGGCCAACTTCGACTGGTTGCTCAAGGACCTCGCGGAAGGCGTTCCGCAGACCCGCCACGTGGTGGTTCTGTCGTCCGACGGCTTGTGCATGGCGCAGCACGGCACCGAAAGGGACACCGCTGAGCGCCTCGCCGCGGCGTGCGCGGGTCTGCAGAGCCTTGCGGCCGCGGTCGCCGCGGAAGTCCCGCACAGTGACGGCCGGATGCGGATGGTCGTCATCGAGATCACCGGTGGCTTCTTCTACCTCATGGCCGCCGGCGAGCGGGCGTATCTGGCCGTGCTCGCCGACGAGGGAGTCGACGCGGGCTTGATGGGGCTTCGGATGCGTGACCTGGTGGCCCGCATCGGTGAGCACTTGAGCAGCCCGCCACGCAACGACGAGCAGCGCGCATGAGCGAATCAGACCAAGATTGGGATGAAGCAAGCCCCGAGCGGCTCTACGTCATCACCGGAGGGCGTAGTGGTCCGTCCGAGCACGTCGTCCTCGACCTGGTCACCCTGATCGTGTCGCGGTCACCGCCGCAGCCGACGATGCAGCCCGAACATGTCGCCATCGTGCGCATGTGCAGTTCCCCGCTCTCGGTCGCGGAGATCTCCGCCTATCTGGAGCTGCCCTTCAGCGTGGTCACCGTACTGCTCGCCGACCTGCTGGCCGATGAACGGGTGGAGGCACGAAAGCCTGTTCCACCCGCCCTTCTTCCCGATGTTGAACTCTTGGAGGCGGTAATGCGTGGACTTCAGAAGCTCTGACACGCTCCCAGGGCCGCGGAGCGAGGACATACTGCCGTCGACTGCCGCCGCTGCGGTGAAGGTCGTGATCGTCGGTGGCTTCGGGGTCGGCAAGACAACCCTGGTCGGATCGGTGAGTGAGATCCGACCGCTGTCGACCGAGGAGACGATGACGCAGGCGGGCGTCGGTGTGGACGATGTCCACGGTGTCGAACAGAAGGCCGCCACCACCGTGGCGATGGACTTCGGCCGGATCACCCTCAACGAGCAACTCGTGCTGTACCTCTTCGGAACGCCCGGCCAGCAACGCTTCTGGTTCCTGTGGAACGGCCTGTTCGACGGGGCGCTCGGAGCCGTCGTCATGGTCGACACCCGACGTCTCGAAGTCAGTTTCGATGTGATCGGGCGGCTCGAAGAGCGCGGCGTTCCCTTCGTGGTCGCCATAAACACCTTCCCGGAGGCGCCTTCCTACCCCACGGAGGAACTGCGGTCCGCCCTGGACCTGCCCGGCAACGTTCCGATCGTCAACTGCGACGCCCGCGCGCGCACGTCGAGCCGGGACGTCCTGATGACGCTCATGCGCTACCTGCACTCCCTCACCGCGACCCCGGAGCACACGTGACCTCCCCTCACGCCGACGACACACGCGCCAACAGCTTCGCCACCCCACCCCCCGAGTGCCCGGCCCACTCCACGGGAGCGGTTGCCGGCCGGCGACGGCTCTACGGGCCGGAAGCCGACGCGGACCCGATGGCCCTGTACGAACAGCTGCGCAGCGAACACGGCTCCGTCGCGCCCGTTCTGCTGCACGGCGACGTCCCCGCCTGGCTGGTCCTGGGCCATCGCGAGAACGAGGAGGTCGCTCGTACTCCCTCGCGGTTCTCCCGTGACTCCCGCCGGTGGCTGGAGCTGCAGAAGGGCAACGTCGCGCTGGACTCACCGCTGCTCCCGATCGTCGCCTGGCAGCCCATGTGCTCCTTCGTCGACGGCGAGGAGCACCAACGGCTGCGAGCCGCGGTCACCCAGAGCATGGAGCGCTTCGACGGCCGCGGAATCCGCCGCTATGTCAACCGCTTCGCCAACCAACTGGTCGACACCTTCTGCTCCGACGGCCATGCCGACCTGGTGACGCGGTTCGCCGGGCACCTGCCGATGCTGGTCATGACGCAGCTGCTCGGTATGTCCGACGACTACGGCCCGCGTCTGGTCGAGGCCGCTCAGGACATGATGAAGGGCTCGGAGACGGCCATCGCGAGCAACGACTACGTGGTGCGGACGCTCCAGGCACTCGTAGCCCGCAAACGCGCCACACCAGGCAAGGACTTCGCCTCCTGGCTCATCGGCAATCCCGCGTCGCTCACCGACGACGAGGCCGTGGAACACCTGCGCCTCGTCCTCATCGCCGGCTACTCGACCACGGCCAACCTGATCGTGAACACCCTGCGCATGGTGCTCACCGACCGCCGGTTCCGAGCGTCGCTGGCCGGCCTCCAGATGACCATTCCCGACGCCCTGGAACAGTCGCTGTGGGACTCACCGCCCTTCACGGCCGTCTACGGTCGCTGGGCCACCGGTGACACGGAACTCGGCGGACAGCGCATCAAGAGTGGGGACATGCTGGTGCTCTGCCTCGCCGCCGGCAACGTCGACCCCGCGGTTCGCCCCGATCCGACCGTGCCGATGTACGGCAACCGTTCCCACCTCGCATTCAGTCGCGGGCCGCACGAGTGCCCGGGCCAGGACCTCGGCCGCGCCATCGCGGACACGGGAATCGACGCACTGCTCACCCGGTTGCCCGACCTGGCATTGGCCGTCGACGAGGAGGAGTTGACGTGGACTCCTACCCTCCTGTCCCGAAACCTCGACGCGCTTCCGGTGACCTTCACCCCGCGCAGGCCCACTCAATCGGCGACGCCGGCGACGCCGTGGCCGACCACACCGCCCGCTCAGCGGACGCCGGCGACGGCCCAGGCTCCGACGAGGGCGGAGATGCTGCCCACCGCCCCGCCGATCCCCCTGCCGCCACAGCACGCGCCACAGCAGGGAACGCCCTGGTGGAGGGCGCTGACCCGCTGGCTTCGGAGTCGGTGACCTTCTCCGGGCGGTCTGCGCCGGACCGCATCTGAATCACTGCGGTCACATCAAGTGCCTTTCGATGTAGGTAGGAACGGCGCCTGCTTCGGTGGTCTCCACGTCTCTGTAGCGGGGGGACCACCGGTGCCAGCTCAAACTGCCGGCGATCCATTCGCCGAGGTCGGTCAGCGATTCATCCACCCGTGTCCAGGCGTCCTCGTCGAGGCCGTAAACGCCGCGAATGGCGCGAAGGTCAGCGGCGGCCTCGAGGAAATCCCGGGTGAGCGCCTCGACCAGGTCCGACGCGTGGGTGAGGGCCTCCTCCCAGGTACTACCGGTGTCGTGTCGGAGAACGGCCGCGAGGTGGTCCTGGTCGCCGCGGGCGTTCTCCTTGCGTATGGAGAACATGTCGTTGGTCCAGGAGATGACGTCATTGGCAGCCAATCGGACGGCTCGATAGGCGTCACTGCGCGCCACGGAGGCCGGAACCTCCCGGGCATTCGCTGTTTCGATGAGGTCGAAGCTCATCTCACACCCGGAGTTCAACCGGCGGCGCCGAATGAATGCCGTCATGTCGGAGGGGGATTCCTGTGACTTCTCCGGATCTGAGTGCGGCAGCAGGGTGAACGCCAGGAAGTCCACGTAGTGAGTGGCGAACCGCTCTCGCCACGCCCAGGAATGCTGGGACGCCGTCCGCTGCCAGAGGTCAGACAGCGCCGCCGTCAGCGGACCGGACGCGCGAGGGGCGCGAAGATCCAGCGGCAGCTGGGCGACCAGATCGCGGACGACCTCCTCGCGTTCCTGGTAGGTGCCTTCGAGGTACCCCTCATCGAGCCGGTCATCGACGATCCAGTTGAACGCCTGCCACTCCGCCACCAAGTGCAACTGGGTGGCTCGCGGATACACCCGAGCCGCGAACTCACCGAAGCCGGCCGAGTGGAAGCGCTCGGCAGCCGGCCGACTGCGTATGAGATCGGTGCGTTTGACCCAGTCCAGGAGATGATCATCGATACCGTCCGCCTGTGGATGCGTGCGAGCCGGAACCGGGCACCAGATCGGGGGGCACTCAAGGGTGAAGGGCGGCAGTTCAGGAGCGGTTCTCGTGGCCATGGGGGGTCTCCTCGGCTGGGGCTGCGCCCGGTCCGGTGCGGGCGCACGGTCGTTTCGTCCGATCGGTTGCGGCTGTCTGGATCGTGACTCCTCTGTGACCTCCGTCGATCGATGGGCGACGCGAAGCACCGTCCGAAGGAAGCAGCCGGGGCTGTCCGTCCTGGGCGCAGGCGACATTTAGTTCGCCTTTGGAATATGCCATCGAAGAACCGGAGCCAACCATGCCGTCGAGACTCGGGAGCACCGCCGTCGCGGGAGCCGCCGCCCCGTCCCAGCCGTGATCAAGGAGGTTCTACCAGAGGCGAGTT
Organism: Streptomyces fildesensis; assembly: GCF_016107395.1. Classification (GTDB taxonomy): domain Bacteria; phylum Actinomycetota; class Actinomycetes; order Streptomycetales; family Streptomycetaceae; genus Actinacidiphila; species Actinacidiphila fildesensis. The sequence continues at coordinate 292,170 of NZ_JAAIKO010000007.1, forward strand.
GATCACCGGAACCCCGTCCGGCGCGCGCATCCCCGCGGTCGCCGGCGGATGCCCGATATGCGCTGCCGGCAGGAGACCGACGCCCGGGTGGAGATCCGCCGCATCATCGACGAGCAGCCCTGATCCGGCTTCCCGCCGTGATCATGATCCACGCACGGGTGCCGCAATGAGCCGGGCCGTCAACCGGCTGCGGTGGCGGGATCCGTCCGGTGGCTCCAGGATCGAAGGGGTCGTGGTGTGCGCGGAAGCGCTCGGGAAGGTCGGTGTTCCCACCACCCGAGCGGGCGGTGCGACCCTGGAGCCGGTGCGCCCGGGCCGCCGCGAGCAGTACGACGGTGGAGCATCTCGACCGGGCGAGGCAGAAACGAGGATCCGATGTCCGACTCCCGGCCGTCCGCCCCTGCGGGCGGCAACAACCGGCCGGCCGGCTCCCCTGCCACCGGCCACTACGGCAGGGACCTCTTCCCGCCGGAGCGGCAGGGCGAGGCCGCGCGGATCGACTACGGCGCGCTGGCCTACGACGACGTGACGTTCCGGCGCCTCTCGGCGCTCGGGGCCGGGCCCGGATGGGCCTGTCTGGACGCGGGCGCCGGAACGGGGACCATCACGCGCTGGCTGGCCGGGACGGCGGGCGTCGACAGCGTTGTCGCCGTCGATCGCGACACCCGTTTCCTGGCGGTGCAGCCGGGAGGCCGCGTGCACACGGTCATCGCCGACCTCGCCGACCCGGAGCTGGCCGATCCGAACCTGGGACCGGGCCGGTTCGACCTCGTGCACTGCCGGTTCGTCCTCATGCACCTGCCCCGGCACGATGCCGTGCTGGCGCGGCTCGCGAACTGGGTGGCCCCCGGGGGATGGCTCGTCGTCAGCGACGCCGTCGATCTGACCACGGCCCGTTCCGCGCACCCGGCCTACCGGCGCACGATGGCAGCCATGTGGCACGCGCTGGGCGACACGATCGGCACCGACATCAGCTGGGTCACCGGCTATCCGGGGCTGCTGCGGTCCCACGGTCTGTCCGACGTCGGAGCGGAGATCTACGTGCCGCCGCTGACCCCCGACGCGCCGGTGACCGCCTTCTGGCGGGCCACCTGGGAACGGATGCGTCCCAGCCTGGAATCCAGCGGGCTGGTGGACGCGCGGACGGTGGACGAGGCGCTGGCCTATCTGGCATCCCCAGAACTCGCCGAGCTCTCCCCCGGCATGATCACCGCCTGGGGCCACCGCCCGGCCTGACGTCGGGTCTGCCCCATCTCGCTCGCACGCGCGCTCCCGAGGCTCCGTCGGGAGTTAATTCCAGGCCTGGAACAAACCTTGTCGCCCCTGACCGGGCCTGGTTAGTGTCGGCACATGAGATCGATTCGGCACCCTGGAGAGCAGGCGCGATGCGCCTGCCTCGGTGCGATGCGATGTAGTCGCCGCTGTCGGCTCATTTCCCGCTGAACTGGCTCCGCCAGTCGCATTTCCGGCAGATATCCCTGTGCCGCGATATTCCGTCATGCCGCCAGCAGGCTGGTGCGGCGCTCGCGCCCTGATCCTGAGACCCCCGCTTCCGTCGGCTGCCCGCCGGCTCGATGCGCCGGTCTCCGATCCAGGGCACAGAGGCCACACCGGGCGACCACCTCTGTGAGGACGGCGCAGCGCAGCGCCGCGTTCACTTCCCTCCCCGCCGCCCCGCACCCGGACCTTCTCCTTGGAGCCGACGCATCATGAGCAGCACCGACCGCAGCCTGCACTTCAATCTGTTCATCCATGACACCGGCCATCACGAGGCGTCGTGGCGGCTGCCCGAGTCCGAGCCGCTGGCACACATCGACGTCGCCTACCACCAGCGGCTCGCCCGGATCGCCGAGGACGCCGCGTTCGACTCGTTGTTCCTGGCGGACAGTCCCGCGCTGTGGGGCGACCCGGGCCGGCGGCCGAGCGGCCGGCTGGAGCCGACGGTGCTGCTGACCGCGCTGGCCGCCGTGACCAGCCGGATCGGGCTGATCGCCACCGCGTCGACCAGCTACAACGAGCCGTACAACCTGGCGCGGCGGTTCTCCTCGCTGGACCACATCTCGGGCGGCCGGGCCGGCTGGAACATCGTCACCACCGCAGGCGACGCCGCGGCGCGCAACTTCGGCCTCGAAGCCCAGCCCGCGCACGCCGACCGCTACGAGCGGGCGGCGGAGTTCATCGAGGTGTCCACCAAGCTCTGGGACAGCTGGGAGGACGGCGCCGTCGTGGCGGACAAGGACCGCGGGGTGCACGCCGAGTCGGACCGGGTGCACCGGTTCGGCCATGTCGGCAAGTACTTCCAGGTGGACGGTCCGCTGAACGTGCCGCGCTCACCGCAGGCCCATCCGCTGCTGGTACAGGCCGGGTCCAGCGAGGACGGCAAGGACTTCGCGGCCCGCTACGCCGAGGCGGTGTTCACCGCCCAGCCGACCTTCGAGGAGGGCCAGGCGTTCTACGCCGACGTCAAGCGGCGGGCCGCGGCGGCCGGCCGGGACCCGGACGGCGTGAAGATCCTGCCGGGCATCGTGCCGGTCATCGGCGACACCGAGGCCGAGGCGCTGGAGCTGGACGCGGAGCTGGGCCGGCTGATCCAGCCGGAGTACGCCAAACTCCAGCTCGCCACCCTGCTGGGGCTCGACCCCGACCGGTTCGCCCTCGACGAGGAACTGCCGGCGGACCTGCCCGACGAGGACGAGATCGAGGGCTCCAAGAGCCGCTACACCCTGGTCGTGGAGCTCGCCCGCCGGGAGCGGCTGACGGTGCGCCAGCTGATCGGCCGGCTCGGCGGCGGCCGCGGCCACCGGACCTTCGCGGGCACGCCGGTGCAGGTGGCGGACACCATCGAGCACTGGTTCAGGAACGGGGCGGCCGACGGGTTCAACATCATGCCCGCCGTTCTGCCCTCAGGACTTGAGGTGTTCGTGCGGCGGGTGGTGCCGATCCTGCGGGAGCGCGGTCTGTTCCGCACCGAGTACACCGGCCGCACCCTGCGCGAGCACTACGGCCTCCCCCGGCCCGCCAACCAGTTCTCCTCGGCCCTGGTGAACGCCTGACGGGCGGGACGGGCGGGACGGGCGGGACGGCCGCGCTGCCGGACGGTCAGCGGTAGTACCCCTCGACGACGGCCCGTACCTCGTCGAGCAGCGCGGGGCCGTCCTGCGGCACGGGCGGCTGCCCGCTGCCGGGCCTGATGTCCAGGAGCTGTTCGTTGGACAGCGCGAACACCACCCGCCGCAGCCCCGCCCGCTGGATGACCGCCTCGCACATCTCGCACGGCTGGCAGCTGGTGTACATCGTGGTCTGCGCCGCGGTGGCCGCGTCCAGTTCCTTCGCGGCCCACCGCGCCAGCTTCAGCTCCGGGTGGGCGGTGATGTCCTGGCCGGTGAGCGTCGTGTTGTGCTCCTCGGCCAGCACCGTCCCGTCCGGTGCTGCCAGCAGCGACCCGAACGGCGGGTCACCGCCCTCGCGTGCCTTGGCCGCGAGCGCGATGGCCCGCCGGAGGAGGGCGTGGTCGTCGGGTGTGGTCATGACGGCTCCGTTCTGGTGCGGGGCGGACAGAAGTGCGCGGCGACCGTGGCGAGTGCCTGCCAACTCCCCTGCGGTCGGCAGGTCTCACCGGGGTCGCCGCCGTAGGTGTCGAGAACTACGGAGTCGGCGCCGAGCAGCCGCAGTTGGTCGAGGTCGTCCATGATCTGGTCGATCGTGCCCTCACCGGCGAGTCGTTCCGGTCCGCCGACCCGTCCGGCGGTGATCTTCAGAGCGATCCGCGGGGCGAAGGCGGGCACCGGGAGCTGTTGCCCGGCCGCGGACGCCTGCAGCCTGTCGGCGGCTTCGCGCAGCCACGGCATGGTGCAGCGCAGCGGATGCCACGCGTCGCCGAGCCGCACGGCCCGGCGCAGTCCCGCGTCGCTGTTGCCGCCGACCCACACCGGGATCCGCCGCGTTCCGTAGGAGGCGGTGTCCGTCCAGGCCGCCCGGATGTCGCGCAGATGGTCGTCAGTGATGCGGCCACGCTGTTCGAACGGGATCCCGAGGGCCGCGAACTCCTGCCGCGCCCAGCCCACCCCCACGCCGAGGACCAGCCGGCCGCCGCTCAGTTCGTTCAGGTTGGCCGCCATCCGGGCGGTGAGCAGCGGGTGCCGGTACGGGGCGATGAGGACGGTCGTGCCGAGCCGGATCCGGGTGGTGAGGCCCGCCAGCCACGACAGGGTGGTGAAGGGCTCGTAGAAGGGTGCCGGGTAGCGCTCGGCGACGTCGGGAGTGATGGCGACGTGGTCCGAGAGCATCAGCAGATCGAAGCCCAGGCCTTCCACGGTCCGGGCCCAGCTCCGCAGGACTCCCGGGTCGGTGCCGGGGCCGAAATTGAGGATGTTGACGCCGATCTTCACAGACCTCAGCCTAGCCAGGCCGCCCGGGCGGCCAGAAGGGATTCCTCCCTGTTCAGAGGCGGTTCGCCCGTGGATTCGCCGGTAATCTGAGCGGATGACGGAGAGTCTTGACGAGACGGACTGGGCGATCCTCGCGGAGGTCCAGAAGGACGGCCGGATCGCCTTCACGGAGCTGGCACGGCGGGTGAACCTGAGCGCGTCGGCGACGACGGAACGGGTACGGCGGCTGGAGACGGCCGAGGTGATCACCGGGTACCGGGCGCAGGTGGACCTGGAGCGGACCGGGTACGGGGTGCTGGCGGTGGTCCGGCTGAAATACCCGGGGACCCGGCACGAGCCGTTGCACCGGCTGATCGAGGAGCGCCCCGAGATCCTGGAGTGCCTGCGCACCACCGGCGACGACTGCTACGTCCTGAAGGTGGCCACCACATCGATGGCCGACCTGGAGGAGATCGTCGACGCCCTGGCCCAGTTCGGCAGCACGACCACCAACCTCGTGCTCAGCAGCACCCTGCCGTTCCGCGGCCCGCGAGTGCCCCGGACGCGTACCCGGCCGCGCTGAGGATCGTCCCGGCCGCCACGGGGCTTGCTGACCCGTGGGTGGTGGGCCACGATCAGGCGCGAAGAGATCGCCGTGTGGGAGGGGTACCCGTGTCCGATGTCAAGGCCGAACTCGACCAGTTGATGCGCGCTTTCCTCGGCGCGTTCACCAACACCGCCGGCAGCCGGCCGAACGTCGACGTCGTCCGTGAGGTGTTCATCCCGCAAGGAATGATCATCAAGAACGTCGGCGCCGAGCCGGTGGTCTACGACCTCGACGCGTTCATCGAGCCCCGGGAGAGGATCCTCACCGATGGGACTCTGACCGAGTTCTCCGAGTGGGAGGTCGCCGAGCGGACCGAGATCTTCGGGTCGATCGCGCACCGGTTCAGCGACTACCGCAAGTCCGGTTTCCTCAACGGCGACTGGTTCGAGGGCTCCGGCCACAAGACCACCCAGTTCATCCGGACGCCCGCCGGCTGGCGCATGAGCTCGATGGCCTGGGACGACGTGGAGTAGAGGACGTCCGGGGCTCGGGCCTTGCTCCAGAAGGGCCAGGCCCCCGGACCCACGGGTTTCCCTCAGCTCGCCGCTTGCTTCACGAGCGCGCCGATCCGCGCCTCGTCGGTGGCGCTCAGCTCCCTCAAGGCGTAGGACGTCGGCCACATGGCGCCTTCGTCGAGGTTGGCCTTGTCGCTGAAGCCGAACGTCGCGTACCTCGCGCTGAACTTCTGCGCGCTCTGGAAGAAGCAGACGACCTTGCCGTCCTTGGCGTACGCGGGCATCCCGTACCAGAGCTTCGGTGCGAGGTCCGGCGCACTTCCCTTGACGACCGCATGGATCCGTTCGGCCATCACCCGGTCCGAGTCCTCCATTTCGGCGATCTTCGCGACCACGGCGGCTTCCTCCTCCGCCGCCTTCTCGGCGCGCGATCCGCGGCGCGCGGACGCCTTCAGCTCCTTGGCGCGCTCCTTCATCGCATCGCGTTCCTCGGCGGTGAATCCCTCGAAGCTCTTGTCGGTCCCGGTGGTGCTCTTGGCGGTGGTGCTGGCGGGCTTCTGCGTGTCCTTCATGGTGGATTTCCTCCTGGTACGTGATGTGATGGATGGCATCGTCATGCTAAGGAGCCGCCGCGGTGGCGGCTCCTCCGAAACCGGCGTTCACGGGGCCACTCACCCCTGGGGCCCCGGGTCGGGCGGCCGGCGGGTCCGTGCCCGCCGGCCGGGGCCGGTGCCCGTCATCCCCACGCGCCGGCGATCTGACGGGTCGTGGCGTTGAGCCGGTTGAACATGTTGGTGACGCCGATCATCAGGACGATCGCGGCCAGCTGCTTCTCGTCGAAGTAGGTGGCGGCCGTGTCCCAGACCTCGTCGCTCACCGGGTCGGGAGTGTCGGCCAGCCGCGTCGCGGCCTCGGCCAGCGCGAGGGCCGCCCGCTCCTCGTCGGTGAAGTACGGGGCTTCCCTCCAGGCGACGACCGTGGCCAGCCGCTCATCGCTCACTCCGGCCTTGCGGGCCGTCTTGGCGCCGCCGTCGACGCAGGCGCTGCAGCCGTTGATCTGGCTGACCCGCAGATGCACCAGCTCCAGCGTCTGACCGTCCACCCCGCCGGAGTGCACGGCCTTGAAGATCTGCTGGATGGGCTGCATCGCGTCGGACAGGACGACGGCGGGGTTCTGCATACGGGACTGCATCTCGGTCTGCTCCTCGTGTTGTTCGGTGCCCCGTTCTCCCCGGGGCGTGACTCCATAACAGCCGTTCCGGCCTTCTACGACGACGGCGATGGGACGCTCTGGGACAGCTGGAACAGCCTTGACCAGCGGAGAAACGGCCCGTAATACTTCGGCCGGGGCGGGACAGCGAAGCGGGGGAACGGTGGACATGGAACAGCGAACAGCGCAGGCCGACCCACAGGACGAACTGGCCGCCCGACTGCGCCTGCTCCAGGAGCTGTCCGGGCTCGGCGTCCGGGCTCTCGCGAAGGACGCAGGCCTCAGCTCCTCGTCGCTGTCGCGCTACCTCAGCGGACAGACCGTGCCGCCCTGGCCTGCGGTGATCGCCCTCTGCCGGCTCGTCAAGCGCGACCCCCGCCCGCTGCGGCCCCTGTGGGAACGGTCCTCGAACCCGTTGCCCGCGCCCCCGAAGGCCAGCCGGCTGGTCCCGCCGAAGCCCCGCAATGATCTGCCGCGCGACGTACCGGACTTCACCGGACGCGAGGCCCAACTCTCGGCCGTGCTCGCCGCGGTGGACAGCCATCAGGTGGTCGCCGTCGACGGTATGGCGGGCGTCGGCAAGACCTGTCTGGCGGTGCATGCCGCGCACCGGCTCACCGACCGGTACCCGGACGCCCAGCTCTATGTGGACCTGCACGGATTCACCGAGGGCCGGGAGCCGTTCGATCCCGGCTCGGTCCTGCGGATGCTGCTCGGCGCGCTCGGCGTCCCGTCCGAGAGGGTCCCGCAGGAGGGCGTGGAACAGCTGGCCGCCTGCTGGCGGTCGGAGCTCGCCGGCCGGCGGGCCGTCATCGTCCTCGACAACGCCGCCGACGCCGACCAGGTCCGCCCGCTGCTGCCCGGCGCCGGCCCCTCCGTGGCCCTGATCACGAGCCGCAACCGGCTGCTGGGCCTGGACGAGGTGCCCCCGGTGTCGCTGGACGTGCTGAGTCCGGAGGAGAGCGCGGAGCTGCTGGCCCGCGCCAGCGGTGACCCCAGCGGCCCCGACGGGCGGCTGGCCCGCGATCCGCAGTCCGCCGCCGAGGTGCTGCGGCTGTGCGGCCATCTGCCGCTGGCCCTGCGGCTGGCCGCGGCCCGGCTGCGGCACCGGCCCGGCTGGACGGTCGGCATCCTCGTGGAGCGGCTGTCGGAGGGCGCGACCGAGTTCGACACCGCGTTCGCCATGTCCGTACGGCAGTTGGACCGGGCCCAGGCCCGCCTGTTCCGGATGCTGGGCCTGCTGCCCGGGACCGCCTTCGACGAGTACGTGGCGGCGGCCCTGGCGGACGTGCCGCTGCACAGCGCCAGGGAGATGCTGGAGGACCTGCTCGACGCGCACCTGGTCCAGCAGCCGGCGACGGGCCGCTACCGGCTGCACGACCTGGTGCACCAGCACGCCCGCCGGGCATGCGAACAGCAGGACTCGCCGGCCGAGCGGGAACGGGCGCTGGGCCGCTTCCTCGACTACTACGTGCACGCGGCGGCCGCCGCCGACGCCGCGCTGCCGGTCCTGTCGCCCGGCCGCCCGGCCTCCGCGGGCCGGCCGCCGGCCGCCCTGCCGCAGTTCGCGGACAAGCACGCGGCCCTCGCCTGGCTCACCTCGGAGTACGAAACGCTGATCGCCGTCTTCGAGACAGCGGTCGCCATCGGAGCCGATGTGCATGTGAGCGAGCTGCCGCGCTTCCTGCGGGCGTACTTCGCGCGGCGCTGCGGCACGACGCACCTCAACTTCCTCTTCGAGCGGTCGCTGGCCGCCGCGCAGCGCCTGGGCGATCCGCTGCAACTGGCCGAGGCGCACAGCGACCTGGGCTTCGCGCGCTACAACGCGGGCCGGATGGCGGAGGCGGGCGCCGCGTACGAGGCGGCCGAACTGGGGCTGTCCCGGACCGGGGACGTACGGTCGGAGGCCGAACTGGCCATGCGCCGCGGTTATCTGAGGTCGGACGAGGGCCATGTCGACGAGCCGCTCGAACTCTTCAGGCTGGCGGGGAAGTTGTACGAGGAGGCGGGTTGCCCGACGGGGGCGGCCCACGCGGCCGCGTCGGAGGCCTGGGCGATGCTGCAGCTGGGACACCGCGACCAGGCGGCGCAGCGGGCCCGCGAAGTGCTCGACATTCCCCACGCGGACCCGTCCTGGCCGCCCACGCTGACGGCTCGGATCACCCTCGGCGTGGCCATCGCCGGCGAGGCACCCGACGAGGCGGCGGAGCACCTGCACCAGGCACTGGCCCTGGCCCGTGAGGACGGGCACATGAACAACGAGGCGTGGTGCCTCAACTGCCTGGGCGTCGCGCTGCGGCAGATGGGCCGCTACGAGGAGGCGCTGGCCAGCCACCGGGAGGCGTTCGCGCTGCTGGACGAGTTGTTCGAGGAACACTGGAAGATCCATTTCCTCAACGGCTACGGCGAGACCTGCCGGCTCGCAGGCCTCCCCGACGAGGCCCTGCGGCTGCACCGGCAGGCACTGGAGCTGGCCCCGAAACTGGGATACCGGTCCGAGGAGGCGCTGGCTCACGAGGGCATCGCGATCGTGCTGGACGCAACGGATCCGGCGGCGGCCGCCGAGCACCGCGCGGCGGGTGAGGCCGTCCTGCGGGAACTCAATCCCGGGGCTTACTGATCGTTCCCCCTACTGCGCCCGTGACGCTCACAGAGGTGGTCCGTCTCCCTCTTGTTCCTGGTGGGAGCAGCGGCGGTCCCGGTGCGGGACGACGGGACGCAGCGGAAAGCCGTGCTCGGCGGTGAGTGATTCACCGTTGCGGTGGGTCACGAGGATCGTGCGGTCGGAGGTGAAGTCGGCGAGCCGGAGATTGGCGCTGTACTCGCAGGATGCCTTGCAGATGGCAGACAGGTCGGCAGTCGGGCGGCCGATCAGTAGACGTCGCGGACGTACCGCTTGTCGGACGCCAACTGCCGGACGTACGCGGCGGCCGACTGCCCGTCCATGCCGCCGTGTGCCGCGACGATCTGCCGCAGCGTCCGGCCGACGTCCTTGGCCATGCGACCCGCGTCGCCGCAGACGGAGAAGTGGGCGCCGTCCTGGAGCCCTTCGTGCAGAGCCGCCCGAAGTTCGTCGGGTGCTTCCTGTCCCCGGAGACCTTCGCGACGGTTCGCCTGCCGGTGGAGGCGTCCCGCCCGATGTCGAGCACGACGCCGCAGCCGACCCTGACACCGGTACCGCTGCACCAGGCCGGGTCCCGGTCCCAGGAGTGCGGTCTCCCGCTACGGAGCCTTGTGGGAACCGTGCAGCTCCCACTCCCACAGCGCCTCGCACAGCAGGTCCAGTCCCTGGCGCAGGTGACGCCGGTAGGTTCCGTACGGCAGGCCGAGGCGGCGGCCTCCTGGGTGGGCGCGCCGGAGAAGTAGCTCGCCGTCAGGGCTCGCGGGCCCGCACTCCGCGCGGATCGCGGGCGAGGTCGTCGGTGGCCTGGCGCAGCAGGGCGCGCAGTTCCTCGACGGGGTCGGCGAAGTCGGCCGCCAGACGGGCGCGCATCAGGGCACAGGCCGCGAAGGCGCCAGGGTCGCGCCAGTGCGACAGGGCTTCGCGTACGGCCTGGTCGAACGCGCTCCGCGAGCCGTGCGGTGGTCCGGACTCGGCAGGCACGCCGGGGGCCGATATGAAGCGGCCGATCCAGGCCTCGACGGACACCTGTCGCCAGTCGACGCCGAACAGCCCGTAGGTGTGCTCACCGACCAGCGGTCGCGCACCGGTGTCGGCGAGGCTGCCCCTGACGCGCTCGGCCCAGGTGTCGGCGTCGCGCCAGACGGCGAAGCCGTAGGCGCGGCCGCGGGCGCGGGCGGCCTCCGCCTGGGCGCGGGAACTGCTCAGGTCGATGACGCGCGAGGGGATCTGGTACCGCTCGGGGTAGATCGAGAAGCGGCTCACGCCGATGTGATCGCCGGGGCTCACCGGCGCCGTGGCGTCGGTGTACGCCCAGGCGGCCGCGACCACGGGATCGGTGGCCAGGTCCTGGGGGTCGGGAGGGGCCGGCAGGGCGAGTCGGGCCGTGAACGCCACGATCCGGCCCGTGTTCACCAGACGGTAGACGCTGAACGCCTGCGGCTGACGCCGCGCCCAGTAGCGGACCAGCTCCGCGGATTCCGGGCCCTCGGTCTCCTCGGCCATGCGCAGTACGGTGTCGAGGTCGTCCGCGTGCAGCGGACGGTCGTGCACCTCGTCCTCGCGGGACCACGTGCGCAGCCGCGCCAGGAGCTCCACCTCACGGAAGAGGTAGAAGAGTTCGTCGGTGACCGTCCAGACCCGCTCCTCGGGTGCCTCGCGCAGCAGGCGCATGTACTCCTCCGCCAGCCGCAGGCGCATCGTCAGGAAGGCGTTGGGTGCCCGCCAGCGCAGGTCGGCGGCGAGGGTCTCACGTGCGGCGTCGTGCGGGTGAACCCCCCGGTGCGTGGACTCCATGAAGGGCAACTCCCGCAGCCAGCCGAACAGCAGATGGTTGTCCTCCTCGGGCAGCACCGCGGCCAGCAGCTCCTCGGAGGTCGAATGCGCCTGTGCCACCACCTCCAGGGCACGGCGGTGAGCCGCCGTCGGCACCTCTCCGATCAGCCCCGCCAACAGGGTGCGCAGGACGTCGCCCGAGGGCGACCACGTCTCCTCCCTGCTCCAGCCCGTCGAGTCCGCCGCCGCCGCGAGGGACAGGGCCAGCGGGTTGCCTCCGGCGAAGCGCAGCACCAGGTCCCGCAGTTCGGGCCGGATCCGCGCCGCGACCAGCACGCTCCGGGCCTGCTCCGCGGAGAACGGCTCCAGTTCGGCCACGTGCAGGAGCCCGGCCCAGGCGGGATCGGAGCTCCACTGCGGCTGCGGCGCGAGCCGGCCGCCCAGGACGACCAGGGCGCCGTCCGCGGCGCGCGGCAGGAAGTGGTGCCACAGCCAGCTCTCCAGCCATTGGCAGTGCTCGAAGGAGTCCACGAACAGGACCGTGCCGGCGACGTCCAGGAACGGGGCGGCCGCGCGCTCGAAGTCGGCCGGATCCCGGCCGACGAATCGGCCGTCCAGTTCGACGAGCAGCCGGCCCGCCTTACGGGCATGGTCCGCCAGCCGGCGCAGCAGCGTCGACTTCCCGATGCCACCCGGCCCGAACACGTAGAACGCGAACGGCGCCTGCGGATCGCAGGCCAAGGCCGCCGCGAAGCGCGCGAGTTCCTCGTCCCGGCCGATGAAGGCCTGTACTCGCGCGCTCGCCACCTCGATCGTGAACGTGGCGCTCCCCCAGATCCGGGCCGGGGTGGGCCTGTCGGACGGCGGCACCACGTGGGTGGTCAACGCCTACGGCCTGGCGTTCGGAGCGCTGCTCCTGGCCGGCGGGCGGACGGCCGACCTGCTCGGGCGCCGCCGGGTACTCATCGCCGGCCTCACGCTGTTCGCGGTGTCGTCGCTGGCCGCAGGAGTGGCCGCCTCCCCCGGCGTCCTGATCACCGCCCGCGCCGTTCAGGGCCTCGGCACCGCCGCCATCGCCCCGGCCGCGCTCGCTCTGACGATGGACCTGTACCCGTCCGGCCCCGGGCGTGGCCGGGCCCTGGGGGTGTGGGGCGCGGTCTCCGGTGCGGGAGGGGCGGGCGGCGTCCTGCTGGGCGGTGTGCTCACCCAGGCCTGGGGCTGGCCCTGGATCTTCTACGCCGTCGCACTCGGGTCGGTGCTGGTCCTGGTCGCCGTCGCGGCCCTCGTGCCACGGGCGGCGCCCGCCCGGACGGCCGGACGGTTCGACCTGCTGGGCACCACCACCGTCACACTCGCCCTGACCTGCCTGGTCTGGGGGCTGACCACCGCACGCGGCGCCGGCTGGACGGACGGCCGGCCGGGTGCTCGGCGCCCTCCTCGGCGCCGCCGCGTTGCTCGCGGCCTTCGTCGTGATCGAGCTCCGCCGGCCGAACGCGCTGATGCCGCCGCGACTGTTCACCACCGGCCGCGTCGCGGCGGGCAACCAGCTGATGGCGCTGCTGGGGTCCGTGTGGATCGCCCTGTTCTTCTTCCTGCCGCTCTACCAGCAACTGGTGCTCGGATCGAGTCCGTTGGCCACTGGTGCGGGCCAGCTTCCCCTGGCCGGGGCCAACATGCTCGGCGCCGCCATGGCGCCCCGCATATCCCGGCGCGTCGGCGGCACCGCGACCGTGACCGCGGCCCTGCTCACCGAGGCCGCCGGACTGCTGTGGCTGTCACGGATCAGCGCCGACGGGAGCTACCTCGCCGACGTCCTCGGTCCCAGCATCCTGATCGGCCTCGGTCTGAGCATCGCCTTCGTCCAGCTCACCGCGTTCGCCGTGGACGGCGTCCCGCAACAGGACGCGGGCCTGGCCGGCGGACTGGTGAACACCACCCGCCAGGTCGGCGGGGCGATCGGCCTCGCCGCCCTGACCACCCTGGCCGGCTCCGTCACCGCCCACGCGGCCACCCACCAACCCCATCTGGAAGCGCTCACCGCCGGCTACCGCGCCGTCTTCACCGTCGCCGCCGCGGTCCTGGCCGCAACAGCGCTCCTCGCGGTGCTCCTCACCCGCTGCATCCGCCCGCGGACCCCCACCGACGCCGCTGTCGCCGCTACCGCCACCAGCCCGGCTTCCGACCCACAACTCGCCTGAATCCCCTGAATCCGGCCGTACCGATGGATCAGCCGGTCCATGGATCAGCCGTGCCCCGCGCCGAACAGGCGGCCTGACACCGGACAACACACCCGACCCACCCCGCACCCCGCACCCCGCACCCCACATCCACGGAAAGAGATTCCTGCCATGACTGCTGCGAAGCCCTACCTGACCGGCCACTACACCCCCGTCGCCGACGAGATCACCGCCACCGACCTCACCGTCGAGGGCCACCTGCCCCCCGAGCTGACCGGCCGGCTGATCCGCAACAGCCACAACCCCAAGCCCGGCGTCACCCCGACCCACTGGTTCAAGGGCAGCGGCATGGTGCACGGGATCCGGCTCCGCGCGGGCCGCGCCGAGTGGTACCGCAACCGGTGGGTGCACACCCCCGCCCTCGACGGTGCCCCCTACATGACCGACAAGGGGCCCGACCTGACCGCGAGCACCGCCGGCACCCACGTCATCGAGCACGCCGGCCGTCTGCTGGCGCTCTGCGAGGCCAACCTCCCCTTCGAGCTCACCCGGGACCTGGAGACGGTCGGCGCCCATGACTTCAACGGTCGGCTGAACAACGCCATGACCGCGCACCCCAAGGTCGATCCGGTGACCGGAGAGCTCCACTTCTTCGCCTCCTCGCCCTTCCCGCCGTTCCTGACGTACTACGTCGCCGACGCCAAGGGCGAGATCGTCCACAGCGCCGAGATCCCGGGAGCGACCGCCTCCCTCAAGCACGACTTCGCCATCACCCGCCGCCACGTGGTCTTCATCGAGGGCAACGTCACCTTCGACCACACCGAGCACTCCGGCATCCCCTACAGCTGGAGCGACCAGCAGCCCTCCCGTATCGGCGTCATGCCCCGCGGCGGCGACGGCGCCCGGCAGATCCGCTGGTTCTCCGTCGAACCCGGCAACATGCTGCACGCGGGCAACGCCTACGAGGACGGCCAGGGACGCATCGTTCTGGAAGGCCCCACCGTGGACCGCGAGGGGTTCCAGCTCTCCTGGAACTGGTGGGTCGGCGCGCCGGGGCGCGGTACCGAGCCCAGCACCCGTTCCTACACCCGCCGCTGGGTGATCGACCCGGCGGCCGGCACCGTCGACGAGCAGATCATCGACGACCTCGCGGTGGAGTTCCCGACCCTCAACGAGGACTACCTGGGCGCCGAGCACCGCTACCAGTACGCGGTGTCCTTCCCGGACCAGGAAGGGTTCGGCGGCTACGGCGTCGTCAAGTACGACCGCACCACCGGCGCCCGCCGCATCCACCAGGTCGGCGACGCCCGGCTGCCCAGTGAGGCGGTGTTCGTCCCCGCGGCCGGCGCCACCAACGAGGACGACGGCTATCTGCTCACCGTCGTCTCCGACCTGAAGCAGGACGCCTCCCAGCTGCTGGTCCTGGACGCCTCCGGCCTCGACCGGATCGCCACCGTCCACCTGCCGCGCCGCGTGACCGCCGGCATCCACGGCTCCTGGATCCCCGACAGCGCCCTGGACGGAAGCGAAAGCTGACCCCGCTTCCTCCCGGAAACGCCCTGACCTGAGCACCCCGACCGGAACACCCCCACCGGAACATCCCGAACAACCCCTCGAGCCCGAACAGGCCGAGGCTCATGACCAAGGAAAGTCGACATGACAAGAATCCGGAAGAACGCGGGCTGGATCGCCGCGGCCCTCTCCGCGCTCGTGGCCACCATCGCCGTACCGGCGCTCGCGCAGACCGAGGACGCCGATCACCGGACCCCCGCCAACAGCATCGACTGGCACGCCTGCGCCGACACCGACTTCACGAACATGCAGTGCGGATCGATCCAGGTACCCGTCGACTGGTCCCGCCCCCGCGCCGGCAGCACCACCCTCGCCCTGGTCCGCCGCCCGGCGGACGACCGGGCCCACCGCCAGGGCACCGTGCTCCTGAACGACGGAGCCGGCGGCTCCTCCATCGAGCAGCTGCGGCTGGCGATGCACATCCACCTCCCGGCCTTCGCCGGCGCCATGACCCAGAACTTCGACCTGGTCGCCGTGGACCCGCGAGGTGTGGGGCACAGCACGCCGATCCTCTGCGCGGAACCGCTCAAGCCCGCCGGAGTCAGCCACTTCCCGCAGAACCAGGCCGCGTTCAACGCGCTCGTGTCCCACAACCGGGCCTTCGCCGAGGACTGCCAGCGCCGCAACGGCCCGCTCACCGACCACCTCGACCAGACCAGCACCGCACGGGACTTCGAGGCGGTCCGGATCGGGCTGGGCGAGAAGCAGCTGAACTGGTACGGCATCCACTACAGCACGCTCCTCGGACGCACCTACGCCAAGCTCTACCCGGGCAGGCTGCGCACCATGGTCCTCGACACCGCCCTGGACGACACCGGCTCGCCGCTCGCCCGGGTCACCCAGGAGGCGGCCACCGCGGAATCGGCCTTCAACCGCTTCGCCGCCTGGTGCGCCACGTCGAAGGACTGCGCCCTGCACGGCAAGGACGTCGCGGCCGAGTACGACGCCCTCGTCGCCCGCGCCGACCGCACCCCGATCCCGACCGGGGGCGCGTCCCACCAGCCGCTGACCGGTGAGGACATCCGCGAGGCCACCCAGGACTACCTGACCCTGTCCGGTCAGGCCTGGCCGGACTTCGCGAAAGCCATCGTCAAGGCCCAGGCGGGCGACCCGATGGACTTCACCCACGACCAGGACGACACCCTCGACCCGGTCCAGGTACAGGTGCCGGCCTGTCTCGACGACACCCGCCCGGTGCACTCCCTCGCCCAGCTCACCCAACTGGGGAAGGAACTCGCCCGGGTGTCCCCGCACCTCGGTGGCGCCGTGCGCTCCTACAAGGCCATCGCCGGCTGCCTCGGCTGGCCCACCCCGTCCCAGCCCGTCAAGGCGGGCGCGCCGGTCCACGGCGCACCGCCCGCACTGATCCTCCAGTCCACCCACCAGGCCCTCGCCCCCTTCCGTGCGGGCGCAGCCATGGCCGCCCAACTCCCGGGCAGCGTCGTCCTGGGCCATGAAGGCGACGACTACAGCATGTTCCTGGTCTCCAAGTGCGCCCTGGAAGCCACCAACCGCTACCTGACCACCCGAGCCCTGCCCGCCCCCGGCACCGTCTGCACCGACTGAGAACCACCCCCTCACCGAAGGTGACGTCCGGCGCCCACACGCCGGACGTCACCCATTTCCGCGGTCGTTGAAGGTTCAGCCCATGGGCGGTTGCGGCTCGGGCTGCGGCCCGGGCGCGGGCTGCTCGGGGTGTGGGGAGGACGGCTGTACGCGGAGGGGGCGGGCTGCCCATTCGGGCAGGTACCAGTTCCACTTGCCGAACAGGGAGACGAGGGACGGAACGAGCAGCATCCGCACGATGGTCGCGTCGATCAGGATGCCCAGGCCGAGGCCGGTCGCCAGGGTTTTGAGATCGGTGCCGGGGCCGGAGGCGAGCGCGGCGAAGGCGAGGAAGAGGATGAGTGCGGCGCTGGTGACGAGCCGGCCGGTGCGGCCGATGCCCTCGATGACCGCTTCGTCGGTCGAGTGGCCGGCGTCGTACTCCTCGCGGATGCGGGAGAGGATGAACACCTCGTAGTCCATGGACAGTCCGAACAGGAACGCGAAGATCATGATCGGGATCCAGAACGTGACGGCCCCTGTGGCGGCGATGCCGAAGATCGCGTTGGAGCCGTGACCGTTCTGCCAGAAGAGCACCATCAGACCCAGGGTCGCCGCCAGGGAGATCAGATTGAGCAGCACCGCCTTCAGCGGCAGCAACAGGGAGCGGAAGGCGCGCACGAGCAGGATGTACGTGAGCAGCGCGATGATGGTGAGCATCAGGGGGAAGTTGCCGTAGACGGCGTGCAGGAAGTCGATCTGCGCCGCACCGATCCCGGCGACGCCGGTGACCCCAGGAAAGGTCGCCGCGACGTTCTTGACCCGCTTGACGACGTCGATGCTCTTCGAGTTCACCGTCTCGTGGTCCGGGATGACCACGACGATGCTCTGTCCGTCCCGGTTGCCGGCCGGCCCGGAGGGCACGAACGCCCCACGCACACCGTCGACCTTGCCCAGTTCGGCGGCGACCGGTCCGGCCTGGTCGGTGCGGACCAGTACCTCCATCGGGGTCAGCGCGCCGGTCGGGACGCCGCCGCGCTCCAGGGTCTGCAGGGTGTCGTAGGCCGGGCCGTTCTTGGCCAGCGATTCCGAGGAGGCCAGGCCGATCTTGATACCGAAGAAAACGCCGATCAGGATCCCGAGCATGGCCAGGGCGGCGGCGGCCGCGATCCAGCGGCGCCGTACCACGGCGGCGGTCCAGCGGCTCCAGAACCGGCTCGCCCGGTTCTCGTGCCGGATCTTCGGCCAGTCGACCTTCGGCCCGATGCCGCCCAGGATCGCGGGGGTCAGGGTGAGAGTGGTCAACACGCTCGCGAGCGGGATGAGCGCGCCGCCGTAGCCCATGCTGCGCAGGAACGGGACCGGCAGGACGACGAGGGCGAGCAGGCCGATGGCCACCGTCACACCACTGAACACCACCGCATGACCGGCCCGTTCCATCGCGACCACGACCGCCTCGTGATTCTCCCGGCCGCGGTCGCGCTCCTCACGCCAGCGGGTGACGAACAGCAGCGAGTAGTCGATCGCCACACCCAGGCCGATGAGGGCGACCAGGAACTGCACGATGAACGACACATCGGTGGCGTAGGTGAGCGGCAGCAGCATCACGAAGGTCGCGAGGATCGACACCGCGGCCACCAGCAACGGCAGCAGGGCGAGGAACGAGGCGAAGACGAAGGCGAGCACGGCGAGGGCTCCGACGGCACCGAGGAGTGTCTCCCCGAGCACCCCCGGCCCGCCGCTGTCATTGCCCCCGGAGGCCAGGACGTCCTGACCCGTCACCCCGACCGTGGCGCCGGACGGCAAGGCCTTCGCCGCCGCCACTTGGATGGGATCGGTGAGCAGCTTCTGGCTCGGTGACGGGTTGAACCGGTAGAACACCATCGCGTAGGCGGTGCGGTCGTCCTTCGTCCTGAAGGCCTTGTCGCCGGTGTTCGCCTCGTCGATCACTCGCACGTTCGGAACCGCTGCGCCCACGGCCGCGAATGCGCGGCCGACCTCGGCCTCATGGCCGGTGATCGTCTGCCCTGCCGGGAGCGTGACCGCGACCAGATACGGACTCGTGTCGCCGCCGCTGCCGAAAGCGGCCTCGATCTTGTGCGCCGTCACGGTGCCGGGCTGACCCGGCAGCGAGAAGTCGATCGTCAGCCGATCCGTCGTCCGGCCCGCCAGCAGCACGCCGGCAACCAGCACGAGACCCCAGAACGCCACAACCGCCCTGCGATGCCGCAGAACGAACTCGGCCCACCGACGCATGTCCGGTCCTCCCGCACGCCGTAGGGTGCCGAGCTCAGCCCTCGGTCCCTTTCCTCTGTTATCCGACAGATTTGCATACTTTGCACCACACGGCAGAGCCAGCGGGCGGGGTCGACGCAGCGCTCGTGCAGGCGCCGGCCCGTACGGGGACGGGGACGGGGGCATCGAATGTCCGTTCCCGTGACGCGTCCCCCGGCGCTACGCCACACGGTCGGCGCGCCTTCGGGCGAATGTCGCGCCGACGGCGTGGCGGGAACGGGCTCCGGTGGTACGCGCTTGGAGATGTCCAGGCCATCGCATCCGCAGTCCGGCAAACCGGACCCCGTCGCGCCGTCCGCCGAGCGCGGGCACCGGATCCGGAAGGCGTCGCGTCAAGCGCTGCGCGGCATCACCCCACCTCCGGCCGGGCCCGGCGGCGAGCCGCGGGTGTTCCCCGCCCTGCGGACGGCCGCCGCGTACGCCTGGCGGATCCTCGTGGTGGGCGTCCTCGTGTACGCGGTCTTCTCCGTGCTGGGGCGGTTCCACGAGATCGCCGTGGCCGTCTTCCTCGGCCTGGTCATCACCGCGATGCTCCGACCGGTGACCGACCTCCTGGCGCGCTTCCTGCCACGACCGCTGGCTGTCGCGGTGACCCTGATCGGCAGCATTCTGCTCGCCCTCGGCGTCCTGGCCCTGGTCGGCGGGTCGGTGGCGGGAGAGAGCACCGGGCTGGCGCGGGAGTTCCGGGCAGGCATCAACAGGATCGAGCACTGGCTCCAGCAGCCGCCGTTCCGGCTCAACCCCGAGGCGCTCACCGACGTCCAGTCCCGGATCGGGCAGTTCCTGTCGAGCCACCGGTCCACTCTCATCAGTACGGCGGTCAGTGGCGCCGGCCGGCTGGTCGAAGTCCTGACCGTGTTCGCGCTGGCCCTGTTCTCCTCGGTCTTCTTCATCCACTCCGGCGACCGGCAGTGGGGCTGGTTCTGCGACCAGCTTCCGCCGGCCGCGCGGGAACGGGTGATGGTCGGGGGCCGCGCCGCCTGGCGGACCTTCACCGGCTACACCCACGGCATCGTGCTGGTGGCCGCGATCAACGCGACCCTGGTCGGCGTCGCTCTCTTCGCCCTCGGCGTGCCGCTCGCGGTCCCGCTGGCCCTGCTGGAGTTCTTCGCCGCGTTCATTCCGCTGATCGGCTCACCCATCGCCCTTGCCGTCGCCGCCGTGGTGGCGCTGGCGGCCAAAGGCCCGCTGATCGCGGCCATGGTCGTCGCCCTCATCGTGGTCATCGGGCAGATCGAGGGCCATCTGCTGCACCCGATCGTGATGAGCTGGGCCGTCCGGCTGCATCCGGTGGTGGTCGCGTTCACGGTCATCGGCGGCGCCATCGCGGCCGGAGTCATGGGCGCGGTGGTGGCCGTACCGCTGGTGTCCGTCCTGTGGTCGGTCCATCAGGCGCTGCGCCGGACGGACGAACCGGGTCCGCCGCAGAACCCGGCCCCCGACCGGGGCACGGGATCATGAGGACATGAGCGCGGTGCCCGACCCACCCGAAAACCTCGTCAGGCACCGCTCTCCGGTGTGCCGCGGTCCCGTTACGGCACCGGCTGCTGCTGGGTGACGCAGTGGATGCCGCCACCGCCGGTGCCGAGGCGGTCGATGTTGAGCTGTTCGATGACGTGGCCGGGGAAGAGGCGGGTCAGGGTGGCCTTGGCCGCGGTGTCCGCCGGGGTGTCGCCGAACTGGCCGCTGATGACCGCCCCGTTGCCCACGTAGTAGTTGGCGAAGGAGGCGAGGAACTCCGGGTTGGTGGAACAGCAGACCGTCACCGCATCCTGGCCGGACGGCGCCCACCACGGACCGGTCTCACTGCGCGCCGAGGCGTTCAACAGCCCCCGGACCGAGACCACCGCATGACGTAGCCCACTATGGGAGAGCTCTCTTCAGCGGCGGCTGCCGGCCGGCGGAATCCGGCCGCGAGGCCGGTTCCCGACGAGCGGTGCGAGCCCTGTTGTCTCGTTTCCACCGTCTCTGGTCCACGATCCTCCACTAGGGTGAAGATCCTTTTGAATTCTGGGAGTTGAACAGATGCTTGCTGCCGTCTACCACGGTCAACGCGATGTGCGTGTCCAGGAATGGCCTGATCCTCAGTTACCGGCGGCAGGAGAACTCCAACTGGAGATTCTGCGGGCCAGCATCTGCGGTACCGACGTGGATGAGTTCGCTTCGGGTCCCCACCTGATCCCCCTCACCAAGCCGCATCCGGCGAGCCGTCATGTCGGTCCGCTCGTGCTGGGGCACGAGATGGTCGGAAGGGTGGCGGCGGTGGGGGCGGAGGTCACCGGGTTCGCCGTCGGGGACGTGGTGGTCCCGGGTTCCGGCGTCTCCTGCGGGAACTGCCGGTGGTGTCATGCGGGCCGGACGAACCTCTGTTCAAGCTACTTCACCGTGGGACTGCACGTGGACGGCGGCCTTGCCGAGCGGGTGAACGTCCCTGCGCGCATCAGCCGCTCCGTCGGGAGCATGCCGGCCGACATCGCGATCATGGCTCAGCCGCTCGCCGTCGCACTGCACGCGGTGCGCGGCGCCGAGGCCAAGGCGGGTGCGCGCATCGCGGTGATCGGCCTGGGCGGGATCGGCTCGTTGGCGGTGGCTGCCTGCACGGCGCAGGGCATCGAGACGATAGCCGTCGACGTCTCGCCGGCCCGCTTGGACATCGCGAAGCGAAGTGGCGCCTCGGTGCTCATCGACGCGTCCCAGGAGGACGCCGCCGCCGCGATCAAGCGGGCCACCGGTGGCGACGGCGCCGACATCGTGTTGGAGACGTCGGGCGTGCCCAAGGGGCTGGAGACTGCCATGAACGCGGTGAGCCGTGGCGGCCACATCCGCCTGGTCGGCCTGCACCGTGACCCCTCGCCCCTGAACCTGACCCGGCTGGTCCTCGACGAGATCCGGATCTCGACATCGAAGGTACACATCTGCGATCAGGATCTGCCTGAGGCGCTGGCCCTGCTCAACGACCACCCGGAGATCGCCACCACGTCAATAGACGCGGTCATCGACCTCGAGGACGTCGTGACGGCCGGGCTGATGCGCATGGCCGCGGGCGAAGCAGACGGCAAGACCATCGTCAGGCTGCCTACCTCGGACCCGAGGTAGGCACGTTCGTCACGGGCAACCCCAGGGAAGCGGCAATGAGCTTGGAGGGTTGATCTCCCAGAACACGCCGGAGCGCGACGGGCCCGCACTCTCAGTCCATGGGCAGAGTGCGGGCCCCGCACAGTTGTGGTCACACGAGCACGGCCGCCTCGTGGCCATCAGCCCAGACGCTGCTTCACCGCCGCCACATCGGGCCCGGCGTCGGCCGCCGGAATCTTCCAGCGGTAGGAGGCCTTGGTGGAGTCGGTGTAGACGAGTGTGCCGCCCTTGGCCTGCTCCGGGGTGAGATCGAAGATCTCGGCGCGGTTCTGCCGAGCTCCCGGCTCGATCCGGCCGAGGCTGTCGTACCCCGCGATGCTGACCTTGAAGGCGTTGCCCTTGCCCTCGGAGACGGTCTGGCCGTTCGAGCCGATCCACTGCCAGCCGGCGCCCGTGCCGTCCGTGGTCTCCTCGTCGGCCGCGTTCGCGGAGAGCGACGTGTCCAGGGTCGTGATGACGACGAAGGTGCCGTACCGCGAGGTCTGTCCGCGACCTGCCGTGGCATGGACGACGGTCGTCGGCGTGATCTCCACGATGCCGACGAGCTTGGTCCCCACCGTCCGTGCCGGCGTTCCGAGCGCCAGCGCGGCGCTGCCCTTGCCGGTGTCGCCGCTGGGAGCGGTCGCGGTGCCGGTAGGACTGCCGGTGGCCGTCGGCAGCACGGTGGTCGGCTGCCCGGCGGACGGTGTGCCCGTCGGCGTCGTGTGCGCGTCGCTGCCGGTCGTGCCATTGCACGCCGTCAGCGCGAGGCAGGCGGTGGCCGCCGTCGCGAGCAGGATCTTACGCATGGTCCCCCCAAGGTGTTGATGCCTGCCCGAGAACGTACCGCGACCGCGGCACCGCACAGCGTGACGTCACGAACCTGGGTCCAACGGCGGACCGTTGTGACGAACCCCCGACATCCGCACCGGATCGGTGGGCCCGGTCAGTAGTCCTTGAGGCTCAGGCTGTCGGCCACCCGCGGCTGTCACAAGCGACCCGGGTCATGAGACTCGCCAGGGCCGAGCGTGAAGGTACGGAGGTCTTGCGATAGATCGTCGACAGGTGGGTCTCGACGGTCCGGCGGCTGAGGTGGAGTTTGGTGGCGATGTTCTGGTTGCTCAGTCCCTCGGCCACCAATGCGGCGACTTCCAGCTCGCGTGCCGTGAGCTGGGCCAGCTCCGCGGGGACGTGCGGCGGGTCTTCCATCTGTGACCGGATCAACTCGGCCAGGTCGGAGACCAACCGCGCCCCGCCTCCGGTGGCCACCCGCTCGGCGCGGCGAAGCATGGCGTCGGCACGAGGTCCGTGGCCGGTGACCTTCGCCGGCGAGGCCGCCCGCAACAAGGACACCACCTCCCAGAGAAGCCCATCGGTGTGAGCGTGTTCCTGGGCCGCCTCGTGGAACAGGCGCGAGGCAGCGCTGGTGTCGCCCCGCTGCTCGGCGATCGCGGCCCTGGCGCGCAACGCCGCCGCGCGTTGGCCCGCAAGCCCAATGTGGGCCGCCTCCTCCGCGGCCCGGGAGGCCCAGCTTGCCGCCTGGTCGAGGTCGCCTGTCGCGATGGCGGCATTGGTGAGGGTCTCCAGTTGGGCCGGGCGGAGCGAAGGTTGCAGCCGCAGAAGTCCGGGGCCGCCTCCCGCCCTCAGGATGGCTTCCGTCGAACGGTACGGATCGCCGGCCATGTACGCGGCCTGGCCGAGCATGCACCAGGCCAGTGACGCCCACCAGTTGCAGCCCATGCCGGCCGCCGCCACCGCTTCCTCGGCGGTCGCCAGCGCCCGGTGATCGCCAAGGGGGCTCCCCACGAGGACGATCAGCGTCTTGGTGGACAACGTGAACGCCAGCAGGTCGCCGCTGCCGATGGCTCGCGCGACGGATTCGGCCTCCTCGGCGGCCTCCAGTGCCGATGGCAGTCGGCAGGTGCTCAGGTGCACGTAGGCCTTGCTCATCAACAGATGCGGCAGGACGTGGAGTTGTCCGGCGCGACGGGCGATGTCCAGTCCCCGCTCCGCGTGCCGTTCCGCCTCGGCGTACCGCTCCAGCAGGGCTTCCGCCCAGGCGAGCCACACCAGCGACTCGCACAGGTCGGTGAGACCGGGGTCGGTCAGGCCGTCCACGAGGCCTGCGGCTGCGTCGGCGAACCGCTCCGCGTCCCCGGTCCGGCCCTCGTACGCCTCCCCCAGCGCCGCGAGCCCGAGGACCCCGGCCTCGCCGGTGGTGTCGCCCTGGGAGCGAGCGGCGGCAAGAGTCCGCTCGATGTCCGCGCGTACGTCGGGATAGGAAACGGTCAGCAGCGCGGACATGCCCAGCGCCAGCCCCAGGGGGACCACCTGGCCGGGCGGAGGGCCGGGAGTGCGGGACAGCTCGTTGCGGAGCAGCGCGGTGGCCTCCGCCGAGTGACCCAGATGCCGTTCCATCATGGCGCACAAGGCGATGGCATCGGCGCGCAGGGCAGGGGTGCCGTCCCCTGACACGCTGATCAGTGCGTGCAGCAGATCCCGGCTCTGCCGCAGATTGCCGCTGATCCCCAGCGCCTTGGCTCGCGACAGCGTCAGCTCACCGCGCTGTCCGTCGAACTCAGGGGCTTCCGGCAGCATCTGCAGGACCACGTCCAGCAAATGGGCTGCCGTTGCCGGCGCCGTATCGGCGAACTGGACGGCCGCTTCACTCAGCACGGCAGCGGACGCCGGATCCCAGCCGTTGAGTGACCTCTCGACGTGATGGGCGCGCTCGGCGGCGGAGGCACCGGTCCTGGCCAGCTCGTCCGCCGCTCGGCAGTGGATCTCGGTACGCAGCCGGGGGGCGGTGTTCTCATAGACCAGTGCCCGCAGCAGCGGGTGGCGCAGCGTCCACTTGTCGCCCGCTCCCCTCCGGAGCAGGTCGCGTCGGGCGAGTTCGGGGGTCGGGTCACCCGGCTCTTCGCGCCCGGAATGACCGATCGCCACACGCAGCATCGAAGAGGTCGCATGGTCGCCGAGCACGGCCACTGCCTCGATGACGAGGCGCTGCGGCCCCGTCAGCGCGGTCAGTTCATCCAGCAGTAAGGAGTCCAGCCCATTGGGTACTCCGGCCGCGTTGTCGTCCGGTACGTGGGGGTGGATCCGGGCGGTGACTCCCGGCAATGACGCCCCGTTCCGGTACGCGTGGAGGAGGGCGTGCAGGTACAGCGGGTTTCCCTCACTGGCGGCATGCAGTTGCCTCGCATCGTCCTCAGGCAGGTCGGGGGCCAGTGCCGTGATGGACTCCCGTTCACCCAGCGGCCCGAGCGCCATGGGCAGCACGGCGCCGCTGTCGATTCCACGGGTGAGAGCGGCGGTCAAGGGGGTCGGAGTCTGCCGTTTCCGGTGCGCCAGGAGGAGCAGCACCGGGCCGTGCACCGGATGCCGGATCAGATGCTCCACCAGCTCCAAGGACGCGGGATCCGCCCAGTGAAGGTCGTCGAGCGCCACCACCAGCCCGTTCTCCCCGAGCCGTGCCAGCGCCCCGGCGACGGCGCGATACACGGAGAAGCGGTTGGATAATCCCGCGTGTGACAGGGAGCCCCCCGCACCGCGGACACCCTGCAACAGCGGCGTCAGCGCCGCCACGAGTTCCTCGTCGAGCACCGTGGGATCGATGTCCGCGAACGCGTCCGTAAAGATCTGGAACGGTGTGTGTCGCTCGTACTCGGTGGCCCTGCCGCACAGCACGGTCAGCCCGCGCCGCCTGGCCCGCGCACACGCCTCGCCCAGGAGCCGACTCTTCCCGATACCGGCGTCCCCGGAGATGTCGACCACCCAGGGCCCCGCGTTCATCCCCAGGCCGTTGATGAGCGAGTCGAACTGCTCCACCTCCGCGGACCTGCCGACCACCGTCATCACGCTCTCGCCCCGCTCGTCAGGCCCTGATGTGAACAGGCTACCCAGCGTTTCGGGGTCGCGGAGATCCGGTGACGGGCGCTGACGCGATGTCGAGCCTTGGGCCCCCGTCCCCGGCCGGGTCGCGGGCCGGTCGCGGGCCGGCGCACGAGCCCATGGTTCCCGCCGCCCGGCGACACCACGTCCGGCCCCGCCGCTCACTACGTAGTTTCACGGATGCCACGGACCGCGCCACAGACCAGACTTGAGGCGGTCACCACCTGAGTGACGACCATCAACCGTGGTGGACGCTGAGTTTGAGGTTTTGGGGCGAACTCACCACCCTCATCGACGGTGACGTCTCCGACTCAGCTCCGCCCGCAGATCTGGAGACCCCGCATCATGCGTCCACGACGACCTTCTCGCCGCCCCTCCCCCTCCCTGGCCGGCCGTTCCGCGTTCGCGACTCTTGCGGGGGTGGGCGCTCTGCTGACGAGCTTCCTGGCCGTGCCGACCCCCAGCAGCGCCGTCGAACCCAGCAGCGCCGTCGCACCGAGCGACGTTGTCGCCAGCGACTGGATCGGCTTCGGTTACAACCAGGCCCCGCAGCCGCCGAACGGCACCACCTGGACCGCCGCCGACTGGAATCTGATGGTGTCCCGCACGGACTACATCAAGCCCGGCGTGGTGCGGGTGATGTTCAACCTGCCCTGGTTCTGGACGAGCACCGGCGGCTACGACTTCACCAACGACGCCTACCTGAGCGCCGAAAAGGTGATCAAACACTACGTCGATGAGGGCATCCCCGTCGTCAGCGGGCTGTTCGGCGTCGACCCGCTGAACTACACGGATCCGGGCACCGCCACCATCGAGGCGACGCTGGTGAAGCACCTTCAGGTCGACGGTGCCGCACCGAAGTACTGGGTGGGCCTCAACGAGCCCAACGTCTCGACCGGACCGAAGTCGTACTCCTACCCGGACTGGGTGACCGCGACCACCAACCTGACCACCGCCTTCACCATCGCGGGGGTGAGCACCTCGAAGACCGTCGTCTCCGGTGCGGACACCGCCGAGGCCGGCATCTCCGCCTACAGCGGCGACCTGGGCCACCAGACCGCGAAGAGCTGCAACCCGGGCTGCAGTTCCGCACTGGTCTGGAAGCCGGCCGCGCTCAAGTCCTTCACGGCGCAGGTGTACGCCGCCAGCGCGACCGACACCGCCGTCACCTTCCAGACCTCGTCCGACGGGACCACCTGGAAGAGCCTGTCCGTTGCCGCACCGACGCCGGTGGCCACCGTCACCGGCCAGAACAGCGGCGGTATGTGGCAGTACACCTACACGGCCTCGGGCATCGCCAACGCCACATACCTGCGTCTGTCGGTCGCGTCCTCGACCCTGGATCACACGGTCGGCGGCATGGCGATCGCCGGCGCCGGCAGTGCCCTCAACGATCCGCTCAACGACCTGACGCAGACGCAGACCGCTCTGAACTCGGGCTCCTGGACCAACAGCAACTCGTGGTGGCTGCGCTCCGCGCAGAGCGGCCTGCTCGGCGCCAGTGAGGCGCACTTCTACGACCAGGAGCTGTACGGTGCGGCACCCGCGTACGTCGAGCCGGTGATGACCCGGGCGGTCGCTCAGCTCCGCGCGGCCACGCCCACCGGCACCCCGGTGCTGCTCGGCGAGACAGGGATGAAGGCGGCCCAGAACCCGGACGGCAGCAAGAACTACGACTTCGCGCTGGACACGACGCAGCCGCTGCGCATGGCCGACCTGGCCGTGCAGGAGGCCCGAGCAGGGGTCGACGGCGCCGCCGCATGGTGCCTCGACGGCTACGCGGCCCAGACATACTGCGGCATGTGGGGACGCGGCACCGAAGACCCCAACACGG
The DNA here is from genome assembly GCF_016107395.1 of Streptomyces fildesensis. Classification (GTDB taxonomy): domain Bacteria; phylum Actinomycetota; class Actinomycetes; order Streptomycetales; family Streptomycetaceae; genus Actinacidiphila; species Actinacidiphila fildesensis. Next base: position 319,636 of record NZ_JAAIKO010000007.1, read on the forward strand.
TCTCGGCGCACTCGACCGCGCTCCGGCCCTGGTTCTACACCTGGAGTCTGCTGAGCCGCTACCTTCCCACCGGATCCACCATCCACGCCCCCGCCCAGCCGACCGGCGTGCGCGTCCTGGCCGCCCAACTGCCCACCGGCGCCTGGACCTTCGTCCTGGTCAATCGCACCGCCGACACGCAGACCGTCTCGCTCAACGAACCGACCGGCACAGTCACCTTGGACAAGTACGTGTACACCAGCACTTCAGCGCCGACCGTCGACGCCAACGGCTTCCCCACCAAGGTCCGCACGCTGACCGCGGACTTCACGGGCGGTCACAACGTGACCGTCCCGGGCAACTCCGTCACCGTCTTCACCAACGGCTCCTGAGCCCACACGACCGCGGTCGGCCGGATGTCGTCCCGTCGTTGAGACAAGCAGTGGCCGTCCTCCACGCTTCGAGATGCCGGTAGCGAAGAGTGAGGGACGGCCACTGTGTCGGGGCTTCCGGTTGTCGGGTCCCTCGCACTTCGCACGTCCCTGGATCACGCCCGCACCGTGGTGATCGCTTGGTACCCCTCGGCCGTACACCGACCCGACTCCCGACCCCGAAGGGCTCACGCCACTGGCCTTCGCCGAGGACTACGGACATGACCTCGCGGTCCGACGACTCAAAGGGACGATCACACGGGGATGCCGTACCACTGCGCACCGATGCACGTGCCCTACTTGCCCGGGTCGTCCGCCCAGGCAATGAACCAGGAGGGCCCGTAGAGCAAGACCAGGACCAAGGCAGCGATCCCCGCCGTCAACACGATGATCGCGATCTTCCATCGTCGTGACACGTCCATCTCCACTCTCTGAGTGCCCATTGCGTGGTGGTGACTTCAGTCTATGAAACATCCCCGTTTCATCTCGGTGAGTTGGACCCGATGTGCAGCTGCGCAACTGCATCCGCAAGTCGAGGTCGGGGCAGTGCACGAACACTTCCAGCGATGCCCGCCATAACTCCGGCCGCAGGTCTGCCGCGAGGTCGACGCGCCGCTCAGCCGAGGACTTGCCGGGCGCCCAGGCCCGGACAGTAGCGAGCTCGCGGCCATGAGGCGGGCCGCCTGCTCATGGCGTACGGCGATCCCCGGATCGCTTACCGACCGGATCTGTTCTCTCGCCACGGAGACCGGCCTGTGGCTCATCCCTGGAAGCCTCTACGAGCGCGCCGAGGACGGCCACATCTACAACACCGCCCTCGCCGTCCCACCCGGCGGCGAGATCGTCGCCCGCTACCGCAAGGTCTTCCCCTGGCCGCCCTACGAAAGAGCAACGCCCGGACACGAGTTCACCGTCTTCGACATTCCCGGCACCGGCCGGGTGGGCCTGGCCATCTGCTACGACGGCTCCTTCCCGGAAACCATCCGCCAGCTCGCCTGGCTGGGAGCGGAGATCGCCATCCAGCCCACCCTGACCCCCACCCGCGACCGGGAGATGGAACTCGTCTGCGCCCGCGCCAACGCCTGGACCAACCAGGTCTACGTCATCAACGTCAACGTCTGCGACCCGGCCGGGGTCGGCACCAGCGCCGTCGTCGACCCGGAGGGCATCGTCCGCCAACAGGCCGGCTCCGGCGAGGAGATCCACGTCGACGTCCTCGACACTGTCACCGTCACCGTCACCGTCACCGTCACCAGGGTGCGCCGCTACGGCTCCGCCGGAATCAACCGACCCTGGAGCCGGCTCGCCCGATACGGAGAATCGATACATCTCCCGATGTACAGCGGCGGAACCTTCCGCACACCGGACAGGCTCAAGGGCGGGACCGCGTAACACCACGGTCGCGATGCCGATGCGTTCGGTCCTGCATCCCCCGCGCAGGACCGGACGCATCGGGGGCTGATGTGCTGAGTGGATGTGGTCTGTCGTAGCTTCGCCGCAGCCTGACGAGTGCGCGCGCTACGCCAAGAGGAACGTCCCCGTGACCACAGCCAGGGGCGGGCCTCCTCTCCCCCGGTTCGAGCCGGTGGTCCTTTCGGACGGATGCCGACCCGGCAGGCACCCGCACGTCCTGACGGGTACCGCGGCGCCTGCCGCTGCGCCCCCGTGGGACGGGACACAACGGCAGGCCGGGGCTCAGTCGGCGAGGGCAACAGCGTTCTCCGCGATGGCCTCGGTGCGGGGCTCCGCGATCCGTACGTAGTCGCGCACGTCCAGCGCCACGGACAGGTTCAGATCGGCTGCGTTGAAGAAGATCTCTTCGTGTTCCAGGAGGGCCGGGTCGACGACGAGTTCCAGCGCTGGATCGAAGGTGAAAGGCACGATGGCGCCGCTGACACAACCGGAAAGGCGTTCAGCGGTGGCGCGGTCGGCGAAGGACGCCTGCCGTGCCTCCCAGAGCTCCTGGATCCTGTCCAGATTGACCCGGCGGTCACCGGGCACCACGGCCAGGACGTAGTGAGAACTTTTCTTGGTCATCTTCACTCGGACGACGATGCACTTCGCTGCCTGCCCCACCGGGTGCCCGCGCAGGGCGCTCACCACGTCGGTTCTGCCTTCAGATGCGTGCTCGATCCGCCGGAAGCGGGCGCGGTGGTGGGTGAGATGGTCGAGGAGATGAGCACGCGCCGTGCGGTCGACGGGCGTGGCTTGAATCAGTGTGTCGCTCATCCCCGAACCATCGCGGAATCCGATTGGTTGTCGGCAAAGCCGAAGGTGCATGGGCGCAACGGCCGGATCGGGCAGACGGCTGCGGGGTCACGCGGTCCACGCCACCTGCGGCACACTCAGGCTCGCTCACGATGGCCCGCACCAGGGCCGCGCCCGCTGTCAACGCAAGGGGAACATCTGTAGCGGATGCCATCTCCCGTCCCCCCATTGCGACAGGTGGACCAGGCGGTGGTGGGCGTCGAGGTAGTACCGGCCACGCATTCCCACCTCGTACCCGTCCAGCCGTCGCACCGCCCGGACCGCTCCGGTCGCGCCGTCGAGCAGGTGCACACGGACGTGAGGGTCCGCTTGGCTCACCACCGCGACGTGACCGTCTGCCGCGAAGACATTGACGACCACCCCATGCGACCACCAGGTCCAGCGGGGCGCCCCGCCGTCCAGGGCGAACGCGGTCAGCTGATCGGCGCAGGCGTTCACCGGACGCACCACGGCAACCAGCAGTTCACCCACCGCGGCCACGCGCTGTCCGTCGGACAGTCCATCCACACGTCCGTACGCCGCGACACGCAGCTCGCCGTGCGCGGAGACCGGTATCCGCCCGGCCGTCCGCCCGTCCTCGGCGTCGAGGACCAGCACCTCCTCCGGCCCGCGGCGGCCCCGGCCACGACCTCGGCACAGGACGGCGAGCGGATCTTCCTGCAGGACGTGGACCGTGGCCACGGGCCCGTGCGTGGACGGAGCGGTCTCCCAGCGGACGGTCCCTTCGGCCGCGTCGAGACACCGGACGGTGAGGTGGCCGTCGTCCAGCCCGACCTGGATGATGCCGGTCCGGCAGACGGCGAGTTGGACGTTGCCCCTCAACGCTGCGGTCGGGGGCCAGACGGGACGTCCGCTGTTCAGTGCGTAGGCCTGGAGCCCGAGCCCGTCCGTCAGGAGGACGGCGCGGTTCGGGGCGACTGCGACGGCTCCGCGGACGTGCTGCTCGTGCAGGCTCCAGGATCCGCCGCTGAGGTCGAACGGAACGGACCACAGGGCAGTGCCGCCCTCGACCCCAACGGCGGTGACAGCGCAGTCGGCGACCTCGCCACCTGCGCTGTCGTCCGCGTGGACGGCCAGACCCACCCCGCTCACAGCCGTGCGGCTCATGGCGAGCAGCGCCGTGCGGCCGGGAACGGTCCACGACCAGACGGCTTCCCCGGTGCCCAGGTCGTAAGCGTGCAACCCGTCCGCGCGCCCGCGCACCACCGAACCGGCCGCGCACCAGCCCCCCACGGCACCCTGGCTGCCGAACGCACCTGAAACCCCCGGAACCCGCCAGGCGGGCCGCACCTGCCGCAGCCGTCTCTTGGCGATCCGTTCCATCCCCACCTCCGGCAGCCCTCACCGCTGTGACCAGCGCCTTACCGCTCCAGGTCCTCGGGCCGAGCGGCGTCGGCGGACAAGCCTCCGGGTGCGTGACCCGCTCGATCGCGCTGTGCGGCCGATGACCTTCCGGGTCTCGGCCGGACGGGCGGGTCAGCGCAATCCGGCGAAGAGATCGTTCTCGGGTACGGCCGCGCCGGTGGCGTCCTTGACCCGTACGAAGGTCTCCACGCCCATCAACTCGCCGAACTTCTCCTTGCCCATCTTGAGGAAGAAGATGTTCTCGCCCTGACTGGCGTGCGCGGCCAGCGCATCGAACTTCTGACCGCTGAAGGGCGTGGTGTCCACCCACGTGAAGATCTCATCGTCGGGCAGGCCGATCTCGGCCATCGCGGCGGCCTCGGCAGGATCCGGCTCCGGCATGTCCTCATTGAACTCGCGCATGATCTCCCCGAAGCGCTGCATCATCGAGCGGGGCATCGTCGTCCAGTACACCTTCGGTGTCAGCTCGGTCATCTCCAGCGCCGCCATCGTGATGCGGTGGGCCTGAATGTGGTCGGGGTGGCCGTAGAACCCGTTCTCGTCATAGGTGACGACCACATCAGGTTGGTAGTGCCGCATGAGTTCCGCGAGCCGGGCGGCGCCTTCCTCCACGGGGGTCTGCCAGAAGGCTCCCGGGGCCTTGTTGCTCGGCCAGCCCATCATCCCGGAGTCGGCATAGTCCAGCGTCTCCAGATCACTGACCTTCAGGACCTCACAGCTCGCCTCGAGTTCTTGACGGCGCATCAGGACGACGGCCGCCGGATCGTGCCCGGCATCGCCCGGCTTGACACCCCCCGGTCCGTCACCACAACCGCCGTCGGTACACGTCACAAGAACCGTGCGGATGCCTTCCGCCGCATACCGCGCGAGGACCCCTCCGGTTCCGGTGGCTTCGTCGTCGGGGTGGGCGTGTACTGCCATCAGCGTCAAGGGTCGGTCAGTCATTGAACAGTCCTCTGCAGAAATTGAGCTCGCGGCAGGCCTACCGCGATCCTGGGGCCCGGCTCCAGGTGGGATGACCTCGCGGTCTCCATATTCCCGCCCGTGCGGCGCCGGCCCCTCGCCCAATGCAACCGTGTCGGCCGGTCTGGATGTTCCCTGCGCAGCCGTATGGCTCCATCTCCCAGCATCCGGCCGAGCCGAGTGCTCACGAGACCCATGCCGAATTCCGCGGCAGCCCGCAGGTGACCAGGCCGGCCTCGTGCCGACGCCGGGCGGCCGTCCGCCCACAGGACCCTTGATCATCCGACGGCGGTCCATCGGTCCGGCCACCCTGTGGATTTCCGCAGCGGAGGACCCGCTGAGCCCCGTCTCATTGGATGCTCGCCCAAGGTATGCCGCGCCATGCTCGCGCTTCTGCTAACTCTGGATGACGGCTGCCGCGCGGCGGTACGCCTCGGCGCGATCCTGCTCTCGGGCGGCGCGAACTTCGGGATCGGCCGACCACAGTGCTTGTCGGCTGGGTGGTAGGTACGGATGACTTCGAACTGCCTGTTCCGCACGGCCGCAGGGCGCGTCACAGCCGCGCTTCACGGGGAAGATGGTCGCGCTGGAGCTGTCGTCTGGTTCATTTCACCGATCGTCTGCCACAGCCGCAGCGCCCGCCCTCGGTGTTGGCGCGCCATGTGGTGGCTGCCGGCCGCGGCGTCCAGGTCGCCGATCAGTTGCCAGCACGTGGCCTCGTCCTGGCGGTCGCCGTGCCGGTGGAAGAGGCCAGCCGCGCGCTCCAACGCCGGGCTCGCCTGGTCCCGGTCGTCCTGACCGGCGTACACGCGGCCGACTTCCAGCAGCGTGTACGCGGTGCACCGCTCGTCGGCCAGTCTCTCGAAGGTGGCCGACGCCTGCCACAGACAGCGCAGCGCCTCGTCCGGATCACCGCGCCGATCGTGCAGTCTGCTGAACCGCCGCAGCACGACGGCGACGCGATGCTCGTCGTCAAGCGCCCTGGACAGGTTCAAGGCTCCGGTGAACCAGGACTCCGCCTCTTCGAGTTGGCCCTGCATGAGTCGCATCACGGCCATGGAGCAGGACAGCTGCGCTTCGACGTCCCGGTCGCCTTCACCGACCGCGATGGCCAGCGCTTGCTCGACACGTTCGAGTGCTTCGTCGTCACGGCCCTGCACCCGGCTGACCGTACTGAGCATCGCCACCGACAGTGCCTCGCCGCGTTTGTCCCCGTTGTCCCGGCACAGCTCGATGGACATGTCGAGGGCGCGGGTGGCTCGGTCGAATTCGTCTTGGTAGATGTGCAGTTGACCAAGTCCGCGGAGCAGCACCGATGCGCCGCGCGCGTTGCCGGTGGCCTCGGCCGCGTCCAGCGCGAGTCGGTGCCCGTGCTGCCAGTCCTGATACAGACACCGGTGGTCGTAGTAGGTGGCCGTGCCGGCCGCCAGCTCCCAGGCCAACTCGTCCAGGCCCCGGTCCACGGCAAGTTTCACCGCACCGAGCAGGTTGTCGCGTTCCGCGTCGAACCAGCCGAACGGATCGGCCATGAGCCGGTCCATGACCGCGTCGGGCAGCGACCGGCGCGGTGCCGAACCAGGCGCGGCGGTCAGCAGCCCAGCCGGCAGCCGGTCGGTACCGCGCCTGACCAGATCGAGCCAGACGGACAGCACCCGGATGATCGCGTCCCGCTTGTCCGCGGTCGGCAGGGGAGCGGCGATCTCCACGGCGCAGGTCCTGATCAGGTCGTGCAGTCGGTAGCGCGGCTGGCCGATGGCGTCGGTGGCGGTCAGCCGCACCAGGCTGGCGTCGACGAGGGTGTCCAGCACTTCTTCGCCGTCCGGGCGGTCCAGCAACGGGCCGACCACCCAGCCGGGCAGGGTGTAGGGGCCGAGCAGACCCAGCAGACTCAGCGCGCGCACAGCGTCGGCCGGCAGCAGCCGTAGGCTCAGTTCGACGCTGGCCCGCACGTTGAGGTCCCCGATCCTCAGCTCGGCCAGCCGCCGGGACTCGTCCTCGATGCGTTCCCGCAGCACCCGCAGCGACCAGGCCGGGCGGCCCGCGAGTTTGCCGCCGGCGATTCGGATCGCCAGCGGCAGGTTGCCGCAGCAGTCGAGGATCGCGTCAGCTTCGCCCGGTTCCCGCTCGACCCGCCGCCGCCCGACAATTCCGGTGAACAACTCCCGCGCCTCTGCCGGGCTCAGCACGTCCAGGTCGATATGCCGGGCGCCGGGAAGTTGCGTCAGCAGAGTGCGGCTGGTGATCAACACGGCACAACCGTCGGCGCCTGGCAGTAGCGGCAGCACCTGATCGGCGTGACCGGCATCGTCCAGTACCACCAGCATGTGACGGTCGACCAGCAACGAACGGTAGAGCGCGGCGCGCTCGGACAGGCCGTTCGGGATCGCACTGCCGGCGATGGAGAGCGCGCGCAGTGCTTCGGCCAGCATCAGTCCCGGGTCCCGTGGCTCGTCCGATGTTGCCGCGAGGTTGAGGTAGAGCTGGCCGTCGGGGAAGTTGGCGCTCGCCAGCCGCGCAGCGTGCGTCACCAGGCTGGACTTGCCGACACCGGGACTGCCCACGATGACGGCCACCGGGGCCCGGTTCGACGCCGACACGTCGAGCAGTCCGGCGATCTCGGCCAGTGCTTCTGCCCGGCCCACGAAGTCGGTTACGTCGAGGGGCAATTGACGCACGGGCATCGCCATTGCCGGCCCGGGGGCCGCCGGGGCAGGACTCTCCGGTGGTGTGCCCGAGGGACCCTGTGCCGGGACCGGAGCGGCCAGGGCGGGATCTGCGGTCAGGATGCGCTGATGCAGCGCCTGGAGCGGCGGGGTGGGGTCGACGCCGAGTTCGTCGGCCAGTGTCCGGCGCAGCCGCTCGTACGCCTGCAGCGCCTCGCCTTGTCTTCCGCACCGGTAGAGGGCGACCATCAGGTGTTCGGCGACCTGCTCGTCGTAGGGGTGCTCGCGGAGCAGAACGGTCAGTTCATCGATGACCTCTCGGTGGCGCCCCAGGTCGAGTTCGATGGCGAGGCACTGTTTGTGCGTGGCCGCACGCTTCTCGTTCAGCCCCGCCGCATCGATTTCCAGGACTTGACTGGGAGTGTCGGCCAGGGCGCTTCCGCGCCAGCAGGCCAGCGCCCGCCGCAGCGCGAGGGCTGTCTCGAACGGGGCCGTGCGCTGTTCGGCGAGGTGTCGCTCGTGGTCGAACTCCAGCAGGTCGAGCTGATCCCGGGCCAGGTGGATCTCATAGCCGCCGCGCCGCGTGCTGATCAAGGAGCCGGGTGCTCCGCAGACGACGAGGTTGCGGCGCAGCCCGGAGACAGCATCCTGGACCTGGCGGACCGCGGTGGCGGGCGCGTTCCCGTCCCACATCACGGCGACGAGCCGCTCCATGGCGACGATGTTGTTGGCGTCGATCAGAAGCGCTGCCAGCATCTTGGTCTGCCGCGGCCCGTTCAACGGGACCGCGCGTCCGGCGATCTGGGCGTGCAACGGCCCCAGCAAGCCGAATCTCATGTTCCCCCCGGCACACGATGATGAGCGTCAATCCCCCGGCTGACCTCGCACTGGGACGAATCTAGGACGGCCGACGGATCCGTGTCCATAGCGTCCCTGTTGCACGGCTCACCGAAGGCGAGCGGGCCGGGCATTTCCCTGCTCGCAAGCCACCGATCGGACCTATGTTTCCTTGTTCCTCCAGTACCTGAACCGGAACAGTTGAGGGCGGCGGCGAGCGGAGCGAGTTGCCTTGATCTGGTGGAGAGAGTCCGTCCCCGCGGTCGCTGCGGCGTCAAAGATCACCGATGACGGGGGGACATCGCTCCCCGGCGTTCGTCCGAAATCCGCAGGACGCATGCCCTATCCGTGGCTCGACGGTGCGCGTCATCTCAAATCCCTCGAAGTACCGCGGTGGTTGGTCTGTCTGGTCGCTCACCACTCCGGGACAACCTTCGAGGCGGAACAGCGGGGACTGTCGGCAGAGCTGGCCCCGTACGGACGGGAGGACTCCCCCGCTGCTGGATGACTGATCTACGCGGACATGACCACGAAACCAGCGGGTGGGTCCTTCGATTTCGAAACCCTGGATGACCGGCACGCGGTGGAAGTGCCCCGACGCCAACGCCTGGCCAGGCGCCACGGGCAGCAGCGCATTGCCGAAGGCGGGCCGGTTGAAGGACTGCATCAGCTGCGCGGTGGCGAGGCGATCCGTGCTCTGCCCACGCAGGCACGCCAGTACCTCATCTCCGCCGCCCGCTGTACAGCCCAGTTGCCGGGCGGCTTCTGCACCGGCCGTCTGGACATCGCTCTCCGAGGCGAACGGCTCGTACGCCGGCATTCCGGGTCCAAGAGCACCACGGGGGAAGGACATGAGGCAGGAACCGCTCTGGAGCACCGCCCGCTGGAAGAGTCCGACGGCCGTCGGCGAGGTGAGGTGTGCACAGATACTGAGGGCACCGGCGGACTCACCGAACAAAGTGACACTGCCCGGATCACCGCCGAAGCGTTCCGCGTTCGCCCGCACCCAGCGCAGGGCGGCCTGCTGGTCCGCCAGACCGAACGGTGGGGCGGAGCCCAACCCGGGGTGGCCGAAGTAACCGAAGATTCCCAACCGGTAGTTGACCGTGACGACGACCGTGTCACCCCGGACCGCCAGTTGTTCGGTGCTGTAGTCACTGCCGGAACCGCCCAGGAACGCACCGCCGTGCATCCACACCAGCACGGGCCGCTTCTGCCCGGCCGGCTTCGGCGTCGGCATCGTGACGTTGAGATAGAGGCAGTACTCCGACCAGAGGACCACGCCCGCACCTGGTACCGGCATCTGCACAAGCGAGAAGCGGCTCCGGCGTCTGGAGATCCTCTCGCGCGTGCAGCGGCTCCCACAGGCGCATCGCACCCGCACCGGTCACTGGTATCGCGAGCTGTCCGCGGCCATGCCCGAGCGCCGGCTCGACATCATGATCGCCATGCTGTCCCCCGACCCACCGTAGGACCCCGATCCCGCTTCAGCGCTGGCCTACGCCGAGCTTCATCTGCTCATCTCCACGCCCAGTTTCACCCGCTGGACACAGGACCACGACGAAGAGATGAGGGACGCCCCGGCCTTCTACGGGGAGATCGACGATGCCGTCGTCCTGACGGCCGCCGCTGTGACCCAGGGGCTGCCGCCCAGCGCCGGGGATGCGGTGAACGCCTTCGTCTCCGCCCACGCACGAGCCCGGCGCGAGTCGGACATCCCCGCCTTCCGCGCATACCTGCACGGGCTGGTGTCGAGGTCGTCCGGCTTCGACCCCCGCCTGGAACGCTATTGGGCCCTGGTCGGCACGGTCACCGGCGGACGCGTGCTGAACATGACGGTGGCTCATAGATGGCTCACCGACGGACTGTCGATCTCGATGGCCGGCACCGCACCTCCGACTTCAAGGTGACCGGCTGCCAGTGTTCACCCCACTGTGTTCAGGCCCGGCAGCGGGATGATCCGGGTCGATGCGGTGCCGGCTCCGGACGGCGGCAGCACCGCCGACGTCCGGCGGCGGCCCACCGGGCGGTCGGGGCCTACCGGGCGGTCTGGGCCGACCGGGAGGGCCGTCCGGCGACCGCCGCTCACGTCGTGAGGGTGTCGTCGAGCCAGTCGTAGATGCGGGCGAGGGACAGGCGCATGGCGCCG
>NZ_JAAIKO010000080.1 GCF_016107395.1 Streptomyces fildesensis
AGCAGTAGAAGTCACACAGCATCTAACGATCAACTACTGGCGCAGGACACTAGCGCGGGCCTGGCGGTTGACCGCGGTGGCCCAGGGCGGGTAGACGCGGAAAGCCCGTTTCCCGCCCACGCCGTTCCTGGAGACGACGTCCCGTTCGCCGAGCACTTCCCTCGGAAACACGAACTGCCCGAAGTGCTGATCCTCGCGGGAACTGACCACGAGGAGGTCGGCCGCGTCCGTGGAGTCGAACGGCTGGATGGGCCCCTCCGGGGACCGCTTCCACACGGTGACGAACTGCCCGATCTTCGTCGGGGTTGTCCTGGCCACCCGGAACCGCACGGAGGCGCCGTCCAGCGTGAACTCGTGCGCACCGTAGTCGGCACTCTCCGGCTCGGGTACCGGCCGGGAGCAGACGAACCCGTTGACGTCGTACACCCATGTCTTCGCCGCGAGCAGATCGCTGTGGAGCGGCCCGGCGGACGAGGTCCACGGCTCGGGACCGGTGCTCGTCCCAGGGCCGGTGCTCATCCCTGATCTCCGGTTTCGGCGTCGCCGGCGGTGGGCCCGCCGGCCTGCGGTTCCAGGGTGCGCATGAACATCTCCATCGTGAGGTCGGGTGCGTCTCCGAACCTAGCCGAGGGCACTGTCAACGGGTCGGAGCGGCCGCCGGGGTCCCGGGGAAGCGGCCGGCGCACGACGGCTCGCCGCCCCCGTCGGCTGGCCACCGCCGCCTTCGCCCGTCACACCCGGTCGATCCGCCACCCGTCCCGCACCCTGGACCCGGCGGCCGACCCCTTCCCCCTGCGGCTGACCGACGACGTCCATCTGTGCGGGCACAGCTCCTCGCACACCGCGGGAGCCGACGCGTATCTCCTGCAACGCCCGTCCGGGCAACTGATGATGGTCGACACCCCGCGCTGGAACAGCGGGCCGGCCGCGCGGTACGAGGCGCGGGGCCCCGTCACCGATGTGCTGCTGACCCACCGCGACCACGCGGCACACGGCCGGCGGTACGCCGACCGGTTCGGCGGCCGGCTGTGGATCCATGAGGGCGACCTCGACGCCTCCCCGGACGCCGATCACGTCATCCGGGGCAGGGTCGGGGTGTCGGGGGTCACCGTCCGCGTATACCCAAAATTTAGCGACTTGTCAGTGCCGCCTGGCAGGATCAGTGTGCTCGGTCCACGAGCGCTACGGGGGATGTACGGGGGATGGGGACAGCATGACGGAATTCCTATGGCCACGGGGGGCGGACGCGGAGGACACCGCCGCGTTCGAGGCCTGGCTCGACGCGCGGGGTTGGGAGATCGACCCGACCATGTTCATGGCCGGAGTCGGCGGTCCTGCGGTCCAGGTGCGCCGGATCGGCGAGACGTGGCAGGACGGGGACGACGGGCTGCTGATCCTGCCGGGCGAGTCCGTGACGTTCGACGCCTGGCGGATGAGCGTCATACGGACGACCGGTATGGGCATGCTCTGCCGCAGCTCGTAGGCCGTGTCTTCAACGTCCCGGATCGCCCGGCCGTCGCGGGGGACGCGCGGCCGGGCGGATCCGGTGTGCCGGTGGGCGGTCGGGGATGTGCGGTCGGTGGCGGTCGGGTTGAGGGCTTGACCTCAAGCGCGCTCCAAGTGACAGGGTTCGCGACGTTCCCCCACTTCCTCGCACCCCTGCGGAGCACTCATGCGTTTTCGTACTCTGGGCCGCCGTCCCGACGCCACTCCCGGCCCCGGTGTCAGCACCCTGTGCCTGGGCGCCATGCCCTTCGGAACCCATGTCGACGAGGCCACGGCCTTCGCGATCCTGGACCGTTTCGTGGAGCGCGGCGGCACCTTCGTCGACACAGCCAACTGCTACTCGTTCTGGGAGGACGGCGGGCGCGGCGGTGAGAGCGAAGAGCTGGTCGGCCGGTGGATGACCGCGCGCGGCAACCGGGACCGGATCGTGCTCGCCACCAAGGTCGGCGCCCAACCGACAGGTCCCGGCGACTGGCCGGGCAACGCCGAGGGGCTCTCGGCGAAGGCCATCCGTGGTGGCGTCGAAGGCAGTCTGCGCCGACTGGGCACCGACCGCGTCGACGTGCTCTACGGCCACATCGAGGACCGCGCGACGCCACTGGCCGAGACCGTCGGAGCATTCGGTGAACTGGTCGCCGAGGGGACCGTCGGCATCCTGGGCGTCAGCAACCAGGTCACCTGGCGCATCGAACGCGCCCGGACCCTCGCACGCGAACACGGCCTGGCCGGATACTCCTGCATCCAGCAGCAGTACACCTATCTGCGCCCCAAGCCCGGCGCGGCCTTCGGAACGAAGGAGCACGTCACCCCCGAACTGCTCGACTACGTCCGCGCCGAACCCGACCTGACGCTCCTCGCGTACACCCCGCTGCTCTCCGGCGCCTACACCGACCCCGCCAAGTCCGTGCCCGAGCAGTTCGACCACCCCGGCGCCGCCGCCCAGCTCACCGCGGTGCGCGAGGTCGCCGCGGAAACCGGGGCCACGGCCGGGCAGGTCGTCCTCGCCTGGCTGCTCGGCGGCGAGCTGCCGATCATCCCCATCATCGGCGCCAGTTCCACCGCCCAGCTCGACGAATCCCTCGACGCACCGGACCTCGACCTCACCCCGTCCCAGCGCGACCGTCTCGACCAGGCCTGAGATCACGTCACACCATGGCACCACTGCGGCAGTTGGGGTTGCCGGGACCCTTGCACCGCTTTCCTCGTCGAGATTTTGCCGAATCCATACCGGGCGGCTTTTCCCGCGAGCGAGAGCCCGACCCGGGTGCGGCCCTGGTCGGTGCAGCGGTCGAATTTTTGCCGGGCCGCCGTCCGCGTCTCCCGCCGGTCTTCAATTCTCGCCGTACGACGGGCAGTTCCATGGCCCGCGGACGCGAACCCTCGTTCTCGGGGATCCCGCCACCAGAGCTCACCGGGTGACGAACCCACGCCCCCGGCGGCGGGTGACACCGCGCCCCCGGGCTTCGAATTGAGGGCGGACACGCCTTGACGATCCATGCGTCCCTGCATTTCGAATACCGGTCATTCATAAAGGGTTCGACACAGCCGGACGACGTCTCCCTCCAGGCTTCACATCAGGCCGTATAAACGCCTGTTGCCCCATCGCGTAACCCTGCCACAGACTGAAGGAGTCAACCGGAAGGCCTGAAACACCCCTGGGAGGAGGCAGTCCAATGGAGCTCAACATCCGAGTAATCGCCCAGTGCGTATCACCCGTGCGCTGGGTCCACGTCCGGGCGGCGATCACCATCATCGTGATCGTTGTCCTGGTTCTCTTCGGGCACGGCGAGACGTCGATGTTTGACGCCCTCGCTCGCCGTCCCTGAAGTATCCGCAGTACAGCAGCATCCGCAGTCCTTTGGAGGGGCTCGGTCGCCCACCGGCGGCCGGCCCTTTCGTCATGTCCTGGGCCCGCTCGGCCGGCTGTGCCCGCCGACCGCCCGGGCGACACCTTTTCCCGCCATTGCCATCCAGCTAAAGGACGGCAGGCACAAAGAAACGTTCGTGCCGGTCAAATGGAAAGGACGCGCCGGAAAAGAGCGCTCTCAGAATCGGAGGGGTGCGTGACGGGAAGTTCATCGACCTCGGCCCAGGCATGGAACCGATAGGGATCGTCGACCGTCCCGATACACCAATCGAGCCGCCGGCCCAGCAGCGCCATCGCCACGACGGCGCTCAGGGAGAGTTCGAGGCAGGCGGCCCGTCCGGGGAATCGGCGTGCCACGGCCTCGACCGCGATCACCGCCCACAGCGCCTGCTCCTCGGTGGCGGCCGCCCGGCACCATCGCTGCCGTGCCCCGACCAACGCGACGGTCAGCCGGAACGGGAGTCGTAGCAGCAGCAGCGCGATGGCGAACGCCAGTTGGGGAAGCCCCCGATGGGACGGTCGCCGCGGTGCGGTGCGTGCGACCGGGAACTTCTCGGCCCGCTCCCCCGGACCCGGCCACTCGCCCGGACCCGGTCGCTCGCCCGGCTCCCCGGACACCACCAGCCCACGCGCGGCCAGCCCGGCGGCCAGCTCCTCCGCGTCCGACCGGACCTGGGTGCGCCGCTCCCGTGGGTAGCGGTGTGCCATGGCGTCGACGGCGGAATCGAAGTCGCCGGTGCGCTGCCACTCCTGCCAGAGCGTGTGCGCGGTGGAGTTCAGCGCGTACCACTGCCCCGAGTGCGCGTTCAGCAGAACGCTGCCGCCGTGCGGGGAGACGCTGTCATGGATGTGCGCGGGAATGTACAGGTCCGGCATGGGTGCCATCTCCTCAGGAAGGTGGGTCGGTCCGCAGGGGGCGTCGGTCCAGACCCCGTAGCCACAGTTCGGCACTCAGCAGCCGGTTCAGCGCGGGCAGCGGCGCCCGGATCCCCATCAACACCCGGTCGAGCGAGCCGATCACGGCCCCCTGGTCGATGATCCCGAGGTCCGCCAGCCGCGAGCCGGTGAGCAGCGATCTGATCTCCTTCGCGTGCAGCCGCGCGCCCTGGTAGTCCTCGGCCGTGTAGTTCCCCTTGCCGCGCCTCGTCAGCACGGGCTCCGGCACCAGACCGGCCAGCGCGGCTCCGAGCAGTGGCTTGACAGCGCGGGGGTCGGCCCGGTGGTACGACGGCAGTCCCGTGCACGCCCTGACCACGTCGTTGTCGAGGAACGGGGCGTGCGGCCACACCTCGAACTCACGCGCCGTGTCCGACAGTTGCTGTTGGACGGTGGCCGCGATACGGAGTTCGGTGAGAGCCGTCCGGTCGCCCACTCCGACGCCCGGTGTCACCGTCTCGGTCCGTGCGCGGCTTCTGGCCAGCTCGGCCAGCTCGCCCCGCATGGCCCCGGTCAGCCAGCCGGCCTCGGATCCCGGGTCCGGCCACCAGGCGATGGTGTCCAGCCACTGCGGGATTCCCTCCGCCGGCCGTTCCAGTCGGTCGGCCAGCCGTTGCAGCGCTCCGGCCGGAGAGGTTCGTGACAGGCGCAGCGCGCGGGCGGCCACCGCCGTGGGCGCTTCGCGGCGGGCTTTCGCCACATCGCGGCAGTGCCGCCCGAAGGTGCGCGGTCCGCCCTGGCGTGCGAGGTCCGCCAGATAGCCGGCGGCCGGTACGAGGAGGGCGTCGCCGCCCTCGCCACCGAGGTGGATCGCGCTGCCTCCTGCGGCGATGCCCGCGAGCCGGACCCGGAGCCGGGCGCTGTTCACCGCGGCCGCCTCGGGCTGGCCGGCCGGGCGCACCTGATCCAGCCCGTGGTAGGTGAGGGTCTGC
Source organism: Streptomyces fildesensis (assembly GCF_016107395.1). GTDB lineage: Bacteria > Actinomycetota > Actinomycetes > Streptomycetales > Streptomycetaceae > Actinacidiphila > Actinacidiphila fildesensis. The sequence continues at coordinate 5,242 of NZ_JAAIKO010000080.1, forward strand.
CGGGAGCCGGGAAGAACGGTCAGCTCCAGCCGCCCGTCGAGCCGGGCGAACCGCTCGGCATGCTCGAGATCGCCGGCGGGGGCGTCCGGGTGGTGATAGACGAAGACGGGGAGCGGAGTACGCGTCCGGTGTGCGGCGAGGAAGGCGAGGGAGGTGGAGTCCAGACCGCCGCTGAAATCCGCGGTCAGCCGCTCCCCCAGATCCACGCGTGCGCCGACCGCGGCCGTCAGTGCCGCCCTCAGCGCTTCGGCGCCGTCCGCGAGCGACACGTGGCGGTCAGGGATCAGCGGATCGTAGGTCCATGTCTCCGGATGTCCCGCGGCGTCGATCCGCAGCGCCTGGCCGCCACCGAGCCGGTGTACACCGTCGAGGACGGAGCGCTCCCCGAACAGGGGGTCGGCGGTGGGGCACAGGATCTGGGCCGCCAGGGTGGCGCGGTCGGGCCGTGCGGGGATTCCCGCCGCCGCTGCCGCGATGGCGGGTCGGGAGCCGAAGGCCACCCGCCCGGGTACGGGGCAGTAGTACAGGGGGAATTGGCCGGCCAGATCGGTGAACGCGAGGAGTCCGTCGTCCCGCGCCATGATGACGAGGTAGCTGCCGGGCCACCGGATGAGGGCTTCCCACCGGTCGCTCTCCACCGCCTGGACGAGTCCCGCCGTGAGCTGTCGGTCGTCGGCGAAACACTGCCCCAACGTGACGAGGCCGGCCCCCTTGTAGGTCACCCCTCGTAACTCGCCCGATCGCCACCGGCCCCAGGACCACAGGGAGGACAGCCCCGGCCAGACCCTGCTCATCCCGTGCGCCGGGAAGTCCGCGTCCACGGATTGCGGGACGGCGGCGGGTACGGGAAATGTGCCGGCCACGTACGGCGCACACTGTGCGGGCAAACGGGTCAGCAGGGTCATCGCGCGTCCCGGGTCGGAATGTGCTGCGATTTCACCGGGCCCTACCAATAATACTGTGAGTTGGCGTCCGCATTGCCGCTGGAGGAACTCCCCAGGGTCAGTTCCCGTACATGGCCAAGATCGGCGAGGAGCGGGGCCTCGTAGACTGCGGGCCCGCTGTCCTCGGCTGACCTCGGAGAACCCGGTCCGCACTGGACACAGAGGTCATCGGAACACTCGTTCCGCGAAAGGAAAGACATCATGTCTCCACAATGGGTCGGCAGTCATCAGTTCGCCGCGTAGCCCCGGACCGTTGGACGTCGGGGAACACCGTACGGCAAGATGAAACTCTACCTGGACTGATGCATCATCAGTTGCCTGATTCCGCCAACGCTGCACGCGGCTTGTCGCACATCCAGTCGAGGAGTGCCACGTCAGGAACGGCACGGCCTTCGGTGCCGAATAGCGCGGGAAACGGTACGGATCGCGAGTCGATGACATGGGCTCAATTAATTGAACCGGCCGGCCGACGGATTTCCCGTTCCGACTTCAAATCGAACCCGCCTGTCAGCTCTTCTCGATCTCCTCGTCCGAGAGGATCGAGCTGAGCCCGAGGACCAGCGCGCCCAGCGCCTCGGCCCGCTGCTTCAGGTTGCTGAGCCGCAGCTCGAAGTCGGTCGACGGGTCCACGGCGCCCGACAGCGCGAACCGCTCCAGGGCCTCCCTGCAGGGCTTCAGGACCAGATCCTTGGCCGCGGCGAGCTGGCCGCCGAGCACGATGACGTCGGGGTTGAAGAGATTGCAGAGTTGCGCGAGCGCCCTGCCGAGCAGCCGCCCCGCGTCCTGCAGGGCACGCACGCACACGGCGTCGTTGGCATGTGCCTTGGCGATGAGCGCCGCGAGGGAGCCGGGCAGGTCCGCCGAGTTCCCCAACTGCGACTTCCTGACCTGGTCGATGAGGTACTCGGCGCCGATGATGGTCTCCAGGCAACCGCGGCCGCCGCACTGACAGATCACCCCGTGCGGATCCATGGTCAGATGGCCGAGCTCGCCGGCGATACCGCTGCGGCCCCGCAGCAGGTTGCCGCCGACGATGAGACCGGAGCCGATCCCGGTCGACGCCTTCACGTAGACGACGGTCTCCAGGTGGTCGCTCCCGCCGTAGGTCTGCTCCGCGAGAGCGCCGAGGTTGGCGTCGTTGTCCATCACCACACGGACCCCGAGCGCCCTGGCCAGCTCTATCGCCGGGTCGCCCCCCTCACCACTCCAGGGAGGCAGCACCGGGGCGGCGAACGTCCCGCTCCGGGGATCGATCATCCGGGGCACGGCGATGCCCACGGAGATGATGTCGTCCGACGTGCGGCCCGTCTCCGCCACCGCTTCCTCGATCATCCCCTTGACGAGCGGAATCACGTGCGCGAGGCCGCGGTTGGCCCCGTCGGTGCTCTGCTGCACCTTGACCCGGTCGTACTGCTCGTCGACCCGCCGGGCGATCACGGTGACGTGGTTGAAGCCCAGGTCGACCCCGACGGCGACATTGACCGCGCCCTGCAGGCAGACCCGGACTCCGCGGCCCCCCTTGCCCTGGGCGGCCGAGTTGCGCTCCATCCGGACGATGCCGTCCTTCTCCAGGTCGCGCACGGCGGTGGAGACCGTGGCCTGGGACAGGATCGTGCGACGCGCAATACCGGCCTGCGTATCCGGTTTGATCATGATGGCGAGGATGATCCGCTTGCGGTTGCTGTCGCGGTGACTCACGGCGGGACGGAGGTGCGCACGTAAGTCAAGCATGGAGTCCCCCGACGACCAGCAGTGATGATTACAACGAAGTTGAAGGCAATAATAATGTCAGGTGTATCTTCAATTCAATTGATTCACCACATCGAATCCAAGTGTTCCAAAATATCGAACATGTACACCCGGAAGTCGATCAGCCTCTTCCGATCTTGGCCGTAAACCGATCCCTCCGACGAGTGTTCCGGCGGTCCTCCAGCGGAACTTGAGGGGTGGCCCGGCGCCTCCCGAGACGGATTCCAGCACCGCGCGAGTCACCGGTGACAGACCTGGACGGCCCGCCTCGCGCGGTAATCCCGCGAGTCCCCCGGCCCCACACCCAACGATCTCCGTGCTCGACATGAATGCCCTTCAGCGGGGCGATGTACTGCTCCAGGCCGCCGTCGCCGAAGCCGCTCCCGGCGAGAGTGCCATGGCCCGCGGCAGGGTCGACCTGCTGCTCGAACTCGACGACGACACCCTGTTCACCCTGACCAAGGTCGCGGTGACCTTCCTCATGCGGATCCATCGGGCGGAGGGCCAGGAACGGACCGCGCTCCCGGACGACGGGACCGGCCCGAACGACTCCGCCCGGAGTTACACCATCGGGCTGCTCAACGCCTGGTCCGCCCGCGAGGGCAAGTCCGTCAAGTCGCTCTTCGCCACCGCGGCCGCGGATCCGCAACGCCGGGAGGAGATCCGCCGCGATCCGTTCGACTTCGCGATCGAGCGGGCACTGGAACTGGCCACCAAGCACGTCGGCCCGCACACGCTCGTACGGCAGTTGTGCAAGTCCATCGCGCGGGAAGACCGCTCGATGGCCCAGGACTGGCCCTGAGCCGACCGCGGGGCCGCGCACTACCACGGCCCCGCACCCACCTCCGGCTCCTCCTTGGCGCCGCCGGCGCCGTCACCGAGCGGCAGCCGCACCGTGAACTCGCTCCGGCCCGGCCGGCTGCGGGCGGTGACCGTGCCGTCGTGCGCCTCGACCACGGCGGCGACGATGGCCAGGCCCAGGCCCGCACCGCTGCCCGCGCCGGGGCGCCGCCGGTCGGCCCGCGCGAAACGTTCGAAGAGCGTCGCGCGCACCGCCTCCGGCACCCCCGGGCCGTTGTCCGCGACTCTCACCTCGACCGTCCCATCGCCTGACGGTACGGTCCGCAGCCGCACCGCGACCTCGGTCCCGTCCGGGGTGTGGATGCGGGCGTTGGCCAGCAGGTTCGCCACCACCTGCTGCAGCCGGTGGGCGTCGCCGGGGACGGTGACGGGCTCCTCCGGCAGATCGAGCACCCAGCGGTGACCGGGGCCGGCGGCCCGTGCGTCGTCCACCGCGTCCAGCACCAGCCGCGTCAGGTCCACCGGCCGGCGCTCCAGCGGCCGGCCGGCGTCCAGCCGGGCGAGCAGCAGCAGGTCGTCGACCATCACGCCCATCCGCGCGGACTCCGCGGCCACCCGCTCCAGCGACCGCCGTACCTCGGCCGGCACCGGGCCCGGGTGGCGCAGCGCCAGTTCCGCGTGGCCGCGCACCGACGCGACGGGGGTGCGCAGTTCATGGCTGGCGTCGGCCGCGAACCGGCGCAGCCGTTCCTCGCTCGTGTGCCGCTTGGACAGGGCGTCGCCGACATGGCCGAGCATGAGGTTGAAGGCGGTGGCCACCTGTCCCGCCTCGCTGCGCGGATCCGCGTCCGGGACCCGCAGCGGCAGGGCGACCTCGCCGCTGTCCAGCGGCAGCCGCGTCACGGCCGTGGCGGTCGCGGCGACCCTGCGCAACGGCCGCAGCGACCAGCGCACCCACAGCGCCCCGGCCACACCGGTCACCACCAGGGCGCCGCCGAAGACGGCCGCCTCGACCAGTTCGAGCCGGTGCACGGTCTCCTCGACGCCGTGCAGGGGCAGACCGGTGATGAGCACGTCCTGGTCGTCGCCGGCCAGGGCCCTGACCCGGTAGCGGTGCAGGGCCGACAGCCTGATGTCGTGGGCATGGCCGTCGACCGGAACGGCCGCCAGTTCCGCCTTGTCGGCCGCGTTGAGCTCCACCGTGGTGTCGGTGCCGGAGCGCACCACAGCGGCGTCGGTGACCACTCCCGCGAGCAGCCGGGCGCCGAAGGTGCCGGGCGACTGGCGGCGGGTGTCGGCGTGGTTGTCCGCGTCGGGTTCGCCGTGCTCCCCCGCGTGCTCCAGGCTCGCCGGGAACTGGCCGCCCGCGTCGCTGAGCTGCTGGTCGAGGCGCTCGGTGAGAAAGCCCCGCAGCGCGAGCACCGCCGCGACGCCGACGGCGGCGCAGCTGACCGCGAGCAGCACCACCAGCCCGCAGGTCAGCCGGGCGCGCAGCGAGTGCGGGCGGATCACGGGGTGCCCGGCTTGAGGACGTATCCGGCGCCCCGCACCGTGTGGATCATCGGAACGCGTCCGACGTCGATCTTCTTGCGCAGATAGCTGATGTAGAGCTCCACGATGTGGGCCTGGCCGCCGAAGTCGTACGACCAGACGTGGTCCAGGATCTGCGCCTTGCTCAGCACCCGGCGGGGGTTGCGCAGCAGATACCGCAGCAGCTCGAACTCGGTCGGCGACAGCTCGACGGTCTGCCCGTCCCGGGTCACCTCCCGCGCCTCCTCGTCCATGACCAGGTCGCCGACGCTCAGCAGCGCGCCCTCGGGCCGCCGCCGGGTCATGCCCGCGCGGCGCAGCAGCCCGCGCAGCCGGGCCAGTACCTCTTCGAGGCTGAACGGTTTGGTGACGTAGTCGTCGCCGCCCGCGGTGAGGCCGGCGATCCGGTCCTCGACGGCATCGCGCGCGGTCAGGAACAGCACACAGATCCCGGGCTGCCGGTCCCGCAGTCCGCGCAGCACGGACAGCCCGTCGAAGTCCGGCAGCATGATGTCGAGGACGACGGCGTCGGGCTGGAAGTCCCGGGCCGCGGTGAGCGCCGAGGCCCCGTCGGCGGCGGTCCGCACCTGCCAGCCCTCGTAGTGCAGGACCCCGGCGAGGACCTCGAGCAGGTCCGGCTCGTCGTCCACGACGAGGACCCGGACCGGGGTGCCGTCCGGGCGGGTCAGGGAGGGCAGCGGGGGTGCGGCGGGAGGGATGTCCATGGTCCGTCCAGCATGCCGCCCCAACCTCTGAGTTTCCCATGAGACCCGCCCCGGGCCTCCGGTTCAGAGCTGATTCAGAGGTTGCGGCGGCACAGTGGGCCGTCAGCCGACGAAAGGGGACATCGTGGCGACCACCTACGGCCACCGGGCGGCCCGGCGCCGGTCCGCGCCGCCCGGGCCACCCGCGCCGCGCGGCCGCCGCTCACCGGCCCGCTTCATCCTTTCCCTGGTCGGGGCGGGTGCGGTCACGGTGCTGGCGCTGTGGTGGCTGGACACCGCCTCGGTCGTCGGGCCGGCAGGCTGGCTGATCGGCGCGGGCCGGATCGCCGGCCTCCTCACCGGCTACGGCTGCGCCGTCCTGGTCGCCCTCATGGCCAGGGTGCCCGCCCTGGAACGCGGGGTGGGCAGCGACCGGGTGGCCCGCTGGCACGCGATGGCCGGCCGCTACACCGTCTGTCTGCTGCTGGCCCACATCGTCCTGATCATCTGGGGCTACGCGCTGCAGGCCCGCACGAGCGTGGTGCGGGAGACCACGACCGTGGTGCTGGACTATCCGGAGATGCTCAAGGGGACGGCGGGTGCGCTGATCCTCGTCGCCGTCGGCGTCTTCTCCGCGCGTGCCGTACGCCGCCGGGTCAGCTACGAGACCTGGTACTACCTGCACGTCATGACCTATCTCGCGCTCTTCCTCGCCTTCGGCCACCAACTCGCCCTCGGCGCCGATTTCGCCGGGAACGCGGCGGCCCGGAACGCCTGGTACGCGCTGTACCTCGGGGTCGCTGCGCTGGTGGTGTGGTTCCGCGTTCTCGTCCCCGTCCGGTTGAACGTGCGGCACCGGCTGCGGGTCGCGGCGGTCGTACGCGAGGCGCCCGGCGTCGTCTCCGTCCTGATCCAGGGGCGCCGGCTGGACGGACTGCGCGCCGAGCCGGGCCAGTTCCTGCGCTGGCGGTTCCTCACCGGCGGACTGTGGTGGACCTCCAGTCCGTACTCGCTGTCGGCCGCCCCCCGCCCGGACCAGCTGCGCATCACCGTCAAGGCCGCCGGTGCCCACAGCGCGGCGCTGGCCCTGCTCCGGCCCGGCACCCGGGTCTGGGCGGAGGGCCCGTACGGGGCGCTGACCTCCGCCCGCCGGACCCGTTCCAAGGTGCTGCTGCTCGCCGGCGGGGTGGGTGTCACCCCGCTGCGCGCGCTGTTCGAGACGCTCCCCGCCCGCCCCGGCGAGCTGACCCTGCTGTACCGGGCCCGCACACCAGGGGACCTGGCCCTGCGGTCGGAGCTGGAGTCGATAGCGCAGTCCCGCGGAGCCCGCCTGTACTACGCCGTCAACGCGGCCGACGGCACCCGCGCCGCGATCACCGTCACCGGCCTGCGGACGATACTGCCCGACATCGCACAGCACGACGTGTACCTGTGCGGGCCGGAAGGCATGGCGCAGGAGTCGTACGACGCACTGCGCGCGGCCGGTGTGCCCGCCGGCCGCATCCACCACGAATCCTTCGAGCTGTGAGCGCCATGCGAACCCATCCCCTGCGCCGCATCGTGCTGAGCGCGGCAGCCACCGTGACCGGCGTCGTCCTCCTGCTGTCGCTGAAACCGCACGCGCAACACCAGTCGGTGGCGCAACAGAACCCGAACCAGGGACCCTCCCCCACAGCGGCAGGGTCCGCCCCGTCGGCGTCGGCGGGTTCGACGTCCGGCGGGGTCCGGACCGTCGACGGGGACACCATCCAGACGCGGTTCGGGCCGGTACAGGTGCGGATCACCCTGACCGGGTCGAAGATCACCGCGGTCACCGTGCTCCAGGTACCCGACGAGAACGGCCGGGACCAGGAGGTCGCCGAGTTCTCCGTTCCGCAGCTCACCCAGGAGGCCCTCGACGCCCAGAGCGCGGGCATCGACACCGTCTCCGGCGCGACGTACACCAGCGAGGGGTACATCCGCTCCCTGCAGAGCGCGTTGGACAGATCCGGTGGCTGACACCCCGGATCGGCTGCGGCACGTGGAGCACGTGATGGGCACCGTGTTCTCGTTCGACGTCCGTGGTGACACGGGTCCGCGCACCCGTACCGCGCTGGCCGCCGCCACCGCCTGGCTGCACCACGTGGACGAGGAGTTCTCGCCCTACCGGACCGGCAGCCAGGTCAGCCGGCTGGCCCGCGGCGAGCTCACCCCCGACGAGTGCTCGGCGGAGGTACGGGAGGTGCTGCGGCTGTGTGCGGACGCAGAGTGGCTCAGCGGCGGCTGGTTCAGCGCCCGGTACGCGGGAGGGATCGATCCGACCGGTCTCGTCAAGGGGTGGGCCGTGGAGCGGGCGGCCGCGATGCTGCACTCCGCGGGTGCGCCCGCCGTCTGCGTCAACGGCGGCGGCGATGTGCAGCTGCACGGCGGACCCTGGCGGGTGGGGGTGGCGGACCCGCTGCGGCCCGGTGCCGTGGTGACCGTCGTCGAGGCCCGGCACACACTGGCCGTGGCCACCTCCGGCCCCGCCGAACGCGGCTGCCACATCCTCGACCCGCACACCGGCGCACCCCCGGCCGATGCCCTCGCCTCGGTCACGGTGGTCGCCCGCGGCCTGACCGACGCCGATGCCTGGGCCACCGCCGCCTGCGCAATGGGCGCGGACCGGGCCCGCGGGTGGCTGGAGGACCTGCCGGGAGCGGAGGCCTTCGCGGTCACGTCCGAGGGTGGTACGTGGCAGACCAGTGGCTTCGCGCGGACCCACTCCGGCGCGAACACGGCCCGGGAACGCTGAAGGGCCCGGCCGCTGGTCGCGGCCGGGCCCTTCCGTACCCCTTGTCAGCTGGTGTAGTAGCCGGTCAGGTCGGCCAGCAGGTGGACATTGCCCAGGAGGTTGTAAAAGTCGACCTTCCCGTTCACCACCGGAACCACGACCAGGTTCGGAATCGTCTGCTTCGCCACGAAGTTGAGATTCGAAACCCCCGGCCGCGGCTGCCCGTCCGGATAGACACTCACGAAGCCACCGGAGGTCGGCGCGACCGCCGTCACGTTCAGGACCACCGCCGTCACACCCGTGGCCGGCAGCCCCGCGCGTCCGGCGATCTGCAGGGTGATGGTGCCGCCGGGGCCGACGGGGGCGTGGATGCCTCCGGTGCCGGAGCGGGTGTCGAGCACGCGGGTGGGTCCCGCGGTGTTGAACACCGATCCTGTGGAGGTGTAGTAGCCGGTGAGGTCGGCCAGCAGGTCAACGGTGCCCAGGAGGTTGTAGAAGTCGACCTTCCCGTTCACCACCGGAACCACGACCAGGTTCGGAATCGTCTGCTTCGCCACGAAGTTGAGGTTCGAGACGCCCGGCCGGGGCTGCCCGTCCGGATAGACGCTCACGAAGCCACCGGAGGTCGGCGCGACCGCCGTCACGTTCAGGACGACCGCCGTGACTCCGGTGGCCGGCACGGCACCGACGCCCGCGACCTGCAGGGCGATGCTCGCCCCCGGACCCACCGGAGCCTTCGCCGCACCCAGCCCCGACCGCGTGTCGAGCACCCGCGTCGGACCGGCGCTGTTGAAGCGGGAGCCGGTGGTCGAGGTGGAGTAGTAGCCGGTGAGGTCGGCCAGCAGGTTGACGTTGCCGGCGAGGTTGTAGAAGTCGATCTTTCCGTTGATCACCGGAACCACGACGAGGTTCGCGATGGTCTGCTGCGGCGAGAAGTTGAGGTTCGAGACGCCCGGCCGGGGCTGCCCGTCCGGATAGACGCTCACG
>NZ_JAAIKO010000081.1 GCF_016107395.1 Streptomyces fildesensis
AGACGACAGAGCGTCGTTCGTTCGAATGGTTGTCATCTGGAGTGGCTGCCTCGGGGCCGACTCGCGTCGGCGTTCACCGGCGGGCAACTCGGAGAACACTACGCATCCATCCGCAGGGTGTCAACCCCCGCCCGTCCGCCCTGCGAAGCCCCCCTGAGAGCCGCGCTGAGAGCCTGCCGGGACACCGTCAGTCGAGGTCTTCCAGCCGGCCGCCGGCGTCCGGCTGGGCCACCTCCACGCGGCGCAGCAGGCGCTGGAGCACTTCGCCCAGCACCGCTCGTTCGTCCGTGGAGAGGTCCTGGAGCAGATCGGCCTCGAAGGCGGCGGCCATGCGCATGGTCTCCAGCCACTTGCCACGGCCCTCGTCCGTCAGCTCGACGATGACGCGTACGCGGTTGGACTCGTCGCGGTCCCGGGTGACCAGGCCCTCCGTGACCATGCGGTCGATGCGGTGGGTCATGGCGGCCGGGGTGAGGCCGAGGCGCTTGGCGAGATCGCCGGGGCCGAGGCGGTACGGCTTGCCGACGACGACGAGGGCCTTGAGGACCTCCCACTCGGCGTTGCTGATGCCGAGGGCCGAGAGGTGCCGGCCGTAGCCGACGTTCATCCGGCGGTTGAGCCGGCCCAGGGCCGTGACGACCTTCTCGACCTGGGGGTCCACCTCGGGAAATTCGCGCTGGTAGGCCGCGATCTGTTCGTCGAGGTCCAGCTCTTGCGGGGGACTGGCGGGACCGTCTGCTGCGGGCATGGCCCGAGTATGGCACGTAACGGCTTGGCGCTAAAGCCCTTCTGTGTGTACTCTTTAGCTTCTAACTTTAACTTTGAAGTCTTCGAGACTCAACGACAACCGAGGTAGGTGAGTGTGACCACCGAGATGGGCGCGGCTCTGCGCCGGATCCAGCTGGGCAACGCGCTGAGCGCGTTCGGCAACGGCTTCACGGTCCCGTTCCTGTTCATTTACGTGGCACAGGTACGGGATCTTGGTGCGACGACGGCCGGGGTGGTGCTGGCCGCCTATGCCGTGGCCGCGCTCTGCGTGCTGCCGTTCACCGGCCGGGCCATCGACCAGCGAGGGCCGCTGCCCGTGGCCATGACCGGTGCGGTGCTCGCCGCCATCGGCGCGATGGGCTTCGGCCTCGCGTCGACCGCGGTGACCGTGGTCGCGGCGTCGGCCGTCATGGGCGCCGGGGTCGCGATCATCGCGCCGTCGCTCGCCACACTCATCGTGTGGTGCTCCACCACCAAGACCCGCTCGCGGGCCTTCGCGACGCAGTTCTTCCTCAACAACCTCGGTCTGGGCATCGGCGGCCTCATCGGCGGCCTGATGGTCGACACCTCGCGGCCCGGCAGCTTCACGCTGCTGTTCTCGATCGAGGCCGTGATGTTCCTGGTGCTCGGCGCGGTGGTCTGCACCGTGCGGCTGCCGAGGACGTCGCGCATCGAGTGCGCACCGACGGACAAGGCCCCGGGCGGCTGGCGGATGCTGGTCAGGGACCGGGCCATGGTGCAGCTGTGCGTGCTCGGCGGCGTGATGTTCTTCGCCTGCTACGGACAGTTCGAGTCGGGCCTGGCGGCCTTCGCGACCGAGGTCACCCGCATCCAGCCGGCGACGCTCGGAATCGCCCTCGCGGCGAACACGGCCGTCATCGTCGCTGCGCAGTTCCTGATCCTGAAGAAGATCGAGCGGCGGCGGCGCAGCCGGGTCATCGCGGCGGTCGGGCTGATCTGGACGGTCGCCTGGGTCGCGGCGGGTGTCTCGGGTCTGCTGCACGGGAGCCACGCGGTGGCGACGGTGACGCTGATCTCCACGTACGCGCTCTTCGGGCTCGGCGAGGCGATGCTGTCGCCGACCGTCGCTCCGCTCGTCGCCGATCTGGCGCCGGCGCGGATGATCGGGCAGTACAACTCGGCGTTCGCCCTCGTGAAGCAGCTCGCCCTCGCGGTCGGGCCGGCGGTGGGCGGGCTGATGGCCGGGGCCGGGATGTGGGGTGCCTACATCGGCATGCTGATCGCGTTCTCGCTCGGCATCACGTGGCTGGCGCTGCGGATGGGCCGCGGGCTCACTCCCGCCCAGGACAACCCGCACGCCGTCGTTCCGGCGCCGCGTGAGCCGCTGGCGGCCGACCGCCCGCTGGTGACCGGCCGGCCGGTCGAGGCCTCCGTCGGGGGCTGAGCGGCCGAGGAACGCCCCCTTCGCACACCGCGAAGACGGCGAAGACTGAGTAGGACGCTGCCCCGGCCGATCGGCCGGGGCAGCTGTCGTTCTCAGGCGCGTGGAAGGGCGAACTCGCACCAGACGGCCTTGCCGCCGCCGGGCGTCCGGCGGGAGCCCCAGCTGGAGGCGATCGTGGCGATGATCGAGATGCCGCGGCCGGCCTCGTCGGCCGGCTCCGCGCGGCGGCGGCGCGGCAGGTGGTCGTCGCCGTCGGTGACTTCGATGATGAGCCGGCGGTCGGTGCGCCGGAGCCGGAGCTTCATCGGCGGGGTGCCGTGCTGCAGCGAGTTGGCGACCAGCTCGCTGGCGGCGAGAACGCCGAGGTCGCGCAGTTCCGCGGGGAAGCGCCAGCTGGACAGGACGCCGGTGGCGAAGGCGCGGGCGCGGGGCGCCGCCTCGATGCCGCCGAGGAGTTCCAGCGAGGCGTTGCGGAAGAGCTCGGCGTCGGCGCCGGTGTGGTCCGGGTACTGCAGGACCAGGACGGCGACGTCGTCGTCGTGCTCGGAGGTCACGCCGAGCGCGCGCAGCAGCCGGTCGCAGATGACCTGTGGGGTGCCGGTGGCGCCGGCGAAGGCGCTCATCAGGGAGTCGATGCCGACGTCGATGTCCTCGCCGCGCCGCTCGACCAGGCCGTCGGTGTAGAGCACCGCCATGGAGCCGGGGCCGAGCGGGATGGATCCGGAGGTGTGCACCCAGCCGCCGGTGCCCAGCGGCGGGCCGGTCGGCTCGTCGGTGCGGTGCACCTGGCCCTCGGGGTCGCGGACGAGGATCGGCAGATGGCCGGCGGTGGCGTACGAGAGCCGCCCCTCGCTGGGGTCGTGGACCGCGTAGACGCAGGTGGCGATCTGGGTGGCGTCGATCTCGGAGGCGAGGCCGTCGAGCAGCTGGATGACCTCGTGCGGCGGGAGGTCGAGCCGCGCGTAGGCGCGGACCGCGGTGCGGAGCTGGCCCATCACGGCGGCGGCGCGGACGCCGCGGCCCATGACGTCGCCGATGACGAGCGCCGTGCGACCGGCGCCGAGGGTGATCACGTCGTACCAGTCGCCGCCGACCGCGGCGTCGGTGCCGCCGGGCTGGTACGTGGCGGCGACCCGCAGATCGTCGGGCTGCTCCAGCTCCTGCGGCAGCAGGCTGCGCTGGAGGGTGACGGCGGTGGCGTGCAGCCGGCGTTCACTCTCCCGGAGGCGCTCGGCGGCCTGTACCTGGTCCGTGACGTCGGCGGCGAAGACCAGGACGCCGCGCTTGGCCTCGGGGACGTCCTGGGTGCCGTGGGCGGCGCTGTGAGCGGTGGTGTGCGCGGCGCCGTGGGTGCCTGGCGCGCCGGGGGCGCCCGGTGTGCCGTCGTGGCCCGCGCCGGTGTGCACCGGCGTGCAGGTGAAGGTGAAGTAGCGGTCCCGGTCGGGGAGGGTGACCTTGCGCGCCTTGACGGTGCGCGGTTTGCCGCTGCGGTGCACCTGGTCCATGAGCGGGAGCAGCCCGAGCTCGTCGAGCTCGGGAAGTCCTTCGCGGGCGGGTTCACCCGTTCTGCGGGCGCCGAAGACCTCGGTGTACGCCTCGTTGACGTACGCGATGCGGTGCGCGGCGCCGTAGGTGATGGCGATCAGTGCCGGGACCTGGCTGAGGACGTCGTGGACGGAGAGCGCGTCGACGGCGCACGCCGGCGCTTCCGGGTGCTCGGCGCGGGCCGCGGGCACGGCTCCGCCGGCCGTCGGCGCGTTCGGGGCGGCGGGTGCGGCGTCGGGCGTACGCCCGGCCGCGGCCGTACGGCGCTGCGTGCCGGGGAGCCGGGCGCTCCAGCGGGTGAGGTTCACCGAGCTCCACCTCGCGGCGTTGTTCGGGGCAGCCCGGACCGCCTGGCTCCGCGCGGGGGTACGGGGGGTCGCTCCCCGGGAGAATTCAGCAAACGTCCGATTCCTCGTATTTGTCACGCTTTGCAGGTGCTGGCGCACACATGGTCACACGCCCAGTGTGGCCGACCCGCGGCCCGGGGGGAATCGCGTGGCTCAGGGCGCGTCCGGCTTGGGGAGCCCTCCCGCGGCCAGTTCGAACTCGGCGCGCGGGTGTTCCAGCGAGCCCAGCGAAACGATTTCCCTCTTGAAAAGACCGGACAGTGTCCACTCGGCGAGCACCCACGCCTTGCGGTTGAACGTGGGCACCCGGCTGAGGTGGTAGGTCCGGTGCATGAACCACGCGGGATAGCCCTTGAGCTTGCGTCCGTAGACGTGGGCGACGCCCTTGTGCAGGCCGAGAGAGGCGACGGATCCGACGTACTTGTGCCGGTACTCCTTCATCGGCTGTCCGCGCAGCGACGCGAGGATGTTCTCGGCCAGCACCTTGGTCTGGCGGACGGCGTGCTGGGCGTTGGGGGCGCACTCCTTGCCGGGCTCCTCCGCCGTCAGGTCCGGAATGGCCGCGGCGTCGCCGGCCGCCCAGGCGCCCTCGACGCCGTCGATCATGAGGGTGGCGGTGCCCTTGAGCCGGCCGCGCTCGTTCAGCGGCAGGTCGGTGGCGGCGAGGATCGGGTGCGGCTTGACGCCCGCGGTCCAGACGACGGTGCGGGTGGGCAGCCGCGTGCCGTCGGAGAGGACCGCGACCCGGTTCTCGCACGAGTCCAGCCGGGTGCCGAGCCGCAGGTCGATGTTGCGGGCGCGCAGCTCCCGGATGGCGTACTTGCCCATCTCCTCACCGACCTCGGGGAGGATCTTCTCGGTGGCCTCGACGAGCACCCACTTCATGTCCTCGGGGCGCAGGTTGTGGTAGTACCGCGTGGCGTAGCGGGCCATGTCCTCGAGCTCGGCGAGTGCCTCGACGCCCGCGTAGCCGCCGCCGACGAAGACGAAGGTGAGCGCGGCGTCCCGTACGTCGACATCGCGGGTCGAGGAGGCGATGTCGAGCTGCTCCAGGACGTGGTTGCGCAGGCCGATGGCTTCCTCGACGGTCTTGAAGCCGATGGCGAACTCGGCGAGGCCCGGGATGGGCAGCGTGCGGGAGACGGAGCCGGGGGCGAGGACGAGGTGGTCGTACGGGATCTCGATCCCGGAGGTGCCCTCCTCCTCGGTGGCCAGGGTCGCCACGGTCGCGACCCGCTTGGCGTGGTCGATGTGCGTCGCCTCGCCCACCACCAGTTGGCACTTGCTCAGCACCCGCCGCAGCGGCACCACGACGTGCCGGGGGGAGATCGACCCGGCGGCCGCCTCGGGGAGGAACGGCTGATAGGTCATATAGGGCTGCGGGTCGACGACGATCACTTCCGCTTCGCCGCGCTTCAGCTTCCGCTGCAGGCGCAGGGCGGTGTACATACCGACGTATCCCCCGCCGATCACGAGAATGCGCGGGCTGGTCCTGGCTCTTGACTGGGCTGCCGACTCCGTCATTGCTCCATGACGCAATGGATGAAGGACGTTTGTCCACAGGGCGTACCGCAGTGATTCACCGGATACCCGGATCCGGCAGGTCAGGGATGTGTCGTTGACCGGGCAAAGCCGGTGAAAGAAGAACAGTCGGACCCGCTACTCCGATCGGGGACGCGCCGGGCGGAACGGACCCCCTTCTTTCCTGACCTCGGCTCAACTATGTTCGTACTCCATCGGGGTACGTTCGTCGTGCGCCGATGATCATTACGGGTGGGGAGTCTCCGGGGGGAGACGTCATAACCGGGGGATACACATATGCACATTCAGGACTCTCAATGGACGGTAGCGGCAGGCGCGGAGGGTAACGGCGGCAGCAGCCGCGCGACCCCGCTGCGGGTGGACGCCCAGCGCAATCTGGAACATGTGCTGAGGGCCGCGCGTGAGGTGTTCGGGGAGCTGGGCTACGGGGCGCCGATGGAGGACGTGGCACGCCGTGCGCGCGTCGGCGTCGGCACCGTGTACCGGCGGTTCCCGAGCAAGGACGTACTGGTGCGGCGGATCGCCGAGGAGGAGACCTCCCGGCTGACCGAGCAGGCGAGGACCGCTCTCGGGCAGGAGAACGAGGCGTGGTCGGCGCTGGCGCGCTTCCTGCGGACCTCGGTGGCCTCGGGTGCCGGGCGGCTGCTGCCGCCGCAGGTGCTGCGGGTCAGGACCGGGGTGTCCGGGGTGCCGGCGGCGCCAGGCGGCTCCGGTGGATCCGGGTTCGCCGTCGAGGCGGCTGTTTCCGCACTGTCCGGGCTGCCCGCGCATTCCGGGCTGTCGGACGAGGCGGCGCGGGTTCCGCAGCAGCGGGCGCCGCTGAGCGTGGCGGTGGAGCCGGGCGAACCGTCGACAGGACTCGCGGATCCGGCGCCGGTGGCCGATCCGCCGGCCGACGGATCATCCGGCACTTCCCTCGGCACGTCGGCGGGCACGTCGGCCGGCTCGGCTCCGGTGCTCGACGCGGCCGTTCCCGACGGTGCCGGGGAAGCGGACGACACCGGGATTCCCGCGCTGCTGGAGGTCGTCGGCCAGCTCGTCGACCGGGCGCGGGCGGCGGGCGAACTGCGGGGTGATGTCTCGGTGGCAGACGTGCTGCTGGTGATAGCCACCGCGGCGCCCTCGCTGCCCGATCCGGCACAGCAGGCGGCGGCGTCGGCACGGCTGCTGGAGATCCTGCTGGACGGACTGCGCTCACGCCCGTCCTCCGCGGCCGCGGAGGGCCCTTCGGCCCCGTCCACGCTCAGTTGGAGCACGGCCCCGGCCGAGTAGACCGGGTGAAAAGGCGATCAATGGTGAAGGACCGGTGAGCGAAGGCTCCCCGGACGAGTGGTTCCCTGTCGCGGCATATCTCGGGATGCACATGGTGTGACACCCTGGCGCGGTGGACGAGGCAAACGGCGAGTCGAACGCTGCTGCAAGTGCGGAAGCGGGCGGCGGACTGCCATCGCGCCGGGTTCCCGAGCAGCGTGAACCGGAGTCCCACGTACCGCTGTCGGACGCCGATCTGGTCGCCCGGGTACGCGGTGGTGACGACAGCTCGTACGAGGAGCTGTACCGGCGGCACGCCGATTCGGTACGCCGCTATGCCCGCAGCTGCTGCCGGGACGCGCACACCGCCGAGGACCTGACCGGCGAGGTCTTCGCGCGCACGCTCCAGGCGGTGCGCGGCGGCAGCGGTCCGGACTCGGCGGTGCGCGCCTACCTGTTGACGACGGTCCGGCGCGTCGCCGCGTCCTGGGGCAACACCGCCCGGCGCGAGCAACTCGTCGAGGACTTCGCGGTGTTCGCGGTGTCGGCGGCGGGCTCGTCCACGAACGAGGACACGCTGGACCTGGGCGCGGACGTCCGCGCCATGCACGACGCCGAGCAGTCGCTGGCCATCCGGGCGTTCCGTACGCTGCCCGAGCGGTGGCAGACGGTGCTGTGGCACACCGCCGTCGAGGAGGAGTCGCCGAGCGAGATCGCCCCGCTGCTCGGCCTGACGGCCAACGCCACGGCAGTACTGGCGCACCGGGCCCGCGAGGGTCTGCGGCAGGCCTATCTGCAGGCGCACGTGAGCTCGATGCTGACCACCGGGGGCAGTTGCGCGCGCTACGCCGACCGGCTGGGCGCGCATGCGCGCGGCGGTCTGCGGATGCGTGCGGACCGGGAGTTGAGCAAGCACCTCAAGGAGTGCGAACGGTGCCGGGCGGCGGCGCTGGAGCTGGCCGATGTCAACTCGGCGCTCAAGGGCCTGCTGCCGGTCGCGGTCATCGGCTGGTTCGCCGCCGCGTACGCGGCGAAGGTGGCCGGCATCGTGGCGGGTGTCGGAGTGGCGAGTGCCGCCGGAGGTGCGGCAGCCGCCGCCACGGGTGCCGCGTCGGGTGGCGGGGCGGGAGCCGGCGCCGCCGGCGGAGGCGCCGCGGCCGAGGGTCTCGGCGCGCCCGTGAAGGCCGGGATCGTGGCGGCCGTGGTGGTCGCCGCCGCCGGTATCGCGTTCGCCGCGATGAACATCGGGCATGACGCGCCCGCGCCGAAGCCGCAGGCCAAGCCGGCGGTGGTGGCGCCCGTCACCACACCGCCGCCGACGCCGCCCCCGAAGCCGAAGCCGAGCCCCGAGCCGCCGAGGGTGGCACCGAAGCCGCCGGCGCCGAAGCCCGCCGTTCCCGTTGCTCAGCCGAAGCCGAAGCCGAAGCCGAAGCCGTCGCCCTCCCCCACGCCGTCACCCGCCCCGAAGCCCACGCCCGAGCCGACCCCCACACCCACTCCTTCGCCGCCCCCCGCTCCCACGGTCTTCCAGGTCAACCAGCTGGGGTGGAGCGGGATCGGTGACAACACGAAGCCGACGGTGCGGCTCGGGCGCAGCAGCTGGGTCTGGGACCGCTGGGGCCTGAACATCGCCGGCGAGGAGTACGAACACGGCATCACCGTGCGCTCCCCGTCGTCCGTGCTCATCGACCTCAACCGCAGCTGCACGACGTACGACGCACTGGCCGGTGCCGACGACATGACCATGGGGCTGGGCGCGGTCCGCTTCTCCGTCTACGGCGACAACGGGCGGCTGTGGCGGTCGCAGGTGGTGCGCGGGGGCGACGCGGCGGTGCCGGTGAGTGTCGGGATCGCCGGGCAGAAGACGATCCGGCTGGTCGTCGAGTCCGCCGAGCGCTACCAGTTCGTGAACGTGGCGGACTGGGCCCAGTCCAGGATCAGCTGCCAGTAGGGGACGTTCCTGATCGGCAGGGCATCGGCAGGGCAGGCGGCCTCAGTGGTCGTGGTCCTTCGCCGGGACCTCGCAGGCTCCATCGGCGCACACGCCGCCGTCCTGGTCCGTCACGACCGTTCCGGTCTCCTTCGCGACCTGTTCCAGGGCGCGGAGGAACGTGGACGTCTCCTGGCCGCCCTGGACCATCCACGTGCCCTCGAAGACGAAGGTCGGGACGGCCGTGATGCCGAGCTGCCGGGCCTCGTCGATCTCCCCGGCCACCTCGTCGACGAGGTCGTCGCCGGCGAGGAACGCGGCGACCGGCGCCCGGTCGAGGCCGACGGCCACGGCGGCGTCGGCGAGGCGCTCGCGGTCGCCGATGTCCAGACCCTCGCCGAAGTGGGCGTCCAGGAGCCGGCCCTTGAGGCGCGCCTGCGCGGCGTGGCCGTAGGTGTCGAGCACGAAACGCAGCAGGCGGTGGGCGAGCAGCGAGTTGTTCTCGACGACGGTGTCGAAGTCGAAGGTCAGGCCTTCGGCCGCGCCGAGCTGCGTGATCTTCTCGTCCATGGCGAGGGACTGGGGCCCGTACTTGGCGGCCAGCACCTCGCGGTGCGGCTGCGGCTTCTCGGGAGCGGCCGGGTCGAGCTGGAACGGCCGGTAGACCACTTCGACGGAAGCGGCCCCCGGGAAGGCGGCGAGGGCGCGCTCGAAGCGGGCCTTGCCGACGTGGCACCACGGGCAGGCGATGTCGCTGTAGATCTCGACCTTCACGGACACTCCCAAATTGCTTGAATGATCAATATTCAGCAACGGTGACCGGTGCGGAGCTATTCCCCGACGGTGGCGGAAGCGGGGGCCGTGGCGGAAGCGGGGGCCGGGGCGGAGGCTGCCGCCGCCGCGAGGGTGGCGGCCGTGGCTTCCAGGTCCAGTCCCTCGCCCTCCGCGTACGCGGCCTCGTACCCGGCGTCGCCCAGCACGGCACGCGCACCCGCCTCCGCCCCGCGGAAGCTCACCGTCTCCGGGACCGTACGCGGCAGCAGCGGCCCGCGCAGCGCCGACGACGCCCCGTGCAGCCGTGCGGCGGCCCCCGGCTCGCCCAGCTCGACGAGGAGCTCGGACCCGTACTCCAGCAGGCCCGCGATCATCGGCTCCGTGGAGCCCGTGTCGATGCCCAGCCGCACCGCGCCACTGACCTGGTTCAGCGCGTCCCGCGGATCGCCCTCCGCGGCCGCGATCCGGGCGAAGAGACCGGCGAGAACCACCGCGAAGACCGGTGGCGGAGTGCCCTGGCTCGCCTCGTCACGGGCCAGCACGCACAGCTCACGGGCCCGCTGCACATCGCCGCGGCGCAGCGACAGCCACGCGGACAGGGCGCGGACGTAGTTCCGCGCGTCCATCACCCCGAACTGCTCCGCCCCCTCCTCGGCCCGGCGGCAGAGCTTCTCGGCCTCCGCGTCATCACCCGAACGGATGGCCAGCTCGGCCATCCGCCCGACGAGGAACGGCCCCTCGGCGCGCGCGCCCAGCTCCTCGCCGAGCCGGAGCGCCGCCTCGAAGTCGGCGCGGGCCGCCGCGTACTCGCCCCACATGACCTCCATCTCGGCGCGCGCGCCGTGCACCTGCGCGAGCATCCAGCGGTCGCCGACGCGGCCGCTGAGGACCGTCAGCTCGTTCCAGTCGTCGGTGGCACGGGCCAGTCCGCCGGGCAGGTCGATGGTGACGTGCGTACGGAACATCAGGGCGGCCGCGAGCGCCCAGTCGTCCCCGTACTCACGGCAGTTGGCGACGACGGAGTCCGTGCACTCGCGGATCGCCAGACGTCCGCCGCCGACGTAGCTCGCGATCGGCCACAGCAGGCCAGGGAAGCGGGCCGAGGCCGCCCCCGCGTCCCCGTACACATCGGCGATCAGCGCGGCCGTCTCCTGCACCGGACGGGTGTTGAGGAACTCCTCCGAGGCGTGGTCCGTACTCACGAAGAACGTCAGCAGCCGGGCGTCCATCCGCGCCCAGAAGGACGGGTCGTCCCGCTCGCCCGGTTCGCTCATCTCGATGATCCGTCCCAGCCAGCCGGCGCCCTCCTCCCGGTAGTTGCGCAGCCACCAGAACCAGCCCATGTCGACGGCCAGGGGCAGCGCGTCCGCCTCGTCCTGCGCCGTGATCGCCCGTTGGAGTGCCGCGCGGATGTTGTCCAGCTCGGCCTCCAGCCGGCGTAGCCACACCAGTTGGCGGGTGGTGCGCAGCTCCGGGTCGGCGGTCCGCACGAACCGCCGGAAGTAGTGGGTGTGGCGGCGGGCGGCCGCCGCGAGCTCCTGCGGGCGCTCCTGGGCGCGTTCGGCCGCGTACTCGTGGATCGTCTCGAGGAAGCGGTAGCGGACGCCGTCCTCGGTCTGGATCGAGGTGCCGGTGCTGGTGCCGATCTCTGTGCCGTCGTCCTCGTTGTTCTTGTCCGGCTGTGCCGCGACCACCAGGGACTTGTCGACCAGCTGGCCGATCAGCTCGATGACGTCGTCTCCGCCGACCACCGCCTCGGCGGCGGCCAGCGTCCAGCCGCCCGCGAAGACGCTCAGGCTGCGCAGCGCCGAGTGCTCCTCCTCCGACAGCAGGTCCCAGCTCCAGTCGACGACCGCGCGCAGCGTCTGCTGACGCGGCAGGAGCGTACGGCTGCCGCTGGTGAGCAGGCGGAACCGGTTGTCCAGGCGGTCGGCGATCTGCCGCGGGGACAGCATGCGCAGCCGGGCCGCGGCCAGTTCGATCGCCAGCGGCAGACCGTCCAGCCGGCGGCAGATCTCGTCGACGGCCGCCACGTCCTGCTCCGGGTCGAACCCCGGGCGCACGGCCGCGGCGCGCTCGGCGAACAGCCGGTGCGCGGTCGTCGGCGACAGCGGCTCCACCGGGCGCACCGTCTCGCCCGGCACTCCCAGCGGCTCCCTGCTCGTCGCCAGCACCGTGACGCCGGGGCACGCGGCGAGCAGTTCGGCCGCCAACTCGGCCGCCGCGCCGATCACATGCTCGCAGTTGTCCAGCACGAGCAGCAGCCGGCGGTGCGCGCAGTGCTCCAGCAGGCGCACGGTCGGATCACCGGGGTCGGCGCCCGCGCCGCCGGCCGAACCCTTGATGCCCTCGCGGGCCACGCCGAAGATCGTCGTGTCCCGGCGGCCGAGAGCGCTCAGGACCGCCTGCGGCACCGCTTCGGGATGGTCGAGCGGGGCCAGTTCCGCGATCCAGACCCCGTCCGGGTAGTCCGAGCCGGTCAGCGCCGCACCCGCCTCTTCCGAGAGGCGGGTCTTACCGGAGCCGCCGGGTCCGGTGAGCGTCACCAGACGCGACTGCGCCACGTCGGCCCGGATTTCGAGGAGTTCGAGCTCGCGGCCGACGAAGCTCGTGAGTCTTGGGCGGAGGTTTCCCTGCGGGGCTTTGAGTGGTTGGGGTGGTGGTGCGGGGGTGGGGGTGCGGGTGGGGATGGTTTGTGCGGGTGGTTCGTCCGTTGCCAGGAGTTGGGCGTGCAGCGCGCGGAGTTCCGGGCCCGGGTCCGCGCCCAACTGGTCCGCGAGCGCCCTGCGGGCCTGTTCGTACGCCACGAGCGCGTCCGCGGAGCGGTGCGCGGCGCGCAGCGCCCTGATCAGCTGTACGTGGAACGGCTCGTCCAGCGGGTGGTCCGCGACCAGCTCCCGCAGCTGCGGCAGCGTCTCGGCGGCGCGTCCGCAGGCCAGGTCCGCGTCGATCCTGCGGTGCAGCGCCGTGAGGCGCAGCGCCTCGGGGCGGGCCGCCGCCGACCGCCGGTCCGGCAGATCCGCGAACGCCGGGCCGCGCCACAGGGCGAGTGCCTCGCGCAGTTTGCTCGCGGCGGTCTCCGGGTGGCCCGCGTCGAGGGCGGCGGCGCCTTCTGCGGCGAGCCGCTCGAAGACGTGGAGGTCGACGTCACCGGGTCCGGTGAGGAGGCGGTAGCCGCCGGGGCCGGAGGTCACGACGTCCTTGCCCAGGGCACGTCGCAGACGGGAGACGAGCGCTTGGAGCGCGCCGCTCGCGTCGTGCGGGAGGTCGGCGTCCGGGCCCCAGACCTCTGCGATGAGGGCATCGGCGGAGACGGGGCGGTCGGCGTGGAGGGCGAGGGCGGCGAGCAGGGCGCGGAGCCGGCTGCCGCC
This sequence comes from Streptomyces fildesensis, assembly GCF_016107395.1. GTDB lineage: Bacteria > Actinomycetota > Actinomycetes > Streptomycetales > Streptomycetaceae > Actinacidiphila > Actinacidiphila fildesensis. The sequence continues at coordinate 12,934 of NZ_JAAIKO010000081.1, forward strand.
TAGGGGGACGGGGGCGCCGGAGGGGTCACGTGCTTCCGTGGTGCCGAGGATCAGGTACCGCACGGGGTCCATTCTGCCGGGTTGGTGTGCGGGCCGGTGGTGGGCTCCGGCGCCCGGGCCCTCCGGGAGCGTCTTGGGGAACGCCCGGGTGTGGGCGGGCGGGTGCCGACGCACGTGCATCCGTACCGGCATTGGGCGGGTGGGTGGGAAAAGCCCGCCGCAGGCGCAACGGTGGCGCGGGCGCCGACGTACCCGCACCCCCGCCGGAGTCGGCGCGGCCCGCCGCAGGCGCAACGGTGGCGCGGGCGCCTACCTACCCGCACCCCCGCCGGTAGGCGAAACGGCGCCGTCGTGCCCGCGCGCCCCGTCGGGGGCTACCGGCCCCTCGGGCCGTCTTCGTCGTCGTGGGAGCCCAGGAGTTCGTCCGCCAGGGTGGGGAGGTCGTCGAGGGGGGTTTCCTCGGCCCAGTCGGAGCGGGGGCGGCGGGCCGGAGGGGCCTTGTCGGGGTTGATCGCGGGGAGTTCGCGGGTGCGCTCGTTGTCGGGGGTCGTCTCCGGGCGGAAGAAGCCCGGCGGGACGCGGTCGGCCGGGCTGCGGTCCGCAGGTTCCGGGCGGACCGGCGGCAGGACGGCCGTCTCATCCGCTGCCGGGACCTTCGGGAGGACGGATGTCTTGTCCGCGGCGGAGGCCGGGGCCTTGGGGACCTTCGGGAGGACGGTGGTCTCGTCCGCTGCCGGGGCCTTGGGGACCTTCGGGAGGACGGTGGTCTCGTCCGCTGCCGGGCTCTTCGGAACCTGCGGGAGGACGGTGGTCTCGTCCGCTGCCGGGCTCTTCGGAACCTGCGGGAGGACG
>NZ_JAAIKO010000082.1 GCF_016107395.1 Streptomyces fildesensis
ATGAAGCCGAAGCCCTTTTCCGCGTTGAACCACTTCACGGTGCCAGTAGCCATGTGTGTCTCCTTAAGACAAGGCAGAACCGGAACCCGCACTGTGCGGAGTCCGCGTCGCCGCGATGAGCCCATCCGGAGATGACCGGCCAAACAAAAAATGCACCCGCGGGTCACGCCCGTCGAGTGCACACAAAGTTCATGGGTACCACAACTGCAACTGGCATAAAGATAGCACAGACGGTGCCTCGGTGCGGGTTCCCCTTCCTTCAGTCGGTCCTTCCTGAACGGGACTTGATGTGGGACTCTGGGCTATACCACCACCCCCCCTTCCTTGCTGAGGCACTATGCGCTGCATCATCGCCGGCTTCCCGTTCGACCTGATGAAGAGCGAGGTGCTGCACAAGATGCAGGGCATCAAGCCAGAACCGGTCACCGGAGAATCCGTGATCATCAGTCGCCGCACCTACCCCGTCAAGCAGGTCGGCCAGATCCTCACCCGACAGGACCGGCGTGACTTCACCGCCGAACAGATCACCCGGGCCATGAACCGACTCGGCTTCACCTGCCGTCCCGCGCCCGCCGCTGTCACGGCCCCGGTCAGCACGGTCCCGGCCGCCACGGAGCCGAGCCCGGACGAGCCCGAGGCAGCGATGCCGGGCAGTCACCACGCCTACAGCTGACCGGCGACACGCCCCCAGGTCGACGTTTCCACGGCCCCAGGTCGGCCGGGCTCCCGGAAGACGGCGCTGCACCGCCACGGTCGTGGCGGTGCAGCGTGAGCCGGAAGCCGGGCACACGGGTCTAGCGAAGTTGCTGCCGGACCCGGGCGGCTGATCGGTGCAGCCGGACCGCCGCAGCCACCGGAAGGGGCACTGCCGCCAGCAGGGCGGCCATCAACGCGACCGGAGTCAGACCGCCGCTTGCCACGGAGAAGACGACGGCGAGTACGGGGACGGCGATGACCGGCGAGAGCATGAGCAGCGTCGCCTGCCGCTTCTCCCGTCGTACCCACTGCGGGGACTTCCACAGCCGTACGAGTGCGGCGATCATGGCGGCCAGTGCGAAGAACGGTCCGATCACCGGAATGAGTGAGGCCGGAAGCGCGACGACGATCAGACACAGGGTGACCGCGGTGCGCCTGCCGCTCTCCGGTACAGGGCCGCTGCCGGCCTCCTCGGCCAGGGCGGCCGCGACGACCTCCCCGGGCGTCCCCAGCTGGTCCAGGACTCGGCGCACACTGCCCTCGTCGACGGTGTCGGCGTCCGCCAGCGCCACTTCGATGTGCTCCCGCAGATCTGCCAGCAGCTCCTGGCGGCGGACGTCGGGAAGCGCCACGACCCCTTGTCCGACCGAGGACAGATAGGCCTGCACGAGGGGGTGGGCGAGAGTGTCGTTCACGTCGTCTCTCCGGGGGTGAGGAAGTGGTCGACGGCGGTGCGGAAAGAGGGCCAGTTCGCGGTGAACTCCTCCAGCGCGCTGCGGCCGGCGTCGGTCAGTGTGTAGTACCTGCGCGGCGGCCCGTTCTCGGATTCCTGCAGGTGGGTGTCGGCGAGTCCGGTGCGCCGAAGGCGCGACAGCAGGGGGTAGATCGTGCCCTGGCTGGTCGCCATGACGTCGACCCGGGCAAGCTCCGCCAACAGCTCCACCCCGTAGCGGGGGCCGTCCCGGAGCAGCGCCAGGACGCAGTACTCCAGCACCCCTTTACGGAGCTGACTCGCCACTCGGCCGTCTGCTCCAGGGATGCTTGCATAACCATCTACCATGCAAAGCATGCTACCAGGTGGCCCGTACCGCCATGACGGACAGCGCAACATCAGGCCGACGCGTCAGCCGGCGGTCCAGCCCGGGATCATGGGCAGCAGCCTTGCTATTCGGGCAGTGGACGGTCGTCGACGACGCCCTTCATGACGAGGGTGGACGTCAGTCGCTGGACGCCCGGCAGAGTGGCCAGTCGCTGGTCGTAGAGCTGCTGGTAGGCGGCCAGGACGGCGGTGGCCACGCGCAGGAGGTAGTCGGGTTCTCTGAAGAGGCGCTGGGCTTGGATCACATGCGGGACGGCGGGCTGCGCGAGCGGTCGGTCGGTCGTCCCCGCGGTTGCCGGGCTGATAGCCGGATACGCCGGATACACCCTGCTCGCCGTGGCCGGTCCGGTGGTGATCGTGGCCGCCTCGGCCGGGCTGCTCACCGCGCTGACCATGCTCGGGGCCGGCTATCTGATGTGGCTCGGCTGGGGCGTACCGGCCCGGCCTGCCGCCCTGACACCGTCCACCGAGCCCGTGGCCGCCTCGCGCCGGCAGATCATGCTGAAGGGCGCCGGGATCAGTGGTCTGAACCCCAAGGCGCTGCTGCTGTACTTCTCGCTGTTCCCGCAGTTCATCGACCCTGCGGCGGGCTGGCCCGTCGCCGCGCAGACCGGCCTGTTCGGGACGCTCCACATGACCCTGTGCGCTGTCGTCTACCTCGCCGTCGGCGTGCTGGCGCGTACCGTGCTGAAGACGCGGCCCTCCGCGGCCCGCGCGGTCACCCGCGCCTCCGGTGCCATGGTGATCGTCATCGGCGGGTGCCTCCTCGCCGAGGGACTGATCGGCTGACCGGTCCCGCACAATCCCCACCGGATCAACGCCCGTTGAACGCCATGTCCGTTGAACGCCGTGAGTGACCCAGCAGCACGGCTGCTTCCACGCCGGAGCCACCAGCGCTGCCGCGGACAGCGCCGGTGGCTACGCGGCATTCACTCTGTTCCCCGAGGACACCTCGGTGCTCACGGTCGAATACAGGATCAACCCGCTGGCACCGGCCGTCGGCGAGCACCTTGAGGCCGTTGGGACGGTTCTCAGGTCGTGACGGATCCTGACCGTGTGCCAGTTGGAGGTGTTCGGCGTCCAGGGGGGCGAGCGGACGCTCGTCGCGAACGGTCAGCAGACCCTGATCTGCATCAACAGGCCAGACCACTGATCGTGGTTCAGCGGCCGCACAGGGCCGTGTCCACGACGCTCTCCACGTGCTTCATGGCTGCCTCGTCGGTCGGCTGAATGGTCACCGCGACGTTGGCGGCGCGGCCCTTGCTGGTGACGCCGCCCCGGGTCTCGTACCCCGGGAAGCTGCCGCCGTGGCCCCAGTAGACACCGCCGCACGACAACGGTGTGCTCACGAGCCCCAGTCCGTAGCGGGCGCCGGAGGCGAAGGGGTATCCGGCCGGGACCGTGGTACGCATCTGGGCGAGCTGGGCCGGAGGGAGGAGGCGGCCGCCCAGGAGCGCGGTGAAGAACCCGTTGAGGTCGGAGTTCGTGGAGATCATCCCACCTGCCGACCAGGCCCAGGACGGATCCATCTCCGTGACGTCGACCAGCGGCGCGCCCGCTGCATCCTGGTAGTAACCCTTGGGATGGGGTTCTCGGATGGTGGCGTCACCCGGGGCCGGGAAGTAGGTGTGACGCAGCCCGATCTCCTTGATGATGCGCTGGTCTATCTCCTCGGCGATGGAGCGGCCGGTGACCTTCTGGACGAGCAGGCCGGCCAGCACGTAGTTCGTGTTGCTGTACGCCCACTTCTTCCCGGGGTCGAAGTCGGCCTTGTGCTGGAGGGCGAGGTCGAGGAGTTCGCGCGGCTCGAAGTACCGGACGTCGTCGCCGAGGTAGTTGGTGTAGTTGGGAAGTCCGCTGGTCTGCTGGAGGATCTGGCGGACGGTGATACGGCGTCCGTCGATGCCCTCCCCGCGTACGAGGCCCGGCAGGTAGGTGTCGACCTTGGCGTCGAGGCGGATCTTCCCTTCGCCGACCAGTTGCAGCACGACCACCGCGGTGAACACCTTGGTGTTGCTGCCGATCCGCACCTGCCCGTCGACGGGCACCTCGGATCCGCTGGCCACATCGCCGACCCCCGCGGTGTAGGTGCGGGTGTGACCCCAACGGTCCTGGACGCTCGCGAGTGCGGCGGGCAGTCCATCGGAGTGCACCAGCGCGTTCAGACCCTGCTGGACGCTGTCCGAGCGGCCTGAGGCAACAGTGTCCGGCCTGCCGGAGGCATACGCCGCGGGCGGCGCCAGGGCACCCATCGCCATGACACCCACGACCACCGCGGCGGCGGCCGCCACGACTCTGCGCCGACCCTCCTGCGGTCGCCCGGAAGAACGGAACTTCTGCCATGTCTGCTCGCTCACGCGCCAACTCCTGGGGAATCACTGGGACCAGTTGTGTGTACCGGTCCAGCATTTCCGGAAGCGACCGCCCGGACGATCCTGCTAACTGCCCAGCTCAGGTAGGGCTAGCCCCCGGTACGACCGGTCAGCGCGCCGGATCGAACGCCTGCCGATACCGGTACGGAGTGGTCTGGTTGATCCGGGTGAAGTGCACGCGGAGGCTCTGCGCCGAACCGAAGCCGCATCGTTCGGCGACGCGGTCGACGGTGTCGTTCGTGGTCTCCAGCAAGTCGCGGGCGCGGGCGACGCGTTCGTGCACGAGCCATTGCAGAGGCGTGGTTCCGGTACTGGCGCGGAAGTGGCGCAGGAAACTGCGTTTGCTCATCGCCGCCCGCAGGGCCAGCTCGTCGATCGTCAGCGGGCGGTGGAGCTGAGTGCGCGCCCAGTCGAGCACCGGGGCCAGACTGGTCGACTCGCCGGCCGGCACCGGCTGGTCGATGTACTGGGCCTGGCCGCCTTCGCGGTGCGGCGGGATGACCATGCGGCGGGCGAGAGTGTTGGCTACGCGACTGCCGTGGTCGAGCCGAACGAGGTGCAGGCACAGATCCAGTCCCGCGCACTCACCCGCGGAGGTGAAGATCCGCTCGTCCTCGGTGTAGAGCACATTCGGGTCCAGCTTCACCGCCGGCCACCGTTGGGTGAGTTCGGCGGCGTACATCCAGTGGGTGGTGGCGCGGCGGCCGTCGAGCAGACCCGCTGCTGCCAGGGTGAACGCTCCGGTGCAGATGGACGCGATCCTGGCCCCTCGCGCGTAGGCCTTGCGCAGAGCTCCCAGCAGCTCCGGCGGCGGATCGCCCTGCAGGTCGGCGCAGGCCGGGACGATCACGGTGTCGGCCCGCTCCAGCTCCGCGAGATCCGCACCGTCGAACGACAGCCCCTCCGCCGTGCGAACCGGACGGTCGCTCACCATCGCGCACAGCGTCACTTCGTACCAGGGGACGGGAAAGTCCTGTCGGGGACGGCCGAACACCTCGAACGCGACAGCGGCCTCGAACACCGGGACGTTCGCGGTGAGCGGCACGACGATGCGGTGGGGCTTCTGCATGGCACGAATCTAGCATCATGTGGCGTTCTTGCCACTGCCGCAGGGGATGCGACGAGACCAGGATGGTGTCCAGCGGTCGGCGAGCGAACCGTTCCATCCACACCATGACCAGGAGTTCCGCCATGACATCGAATCCGACGGTCACCGTCTTCGGGGCCTACGGGCACACCGGGCGCTTCGTCGTTGCTGAGCTGCTCCGCCGTGGATGGACCCCCATCCTCTCCGGCCGGGACGCCGGGAAGCTGGCGGTTCTCGCGGCCGACAACCACGACCTCGAGACCCGCCCGGCGTCGATCGACGACCCGGCTTCCTTGGACCGCGCTCTCGTCGGTGCGGCGGCCGTCATCAACGCTGCCGGGCCCTTCGCCGCCACGGCGACGCCGGTGATAGACGCCGCCCTGCGGGCCGGGATCCCCTACCTGGACGTGGCGGCCGAGGTGGAAGTCGCTCTGTCCACCGTCGACCAGTACGCGAAGGCCGCACCGGAGGCGGGGGTCGCGATCGTTCCCGCAGCTGCCTTCTACGGCGGTCTCGTCGACCTCCTGGCCACTGCGGCGATGGGAGACTGGCCCGCCGCGGACGAGGTATCCATCGCCTATGCCCTGGACAGTTGGCGTCCCACGCACGGGACCGTGGCGACCGGCTACGTCTCCGACGCGCGCCGCGACAGCAAGCGCCTGGTCTTCAGCCAGGGCCGGCTGGAACTGCGCTCCGACGACCCCGCGACCACGGAATGGACGTTCCCCGAACCGTTCGGAACCCAGCGCGTCCAGGCGGACTTCACCACCGCGGACAGCGTCACCCTCCCGCATCACCTGAACGTCTCCGAGATCAGCAGCCATATGACGATCGCCCCGCTCGAGGACCTGACCGGTACCCAGCTGACGGAGCCGACCGGGGTCCGGTCGGACCAGCAGTTCCTCGTCGAGGTCATCGTCCGGTCCGGGGACGAGCGGCGCCGCGCGGTCGCGCGCGGACAGGACATCTACGCGGTCACCGCCCCCATCGTGGTGGAAGCGACGCGGCGCCTCCTCGAAAGCCCCGTGCCGCCCGTCGGAGTCATCACCGTCGGCGCGATCCCCGACGCGGCGGACTTCCTGCAGTCGCTCAGCTCGGAACACTTCACCGTCGAGCTCTCGTAACCCGTCAGCGGCTGCGAAGCCGGCTGTGACGGGAGCGTGGTGCGGCGGGTGTGTCGTAGGCGTCCTGGAGAATCCTGGAAACACATCTGTTCTCACTTGGAGTTGCGATGGCCGTTCGCCGAGTCGTGCCCAACGTCCAGTCGGAAGCGGTGCCGGAGAGCCGGGAATTCTACGGCCTGCTGGGCTTCGAGGAGGTCATGAACCACGGCTGGATCATGACGCTCGCCTCCCCGTCCAGTCCGGCGGCGCAGATCAGCTTCATGGCCGACGACAAGACCGCGCCGGTGACGCCCGACATGAGTGTCGAAGTGGACGACGTGGACGCGGCCTACGCGGTCATGCGGGACAGCGGTGCGGAGATCGTGCACCCCTTGCAGGACGAGGAGTGGGGGGTGCGTCGGTTCTTCGTCCGTGACCCCAACGGCCGGGTGGTCAACGTGCTGGGCCACCGCTGACGATCCTCCCGAGACCACGTCGGCCGGCCCCGGCCGTCGTGGGTGAACGGGTGGGCGAAACGAAAGGGCCGCACGTCCCGGCGTCGGGACGTGCGGCCCTTTCGTTTCGCCCACCCGTTCACGCAGTCTTCGCCATGAGGTCGTCGCCCGGGCCCCGTCGTGCACGAGTCTTTCGCCTAGCGTGCTCAGCGATCACCCGACGAAACGCCCGCGGAGACCTCCATGTGCAGTCCGCTCCACCAGCCCGACGGTGCCCTCCCGACCGGAGCCAGCCGTCGTACGTTCCTCCGTGTCACCGGACTCACAGGTGCCGCCGCGGCCGCAGCGGCCGGAGGGCTCACCACCGCCGCTTCCGCGGCCGCCCTGCCCCGACAGGAGACGGCTGACAACGTTGCCAATCGGAGTCCCGACCCCGACAGCCCCCGCTTCACGCTGGTCGTCATGCCGGACACCCAGTACCTCTTCGACGGCGCCAGCATCAACGCCGCGCCCGTCGAGGCGTCCCTGCGCTACATCCTCGACCACGGACGCGACGAGAACATCGCCTTCCTGTCCCACCTGGGCGATCTCACCGAGCACGGACTCAAGGAGGAGTTCGGGCCGCTGAGCAAGGCCTTCGAGCTGCTCGACCGGCGGCGCGTCGGTTACAGCGTCCTGGCGGGCAACCACGACATCAACTCGTCGACCGACGACCAGCGCGGCCCCACCCCCTATCTGGACGCCTTCGGCCCGCGGCGCCTGCGCAAGCTGCCCACCTTCGGCGGAGCGACACCCGACGGCTACAACACGTACCACCTCTTCCGCGCCGCGGGCCGTGAGTGGCTGGTCCTCGCGCTCGACTGGCGGCCGTCAGCCGCCGGACTCGCCTGGGCCCAGGACGTCATCCGGAAGCACCCGAGGAGGCCGGTCATCCTCACCACCCACGAGCTCGTGTACGCCGACCGGGACGGCGACGAGGCCGACTTCTCCGAGCACGGCCGGCACCTGTGGGACGAACTGATCGCCGGGAACGACCAGATCTTCCTGACCCTGAACGGTCACTACTGGCCCGCCGCCCGCACCACGCGAAAGAACGCGGCGGGCCATGACGTGCATCTGCACATCACCAACTACCAGAACCGCTACTACGGCGGCAGCGCGATGATCCGCCTCTACCGCTTCGACCTCGCCAGGAACACCATCGACGTGGAGACCGTCTCCCCATGGATCCTCGGCCGCGCGGGCGAGGGGCTCAACGAGCTGGAGCGCCGCGAGATCGAGCTCACGGGGCCGCAGGACAGCTTCTCCGTGCCGCTGGACTTCGAGCAGCGCTTCGCCGGCTTCGCACCCGTCACCCCGCGCGGCCCCCGCCCCGCCGCGCAGCTGCTGGTGCCCGGCGCCGTCGCGTACTGGCGGTTCGACGGCCCGCACTCGGACGGCGCCCCGGCCGACGCCGCCCTGCGGGTCGACGACCTGTCCGGTCACGGCAACCACCTGACCCGGGGGCCCGTTCCCGGCTCGCCGGCGGACGCCCTGCGCTGGTCCGCCGACCACCACCCCGACCAGCCGGGCCACGGCAGCCTCTACTTCGACGGCGGCAAGCCCCCGCTGCACGGCGCGTATCTGCAGACCGCCAAGGACGCCCCGCTCAACAGCAAGACCTTCCGCACCGGCTACACCGTCGAAGCCTTCGTGAAGCTCCCCGCCGACTGGGACGCCGGCCACCACGCGTGGGCCTCGATCCTCAGCCGCCGCGGCACCCTCGGCGCCGCCGGAAAGACCGCAGGCGACCCGGAAGAGCCCGTCGCCACCCTGTCCCTGTCCGACGGGCCGGGCCTCCAGTGGGCGGCCGCGCCGCTCGACCAGCCCGGCCTGGTCACCAACTGGAGCCACGAGCTGGCGCGGGGCACCTGGTGGCATGTCGCTGTCGTCAACGACGGCAGGCACACCACCTTGTACGTCGACGGCTGCCGGGTCGCCCGCAACCCCGCGACGCGTACCAACGGTCTCGCGACGCTCGGACTGCCCTGGCTGCTCGGCGCCTACGAGTACGGGGGCGTCCTCGACCAGCTGATGCACGGCTGGATCGGGGACATCAGGATCACCGAACGCGCGCTGCCCGTGCGCGACTTCATGAACTCCTGACCGGACCCCACCCACTTCGCCACCTGGCAGCACCACCTCACAGCACCACCGCCGATATGGCACCACCCCTCAAGGAGACACCTCATGGCGCGATCGAATCAGCCGCTCCCGACTTGGGCGGACCCCGACGTACCGGTCGGCTCGCTCGACCCGCAGGGACTCTCGCGCCGCCGGCTGCTCCGCAGCGCCGGCCTGTTCGGCGCGGCCTTCGCCGGGGCCGGCCTGCTCGCTCCGACCGCGGCCGAAGCGCACACCGACGGCGGCGGGGACCCGGACCTCGCCTATCTCGTCGGTGACCACCATGTGCACTCGGTCTACAGCCACGACGCGAAGTACACCTTCTCCCAGCTGGCGCGGGCCGCCTCCCAGTACGGCCTCGACTGGATGGTCCTCACCGAGCACAGCAACTTCGGACACGCCAGGGCCGGCGGCGCCCAGGCCGAGCACCGCGAGATCCTCAAGGCCCGCCGCGACAACCGGCGCACACTGATCTTCCAGGGCCTCGAGTGGTACATCCCCGGCGCCGAGCACGGCACCGTCTTCTCACCGCCCGGACGCCACGAGGTCGACCTGCTGACGCGCTTCGAGGAGGCCTTCGACGGCAAACTCCTCGGCTACACCGCGGGCGCGCCGGGCCACCCCGACACCCCGCGCAACGAAGCCCACGCCGTCAAGGCCATCAAGTGGCTCGAGCAGCAGCGCCGCAGCGGCTACGTCGACGACGTCCTCGTCCTCGCCAACCACCCGCTGCGCCTGGGAATCGACTCTCCGCACGAGATGCGCGCCTGGCGCGACGCGGCTCCGGGGATCATGATCGGCATGGAGGGCGCGCCCGGCGCCCAGTGCGCCGCCATGCCGGAGCGCGGCTCGACCAGCCACCGCGGCGAGTACGACAACTCCCCGTCCGAGAACTCCTGGCCCGGCTATCCTCGCGAGGCCTATCAGACGTACGGCGGCTTCGACTGGGCGACCGCGACGGTCGGCGGCCTGTGGGACGCCATGCTCGCCGAGGGCAAGCTCTTCTCGGTCACCTCCAACTCCGACGTGCACCGGGTCACGTTCGACACCTGGAAGAACGGCGACTGGCTGCCCGGCCAGAACTTCGACAACACCGGACGGCTCCCGGACCCGGTCAACACCACGGAGCCGCAGCCCGGCAGCGACTTCTGGCCCGGCCAGTTCAGCCGTACCCACGTCGGCGTCACCCACTACGGCTACCGGCACGTGATGGCCGGGATGCGGGCGGGCCGCGTCTGGGTCGACCACGGCCAGCTCGTCGACGGCATCGACGTCCGGGTGAACAGGGAGCACGGCTCCGGCCGTGGTGTCACTCTCGGCGGCCGGCTGCGGGTGCGCCGCGGCGAGAGGATCGTCCTCAATGTCACCGTCACCACCGCCTCACGCCCCAACCACCACGGCGAAGTGCCGGGCCTGGCCCACCTGGATGTGATCCGCGGCGCCGTCCGCGGCCCGGTCGCCGACCGCGACGCGTGGCGCGCACCCGACACCCGGGTCGTGCACAGCGCCGACGTCTCGGGCCGCAGGGGCCGCTACACCCTGCGCATCCCCCTGGGCCACGCCGAGGAGTCGTCCTACCTGCGGCTGCGCGGCAGCGACGGCAAGCGCAACGGCCCCGGGCTGCTGGGCGCGTCGATCGACCCGCACGGCCCGATCACCCATGAGCCGGGCAACGGCGACCCGTGGCTGGACACCTGGCTCTACACCAACCCGGTCTTCGTGGACGTCGTGCGCTGACCGTTCACTGGACGTGATCCTGGCCGACGAAGGGAGCCGCAGCCGCCGCTAGAGGAGCGGCTGCGGCTCGGCCGCCGCCTTCGCATCGTGGGCACACCGCGCGGCCTCGATCTCCCCGAGGTGCTCCTGCGACCAGTCCCCGATGGCCAGGGCCAACCGTGCCGCCTCGCCGCCGAGTCGAGTGAGTGAGTACTCGACGCGAGGCGGCACGGTGGGGTAGACCTCGCGGCGAACGAGGCCGTCGCGCTCCAGCGAGCGCAAGGTCTGCGCGAGCATCTTCTGTGTGACGGTGCCGAGTTGCCGCCGCATCTCGTTGAACCGCATCGGCGCGTCGTGCCTGCGCAGCAGGATGAGCGTGAAGAAGACCCACTTGTTGGCGAGGAGCTCGATGACGGTACGGGCCGGGCAGTCGGCCTGGTAGATGGGGAGTCCGACCGACGGAGTGGTATCCATGAGGTACCTAGGTACCAAGAAAGTGCCTTCTTCACAAGAGATACCACTCGTACGCAGGATGTTCCTTGGAACCGATCACTCTCTTCCGCAAGGAGCAAGCCATGCGTGCCATCCGTTACGAGTCCTTCGGCGGTCCCGAAGTCCTCCGGCTCGTCGAGCTGGAGCGCCCGGTACCCGGCCCCGGCGAGGTCCTGGTCCGCGTGCGCGCAGCCGGTGTGAACCCGGTCGACTGGAAGGTCCGCCAGGGCATCCTCGACAAGTGGGGACAGCCGCCGATCACCCCCGGCTTCGACGTGTCGGGCGAGATCGCCGAGGTCGGTCCCGGTGTGACCGGGTTCCGGCGCGGCGACGAGGTCTTCGCCGCCCTCTCCAGCCCGAACGGCGCCTACGCCGAGTACACGGTCGCACCCACTCCCGCGCTCGCCCTCAAGCCCGCGTCCCTCGACCACATCACCGCCGCCGCACTGCCCATCGCTGGGCTGACGGCCTGGCAGGCGGTGGTGCACGTGGCCGAACTCAAGCCCGGTCAGCGCATCTTGGTGCACGCCGCGTCCGGCGGCGTGGGCCACCTCGCCGTACAGATCGCCAAGGCGCACGGCGCGTACGTCATCGGCACCGCGAGTGGCCCAGGGCACGCGCTGCTGCGCTCGCTCGGCGCGGACGAGCTCATCGACTACCGCGAGGCCGACTTCGCCGCGACCGTCCGCGGCGTCGACGTCGTCCTCGACTCGATGAACGACGACTACGGCCCCCGCTCGCTGGAGACCCTGCGCCCGGGTGGCCTCCTGCTGGCCGTCAACGGCACCGGAGCCGACGAGCGGGTCACCCCGCAGTCCGCCGCGGCCCGCGGCCTGCGCTACGAACTCTTCGGCATGACACCCTCCGGCGCCGATCTCGCCGAGCTCGGCGAACTCGCGGCGGCGGGCACCGTACGCGTTCAGATCGCCGAGGCCCTGCCCCTCGAGGAGGCCGCCCGGGCCCAGGAGCTGAGCGCGTCCGGCCGGGTACGCGGGAAGATCGTCCTCACCATCGCGTAGCGCCGGCGCCGCTCCCCCGGCCGCACACCGGCTTCACCGTGCGCGCTGCCGCGCGGCGTCAGAGATCCCCGTCGAACGCGGGCTGACACTGCCTGCTCGCCGGGTGCGCTTCGCAATGCGCGCCCCGCGCCTGCCAGGTCACGACCAGGGCGGCGACGAGCGCGGCGAGCGCGCAGGCATGGACGACACTCCCCCACAAGGCCATCCGGCAGCCCGTCCATCGACGGCATGCCGATGCCCCACGTAAGCAGCACGGCCAGAGCGGCACGATCACCAGCACGGTCAGCACGGCGCCTCCTGCGGACAAGTCAACAGGGTCGGTCGGGCGAGCGGTAGTGCGGAGCCAGTGGCATCGGAAAGCCTGCAGAATGGATCAATGGCCGTGATTCCGGGGATCGTTGCGTCACCGGTGCCCACCGCGGGCGGAGTCGTCAGGTGCGGCGTCGGCGCGTGTGTGGTCGGGTCGCCGCCGTAGCGAGGGCGAGCGTGCTTTCTGGCGCTGGCAGACGGCGCCGCCGACGCTGGATGCCGCGGCCAGGATGATCGCGATGTGATCGGCGAAGTGCGGCCCCGGCAGCGGGATCTCGAAGTCGGGGTTGTCGGCGTAGCCGGCCGCGACGGCGCTGGGGACGTACTCCATCACCGCGGTCACGACTTCGGTTCTGGAACGGTCGGCCGGGCTCAGGAGCCGGCCCAGGATACGCAGGACGGTCGGGGTGCTGGAGTCGAGGTCGAGGTTGTCGGCCGGGTCCGTGTAGCCGGGAAGGTTGACCTTTTCCGGCGCCGGCTGGGTGTCGATACCGGTCTGCTCACCCCACCATGCGGCGGCGTGGGTCTCCCCCAGGGCGAGGTGGTGCAGGTACAGGCAGTACGAGGCGACGTCGTCGCCGGCCCCGGCGGCGTACTGCCACCAGAAGCGGGCACCGTCCTCGGAGTCGGCCAGATGCAGGATGCAGCCCAGGACCCGGGCACCGCGCGGCTCCGGCAGCTGCTCGGTGACGAAGTCGCTCAGCGACGTCGCGGCGGTCTGGGTCACGACGGTCTCGCAGAGCGTCTGCAGATCGTAGGCCGCGTCCCGCCCGGGAGGGTTCTCGTTGAAGGGGCTCGACGACGGCCAGGACAGAACGTCGTGCGAACCGGCCGAGGTGTAGACGTCCTCGTACGTCACGACGTCGTGCGGAATCCCGGGCTCCGTCATCAGGAGCGCGCGGGCGAGGAGTTGATCGATCGACGTCATAGGGAAGCGCCTCCCGGGCGGTCGTGGAGGTTGAGGGTCTCGGTCAGCGTGCGTTTGGCGTGCCGGTCGTCGGAGCGCGCCGAGGCCAGCGGAACGCCCAGCACCTCGGCCGCGACGGTGGTGTCCATGCCGCACAGGTAGCGCAGGATCGTTACGTCCATCTGGTTGTCCGGCAG
>NZ_JAAIKO010000083.1 GCF_016107395.1 Streptomyces fildesensis
GTCGGAGACCCGCGGCGAGGTCGATTTCGGGTGGGCCCTGTGCAGCCTGCAGGCCTGTAGGCCGCGTACGACAGCAACCCGGTCACGAACAGCACCGTGATACCCACCAGCAGGACCAACCCGAACACCGAGGTCAGCCACGGACCGCGCAACGGGCTGCGCCAGAACCCCGGCCGGGCGGGGCCCGGTGGCGGACCGGAACCCAACAAGGCACGTAGCCGCCCCGGCCTCGACACCGACTCCGCCTTCGGCTCCGGCTGCGGCTCCGAGACGGCATCGGCTTCGGAGTCGCTCTGCCCTTCCATGGACTTCTGTGAGACACGGTCCTCTGCCGGGGCTCGGGGGCTTCGGCGCCGGCTGCGCTCGCGCCGTCCTCCGGCGATTGCGGCTCGGGGGGTGGGTGGCGTGGTCCCGGTCCCTTGTCAGGTGCGTCCATCTCGGTCCCTTTCCAGTTACACACAGTGGCGGTACGACCGTACGCCGTACCTGGTGCGAAATCGTGCCAGTGACTCCTTACGACGCGACTGATCGATCCTTGCGGTCCCCACTTCCCCGTGGACCGGGGCGGTGGGACAATGAATCGAATACGCGGGCATGCGCTTCTCAGATCCCGGCGAGGGTGAGGCGATCGCAGTGGGCGGAGTCGGTCTTACCGAACGTGAGCGGCGGGCCCTGGGAGAGATCGAAGCCGGGCTGCGCCATCATCGGCGGCTCGATCGCCGATTGCGGAGCCTCGGATCGCCCTCACGCCGTCCCTGGCGGCAGGCCACGTTCGGTCCTCGCTGCCAGGCCGCCTTCATGACGGCAGCGTCGATCGCTTCGATCTGCTTGCTGATCGTGGGAGTCCGTACCGGGGAACCGGCCATTATCTGGGCCTTCGCGGGTGTTTGCACCGCCACCGTGCTGAGCGGCGCTCGCCTCCTGGTCATCTCGGCGCGGAATGCCCTTCGGGCACCTTGATGCCCCCGACACCAACGGGACGCGCAAGCCGGCCGCCCTCGCCGAGACCGACCCCCGCTTTCCTCGCTGTATCCACGTCGATGGTGCCCGCTGCGATGCGTTGACCCAGCCGAGTCGCCGTCTGGGCGGAGCTCTGCCTTGGCGATCCGCCATGCCGGTGAAGATCTCGGAGCGGGCTCGTGGCGTGCGCAACCTGATGTACTGCCGTTCGTTGCCGTACTGGGATTCGGAACGGAGGCGGTCGATGCGTCAGGGGAAGCACAGGAAGAACGGCCGGAGCGTCAGTGCGGGCGCACCTTGGGGTGTTGAACAGACGCTGGCCTTGTTGGAAGCGACGTACGGGGCGCTGCCTCTCACACCGTCGTGTCCGGGGCCGCTCCTGCTGCATCAGGCTGATGGAGCGTTCGAATGTCACGGTGGCGGCTGCCCCGGCAGTCTGCAGGTCTTCCACGACCCGCACGGGGTGCATTTGTGCGACGGCCGTCCGCCGGGCATCCGGCCCTGGCACGGGTGCGCCGCCTGCGTCGGCGACCAGGGCACCCGTGACCGCCCCGCAGGCACCGTCGAACCGGATCACGTGGAGGTCGACTACCGGCCCGACGGCCAAGGCGGCTATCAGGTGAGGGTCTCCAGCGTGGCAGGCAGAAACGAAATGACGGCTCCCAGACTGCTGGCCGCGTACAACATGGCCATGGAGCAAGTCGAGGCACACGCCCGCCGCCTGAGCGGAGTCGCCAGGACCTGTCACCTGCTGGACGGTGACCGGGCCGCATTCGTGCCGGCCTGGCTCGCGGCGGGTGGGACCATCCCACCGCCGCCCCGCGTCGGGACAACGGCCTACTTCCCAAACCCGCCGCCGCCCAAGAGCGATCAGCCGCACTGAATGCGGCGCCCCACGCTGCGTGGACCGGGATAACGGAGCCTCTCGGGGATACCTGCACGGTGGTTGCCATGGCAGAGGTCCTCGCCTCTGCGGGTGCCTGCTTTCGTGTCGACGCTAGGACCGGTGGGCTGTTCCGCTATGTGAGGGCGCTTACGTACGGCCGGTAGAGGGAGGGGCCGTCAGGGGGATTTCTCGGCGATCAGCAGGGTGTAGCCGAGGGTGCCGTCCGCGACGGCGGCGCGGGAAGCGGCGAGGACGGCTGGGGCCGCGGCCAGGTCCACGCCGGCGTCGTCGAGTCTGGCCGCGGCGGTCATCCGTAGCAGATTCAGCCGCGCCTCGATCTGGTCGATCATGCGGGTCATGGCCGCGTCATGGCGCTCGGTGTGGATCGTAAGGAGCCCGGCGGCGGCCAGAATCTCGGCGTACTCGGCCGGCGAGCGGGCATCGGCGATGCAGGCGATCCGCGCGCCGAGACCCGTCAGTTCCGGCGGGAGCCGGTCGGAGGCGGCGGTGACATCGGCGATGCCGACCCGTCCACCGGGCCGAAGGACACGGGCGAACTCCGCTGCGGCTTGGACCTTGTCGGGGAAGGTGCACAGGGCGCACTCGCACACCACGGCGTCGAACACGCCGTCCGGAAAGGGCAGGTGCTCGGCATCACCGGTGGTGAAGGTGACCCGCTCCGCGAGTCCCACGGCGGCGGCCGCGCCCTGGGCGAGGGCGGCGTTGGCCGGCGAGTAGTCCACGCCGTCCACGCACACGCCGAAGGCGTCGGCGAGCAGGAGGGCGGTGGTGCCGCGGCCGGACGCCACATCGAGAACGCGGCTGGCGTCTGTGAGTGCGAGATGGCCCGTCAGGCGCCGGGTCAGGGCGGTGCCGCCGGGATGGTAGGAGTCGCCGAGCAGCAGCGCGACCACGTCGGATGAGTACGCGGCGGCACAGCAGGCTTTGAGCTCGTCGCCGGCCGCAGCGGGCAGGCGGGTGCTCTCGTCGGGCGCGGTCATCGTGGGCCCTGTTCGTATTCGGCGGCGGTTTGTGCGCTACGCACGGTCTTGGAGCCGTAGGCGGTGTCGGTGAGCCGGTTGGCCAGCGGCAGGGCGTTGGGTACGACACCGGCGACGGGGACGCCGGACATCTGCGCGCGGATTTGTTCGCGGTAGCCGACGGAGTTGTAGGCGCAGAACGGGATGAGCCGTCCGTCGGGGGTGATCTCCTCCACGCAGCACTTCATCAGCTGTTTGACGTTGAGGGTGTAGGGGTCCTGGAAGTCCTGGACGACGATCATGAACGCCTTGTCGCCCAGGTCCTTGACGGCCGATGGCAGGTCGATGCCGCAGGCGTCCGCGCAGTCCAGGGCCTGCGCGGTGGCCCGCAGTTTCTCCTGGGTCGTCTCTGTGCCCATGAACGCGGAGGCCGACCACAGCTTCTCCAGGGCCTCGCGGATCCCGGCGTCGGGCATGACACGGTTGGTGACGTAGTCGAGGTAGTCCTCGACCTGCAGCAGGCGCGGGATGGGCAGGACGGTCCGGTTGCCCGGCTCGCCGTTGACGATCAGGTAGGTGACGGAGCGGCAGGTGGGGAAGCAGCAGGGGACGGGGAAGAAGTCGCCCTTCTGAAACCAGGCGGGCCGCTGTTCGGTGATCAGCTTGATGACGTCGGGGTTGGTAAGCCGGTTCAGCGGGTCGAAGGCGACATGGCGCCCGGAGTGGGTGACGGGCTGGAACGCGACGGAGCGCACGGCGGGGTGGTCGATGCCGAAGGTGATGATGGGGCCCAGTTCGTGCTCGTTCAGTCCGCGTTCGACGGCGGCGACCAGGGTGACGGTCAGCCCGGCCTCGGCGCAGTTGTCGAGTGCCTTCTGCTTGAGTTTCCGCAGGTCGCGGCCCCGGATCTCGCGGTGGGTGCGCTCGTCGAATCCGTCGAACTGCAGATAGATGTTCACCGACTTGCCCGGCACCTGATTGCGTTCGCCCAGCTCGGCGACGAACCGTTTGTCGGAGGCGAGGCGGATACCGTTGGTGTTCAGCGTGACGTTCTTGATCGGCCGGGCCTGGGCGAGGTCGATGAAGTCCAGGATGTGCTGATGGATGGTCGGCTCGCCCCCCGAAAACATCACCACCTCCGGCTCCCCCTCGGAGGCCACGAAGACGTCGAGCATGCTCGCGCACTGGGCGTGGGTGATGGAGTAGCCGTCAGCCTGGTGGCCGGAGTCGGCGAAGCAGATCGGGCAGTCCAGGTTGCAGCCGGTATTGACCTCGATGATTCCCAGACACGCGTGCTGCTTGTGCTCCGGGCACAGCCCGCAGTCGCTCGGGCAACCGTCCTTGACCTCGGTCTGGAAGACCAGCGGGATGGTGCCGGGCTTGTTGAACCGGGCCGAGGACAGGTACTCCTCAGCGTCCCCGTAGACCAGGGCCTCGAACGGGCCGTGCTCGGTGCAGCGTTTGCGCAGGTACACCTTGCCCTCGCGGATGTTGACCTGGGCGTCGACCGGGGTCTTGCAGATCGGGCAGATCGACTTGGTGAACTCGATGAACACCTCGTCCCGGGCCCGCTTGACCGGTGCCGCCGGTGTCGGCGCTCCTTGATCCGTCGCCGGTGCCGTCTCGTCTGTTGTCATCGCATCTCCACATGGTCATCGTCGTGGGCCACACCCGTGCGGGTACGGGCCTGAGGGGTGTCGGCCCGGGCCCGGCGGGCGGCACGCAGCAGCACCGCGGCGTACAGGAGGGTCAGCGCCTCTTGGACCAGCACGATCCAGGACAACGGCTGGGACAGGCGGACCCCGAAGCAGCCGCAGTTCGCGACCGTAAGACCGCGGGCGTATGCCTGCACCGCCAGCGCGGCCCACATCACCGAGACGGCCGCGTAGATCCACACCGGGGTGCGCGCCGTCGATCGCGGGTGGGCCAGGAACCAGATGCCGCACACCAGCTCCCCGGCGATCAGGGTCACCGCGAGCGCGGTCGCCGCAACGCCGTCCACCAGCCCGTACGCGGCCAGAATCGAGGGCATACGCCCGAAGGAGACGAGCTGGCCCAGGGCCATCGCTGTGTACACCGTGCCCAGCACCAAACGCAGCACCATGGCTTGAACGCTACGCCCGGCTGGGGCCGAGACCTGTGAGGCCGTTCACCGAACAACCGCCTCATCCACACGACCATGGGCAACACGGGATCCCGCCGCCGAGATGGCAGGCGGGATGCCTCGGAAACCCAGGGGCACGTGTGTCTGCTTATGGTGCGCACCGGCGGGTCGGTCCCCCACCGACTGGGAGAACCCCGCACCCGCTCATCACACGTAGAATTGGCTCATACGGGCAGGGAGGCGTCATGCGACGCACCATCCGCATCGGACCATTCAGATTCGGGGCCGGCCGCAGCCAGGAGCGTACTGTGCCCGGCCCGGTGAGCCGCGATCGTTTCGCCGTTGATGTGGCAGAGGGGCTGATGGGCGTAGGCGTCCCGTTCAGGCGCGGGTGCAGCGCTCTGGGGTTCCGGGTACTCGTCACCGACAAGGAAACCGGCCGACGCCAGTACGTCTCCGAAAGCTACACACACGACCAGGCGTATGCCAACGGCCAGAAGTACATCACCGAACTGGTCACCGGCAGGAAGCGCGTGAAGTGACAGCCGGACGTGCCCGGTGCGGGCGCGGCGCGTCACCGGGGGCGGGCGCGTCGCTCCGCTTCTTCCTTGACTACCCGGAGCGAGCCGGCGACCGTCTCCTCCCACCGTGCTGCGACCAGACGGCCCCAGCGTTCTCCCAGCGCCCACCCGTCGGTGCCCAGCTCACCCCGGTACTCCAGCCGCGTGCCCGGGCCGTTCTCGGACAGCACGAACGACTCGACGACGGCGGGTACCGGGCCGCGCACCAGGCGGAAGTCGACCCGGCCGGGGCGGGTGAACCGCACGGTCTCTGCCGTCGTCGCGGTCAGCCGCCCGCCCGCTACCGGAGTGAAGTGCGCGGCGAGCACCATGTCGGCGGACCGCTCCAGCACCTGCACCTTCTCCCGCATCGCCCGGGTCGTTCGCCCGAGATAGGGCTGCGCGATCACATCGAAGACCACGTCCCTGGGCGCGCTGATGTCGATCACCTGTGGTCCCAGAGAACGGGTCCGCCGGCCCACACCCAGGTCGAGCGGCAAGGCCCCCGTCACCAGCCCCGCATACCCGGCCGCAACACTGCCACCCGCCACCGCCACCAACGACAGCCGCCTGCCCCACCCCATAACCCACGTCCGTTCCCATCCGCTCCACATGCCGTCCGGGCACGACGCTACGCCCTGCCGCCGCGACCGTCGGTGACCACGCTCGCCGTCCGCCCACGGGTCGGCCCTCCAACGTGGGCTCAATGACCCGCGCCCGAAGAAAGGCCGGCCCACGTGTCCGTATCCGATCTCACCGACAGCCGCACTGCGACTGACGCGCTTTTGCGGATCCTGCCCCAGGGCCGCTGGAGCCCGCAGGCGGTCGCACGTTTTCTCACCCTCGCGGCCGACCGGTCAGTGCGCCAGGCGGCCCGGCGTCCACGGGCTCTCACGGAGATCACTGCCCTGCACCTCGGGTTCCTCACGCTGGCCCACGGGCGCGGGCGTGGATGGGTGGCGGCCAGCTGGACGCTGAGCGCCCTGCACCTGGGGATGCTGGAAGACCGCGTCCGGCTCTCGCCCGCCGATGTGCTGACGCTGATCCGCGGTAACCTCCCCGCGCTGGCTGCGGGGTCGGGCCGCTGGGCCGGTGTGGTGGCGATCGCCTCGGATCTGGCCGACGGTCACCTCGCCCGCCGCCAGGGCACCGCCTCCCCCTTCGGCGACTACGCAGACTCTTTCGCCGACGCCGCATTCTGGACCTGGCTGGTACTGCGACACGAACCCAGCCGCGCCGTCCGCGCCGCGGCGGTCACCACATGGGTGGTGCCGGTTGCCGCCGTGACCGCCGCAAGCCTCGCCCGCGGCGCGATGGCCGACCGGCCCCGGCCCGCGCTGTTGCGTCCGGCGGCCGCGATGCAGGCCATCGTCGCGGTACGCCACCTCCTGCGCCCCTGAACCGACCGCAGCCAACACCCCGCCGTCCGGCCGCCGACGCCCAAAAACGCACGGGTACGTCGACCGGTTGCGCTAGTCACACGCCCGCGCCAGAGCCCTCGACGCTCTCCATTACGCCCACGACGGCCACCGGTGTGCCAGAACGCGACGTGGTTCTGATCTTGCGGGCGAAAGGGCTGGGATGCGGGTAGTACCAGGCCGCGTTCGGGTTGACCTCGTCGCCGACGCGCACGGTGTAATAGCTGGCGATGCCCTTCCACGGGCACAGTGACATCGCCGGGCTCCTGGTGAAGTACTCGCGATGCAGCGACTCGGGTGGGACGTAGTGGTTACCCTCGACGACCACGGTGTGCGCCGCTTCCGCGATCACCGTGCCGTTCCACACTGCGCGCAACATGATCCGTCCTCTCGCCAAACGGGGGGTGTCCCCTACCGAAACTATGTCGGGTCCTCAAAGTTGAACGGTGCGGAGGTGTCCGCGGGCTTGGCGGGTGGTGACGCAGCGTGTGCGTAGGCGTTGGTTTTCGGCGTTGCGGAAGCCGAACGCGTTGCGGGCGACGAGCTTGATCACGCGGTTGATGCCTTCGCTCTTGGCGTTGCTGTGGCCGGTGGTGATGAACGCGGCGATCTCGGTCCACCAACGGTCGATGGTGGTGGCGAGGGTGCGGACCTCGGGGATGTTCGCGTCCGCGCACCAGGTGAGGAACTTCCAGCGGGCGTGGCCCACTTGCTCCCGGCTCGCGCCGGTGCGGGCCAGGGCCAGGAGGTTGCGCAGGCTCTCCTTGGCGATCCACGCCGTCAGCAGTGTCTGTCCGATCTTCCCGTCGCCCAGCAGCGGGTTCCACATGGTGGCGAACTGGTCGTCGGTGAGGTCTTCGCGGTTGCGTAACAGGCGGCGACGGGCCTTCCGCTCCGGGTCGGTGGCGCGTCCGCGCCGGCCACGGTCTCGGCGGTGGTGCGCCTGCGCACCAGGGAGAGCATCTTGTTCGCGAGCTGCACTACGTGGAAGTGGTCGACCACCACGATCACGTCGGGCAGGCCGGTGCGGATCGCGGCGCGGTAGGTGGCCGACATGTCGATGGCGACGTGACGGATGTTCTTCCTCCAGGTCAATGGCGTGGTCGAGAGCCAGGCCAGGACGTCGGCGACGGTGCGGCCTTCGACCTGGCCGAGCAGGCCGCCGGTCCCGAGCGCATCGACGAACCCGGTGTGCCAGCGATCCCTGGTCATCTTCCCCTTCCCGGTGTCCGGCTCTTGCTCCCAGCCGGTCCGCCCGCGCCTGGTCTCATCGATCCCCAGCACCTCGACGTCGGGGAGCTCAGCTTCGACGACTTCGCGGACACAGGTGCGGAAGGCGTTCATCACGGTCGGCCAGGACAGGCGCAGATCGCGGACAGCCTGGATAACCGTGGATCCGGAATCGCGCACCCGCCGCCCGGACGCAGCCCGCAGCCGTCGGGTGATCCGGACCCCGGCCGGTATCTGCTCGATCTGCTCGGTGAACGACCTCCGTGGACAGGCCGTCTCACGGCACCACCAGCGGCGCTTGTGCCAGACGAGCTCCAACCTGCTCTCGCCGGAGGGAAGATCACGCGGCCGGGTGGTCGCTGAACCCTTCACCCGGGAGGCGAAGACCCCGCAGGCCGGACAGGCCCGCGCCGCCTCCTCCGCCGTGGCCAGGTGGACCCGGCGCCCACCGCACTGAAGCCGTTCGACCCGCATGACGGACACGCCGTCGAGGTCCAGCAGCAACGTCGTATCGTTGACCAAGCCCGTGGCTCCCCAGTGATCCTTTTGCCTCAAGAACAGATCGCCCAGGGCCACGGGCGCCCTGCTGCCAAGGCCACCAACAACCCTATCCACCAAACGCAGTGACTATTGGTCAGAGCGCACACGGAGGGCACACCACTCAGCTGTGAAGACCCGCTACGCTGGTCCCGTGGGGGCCTATCGCTGGATTCGAGCCGCCGCCGACGCACGCGCATCGAACGGCATCGCCGTTTCGTGCTCTGCCCGGACTTTCGACACCAAGGACGAAGCCCGCGCCCACCTCCAGGATCACCTGGACTCGCGCGCGGGCGGGGATGACGACCATGCTCTCGCAGCCGAACGCCTGCGGAGCCTTCCGCCCTACGCCGGGATTGTCGTGGGTATCCCGGGGATGAGCTGGCGCATCACGTACACCGGCTACGATCTGAAGATCTTCTCCGTTGACCGCCAAGGTGTGGTCAGTTGGGTCACCACACGACCCCCCTCTTCGCCCTCGGCCGCGCCCGGCAGCACAAACGGTCACCGCATACCGGAGGAAGCAGGGGCGCCCTCCGAAGTGGTGAAGATTGCGGAGCAGCACCAACTCGGCCGGTTTGACGATGCGTTCACGGTAGAATGGTTCATCTCGCTTAGGCCGACGCGCCCGAAGGTCCGGATCTACGCATTCGAGAGCGGTGTCGTCCGGCACCAGGCCGACACGGAGCCCCAGGTGTTCCGGTGGGACCAGATCGCGACGGTAAGCCAGAGCGTCGTCAACCGCTTTACCAACGGCCGCTACAAAGGGACCAGCTTCCGCTACGCACTGACCCGCACCGACGGTGCCCAGATCCACTTCCTGGGCAGCTACAAGGACTCGGCGTACGCCCGACGTGCCGACCCGAACCATTGGGCGAGGCGGTACAACCAGCTCGGCCAACGGGCCAACCAGAGGGTGTCGCAACTCCTGCTGCCCAGCGCGGTAGAGGCGCTGCGGCGTGGTGATTCCCTCGCCTTCGGGAAGATCGCCATCAGCGCGGACGGCATCCAGAGCAAGACGGGCCTGGTGCCGTGGGCCGACATCAGCAGCGTGTCCGCTGACAACGGCTATGTGACCATCAACGGGGCAGGCACGTTCTGGTCGCTGTTCAGCAAGCCAGTGAGCGAGGTCCCGAACGTGCCGCTGCTCATGACACTGGCCGACATGTGCCGCCGGAACACCGAAGCCGGCCCGTGACACCCACAGAGGCGTCGCAGAACGCACAGCGCAGGATCAGATCACATCTGGATGCATGCCATTGCAGTCCGGGTCCTGGATTGGACAGGACGGATGCGGTCTGCGGTCCGGCTCGGGCAATGACGGCCCGAGCCATGACGGATCGGGACCGCTCCCGCCTCGTTCCAACGGCGGAGCCTTGAATACGGCGCACAGACAGCCGTCCGCGCAGGCGGCTGTGAACCGGCGTCCCCCATGACGGTAACGCGGGTGGCCGCACCCGCACTTGTACGTCGCCCAGCTCGCCACCCGGACCTCCGATACCCGATACCCGATACCCGAATGAGATCCGAGAACATGTACTGATCGCAACCCCTCTCGCATTAACGAATGTTGACGCAGCGACAGCTGCCTACCCCTGGCGCGGGAGGTGCTGTGGGCGGAGAGCTGTTTGGCCGCGAGGTTGTGCCAGAACGGCTCGCGCCGCGGCTCATCGGGCTGCCGCCCAGCGGGTTTCAGCAGGTTAAGACTGAGCACGCGGAGGATCCGTCGGCAACCCGGCCATCACGGACAGTGACTGCCGGTCGGCACACTTAGGGGGCGCACCGCTCAAGTTCGAAGACCCACTATGTCGGCGGCGTGATTCGGTGAGCGCGCTTCCATTCACGTCCGCGTTCAGCCCAGGATGTCGCCGAAACCGGCGCAGCCATCGCCCGCTCCTTGCTACGGACGGTCCCGGTGAGTGTGTAGTGCTCGGCGCCGAAGCGGGCCGCTGCCTCCGAGGCGGCGAAGAAGTCGATGCAGCGCCGGCGCTGGGCGACTGCCCACCCTGTTCGTCGTCGCCGACCTGCTGTCCGGCAAAGCGGTCCTTCCACAGGCCCAGCACACCGACATTACCTCACCGGCCTGGGAGCCCTCCTCACGGCCGTCTACGCAGTCGGACTGATCTTCCGCCCACAACGACGCATCGCCCGCATGGGCATCGACTCCCTCGCCGTGCTGATCCTCTACGCCGTCGGCATCAGCGAGCTCATCGCCCTCGCTTATGCCTGTCCAGCCGATCATGTGCCGGTGCTCGATTCTCCTCGCTAACGTGACTGGGTCGATGGCGAGGAGGATCGTGTGCTTATTGGTGTGTTGATCGGGGAGAGTCTGCGGGTCGGGAGCGAGTTGAACAGCGTGCCGTTGCAGGTCACGTCGGTGCGGCGGATCGAGGTCGCGAGCGCGACAGACAGGCAGCCCCGGCAGTGGACCCTGCTGGATCTCCCGGCCCCGGAGGGCGACGCCGGGCGGCTGGCCGGTGCGCTGGCAGACTGCCTGGCTCCGTCCGGCGGCTGGTACGTCAACTACCACACCGGGGCCGAAGCGTTCGTCGTCTTCGCCGACCGTGCGTTTCGCTACCCCCGCGGCAATGGGGCTGCGCGTGTCACCGGCGAGGAAGACGCCCGTTCCGTGGGTGTGCCCGAGCCTCAGCGCGACTGGGAGGACTGAGCTCGTCCTGGTCAGGTACGAAGCCGGATCACCACACTGGCGGCAGTGACGGTGCCGAGAAACACATAGCGGCGCTTGTCCTAACGCGTGGCCACGGCCCGGAAGACCTTGAGCTTGTTGATTGCCCGCTCCATGACATTGCGATCTTTGCAGCGCGCGGCGTCGTTATCGTCGGCAACTAATAGGAATGAGGCGTGCTGGCTGAACTGTCTTCGGTATTCGTGCAGGTCAGAGGACACTCTATGCGTCACGGTACCCACCGCGGTGGATGAGGGCAGCACCGGTGTGATGCTTCGAGGAGATCGCGGGAGATGTGCGCCCGGTTGTGCGCCCGGCCTTGGCATCGGAGGGCAGAGGGAGGCACGCTGAAGGTGAAAGGCATCCCGGCGGCGATCTGCAAACTTCGGGCCGGTGGAGGCGATGGCTATGACTCTCTTTTTGCTTCTGATCCTTGTGGCTGTCGTGCTGGGAATCATCGGCGCGGTGGTGGAGGGGCTGGGATACCTGCTGGTCATCGCCATCGTGCTCTTCGTGGCCACCTGGGCCTTCACCGCGGTGCGCTGGTCCCGGTCGCATCGAGGAACGCGGAGACGCCACCTGCGATGACCGCGACACCCAGTGCCCGGCGCGACCGGACCCCCAACGAGCGGGTCCGGGCCCGGGCGGGTAGGAGTAGGAGTGTGGCCGATACTTTCGCGGGCCCTTGGGGGCCCGCCTGATCGAGGAGGTGGCTTCCCGTGACGGAGGCGACCAGCGCAGCCAAGAGCGATCCCCGAGCCTCTGGCGCGACGACCTTGCAGGGAAAGGTCGGAGCGGACGCGGCTGCGGCGACCCGGGGCAGGACAACCATTGCGGACGGCGTGGTGGAGAAGATCGCGGGGATGGCGGCGCGGGAGGTGCCAGGTG
>NZ_JAAIKO010000084.1 GCF_016107395.1 Streptomyces fildesensis
ACGCCAAAGCCTGGAACGCGGTCCTGACCGGCGCCGGCAAGCCCGCCATCACCAACGTCCCCCTGTCCAACCAGGCAGACGTCACCGCCGCCCTCGGCAAGGCCACCGACGTGGGCGCCGTCGCCAAACTGGCCCTGCAACTGGAGGACCAGGCCGCGCAGACGTACCTGTTCGCGACCTACAACGTCACCAGCCCCGCCGGGATCAGCACCGCCGCCACCATCGCCCCCGTCGAGGCGATGCACGCCGCGATCCTGCACTACGTTCTGGGCCAGTACCCCGTCCCGGACGACTTCCTGCCCGTCGACAAGGCCGCCAGCACCACCCTGCTGACGATCTGATCCTGCGTGGTGCGCCCCGGACCCCTTGACTCTCGGAGTCCGGGGCGCACCACCTCCCCGGTATCGCTATTCCTGTGTCGAGTGCTCCTGTCGAATGGATGGGTCCCATAGATGATGACCAACCGAGTACGACCCCACCGTGGACGCCTGGGCGCCGCGAGCGTCATCTGCGCGCTGCTCGCACTGACGGGCTGCTCCAGTAGCAGCGGATCGTCCTCCTCGACGGCGCCGGCCTCAACTCCCGCGGGAACCACCGCAAGCGGGGCAGGACGCATCGTCATCAAGGACTTCCTGTTCAGCCCAGCCGCGCTGACAGTCGCACCGGGCACGGTGGTCACGGTGCTCAACGAGGACAAGACCCCGCACACCGCCACAGCCACCGACGGCAAGGCGTTCGACACCGGCACGATCGCCGGCGGCAAGTCCGCAACGTTCAAAGCCCCCGCGACAGCGGGGAACTACAGCTACATCTGCAACATCCACCAATACATGAAGGGCACCCTCACCGTCCGCTGAGCCGGGCCGGGCCGGGCCGGACCAGGGTATGGCCGGCTATCGCCTCAGAACACAAGGAGTCGGAACCATGGCATCTGCCGCAACGTCCGGCAACGCTCTCCGCATCGCTGGCTGGGTATGCCGGGTCGCCGCCGCAGCGGGCCTGGCCATCGACGCCTACATCCACGCCAAGCTCGCCGATCAGTACGACGCAGTCAGCGCCACGATCAGCCAGGGCGCCCTGTTCCGCGTCGAAGCGGGCCTGGCGTCCCTGGCGGCTCTGCTGATCGTCGCCTGGCGCCGGCCGCTGGGTGACGCCTTCGGCTGGCTCGTCGCGGCAGGCGGACTCGCCGCGATCCTGCTGTACCGCTACGTCGACGTCGGGGCCCTCGGCCCGCTCCCCGACATGTACGAACCCATCTGGTCCACCGACAAGAAGCTCAGCGTCGCCGCCCAAATCCTCGCCATCATCACCACCACCGCACTCCTGATGACGCGTCACACCCGGCGAATCAGCACACCGAAGTAGACGGCGAACGGCCACTGGGGCCTGGGGCCTGCTCGTACGGGTCAAGAGTCGCTATCCCGGACCGGTTCCCTACCTTGACGGTTCGTGACGCACTGGCTTCACTGGCGATACAGGCATGTCTGTCGAGGAGGCCCCATGACGCATCTCCCGCACAGCACCGCCCCGTCCACCTCCATCCGCACGCAACCTGCTCGGCTGCCGGTCCTGCGCACCTGCGGTTGCAGCGCCAGTTGCGGGTGCGGCTGCCAGTCCGGCGGCCCGTGCCAGTGCGGCGGCTATCACTAGAACCCCGGCCGCTGCCTGCCAGGCTCCACGGCGGAGGATCAGTTCCTCGCCCTGATCCCGGCCCGACCAGCACTTAAGCGCGGACAGTAGCCGGTGGTCCGGCTCTCTGGGTGAGCCACCAAGGAGCCGGAGCTGCCCGGGTGAGCGGCGACGCACGACCGGCACTGGACTTGGACTACGGAATCCCCTCCACCGTCACCGTATGGTCGTCGACTGCAGTATGGCGCTCTTGGCGGTCGGCGATTTCACCAATTCTCATACTGGCACTAATGGGCGTTTCCGTGGGCGGCGACAGCGCTGCCGCTCAGCAGCACGAAATCAATGCCGGACCTGCGGAGTGGCTTTCGCCGCCAGCCCGTGGTGTGGTGCCCTTCAATGGAGTCTTCCATTAGTCCGGAGCACGTGGACCTCTCCAAACTGCTCCGCCATGTCCCCGGTCCTCTTCCGCGGTCTCCTCATAAGCATCTCCACGCTCTACCTAGAGGCCCTGCCTCTTGGCGCGGCTCAATGTTTGAAATGGGGAGAATCTGTCTATGGAGCATCAAGGCTGCGCCTGGCTGCCACCTCCACACCCTGAGATGGCTGGTCGCAGTATCACTCACCCCACGTCGGGATCTTGGCGGCTGCCCGACTGAGGTGTGAGGTGCACGCAGGCCGAGCGGGGGCGCTGGGTAGCGGAAGTCTCTGCCCGCCGCCTCCGCCACGGTCGGGTTCGGATGGCCTTGACCGCGTCGTGGCAACGGGGGGTAACGGTGCGGGTCGCCTGCGGCGCCGCCCTTCCCAGGCAGCGGGAAGAGCAGACAGTGCATCAGCCAGACCCCCCTGGACGGGCCGGAACACGATCCGGCGAGCAGCCGATCATCTGCGGGGCGGGCCCGCACGCCGCACCGCCGTGCGACCCGATCCGACCACCCGCCACGGGCGCGACATGAGTTGTCCTAGCCGTCCTGGCCGGTGCCGTGCATGTCGCCGCCCTGATGGTGGCCCTCGCCTCACTGACGCTCGGTACCACGGTCGCCCTGGCTGCCCGTCTGGTAGCCGGAGCTATTCCCGCAACGATTGGCGAACGCCAGTCACTCGACATCTAGGCTCCGCCGCCCTCGCTGGAAACGGGGCCGTTCGACGAGCCCGTCCTGCCCTATAGAACCGAAAGGCACCCGTCAGCAGTGGAAGTCCCCCTGGGACTTTCCTGGGACTTCTGGCCTCATCAACCGGCACGAACGTGAAATAGCCGAAAGGTCATTCGCGCAGGTCAGTGGCCATCAGCCGCTCATCGTGGCAGGTCACCGCGCTCCCAAGTCTCTTCCGCGACATCTGACCGGGCGAATGCCGACATCTCTTCTGGGCGCTTACGCAATGCGAATCGGCACGACTCACACACCCGTACTGCCAGACGGGGCAGGCGATCCTCCTACGGCAGACCATCTGGGGAGAATCCGGGGAGTGCGAGCGGCCCTGGGGAGCGCGTAGGGAGAATTAGCTGCACAACCGGGCACGAGTCTGAAAGATCCAGAAAGACGGATCCGCCCAGGCCAGAGCCCTGTTCAGCGTCATCACTCCAGGTCAAAGCCGTCAGCTGGACAACTTCACGACGTACGTCCCGAGGTCTCCCTCTGGCACGGACCCCTCTCGTGTGGGGCCGCCAGACGGGCGAGGGCCCGGGTCCGGAGGACGGCAAGATCCTCGATGGCGCTGTTCAATTGGGCGAGCGAGTCGGACCTTGAGCTTCTTCACCTCCCTTTGAGCCGCGATCTGGGCGTCTCTCGAGTCGGGAGAGTCTCCGGCGGCCTGGAGCGACTGCAGGCGCTGTATGGACTCGTTGCGAAGGTGGGCATTGGGGTGGGCGCCGTCGAAGACGGTGCGTCGACAGCGGCTTCGCGGCGATGATCTTGATGTCGCATTTGCCGCCGTTCGGATTTTCGCCCCACGCAGGAGCCAGCTGGTCCATCGTGGCCCGGACGCGGTTTTCGTTCCGGCCCGTTGCGGTGCAGTGATCCTCAGGCGGAGTCCTCCTCGGACTGTTCGGCAGCCCGTACCGGCGGCAGCACAGCAGCGGCCGTGATGGCCGATGCCTCTTCCGCGCCCCAGGACAGTCCACGAGGTGCCGTGCGCCCTCGGCCGTCCCCTGAACTGTGGCGGCTCGCTCGTGTAGTTGTGCGCCCAACCCCTTCGAGGCACGGCAACATAGCCGGGGATCGCCGGTTAGCCAAACCGGTGATACTGCGGATCATTAGTGGTTCGACGCCACTCAACCTCGCAAGGACTCCGACGACGCCCCTAAACACGGAGTGCAGTCAGTAGCACCTACACCATGCCCACGGCGGCGAGAGCGGTTCCGGAAGCAATCGAGGAATCCAGAGAAGTGCGACCAGCAATAACTGAAGCAAACTTTTCCTCGGGCCTTTCTTGGAACTGTTAAGGGGGCGCTGGCCGGTACCGGTGTTCTCCGTTGGAGAACTAGCAACGATTGGGCTGGACTTCGCGCGCCTTCTGTTTAATGTTGTGTCTTGCCCGAGCAGAGCCCGGCGCCCTGAACACTTCTCCTCCCCGCAGCATCCCGAAATCCGCGTCCGGTTGCCAAACCCAACCCTGCCCTCCAACCCCCGGGAAGTCCATGCACCCTAAAGCACCGACGACCGAAAATGTCCGTTCCATGAATATCGAGCCATCGCCCGTCCCACTGGCCGGGGGGTGGTACACGACCGGGGAGATAGCCCGCCTGCTGCGGGTGGACGCCTCCTCGGTCCGTCGATGGAGGACGGCACGGCCCCCGCAGGGACCGCCTTTCGTCCGTCTGTCGGAGCGGGTGGTGATGTACGGCGCCGCCGATGTCGAACGGTGGCTGGCTGGTCGCCGCATCGACCCCGCGCAGGCGGCCTGATGCCCTACATAGAGCAATTGCCCATCGCCGTGGCGTTGTCGGCCGATATCGAGCACCGTGCGAACCGGCCGGTTCCCTACCGGGCGCGCGTGCGCTGGACCGATCCCCATACCGGCAAACGACGGTCCCTGTCGGAAGCCCGGGCCAGTGCCGAGGAAGCCCAGGAGTGGATCGACGCGCTGTTGGCCGCAGCCCTGCGCGGGATCGACCCGACCCGGTCCAATCAGTCGCTGGCCGACTTCGGGAACGCCAACATGCCGCTCGCCCTGCGCGGCTTGGAGGCCAAGACCACCGACCCGTATCTGGCGGGGTGGCGGCTACGAGTGGTGCCCAGCCTGGGCCACATCCCGGTCGCAATGATCAGCAACGGTGCGGTGGACCGCAGCGTGTACGGGTGGATCGCGGACGAGTGCGGGCGCTCCACGGTCAAGAACAGCCTGGCAGTCCTGGTGCGGGTGATGGAGCAGGCCGTGCGGGACGGCATCATCGCGCGCAACCCCGCGCGCATCGTGGGCTGGCAGTCGGCCTACAAGCAGGCCGAGGACGAACTCGACGACCCCCGCACCTTGGCCCTGCCCGACTGGGCGGCGCTCACCGCCCTGGCCGCGGCGCTGGTGGCACGTTCCCACGGGAACTTCGCCGGATGGGGCAGCGTGGTGATCTTCATGGCCTGCACCGCCGCCCGCATCGGCGAGGCATCCGGCGTGCGGGTCAAGGACATCGACCCGGTCAACTGGATCTGGACCGTGCGCCGCCAGACCACCCCCTCCCCCGGCGGGCTCGCCGACAAGGGCACCAAGGGCAAAAGCGGCCCGCCGCGTCCCGCTCATCGAGGAAGTGCGGCCCTTGATCGCGCAACGCCTGCTGGCCGCCGGCCCCGACCCCGACGCCCGGCTGTTCACCGGCCCGCGCGGCGGACGCATCACCACCGCCGTCCTGCGCGACGCCACCCACTGGGACGCGGTCGTCAGCTCCCTGGGCCACGAAAAGCTGCGCCGCCACAGCCTGCGCCACACCGGGCTGACGTGGATGGCCGACGCCGGGGTGCCACTGCATGTCCTGCGGCTCATCGCCGGCCACGGCTCGCTGCTCACCACCCAGCGCTACCTCCACCCCGACCTACAAGCCATCGTCGCCGCCGGACGATCGCTCAGCGCCCACCTGGCCGGAGCCCCCGGGCCCTCGGACCCGCTCGCCGCGACCCTGCGGGTCTTGTAGAAACCGGACAATGCAGGAGCAACCATTCGCGATCATGGTCCCCAAGCAAACAGGGCCTGATCAGGGGTTTCTTCCTCAGCACCGTCCCCAGCTGGTCCCCAAGCATCTGATGGGCTGTCACTTTGACGCCTAGTCAGAGCAATGCAAAAGGCCCGCTGACCTGGGATTTCTCCCAGCCAGCGGGCCTTTCAGCACCGTCGGGACGACAGGATTTGAACCTGCGACCCCTTGACCCCCAGCGTTCGTCACTGCCTGACGGACCGTATCAATTGGTCCGGCGCGGTCCCGATCGCCCAGGTCAGGTCCCGTTCGACGGCCACCTCCATGACGGCCGCTCCGCCTCCGTGACACCTCGTCCGTGAGAAGCCTGTGAGAGACAGGCGAGAGAGCGCACGGCTCTCTGCCTTACGACCGCTCCGTAGGCTGATCCGCCCGTTTGCGGGAAGTCGACAGTCCGTGCCGGTTGCGGTGGTAGGTCGGGCACCCTCACGGTTTGACCTGCGGCGGGAAGTCCTCCGTCCTCATGGCCCGGTCGACCGCTTCGAACCCGTTCAGTAGGGTCAAGTGTTCGCACAGTGACAGGAGCTGCGGCGGCTAGTCGATGCACGGGGGCACATACATGGGGAATCGGCCTACGGACTGGCACATACTCGACCTGGATCGGGATCCGGTCCCAGGTGATCCGTACGAGGTGAAGGAACTCGCCCGCAAGCTGGGCGACTTCGCGGACGACGTCTCCTCGGCACTGCGCTCGGTGCGGGGATTGAGCGGGAACAACGCGGTGCAGGACTGGGCGGGTCTGGCGGCGGACGCCTACCGGGAGCAGTTCGGGGACCTGCCGGGCGAGCTGACCAAGCTGGAGAAGTCCTACCGGCTGGCGTCGGGGGCGTTGGAGACGTACTGGCCGAAGCTGGAGACCGCGCAGGCGGACGCCGACCGGGCGCTGGCCCAGGGGCGTACCGCCCGGCAGGATCTGGACGCCGCCAAGACCACCCAGACCAACGCGAACGACTGGGTGAAGCGGGCCGGGGACAAGTCCAAGGAGTACCAGGCGGACCCGAAGCCAGGCGTGGAGCCGCCATCGGCCGAGGAGGTCCGCACCGCCACCCGGAACGCGCTGGACGCCTCCAACGCGCAGAACTCCGCGAACTCCGCGGTGCACGACGCGCAGCAGCGCTTGGACGCGGCGAAGGAACTGGCGGCTCAGGCGGCGCATCTGCGGGACACCGCGGCGAGCACCGCCGAGCACGGGTTGCACGAGGCGTCGGACGCGGGGATCAAGAACAAGCACTGGTGGGAGAAGGCGGTCGACTGGGTCGCCGACCACTGGGACGAGATCGTCGCGGTCTGCAAGGTCATCGTCGCGGTCCTCGGCATCGTCGTGATGATCATCGGCGGCCCACTGGCCTGGATCGTGTTGGCGGCGGCGCTGGTCGTGCTCGCCGATACCGTCATCAAATACGCGCAAGGCAAAGCCAGCCTCTGGGACGTGTTCTTCGCCGCCCTCGACTGCATACCCGGATTCAAGGGCCTCACCACCGCAGGTGGCCTCCTCAAGATGGCCAAGAACCTGCCCAAGCTCATGAAGGGTATGGGGAGTCATCTCGGCGACCTTGCGGGCGGTCTGCGCAAAGGCGCGGCCTGGATGCGCAAGTCGGGCGTGACCATGTTCAAGCGCAACAAGTGCGGCGACCCCATCGACGTGGCGACCGGCGAGATGGTCATGTCAGCGACTGATGTCCGGCTGCCGGGCAATCTGCCCCTCGTGCTGGAGCGCCACCACGTGTCGTCCTACCGCGCGGGACGATGGTTCGGAAAATCCTGGGCCTCGACACTGGATCAGCGTCTGATCCTGGACGATCAAGGAGTGCGTTACACCTCTGAGGACGGCATGGTTCTCTACTATCCCGTCCCGGCGCCGCGTACCCCCCGCATGCCCAGCGAGGGACCCCGCTGGCCGCTGGAGTGGGACGGATTCCCCGGCGGACAGATACGCATAGACCGCCCCGAGACCGGCCACACCCTGCATTTCGCCGCTGTGACCCGCAGTGCGGAGATGCCACTGGTCGCGATCACGGACCGCAACGGAGACCGGATCCGCTTGGAATACAGCGCAGACGGCAGTCCCACCGCGATCGTTCACGACGGCGGCTATCACCTCGGTATCGAGACCGACCAGGGCCGGATTACCGCTCTGCGGCTCCTTTCCGGCGCTGACCCGACGCTGCTGCTGCGCTACAGCTACGACACGGAGGGAAATCTCGGTGGGATCACCAACTCATCGGGACTCCCCCTCGCCTTCCATTACGACTCCCACGGCCGTATCACCGGCTGGCAGGACCGCAATGACACGTCGTACCGCTACACGTATGACGACCAAGGCCGCTGCGTTCACACGACCGGCACCGGCGGATACCTGGAATATCACTACGTATACGATGCGGTGGCACGTACCACCGTCGCGACGGATTCTCTCGGCAACGCCTCGACGTATCAGTTCAACGAGCACTTCCAGCTCGTCCGGCTGACCGACCCCCTCGGCAACGCCACTTTGACGGAGTGGGATCGTCACGACCGGCTGATCTCCCGTACGGACCCGCTCGGCCGCACCACCCACTACACCTACGATATCGCCGGCAATCTGCTGCGGGTCACACGACCGGACGGATCGACGGGCACAGCGAAATACAACAGTCTGCACCTGCCGGTGACGGTCACTCAGCCAGGTGGCGCACTCTGGCAACGCGAGTACGACGACTCCGGGAACATGCGGCGGATCAGGGACCCCCTCGGCGCGACGACCGACTACGAGTACGGCGAGCGCGGAGATCTGACATCCATCACCGACCCGCTCGGCGCGGTGCGGCGGATCACTACTGATCGCGCAGGACTGCCGACAGTCGTCATCGATCCTTCAGACTGCGCGACGCGATACGAGCGGGACGCCATGGGCAGGGTCATCTCCGTCATCGATGCCTCCGGCGGGACCACCCGATTCACCTGGAGCCTCGAGGGCCACCTGACCTCGTGCACAGGTCCCGGAGGGACGGTCGAGTCGTGGCAACGGGACCCAGAGGGCAACCAATTGCAGTATGTCGACGCCCTCGGAGAGCTTACCCGATTCGAATCTGCTCCGTTCGACACCTTGGCCGCCCGGGTGGAATCCGACGGCAGCAGAACGGAGTTCCGATACGATACAGAGCTGCGACTCACATCGGTGCACAATTCTGCAGGATTGCAGTGGCATTACGAATACGACCCCGCCGGGCGCCTTGTTCGTGAAATAGATTTCAACGGCCGGGAAATGAGCTATGGATACGACAACGCAGGACAACTGACGAGCCGCACCAATGGCGTCGGCCAGGTCACCCACTTCCGGTACGACCAACTGGGCAGGGCGGTGGAAAAACGCCACGACGGAGGGGTCACCACCTTCGCGCACGACCCGGCCGGCCAGCTGGTCCGCGCGACGAACGCCCATGCGGACCTCTCCTTCGAACGCGACTCGCTGGGCCGGATCACCGCCGAGACGTGCAACGACCGGACGCTGACGGTGGTGCACGACCTCCTGGGACGGCGCACCAAGCGAACCACCCCGGCTGGGGTTTCGAGCGAATGGTCCTACGACCCGAACAGCCGCCCAGCAGAATTGCGGCTCGCCGGCCACCCGCTCGTTTTCACGTTCGACGCAGCCGGGCATGAGACACGGCGGTCGCTGAGTGGTGGAGCGGTCCTCAGCCAGGACTGGGACAGCGCCCACCGGATGGTCCAACAGACGATCACCGGGGCCGGGGACGCCACCGGTCCCGTGCAACAGCGTTCCTTCACCTTCCGGCCTGACGACCAGATCATCGCGGTCGACGACCTCACCCAGGATCCACGGCAGTTCGACCTCGGACCTGGCGGCCGCGTCACGGCCATCCGCAGCCACACACGGCCGGAATCGTACAGATATGACAGCGTCGGCAATGTCACGGACACCTCCTGGGCCGGTCAGCCGGAGGGCGTTTCCGGAACTCGAACGGCAGTGGGCACCCTCATCCGTCGTGCGGGGCGAACCCGCTACGAGCACGACGGCCAAGGGCGGGTGATCCGTCGCGTCCAGCATTTGCTCTCGGGTGGATCACACGTCTGGACGTTCACCTGGGATGCGGACGACCGGCTGACGGAGGCGACCCAGCCGAACGGCAGCCGCTGGCAGTATCGGTACGACCCGTTGGGTCGGCGGATCGCCAAGCGACGGACCACACCTGAAGGGGCTGCGGCCGAACACATCGAGTTCAGCTGGGACGGCCTCCGGCTGGCCGAGCGAACCGAAGCCAATTCCACCACGACGTGGGAATGGGAACCGGACGGCCGGCGCCCACTCGCCCAGTTCGATCAGGCCGAGGTGGACCGGCGCTTCTACTCCATCGTCAGCGATGCCGTCGGTACCCCGACCGAGCTGATCGACACGGCGGGTGACATCGCCTGGCAGCGCCAAGCTTCCTTGTGGGGCGCGCCCTTCGAGCAAGAAACCGGAGAGGCGGACTGCAGACTGCGCTTTCCCGGGCAGTACGCCGACGACGAAACCGGGCTCCACTACAATTTCCATCGGTACTACGATCCCCACAGCGCCCAGTATCAATCACCTGACCCATTGGGCCTGACGCCGGCGCCCAACCCTCACGGATATGTGGTCAACCCGCTCTCATGGAGCGACCCACTGGGCCTCGTCCCCTGCACCGTGTACCGGGTCGACACCCGGCACCCGGACGACATCTTTCGGATCGGCTTCGAGCCGAGAGGAACGAACATGAACCTCGAGGAGCATGTGGCCGGTGTATCAGGAACGTGGACCGAAGCCTCGGGATTCATTTCCACCACCAGTTCCCACGCTTACGCGGTCACCAGGTCGGCGGGCAGCAGGTATGTCTACAAGATCCGAGATGCCGCCGGCGGCATCGACGTGAACGCCCGGATCCCAGGAAATACGATGGCCCACGAACGAGAGATCGCTTTTCCTGGACATGTGGATCCGTCACACATCGAGGGGTGCTGGCACCCGGACGGAACGTGGGTCGACAACCCGGGCTTCGGAGGAGGATCATGATCGAGACCATCGAACTTTTCGCGGTGGACGCTCAAGGAGGTCGGACACCCGTTCGGCTGGCGATCTCGGATACGCGACCCTATGTTCTGCGCGTGACGAGAAATGGCGCCGTCACGCACGCCGAGCACACTGGCGACAATCTCTTCGTGTGCCTGCTGGACGCCAGAAGAGAATTGGAAAAGCACGGGCTGCTGCTCTGCTGCCAAGGAGCGCGCCCGGACGTCTCCACCTCCGGGATGGAGTCCCAAATGACTGATGGGCGGTTCGTCTACGAGCTGCTGAGCGAACCGAGCCGCAGTGTTTCCACCGAACGGATCGATATCTTCGCGCCCGCGGAGCCCTCGCAAGTGGTGACCGTAGCCGCGCAGCGCGCCGCTGTCATGGACTTCTTCGGCCTCACCGACCGCTCGGGCGAGCAGAAACACTGAAGGCTGTGCCCGTAGGTGGCTGCTAAGGGCTTGCAGGGGATCAAGGTGTTGCTTCCCTGCAAGCCCTTGTGGTCTGCGTCCGAAGTCCTTCGGGGGTTGATCAAGCTGCCAGGGCGACGGAGGATTCTTCTGGGTGATCGGCGGTGTGCCGGTCGAGCCTAGCCAGCAGATCGTCCAGGTCGGAGGTGGTGAACTTCCACTGGAACGGCTGTGCCGTGGCGTTGTAGCGGTCTTCGAAGGCTCGGAGCCGGTCCCCGACCTGGGCAAGGTCGGTGAAGTCGTTGGGCGAGACGACCTTGCGCTGCACGACGGAGAAGAAGATCTCCACCTGGTTCAACTAGTGCTGAATTCCTCAACTTATGGGTATACACGGTGTGTTGAGGAGTGCGCTG
>NZ_JAAIKO010000085.1 GCF_016107395.1 Streptomyces fildesensis
TGCGCAGCACTAGATGATCAAATGTCTTGAAATAGAGAGATTCAGTGATGTCTGGCTGTAATTGCCCGCACCGAGAGGGTCGCCGCTGGGCCGATGGAGCACGCTCCGCTACCGGCAAGCGGTTGTCGGCTGGACTCTGGCCGCTGCTCTGCAGGGGAGGACTGCCGGGAGATGCCGACCGATGCGTCGTCGTGCGGCCGCATCTGCGACCTGGGAAGAGAAACGTGCCCAGCGCCGAGGCCGGTCGGTCGAACGTGTGTAGGCTGTTCGCTTTTTGAGTCCTCGTCATAAGGCCGAAACTCATTCGGCCTGCTTGAGAGTGCGGAGGGGGTGGGAGCGTGGTCGGCTCTGGTGGGGCCGCCCGTGGCCTGCCGTAGGACAAGTAGCCATCGCCTGCCGCGTGGTGGTGGGCCCGCCCTACGAGGCTCTGATCCGGCTCTGGTTCTGCCCTGTGTGGGTGCGTCCCCTTATGTGTGAGGAGTTCATTGCATGAAGCTTCGTCGTTCAGTCGCTACGTCCCTGGCCGCTTCGTTCCTGGTGGTCAGCGGTGGGTTGTTGACCGCGCCGTCAGCCGCCGCCGCTCCCGTTCCCCCCGATGCCGCAGCCTGCGTGGGTCTGCTCCAGGACGCGGCCACCAAGGCCGCGGCCTTCGCGGCCGCCAACGTCACGGCGGCGGCCAGCATGGCCGCCGCCCTGGTCATCGCTGCCAACCCGGCCGCCGCCCAAGCCACGGCAGCGGAAGCCCTCAAGGCCCAGGAGACGGCAAACGCCGCAGCGGCGGAGGCCCTCAAGACCGCAGCCGCCGCAGCCGGCTGCGTAGTGCCAGCTCCTGTCCCGCCGCTCCCCACCCCCTGACGCTCCCCCCCAGGAGCACCACGCCGCCCATCAGGCGACGCTCCGTAGGAGACCGGCCTTGCGCGTGCGCTCGGATGCGCTGCGAGGTGGCTCTCGACGCTCATGCGTTCCCGCAGCCGGCAACGCATCGCCCCTCGCTGTGCCGCGGATGCCGGCCGGGGCACACCGCCGCCATGAGAGTCGGCTCGGTGAGCCGACTCTCATGGCGGGAAGCTGGGCGGTTTCGTCACGCCCCGGAGTGTGAGTGCACCAGGTGTCCTTGCGGCGCGATGTCGGGGGGCACCTGGGTGTGGCAGGTCACGGTGTGCCGTTGGCCCCGTTCGCGCAGGGGCTGCCGCCGCCGAAGGTTCCGCCGGTGCCGCCGGTGCCGCCGTGGAAGAGCAGGCCCCCGGTGGCGTTGCCGCCGGCGCCCCCGATACCGCAGGCGCCATCTGCGCTGGCACCGGACTTGGCGCCGCCGTTGCCTCCGTTGCCTCCGTTGCCGCCGGAGTTGAGGAGGCCTCCGGAGCTCAGGCCCCCGGCCCCGCCGATGCCTGCGGCGCCGCCCGGGTAAGCGCCGCCGGTGCTGCCGTTGCCGCCGTTTCCGGCCTTTCCGCCCTTGCCTCCGTTGCCGGAGCTGTTGATCCCGCCGGCGCCGCCGTTGCCGCCCGCGCCGCCGCCGTGGCCGATGCCACCGTTGCCGGCGTTACCGCCCGCACCACCTGTCGATCCCCCGGCGCCACCGATGCCACCGCGTCCACCTGCGCCGGCGTTGGCGCCGGAGTTACCGCCCGAACCACCCGTGCCGCCCGCACCACCCTTGGTGCCCGCGCCGCCTGCTCCACCCGCGCCGCCCGCGCCGTCGGGGCCGCCGGTGGCACCGGTGCCACCGTTGCCACCCGCCGCACCGTTGGGGCCGCCGTTGCCGCCGATGGCACCGGCTCCACCGGAGCCGCCGCCCAGGCCCGCCCCGCCGTTGCCGCCCGCACCACCGGCCCCGCCCTGGACACCGTTGCCGCCGGGACCGCCCGCGCCGCCCGCGCAGTCCCCGGTTCCGGTCGCGGGACCGCCCGCGGTGCCGGGATAGCCGGCGGGGTGGGCGGCGTTGCCGTTGGCGCCGGCGACACCCGCGGTGCCGGCGGTGCAGGCCAGCGCGGACGCTTCGGCGGGAGTGCCGAGGAAGAGCGCTGCGCCGGCGAAGAAGGTGGGGAGGGCAAGGAGAGCGGCGGTCTGTTTCCTGTTCACAGGGTTCCTCTAGGTCAGGGGGTGGAGCCGAGGCGCGACATCAGGCCGACACGGCACCGAGAAGGGAATAGATGTTCCCCAAATGGTTTTCCGTGCCGCATGCCGCCGGGGCAGTGCGCAAATTCCAGGCTCTTCCCATAAGACACGCATGACCAAATATTTGTAATGGTATGAGGAGTGCGATCTCCATCGATATTTGCCCGGTGGGGCAGCACTTCATCTGCGGTAGAAGAACTCCCCCGAATCACATGTTTTCCCTAGGCTCGTTGGTTTGACTGCCAAACGCCGATGAGCGGTTACGACGTCCCAAATTTTGAGACTTGCAGCACGCTGAACTGCGGTTTCCGTCAGGTTGCGGCAGCCGAAAGGCGATCCTGGCCACCCGGCGCCCGGCGCCCCATGAGCGCGCCGGCGCAGCGCCAGGGCAGGTAGAGCCGGGCCGCGCTGACACCCTGCGCCGACCGCTCACCTTTTCTTTGTTTGAGCCGAGATGGCCGAATACACGGCATCGCCAAACTGACAGCACCCAGGCCGGAATGTCACAGGACAGAACGGCTAGAACCCTCCGGCTCGACGCCGAACCGAGGGCGCTGGAGGCCTACGAACGGGCCGTCATCAGCGTCAAACTGACCGAAATCCGGTAGCTGATCATCGGAACGGTCGCCGCCCCGCCGCCAGGTGCGGGTGATCTACGCACCGGAGTCAGCACCGGAACCAGTCGAGTGGACGATCCCAGCGAAGTAGACCGAGCACACCGACGCACCGACGAGGACCTCGGAGGATGGAGGCTGCGAGCGGGGCGGCGGGATGCCGGGGGGAAGGCCGGCACCGCGCCCGTGACTACAGGCCCAGGTGGGGCACCGCGGTAACCAGATCGGCCCACTCACGGTCGTGCTGACCCGGAATCGACCGCCCGCTCTGCCGCCACCGGGCAGCCAGCTCCGCATAGATCGGCGGTTCGTCCACGCGCAGGACCGTTTCCCCGCCGTCGCCGGTTGTCCTGCGCCGCCGACCGGTCGGGATCACGGGCCCCTGCATGACTGTCACTCCCAGCCAACGACCGCGCGCCCGAACAGCAACCCTCTCCGGCCGCCCACCACCCCACTGGGGGCCCACGACGTCACGACGTTCACGCGCGTCACCGCAGCAGTCCCACCAGCCCCGAGCCGCCGGAAGTCAGATCATCGTGGAGCCGGCTGCGAAGCAAGAGCAGAGCGGCGTGGTCGGCGACCTGGGCAAGGTCATCAAGCAGGGCCCGCAGCCGAGGGTGGCCTTCGGCCCGGACAGCCTCGACAATGTCGTCGATGATCTCGCGGACAACGGCGGGAACATGCTCAGGATCAGTGCGCATACCTCGGCCTATCAGACAGCACAACAGGTGCGGGATCGCCTGATGGGGTGACGCATCCCCCCTCCGGCCCAGGCCCGCCGACCATCCCCGCGTTCTTGCGCACCCGCCTGTACCAGCCGGAATCGCCGGCCTGGCGGGAGGGCTACCACGGTGCGGCATGACCTGTGGGTGATCCTCACGCAAGCCGGCCACGCGGTGCAGGCTGATCGCGCGCGTGGCGACGTCCCCGTGCGGCGGCCCGAACAGCGCACGTGAGCACGAGTGCGGCCACCGGCCAGGCGGGGCGCGGGACACTGTGCACACGGCGGCGCCAACCGGGCACCAGGACCGGGCCGGGCTGCACCAGGTCGGCCCACACCTGCTTACCGACGCCCCGCCAGGTCACACCCCAGCCCCCGGCCAGTTCCGCCACGATCCGCAGCCCATGACCACCGACCCTGCCGGCCTCGGCGGGCTGCTGAACCGGCACACGCAGAGACCCGTCACGCACCATGATCCGCAACCGGCCCGCGTCCAATTCCAGGGACAGGCCGATCCGACCGCCCACATGCCGCTGCGCATTGGTCACCAGTTCCGAGACCACCAACGCCACCGCCGCCGGATCCGGGCGCCAGGAGGGATCCCAGCCGAAGCTCTCCACCTGCTCCAGCGCCCAACGACGCGCCGCGCCGACATCGCCGGCCACCCTCAACGCCCGGTACCGCTCACCCATCACCGATCACTGCCTCAGCCGTTCCGTTCCTTCAGGGCCGATCCTCACCACACCAGGTCGGCGTAGCCGGCACGCGCCCTACACCGTGCCTGCCCACTCCTCCACATCCATAAATCGAACCAGAATCGAAAAATGCGGGCAGGGTAAAGCACCGCGGCGCCTCGGACACAGCCGTCGGCGGCCATCCAGCCCGCGTAGACCCACGCACCGGGTGCCACCTGACGCGCCGCCCATCCGCGGTCAGATCGCCGGGATTCCCCGGCCCGGTGTGTCGGCGTCCGCATCACCC
Source organism: Streptomyces fildesensis (assembly GCF_016107395.1). GTDB lineage: Bacteria > Actinomycetota > Actinomycetes > Streptomycetales > Streptomycetaceae > Actinacidiphila > Actinacidiphila fildesensis. The sequence goes on from NZ_JAAIKO010000085.1 coordinate 4,432, forward strand.
GCGGCGCGCAGGGCCTCGTCGACGGTGTCGGCGAGGCCGAAGACCGGCAGGGCTCCGGTGAGTTCCAGGACATGCCGCACCGGTGTGCTGATCGCGGCCAGGACCAGTGCGGCACCGCCGCGCTCGGCTTCCCTGCGCAGTTTCAGGAAGCGGTTGAGGCCCTGGGAGTCGCAGAACGTCACCCCGGCGCACTCCAGGACCAGCCGCCGGCACCCGCCGGCCAACGCCCGGCTCCCCGCATCGCCCAGGAGCTGCTCGGTGCCGAAGTCCAGTGCGCCGGACACCGCCAGGACAACCACGCCCGGCCGGGCAGGGCCGATCGCCCGCACCTGAAACTGCTCCACCGTGACCACCCCAGATCCTTCTCTTCGTCGCCCCGCTTGCCAGGACCACGCCCACCTCAACGATCGGCGTGCACAAGGCGGATTCAATCGGTCGTCGCAACACCGGCTTGCGCTGATCGTAGATGATCGTTGAGGGCTTCCGCTGGTGTCTTCCAGCCGAGAGTCTTGCGGGGGCGGGAGTTGAGGACCGTGGCGATGGCGGCCAGTTCGTTGCCGCTCCATCGGGACAGGTCAGTGCCCTTGGGAAAATACTGGCGCAACAACCCGTTGGTGTTCTCGTTCGTGGCCCGCTGCCACGGGGCGTGCGGGTCCGCGAAGTAGACCGGCAGCCCGGTTCTCAACCGTGAGCTGGGCGTGAGCGGACAGCTCCTTGCCGCGGTCCCAGGTCAGTGAGCGGCGAAGCTGGTCGGGCATGGTGGCCATCGTGGTGGCCAGTGCATCCTTCATGGCCACGGCCCCGTAGCCGCCCAGCGCGGGGCCGTTCTTGGTCGGTGGGACGGTGCCGTAGCCCTCGGCCCGCGGCAGGTGAACGAGCAGTGTGTAGCGGGTTGTTCGTTCCACGACAGTTCCGATCGCCGATCGGTTCAGCCCGATGATCAGTCGGGTAGCGGGGACGCATTACTGCGTCCCCGCCCCCTCAGAACCGTGCAAGCAGCTTTCACCGCACACGGCTCAAGCAAGCCCCGAAGGCTCGCCGGCAGGTACAAATGCTGGGCTTGTCATCGCGGCGGCTTCATTCCGCCGTTGACAATGGGCGTGGAGGAGACGGAGTCGTTGACCGTCCGGTGTGCCCCCACCTGGGAACGCGATGTATTGCTTGGAGATCGCCTTCCGTATGACGACCCGCCACGCTTCCCATTCTTGTGGGCTTCGTGGCGGGTGGTCGGCGTGCAGCAAGAGCCCTCCGCAAATCGAGCAACGGCCGTGCTGTTCCCGTAGAAGGCGCACGGTCATAGCGTCAACTGGCAAAGGAGTTCCCTTGCGGCGCCGCTGAGCCCAATAGGATTCCAGGGCAGGGTCGTCCGGAGACGCCTTCCCCTTGACCAACTGGTGCCGGACTATCTTCGTCCAGGAGAACTTGAGCAGGTAGGCGCCGCTGTCGCGGTCACCGAAAACCCACCGGTCCATCCTGGCTTTGTTGAACCGGCCGAAGTACTTGGCGGATATCCAGTGCTTCGGCTTGTTCGGGTGGCTGTGCTTGGCCCACTTGTAAGCGAGCTTCCACATGTGATTGTCCAGCGCCGTGAAGATCTCACTGGACACCACCGTCCGGTAGTAGGCCGACCAACCCCGAACGACCGGGTTGATCTTCTTAAGTACCGCACCGGCGTTGGCCCCTCGCAAAGCCACCATTTCGGTGCTGAGCCGTTCCTGGATCCGTCGTTGAGCCGCTGTGCTCGGCTTGATCAGCAACTTGCCGTGATAGCGGCGGACATTGAACCCCAGGAAGTCGAATCCGCTCTCCGCGTGGACGATGCGTGTCTTGTCCTCGTGAAAAGCGAGCCCCCTGGGCGTCAGCCATGCAACCAGCCGCTCTTTGACCTGCTCGGCCTGTTCACGACTGGTGCACATCGCGACAAAATCATCTGCATATCGCACCAGCACGGGGCTGCCGCTTTGCGCACTCCCTGCATCTCTGCCGGTGGTGTAATAGCGGACCCCTGCGGCTTCCTCCATCCCGTGCAGAGCCACGTTGAAAAGCAACGGACTGATCACCCCACCCTGCGGAGTTCCCTCCTCGGTCGGGCGAACCGACCGCGATCCACGACCCCGGCCTTCAGCCACTGCCGGACCAGTCCCCGGGCGGGGAAGGTACCGAGTGCGGCCATGAGCCGGGCGTGGTCGATGCGGTCGAACGCCGCCGTCAGGTCTGCGTCGAGCACCCACGCACGCTGCGGGTTCTTCCCGTTGAGCGTGGAGTAGATGGCCCCGATCGCGTCGTGACAGCCGCGGCCGGGCCGGAAGCCGTACGACTTCGGCTCGAACCGCGCTTCCCACTCGGGTTCCAGTGCTCCCAATGCCACAGCTTGCAGGCACCGGTCAACAATCACGGGAATCCCGAGTCCGCGTTTCTTCGTGGTCCCCGGTTTGGGGATGAACACCCGCTTGACGGGCTTGGGAATCCACGGTCGGGCGCGATGCTGGACCTAGTCAGCCAACGCGGCCTTGGACTGGGACAACAGCACGACCTTTCCGTCGACTCCCGCCGTCGCGCGTCCAGCATTGATCTCCGTGACCCGCCGCACGCTCAGGAGCGTGTTTGAGCGGGAACGGAGCATCAGCTTCTGTAAATTGCGGACCTTCTTGCGATCCCCTGCCTGCGATGCCGTGAAGATTCTCTGCCGCAGACGCCGTACGTCTTCCTCGACCCGACGCCAGTCAATCGACGCCCAGTCCAAGTCTTCGCCCTCGGGTTCGTTCACCGGCGCGGAAGCAGCCGGAAGGGCCGAGGCCGGTCCGTCCGCCATCAACATGGTGTCCAACTTGCCCCTCGGTTCCGTCATCTTTATCCAGTGATTCTGTACAGGCTCACTCGGCCCACGTCAGCACCCTTTCGGGTCCGGGCAGTGCACCCGTATCCGGACGGTTATGTGAGGCGGCCGGCGGAGGGGCCGATCATGATGTATCACTTTCCCGTTTCCTTTCGGCTTCCGGCGTTGGCTTGTTGGGCCGTCCTGTTCCCGCTGGGGAGTTGAGCCTTCCTTGCGGTCGGCTGACCGGGCCAGAGCCGCCCGGACCCCAACGGGGTTTCCACGTTCCACACGAATGAGATACGACCGGGGTGGGTTCTCCCTTTACCCCGAGGCGGCGGTGTCCACCTGACCGGAGTGACCTCTACCGGCCAGCGCCTGCCGCTTCTCAACGGCTAGCCATACACCCCACTCACGCATTCCATCGGCGGGGGTTGGGATCACGAGACATCATCGGGAGTTCATATACTTCACCCGTCCGGTCTTCCCCTTGCCGGTAACTCCCGGATAGAACGGGAATCCTTGGGCTTTCCCCTGAGCTTCGCACCACGCCGTTACCGGCATCGCACGTCAAGGGCGGGGACGGGTCATACGGACACGGACCCGTGACTGCACCTACGGTTTCATCAACCGCCTCTCCAGTCGGTCAGTCCACTCAAATTCGTGCAACTTCGTGTCGCACAATCGCCTTCCCAATGTCCGGGGACCGCGCGGTCCGCGGCCTCGGCGGGGCGTTCGCTGAGGACGACCTCCGCGGTGACATGCCCCTGCGGCTTGTTCTGCGACCGTGCACGGGGAGTCCGCAGCGCCCGGCCAGTGCGCAGACATGCGACCAGTTCCCGCTTGAGCGCGCCACGGCCCTCGATGAACAGCGCCTGGTAGATCGCTTCGTGGCTTATGCGCATGGACTCATCATCGGGGAAGTCGGCATGAAGTCGGTGCGAGATCTGTTCCGGGCTCCACGCCGTTGCCCATCGCCTGTCCTGCCGATGCGGCTTGTTCAACCCCTTCCACCCAGGCGTCTCAGGCCCGGCGACGATCATGCCGTCGGCGCGGCGGACGCTGCCGGCGAGCCGCTCCTGCACGTACTCGCGCAACCTGTCGTTCTGTGCGAGCTTCGCGGTCTTCGGGCGCTTCGCGGCCTGCTGCGCTTTCCACTGCGCCACCAGGGCCCGGTAGACCGACTTGCCGCTGCGGGTCGCCGCGTTGCGGCGCAGCTCGCGTGAGATCGTGCCTGCGTCGCGGCCGATCCTGCGAGCGATCTCCCGCACGCAGAGGTCCTGGGCGCGCAGCAGCGGATCTCCTCACGCTCAGCGAACGACAGATAGCGGCCAGTGGGCTCATCCAGGCTGATCGGCGGCATCCCGCCAGCGTGACGGAACTACCGGGTTGCGACCGGCCATGAAACGCCAATAGCCACCGCGGCCTCTGCCGTCGTCACTCCCGACGCGATCCGCTGCCAGAAGTGGCGCTGCACTGCACGAGACGGCTCCGGCCGACCCGGCGAACGCATCGAAGGTCGCATCGCCCGATCCGCTGCCCACTGCCGTCGCGCTCCCGCAGGCGCCTCCGGCGCCTTCTGCTTCTGGTGCCGTCCCATCGCATACCTCCGTGGTCAAGGTGTTGCGACGACCGGTTGAATCCGCCTTGAACGCCGCGGTCGGAATGATGGATGAGTCCGGCCAGGTCAGCACCGGTGTGACGGCGTCTCCATATACCCATCTCCAGTGCGTCCAGGGCAAGCTCGGTGTAAAGGTTGGTGGCGACCTGCCAGCCGACGACCATGCGGGAGAAGACGTCGATGACGAAGGCGGCGTAGACCCAGCCGGAGAAGGTGCGGATGTAGGTGATGTCCGCGACCCACAGCTGGTTCGGGGCAGTGGCGGTGAACTGCCGCTCGACCAGGTCGGCGGGGCGGCTGGTCTCGGGGGCGGGACGGGTGGTGCGCGGGCTCTTGGCCCGGATCACCCCGCGCAGTCCGGCCCGGCGCATCAGGCGTTCGACCGTGCAACGGGCCACCGCGAACCCCTCCCGAACGAGTACAGCATGCACCTTGCGGGCTCCGTAGACGGCGTAGTTGTCGGTGTGGATGCGGCGTATCTCCTCGGTGAGGTGCTCGTCGCGCCGGCTGCGTGCCGACGGAGGCCTGCCCAGGGCGGCGTAGTAGGTGCTCGGCGCGATCGGCGCGTCCGTCTCGGCGAGGACGTCGCAGATCGGCTGGACGCCGAACTGGTTCTTGTGATGGTCGATGTAGGCGACCTTCATCGCAGTGGACGGTCCAGCTCCGCGGCGAAGAATGCCGAGGCGGACTTCAAGATCGCGTTCGCCCGCCGCAGTTCCTTCACCTCCCGTTCCAGTTCTGCGATCCGGGCGGCCTCGGCGCTGGTGGTCCCGGACACGATGCCCTCGTCAGTCTCGGACCGCTTGACCCACCCCCGCAGGGCTTCGGGGTGCACGTCGAGCTGGTCGGCGATGCGCTTGATAGCGCCCGCCCTGCCGACCGGGTCCTTGCGGGCCTCGACCGCCAGACGCGTCGCACGTTCACTCAGTTCGTCGGGGTACTTACGGGGAGCAGCCATGATCGGATCCTTTCGGGTCTTCGATGTCTCCATCAAACCCGGGGCGATTCAGTCACTCCATCGAGGAACAGACCCAGTCCCGTTGAGCTTCTGGGGCCTGGGCGGTCGTGCGGGCGGCGCCGCTCCGGTGGGTCGAGGGCTGCTTTGGATCACGTTGAGGTTCATACGGTCTCCGTAAGGGGTGAGATCGCGCAGATTTCCGAGCGCGGAGGCGATTTATCGGGCTCTCCGGCGGTCATGGTGTGGGGAGATCTGCTTCAGCCGAAGCGGGACGGGTTGGGTGCGGTACGCCATTGAGTGGGCGGCTGGCCCCGTACTGGGCTGCCTGGATTTCATACAAGGCCCGATAGTGCCCACCGGGCAGCGCCATGAGGTCTGCGTGCGTGCCCTGTTCGATCAGCCGGCCGTGATCCAGGACGTAGATCAAGTCCGCGGTGGCTGTCGCGGCGAGGCGGTGCGTGATCAGCAGCACGGTGGTGCCGTCGTCGGTCAGGGAGCGCAGCGCCTGGAACGCCTCGACCTCGGCCTTCGGGTCGAGCGCGGAGGTGGGTTCGTCCACAATCAACAGCGGGGCGCGGCGGTAGCGGGCTCGGGCGAAGCCGTCTGGAAACAACCTCACCGTTCCGTATGAACATTCGATTCCTCCAGGGACTCGACGAAACGGAGCACTTCTTCCGCGCTGTGAAACCGCTGTGCCCTGTGGACAGGGGTGGGGTTGTATCCGTCCTCTTTGAGAAGAGGACGGAGTTCCACAAGTGCGTTGCCGACGGTGCGAGGACTCACCTTGAAGAGGGCGGCGATCGTCGGGCGCGTGGCAACCTGACGCATGCCGAGAATCGCGGCAAGGACTCGGCCCTCGTCGGTGATCTTTCGGTAGACGACGGCCCCGGGGTCCTTCTTCAGCTCACCGCCTCGCCGCTTGTGTCGGATTTCTTGAAGACGGGCTTGATACCGAGTTGCCAGGCGGGCGGTGATGACATTGAGTTCGTCACGGCTCATTCCGGTGATGGCCGGATGCCGCAGTGCTGCTTCAGGGTCGGCTTCCTGAAGGGAGCCCGCAGAGGTGACGAATTCTCGGACCGCCTGTGCGCTGGAAAGCCTGAGATCGATGGCGCGCACTTTGTGGTCGTGTTCTGCGAAGAGGGCCCGGGTCTCGCGGGTAGCGTGCTGGAGGGCGCTCCGACTCACCCCGAGCAGGTCGCCAAGTACAGGCATTGGGCAGACTTCACGGAGGTAGACGAGGCTGGCCACGACGCGAGCCTCAGGCGTCATTACCGTCATTCCGCCAGCGCCTTTTGCGCGGCGTCGCTTCCCACCTCGTCGGTCGTAGTTCCGTTGTTCGGCCTTGGCCTCCTGGGCTGGTGCGAGAACCTCGACAAAGCGGATCAGTTCTTCTCGGCACATCCCGGTCAGCACCGGGTGAGAGAGCATCTCCAGCATTTCCGACTGGATGACTCTGGGGATTCCTCCGCCCGCGCACTCAGTGCGGCGTCCCTGTGGCTGGATGGTGTAGTTCCAGGCGCCGCAAGTGTCGTGCGGATGGATCGGCAAGGACTCCAGATATTCCTTGCTCACGGTGACCCCGATCGGGTAGGTGCGCGTGTCGAGTTCGGCCTTGACTCGCAGGCCGGAGCGGGTGCGTGTGGATTCGATGGTCTTGACAACGACTTCGTGGCTAGTCAGCGGGCGTCCGCGCCAGTTCATCGTGATGTGGGAGAAGAGACGGTGCTCGACCTTATTCCACTTCGAAGTTCCGGGCCAATGCCGTTGCTTGATTAGTGAACTATCCCGGGATGCAGAGTGATGACCTTGGG
>NZ_JAAIKO010000086.1 GCF_016107395.1 Streptomyces fildesensis
GCCAAACCCTGGATCTGGGGCAGACCCGCCCCACCCACCCGACACCTACGCCGACACTACGTCTACTGCCTTTGAGGAATTCAGCACTAGCCTCGATCTTTCGTGACGGTCCGTCGGTTTCTCGGCGGGCCGTTTCGGTGTTGTGGGCTGGTCGTGGGTAGGCCGGTGGCCCGGCTGTCGCGTCGGGTGGGCCCCGGGTTCCACGGCTCCGGTGGGGTAGTGAGGCTGTTGGGACGGATAACTCTGCTGGTCAGCCGGGGTTCGGGAGAGCGTCGAGCCGCTGGACCGCGCCTGTGATCACGTCGCTCCAGGGCCAGTGACCGCCGAACCGGAGGTGTCGGCGGCGGGCAGTGGTGACGATCTGGGCGGCAGCGGAGAACAGCCGGAGCCGGAGCCGGCGGGGTTCCCAGAGCCGGGGTTTGCCGGTCAGGGCGAGCATCGGCAGCCAGGCCAGCAGGTCGAGCGCGAGCTGGACGATCTCCAGCCAGATCTGGTTCTGCGCGGTGTCATGCAGGGGAAGGTTGCGCAGGCCGGTGGCGCGGGCGGCCCGGATGCGGTCCTCGGCACGTGCTCGCTGGCGGTGTCGCAGTTCGAGTGTGGCGATCGGGACGCCGGTGGTGTTGGCGGCGAACGCGGTGAGCCGTAGTCCGTCGGCGTCGGTGATGCGCAACTGGGCGCCAGGGTGGGGCCGTTCCTTGCGGACGATCAGCCGCATCCCCTGGGGCCAGCCCGCCAGTACGTCGCCGGCGAGTTCAGCCACCCAGGCACCGTCGCGGATCTCGCCGTCCGGTTCGACGGCGGGTGTCCAGGCCGAGGCGGGGACCTTCAGCACGGCCTGGTGGATGGCGCCGGTGATGGTCATCCCGACCGAGTAGGACAGCCACCGGCCCTGTTTTGTGAGCCAGGCGACGAACTCGTGGGTGCCGCCGGCGGAGTCGGTTCGGACCAGCGTCTGACGTCCCCGCCGGTACTTCTTTGGCAGCTGGGCCAGAGCGAGTTGGGTGGCCTCGATGTGGTCGGCGGCGGTGTTGCTGCCCGCGTTGCCGGGCCGCAGCATGGCAGCCACCGGCTCCCCGGTGCCATCGCGTCCGTGGTCGACGAAGCCCATCAGCGGGTGGTGTCCGTAGGTCTTCTTCCAGGTCGCGGCAGCGTCTTGCTTGTCTGAGTGAGCCAGCACCAGCACTCCGTCCAGGTCCACGATCACCTGTCCGGTGGTGTCCGGCGACGAGGTCCCGGCCAGCTTCCAGACGTGTTCGCGGACCGTGGCCCGTGCTGACCGGATCGCTGTCAGAGCCTTCGGGCCGGCAGCGGCGAGGCTGTCGATGAGGCGGGAGACAGTCGGGTCGGAGGCCACCGGGCCGAACACGGCCGGCTCGGCCCGCAGCATCCCGACATCAGCCAGGCAGTCCCCGCCAAGCGCGACCGCGAGGGCCACGTCCAGCAGGATCTTGCCTGGATCGTGCACCGCCCGAAGCTTTCGCCATGGTGCGAGCGCCGTCGATATCGACGTGTCCAGCCCGATCTTGCGGATGGTCTCGACCAGCAGAACGCCACCGGCCTGGGAGACCACTGCCCGGCCACCGCCCTCGACGCGGACACGCGGGTAGGACCCGATACGCTTCTTCACCTGAGGAGTGCTTCTTTCCACGCGACGACCTGGACCCTAGACAAGTCCCATCGTTCCTGGTCAGGAGCACTCTTCGCGTTTCCGATCACACCTCGGACACCCACCCACATGAAAGCCCGAGGCTAGTCCCCACAGCATCATGGCCAGGATCGTGAGCGTCATCGCCACGAGCAGCCACGCCATGGCCCGGGCGGCGCGCAGCCCATAGCCGGACACTGCCCAGTAGGTCAGAAGGAGACGGCGTTCGGCTCGCGGGGTCTGGGGGTCGTGGCGGCGCATCTGTCGGGTAGGCCCCGTCCCTCTCGGGACGAGGCCCCCCTCAGAACCGTGCGTGCCACTCGTCGCGGCACACGGCTCAAGCAGACCCCTCGGGCAGCACATGATTCTGCGTTTGACCGTAGTCATGGGAGGCGTGATGCCTCCGGTGACAGTCGGAGTGGACCAAGGCTTGGTTGGACGCTTGATCTGACCCGCCGCGTGAGCGGTAGATCAGATGATGCTTGTGAACCGTCCGGTAGCTGGCGTGGAACCAGTTGGCCCAGTCGCGGACTGAGTCCGGTTCGTACGTCGCTCCGTCGATCAGGTCAAGTCCGCACAGCGGACAGAGCCCCTTCTGCCTGGCTGCGGGGCCTTAACCCAAGGCCGGGTAGTTAGCGTTTTCGCAGGTCACGCAAGGGAAGTTGGTGACCATGTCGTGGCGGCGTAGAGGCCGGGGCCGAGCTTGTGGATGAGGCCGCTGGTGGCCCAGCGGTTCAGTTGTCTGTACATGGTCTCCAGGGTGACGTCGCCGAAGTGAGCCGCAATGTCGCGGGGTTGCCACAGCCGAGTGGGGTCTTCCTGGAGCAGGGTCAGAATTCGGTGTCGGCGGCGCTTGTCGGGGGCGGTGTGCCGATCGTCCCGGGAGGCGGTGGGCAGCGCGGGCTGCTGATCGGTGGGTTCGAGGATGGTGACGTCGAGGTGGGTGACGGTGCGGCTCGCGCCGGGTCTGCCGTCGTCGCGTCGCTCGCTGTACCGGGACATCGGCGATTTGACCTTGCGGGTGCTGACCCGTTGCCGCCTCGGCGGGAGGACGGCGCCCAGAATCCGACGGCCGATGAGCCCGACCGCCCCGACATGTGCGGGGATGACATCGGCGGCCTGGACGACCTGGTCACGGGCGGTCTGGACGGCGACAGTGAAGCAGCAGCGGTCCGGGTCGGTCCCGGTCCGGGACTCTGCGGCGTCGACCATGACGGTCCGCAGCACTTGGTAGAGCGTGAGCAGGGCCCACATCTCCTGCTCAACGCCGGCCGGGTCACCTGAGCGCAGAAGACGACCTTTCATGAGGGTGTGGCGGAGCGCGTAGTACGCCGATTCGTGTTCCCACCGCTGGTGGTAGAGGGCCGCAAGTGCGGCGGCGGGGTAGCGACGGGCGTCGGTCAGGGTCGTCACCAGCCGGTAGGAGCCGGTGAAGATTGTGCCGTCCGCGCAGGTCACCGAGATCTGCGCGTCGACGATCCGCACGCTCACGGTGCCGATCACCGACAGGTACGAGCCGTCCGCGAGACGGGCCAGAACCGGGGTGCGTCGGTTGCTGCGGAGTCGGCCCAGCACCTGGGCGCGGGTTGCGACGGCCTGGGAGAGGAAGTCGTTCCCGTCGAAGCCCTTGTCCCACAGCACCAGCATGTCAGGTGTCAGCAGGTGCAACAGACGTGATGCGTATCGGGTTTCCCCCTCGGCGGTCGGTCCGAACACTGCGCCGATCAGGGCCCGTGTCCCGGTCTCGACCAGCGTCATCAACTCCAGCGTCGGATAGCCGTGATGCGAGGTTCTCCCCAGCCAGGCCCGGTTCCGGTCGGAGTCCGCGACCCTCTGTGAGCTGCAGCCGTCGAAGGACACGGTCCGAAACGGCCCGAACCGCACGCCCGGCGTCGTTGGCCGGGCCAGCGGCCCGGCCAGCACCTCGAACAACGCCCGGACCGGCGCACTGCCCAGTCTCCGGCGCAGGTCACGTAACGCCTTCGCGGTCGGACAGGCCACCGGCATCCCGGTCAGGCCGGCTGTCAGTTTGTCCCAGACGAGCCGATAACCGACCTCGGGGAACAAGCACATTGCGAGCAGGAAGTAGATCCCGACGCGCGAGGGCAGATCACGCAGCCGCCGTTGCACCGTCCTCGTCTCGGACAAGACCGCGTCAACCAGCTCGAACGGCACGATCGCCGTCAGTTCTCCCAGATGACCGGGTGCGAACCGGCCCGCGGCCACCGTGACCGTTCGGGTGATGGTCTCTATCGACGGCGGCAGGACACCATGACCAGGCAACGGAGCTCCTTCGGCAACAAGCTGTCTTGGACGACTGCCTGTACCAACGAGCTCCGTTGCACTACGTCGAGAAACCTTCCAGGCACTTGCGTGACCTGCGAAAACGCTAACTACCCGGCCTTGGGGAAAGCCCCAGCTTCTCACCTCGTCCGAATACCGTCCGCCGTGCGCTTGCTTGCCCGTGCGGTACATGCCAGAGCGGGCTCAAGCGCGCTGCTCGCCCGGCGGCTCTGCGTCGCTCAGCAGGTCGTCGAACAGGACGCGGTAATGGACCATCGCGCCCCGCAGTTCCTCGGTGGTCGCCTGCCGCCCGGTCAGCGCCTTGATTGCATGGGCAGCGCGGTAGTGCTCCAGCGTGCGCCCGTGTTCAACCGACAGATCCTCCAGCTGCTGCTCGTATCCCTCAGTCGGGTAGCCACGCTCCCTCATGAGCCTGGCAACCAGCTGGTCCGCTTCGCCCACGGCTTCCTCCGGTGTGTCCAGGAAGCGCGTCTGCACACTGGTCCAGCCCTGGGCGTATTGCTGTCGGGTCGTCGACGGGAGCGGCTTGATGTCAAGGTCGTCATGCCGCTGCTCCCTCGCGCGCAAGTCACGCTCGGCGGCCATTCGGCTGCCTTCGGCTTCAACAACGCGGTCGTATTCCGCGCCGAAGCGCTCCCGCAGTTGCCGGCGTCGGATCATCATCCACACACCGATCGCCAAGGCGATCAGCACGACCGCGACGATGATCGCAATGAGGATTCCTGTGGACATCGAGGGCCTCCCTGTGACGCCGACGTTCCGTCTGAAACGGCGGTGCCGTCCGTCTCCTGGTCAACGCACAGGTTTCACCTGTGCCCGGGGGCGCACCGGGCTACCAGTAGTGCCGCCGCCCGGCGACCGCGTGGCCCATAGAGCCCAGGAGCCACAAGACCACTCCGACGACGACCAGGATGATCCCGATAGTCCACACGATGGAAATGCTGGCCAGGAAACCGATGACAAGCAGAATTACTCCGAGGACGATCACGGTGCACTCCGTTCTCGCGCGAACGCTCTCCCCCTCACTACTGTGATCCTCACCCCACCCTGCGGCAACCGCCCGCACCGGCCGATGGGACGCCGTGTCCGGGTCGCCCGGGCCATCATGGACAGCCCGGCCGCCCGGCCGATGCAACGGGCGACTCCCCATAGGCCCGCGCACCGCTGGGTCCGGCGCCTACGTCGGGGATCCTGCTGATCGGGATCTTTGCCTGGCCGACGTCGCCCGCACCCTGCCCCCAGTTCGGCCGGCTGCTGAGCGCGCTATCCGGGGACCGACAGCACAGCCCACCACACTTGTCCGCCGCGCCACCGCATGTCCGGCTGGTCCGCGGCGAACCCGGCATCGCGGCGCTCGCTTATGAGAGCCGCATGGCACGGATGAGGCGTTACTGTTCCGGGCCGGCCGTGTTGTCGGTGACATCCTGGATGGGGGCCTGGGCGGCGTTGCGTTGGATGTAGTCGATGACGTTGCGGATGCTCGACTGCTTGTTGAGCCCCTCATCACTGACCGCGATGATCTCGCCCAGGTCGGTCCGGTAGCGAAACCGCCACAGCTCGGCGCTGTCCTGGTAGATCTCGAACCCACCGGTCACCGCGACCACCTGCTTCCTGCGTTACGACAGCCACCCGCACCGTATGACCCGCAGCACCACCCGCCACGGCGGCGCGCCCGGTCAGAGAGCCGCGGCGCTCGGGTCTGGGGGGAGCAGCAGGACGGCCTCGGTGATGCCGCCCGGAGTCAAGGTCAGGGCCTGGTCGGCGCCGATGATCTGCATGGTGCGCAGGAACTGGGCGCCGGGAGCCGCCAAAATCAGGGACCCGTCGCGGTCGTTCAGGTCCAGTCGCACGCCCAGGATGTAGCTCAAACCGCGTGAGTCGCAGAACGTGATCCCGCTACATTCCAGGATCAGCCGGTGCCGCCCGGGCGTCATCGCAGCGGCGATGCCGGCGGCCAGAAGGGGCTCGGTGTCCAGGTCCAGCTCGCCGGCCAGGGCCAGGACGGCGAGGTCAGTCCGGGGGTGGGCGATCTGATCTATCTGCAGCCGCGGTAGGGAAGGCATGCTCCCCATCATCTCCAGGCACGGGGGTTCTGCCCACCCCGGGGGAATGTCGGCGAGGGTTGCCGCGTCCCCGCAAACAGGCGCCGGCCTCGGTCAAGGCCCGGTGGACGAAGCCGTAGGAGCGTCCGGTGGCGGTAGCCAGTGCGCGAATCGAGCCACCCCGGCCGTAGGCGGCCTTCAGATCGGTGCCGCACGCGGCCCGGTCGGCCGCGCTGAGCCGCCTGCGGGGCGCGCCGGCCGCGACTTAGTCAGCACGGCCAGGAAATCGGGGTCCGCGTCGGTCATGGCCGGGCCGCCGGGGCAGCGCTCCACGTGTCCGGTCCGTGACCGCGCCACTACCGCCGGGTCCCGCAGGGCTTCGCGGTCCAGGCCGGCCAGTGCCAGGAACTCCCGCAGGTCTTCGAGCACCACCGCCCTTCCGACCAGTTCTCCGTCCACGGTCACCCGGCGCTCCCCGTCCAGCCAGGGGTGCACCACCACACGAGCCTGCCGATCATCCATCCCCCCAGCCTGCCACCGGCCCCTGCCGGCCGCGCCCCGTAACGCAGCGGGCGCCATTACGACGACGACCCGAATGACTAGTGTCAAATGGGGTGAAATATTGCTTATCGGGCAGGAATGCTGGTCTGGAGGCCGGAACATGGGGGCACGTGCAACCACGGACCGGGGCGCCCGCGCCGACGGGTGTTGCCCGTCGGCAGTGCTCCCCTGGATCGAGGACGCGGCAAAGGTCCCCCCGCAGCAAGCCCGGCAGCTGTCGAAGGCGTTCCTGGCTCGCCTGCGGCAGGTCCCGCCAGGCAGCGCGGAGTACCGCTACGCCCGCGACACGCTGGTGGTGCTGAACATTTCCCTGGTCCGCTACGTCGCCGGACGGTACGCGAACCGGGCCGACCTGAGCGAGGACATCCGCCAAGTGGGGACGGTCGGCCTGATCAAAGCCATCGACCGCTTTGACCTGGAACGGCAGGTGGAATTCACCACCTTCGCCATCCCCTACATCAGCGGCGAGATCAAACGCTACTTCCGCGACACCGCCTGGGCCGTGCGCGTCCCCCGCAGCCTGCAAGAGCGCCGCATCATCCTCCTCAAGGCCCGCGAGGCCCTGCACACCGACCTCGGCCGCCCACCCACCACCGCCGAAGTCGCCCAGCACACCGGCCTGAGCACCGCCGAAGTCCACCAGGGCGTCCTGGCCACTGCTGGTTACACCGCCGAATCCCTCGACGTTCCGGCCGCCCACGACGACACCGGCACCAGCAGGCACACCCTCGCCGAGCGAATCGGCGCAACCGACCCCGGCCTGGACCTGGTCGAGACACTCCTCGACCTCAAACCCCTCCTGGCCGCCCTGAGCAACCGCGAACGCACCCTCCTTCACATGCGCTTCGCAAAGAACATGACCCAAACCGAGATCGGCGCCGTCCTCGGCTGCTCCCAGATGCACATCTCCCGCCTCCTATCCCGCACCCTAGCCACCCTGCGCACCGGGCTCCTCAGCGCGTGAACTCCCGCGCGCCCACCGGCCGCAACCCCCTGCTCACCGGTATCGTCGCCATCCGGGCCGCCGTCATAGGCGCCTTTCCACAACGCGGTGTGGCGCCGACCTGCCTGTCCCACGCCACGCCGCCCCTGGCTGCCGGGGCGGGCGTCGCCCGTCGCTGGCACCCTCCCCGGCAGCCCACACCCGAACGAGTGATAGCCCCAGGACGCCCGGCGGGTGGACATGGACACTCCCCACGGCCCGTACCCGCAGAGTGGCCTGTCGACCCACTATTAGTCCGGGCTGCGGAGTCGGCGGGCCATGAAGCGCACCAGCGACAGGTTCATCTCGATCAGCGCCACCCGAACCTGTAGGTACTGATCGCTGCCTTCCTCCAGGATCCGTAGCAAGGCGAACGACTGTTGGGTGCCTCCGCGCCCCGGGCCGGCAAAGCCTCACCGCAGTGGCGGGACCGCGCAGCTGCGTGGGGCGCGAACCGGAGAGTATTTTGTCGTGTATGAGAGCAAATGCTGTCGGGTTCCGCGAGCTGGCCGTGACCCATGACTTCCTGGTGGGGATCGCGCCCTTGACCATCGGTGTCGTCATGGTGGCCCTGCTCATCGCAGCGGTCGCCTACGGCATGCGGCTGCGCCGCCGCAAGCCGCCGCCCCCAGCCGGGCCGCAGCTGCGCTCTGGCTCTTGGCAGACCCGGGATGAACTCGGCCAGCCCACTCCGCCCGATCATGGCCCGGGCCATCAAGACCGCGGTCCAGCCGGTGACCCCTACACCCGGGACGTCCATACAACGCACCCCGACGAGAGCCGTGACAACGCCACGACCGGCCAAGGCGACAGCCCGGCCTCGCCGGGGGCGGGGGCGGGGGCGGGGGACGAGCCTGGCCCGTCTGACGGGCGCTAACCAGCGCAGTACCTCGACACCGGGCAGATCTTCCGGAAGAGCGGCGCGTGGGGCGAGGTCGGATCTCACCCGTAGCCAGCGCACGGGATGCCTCCACTGCCCTGACGAATCCAGCGAGACGTCCGCAGAGCCACCTCGGCGACCAGCAGCGGCTCCACCAACTCCGCGACCAGGCTCTTTTTACTGCGCCAGCCGGCCGAGAACGACCACCCCGTCCACGGGTGCTCCCCCGCAGTCCGGCTGAGCTGATCGGCCAGGGCCCGTCTCAACTTCTGTGCCAGCACCGTGCTGCGGCCGACCGTACTGCAACCGTCCGGCGGTATCGAATCGCCCCAACAACACCGTGGTGGGCCCCGACAGTGAGCCGCTGACCGCACCCACGATCGCCTCCGTACTGGCCGGGAACGGTACTTCTGCCATCGGCGCTCGCCCGGCAAATAGCGCTGGGTCAGGCGCTTGAAGGTGAGCCCCTCCATACCCACCGCCGACCAGGACAGCCACTCTGCCGCAACCTGCGGATCGGTCGTCGACGGGCACAACGCCCAGGGCGGCCCCAGCTCGCAGTCCGCGAAGAGACGCTCCAATGCTGCGCGGCGCTCGGCGTACGGGCGGCTCGTCAGATCGGTGGCGCCATGACGCAGGAGATCGAACGCCACGAATGGGCCGGCCACTGCGCGGCCAACGCGGCAGCTCCTGCAGCGGTGCGGTTTAGTCGGCCTTGCAGTCGCTCGAACGCCAGCCGCCCGTCCTCCCAGACGATCAGCTCGCCGTCCAACGCGACATCCGCGGGCAGCGCGGATGCGGCGGCGGTGATCTCCGGAAGGGCCGTCGTCATGAGGGTGCCGCGTCGCGACCGGATCACGACATGCCCGTCCGCGTAGTGGGCCACCGGCGCCCGATACCCTTCCCACTTCGGCTCGGCTGCATAGTTCACCGGCAGACTAGAGCTCATCACGGGGGCGGCGAGTATCGGCTCGGGCAGCGTCCAGTCCATGAAGCCGATGCCTACCACCGTCAGCCTCGGACTACTGACGCCTCACCATACGGCCCCGGACGCGAGTGCATCACTACTCACACGAGTCGCATGCCCATGGTGCAGACAGCCCAAGATCACCCCGACGACGATCATAGCGCTCATCTAGTTGATCGATATCTTCGGCATCGCGACCCCAGCTCAGGGCGGATGATCAACAGCGTCAGGGGGTGAGATCAAGCACGCGAACAGGCTGCCCCTCCCAGCGGTTCGCCGCCGTGGTGGCCACGATCGCGCCGTCCGGCCGGTCCGGCGTGGGCTGTGCCGTGTACTGCGCGTGGGCGGCGGCCCACGTCTCCTGTTGCGCCACGGCCAGCGCGGCGGACAGGTCCAGGTCCAGCACCGTGATGCCGGGCAGAGCCGCGATGTGCTCGGCTGTCCCCGGTCGGGTGCGGTCGGCTTCGACCAAGGCGCAGGCCGGAGCGTACAGGAACCAGCCCGGTTCGGTGTGGGCCCGGTGGATCAGCCGGGAGGCCAGGATGTTGCCCTGGCCGGCGGCCGTCATGGCGGTGTCGTCCAGGACGATGTGCATCGCGTCGCTCACCGGGCGGTCACCTGTGCCAGGCGGCGGTCCAGCTCACGGTCCAGATCCTGCTCATCGCTCGCAGTCGGGGCGTACCCATTCCACTCCTGCAGCGCGATGCGGGCCTGCTCGGCACGCTCGGCACGCTCCTGCGGGGTGAGCAGCGTCTCTGCGAGGCGGGCCAGGTAGGCGCGCAGCGACAGGCCCTCGCTCGCCGCGATCGCGGCGAGCCGGTCCTTGGCTTCCTTGGGAATGCGGACATTTGCGTCAGACACTCGGACTCCTTCCATCCCCACCAGCATATGGGTACGGGTACGTACCCATCTACTCTCTTCGTGTGGTCGGTGCCTGCGGGTCCGGTGGCGGCCGGCAGTGAGGGATCACGCTTTCGGGCGCGGCTTCGGCCGGCCGGCTCCCGCGAAGCGGTTCGTGGCCCAATGCGGTGGCGACCGGCCGCTCTTGTGCGTTCGGGAGCCAGACGGTCGGGCGTTCTCCAGGCCCGACACACGAGGCTCGGGGGCGAGTAGCGTTGATCCACCGCACCAGGCAGGGGGTACCGACAATGTCGACGGCGCCCAGGTAGTCGATCCCACTGACCGTCCGGTCGCCGTCATCGAGGTGACCAGCGTGCGCGTCCTGCCATTGGCGCAAGTAGACCTCGCCCATGCGATGGACGAAGGCGAGGGTCACACGACCGTGGCCGAGTGGCGCGGCGGCCATGAGCGTTTTTGGCACGGCCCGGAGATGCGGGCCGCGTTGGGCGATGCCACATTCACCGTGAACGACGCCACGCTGGTGGTCCTTGAGCGCTTCCGCCTCGTCACCGACCTTCGGCTCGCCAATTGACCATGTGCCTATCGCTCACCACGTCGAAATGAGCGCATAAGAGCTTGCAGATCATTAACACGTCGTCTTGATCTTGGTTGCGGGCTC
>NZ_JAAIKO010000087.1 GCF_016107395.1 Streptomyces fildesensis
GGGCCGTTGGAAAAGGACCTGCTGAGCAGGCACCTCGCCGACGGCCCACCAGTACCCTCTGGCACAACCTCGGCGAAGCCGCCGAGAAGTACGTCTTCCAACACCGCGCGTGCCTGCGACCGGCACCGGCGCCACCGGAGGAGCCCCAGCAAACGTTAGATCCGCCCACGTCGTCGCCTTGGCCGACAGGACACCGGTTCGCCGAGCGAACCCGCGCCAAGCATGCAACCGTCCACGCGCTCCTGGCCGCTGGACACAGCAAGCGGTCCATCGCCCCCAGCTCGGCATGGGCTTCAGCACCGTGCTCCGCTTTGCCCGCGCCGCAGAGCCGGACAACTGTGCACCGGTCAGTGGCAAAGCCGACCCACCAAGCGGGCGGCTTCGGAGTGGATCAGGTCGAGTTGGTGGCGGGCGCCGTCGACGAGCACGATCCAGTCCCGCAGATGCTGCGGGTCGCGGGAGGTGGCCTGGGCGAAGGCGTCAGCGACGACCTGTTCTGGGGGACGGATCAGCGAGACGGTGCACCACTTCCGTACCGCTTTTGGGCCCGTCCTGGGCGGCCGGGCCTCGCTGCGCCCACCGGGCGGATGAACGATGTCGTGGGGCCGGCGCGGAGCGGGGGTGGTGTCGAAGACGCAGGCCACCGTCGCCATGCGCTTGCGGTTGGGTTTCTCCCCGGGGGCCAGGCGTCCGCGTCGGCCTGCCGCGGCACTCTTGGCCGCGGCTTGGCGGGTGGCTTCGCGCAGGGCTTCGGGGCGCATCACCACGCCCTTGCCGTCGATCTGGATGACCAGGGGCATCTCGCGGGTGCACGGGGTCGGGATCTTCACCGTGTAGTAGGCGGCGATGTCGACGGCCGAGGCGACCACCAGTTCTTTGAGGCGGCGCTTGCCCAGCACTTTCCCCGCTTCGACCCTTTGCGTAAGCAACGCCGCTTCGGGCGTAGTGGTTCAGGCGGCGCTGACGGCCCGGCTGCGTTCAGCAGGGTCGGACCCGCCCTTGGCTGCCGCCACTGCGTCCAGGCCACGAAGCTGGGGTGAACCTCCTCATACGAGGGGCCGACAGCCGTGTCCTCCCCATCGGTGGCAGCGACCTGGGGTGAGGTACGCGGCCAAGGCGTGCGGGCCGGTCTGGTCTACCCGGTCCCCGACCCGGCCTTCCCGTTCCTCGGCGTCCACCTCACCCGTGACGTGCATGGCGGGGTGCACCTCGGCCCCAACACGGTCCCGGCGATGGCCCGCGAGGGCTACCACCGCCGTACGTCGAGGGCCCTGAAAAGGGGGATCTGACAGGTCCGAATCCTGTCGATCGGGGCAAGTTCGGGTCGAAGATCCACTTAATTGTCGAGCGCACCGGTCTGCCCATATCCGTCGTCATCTCGGGTGCGAACATGCACGACAGCCAGGGCCTGGAGCCGCTCGTGCGCGGGATACCGCCGATCCGCTCACGCCGCGGACCCCGGCGCCGCAAACCGGGAAAGCTCCACGCGGACAAGGGCTACGACCACCGCCACCTGCGCCAATGGCTCCGAAGCCAGGGCATCGTCCACCGAATCGCCCGACGCGGAATCGAGAGCTCAACCCACCTGGGACGTCACCGATGGGTCATCGAACGAACCATGTCCTGGATCGCCGGCTGCCGCCGCCTCCACCGCCGATACGAACGCAAGGCCGACCACTTCCTAGCCTCCACCAGCATCGCCTGCACCCTCATCCGCTACCGACGACTCACCAAATGAGATGATTTCTAAGCCCGTCCGTATCCGCCAGCCCGGAGAACCGCTCACCGCCGAGGAGATCGACCTGCGCGATCGGCTCCAGTCCCAGCCCCACCCGAACGCCGAGCTGCGGTAAAGCCCCCCGCGCGTGCTACCGGCTGAGATCGGGCACGTGGCGTACCTCGTCCAGGCGCACGTAGTGCCCGGCGGGGTAGTCCGCGTTCAGGGTGAGGTGCGGCCGACCGGTCTCCATGTCGACGGTCCAGTCCCCGGAGCCGCCGGTCAGGATCGGCGGCGGCTCGTCAACAGACGCGCAGAGAGACGGCCAACGAAGGCTCAGCGCAAGATCCGACACGGATGTCCCGAGACCGCAAGACCATGATCAAGTGCTTAACGCCAACGGCTGTACCGATGGTCCCCATGGCCGATCCTGCCGGGGAGGGGCCGTGAGCGGCGCGGCGCGGATACTGCCTCCTCCGTGCCGCTCGTCGACCCCTGGCCGTCTCTTTACCCGCTGTCGAAGCTCCGCCTACGGCGCGGCAGCCGGGACATCGGGGCGAGGGTCGATCGGCGTGAGCACGCCGAGGCGGTCCTCGATCTCCTGGGCAGCGGCCAGGCAGAGGTCTTCCCGGAACGCGCGCCCGATAATCTGCACGCCGGACGGCAGTCCGTCGCTGACTCCGGTCGGTACGGCGACCGCGGGAATGCCCACAAAGCTGGTCACCGTGCACAGTCGCATGCTCTCGGCGACCCGTTCCCGCCCCGTTTCGTCGCGTGACTCCAGTCCCGGCTCCACGGGCGGCTCGGTGAACACCGGTCCGAGTAGCAGCGGGAACTCGTCGAGGAACTCCGCCCAGGAGCGGCGGATGCCGAGCCAGGTCCCCATCAGCTTCGTGAGCTCTGCGGCGCTCGCAGGAGGAGTCTTCTCCATGGCCATTTGGATGTAGCGGTCTCCGCCTTCGCCGAGCAGTTTCCGCACCACCGGCCAGGTCGGCGCGAATTCGGTCACGGTGATCCGGCCGTATGCCTCGAGTGCCTCGTCCAGCCGCGGAACGTCCGCCACCTCCTGCACGTCGTACCCTGCGTCGCGCATCGCGTCCGCTGCCGCTGTGACGGCCCCGCGGACCGTGGGGTGGACGCCGTGGCCGCCGGGGTCGGCGACAAGCGCGACCTTGACCGGCCCCGGCAGCGGTTCGCCGTAGAGGGGCACGGGTACGGCCCGCGGGTCCCGTGGGTCGGTCCCCGCCAGCGCCTCGTATGCCAGCCGCAGATCGGCGACCGTACGTGCCAGGGGCCCGTCGGTGACCAGCATCTGTGAGGCTGGTCCCGGGTCGTCCGGTCCGAGGACGCGGTGGTCGGCGGGGAACCGCCCGGTGGTCGGTTTCAGCCCCGTCACGCCGCAGAACGAGGCCGGGATCCGTACTGATCCGCCGGAATCGTTGCCGAGTCCGAGCGCGGCCATACCGGTGGCGACGGCCACTCCGTCACCGCCACTGCTACCGCCCGGGGTCCGGCTCGGGTTCCACGGGTTGACGGTGTCGCCGAACAGCTCGCTGCGGGTGTGCATCCCGGCCAGGACCAGGGTGGGCATGTTGCTGTGGCCGATCGGTATGGCTCCCGCCGCGCGGAGCCGGGCCACAGGGGGTGCGTCGGCCGGAGCCACCAAGTCGCGGAAGCGTGCCGTTCCGAGCGTGGTCGGCACGCCTTCGACAGCCGTGGTTTCCTTCACCGTGAACGGCACGCCGGCCAGCGGCCCGAGTTCCTCGCCCGCTGCTCGCCGCTGGTCCGTGTGTGCCGCGGCCTTGCGGGCTCGCTCAGCCAACAGCTGCGTGACCGCGTTGACCTGTGGGTTGACCTCGGCGATGCGTTCCAGGTGGCTGTCGATCAGTTCGACCGCCGATATCTCTCCGCCTCGGACGGCCTTCGCCTGGGCGGCGGCCGTCATTGCCCACAGGGCGTTCTGCCTGATCATCGTGCTTCCTATCCACATGCCGAAGTGCCTGTGTCCGAGACCTTATCCCGGAAGCGATACGATCGTATTGGAATAAGGAGGATGACCGGGCATGCCCAAACAGGTGGACTACGAAGGCCGACGCCGCCGGATCGCCGAGGCTGTCTGCCTTCTCGCAGACGAACACGGACCGGAGGGAGTGAGCATGCGCGACGTCGCCGCCCGCGCGCAGGTCTCACTGGGCGCCGTGCAGCGCTGCTTTCGCAGCAAGGGGGAGATGCTCCTCTTCGCCGTCGATCACGTCGGCGAACGCATCACCGAACGCGTGAGGACCCGCCTGACCGCCAGCCCGGCCCAGTCGGCCGCGACAGCCCTGGGCCACGCGACCAACGAGATTGCCCTGCTCCGCGAAGAACACCGCGCCGAGGCACGAATCTGGCTCGCGTTCGTCGCTCAGGCTGCTGTCAGCGAGCCACTCGCAGGCCCGCTGAGAACCAGCTACGCGGCCCTCCAGAACCTCCTCGTCCGCCTCATCACGGAGGCCGCCGAGAGCGGCTCGGCCGACGAAGGCGCTACGCCGCCCAACCCGCAGCACGAGGCTTGCACTCTGCTGGCCCTCGCCGACGGCCTCACCACCCATGTACTCCTAGGCCACTTGACCGCTGAGGAAGCCGAGGAAGTCCTGCACGCGCATCTTGTCGGCCTCTGGGAACGCCTCGGCACCATCCGCCCCGAAAAGCCGTCTGACACTCCGGGCGCTCATCGCTTTGCGCGTGCCGTGTCAGCTGCACCGAATTAGTAGGGCCGGGGAGCTGCCACGGGCACCAGGTCGAGCTGCTTGTCCATGTCGAGCAGGAACGTCCCGCACGGGTTGACGTTCGACTACATGAGCTACGACGCTGACTGGGACGTGGTCCAGGACGCCTGGTGAGGACCCTCCAAGGGGCCACCGCTCTACCCATCATTCAACCTGCGGTGGCGCCCGACGTGAATGCGCTGTCATCACGTGTACCTGCGACAGCTTCCACCAGGGCGACAAGGCTGTTCGCAACCATGGAAGCGATGCCCGGGTCTGATCGCCGACTGATGTCCGGGGCGTCGTCCCGAAGGAGGAGGGCGGGCTCGCCCGCAAGGTTGATGGCGAGGGGACCGTGGCGGGATGTGCGGCGTGGGTGCGAGGCGAAGCATGGAGACAACCGCACGCCGCTCCGGAGGTTGTCATGAATGCCGCGAACACACTGCCCACCACGGCCAAGGCCACAGCCACGGGCTTGGCGGTGCCGCGTTGGGTGGACCTGGCGGCGCATGCCGTGCCGCTAGCCGTCCTGCCCTCGGGGCTGTGGCGGATGGCCATGGCCGTGGGCATCCCGGTGGGTTTCAGCGGCCAATTGGCCAAGGACTGGCAACCCGGGCTGGAAGTTTCCTCCTACATCACCCTGCTGACACTTGTCACTGAGGGGCTCGCGCTCATGACTCTCGGCCTGGTCAGGCCCTGGGGCGAGAGAGTGCCGCGCTGGATCCCACTCCTGGGTGGCAGGCGCGTGAGGACCTGGGCGGCGGTTGTTCCGGCGCTGCTGGGGGCGTTCGCGGTCACCGCACTGACGACGGAGATGTTTTGGGGTGGCTGGCCGGCAGAAGCAGGCGGCTCCGAGGCGCCGCAGGGCATGGCCGCGTTGATCATGAACGCGTGCTACGTGCCGATGCTGCTGTGGGGGCCGCTGGTCGCCGTCGTCGCGGTCTCCTACGCACTGCGACGCCGGAGGTAGATAGCTTTTGAGGTCTCGGCACCTGGCGAACCACGTGGCAGAACGGCCTATGGCCTGCGAGCAAGCGTACTGGCTGCGCTCACAGAACGGACAGAGGCCGGGAGCCCGTGCGTGTAGAGATCGAGCGCGAGGGTCAGCGTCGCGTAACCGCGTCGCCGAACACGGTCTCGCGCAGCTTCACCGGCATCGGGGTCGAGTCCAGCACCAGGACCTGGCCCTGGCGGTGGACCACCATCCGGCCCGCAACGCCGGCTTCCGCGGCGGCCTGCGCCGTCCGTCCGTAGCGTGGTCGGGCGCCTCCGGGGCCGAACCACTCCTTCCAGACGTCCGCGAACGTCCAACGGGAAGGGATCTTCTCGGCCGGAAGGCTCGCTCACCCCGCGCCGGCCCACGTGGGGTGAGCCACCAGGCCGCAACAACGTCGGCTGCCGCCACCACCCTGTCCCGAACACTTCAGGGAGTACCCCATGCACGACTTGCACGTTGCTGAGCCTGCTCCCGATGAGCCCGCTGCCTTGGCGAAGTCTTCTACGCTGAAGCGCCTTTGGTTGCGCGCGTTCGGGAAGGCGGCTCCTGGCGGAGCCAGTAGTACCCCGAGTCCGACTCGCGGCCGGAATCGGGGGATCTCCGCCCCAGGGGTGGCGGAGAAGGCCCTGCGCCAGGGGCGCCGGACCAAGCCGGGACCGAGGGCGGCCCCCATCCGGAAACCCTCCACGCCACGCAGCAAGCGATCCTGCACCCCGAACGTACTGGTGCCTCTGCCGGCGGCGAGCCGCTGGTGCAGGGTGTGCAACCCGCGATCCGCCGCTTCACGGGCGAAAAACGGACCATGCGCGTCGGCCCCTTGCGCTTCACCGACCATGAGCGCACCCGCCTCCAAGAGGCCGCCGCCGAGCACAACTACAAGGGCGAATCCGGCTTCGCAGCCGACATCGTCATCGCGTTCATCACCGGACGGTTCACCGCCAACCTCCCCCTCAGCGAGGACCGCCGCCGCACGCACATCTTCCGCGCCCAGGTGCTGCGCGCACTCAACCGCACCGGCTCGAACGTCAACCAGATAGCCCGCGCCCTCAACACCGGCTACACCCCGCCCGACATCATCCAGCGCCTCGACGAACTGCACCACCTGCTCACGGACATCGCCCAGGCCCTGTGCAATCCTTCCGACCCGACGGAGGTCTGACCGGAATGATCGCCGCCATCAAGCCCTCCGGCGCCAACACACGGGGCTTGCTCGCCTACCTCTACGGCCCCGGACGACACGACGAACACCTCGACCCACACCTCGTCGCCGCCTTCGCCAGGCTCGGCAGGCCCGATCCCGGCCGCTATGAGAACGCCACCCTCACCGCTCTCGCCCACTACCTCGACGAACCCGTCACCTTGCGCAACAGCGAGTTCGGCAAGCCCGTCACCGACCACGTCTGGCACTGCGCGGTGCGCGCCGCCCCCCGAAGACCGGTACCTGTCCGACGCCGAATGGGGCCAGATCGCGCAGCGCATCGTCCAGGCCGCCGGCATCGCCCCCGACAGCGACGACCTGGGATGCCGCTGGATCGCCGTCCGCCACGCGGACGATCACATCCATATCCTCGCCACCACCGTCCGCGAAGACGGCCGCCGCCCCAAACTCCACGACAGCGGCATCCGCGTCGGTGATGCGTGCCGTCAGATCGAGAAGGACTACGGCCTGCGCCGCCTGGGCAAGGGCGACCGCACCGCAGCCGGGCGGCCCACCCAGGGCGAGATGCACAAAGCCACCCGCCTCGGTTGGGAACAGACCAGTCGCGAATGGCTCCAGGACCGCATCCGCGCCGCCATCCCCCGCGCCACCAGCGCCGAGGAACTCCTCGCCTACCTCGAAGCCGACGCCTTCGAGGTCAAACCCCGGCGCGGACCCTCCGGCGACCTCCTCGGCTACTCCGTCGGCCGCCCCGGCGACCTGAACAAGAACGGCGAGCAGATCTTCCACTCCGGCGGGAAGATCGCCCCGGACCTGCTCCCTGCCGAAACTCAAGGCCCGCCTGGAAACCACAGCGCCCGAGGAACACCCCACCGCCCGCCGCTATCGGCCCACGACCGTGTGCCAGCAGGCCACCGAAGCCCTCGACACCCTCCACACCGAGATCACCAGCAACAGCAGCGACGGCGACGTTGGTGATGCGCGGGCCCAAGCCCACGTCAGCGCCCTCGGCGAACTCCTCGAAGCAACCGCCCAAAAGGCCCCCGCTGACCTGCGCGCCCAGCTGCAGGCAGCCAGCATGGTGTTTGCGCGTGCCCAGCGCTCTCAGATTCGGGCACACGACCGTGCCGCCTACGCCCTGCGCACCGCAGCCCGCGACATCGCTAACACCGCCACCGGCCCTGACGGCAGCGCGCTCGCCGCCCTCACCGCCGCGCTCGTCTGGGCCGTCATCGTCGCTGGACGCTGGCATGAAGCCAAGGGCCACGCCCAACAGAGCAACGCCGCCCGGCAAGCCGTCAACCACCTGCAGGCAGCAGCCAACAGCGCGCTGGCACCGACGCTCACCAAGCTCGAAACCCGCCAGCCAAAGGAAGAGACCCTTCGCACGCTGGCCAGCGACGTACGCGCCGCTCTACCCGAACAAGCCGCCCGCATCCTGAGCGACCCCGGCTGGCCCGCCCTCGCCACCGTCCTTGCCGACGCCGAAGCAGGGGGCCACAAACCCCGCCAACTCCTCAAGGAAGCCGCCGCTCAACGCGAACTCGCCACCGCCCGCCAACCCGCACGCGTCCTGCTCACTCGCATCCAACACACCAGCCGCAACCCCGCACCCAACCCCCGAGCCGAAGCCGCCCCCCTCCGCTCGACCAAGACCACTGGCACCCAGACACAGCAGACCCCGCCGGCTCCGGCGCCCGCCCCCCGGGCGGCCAGGATCGATCAACCCCACCAACGCCGCCGATAGAGACGCCGCGCAGCCGGGCCGGTCACCTTCCATCAGGGTCTGACGGGTTCGAATTTCCGTACGCATGACCCGTGCACGACAGGGCAACCGCTGGTCAGGAGGTTGATAACCATGGGTCCACTGCTTCTGGTTCTACTGCTCGCACTGATTCTGTTCGGTGCCGGCTTCGCGCTCAAGATCCTCTGGTGGGTTGCGGTCGTGGTGCTGGTCGTCTGGCTGCTCGGCTTCGTCATGCGCGGCACCCACTCGTCGGGAAGTCGCGGTCGCTGGTACCGCTGGTAGCCACGACAGGCGCGTGAACACGGGAAGAGGCCCGGCGGACAATCCGCCGGGCCTCCGCCGTGCCCCCGGATCGTCAGCTGTCGAGGGCGCCTCTCCACCCAGGGGTCAGCGCGGAATGGCATGGGTAGGGGATCGGTGTCCGGGGGCGGCGCGGGGCGCGTGACCCATGCACGCGAACCTCAAGTTCACCCACCCCGTCCCCGGACCCCTGTCAGCCGATCAACTTCTCTCGCGCGAGTGCGTGGGCACTGGATCCCCCCATACGCATTGCGGAGCGTACGAAGCCGCCCGCACTGTGTGGGCTGCCCTACCGAGAGCGGCTCCGCCAGTACGCCACCCAGTCCCACGACAGGAGCGCCATGTGCTTCTTCCACCCCTGGGGATCGTGTTGGGCGATCTCGTCCCACAGCTGGGCGTTGGCGGCGGAGAAGGCGGCGACGGCATTGTCCGGCGCCTGTTGCCATGAGGGGAAGCGTCGTGTCCACTGGTCGGCGTCCTGTGCGCTGTGACCGGCTTCCATGAGGCGCAGGATCAGGACGGCGGGGTCGATCCAGGCAGCGCCGCGGGTGGGCCAGGCCCAGTCGATGATGTGGGCGTGTTCGGTGATCAGGATGTTGTGTGGGGCGAGATCGGTGTGCAGCAGGGTCTTGCCGGCGAACAGCTCGGCTTCTCCCGTATCCGCGTAGCTGCCCCAGCGTTGCTCGGCGCGCTTGAGCTCCAGATCGGGACATCGCGAAGCCTGCAGGTCGGCGATGGCCTGGGCGAGAAGCGGGAGGTCTTCGGAACCACGGGCGTAGTCCGCGTGGCGTCCGGTGATGCGTTCGTAGCCGATGAGGTCCCAGCCGGCGACCTGCACGCGCCACAGCAACCGTGGGGAGGCGGGGGGAAGGTGGGGGTTGATCTCGGCTTCACGTTGCTGCGTGCGGGCCTGCGGATGCGAGGGAACCCCCTTGATGAACAGGCTCGCGTCGGCGGTGGTCGCCAGGACGGCGATTCCGGAGTTTGCGCCGCCTGAAGCTGTCTCGGCGTGCAGGATGGATCCAGTGTGCTGCTCGACGGCGGCACGGGCGGCCGACGGTAGGTCTTCCCAGTGGATGCGGGTGACGGGCATAGCGGTTCCCGGGGTGTGAATGAGCGGGCCGACCGTCCCGACCCTATGGGGCCGGGACGGTCGGCTGTGGTGCGGCGCGGTTTAGTACGGGTTGTCGTCGCCGGCGTTGCAGGAGCACATGACGGTCTCGACGAGGGTGTCGAGGTCGCCGATGATCTCGACCTCGTCCTTGGCGAGCAGTCGTGTGGCGATGGTGATGGGTAGGGGTGTGGCGGTGGCTGTGGGTGCCATGGGGTCTACCTCTCTGAGTGTTGGCAGTAGGTGCGTTTTGGTGCCTTCGCCTCCTGGTAGAGCCTGGCGAGCGGTCGTCAGGTCCAGCAGGTGCCGGACAGCGAACAGCCGGAGCAGCCACCAGTGCGAAGCATGAGGGAATCGGCGATCTTGCCGAGGCGACGCAGGCCCTCTACGCCTTCTTCGATCAGCCGGATATTGGGGTCCCGCCCGACCTTGCAGATCGAGGCGACACCGAAGGGGTCGGCGTGGAAGAACGTGTGGCCGGCGTTGCAGCCGCCGAACGGTTTGCGCTGCCGCAGAAAGTCCGCGGCCTGCGTGGGAAGCGGCTCGCTGCCACCGGCGATGGTCGGCGACATGTTGGCGTACGTCTGGTGCGGGTAGCCGTACTGCTCGGCCAGGGCGCGCATGCCGTCGAGCTCGTGAGCGTTGTCGTCGGACACGATGAGGTTCAGTTTCACGGGTAGTGCGGCTTCGCGGGCGGCGGCCAGTCCTCGGGTGAAGCGGTCGAACGCTCCGCGGTTGCGCAGGACAGGCGGCTTGGAGAGCTGCGAGCCGTTCGACGAGATTGAGAGCATCATGCCGAGCGCGTAGGCGCGGGCGTAGCCGTAGGGCGACGGGCTACGGACGAGAAGTGTCTCGGCCGCTGAGAACTCGGCGAGATCCACATTCCACGTGCACCGCGCTGCCCTCGACCAGCCAGGCAGGGGAGTTGAAGCACTCGACGACCGCCTGCTTGAGTTCCAAGTACCTCGCCTGCGGGATTTTGATGCCAGACGACTCTCCCGGCTTGACGACTAGGCCGTGTCCGGCCGATCATCTGATCCGTTGATCTGGTTATGGGTCGGGGTG
>NZ_JAAIKO010000088.1 GCF_016107395.1 Streptomyces fildesensis
AAGCCCTCTGAGGGCGACAGCAGTCGACGACAGCCGGGGCCGGCCTGCGGGCCGGACCCGGCTGCAGTGGTTCCAGGGCTATGCACCGTTGTCCTCGGGCGAGTTCACACGCAGTGCGGCGCGTCCGGACTTCAGGCGGGCAGCCGGGAGGCGGAATGGAGAGCAGGAGACGTAGTCGAGTCCCGTCCGCTCGAAGAAGTCGACCCTCGGTCAGGTAGCCGTCGACGTCCCTTGCCTTGCTCTGCACCATTCCGTGAGGTTATGTCGGATTCAAAGCCCTATCGACATTTCAAACACTTCTTAGCACTGGTGACCGCCACCGGCCGGGCCGGACGTCAGGAGACCGCCTGGCGGGGCTGCCGCCGGGCGGTCTCCTGATCGGGACAGGGCGAAGACCCCGTTCAACAACACACCCCGGGTCAGGCAGGAACAACGACGACCGGGCATGGCGCGTGCTGAACACAGTGCTGACTGACCGAGCCGAGCAGGATCCCGGCGAAGGCCCCGTGCCCCCGGCTGCCCACGGTCAGCAGCTGCGCACCGACCGCGGCCTCCAGAAGCACCTCTGCCGGATGTCCCTCCACCACTCGGGCGAGTACCTCGACGGGCCGGTCGAACTGACCTGACACGTCGGCGACGGCCGCGTCGAGGTTCTTGCGAACGCTCGCGGCGATCTCACCGGTGTCGACGATCCCGGGTGTCCAGCCGTAGCTGGCGACGTAGGTGTCGGGGTTCTGCCAGGTAGCGATCGCCTCAACGGTGGCGTCGGTCAGCCGTGCGTACGTCATCGCCCATTTCAGCGCAGACTTGGAGCACTCCGATCCGTCGACTCCGACGACCACACGTCGTGCAAGTTCAGGGGTCCGCTGCGGCATTGTCGATTCTCCTGAGAATGAGGGCGGCCGACCCGACGGGCCGGCCGCGGTCTGCGAGCGGGACGAGCAAGGTCAGCGGCTCGGCCCTGACCGATCGGTTCCAGGCATCTTCGCTTCCTTCGTGAGAGCCGAACCGGCGTCGCTTCTACTGTGCGACGCGGTGCGGACCCCGCTCTTGGGCCGAAGAGGGACATCCGTAGGGCCGAACGACCCTCGCCGTACGTGAGGTGACGACTGGTGGCGCGGCCTTCAGGTCAGCGGACGTGAATCCGGCGTCCGGTGATGCGGTCCGGATTGATCCGCACCCACATGGCGCGGTCACCGCCGGCCCATGGCCCGCTGTGGGTCCGTTCGATGAGGTGCCGGACGGTGTCCGGGTCGGTGACATGTTCGGCGTTGCCGACGACGAGCACGCTCCATCCCTGGCTCAACGCCTCATCGATGTGATCCACCTCGAAGGCGACCCGGGCCCCGATCGACAGTGCGGGCGCGGATCCCGGCGATGTCCTGAAGACCAGCGATCCGTCCGCCATCTGGTAGTTGACAGGGACGATGGCGGGACCGTCGTCCCCGGTCACGGCAACGCGTCCCACCCCGTGCGTGGACAGCCGTGCTCGGCATTCCTCCGGTGTCATCTCCACCAGTTCCGGATGGCGGGCCTCCTTTCCGAGGCCGGGCGGCAGATCCGTGCCGCCTCCGCGCAGCTCGGACACCGTGGTCTGCAGGGCGTCGGCGAGGCTGAGGAGGAGGACCGCGCTGGGGACGGCGGTCGGCTGTTGCTCCAGGTACTCCAGATAGGGCGTGGCCATACCTGCCAGGTCGGCCACCTGTTCGCGGGTGAGGCCCAGTTGTTCGCGACGCAGCGCCAGCCGCCGTCCTATGTCGCCGACAGGCTGCGGCCGGACGGAAGCGGCGTCTGTTCTCGTCTGCTGGTTCATGGCCAATCGCTTCCCTGGTGATGTCGGTGGGTTCCCCGGACTCGATGTCAGTTGCGGGGGCCGATGTCGTCGTCCGGGCCGCCCACCGGTACGGAGGCACCGTGGGTCACGCCGTAGGGTCCGTACAGGTCGAGCAGCCGGGTGCGGGTGGAGTGCAGTCGGCCTCCGATGACCGCCGCGCAGAGCAGGACGAACTCATGCCCCAGACCGGGATCGGCGGAACACAGGTCACGGACCGCTGCTGCCGGAAACTCCGTGGCCTGCACGGCGGTGTGCGCTTGGGCGCCGAGTTGCCACCGGAACGGCGGGAACAGCCAGGACCAGCCGAGGAGTTCGCCCGCCGAGACGGTCTGCACCACGGCTGCCTGCCGTCCGGGGACGTGCAGGTCCAGGGTCACCTCGCCGCGGTCCAGGACCCAGAAGCGTTCGGCGGTCCGGTCGGCGTCGAAGATCCGGGTGCCCGCGGGAAAGGCGACCGGTGTGGACAGCGCCATCAGTCGGTCACGGTGTGCGGTCGTGAGCCTGTCGAGAATGGAGTGTGTGGTGGACATCGCACTGTCCGTTTCCGCGGCTCCGCGGTCTTCGACGGGTGCAGACGTGGTCGCGCTTCGCCGCTCTGGTCGACCGTCGTTCCTGCCTGCCCTCTCATCCTCACCCCGGGGCGCGGACGTGGGCAGGGGCCGAACGTCCTCAGCCGGTGGCAGGGCGGCCCCGAGTACGAAACTGTTGCCAGCACGCCACAGAAAGTGACGATCCCGTCGCCCACGCACACCCGCACCGCCCCTTCAATGTCCGATGGGCTCACAGGTGGTCTCACCGCCAGGGTGAGGGCGCGGCCCGCGAGCCGGATGCGGACGGGAGGCTCGTCGGACGGCGGAACGTTGATGCTCAGGCTTCGGCGTGCATGGTCAGTCCGATGCCCCAGTGGCTTCGGTAGCGGTTGGAGGGGCCGTATTCCGACAGTTCCGGGAGCGGCGCCGGGTCGAGTGACAGCTCGTCCTCGCGGACCTCCAGGCCGGTCAGGCCGCGCTGGACGAGGTCGAGCGTGCCGGCCATGGCGCCCAGGTGAATGCCCTCGGCGGTGGTGCCGCCCTGAAGGTCGGCCACGTCTCCGGTGAGCGCCTCCTGGCAGTACTTCCAGGCGCCGGCCCGGCGGGCCCGGGCCAGTACCCATCCGTGGACCAGACAGCTGAGCGTCGAACCATGGCTCGTCCTGCGCAGGTAGTAGTCGACAGTTGTGCGCCAGGTGTCGTCGTCGAGGCCGCACCTGAGGCGCCGGAAGAGCGTGGCGAGTTCGGCCGGCGAGAAGAGGTAGCCGAGCATCAATACGTCGGCCTGTTTCGACGCCTGGTAAACGTTGACGGTGTCGCCCTCGGCCTCCAGGATCCGGTCGAGGCGCCGGATGTCCCCGTGCCGGGCGCGGTAGCCGTCCCAGTCCAGTTCGGCCAGGCCGCCATAGTCCTCGAACTGACTGATGACTCCGCGGTGGAAGGGCACCCGCAGCCGGTGCGAGACGTCCTCCCAGAGTTCGAGTTCTCCCGCGTTTAGCCCGATGCGCTCGAAGAGCGCCTGGCGGCGTGGGGCGGGCAGGCTTCCGGCGAGTTCCAGAGCACGGGCCAGGACCCATGCGGCTGTCACATTGGTGTACGCGTTGTCATCGAGGCCCGGCTCTGCGGCACCGGGGTACGCGTCGTGGTACTCGTCCGGGCCGACCACACCGCGGATCCGGTATCGGTCGTGGTCCTTGTCCCAGACCGCGCTGTCCGCCCAGAAGCGGGCGATCTGCAGCAGCATCTCCGCGCCCGCTGTGTGCAGGAACTCCGTGTCCCCGCTGGCCTGGCAGTACTGCACGACGTTGTAGGCGACCGCGGAACCGACATGATGCTGGAGCCGTGAGTGGTCGGGCAGCCACCGCCCGGAGTGGGGGTTCAGATGCAGCGTCTGCGTCTCCTCGCGGCCGTCGCTCCCGCTCTGCCACGGATACATGGCACCGGTCCGCCCGGCCGCGCCGGCCGCCCGGCACGCCTGGCCCAGGCGCCGGTAACGGTAGGACAGCAGAGCCCGGGAGACCTCTGGGAGGTGCAGGTTCAGGAAGGGCAGGACGAACAGTTCGTCCCAGAAGACATGGCCGCGATAGGCCTCACCGTGCAGCCCGCGGGCCGGCACGCCCACATCGAGATCGGCGGTGTGCGGTGAGAGGGTCTGCAGGACGTGGAACAGATGCAGTCGCAGAACGCGTCCTGCCTCGCCCGGCACCTCCAGCTCCGCCCGCTGCCACAGACGCTCCCACGCGGCTTCATGGGACGCGAGCAACGCGGCGAAGTCACCGGCTCGCCGCGTCCGGCCTATGGCCGCGTGCAGCGGATCGCTGATCGCCGGGTCGTGCGAGGTGTGCAGCGCGACGGTCTTCTCGACGATGACAGGGCGGTCCGGCCCGATCGGCAGCGTCAGCGCATGGATGGCGGTGCGATCCTCCACGATGAGCCGCTCCGAGGTGGCAATGCTCCCGGTCACCTGG
Source organism: Streptomyces fildesensis (assembly GCF_016107395.1). GTDB lineage: Bacteria > Actinomycetota > Actinomycetes > Streptomycetales > Streptomycetaceae > Actinacidiphila > Actinacidiphila fildesensis. The sequence continues at coordinate 4,332 of NZ_JAAIKO010000088.1, forward strand.
GTACGGACGGCCATCGCGACGAGGATGTCGGAGGTGGTGGTGCGGCACTCCAGCCACACCGTGTCCGGCTCGGTGGCTTCGGTGTGCCAGCGGCCGAGGTGCCGGCCGTTCAGATCGCGGTAGCGGTCGACGCCCGAGTTTCTGATGTCGCCGTCGAGAGCGGATTCCACCTCCAGCTCACCCTCCCAGCCCTCGGCGGTGAATTCGGTCCGCAGGGCGGCCAGATGCGGATCGCCCATGTGCACCAGCCGGCACTGCACCACGGTGATCCGGCGCCCCTGCACGTCACGCAGCCGCATGCGTCGCGTCAGCGTGCCACAGCGTAGATCCAGGATCTCCGAATACTCCGGAAGTGAGCCGTCGTCCGGGGAGAACCAGGGACCGGGTGCGGTGTGGCCGTCGGGATCCGTGTCGCGGACTCGGAAGCGCAGTGGCAGCCAGTTCGGCAGGTTGACGATGTCCTCGTTCTCGACCGTGCGTCCGGATACGGTCGAGGTCAGCCGGTTGTAGTAGCCCGCCGCGTAGGTCCCCGGATAGTGCGCGGTGCCCGCCTCCTCCTCGGGGGCGGCGCCGCGGGTGGCGAAGTAACCGTTGCCGAGGGTGCACAGCGATTCGCGAGGTGGCGCTGGTCGGTCCTGCCGTGCGGTCGACACCGACGACCAGGCCGAAGCCGCCCCGGCGGCCCGCTTCCACGCCCGCCAGAGCGTCCTCGATCACGGGCCCGCGCCCGCCAGGAGTTCGGGAGCGTGGCGGGAGGTGGATACGGCGGCGCAGGGCACACCAGCGGCGCCCAGCGCGTGCAGCACCCGTACGGTGCCCGGCCAAGCCGCGATGCCACCGGACCGCAGCTGCTGGGTGAACAGTTGCTCCTTGCGGGCGGCGACCGCCTGCACAGTGCCCGTTCCGGGTGGGTCGTCGGCATCGCCCGGGGGAAGCCGCAGGTCGCGCGAGGCGAGGAAGGCGGCCGCGCCGTCCAGCCGATTCCTGCCGTCGACCTAGCGCCGGTAATCCTCCACCGGATCGAACGGGCGGTCGTCTCCCGCTGCCCGCAGGCAGGCGTCGAAAGCGGTCCGCCGGGCGGCGGCGTGGACCCGGGCCGAGTCGGTGAGGACCCCGTCGGTGTCGAACACCACGGCCCGCACCGACCGGAGGACCGACAGCATCAGCGATGCCGCCGACGCGTCGGCGTTCTCTTCCGCCGGGGAGGGGCTCGGCCGTCGCGCCGCGTCGCGGCCCGCCGTCGTCACAGCCGGGCCGCGACGTAGGTGGTGAGGTCCAGCAGGCGGTTGCTGTAACCCCACTCGTTGTCGTACCAGCCGAAGACTTTCACCAGATCACCCTGCGCCTGGGTGAGCCCCGCGTCAACGATGCACGACGCCGGGTCGCCGATGATGTCGCGCGAGACGATCGGCGCGTCGGTCACTCGCAGGACGCCTTGCAACGGCCCCTCGGCGGCCTCGGCGAACGCCGCGTTGACCTCCTCGGAAGTGACGTCCTGCCGGAGCAGCACTGTCAGGTCGGTCAGGGACCCGTCCTCCACGGGAACCCGTACTGCGATGCCCTCCAGGACGCCGGCCAGTTCGGGGAGCACGATGCCCACTGCGCGGGCGGCGCCGGTGCTGGTCGGGATGATGCTCACGGCGGCGGCCCGGGCGCGCCGCAGGTCCTTGTGAGGACCGTCGAGCAGCGCCTGGTCGTTGGTGTAGCCGTGAACGGTGGTCATCATGCCCTTGATGATCCCGAAGCGTTCGTGCAGAACGTGGACCATCGGTACGACGCAGTTGGTCGTGCAGGACGCGTTCGACACGATGTGGTGCCGGCCGTGGTCGTAGTCGGTCTCGTTGACGCCCATGACCACGGTGAGGTCCACGTCCTTGGCCGGCGAGGAGATCAACACCTTGCGAGCCCCGGCCTTCAGATGCAGCGATGCCTCGTCGCGGGTCCGGAAGCGGCCCGAGGACTCGATGACGATGTCCACCCCGTAGGTACCCCAGGACAGTTCCGACGGATCACGGACCGCGGTCACCACGATGCGCCTGCCGTCGATCGTGATCGACTCCTCGTCGTGGCTGATCGCCCGTCCGAGGCGTCCGAAGGTCGAGTCGAACTCCAGCAGGTGGGCCAGCGTCGCGGCCGGGGCGATGTCGTTGATGGCCACCACCTCGACCGGGGCGGTGCCGCCGTCGGCCCGGTCCAGGACACAGCGCAGGTAGTTGCGCCCGATGCGGCCGAACCCGTTGATGCCCACACGTATGGCCATGATGATGTCTCCTCGTTCGGTCGGTGATGGTCCGTCGTTTACCGCTGGGTCGTGCGACGTGGCAGGACGCAACGGGGCTGGGCGGGTGCCGGGTGGGGGTCAGAGCAGCCAGCGGTGGTCGCGGACGACGGGCAGTCGCGACCAGATCCGGCCGAGGCCCCAGACGCTGCCGGCGGAGGTGACGGCGAGCGCGATCATGACGGCCGCGTACAGCAGGTGGTAGTCGACGAGCGGGTTGTTGGACATGCTCAGCGTGCCGTCGGAGGCGTGCCGGGCCGGCGGCCATTCCGCCATCCACATCAGCGCCATCATGGCGGTACCCGCGACGGCGGCGAACCACAGCGCGATGCCGGCCGTCAGGGCCACCCCGACGCCCAGGAGACCGAGCATGAACAGCCAGTTCGCCCAGCCGGCACCCGCCCAGGAATGGAAGGTGGACTGCATGGGGCCGGCGGAGACGCCGCTGAGGAAGCCCTTCGTCGGCGAGCCGCCGTCGACCCAGCCCTTGCCGGACGCGGTCGCGTAACCCCAGCCGTACGCCTTGTCGAGGAAGGCCCACAGGAAGATGAACCCGGTCAGGATGCGGACACCGGCGAGGACCCGTGTGCTGGTCGACATCGCGGCCAGAGCCTGCGCCGTGCCGGACTCTGCCGAGGTTCCGACCCTGTGTCGTGCCGGCAGGTGGAACCCGGTGCGCTGTTGCGGGTGCTCGTGGACTGCCATGGTGGCTATCCCTTCCGGGATCTGGAGGAGGGACGCGGCAACCGCGTCCGGTCCCAATGTGCCGTCGTCGGGAGCGGGAGCTCAGGGGCCCGCAGTCCCGGCGACCGGGCCGAACGTCCCTACTCCGAGGGCCCGTTCAGCCGAACGGGTACGTCAAGTCCGACCTGCTCGGTGCTGGCGTTGAGGCGCGGTTCGTCGTCACACCGGACGCCGGCCCCACTCAGGAGCGGTCAACGCCCACGCCCGTTCCCATTCCCCCATGCGCCGCCGATCGGCACCCCGGCGGACCAGCCCGCGCACCATGACGATCGCGAGTGCCGAGCAGACGGCGCCCAGCGCACCACCGACCCACGTCAGCGATATGAGCTCCTCGCCCGCTACGGGCGCCGGAACCTGCCGCCCGGTCCGGTCCAGCCACACCGTGGCTCTCGAGCCGCGCAGACTCCCGGAATCCGCCTTCACCGTGCCGGTCCCCACGGTTCCGGCGACACCTGTCCAGCGCACCTTGACGTCATAGCGAACACTGCCGGCACCCACTCGCGGAACCGCCTCCGGCGCGTTCTCCAGCAGGACCGCTGCCACGGGGTGCCGCGACGCCCGCTGCTCCCTCGACGCCTGGACACCGGCGGTGTGGGCGGCGCGGCCGGCGGTGAAGGCGGCCGCGGGCAGAAGGAGCAACAGCGCAAGCGCCGTTACCAGGTTCACCCAACTTTCGATCACGTCCGAGCGGCGGCACAGCGGATTGCTCCGCCGCTGCCGCCACCACAGTTGCTTCTTCACGGTGTCGCGACCTCCTTGACCAGTTCGCGTGCGACACCGCGTGCCCACAGCCGGATCTGCTCCGGGTCGCGGAAGTCACCGCCCCGGCCGGACTTGACGATCATGCGGGCGATCCGGCCCTTGGCGCCGTCCTGCAGGCAGCCGCCGAACGTGACGTGTCCGCGGGCCTTGAGACGGTCGACGAGGCGCTGGACACCTGGCACCGGAGGGATCAGGCCTTCACGGGCTGTGGCGTCGAGAGGCCCGCTGCTGAACAGCCAGATGGGCCGCTCGGCCAGATCCGCCTCGTGGTGCCAGGCGAAGCGGACCGCCTCACGGCGCCACCGGCCCGCGTACAGGGCGCCGCCGAGGACAACAGCGTCGTAGGGGCCGACGCTCTCCACTTCACCGACAGCCCGGGCCTCCGCCGCCAGACCCTGCTCGCGCAGCGCCTCGGCGATCATCGTGGCGATGCCCGCGGTGGAGCCGTTCTTCGATGCATACGCGATGAGTACGCGTTCGGTCATCACAGGTCTCCTGACAGCTTTCACAGCCGGCGAATGTGGTGCGGCGTGGCAGCGCGTTCCGACACCGAGGTCGCCGGGTGGCCGGCGGACCGGCTCCGTTCCAGCGTGAAGGCCGTGCCCCTGCCGGGGGAGGGGCCGCAGGGCCCCGCCAAGGGCCCGACCGGCCCCATGAACCCTGGCGGGCGGGCCGGGTGACCAGCAGGCCCGCCCAACATGACTTATGCTTGAAGAGTTCTTCAATTTGGCATTTAACCGACTGCGTAATGGATGGGTTTCGAGTGGCGAGGTGTGACGAGGCCATTCGTCGACGTGAGGTGTGAAAAGGTCGACTCGCGTGGCGTGAGGGCGGCAGCCGGGGGACGGGAACGCCGCGCAGCGTTCGTGGCGGAGCTCGACGCAAGCGAACGCTGCAGAAGGTGGGAGACGAGACGTTGCTGAACGTGCAGATTCCGCTGTATCAGGCGAAAGCGGAGTTCTTTCGAATGCTGGGGCATCCGGTACGCATCCGTGTGCTGGAGCTCCTCCAGGCTGGGCCCATGCCGGTTCGGGATCTCCTGGCCGCAATTGAGGTTGAGCCGTCGAACCTTTCGCAGCAGTTGGCTGTTCTGCGACGTTCGGGGATCGTGGTCGCCAGCCGTTCGGGGGCAACCGTGAACTATGAGTTGGCGGGCGCGGATGTGGCGGATCTGCTGCAAGCCGCACGGCGGACCCTGGGGCAGTTGTTGGCGGGCCAGGAGGGTCTGCTGGCAGAACTTCACGCGGACCAGGAAGCGGATGCGGCAGTCAACGGGGATCAGGTCATCCGTTGAAGCGTCGTAGGGGAGCGCCGGCAGGCCAGAGCAGGTCGTCGGTCGGCTGGTCTGCGAAGCCATCCGCAATTGCGCAGCGCGGTCGGCAGCCGTAGAGATCGCGCTCGCTGTCCATTTCGGTCAGGTGCCGCCAATCCTGTGCGGGGCCGGGAAGTCGGTGTGTTTGCTGTGCGTGCTGCAGAGGCGGTATGCCCTGCGGATCCACCCAGGCCCGCAGAAGCGAATGCCAACGCGCCCCACAGGGTTGACCTCGGACGCTCGTTCCCGCAGACGAATGGAGACCGGATATGACAGGCGAGACGACAGCTGGGCCCCACGCCAGCAATGCGGGAAACGGAAGCGAAAAATACAAGGAGAAAGCAGTCGTTCTGCGAGTGATGGTCTACGTCGTCGCGGGGCATCTTTTTGCCGGATTCCTCTGGCTGCTCTTCTACCTGGGGGCCCACTCGCACTGATGAGTCAGTCAGTCAGGACTGGGGCGTTGCCGTGACGGTTCGGTGCAGCGGTTCGGCCATGCTCCGTGTCATGGTCCGGTGACCAGGGTTACGTCCGGGTGCCGGGTGCCGGGTGCCGGGTGCCGGGTGCCGGGAGGTGGATACGGCCCGGGTCGTGGCGATGCGGCCTCCGTGACTCGCCTGGTGTCGCGGATCCCGCGCCGCGGACTCACCCAGATCCTTGCCCGTCAATCGATCGGGCCGCCTTGCAAGTGGTGCAGCGGCCACCCCGCATTGCTGGAGCGGGGGTTCTCCTGCGGGGCGGCCGCCGTTCGTGGGTGTCAGGTTGAACCAGGTGCGGGAAGTCGGCCCTCTGGGGTGATCCGTTGGTCACCTGAATCTACGAGACTCATTAATTGCCAATGTTGGCAACTATAAGGCCTGTGGAGAGCAGGAGAGCGCACGCTGTGCCTGCGGTGGGACCGCAATGCAGGGGCAGGCACCGCTAGGCGGCATGTTGCGGGCCGTAGGGCTCAATTCCCCGCCCGGGCCGCAGGTTTGCCATGGCATGGCAGGCGAGCGTTTCTTCGGCGGGGCCGCTTCCAGCTGCTGCGCCGGTGGCCGTCACGCCGCAGTCCTTGGGTTCGGACCGAGGGTGAGGACGCCGAGCGCAACGCCGTCGTCGTCCACGACGGGCCACACGGCAAGTGACCTCTCGCGCATGGTGGCCTCAGCCTCGCTGAGGGGCATGTCGGGGCGGGCGAAGGGACTGCAGTCGTGGGGGATGTCGCGCACGCGGGTGGCCTCGGTATA
>NZ_JAAIKO010000089.1 GCF_016107395.1 Streptomyces fildesensis
CAAAAATCATTCACGGATCACCAGGCCCGGCGAACGTTCGTGGACAACGCACTAGACGACAGTCCGCCCTCACCCTCTGCCTGTGGTCCCTACGCCCGGGGGGACCACGTACAACCTGGCGCTGGGAGCAGCCCCCCCCCGCTGTCGGTCCTTGCTATTGGTTCAGACAATTAACAACTATGTCGTTTCCATCTCGTTAACAATTTACTTATTGACGACATGGCAACGGCCGAGTTGACTCCCGTGAACCTCGGCCGCAGCCTTGCGGCCTCGTCAGGGAGGCAACCCAAAAATGAACGCGGTAATGCGTCGTGCCGTCATGTGCTCGCTTGCGGTAACGATGACCGTGTCCGCGGCCGCTTGCGGTGACACGGGCGACACCGGAGTCAGCCTGAAGGACAAGTCGATCGGTCTGCTGCTTCCGGACAACGCCACGAAGCGGTACGAGAAGTTCGACCGTCCGTTGATCGGAGGCAAGATCACGTCGCTCTGCCCCGACTGCAAGATCGCGTACGAGAACGCTGACGGTGACCCTGCAAGACAGGCGCAGCAGGTCCGCGACATGATCGCCCAGGGCGTCAAGGTCCTGATCCTGAGCCCGCAGGACGCGGTCGGCATCAAGGCGTCGGTCCAGGAGGCCGTGGACAAGGGCGTCAAGGTCGTGGCGTACGACCGCTTCGCCCAGGGTCCGGTCTCCGCGTATGTCTCCTACGACAACGAGAAGGTCGGCGAGCTGCAGGGCCAGGCACTGCTCAACGCCATGGGCGACAAGGCGACCCCGACTGCCAACGTTGTCATGATCAACGGTGACGACGCCGACCCGAACGCCGCGCAGTTCAAGGCCGGTGCACACAAGGCGCTCGACGGCAAGGTCAAGATCGCCTACGAGCAGAGCGGCAAGTGGAAGGACACCGTCGCGAACCAGAAGGTCACGGAGGCGATCGCGCGGCTCGGCGCCAAGAACATCGACGGTGTCTACTCCGCGAACGACGGCATGGCCGGCGGTATCGCCACCGCCCTCAAGGATGCCGGCATCAACGTCCCGCTGACGGGTCAGGATGCCGACCTCGCCGGCATCCAGCGGATCCTGGCCGGCAAGCAGAGCAGCACCGTGTACAAGGCGTTCAAGCCCGAGGCCGACGCGACCGCCGAGATCGCGGTCAAGCTGATCAACGGTGAGGACATCAAGACCGTCGCGGACACCGTCGCGACCAGCGGCTCCGGCACCACCGTGCCCGCCAAGCTGCTCACCGCGGTGTCGGTGACCAAGGACAACATCAAGGACACGGTCGTCAAGGACGAGGTGTATCTCATGATGCAGATCTGTGCCGGCGCCTACGCCGCCGCCTGTGAGGCGGCCGGCATTCGCTAGACCCCCTGGCCCCGCCACTCCCCCGATCCCTCGGCCCGCCGGCTGCCGCGGTGGCGGCAGCCGATCCGCGGCTGCGGCGATGGCGGAGCGGCGGCCGAGGTCACGGCGCCGGCTCGGGGCGAGGGGCGAGGACGGCGCCCAGCAGGAGTCCGGCGGCGATGGCGGTCACAATGGTGATCATTTTGGTGAGGTCGTGGAAGCCCTGGATGGGGTAGCCGCCGGCCAGTGCGGTCAGCCCGCGCATGCCCAGCGAGCCGACGGTGAGAGTGAAGAAGCCTGGCAGCAGCAGCACGATGCGTGGGGGCTGCGCGGGTCTGGCGGCCAGCCATGTCGTGACCAGGCCGAGCGGTACGGCGGCGGCGAACGTGCCGCCGACCTCACCGATCAGCTTGGTGCCCGCAGTCTGCACGCCCACGGTGACATACACCAGGACCAGCAGGGTGCCCAGCAGCCGGGTGGGGATGGCGAAGGCCGGCACGGTGCCGACGGTGAAGACGATCCAGGCCAGGAACAGGGCCCAGCGGCAGGTCCCCGTGGGCCGCCACGTCGAACAGCGCATGCCGTGATCTGCCGGTGATCACCAGTCCGAGGATGACTCCGAGGTAGAGCTGGACGAGCAGGAAGACCGCGTGGACCAGGCGGTTCGCACCGGTGGTGAGGAATCCGGCGGCCAGTTCCGCGGTGGCCGCGCTGAGATGGTCGCCGGGAACGAAGTAGAACAGAGCGGGCAGCATCAGCAGGACCGAGCCACCGTGTGCGGGCGTGCGGGCGAACACCTCCAGCGTGATGAGGGAGACGGTGGTCGCGGCCACCAGCGGCAGCACCGTCGCGAGTCTCGGCAGCCGCCCGGCGGCAACGGCCAGGGAGGCGGTCACGGTGCCGAGAACGGCCGTGGTCCACACCTCGTACCAGGTGGGCTGCATCAGGGGTGCGAATCCGATGGCGAACAGGACGATGCCGGCCAACTTGAGCCACCACGGGTACAGCGGCGGGGCCGAGGTGATCGCTGCCGGGCTGCGGTCGGCCTCCGCGGCACCCATGCGCCCTTCGGCGACCTGCGCGATCGCGAGGAGATGGTGGAGCAGGAGGCGTGGTCCAGCGCCGGGCCCGTGCGGACCTCGGGGTCGAGGGACACCATGCGCCCGGTGGACACGCTGTCGGTGAGGGGTTCGAGGTTCAGAGCTGTGCACGGTGATGCACTCAGGTGCATACCGTGCAGGTCGGGAACCGGGGAACGGCCGTCATCGGTGCCCCGCAGGACCGCCGCCCACAGCGCGGAAGCCACCACCACGCCGCCCAGCGCCCACAGCCACGGCCGGCGCCGCCCCGGACCCGGGGGGCCGCGGCGCGTGGTCGTCGTCGCTCAACACGTCCGCGGGCCGCCCCGATCGAGGCTCCTCCCACATCTCCGGCTCGGTGATCACACGCCGTCGGCCCGAAGCGATGCGCGTCCCTGCCCTACGGGTCCATGTCGCCTCCACTGCTACTTGCGGCGTGCGACCAGCAGGCCGGCTAAGTCGACGATCCCGAGCGGGCAGTCCAGGAGAGTGCTGAAGGGCTCCCCGGCGAGCCGCCTCACGACGAGGCCGAACAGTCCGATGAGCATCAGCACCCTCCACCCGGCAGGACCGCGGTCCGTCTGACTCTGCGTCATTTACTTGCCTCCTGCGACTCCTTGAATGCGCCTGCTACGCCTGCTGCGCCTGCTCAACAAGGTAAGGATTGTTCAACAATCCAGCAAGAGGGCATTCAAGAGTGGCTCTCACCGCTTCCATTTCGCTGTACAAACGGAGTATCTTTTGTTCAACGATCTGTCCGCAGGATGAGAGGGACGCAGGTGAGCACCAACGCTCCGAGGTCATGGATCGACGAACTGGCGCGAGACCAGGACCCGCTCGGCCGCGGCAGCACCGCCGAGCGCGTGGCCGGCGTACTGCGGGACCGGGTGACCGAAGGGCGGATCCCACCCGGAACCCGGCTGTCGGAGGAGGCCATCGGCGCGGCCCTCGGGGTCTCCCGCAACACCCTGCGTGAGGCCTTCCGACTGCTGGCCCAGGAACGCCTGCTGGTGCACGAGCTCAACCGCGGCGTGTTCGTGCGGACCCTGGGCCGGGACGACGTCGTGGAGCTGTACCGGCTGCGCCGACTCGTGGAGGGTGCGGCCGTACGGGAACTGGTCGGCGCCCCCGAGCGGGTGATCGGCGCGATCCGGGCAGCCGTCGAGGCGGGCGAGCGCGCCGCGGCCGACCAGCGCTGGCCCGATGTCGCCACCGCCGACCTGCACTTCCACCGCGGGATCGTGCAACTGGCCGGATCCGCGCGGCTGGAGGAGTTCATGCTCCGCATCCACGCCGAACTACGCCTGTCCTTCCACGTCATGGACAACCCGCAGCGCTTCCATGAGCCCTACCTCACCCGCAACCGCGAACTCCTGGGCGCCCTGGAGTCCAGGGACACCCAGCAGGCGGAGCTGCTGCTGTCGGTCTACCTCGCCGACGCGGAACGACAACTGGTACGCGCCTTCGAGGACGCGAGATGAGCAGGGTCCCGCCGTTCGAGGAGGTCGACGACCACGGACAGATCCTGTTCTGCGGCGACCCCGGGCTGCAGCTCGATGGCATCCTGCTGGGCCTGCAGACCCCGCAGGGCACGGTCACCCTCGACCCCGACCTGACGGGTCACACCCCGGCGGCGCTTTTCGAGTTCCGGCAGGTCCTACGACTGCATACCAACCACGTCCAACATGCCGTGACGTCAGCGGCGTCGATCGAGGAGGTGCCCAGGGAACCGCAGATCGAGGGGGCCATCCTGTTCGGGATGCAGCGCCTGCCGCCGGAATTCTCGCAGCTGCGCCAGCCCGATCCGCCCAGCTCCGACGAGGACGGGGTCCGCCTGGACAGGATCCCGCCCACCGTGTTCGAAAAGCTGCGCATGCGCGAACCGCCGCGACGCGACGAGAACGAGAACGAGGTCTACTTCGGCATGCGGCGGAGGCCGCCCGGATACGCCGACCTGCGCTCGGCCCCGGGCTGGGAGCTGCACGAGATACCGGACTGCGATGCGGGGCGATGGAGACCGGACGTCATGAGCCGTTCCCGGCTCGAACTGCGGACGCCCGACGGTGAGCTCTACTCCCGTGCCTGGGTCTCGCCCGACCCCGCGTGGCAGGCCGCCGCCCTGGAGCACGGCTACGTCGTCTGCCTGTGCGGCCTGTTCCTGGGCCTCATCGGACCCATTGACATGACCGCCGCGGCGTACACCCCGGCGATGCGCCGCCAGGGGTTCGAGATCGGCTGCGCACTGGGTCTGACCGTCGGTGGAATCGTCACCTACGTCAACCACTCCTGATCGTGGTTGCTCCCGCCGGGCGTCCGCGGTCTCGTTCGCCCGGCTCGATCGCCCTGACCGCGGCAGTGCACACGCCTGGCCGCCGTGGGGCCCCGCAGCAGCGTCGATGTCCGACCGTGCCGTTGCCAGCAGATTCAAAACATGGGCTATATGGTCCCATTTATGACTCATGGTCCGCCTGAGCGGGTTCGGGCATGTCTGTTCGGCCTCGACGGTGCCCTCACCGGAACGGCGATGGCGCATGCCCCGGCGTGGAGGGCGGAGCAGTGACCGCCGACGCCCTGGTGATCTTCGGTATCACCGGCGACCTGGCGCGCAAAATGACCTTCCGGTCGCTCTACCGCCTGGAGGCGTCCGGGCTCCTGGACTGCCCGATCATCGGGGTCGCGCGCGAGGACTGGTCGCACGACCACCTCATCTCCTCCTTGCGCGAGGCCCTGCACACGGTCGGCGAGCCGGTGGAGGCCGGTGCCTTCGAGCGGCTGGCCCGGCGGCTGACCTACCTGCAGGGCGACTTCGCCGACCCGGCGACCTACCAGGCGCTGGCCGGCCGGCTGAAGGACGCCGGGAAACCGCTGTTCTACCTGGAGATCCCGCCGTCGCTGTTCGCCCCGGTCGTGGAGGCACTGGGTGCGGCGAACCTCACCGCGCATGCCACGGTGATGCTCGAGAAGCCCTTCGGCCACGACCTGGCCTCCGCCCGGGCGCTCAACGCACGGCTGCACCAGGTGCTCGCCGAGGACCAGATCCTGCGCATCGACCACTTCCTCGGCAAGCAGCCCGTACTGGACATCCAGTTCCTGCGGTTCGCCAACGCGCTCCTGGAACCGGTCTGGAACCGCGATCATGTGGCGGCCGTACAGATCACCATGGCCGAGGACTTCGGAGTCGAGGACCGAGGGTCGTTCTACGACCCGGTGGGCGCGCTGCGCGACGTGGTCCAGAACCACCTCCTCCAGGTGCTCGCCCTGATCGCCATGGAAGCGCCGGTCGGCCCCGGACCCGACGCGCTGTGGGACCGGCGGGTCGATGTCTTCCGGGCCATGGCCGACGTCGATCCGGCCCGCTGCCTGCGCGGTCAGTACGAGGGCTACCTGGACGTCCCCGGAGTCAAGCCGGGCTCGGTGACCGAGACCTACGTCGAACTCGCCCTGGAAGTGGACAACTGGCGCTGGAGCGGCGTGCCGTTCTCCATCAGGGCGGGCAAGGCACTGGCCGCCAGGGCCACCGAGGTGCGCGTGGTCTTCAAACGCCCGCCGCGGCTGGCCTTCCTCGACCAGCCCGAGCATCCCGACCCCAACGAGCTGGTGCTGCGGATCGACCCGGACCCCGGACTGCGGCTCAACATGCTCTCCAAGGAGGCATCCGGTCACTCGACCAGAGACGTCCACCTGGACCTGTCCTTCGCCGCCGAACTCGGCAAGCCCCCCGAGCCCTACGAGCGGCTCCTCAACGACGCGCTGACCGGCGACCGTTCGCTCTTCACCAGGCAGGACGTCGTGGAGGAGACCTGGCGCGTCATCCAACCGCTGGTGGATCACCCACCCGCGCCGGTGCCCTACGCACGGGGTTCCTGGGGACCCACGCAGCACCCGGGCAACACGCCCTGGCAGTTGCCCTGGCTCCCAGGCCCCGACCCGAGGCGAACGGACCACGCCGACACGTAACCCCCGGCAGCTCGGCGTGATGCGCCCGGCCGGATGGGCGCCGACATCGCCCGCCGCCTGATGCGCGACGGCCACAGCTGCGTGGTGTCCGACGCGAGCCTCAGACTGGGCAGCGCTGGAGAGGAGGGAGGCCACTGCCTCAGCCGGCATGAAGGATCCGAAAGCGAGCGGGTTCCGCCGGATCCCGATCAACGACTTGGACCGGCGGCCAAGCCCACTGCCAGACGTTGATGCCGGGCACGCGGGAGAACCGGATCTGCCCCCGGGTGCCTTCGACCGCAACGCGCGACCACGATGCACTCGTGCGCGCCCGGTCCCCACCGCTCGAACGCAGCACATCGGCGAGGACGGCGACCGTGTCGTAGCCCTCGAAGGCGACGAAGGAGGGTGCTTCGCCAAGCCGCTCGCGGAGAGCCGTCTCGACTCGTGCACCGAGTGGGCCGAGGCGTTCGGGCAGGTAGCGCAGGAACGGGATCCCGGCTCCCTGGTCACCCAGCAACGCCACCCATTCGGCGAACTCCGGTTGCCCGGCCGGAGCACCCATCATGATCTCTGCCAGGCGCTGGTCGCGGCGGACGGACCTCACGATCGGCACTGCCGGCTCCGGGTGGCCGACCAGAAGAAGGAGGGCGGTCGCGCGATGGTGGACGAGTTCGTCGCACACGGCCGTGGGGGTGAGCGCGCCCATGTCGAGTTCGATGACGGTGCCGCCACGTGGAGCGAGATGGTCCCGCAGAATGCGGGCCCCGGATGCCCAGTAGACACTCGGCTGCGCTGCTACGGCGATTCGGCTGTGGCCCGCGCCGAGGAGGAAGTCTGCATAGATCTGCCAGCCATGGGACTGTGCCGGGGCGAGGCGCGCGACCCACTGCGTCGGCTTGTCGGTGAGCGCGTCGAGAACCGCTGACGAGCAGAGGAACGGCAGGCCGAGGGCGTCGGCCCTGGCGGCAGCGGCGCGAGCAACGACGCTGTGGTACTCCCCCACCACGGCAGCCACGCCCAGACCAGCCAACTCATCTACGGCCGCCGCCGCCCGCTCTGGATCAGCCGCGGTGTCCCGGACCACCAACTCGAGTGGTCGTCCCACGATCCCGCCGGCGTCATTGACTTCGCGAACGGCCAACTCGAGTCCAGCGAGCAAGTGCCTGCCCGCCTCGACCCAGCCAGGCCGCGTCAGCGGAACGAGAGCGCCGATCCGGACGGACGATCCGTCGGTCCGCTCCCCTCCAGATGGCGATGGTGGCGTATTCATGCCTTGCCCTCTCCCGTGCGGAGCGTCGGTGGCAGTTGGCCCGGTACGTACAGGGGCACGGCTTGGCAGTTACGCATGCAGCTCATCTCGCCGTGGCGGAAGCACCTTGGTGACCATGTCGGCCATTGCATCCACCATCATCGCCAGCGGGCAACCGATTATCCGTCCCGTTCACTGCGGGCCGTTGCCCGCGCTGCCGGGCCGCTATTGACGTCATCCCCGCCCTGAAGGGACGCCCAGCGACACACACTGACCGACCGTCGAGTATAGACGAACCTGCCTTCACTCGGATGGCGGCTCTCCGGCGCAGGTGCGAGGGCAGTGGGCCGTCCTGTGTGACGTTCCGGGTTGGGGCATGCTGGGGCTGCGCACACGCGCTCTATTGCGGTGGCAGGGGGCTGGTCGGGTGTTACGCATTCACTTCACGGCGGAAGACCTCGCGCGGACACGTGTGGCCGCGACGATCGGAGTCGCAGCGGAGATCTACTACAGCCTGGAATTGCTGAGGGAGAACCGGGACCTTCCTCACTTCCGCTCGTGGCGTTCGGCGGTCGCGGGCCGGCTGGGCGCGGACACGCGCCCGCTGACGTCCTTGATTCCGGTGCGCGGTCCCGGGCTCGACCTGCTGGCCCTGATGGGTGATACGCCGTCCCTGGAACACTCCTTGGACAACCTGCTGCACGCCCCCGTGTCGCGGCTGCGACGCGAGTTCGAGGGGCTCAACTTCCATCCCGGACACTTGTCATGGGCCAGGCGGGTGTCCGAAGGGGACCGCGAAGCGCGCAGGGAGCTCGCCGACGCCGTGCGCGCCTGCCATCGGCTGACGGTAGAGCCGTACTGGCAACGAGGGCGGTCGGAACTGGTCGCGCTGTCCACCCGCTCCGCGAACCTGGTGCTCGAGGGAGGCATCGATCTGCTGCTGCGCTCGATCTGCGCACCACTGGTCCGCTGGCGTCCTCCCGTTCTCGAAGCTCCCTACCCCCGCCGGGTCGAGGTGCGCCTCCAGGGCAGGGGGCTGATCATCACGCCCACGGTCTTCTCGACACGGCCTGTGAGCTTTCTGTGGGACCCGCTCGACACCGCCCAGCCACCCCGGCTGACGGTACCGGCCCTCCGTCGGCCGCTGACCGGTGCTGGACCGGCCGAACCGGACAACTCGCCCGTGCGGAACCTGGAGTCTCTCCTCGGCCGGACGCGAGCCGCTGCCTTGCAGGTGACAGCGGAAGGCTGCACGACGACCGAACTGGCACGCCGCCTCAACGTCTCCGCTGCAGCCGCCAGTCAGCACGCGACGGTGCTGCGGGACACCGATCTCATCACCACCAGCCGCCGAGGCGGTTCCGTGCTGCACCTCATCACCCCGCTGGGGCTCGCCCTGTTGAGGACCGGCACCATGACGGAGTCGTGAGCCACGGGGTCGCCGAGGTATCGGCCGTCGCGTCCCCCTTTTAAGCCGTGACTTAATACTGCAACCGCATGTGGTGTGACTGTTGGCGGTGTGGCTCGTTGGTCCGAC
>NZ_JAAIKO010000008.1 GCF_016107395.1 Streptomyces fildesensis
CCTCACCCGGCAGAACAGCCACCGCACCCCGCGTCACCACCACCAAACGGCGGTCGTCGTCGAGGGCCAACAGCGTTTGCAGTTCGGTGAGTACGGCCGTCAGTGTCTCGATCGGCTCGACCCGCGCGGGCACGCGCACCAGCACCGTCTCGCCGGTGGATTCCGTTCCGCCGGCCCGGGGTGCGGACCACTCCACGTGGTAGAGGTTCCGCCCGCCCGTGGACTGGGAGGCCTTCAACTCGGCGGCCACGACCGGCCGCAGCACCAGCGCGCCGACATCGGCGACCGGACCGCCCTGAACGTCGGACAGGCGGAGCGAGTAGCCGGAGCCGGCCGGGGTGACGCGGACCCGGAGGGCGGTCGCGCCGGAGGCGTGCAGGACGACGTCGGTCCAGGCGAACGGGAGCTCGGCGTTCTCGCTGGGGCGGTCGATGCCGATGGCGTGCAGGGCGGCGTCGAGCAGGGCGGGGTGCAGGGCGTAGCCGGTGGCGTCGACACCTTCGGGCAGGACGACCTCCGCGAAGACCTCCTCGCCCAGCCGCCAGGCGGCGCGCAGGCCCTGGAAGGACGGGCCGTAGCCGTATCCCTGGTCGCGCATCCGGTCGTAGGCGCCCTCGACCTCGATGGTCTTGGCTCCGGCGGGCGGCCATGCGCTGTCGGCCGCCGGGATGACGGCAGCCGTGTCCTCGGACCGCAGCAGGCCTTCGGCATGCCGCGTCCAGAGCGAGTCGTCGGCGCCGGAGGGACGGGAGAAAATGCCCAGCGGCCGCTTGCCGTCCTGACCGGGTTCCTCCACGACCAGCTGGAATTCGACCGCGCCGGAACCGTCGAGCAGCAGCGGCGCCTGGAGCGTCAGCTCCTCCAGTACGGGGCAGCCGGCGCGGTCGCCGGCCTGGACGGCCAGTTCGACGAAGCCGGTGCCGGGGAGCAGCGCGGTGTCGCCCACCGCGTGGTCCGCGAGCCAGGGGTGCGTCTGCAGCGACAGCCGGCCGGTGAGCACCAGCCGGTCGGAGCCCGCCACCGCGACGACAGCGCCGAGCAGCGGATGCGGGGTGGCCTCGATCCCGAGGGCCGAGGGGTCGGCGGAGCCCGACACGTCGTCCAGCCAGTAGCGCTCCCGCTGGAAGGCGTAGGTGGGCAGATCCAGCAGCGGGGTGGTGGCACCCGTGCCGAAGAAGGCCCGCCAGTCGACCTCCGTGCCCTGCGTGTGCAGGTCGACGACGGACGACACGAGGGCCAGCGCCTCGTCCTGGCCGCGGCGCTGCGTGGCGATGAGGACGGCGTCGGTGACGCTCTCGGCACCCATGGCGGTGAGCACCCCGTCCGGGCCGAGTTCCAGGAATGTGGTGACGCCCTGGCCCTCAAGGGTGGTGACGGCGTCGGCGAAGCGCACGGCCTCGCGCACGTGCCGGACCCAGTACTCGGGGTCGGTCAGCTCATCGGTGGTCGCGGCCTGCCCGGTCAGCGTCGACACGATCGGGATGGACGGTGCCGAATACTCCAGGATGTAGGCGAAGCGCCGGAACTCGTCGAGCATCGCCTCCATGTGGACGGAGTGGAAGGCGTGGCTGACGGTCAGCCGCTTGGTCTTCCGTCCGATGCCATCGAAGTGCGCGATCACGGCAGCCACGGCGTCTTCGTCACCTGAGACGACGATGGACGTCGGGCCGTTGACGGCCGCGATCCCCACCCTGTCGGTGAGCTGGGGCAGGACCTCGGCCTCGGTGGCCTGGATCGCCGCCATCGCACCACCGGCGGGAAGTTGCTGCATCAGGCGGCCACGAGCCGCGACGAGCAGCGCCGCATCCTCCAGCGACCAGACACCCGCCACATGCGCTGCAGCCAACTCCCCGATGGAGTGGCCCGCCAGCACCTGCGGACGGATGCCCCACGACGTGAGCAGCCGGAACAGTGCGACTTCCAGCGCGAAGAGCGCGGGCTGGGTGCAGCCCGTCTCGTTCAGCCGGCTGTCGTCCGCAAAAAGGACATCCAGCAGCGGACGGTCCAGGTGCTCGTCGAACGCTTCCGCGACGGCGTCCAGTGCCTCCGCGAACACGGGGAACGCGGCGTAGAGCTCGCTTCCCATCCCGGCGCGCTGGCTGCCCTGGCCGGTGAAGAGGAACGCCAGGTCACCGGAGCCGGCCACAGCGGTCTTGGCCTCGCCGTCAACGACCGCGTCCAGAGCGTTCAGCAGGCCTTCACGGTCCGCCGCCACCACACCCGCACGTTGCGCGAAGCCCGCACGCGTGGTCGCCAGCGCCGAACCCACCGACACCGGATCCAGACCCGCATCGGCCAGCACGAACTCCCGCAACCGGGCCGCCTGAGCCTTCAACGCCTCCGGCGTCTTGCCCGACAGCACCCACGGCACCACCGGCAGCTCAACCGAAGCAACCGCATCCGTCACGACCTCGGCCGGAGCCTCTTCCACGATCACATGCGCGTTCGTCCCACTGATCCCGAACGACGACACACCCGCACGACGCGGACGCTCCCGCACCGGCCACGGCCGCGCCTCCGTCAACAACTCAACAGACCCCGCCGACCAGTCCACATGCGGTGTCGGTGTATCGACATTGAGGGTGGGCGGCAGCGTCTCGTGCCGCATCGCCTGCACCATCTTGATGATCCCCGCAACGCCCGCGGCGGCGGCCGTGTGGCCGATGTTGGACTTCACCGAGCCCAGCCACAGCGGGTGGTCGGCGTCGTGGCCCTGCCCGTACGTGGCGATCAGGGCCTGGGCCTCGATGGGGTCGCCGAGCTTCGTTCCGGTGCCGTGCGCCTCGACGGCGTCCACGTCGGCGGCGGTGAGCCCGCCGCTCGCCAGGGCCTGCTGGATGAGGCGCTGCTGGGACGGGCCGTTGGGGGCGGTGAGACCGTTGCTCGCGCCGTCCTGGTTGATCGCGCTACTGCGCACGACCGCCAGCACCCGGTGGCCGTTGCGCTGCGCGTCGGAGAGCCGTTCGACGACGAGGACGCCGACGCCCTCGCCCCAGCACGTTCCGTCGGCGGCCTCGGCGAACGGCTTGCAGTGTCCGTCCGGCGCGAGTCCGCGCTGCCGGCTGAACGCGGTGAAGGCGCCGGGGCTGGACATCACGGCGACGCCGCTCGCGAGCGCGAGCGAGCACTCGCCGGCGCGCAGCGACTGGACCGCGAGGTGCAGGGCGACGAGCGACGCGGAGCAGGCGGTGTCGACCGTCAGCGTCGGGCCTTCCAGGCCCAGGGTGTAAGCGACGCGCCCCGAGATCACGCTGGTGGCGCTGCCGGTGAGCAGATAGCCCTCGTAGCCCTCGGGCGCCTGGTGTAGCCGGGGCCCGTACTCCTGCGGTTCGGCCCCGACGAAGACGCCGGTCGCCGATCCCCGCAGCCCGGCCGGGTCGATGCCGGCCCGCTCGAACGCCTCCCAGGAGGTCTCCAGGGTGAGGCGCTGCTGCGGGTCCATGGAGGCGGCCTCGCGCGGGCTGATGCCGAAGAAGTCGGCGTCGAACTCGGCCGCTCCGTAAAGGAAACCGCCTTCCCGCGTGTACGTCTTGCCAGGCGCGTCCGGATCCGGGTCGTAGAGGCCCTCCACGTCCCAGCCGCGGTCGGTGGGCAGCGTGCCGATGGCGTCCCGGCCCGACACCACCAGGTCCCACAGCTGTTCGGGCGAGCTGATGCCGCCCGGGTAGCGGCACGCCATCCCGACGATCGCGATCGGCTCGTCGAAACCGGAGCCGGAAGCCGAGCCCACAGCAGGGTCGGCCTGACGCGAAGCGACCTCGCCCGCCGTACGGCCGTCGAACCGGACGCCGAAGATCTCCCACATCAGCTGCCTGGCCAGCGCGGTCGGCGTCGGGTGGTCGAAGGCGATGGTGATCGGCAGGTCGAGACCCGTCGCGTCGCTGAGCCGGCGGTGCAGATCGACGACGGCCAGCGAGTCGAAGCCGAGCTGCAGGAACGGCTGCGACAGGTCGAGAGGGAACTGCCCCTCCCGACCGGCCTTGCGCAGCGCCGCTTCCGCCTCCCTTCGGACCACCGCGAGAAGGCGTCGGTACTGCTCCGCCTCGGCCAGGCCGGCCAGTGCGGCCAGATCGACCAGCTCGGCCCGGTCGGCCGGATCGACGGCGGAGCCGTCTGCGGTGGACTCGTGGGATGCGGACTCGCTCATCACTGAACTCCAGTGTCGATTTCTGCGCGGGAAGAGATCAGGCGCGATGCCGACGTCACTTCACCGGCTCTGAGCAGGATTTCGGCCGGCGCGGGACGGCCGAGGAACAGCAGCAGGCTCGCGGTGGGCCCGTACGCGCCCACGTTGGGTACGGCGATCACGTCGCCGGGCCGCGGGAGGGGCATGCGGGCGGACCGGGAGAGCAGGTCACCGGGGGTGCACAGCGGCCCGGCGAGGGTCACGACGGTCTCCTCCGCCGCTTCGCCGCCGCCGTCCCGCCGGCCGGCCTTGGGCTCGACCGAGAGCGGTAGCAGCCGCCCCAGACCGGCCATGCCGCCGAGGGTGTTGATGCCCGCGTCCAGCACCGCGAAGGTCCGGCCGCGGCTCTGCTTGACGTTGGTGACCGTGGTCAGCAGCCGGCCGCTGTCGCCGACCAGATAGCGCCCCGACTCGCAGGCGATCTCCGGGACGCCCTGCCGCCACCGCGGGAAGTGCTCGTCGAGGGTCTCCTCCAGTGCGGCGCGCAGATTCCCGTAGACGGGCCGGCTCCCGGGCACCGAGTACGGGGCGGCGAAGCCCCCGCCGATGTCCAACAGGCTCAGTGGCGTGCCGAGTTCGGCCTCCAGGCGGGCCGCTCCGCGGATGGTCTCCTGGAACTCGGCGATGAGACTCGCCTCGTCCTTGGAGTTGCTGAGGGGGAAGAAGTGCGCGCCCGCGACACGGATCCCCTCCACCGCGCGGATCTCCGGCAGCAGGTCGGAGAGACCTTCCGCGTCGAAGCCGAACTGGGAGGGCGTACCGGTCATCCGGATGCTGGTGGTGGCCGCGGCCGCCGCGCTGTTGACGCGGATCAGGGCGTCGGCGGTGGTGCCGTGGAGTACCGCCTGCGCGCCCAGTCGTTGCAGGTCGCCGAGCGACTCGACGGAGAAGGTGCGGACGCCCGCGGTCAGCGCGACGGAGATCTCTTCCGCCGTCTTGCCGGGACCGGAGTAGAGGATCCGGTCGGCGCGGTGACCGGCTTCGAGCGCGGACGCCAGCTCGCCGGTCGAGCACACCTCGGCGCGGCACGCCCCGTCGCCCTCGCCGAGGGCGCGGACCAGCCCGGGGTGCGGGTTGGCCTTCAGGGAGTAGAAGAGGGTGAACTGCTCCGGCAGGGCGGCCCGCAGATCGTCGCGGGCGGCGATGACCCGGTCCAGGTCGTAGACGTAGAGCGGTGATCCGTAGCGCGCGACCAGCACCTCGTCCGTCACAACGGCCGTGGCCTCGGTGATGGTCATCCTGCGGCCAGCTCTTCCGCCACGAGCAGCGCCTCGAGCTGCTGCTTGGCGTTCTTGCCGTTGGCGGTCAGCGGGAAGTCGTCGATGACCTTGCACAGCGACGGGACCTTGACGGCCTCGAGCCGCTGCGCCAGCTCGCGCAGCACGGTCTGCGGCGGCAGGTCGGCGGCGACGAACAGCAGCAGGTCGCGGTCGGCGGTCGGCTTGAGGGCCGCGGCGTTCCGCACCCCCGGGATGTCCATGGCGGCGGCTTCGATCTCGATGGTGCTGACCCGCATGCCCTTGCGCTTGAACATGTCGTCGCGGCGGCCCTCGAAGTACAGATAGCCGTCCGCGTCCAGCGAGCCGTAGTCACCGGTGTGCAGGCGGGTGACGCCCGTCTCCGGGTCGGTGCGGAAGGTGCGGGCGGTGATCTCGGGCAGCCGCCAGTAGCCGGCCATGACGTTCGGTCCGGTGACGGTGATCTCGCCGCTGCCGCCGGCCGGGACCTCGTTGCCCTCCTCGTCGAGGATGGTCACCTGGGTGCCCGGGAGCGGGCGGCCGGACGAGCCGGGCCGCGTACGGTCCTCGTCGGGCGGCATGACGGTGATCCGCTTGCACTCGGAGATGCCGTACATCCGGACGACGCGGGCGTCGGGGAAGCAGCGCCACAGCCCGTCGATGATCCGCTGCTCCAGCGCGGCGCCGGTGCTGGTGAACATCCGCAGCTTGGTCGGGCGCGGGTCGCGCTCGGCGAGCCGGATCAGCGGGCCGCCGAGCGAGGGGACGAGCGGCAGGATGGTCGCGCCGGTCTCGCGGATCAGGATGTGCAGCTTGGGGTCGGCCTCCCCGTCGGCGAGGACGAGTTCGGCGCCGGACAGGCAGGTCAGCAGCACCTGGAACAGGCCGTAGTCGAAGGAGAGCGGGACGCGGCAGAAGACGACGTCGTCCCCGCGGTAGCCGAGCACCTGGTTGATGGCGTCGGCGGCGAAGGACATCTGCGCGTGCGGGCAGACGATGCCCTTCGGGGTGGCGGTGCTGCCCGAGGTGTAGATGAGGACGGCGGGGGAGTCGACCGATGTCGCCTCGGACGTGACGCGCACCTCCGTGTCGGTGGCGGCGGCCCAGAGGGCGCCCACCTCGTGCACGGGCACCTCCGTCAACGCCTGCACACCCTCGGCCAGGCCGTCCACGACCACGACCACGCGGGGCTCGCAGTTGGCGATGACGGCCTTGAGGTGGAACTCCTTCATCTCCGCGCTGATCGGCACGAGGGCCGCCCCGACGCGGGAGGCGGCGTAGAGCAGCGCCACCATCTCGCGGACGTTCGGCAGCCGGACGACGATACGGTCGCCCGGGCCCACCCCCTGCTCGCGCAGCCAGCCGGCCACGGTGTGGCTCTGCTGGACCAGGTTCTCCCAGGTCCAGGCGTCCCTGGAGTCGCGTACGGCGATGTTCCGGGGCCGCAGGGCCGCCGTCGTGTCCAGCAGTTCGTGCAGCAGCCGCCGGGTGTCGGCGGCGCGGTCGGTGTGGTCGCTCACGGTGTCCACGGTGGTCACGGTCATCTCCTTGTCAGCTGCGAATCCGGCCGCGGTCCAGCAGCGCCTCGGCGCGGGACCTGAGAGTGGACCGGTCGATCTTCCGGTTGGGGTTCATCGGGAACTCCTCCAGGTGCTGGAAGAGCCGGGGGACCATCGCCTTCGGCAGGTCCGCGGTCAACCGGCGGGCCAGGTCGGCCGATGCGGCGGGCTCACCGGTGTAGAACGTGACGAGCTCATGGCTGCCTCCGACGGCCGCGGCCACCGTGACGGCGTCCTCGACCCCCGGCAGCCGGCGCACGCTGTGGCTGACCTCGGAGAGCTCCACCCGCCAGCCCTGCACCTGCACCTGGTCGTCGGCCCGCCCCACGTAGGCGATCTCGCCGTCCGGGTACCGGCGTACGCGGTCCCCGGTCCGGTACCAGCGCCGTCCGTCGTGCTCCAGGAAGCGGCCCTTGTCCTCGGCAGGGTCGAGGTAGCCGGAGAACATCTGCGGCCCGGTGATGCACAGTTCGCCCTCAGCGGCCTCGCTCCCGCCACCGTCGGTTCCGGCGTCCACCGATCCGTCCGGAGCGAGCAGCAGCCGGCCGAGCGATTCGTGCACCGGGCCGATCGGGACGACGCCGTTGACGTACCGCTCGTCCGGGGTCCCGGGCGACAGCCGGTGCGCGGTGACGGTGATCGTCAGCTCCGTCGGCCCGTACAGGTTCTCGACCACGGACTGCGGTGCGGCCCGCAGCCAGTCCTCCGCGTCCTGCCGGTGCAGCGGCTCGCCCGCGAACAGGCTCCAGCGCAGCCCGGGCAGCGCGCCCGGCGACAGGGCGCCGGTGCGGCGGGCCAGCGCGATGCCGCCGGGGGTCGAGAACCACACCGTCATCCGCTGCTCGGCCAGGAACTCCGGCAGGTCCCGGTACGCCTGCATCGGGATCGGGACGACACAGCCGCCCGCGCCCCAGGCGCAGAACAGGTCGAACATGGCGCAGTCGAAGGTCAGGTCGAAGGTCTGCGAGAACACGTCGTCGGGTCCGAAGCCGTACCGCGCGTCCAGCGTGCGGAAGTAGCTGTCGGCCGCGCGGTGGCTGGTGGGCACGCCCTTCGGGCGGCCGGTCGAGCCGGACGTGAACAGGATGTACGCGGTGTCCTCGGCGTCGGCCGGCAGCGGCGCCGCGAGGGCGGTCTCCCGCGGGGTGGCCGTGATGACGTCCGGGCGCGGTTCCGCGCCCGGGACGAGCACGAGCAGCGGGCCGTCCGCGGCGTCGCGGTCGTCCTGGTCCGCCGTCAGGACGTCGAGGGCGGCCAGTCCGCGCCGGTCGGTGATCACCGCGTCGACGCCGGCCGCCGTGAGGATCGAACGGTTGCGGGCGGCGGGGAAGTCCGGGTTCACCGGGACGGCCACGGCGCCCAGGTAGAGGGCGGCCAGCAGTCCGATGTAGGCCTCAGGGGTCTTGGTGGCCAGGATGGCGACGACGCGCGGTCCTCCGGATCCAGCGGGAGCCGCGTGCCGGAGGGCACCCGCCCAGGCGAGGGCGCGCTCGTGGGCCTCGGTGTAGCTGACGTCCACGCCGCCGACCCGGAAGGCCGGGCGGTCGGGGGCGATCGCGAGGCCGCGCAGGAACCGGCCGTGCAGGGTGTGGTCGAGGGCGGCCGCCGTCGGTCCGGTGGATTCCGCCGCTGCGGTCGTCGATCCCGTCTCCGTGATGACGCTCATGTCAGACACCTGCCTTGGGACGCATCGCGTGCTTCGGATCGGCCAGGACGACGTCGAAGTTGCGCACCGCGCACTCGACCCGGCTGAACAGGGCGTCGGGGCCGGCCACCACGAGCCGCGTCACCCCGCGCCGGCCCAGCTCGGCGAGGACCGCCGGCCAGTCGACCGGCTTCACGAAGTGGTCCCGGAGCATCGTCCTGAGCCCCTCGGCGGTGTCGATGAGCCGGCCGTCCTGGTCGGCGAGCACCGGCAGATCGGGGTCGCGCAGCGGCAGGGCGTCGATGACCTCGACGGCCGCCCGGTCGCGCAGCCCGGTGAAGAGCGAGGAGTGCATCGGCGGGCGCATCGCGTACAGCGGCAGCGAACCGATCTTCCGCAACCGTCCGGTGAACGCCTCCAGATGCTCCTCGCGCAGCGAGATCATCTCGAAGCCCTTGTCCAGGCGGCAGGACAGGTCGTACCACTCGCCCCGCTCGTCCATCCCGGCGAGCAGCTCACGCAGCCCGTCGACGGGGGCCCGGACGAAGGACTGGGTGACCACGTCCCGGTGCTCGGTGGCGAAGTAGTCGGCGGTGCAACGGGCCAGCCGGGCCGTCATCACCACCGCGTCGGGGAAGTCCAGCGCACCGCAGAACGCCATCAGCGGCTTCTCGCCGAAGCTGGGTCCCGCGCAGATCTCGGCCTCGGCGCCCAGTTCGGCGCGGGCCCACTGGGCGAGCGCCGTGGAGGCAACCATGAAGGCGACCTGCGCCGCCTCCGAATAATCCTCGCCGGACTCGCGGAACCGGTCGAACACCGAGTAGCCCAGGGCCTCGTCGGCGATCGGCAGCAGATCTCGGGCAAAGGTATTCAGAAGCAGAAACCTGCCCAGGTCGGAGAAACGGGTGGGACCCATTCCTGGAAACACCATTGCCGTAGTCATCGCTGAAACCCGCCTTGTCGCGAACTGGCCTCGTCCGGTCTTTTCTACGGGCTGTCGCAAGGGGGAGTAACCCCTATGTCTCCCCGCCCGCGCCCCTTAGCAACACCCATACCGGACTGGGAATAGGGGTGGGCGGGCAGAGGGTAGGGGGTCGACGCTGTGGCACCTGCTTCGAAGCCACGGCTTCAATGAGGTTCAGGCTGTTTCCGAAATCGCTTCGATCGCCTGACCGAGTGGACCTGACCGAGTGGATGGGTGAACCGAACCATGACCATTGCCGAGGACATGACCTCGACCCGGCCGCAGACGCTGGCCCCGGTGACGGGACAGCTCCCGCCACCCCGCCAGGACCCGCGGTCCCGGGTCGCGCTGCTCAACCTGGTCAAACAGACGGTCAGGGACGGACCGGGCCCGCGTGCCACGGAGCAGCAGTGGGCCAAGGGCAAGCTGACCGTCCACGAGCGGCTGGAACTGCTCTTCGACGAGGGCACGTTCACCGAGATCGAACCGCTGCGCCGGCACCGTGCCACCGGCTTCGGCCTGGAGAACAAGCGCCCTTACACCGACGGTGTGGTGACCGGCTGGGGCGAGGTCATGGGCCGCACGGTCTTCGTCTACGCCCATGACTTCCGGATCTTCGGCGGCTCGCTGGGCGAGGCCCACGCCGAGAAGATCCACAAGGTGATGGACCTGGCCGAATCGGCCGGCGCACCACTGGTCAGCCTCAGCGACGGCGCCGGGGCCCGGATCCAGGAAGGCGTCACCGCACTCGCCGGATACGGCGGCATCTTCCGCCGCAACGTCCGCTCGTCGGGTGTCATCCCGCAGATCAGCGTGATGCTCGGCCCGTGCGCGGGCGGCGCCACCTACTCGCCGGCGCTCACCGACTTCGTCTTCATGGTGCGCGGCACCTCGCAGATGTACATCACCGGGCCCGATGTGGTGCAGGCCGTCACCGGCGAGAAGATCTCCCACGACCAGCTCGGCGGCGCCGACGTGCACGCGTCGATCTCCGGCGCGGCGCAGTTCGTCTACGAGGACGAGGCCGAGTGCCTCGCCGAAGTCCGCTATCTGCTCTCGCTGCTGCCCTCGAACAACCGGGAACTGCCGCCGGCCGTCGCGACGGCCGACCCGGCCGACCGCCGCAACGAGTCGCTGCTGGAACTGGTGCCGGCCGACGCCAACCGCGCCTACGACATCCGGCCGGTGATCGAGGAGATCGTCGACGACGGCGACTTCTTCGAGGTGCACGCCGCCTGGGCCACCAACATCGTCTGTGCGCTGGCGCGGCTGGACGGCCAGGTGGTCGGCATCGTGGCCAACCAGCCGGCTTCACTGGCGGGCGTCCTGGACATCAACGCGTCGGAAAAGGCCGCACGCTTCGTCCAGATGTGCGACTCGTTCAGCATTCCGCTGGTCACCCTCGTCGACGTGCCGGGCTTCCTGCCCGGCAGCGCGCAGGAGCACGGCGGCATCATCCGGCACGGCGCGAAGCTGCTGTACGCGTACTGCAACGCCACCGTGCCGCGCATCCAGGTCATCCTCCGCAAGGCCTACGGCGGTTCGTACATCGTCATGGACTCACGGTCCATCGGCACCGACCTGTCCTTCGCCTGGCCGACCAACGAGATCGCGGTCATGGGTGCGGAGGGCGCCGCCAACGTCGTCTTCCGGCGCGAGATCGCCGCGGCCGACGACCCGGACGCGGTCCGCGCCGAGCGCATCAAGCAGTACCAGGAGGAACTGATGCACCCCTACTACGCGGCGGAGCGCGGCCTCGTCGACGACGTCATCGACCCGGCGGAGACCCGTTCCGTGCTGATCCGCTCGCTGGCGATGCTCCGCACGAAGCACGCCACGCTCCCGTCCCGCAAGCACGGAAACCCGCCGGTGTGACGGCGATGACGACACCGGGCGCACCGGCCGCAGAGGAGCCGGCAGCAGACGTGGCCGCGGACGAACTGCTCATCCAGTTCGTCCGCGGCGAGCCGGACGACGAACAGGTGGCCGCCGCGACGGTCGCCCTGCTCGCGGTCCTCCGGCAGAAGGCCGTGGCCGACGACGACCAGGGCGGGCGCGGCGGCCAGAGCAGCCGGCCGCCGCGCTGGACCCCCGACAGCTACAGCCCGCCGG
Organism: Streptomyces fildesensis; assembly: GCF_016107395.1. Classification (GTDB taxonomy): domain Bacteria; phylum Actinomycetota; class Actinomycetes; order Streptomycetales; family Streptomycetaceae; genus Actinacidiphila; species Actinacidiphila fildesensis. Next base: position 11,705 of record NZ_JAAIKO010000008.1, read on the forward strand.
GCGCCTGGGCCTACGGCTGACAGCCACGAACTCTCCGCCTGTGCCCCGGATCCGCTGCGGATCCGGGGCACAGCCGTATGTCCACCGTATGGGTCCGCAGCGTGCGGTCCGCAGCGCTGAACTGCTGGGCCGGGCAACGGGCGGGCAAGGGCGGGCAACGGGCGGGCAACACTGAACCCACCGCCTCACTCACTGAGGCGGTGGGACGGTGGGGGGAGCGTTGGCGCGGGTTGGGGTCAGGCCGTCTGGTGCGCTCGGCGCGCGGCGACGGCTTTGGGGTAGCGGATCGTGAAGAGCACGGGAATCACGAAGCTGGCGACCTTGACGACGATCATGGGCGTCGTCGCGTGCGCGTCGGCGTGGATGATGAAGGCCAGCACGACGGCGGCGGCCGCGAAGGCGAGCCCCCACACCTGCGTGATGACGGCGTTGGTCCGGTAGAACGCCTCCGTGCGGGCGACCTTCTCCGGTACGAGTTTGCGTGCGATGCCGAGGGTGAACGGCCGACGGATGAGCAGCGAGCCCCAGGCGGTCAGGGCGAGCCATGCGTCGACAAGAGCCGGCCCGTAACGGACCAGATCCGAGTCCGGTTGCGCGTAGGACAGCCAGGCGATCCCCGCGAAGAACACGAACGCGCTGGTCTCGATCACCATCTCGTCCCAGTTCTTGCCGGACTTGCGATCGCGCCAGATCACCACTGTGGCGATCCCGAGCCCGACCAGTGCACCCTTGCGCCAGTCATCGCTTGTGGCGACGAAGGCATAGGCGATCCACGGGAGGAAGCTGATGAGGTAGCGGGTCATGGATAGCTCCTTTCTCGCATCCATTGCGACAGGCGGGACTAAAGCGCCCCTAAAGCGATCCACAGCCCGCAAGGGCATCAAAAAAGGCTACCCCCGTCGGGCGGGCCGTGCACAGGTTTCGCTTTAGCCGTCCGCAAGGAGCCGATCGCACGCTCTCGTGGATATCGCTCCACGGTCCACCGGAGCGTTGGATACGCATCTGGAGGAATCCATGGCCCGCCGCCTTTTCACGTCGGAATCGGTTACCGAGGGACACCCCGACAAAATCGCCGACCAGATCAGTGACTCCGTCCTCGACGCACTCCTCGGGCAGGACCGCACCGCCCGGGTCGCCGTCGAAACCCTGATCACGACCGGTCAGGTACATATTGCCGGTGAGGTCACCACGTCCGCGTATGCCGATATCCCGGCGATCGTGCGGCAGACGGTGCTGGATATCGGGTACGACTCCTCCGCGAAGGGGTTCGACGGGGCTTCGTGCGGTGTGTCCGTCTCGATCGGTGCACAGTCCCCGGACATCGCGCAGGGCGTCGACACCGCGTACGAGTCGCGGGTGGAGGGCGGCGAGGACGACCTCGACCGCCAGGGCGCCGGTGACCAGGGCCTGATGTTCGGCTACGCGTGCGACGACACCCCCGAGCTGATGCCGCTGCCCATCGCCCTCGCCCACCGCCTCTCCCGCCGGCTCTCCGCGGTTCGCAAGAGCGGCCGGCTGGCGTATCTGCGCCCGGACGGCAAGACCCAGGTCACCATCGAGTACGACGGCAGCAAGGCCGTCCGCCTCGACACCGTCGTGATCTCCAGCCAGCACGCGCCCGACATCAGCCTGGACTCCCTGCTCGCCCCGGACATCCGGGAGTTCGTCGTCGAGCCCGAGCTGGAAGCCCTCGGCCTCACGCTGTCGACGGAGGGCTACCGGCTCCTCGTCAACCCGACCGGACGGTTCGAGGTCGGCGGTCCGATGGGTGACGCCGGGCTGACCGGCCGGAAGATCATCGTCGACACGTACGGCGGGATGGCCCGGCACGGTGGCGGCGCGTTCTCCGGCAAGGACCCGTCCAAGGTGGACCGTTCCGCCGCCTACGCGATGCGCTGGGTCGCCAAGAACGTCGTCGCCGCCGATCTGGCGACGCGCTGCGAGGTGCAGGTCGCCTACGCCATCGGCAAGGCCGCCCCCGTCGGGCTGTTCGTCGAGACGTTCGGCACCGAGACCATCCCCGTGGCCCGCATCCAGGACGCCGTCAGCCAGGTCTTCGACCTGCGCCCGGCCGCCATCGTGCGTGACCTCGACCTGCTGCGGCCCATCTACGCGCAGACCGCCGCCTACGGCCACTTCGGCCGGACGGACGCCGACTTCACCTGGGAGTCCACCGACCGGGCGGCCAAACTCCGCCAGGCCGCCGGTCTCTGACAGCCGGCCGAGGAAGAGCACCGGAGGAGTGAGTGACTGAGATGCGCACCGCCATCACAGGATCCATCGCAACCGACCATCTGATGGTCTTCCCCGGTCGGTTCACCGACCACCTGGTCGCCGACCAGCTCCAGAACGTGTCCCTGTCCTTCCTCGCCGACACCCTGGAGGTCCGGCGGGGAGGGGTGGCGGCCAACATCGCCTTCGGCATGGGGCAGCTCGGCCTCGCCCCGGTGCTGGTCGGCGCGGTCGGCCCGGACTTCGCCGACTACCAGGTCTGGCTCAAGCAGCACGGCGTCGACACCGACTCCGTCCAGGTCTCCCACGAGCACCAGACGGCCCGCTTCGTCTGCACCACCGACTCGGTGCAGAACCAGATCGCCACGTTCTACGCGGGCGCCATGGCCGAGGCCCGCCGGATCGCCCTCGCCCCCGTCACGGAACGCGCCGGCGCCCTCGACCTGGTCGTCGTCGCGCCCAACGACCCCGAGGCGATGCTCCGGCACACCGCAGAATGCCGTGAGCTGGGCATTCCCTTCGCGGCCGATCCTTCGCAGCAACTCGCCCGGCTGGACGGGGAGCCGGTACGGCTGCTCCTCGATGGCCCACGCTTCCTCTTCAGCAACGAGTACGAGGCGGCGCTCCTCCAGGAACGCACCGGCTGGAGCGCCGACCAGGTGCTCCAGCACGTCGGCACCTGGATCACCACGCTCGGCGCCAAGGGTGTCCGCATCGAGCGCGCGGGCGAGGCACCGCTCCTCGTACCGGCCGCCCCGACCACCGGCGCCACCGAACCCACCGGGGTCGGCGACGCCTTCCGCGCCGGGTTCCTGGCCGGCGTCACCTGGGATCTCACCCTCCGGCGCTCGGCCGAACTGGGCTGCGCCCTGGCCACCGTCGTCCTCGAATCGGTCGGCACCCAGGAGTACCACCTGGACCGCACCGACCTCCTCACCCGGCTGCGGACCGGCTACGGCACCGAGTCCGCCACCGAGCTCGAACCGCGGCTGTCCTACCTGGCGAGGTCCCTGTGAGCGTGAGCCAGGAGAGGGTGCGGCTGCTGCGGGACGCGTTCGCGTCGCGGGTGGTGGTGGGCGACGGCGCCATGGGCACGATGCTCCAGGCGCAGGACCCGTCGATGGACGACTTCGAGAACCTGGAGGGGTGCAACGAGGTTCTGAACGTCACCCGGCCGGACATCGTCCGGTCGGTGCACGAGGAGTACTTCGCGGCGGGTGTCGACTGCGTCGAGACCAACACCTTCGGGGCGAACCTGGCGGCACTGGGGGAGTACGACATCCCCGGCCGCATTCATGAACTCTCGGTCTCCGGTGCCCGGTTGGCCCGCGAGGTGGCGGACGGCTTCGCCACGCCCGACCGGCCGCGCTGGGTGCTCGGCTCCGTCGGGCCGGGCACCAAGCTCCCGACCCTCGGCCACGCCCCCTACGCACTGCTGCGGGACGGCTACGAGGAGAACGTCGCCGGCCTCATCGAGGGCGGCGCGGACGCGATCCTGGTGGAGACCACCCAGGACCTGCTCCAGACCAAGGCCGCCATCGTCGGCGCCCGGCGGGCGATGAGCTCCGCGGGCATCCACCTGCCGCTGATCTGCCAGGTCACGGTGGAGACGACGGGCACGATGCTGCTCGGCTCCGAGATCGGCGCGGCGCTGACGGCGCTGGAGCCGCTCGGCATCGACATGATCGGGCTGAACTGCGCCACCGGCCCCGCCGAGATGAGCGAGCACCTGCGGTATCTTGCCCGGCACGCCCGTATCGCCGTCTCCTGCATGCCGAACGCCGGCCTGCCGGTGCTGGGCAAGGACGGTGCGCACTACCCGCTGTCGCCGGAGGAACTGGCGGACGCGCACGAGACGTTCGTGGGCGAGTACGGGTTGTCGCTGGTCGGCGGCTGCTGCGGCACCACCCCCGAGCACCTGCGCCAGGTCGTGGAGCGGGTGCGGGGCCTGGATGTCGTGCAGCGCAGCCCGCGCCCCGAGCCGGGCGCCGCCTCGCTCTACCAGACCGTCCCGTTCCGGCAGGACACCTCGTACCTCGCCATCGGTGAGCGGACGAACGCCAACGGGTCGAAGAAGTTCCGTGAGGCCATGCTCGAAGGGCGCTGGGACGACTGCGTCGAGATGGCCCGCGACCAGATCCGCGAGGGCGCGCACCTGCTGGACCTGTGCGTGGACTACGTCGGGCGTGACGGGGTCGCGGACATGGCCGAGGTCGCGGGCCGTTTCGCGACGGCGTCGACGCTGCCGATCGTGCTGGACTCCACCGAGGTCCCGGTGCTGCGGGCGGGGTTGGAGAAGCTGGGTGGTCGGGCGGTCATCAACTCCGTGAACTACGAGGACGGTGACGGTCCCGAGTCCCGGTTCGCGCAGATCACGGCGCTGGCGGCCGAACATGGTGCCGCGCTGATCGCGCTGACGATCGACGAGGAGGGCCAGGCCCGCACCCCGGAGCACAAGGTCGCCATCGCGGAGCGGCTCATCGAGGACCTGACCACCAACTGGGGCATCCTTGAATCGGACATCCTCGTCGACTGTCTGACCTTCACGATCGCGACCGGTCAGGAGGAGTCCCGCAAGGACGGGATCTCGACGATCGAGGCGATCCGTGAGCTGAAGCGCCGCCATCCGATGGTGCAGACGACGCTGGGTCTGTCGAACATCTCCTTCGGCCTGAATCCGGCCGCCCGTGTCGTGCTGAACTCGGTCTTCCTGAACGAGTGTGTGGACGCCGGCCTGGACTCCGCGATCGTGCACGCCAGCAAGATCGTGCCGAGCGCCCGCATTCCTGAGGAGCAGCGGGAGATCGCGCTGGATCTGGTCCATGACCGGCGTCGTGAGGGTTATGACCCGTTGCAGGCTTTCCTGGCGGCGTTCGAGGGCGTCGACATGAAGTCCGTCAAGGCCGGCCGTGCGGAGGAACTGGCTGCGCTGCCGCTGGACGAGCGGTTGCAGCGGCGGATCATCGACGGGGAGAAGAACGGTCTGGAGCAGGATCTCGATGAGGCGCTGACCGTTCAGTCGGCTCTGCGGATCGTCAATGACACGTTGTTGGAGGGTATGAAGGTCGTCGGTGAGCTGTTCGGTTCGGGTCAGATGCAGCTGCCGTTCGTGCTGCAGTCCGCGGAGGTCATGAAGACCGCGGTCGCCTACCTCGAACCGCACATGGAGAAGTCCGACGCCGACGGCAAGGGCACCATCGTGCTGGCCACGGTCCGTGGCGACGTCCATGACATCGGCAAGAACCTGGTCGACATCATCCTGTCCAACAACGGCTACAACGTCGTGAACCTCGGCATCAAGCAGCCGGTGGCGGCGATCCTGGACGCGGCGACCGAGCACAAGGCCGATGTGATCGGGATGTCGGGTCTCCTGGTGAAATCCACCGTGATCATGAAGGAGAACCTGCAGGAGCTCAACCAGCGCAAGATGGCCGCCGACTACCCCGTCATTCTGGGTGGCGCAGCATTGACCCGCGCCTATGTCGAGCAGGACCTGCACGAGATCTACGAGGGCGAGGTCCGCTACGCGCGGGACGCGTTCGAAGGCCTGCGGCTGATGGACGCGCTGATCGCCGTCAAGCGCGGCGTCCCCGGCGCCACCCTCCCGCCGCTCAAGCAGCGCCGCGTCGCCGCCGTGGACCGTCCCGCACGCGGCCCGGTGGCCCCGGAACCGCTGCCCGCCCGCTCCGACGTGGCCGCCGACAACCCCGTCCCGAAGGCGCCGTTCCTGGGGACGCGGATTGTGAAGGGCATTCCGCTCGCGGAGTACTCCTCCTGGCTGGACGAGCGGGCCACGTTCATGGGCCAGTGGGGCCTGAAGTCCGGCCGTGGCGGCGGGCCTTCGTACGAGGAGCTGGTCGAGACGGAGGGCCGGCCGCGGCTGCGGATGTGGCTGGACCGGCTGCACACCGAGAACATGCTGGAGGCGGCCGTGGTCTACGGCTACTTCCCCTGCGTGTCCAAGGGCGACGACCTGATCATCCTGGACGAGAAGACCGGCGGCGAGAGCCACCGCTTCACGTTCCCCCGCCAGCACCGCGACCGGCACCTCTGCCTGTCGGACTTCTTCCGCCCCGAGGGCAGCGGTGAGCCCGATGTCATCGCGCTCACCGTCGTGACCATGGGGAACAGGGTCTCCGAGGTGGCGAACGAGCTGTTCGCCGCCAACGCCTACCGCGACTATCTCGAACTGCACGGTCTCTCCGTCCAGTTGACCGAGGCGCTGGCCGAGTACTGGCACGCCCGGATCCGCACCGAACTGGGGATCGCGGGCGCCGACCCGGACAACCTGGACGCGATGTTCCGCACCGAGTACCAGGGCTGCCGCTACTCGCTCGGCTACCCGGCCTGCCCGGACCTGGAGGACCGCGCCAAGATCATGGACCTTCTCAAGCCGGAACGTATCGGCGTCGTCCTGTCCGAGGAGTTCCAGCTGCACCCGGAGCAGTCCACCGACGCGATCGTCATCCACCACCCGGAAGCCAGCTACTACAAGGCGTGAGGAGGACCGTCCCCGCTATGACCACCGCATTGACCACCGCTATGACCCCCGTTGTGAATGCGCCGACGACCAGTAACAACCTGCGCGATGTCCTCGCCGCCGGGCAGCGCACGTTCTCGTTCGAGTTCTTCCCTCCGAAGACGGACGCGGGCGAGCGCGTCCTGTGGGACGCGGTCCGCCGTATCGAGGCCGTCGGTCCCACCTTCGTGTCCGTCACCTACGGCGCCGGCGGCTCCTCGCGCGACCGGACCGTGGACGTCACCCGGCGGATCGCCACCGAGACGACGCTGCGCCCGGTCGCCCATCTGACCGCGGTCGGCCACACGGTGGCGGAGCTGCGGCAGATCGTCGGCCGGTACGCGGACGCCGGGATCCGCGACGTCCTCGTCCTGCGCGGCGACCCGCCGGGCGACCCGCGCGGCCCGTGGCAGCGGCATCCCGGAGGCCTGGACCACGCGGCGGACCTCGTCGAACTCGTCCGTTCCATCGGCGACTTCAGCATCGGCGTGGCGGCCTTCCCCGAACGCCACCCCCGCTCCCTGAACTGGGACGACGACATCCGGCACTTCGTCGACAAGTGCCGGGCGGGCGCCGACTACGCCATCACCCAGATGTTCTTCGACGCGGACGACTACCTGCGGCTGCGCGACCGGGTGGCCGCCGCGGGATGCGACACCCCGATCATCCCGGAGATCATGCCCGCCACCGACGTCCGGCAGATCCGGCGCTTCGCGGAGCTGAGCGACGCGACCTTCCCGCCGGCGCTGGCCGAGCAGCTGGCGGCGGCGCAGGACGCCCCGGCGACCGCCCACCGGATCGGGGTGGACCACGCGACGCGGCTGGCCCAGCGCCTGCTCGACGCCGGTGCCCCCGGCCTGCACTACATCACCCTCAACCGGTCCACCGCGACGCTTGAGATCCACCAGAACACAAGGAGCGCAGATGCCGTCCCTCACCGCCGCTGATTTCAAGGTCGCGGACCTCTCCCTCGCCGCTTACGGCCGCAAGGAGATCATCATGGCCGAGCACGAGATGCCCGGTCTGATGTCGATCCGCGCCGAGTACGCGGCGTCCAAGCCGCTGGCCGGCGCGCGGATCACCGGCTCGCTGCACATGACGATCCAGACCGCCGTCCTCATCGAGACCCTGGTCGCGCTGGGTGCGGAGGTCCGCTGGGCGTCGTGCAACATCTTCTCCACCCAGGACCACGCGGCGGCGGCGGTCGCGGTCGGCCCGACCGGCACGCCCGAGGACCCGCAGGGCACCTCCGTCTTCGCCTGGAAGGGCGAGACGATGGAGGAGTACTGGTGGTGTGCCGAGCAGGCCGTCACCTGGCCCGACGGCGGCCTGAACATGATCCTGGACGACGGCGGCGACGTCACGCTGCTGATCCACAAGGGCGTCGAGTTCGAGAAGGCCGGCGCGGTCCCGGACTCCGCCGAGGGCGACTCCGAGGAGTACGGCTACATCCTCGACCTGCTGCGCCGCACCCAGGCGGAGAGCCCCGGCAAGTGGACCACCACGGCGGCCCTCATCAAGGGCGTCACCGAGGAGACCACGACCGGCGTCCACCGGCTCTACGAGATGCGGCGCGACGGCGGCCTGCTCTTCCCCGCGATCAACGTCAACGACTCCGTCACCAAGTCGAAGTTCGACAACAAGTACGGCTGCCGCCACTCGCTCATCGACGGCCTCAACCGTGCCACGGACGTGCTGATCGGCGGCAAGGTCGCCGTCGTCCTCGGCTACGGCGACGTCGGCAAGGGCTGTGCGGAGTCGCTGCGCGGCCAGGGCGCCCGGGTGATCGTCACCGAGATCGACCCGATCTGCGCACTGCAGGCGGCGATGGACGGTTACCAGGTCACGACCCTGGAGGAGGTCGTCTCCGAGGGTGACATCTTCGTGACGACGACCGGCAACAAGGACATCATCATGGCCGCCGACATGGCGAAGATGAAGCACCAGGCCATCGTCAGCAACATCGGCCACTTCGACAACGAGATCGACATGGCGGGCCTCGCCAAGGTCCCCGGCATCGTCAAGGACGAGGTCAAGCCCCAGGTCCACACCTGGAAGTTCCCCGACGGGCACACCATCATCGTGCTGTCCGAGGGCCGCCTGATGAACCTCGGCAACGCGACCGGCCACCCGTCCTTCGTGATGTCGAACTCCTTCGCCAACCAGACGATCGCCCAGATCGAACTCTTCACCAAGACCGCCGATTACCCCATCGGTGTCTATGTGCTCCCCAAGCACCTGGACGAGAAGGTCGCCCGCCTCCACCTCGACGCCCTCGGGGTGAAGCTCACCGCCCTGCGCCCGGAGCAGGCCGCCTACCTCGGCGTCCCGGTCGAAGGCCCGTACAAGGCGGACCACTACCGCTACTGACACCACTCCTGATATCGCCACTGATCCACCCGGTACCGGTGGGTGGAGGGCGTGACGTGACGGGCGCTGCGGGGTTCATCTCCATGTGAACGGAACCTCGCAGTCCTGGCTGCCGCGCTTCAACCTCCTCGTCCCTCTCGTGAGGTCGCTCGCCGATCCGGCCGCGGTCCTGGCGGGCGCCGTCCTCGTCGGGGTGCAGGCGCTGCGGCTCGGGCAGTGGATCGTCGACGACGCGGCCATCACGTACGCCTACGCGCGCAGCATCGACGAGGGGTACGGCCCGGCCCAGCAGGCCGGTGCCCCGCCGGTGGAGGGGTACTCCAACCCGGCGTGGCTGGCGCTGCTGGTGGCCGGGCGGCGGCTGCGGCTGTTCGACCACGGGGCGCTGTTCGGGGTCTCGGACCTCGTGTGGTTCCCCAAAGCGCTGGCGCTGCTGTGCGTGATCGGCATGCTGGCCGCGGTTTCGTTCGCGGCGCGGGCGGTGCTGCCGGGGCGGGGGTGGACCGTGACGCTGCTCGCCGGTGCGGCGATGGCCGGGAACGTCTCGCTGGTGGTCTGGCTGTTCTCCGGACTGGAGAACCCGCTGTACGGCCTCGCCGTCACGACCCTCGCGGCCCTGCTGGCCCGGTCCGTCGCCCGCGACGCCCTGCTGCGGCCGGGCACCGCCGTCGTGGCCGGCCTCCTCGCGCTGCTCGCCGCGCTCACCCGCCCGGACGGCATCATCTACGCGGCCGCGTACCCCCTGACGACGCTGCTGCTCGCGCGCCGGCGGCGCATGGCTCGTGCGATCGCTTTGTCGACAGCGACCATCGCTCTCCCTTACGCGACTCATCTGCTCTGGAGGCATGCGGAGTTCGGCCGCTGGGTCCCCAACACCGCGGTCGCGAAGGCCCAGCGGGCACCGGACCTGGCCGGCCTCGCCCGCACCACCGAGCTGCTCTCCTTCGCGGGCTGGACCCTGGTCCTCGCCGCGCTGGGCTGCACGGCCGCCGCACTCGCCCGCCCGGGTCCGGGCCGCCGAGCGCTGCTCGCCGTGCTCGTCCCGCTCGCCCTTGCCCTGACCGCCTACGGGACGCTGCAGCGCGACTGGATGGCCCTCTACCGCTTCGCGACCCCGGTATGGACGCTCGCGGCCTTCGCCGGCGCGCTGGCCGCCGTCACCGTATGGGACCGTGAACGGCCGCGCGGACGCGCGGTCCTGGCGTCGGCGCTCCTCGTCGGATCCGTCCTGTCACTGGCCGGACAGCGGCCCCGCGCGGCGGAGTTCCAGGCCGACCCGACGCTGTCGATGTGCTACGTCGCCGACCGCTACGGACGGTTGTTCAACACCTACGCAGACCGGCTCGCCCTGCCACCCGACGCCGGCCTCCTGCTCCCCGACCTCGGCGGCACCCTCCTGACCAGCCGGCTCCGCATCACCGACCTCGCGGGCCTCACCGACCCGGCCATCGCGGACGCCTACGCGGCGAACGACACGAGCCGCCTGCGCAGCTACGTCTTCGACACCGTGCGCCCCACGTTCATCCACGTCCACCACCCCTGGCCGGCCATCTCCGGCCTCACCCCCGCAGCCCTCACCGCCCACGGCTACGTGCCGCTCTCCACCCGGACGGACACCGGCGACTGGATCCGCCGCGCCGCCGTCCCCGACCCCACCCGCCTCACGGCCCTCCAACACACCACCCTCCCCGCCATCCCCCGCTCCACCCACCTCCGCGCCACCACCCCCACCCACCCCTGCGGCCCCCGCCTCACTCCGACGCCCTGACCATGAACACCCAGGCCCCGACGGCTCCCGCCGGACATCCGGAATGCCGATCGCTATCCGCCTCCTGGCGCCGCCCGCATGACGCAACGACAGCTCGCCCGCTGGCGACACAGGTCTGCCCGGAAGGGCGTTCGGCGGGATACGGCTGGGGATACGCGAAGACCCCGTCCCCAGCGTTTCCGCTGGTTACGGGGTCCTCGGACACTTCTTGCGAAGTGCCCCCGGCAGGATTCGAACCTGCGCACCCGGCTCCGGAGGCCGATGCTCTATCCCCTGAGCTACGGGGGCGTGTCGTCCGCAGTAGCGGTGACGGGTGAAACCCTACCAGCTTGTGCATGGTGCCTGGGTACAGGGTTTTGGGGTGTTGGCCCGAAGGGGGTGGGGGTCGTAGGGGAGGGCTTTAGCGCATGGGGTGCGGTGGGCGGGGGCGGGTTCGGAAAGCTCCCTCTCACGGGGAAGAAGTGGGCAAAACGCGGACGGATCGCGATGGCCCCGCCTACTCTTCGAGATGTGCCGGGCGTGTCCGGCCGGGTCCTTGTGGTCGACGACAACAAGGTCATCCGGCAGCTGATCAGGGTCAATCTCGAGCTGGAGGGCTTCGAGGTCGTGACCGCGGCTGATGGTGCCGAATGCCTGGACATCGTCCACCGGGTGCAGCCCGATGTGATCACGCTCGATGTGGTGATGCCGCGGCTGGACGGACTGCGTACGGCGGCCCGGCTGCGGTCCGACGCGCGGACACGGGACATACGGATCGCGATCGTCAGCGCGTGCACCCAGCTCGAGGTCGAGCGCGGCGTGGCGGCCGGGGTGGACGCGTTCCTGGGGAAGCCGTTCGAGCCCTCCGATCTGGTGAACATGGTGCGGCGGCTGGCCCATGGCGCACCGGGCGCCCCCGGCGCTCCCGGTGGTGAATCGTCCGCCGGCGCGCCCACCGAGGGCCAGGCGGCCGCGGCCCCCGGTACCGGTTGCGGCTGACGTTGCGGGTGGGGTGACGCCCGCCCCGTCCGGCGCCTTCACCGCTCGCGAAAGAGTGGAGGGCGGCGAAACCCGGTCGCATGGGCACCCCCCTCCTCGCCTACCCTTTCCGTGTGACCCCCGCTGAGCTCTCCCGTGCTGTTCTGAGCACGGTTCGCCGCGCCGTCGCGGCCGATGAGCTGCGGGTGACGGTGCCGGACCGGATCAGCGTGCAGCGTCCACCCCGGCCCGGGTGCGGCGACTACGCGACGAATGTCGCGCTGCAGCTCGCGGGCGCCGCGGGGTGCCCCCCGCGGGAGGTCGCGGAGGTGCTGCGCAAGCGGCTGGCGACGGAACCCGGTATCGCTCAGGTGGTGATCGCGGGCCCCGGCTTCCTGAACATCACGCTCGACGCGGCGGCCTACGGGGACGTGGTGCGCAAGGTGCTGGAGCGGGGCGCGGCCTACGGCCACGGCGACTCCCTCGCCGGCACGAACGTGACACCCGTCCATGACGGCGAGCCCCGCGCGGCGGTCACCGCCGAGGCGCTGGAGCGGCTGCTGCGTTCCTGCGGTGCCAATACCGGGGCTGAAGGCCCCACCGAACCCGCACCCCCCGAACCCGTCTCCGTCCGTCCCGCCGGCGCCACCGCCGCCCAGCTCTGCGAGCTCCTCGGCCCCGACGCCGCCCGCTGGGCGCTACTGCGCCCCCCGGCCGACGACACACCGTCCCTGGATCCCGCCGTCCTGCTCTCTCAGCGCTCCGGCAATCCGCTCTTCCGGGTCCGTTACGCGCACGCCCGCAGCCGGGCACTGCTCCGCAACGCCCACGATCTGGGCATCGAACCCTCCTCAGACGCTTCGGACGGTACGTTTCACCATCCCGCGGAGACGGACCTCCTCGGCCTGATCGCCGACTACCCCCGTGTCGTAGAGACCGCTGCCCGGCACCGCGCCCCCGATCGGGTCGCCCGCCATCTGGAACGGCTCGCCGACGCTTTCCTCCGCTTCCACGACGAGTGCCCGCCGCTGCCGCGCGGCGACGAGAAACCCTTGGCCGCCCACCGTGTCCGGCTGTCGCTCGCCGAAGCGACCGGCACGGTGCTGGCAGGCGGCCTGGACCTGCTCGGCATCAGCGCGCCAGAACACCTCTGAGGAGACAGAGCCCCGTGAGTAGATCCGCCCACCCCGCCGGGCCCCGCTACGCCGACGTCATGCCCGAGGGGCATTACACCGCGCCCCCCGCCGACCTGAACGTCCTCGATCCGCGCGTGTGGGCCCGTACGGTCACCCGCAACACGGACGGTGCGGCCGAGGTCGGCGGCCTGGACGTGCGCGATCTCGCCGAGGAGTTCGGCACGCCCGCCTACTTCCTCGACGAGGAGGACTTCCGGGCCCGCTGCCACGCCTGGCGCGACGCGTTCGGCGAGGGCGCGGACGTGTTCTACGCGGGGAAGGCGTTCCTGTCGCGGGCGGTCGTGAAGTGGCTGTTCGAGGAGGGGCTCAACCTCGACGTGTGTTCCGGCGGCGAGCTGGCGGTGGCGCTGTCGGCGGGGATGCCGGCCGACCGCATCGCGCTGCACGGCAACAACAAGTCGCTGGAGGAGATCGAGCGCGCCATCGAGGTGGGTGTCGGGCGGATCGTCCTGGACTCGTTCCAGGAGATCGTCCGGGTCGCGCACGTCGCCGAGCGGCTCGGAAAGCGCCAGCGGGTGCAGATCCGGGTGACCGTCGGTGTCGAGGCGCACACGCACGAGTTCATCGCGACGGCGCACGAGGACCAGAAGTTCGGGCTGGCGCTCGCCGGCGGGCAGGCGGCCGAGGCGGTGCGCCGGGTCCTGAAGCTCGACGCGCTGGACCTGGTCGGCATCCACTCGCACATCGGATCGCAGATCTTCGACATGGCCGGCTTCGAGGTCGCCGCGCGCCGCGTGGTGTCGCTGCTCGCCGAGGTCCGTGACGAGCACGGTGTGGAGCTGCCCGAGATCGACCTGGGCGGCGGCCTCGGCATCGCCTACACCTCGGAGGACGACCCGGCCGAGCCGCACGACATCGCCAGGGCGCTGCGGGAGATCGTCACCCGTGAGTGCGAGGCGAACCGGCTGGGCGTGCCGCGGCTGTCCGTGGAGCCGGGCCGGGCGATCGTCGGCCCGACGGCGTTCACGCTGTACGAGGTGGGCACCGTGAAGCCGCTGGAGGGTCTGCGGACGTATGTGAGCGTGGACGGCGGGATGTCCGACAACATCCGCACCGCGCTGTACGACGCCGAGTACAGCGTCTCCCTGGTGTCCAGGACGTCCACGGCCGAGCCGATGCTCGCGCGGGTCGTCGGCAAGCACTGCGAGTCCGGCGACATCGTCGTCAAGGACGCGTTCCTGCCCGCCGACCTCGCGCCCGGCGATCTGCTCGCGGTTCCGGCGACCGGGGCGTACTGCCGTTCCATGGCGAGCAATTACAACCATGCTCTGCGGCCGCCCGTGGTGGCCGTGAATGATGGCGGGGCGCGGGTGATCGTGCGACGGGAGACGGAGGACGATCTCCTGCGTCTTGACGTCGGCTGACGTGAAATCTCAAAAATAGCGGGGCTGATCTCACACACCGGACACGGGATGGATTCTCGCGTCCGGTGCGTGAGACTGGTCCCACCCCGAGAGCTGTGAGAAACGAGGTCGGATGATGCGTACGCGTCCGCTGAAGGTGGCGCTGCTGGGCTGTGGTGTGGTCGGCTCAGAGGTGACGCGCATCATGACGACGCAGGGCGCCGATCTCGCCGCGCGGATCGGAGCCCCGGTCGAGCTGGCCGGCATCGCGGTGCGGCGCCCCAACCGGGTGCGCGCCGGAGTGCCCGCCGAGCTGCTCACCACCGACGCCACCGCCCTGGTCAAACGGGGCGACATCGACGTCGTCATCGAGGTGATCGGCGGCATCGAACCGGTCCGCACCCTCATCACCACCGCCTTCGAGCACGGCGCGTCCGTGGTCAGCGCCAACAAGGCGCTGCTCGCCGCGGACGGCGCGACGCTGCACGCCGCCGCCGCCGCGCACAAGGTCGACCTCTACTACGAGGCCGCCGTGGCCGGTGCCATCCCGCTGATCCGCCCGCTGCGCGAGTCGCTGGCCGGCGACAAGATCAACCGGGTGATGGGCATCGTCAACGGCACGACGAACTTCATCCTCGACAAGATGGACTCCAGCGGCGCCGGCTACTCCGAGGCGCTCGACGAGGCCACCGCACTCGGCTACGCCGAGGCCGACCCGACCGCCGACGTGGAGGGCTTCGACGCCGCCGCCAAGGCCGCGATCCTGGCCGGGATCGCCTTCCACACCCGCGTGACCATGGACGATGTGTATCGCGAGGGCCTCACCGAGGTCACCGCCGCCGATATCGCGTCCGCCAAGCGGATGGGCTGCACCGTCAAGCTGCTGGCCATCTGCGAGCGCAGCGTCGACGGCAGGTCCGTCACCGCCCGGGTCCACCCGGCGATGATCCCGCTCAGCCACCCGCTGGCGAGCGTCCGTGAGGCGTACAACGCGGTCTTCGTCGAGGCGGAGGCCGCGGGTCAGCTCATGTTCTACGGTCCCGGCGCGGGCGGCGCACCCACCGCCTCCGCCGTACTCGGCGACCTCGTGGCCGCCTGCCGCAACAAACTGGCAGGCACCACAGGCGCCGGCGAGTCCGCGTACACGCAACTGCCGGTGAGCCCGATGGGCGATGTGGTCACCCGCTACCACATCAGCCTTGACGTGGCGGACAAACCGGGTGTTCTCGCCCAGGTCGCCACCGTTTTCGCGGAACACGACGTGTCGATCGACACGGTCCGCCAGCAGGGCAAGGACGGCGAAGCGTCCCTCGTCGTCGTCACTCACCGTGCGCCCGACGCCGCCCTGTCGGCGACCGTCGGAGCACTGCGGAAGCTCGACACCGTGCGCGGTGTCGCCAGCATCATGCGCGTGGAAGGGGAGTAACCCACTATGAACGCTGTCACCGACCACCCCCGAATGTCCGGCACCCACCAGTGGCGCGGCATCATCGAGGAGTACCGCAGCCGGCTGCCGGTCTCGGCGGACTCCCCGGTCGTCACGCTCCTGGAGGGTGGCACTCCGCTCGTTCCCGCCCAGCTGCTCTCCGAGCTGACCGGCTGCGACGTGTTCCTCAAGGTCGAGGGCGCCAACCCCACCGGCTCCTTCAAGGACCGCGGGATGACCATGGCGATCACCCGGGCCAAGGAGGAGGGTGCCAAGGCCGTCATCTGCGCCTCCACCGGCAACACCTCCGCCTCGGCGGCCGCCTACGCGGTGCGCGCCGGAATGGTCTGCGCGGTCCTGGTGCCGCAGGGCAAGATCGCACTCGGCAAGATGGGCCAGGCGCTGATCCACGGCGCGAAGATCCTGCAGGTCGACGGCAACTTCGACGACTGCCTGGACCTGGCCCGCGGACTGTCGGAGAAGTACCCGGTGGCGCTGGTCAATTCGGTCAACCCGGTACGTATCGAGGGCCAGAAGACAGCGGCGTTCGAGATCGTTGACGCGCTCGGCGACGCGCCCGACATTCACCTGCTTCCGGTGGGCAACGCGGGCAACATCACGGCGTACTGGCGCGGCTACCGCGAGTACGCGGCCGACGGCATCTCCACCCGCAAGCCGCGCATGTGGGGCTTCCAGGCGTCCGGTTCCGCTCCGATCGTCAACGGCGCTCCGGTGCGCAGCCCGCAGACCATCGCGACCGCGATCCGGATCGGCAACCCCGCCTCCTGGCAGTTCGCCGAGGAGGCGCGGGACGAGTCCGGCGGTCTGATCGAAGCGGTGACCGACCGTCAGATCCTCTCCGCGTACCGACTGTTGGCCGCCAAGGAGGGCGTCTTCGTGGAGCCCGCCTCGGCCGCTTCCGTCGCGGGTCTGCTCAAGGCGCTCGAAGAAGGCAAGGTCGACCCGGGTCAGCGGATCGTCTGCACCGTGACCGGCAACGGCCTCAAGGACCCGGACTGGGCGGTCGCCGGAGCGCCCCAGCCGGTCACCGTGGCGGTCGACGCCGACGCCGCGGCCGAGAAGCTCGGGCTGGTCTGACGCGGCGCCGTGGCGAAGGGGCGCACGAAGAAGCTCGCGACACGCATCACGCGCTGTTCGTGCGCCCTATGTCGCAGCAGAACCTTCCTTCGATAGGCTGACCCCAGCGGCGCCGCAGTGCGCCGATCCGGCTCATGCCACAGGCATTGCCGCTCCTGCCGCACACCGCAGCCCCGCCGTACACCGCCGATGGCTGGCATTCCGGGGCAGAACCGCCCTTCGCACCGGAACAAGCACCTGCACAACAGGCACCAGCGCAACGAGCACCACCTGCACCAGAACAAGCACCAGCACAAGGAGAATCGTCGAACGATGGCCGGTCCCGCGTTCCGCGCCGCCGCGGTCCGAGTGCGCGTCCCCGCGACCAGCGCCAACCTCGGGCCCGGCTTTGACGCCTTCGGCCTGGCGCTGGGCCTGTACGACGATGTCGTGGTCCGGGTCGCCGACTCCGGGCTGCATGTCGACATCGCCGGCGAGGGCGCCGAGAATCTGGCCCGCGACGAGAAGCACTTGGTCGTGCGCTCGATGCGGACCGCCTTCGATCTGCTCGGCGGACAGCCGCGCGGCCTCGAGGTGGTCTGCGCCAACCGCATCCCGCACGGCCGCGGCCTGGGCTCCTCGTCCGCCGCGATCTGCGCCGGGATCATGGCCGCCCGCGCCGTGACGATAGGCGGCCCCGAGCGTCTCGACGACGCCGCGCTGCTGGAACTGGCCACCGAGATCGAGGGCCACCCCGACAACGTCGCCGCCTGTCTGCTCGGCGGCTTCACCCTCGCCTGGACCGAGTCCGGTGCCGCCCGCGCGATCCGGATGGATCCGGCGGCCTCCGTCGTCCCGGTGGTGTTCGTACCGTCCAAGCCGGTACTGACCGAGGTCGCCCGCGGCCTCCTGCCGCGCACCGTCCCGCATGTGGACGCCGCGGTGAACGCGGGCCGCGCGGCGCTGCTGGTGGAGGCGCTCACCCGCCGTCCCGAGCTATTGCTGCCCGCCACCGAGGACCGGCTGCACCAGGACTACCGTGCTCCCGCCATGCCCGAAAGTGTGGCTCTGGTGAACCGGCTGCGTGCCGACGGCGTCCCTTCAGTCATCTCGGGAGCGGGGCCCACGGTCCTCGCGCTCACCGAGGAAGGCGCCGCGGACAAAGTCTCCCGGCTCGCGGGCGAGGGGTGGGCGGCGAACCGTCTGGCCCTCGACGCGGCAGGGGCCTGTGTACTGCCCCTGGCAGTGGGGCAGTGACACGATTGCCGGTTGGAGAGAGGGGGAATGTTTGTTGGATCCGGTAGTGTTAATGTCAAGCCTGCACTCGACGGCCCATGCATACGAATGGTGCCGAAGTGCACGCAGAAGTGATCTGTGTCCCTTCTGGGGACCGCCACTCTTCCGGGAGCCTCCCACACTGCCTGAGCATCCTGCCTAAGCAGTGTCGAGCACGCTCCGGAGTCGGCGCGAATTATCTCCTTGAACCTTCGCGCCGGAACCATGTAGGTATTTCTGCCGCCATCAGGCGGACCATCGCCCCGGCTCTGAGCAGCGGAAACGCCCAGATCCGGACAGCACAACCGGTCGCCGAGCCAGACAGGCCGACGTCCGCTCCAGGGAAGGACCCTTCGTGAGCGACACCACCGATCTGATGGGCGTGCGTGCAGACGCCGCGCCCGCTCCGGACGCCGCTGCCGCGCCTGCCACCGGTGCTGCCCCCAAGCGCCGCCGGTCGGGGACCGGCCTCGACGGCATGGTCCTGGCAGAGCTGCAGCAGCTTGCCTCCGGTCTCGGTATCAAGGGCACCGCGCGGATGCGCAAGAGCCAGCTGATCGAGACGATCAAGGAGACGCAGGCCGGCAAGGGTGCGGCCACCAGCGCTCCCAAGGCCGCCGCGGTAGCCGGGACGGCGACCGCCGAGCCCGTTGCCGAGAAGCCGAAGCGCCGGGCGACCTCCCGGGCCCGCACGGTGGAGAGCTCCGAGCCCGCTGTCGCGGCTCCGGCCGCCGCCGCGCCGTCCGAGGCGAAGCAGATCGAAATTCCCGGCCAGCCCGCCGGTGAGCAGCCCAAGGCTGCCAGGAACGAGCGGGCCGGCGAGCGCGCCGAGGCCGCAGTTGACGGTGCCGAGGGCAAGCCCGCCGCCGACGGCAGGACCGCGGCCGGCGAGGAGCGCCAGGACCGCCAGCGCGGCCAGCGCGGCGACCGGCAGAACGACCGCCGCGAGCGGCAGGAGCGGCAGCGCGAGCGCCGCAACAACCGTGGCGACGAGAACGGCGCGGCCGCCGCGGGCGGCGGCGCGGAGGGCGGCAACCGCCAGAACCGCGGCAACCAGGGCGGCGGCCAGGGCCAGAGCCCGCAGGGCCAGAGCCAGGGCGGCCAGAACCAGGGCCAGGGCCGCGACCAGGGCCAGGGCCGCGACCAGGGCCAGGGCGGCCAGGGTCAGGGCCGTGACCAGAGCCAGGGTCAGAACGCGCAGGACGACGACGAGTTCGGTGACGGCCGCGGCCGCCGTCGGGGCCGTTACCGCGACCGCCGCGGGCGGGGCAGCAACCGCCGCGATGAGCAGCAGCAGTTCGGCAACGAGCCGACGGTCAACGACGACGACGTCCTGATCCCCGTCGCGGGCATCCTGGACATTCTCGACAACTACGCGTTCATCAGGACGTCCGGCTACCTGCCGGGTCCGAACGACGTGTACGTCTCGCTCGCCCAGGTCCGCAAGAACGGTCTGCGCAAGGGTGATCACGTCACCGGCGCCGTCCGCCAGCCCAAGGACGGCGAGCGCCGCGAGAAGTTCAACGCGCTGGTCCGGCTGGACTCGGCGAACGGCATGGCGGCGGACTCCGGCCGCGGCCGTCCGGAGTTCCAGAAGCTGACCCCGCTGTACCCGCAGGACCGGCTCCGCCTGGAGACCGACCCGGGTGTGCTGACGACCCGGATCATCGACCTGGTCGCGCCGATCGGCAAGGGCCAGCGTGGTCTGATCGTGGCCCCGCCGAAGACCGGTAAGACCATGATCATGCAGGCGATCGCCAACGCGATCACCGTGAACAACCCCGAGTGCCACCTGATGGTCGTCCTGGTCGACGAGCGTCCGGAAGAGGTCACCGACATGCAGCGGTCGGTGAAGGGCGAGGTCATCTCCTCGACCTTCGACCGTCCCGCCGAGGACCACACCACCGTCGCCGAGCTGGCCATCGAGCGCGCCAAGCGTCTCGTCGAGCTGGGTCACGACGTGGTCGTCCTGCTGGACTCGATCACCCGTCTGGGCCGCGCGTACAACCTCGCGGCGCCGGCCTCCGGCCGCATCCTGTCCGGTGGTGTCGACTCGACCGCGCTCTACCCGCCGAAGCGCTTCTTCGGTGCGGCGCGCAACATCGAGGACGGCGGCTCGCTGACCATCCTGGCCACCGCGCTGGTCGAGACCGGCTCGCGCATGGACGAGGTGATCTTCGAGGAGTTCAAGGGCACCGGCAACATGGAGCTCAAGCTCGACCGCAAGCTCGCCGACAAGCGCATCTTCCCCGCGGTGGACGTCGACCCGTCCGGTACCCGTAAGGAAGAGATCCTGCTCGACCGCGACGAGCTCGCGATCGTCTGGAAGCTCCGCCGGGTGCTGCACGCGCTCGACTCGCAGCAGGCGATCGAGCTGCTGCTGGACAAGATGAAGCAGACGAAGTCGAACGCCGAGTTCCTGATGCAGATCGCCAAGACGACCCCGGGCAACAGCAACGACTGACCCGGGCTCGGGACCCTTCCGAGACGTATGTCACAGAAGGGCCTCAGGAGGCTCGGAACGGGCTCTCAGGCTCCCCGGAAGGGGTCCCTGGGAGCCCGTTCTTATGTGCGGCGTGCACACTCGCCAGGAACCGCGTCGGGCGGTTCGCCGTCTGACATACAAGACAAGCCACGCCTGAGCGACACAGCTGGGGGTAGCAGCACACCGACGACGGACGAGGACTGAGGCCATGGCGGACGACACGAGCGATACGCGGGGGACGAACGGCGGCTCCCAGCACGCCTCCGGCCGCCGCCGGCGGACGGCCCCGCGCCGCCGCCTGCTGCGAATAGCCGTCTGGGCCGTGGCGGGACTGGTCGTCGTGGGCGGTGCGGGCGCCGGTTACCTGTACTTCAAGCTCAACGGCAACATCAAGGGCGTCAACATCAACCAGGCGCTCGGTGACGACCGGCCGGAGCAGGTCGACAACGGCTCGGAGGACATACTCGTCCTCGGTTCCGACTCCCGCGCCGGCGCGAACGACAAGTACGGCACGGACGAGGGCAGCGCCCGCTCCGACACCGCGATGATCGTGCACCTCTACGAGGGCCACAAGACGGCCAGCGTGGTGAGCATCCCGCGCGACACCCTGATCACCCGCCCGGAGTGCGCCAGGACCGGCGGCGGCACCTCGCCCGAGGTGAACAAGGTGATGTTCAACGAGTCGTACTCGGTCGGTGGCCCCGCGTGCGCGGTCAAGACCGTCGAGTCCATGACCGGGATCCGCATGGACCACTACATCGAGGTCGACTTCACCGGCTTCAAGGGCCTGATCGACGCCCTGGGCGGGGTCCCCGTCACCACGAGCAAGGCGATCCACGACACGTCCAGCCACCTGGACCTCGCGGCCGGCACCCACACGCTCAACGGCGAGCAGTCGCTCGGCCTGGTCCGCACCCGGCACGCGGTGGCCGACGGCAGCGACCTGGGCCGCATACAGCTGCAGCAGGCGTTCATGAAGGCGCTCATGGACCGGGTGAACGGCCTGGGCCTGCTGTCGAGCCCCACGCGGCTCTACAAGGTCGCGGACAAGGCCACGAAGGCCATCACCACGGACTCGGACCTGGCCTCCATCAGTGGTCTGAAGAGCCTGGCGGGGAGCCTCAAGGGCCTGAAGTCCGAGAACATCAACATGGTGACGCTGCCGGTCCAGTACGCCAAGAGCGACGCGAACCGCGTCGAGCCGATGGACTCGCAGGCCGCCCTGGTCTGGCAGGCGCTCAAGGCGGACCTGCCGATACCGGCCGCCGCCACCAAGGGCTCCGCCGCCGACGAGACCGATGCCAAGGGCGTCGTCGGAACCGGTTCCTGAAGCCGTTCCCGAACCCCTCGAACGGGTTCCCGCACCGGTTCCGGGCCTTTTCCGGACCGTGCGGGGCCGTCGGGAATGAAATCCGGCCGCCTCTCGTTTTGGGAGATGCGGCCGGTGCTGGCAGACTGGACCGCTGGCCCCGGTTCACGTGACGCAAACCCGCTCCACGACCCGGCGCCCTCCCGAACCTAGGAGCGTCCCTTGAAGCGCGAAATCCACCCCGAGTACGTCGAGACCCAGGTCACCTGCACCTGTGGCGCGTCGTTCACGACCCGCAGCACCGAGAAGAGCGGCGTGATTCGCGCCGACGTCTGCTCCGCGTGCCACCCGTTCTACACGGGCAAGCAGAAGATCCTCGACACCGGTGGCCGCGTGGCCCGCTTCGAGGCCCGCTTCGGCAAGAAGGCCGCCGGGTCCGCCCAGAAGTAGCGACCCGAAAGCGCCGGTTCTCGGTCTCCCGACACCTCGGGGGACCGGACCGGCGCTTTGTCGTCCGGTACCGATAGCAGTCCAGGGTTGTTCAGGAGAGGCACAGCAATGTTCGAGGCAGTCGAGGAACTGATCGGCGAGCACGCCGACCTCGAGAAGCGGCTCGCCGATCCCGCGGTGCACGCGGATCAGGCCAATGCCCGCAAGCTCAACAAGCGCTACGCCGAACTGACGCCGATCATCGGCACCTACCGCTCCTGGAAGCTGACCGGCGAGGACATCGAGACCGCCCGTGAGTTCGCCCAGGACGATCCGGACTTCGCGGCCGAGCTCAAGCTGCTGGACAAGCAGCGCGCCGAGCTGACCGAGAAACTGCGGCTGCTGCTCGTACCGCGCGACCCGCACGACGAGAAGGACGTCATCCTCGAGGTCAAGGCCGGAGAGGGCGGCGAGGAGTCCGCGCTGTTCGCCGGCGACCTGCTGCGGATGTATCTGCGGTACGCCGAGCGCGTCGGCTGGAAGACCGAGATCATCGAGGCGAACGAGTCCGACCTCGGCGGCTACAAGGACGTCCAGGTCGCGGTGAAGACCAAGGGCGGCAACGGTGCCACCGAGCCCGGCCAGGGCGTCTGGGCCCGGCTGAAGTACGAGGGCGGCGTGCACCGCGTGCAGCGGGTGCCCGCCACCGAGTCGCAGGGCCGGATCCACACCTCCGCGGCCGGCGTGCTCGTCACGCCCGAGGCCGAGGAGGTCGAGGTCGAGATCGGCCCGAACGATCTGCGCATCGACGTGTACCGCTCGTCGGGCCCCGGCGGCCAGTCCGTCAACACCACCGACTCCGCGGTGCGCATCACGCACCTGCCGTCCGGTCTGGTCGTCTCCTGCCAGAACGAGAAGAGCCAGCTCCAGAACAAGGAGTCGGCGATGCGTATCCTGCGTTCCAGGCTGCTCGCCGCCGCGCAGGAGGAAGCCGACCAGGAGGCCTCCGACGCGCGCCGCAGCCAGGTCCGCACGGTGGACCGCTCCGAGCGGATCCGGACGTACAACTACCCCGAGAACCGCATCTCGGACCACCGCGTCGGCTTCAAGGCGTACAACTTGGACCAGGTCCTCGACGGGGACCTCGACGCGATGATCCAGGCGTGTGTCGATGCCGACTCCGCCGCCAAGCTGGCCGCGGCCGGCGACGCCGGCTGACACCAGCCGAAGCGCCGGCTGACCAGCCACAGCGCGAGCTAACAGGAGGGCAATCAGTGAACGTGCTGCTCGCCGAGGTGGCGCAGGCCGCCCAGCGGCTGGCCGACGCCGGCGTGCCGTCCCCGCGTTTCGACGCGGAGGAACTGGCCGCGTACGTGCACGGCGTCAAGCGCGGCGAGCTGCACTCGGTCGCCGACTCCGAATTCGACGCCCGTTACTGGGAGGCGGTCGCCCGCCGCGAGGCCCGCGAACCGCTCCAGCACATCACCGGGCGCGCCTTCTTCCGGTATCTGGAGCTCCAGGTCGGGCCGGGCGTCTTCGTCCCCCGCCCCGAGACGGAGTCGGTCGTCGGCTGGGCGATAGACGCCGTACGGGCCATGGACGTGGCCGAGCCGCTGATCGTCGACCTGTGCACCGGCTCCGGCGCCATCGCGCTGGCCCTGGCCCAGGAGGTGCCGCGGTCGCGCGTGCACGCCGTGGAGCTGTCGGAGAAGGCCCTGGAATGGGCCCGCAAGAACATCGAAGGAAGCAAGGTCCAGCTGGAGCACGGCGACGCGCTCAGCGCGTTCCCCGAGCTCAACGGCCAGGTGGACCTCGTCATCAGCAATCCGCCGTACATCCCGCTCACCGAGTGGGAGTACGTACAGCCCGAAGCGCGTGACCACGACCCCGAACTTGCCCTCTTCTCGGGTGAGGACGGCCTCGACACCATCCGCGGCATCGAGCGCACGGCGCACCGGCTGCTGCGGCCGGGCGGCGTCGTCGTGATCGAGCACGCGGACTCCCAGGGCGGTCAGGTTCCGTGGATCTTCAAGGAGGACGCCGGCTGGGCCGACGCCGCCGACCACCCCGACCTGAACAACCGGCCCCGCTTCACCACGGCCCGCAAGGCGACGCCATGATGACGCGGGTCAACTGCACGCACGGCGCCGCAGCGGCGCACAGCCTGGAGGTCAGCTAATGGCACGGCGTTACGACTGCTCGGACGCGACCGACCGCGCCGCCGGACTGCGCGAAGCGACGTCCGCCATCAAGCGTGGTGAGCTCGTCGTGCTGCCCACCGACACCCTGTACGGCATCGGCGCGGACGCGTTCGACGCACAGGCCGTCGGCGATCTGCTGGAGGCCAAGGGCCGGGGCCGCAACATGCCCTCCCCGGTGCTGGTCGGCTCCCCGAACACGCTGCACGGCCTGGTCACGGACTTCTCCGAGCAGGCTTGGGAGCTCGTCGACGCCTTCTGGCCCGGCGCGCTCACCCTCGTCGCCAAGCACCAGCCGTCCCTGAACTGGGACCTCGGCGACACCCGCGGCACCGTCGCGGTCCGGATGCCGCTGCACCCCGTCGCGATCGAACTGCTGACCGCCACCGGCCCGCTCGCGGTGTCCAGCGCCAATCTGACCGGCCACCGTTCCCCCGAGGACTGCGACGCCGCCCAGGAGATGCTCGGCGACTCCGTCGCGGTGTACCTGGACGCCGGGCCGACGCCCGCCACCGTCCCGTCGTCCATCGTCGACGTGACCGGCAAGATCCCGGTGCTGCTGCGGGCCGGCGCGATCAGCGCCGACCAGCTCCGAGAGGTCGTACCCGACCTGGAGGAGCGCAATTGACCGCGCCCGAAAGGCGTGGCATACCGGGTCAGCGCGATGACCGCTTCCGCATCCTCCACGTCTGCACCGGCAATGTCTGCCGCTCGCCGATCGCCGAGCGGCTGACCCGCCATGAGCTGACGCTGCGCCTCGGTGACGGTGCCGACGGGATCCTCGTCGAGTCCGCCGGCACCTGGGGGCACGAAGGCGCGCCCATGGAGGCGCACGCCGCCGCCGTCCTCACCGAGTACGGCGCCGACGCGTCCGGGTTCATCGGCCGTGAGCTGCTCGACGACCACGTCATCGACGCCGACCTGGTGCTGACCGCGACCCGCGACCACCGCGCGCAGGTCATCTCGATGGGGCACGCGGCGGGGCTGCGCACCTTCACGCTGAAGGAGTTCACCCGGCTGGTGCGGGCGATAGATCCCGCGACCCTCCCCGAGGGCAGTGTGTCCGACCGTGCCCGCGCGCTGGTCCGTGCCGCCGCCGCGCTGCGCGGCTGGCTGCTGGCCCCGAGCGCCGAGGCCGACGAGGTCTACGACCCCTACGGCGCCCCGATCGGGTTCTTCCGCAGCATCGGCGAGGAGATCCACAGCTCCCTCGACCCGGTCGTCACCGCGCTGACCGGAATCCGTACCCCGACCCCCCGGTAGGGCCCCGAGCCCCCCGGCAGGCCGGGCGCGGCCGGATCCGGCACGTGATGCTCCGCTCGCCGGGCGCCGCGGCGGCGGCGCCCCTACAGTTGGGTGCAGTAACCCGACCCTCCTGCGGGAGTCCAGCCATGCCGGTCGCCGAAACGACTTCACCCACCCCGCTGCGGCCCGCCGCCCAGACGTGGCAACCGGACTTCGACGCGCTGCGTCGGCAGGACCCGGAGCTGGCGGGTGTGCTGCTCGCCGAGCTGGAACGGCAGAGCACCACGCTGCAGTTGATCGCGGGGGAGAACTTCACCTCGTCCGCCGTCCTCGCCGCGCTCGGCTCGCCGCTCGCCAACAAGTACGCCGAGGGTTATCCCTCCCGCCGTCACCATTCCGGGTGCGAACTGGTCGACGTGGCGGAGCGGCTGGCGGTGGAGCGTGCCACCGGCCTGTTCGGCGCCGCGCACGCCAACGTGCAGCCGTACTCCGGGTCCTCGGCCGTCCTGGCCGCGTACGCGGCGCTGCTGGTCCCCGGTGACAAGGTGCTCGCGATGGCGCTGCCGCACGGCGGCCACCTCACGCACGGCTCGCAGGCGAACTTCTCCGGCCGCTGGTTCCGCTTCGTCGGCTACGGGGTGACGCCGCCCGGTGCCCCGGACGGCGGCGGACTGATCGACTACGACCAGGTACGGGCGCTGGCCCGGGAGCACCGTCCCAAGGCGATCGTGTGCGGCGCCATCGCGTACCCCCGGCACATCGACTACCGGACGTTCCGGGAGATCGCCGACGAGGTCGACGCGTATCTGATCGTGGACGCCGCGCACACCCTGGGCCTGGTCGCCGGCGGTGCCGCGCCCAGCCCCGTGCCGTACGCGGACGTGGTGTGCGCCACCACCCACAAGGTGCTGCGCGGACCGCGCGGCGGGCTGATCCTGTGCGGCGCCGATCTCGCCCAGCGCATCGACCGGGCGGTCTTCCCGTTCTCGCAGGGCGGCCCGCATCTGCACTCCATCGCCGCGAAGGCGGCGGCCTTCGCCGAGGCCGCGACCCCGGCGTTCGCCGCGTACGCCCACCAGGTCGTCGCCAACGCGCGGCTGCTGGCCGACGCGCTCGCCGCCGAGGGGATGACGATCACCACCGGCGGTACCGACACCCATCTGATCACCGCCGATGTCACTCCGCTGGGTGTCACCGGAGTACAGGCGCGAGGACGCTGCGCCGCCGCCGGAATCGTCCTCGACAAGTACGCGCTGCCGTACGATCCGCAGCCGTCCGACATCGCGTCCGGCATCCGGATCGGTACCGCCGCGGTGACCACCCAGGGCATGGCGGAACCGGAGATGTCGCAGGTCGCACCCCTGATCGCCCGGGCGCTGCGCGAGGAGCAGGGGCTCGCCGCCGAGGTCGCGCAGTTCGTCGGAGGCTTCCCGCCGTACCCGGCGTGACCGGCCGTCCCGCGACACTGGAACCGCGGGCCGGTATCTGTGAGTCTTCGCAGATGTTCGCAGCTGGGAGTACGACGCCACTAAGGTGTGACGCTGTGAGGACCTGCCCGACGCCCCTGAAGCACCGCTTCGTCCGGCCGACCCTGCCGGAGGCAGCCCTGTGCGCGAGTATCTGCTGACGCTTTGTGTGACCGCCGCCGTTACGTATCTGCTGACGGGCCCGGTGCGGAAGTTCGCGATCGCGGCCGGCGCCATGCCGGAGATCCGTGAGCGGGACGTGCACCGGGAGCCGACACCCAGGCTCGGCGGGATCGCGATGTTCGGCGGGCTGTGCGCGGGTCTGCTGGTCTCCTCCCATCTGTGGAACCTCAGCAGCGTCTTCGAGCTGTCCAACGAGCCGCGGGCGCTGCTCTCCGGAGCGGGCCTGATCTGGCTGCTGGGCGTGCTGGACGACAAGTGGGGCGTGGACGCGCTGATCAAGCTCGGCGCCCAGATGATCGCCGCGGGCGTCATGGTGCTGCAGGGTCTGACGATCCTGTGGCTGCCGGTCCCCGGTGTGGGCACCGTCTCACTCTCGCCGATCCAGTCCACGCTGCTCACCGTCGCGCTGGTCGTGATCACCATCAACGCCGTCAACTTCGTCGACGGCCTCGACGGCCTGGCGTCCGGCATGGTCGCCATCGCCGCCATCGCGTTCTTCATGTACGCCTACCGCATGTGGTACGGCTACGGCGTCGAGGCGGCCGCCCCCGCGACGCTGTTCAGCGCGATCCTCATCGGGATGTGCCTGGGCTTCCTGCCGCACAACCTGCACCCGGCCCGGATCTTCATGGGCGACTCCGGCTCGATGCTGATCGGCCTGGTCCTCGCCTCGTCCGCGATCTCCATCACCGGCCAGGTGGACCCGGACGCCATCACCGACATGACGGGGTCCACCCGGGAGACCGTGCACTTCATGGTGCCGGTCTACATGCCGCTGCTGCTGCCGCTCACCCTGATCGCGATCCCGGCCGCGGACCTGGTGCTGGCCATCGTGCGCCGCACCTGGAACGGGCAGTCGCCGTTCGCCGCCGACCGCGGACATCTGCACCACCGGCTGCTGGAGATCGGCCACTCGCACAGCCGGGCCGTGCTGATCATGTACTTCTGGTCGGCGTTGATCGCGTTCGGCGCGGTCGCCTTCTCGCTCAACTCCTCCAGCCTGTGGATCGTGCTGGTGATCATGGTCCTCAGCGCCGTCGGCCTGGTCGTGCTGCTGCTGCCGCGGTTCCGGCCGCGCGCACCGCGCTGGGCCGAGGCGTTCGTGCCGCCGCGCTACCGCCGCAAGCGCCGGACGACGCAGGCCGCGCAGCTCGCCGCCGAGCAGCTGATCCGCGCCGGCGGAGCGGCCGGCGTGCACGGTTCGACGGCCATCGGCGACCGCTCCCGGCTGCCCGACCGACGCCCGGTCGACAGCCGCAGGTAATCGGCTGTGCGCCTCTACCAGACGCCGAGTTGGACGTCAGCCGGACGACACGCCGACTACTCCTTCCGTGTGACAGGCAGCACACTTACAAGGTAAAGACCGCATCAAATACTTTGTGATACCGTTCACGAAACCCGGGAAACAAGCCGAAAGACCCTAGTGCGACGGTCTTCCGGCGTGAGGCACGTCCTCGGTCCGGGTCTACGCTCGTCTCCGACGACCAGCCGCTTTCCCCCAACTCCCGCCGGAGGAGCTGCCACCATGCAGTCCAACGACGTCCGAACGTTCCTTCACTGCGCTGTCCCCACCGTTGCGGCCGGCGTCATCGCTGTCGCTGTCGGTGGCATGGTCACCGGTGGCAAAGGAGCGATCGGCGGCGCCCTCGGTGCTGTGATCGTCATGATCTTCATGGGTATTGGCTTGTTCGCGCTGCAGCGGACCGCGAGGTCCCTGCCACATCTGTTCCAGGCCATGGGCCTGATGCTCTACACGACTCAGCTGTTGGTGCTCGCGATCATCCTTGCGCTGTTCAAGCACACCACGCTGTTCGACCTGCCGACTTTCGCCTTCTCGGTGCTCGCTGCGTCCCTGGTCTGGATCCTTGCCCAGGCTCGCGCTCATATGAAGGCCAAGATCTTCTACGTGGACCCGGATTCCGCAGGGTCCACGTCGTGAATGGTAGGGGCGCGGTAAAGGCGTCGCCGCTCATTTGCTATCGTCCGGTCTCAACTGCGGCAGAGCTGGCGCGGGCGGCGAGATTGCCTGCTCAGCCTCTCGGCTCGAAGCCGATGCGCCGCCCCCACATCTGCAAGACCAGTCCAGTGCCGTTCCGTGGCTGCACGCCGCGCCGACACATCGAGGTTGCCCTACCCATGTGCCACGCTGAAGGAGCTCGCGGTGAGTGCTGACCAGGTTCTCGCCTTCGAGACCGACTGCCACATCTTCGACTCGAGCCACTGCGGCTTCCCCTCCCCGGGTCTGCACTCCTTCGTCTTCGAACCGATCTTCAGTATCGGCAGCTTCGACTTCAACAAGCCGATGCTGCTTGCTCTGCTGAGCACGGTCGTCGTCGTCGGATTCTTCTGGGCGGCCTTCAACCGGCCGAAGCTGGTCCCGGGCAAGCTGCAGATGATCGGCGAGGCCGGATACGACTTCGTGCGTCGCGGGATCGTCTACGAGTCGCTCGGCAAGAAGCAGGGCGAGAAGTACGTTCCGCTGCTGGTCTCGCTGTTCTTCATGGTCTGGATCATGAACCTGTGGTCGATCGTTCCGGTCGCCCAGTTCCCGGTGACATCGATCATCGCCTTCCCCGCAGGGATGGCAGCGATCGTCTACGTCACCTGGATGACGCTGACCTTCAAGACGCACGGCTTCGTCGGCGGACTGAAGAACATCACCGGCTACGACAAGTCGCTCGGCGCGGTGCTCCCCATGGCCGTCGGCATCGAGTTCTTCTCGAACGTCCTTGTGCGTCCTTTCACGCACACGGTCCGGCTCTTCGCGAACATGTTCGCCGGCCACCTGCTGCTGCTGATGTTCACCATTGCCAGCTGGTACCTGCTCAACGATGTCGGTATCGCCTACGCCGGTGTCTCGTTCGTGATGGTGATCGTGCTGACCGCCTTCGAGCTCTTCATCCAGGCAGTCCAGGCCTACGTCTTCGTCGTCCTGGCCGCCAACTACATCCAGGGCGCGCTCGCCGAGCACCACTGAGCCCATCCCACCCAGACGTCCGGTGGCCAACCCCCACCGGCTTGTGAAAGAGAAGGAAGAAACAGCATGTCCGCTGTGGAGAACCTCGCTGCCGTCTCCGGCTCCCTCGGCTCGATCGGCTACGGCCTCGCGGCCATCGGCCCCGGCATTGGTATCGGCATCATCTTCGGTAACGGCACGCAGGCCCTGGCCCGCCAGCCCGAGGCCGCCGGCCTGATCCGTCAGAACCAGATCCTCGGCTTCGCGTTCTGTGAGGCACTCGCGCTGATCGGCATCGTCATGCCGTTCGTGTTCGGCAAGTAATCAGCCGACGCATCTTCGACGAAAGGCACTGATGTGAACCCCCTGGTTCAGCTCGCTGCGGAGGAGGCGGAAAACCCCCTCATCCCGCCGATCCCCGAGCTCATCATCGGGCTGATCGCCTTCGCCATCGTCTTCATTTTCCTTGCCAAGAAGCTCCTCCCGAACATCAACAAGGTTCTGGACGAGCGCCGCGAGGCCATCGAAGGCGGCATGGAGAAGGCCGAGGCCACCCAGGCCGAGGCGCAGCAGACGCTCGAGCAGTACCGCGAGCAGCTCTCCGAGGCCCGGCACGAAGCCGCGCGACTGCGCCAGGAGGCGCAGGAGCAGGGCGCCGCGCTCATCGCCGAGATGCGCGCGGAAGGCCAGCGGCAGCGCGAGGACATCGTCACGGCCGGCCACGCGCAGATCGCGGCCGACCGCAAGGCCGCCGCGCAGGCGCTGCGCCAGGACGTGGGCAAGCTCGCCACCGACCTGGCCGGCAAGCTCGTCGGCGAGTCCCTCGAGGACACCGCCCGGCAGAGCCGCACCATCGACCGTTTCCTCGACGAGCTCGAGGAGAAGGCCGAGGCCACGCGATGAACGGCGCGAGCCGCGAGGCACTGGCCGCCGGACGCGAGCAGCTCGACGCGCTGACGGACAACACGTCCGTCGACGCGGCGAAGCTCGGGGAAGAGCTGGCCTCCGTCACGGGGCTGCTCGACCGCGAGGGATCGCTGCGGCGTGCCCTGACCGACCCGGCGAAGACCGGCGAGGCCAAGGCAGGACTGGCCGAGCAACTGCTCGGCGGCCAGATCGGCGGAGAGACCCTCGACCTCGTGTCGGGCCTGGTCCGCTCCCGCTGGTCCCGGTCGCGTGACCTGACGGACGCGGTGGAGGAGCTTTCCTACGCCGCGGACCTGGTCGCCGCCCAGCGCGCGGGCGCTCTCGACGACGTCGAGGACGAGCTGTTCCGCTTCGGCCGGATCGTCTCCGGCAGCAGCGAGCTGCGGGCCGCGCTGACCGACAAGGTCGTGGTGACCTCGGCCAAGGCCGAGCTGCTGCGCTCACTGCTCGACGGCCGGGTCAGCCCGGTCACCGAGCGACTGGTCGCCCGGCTTGTCACCCACCCGCGGGGACGTAGCCTGGAAGCAGGGCTCGAAGCCCTGTCCAAGCTGGCAGCCGCCCGCCGTAATCGGATGGTCGCGGTGGTGGTCTCGGCCGTACCGCTGACCGACCAGCAGAAGCAGCGCCTCGGCGCCGCGCTGGCCAAGCTGTACGGCCGGCAGGTGCACCTGAACCTCGACGTGGACCCCACGGTCCTCGGCGGGATCACGGTGCGCGTAGGCGAAGAGGTCATCAACGGCACCATCGCCGACCGTCTCGAAGAGGCGGCCCGGCGGATGGCCGGCTGAGACCAGCCACCAACTCAAGAGCATGACCGCGGCCCGAGTTGGGCCGTAGCGAGGTGCCTGCCGGGGACGACCCCCAGGCACCCGCAGGAAACTTCGGGCCCAACAAGGAGAGCAGGGAACCCAGATGGCGGAGCTCACGATCCGGCCGGAGGAGATCCGGGACGCGCTGGAGACCTTTGTCCAGTCGTACCAGCCGGACGCCGCCTCGCGCGAGGAGGTCGGCACGGTCAGCGAGGCCGGTGACGGCATCGCGAAGGTCGAGGGTCTTCCCTCGGCCATGGCGAACGAACTGCTGAAGTTCGAGGACGGGACCCTCGGTCTCGCGCTGAACCTCGAAGAGCGCGAGATCGGCGCTATCGTCCTCGGCGAGTTCAGCGGTATCGAGGAGGGCCAGCCGGTGCGACGCACCGGAGAGGTCCTGTCCGTCGCAGTCGGCGAGGGTTACCTGGGCCGGGTCGTCGACCCGCTCGGCAACCCGATCGACGGCCTCGGCGAGATCGAGACGGACGCCCGTCGCGCCCTGGAGCTGCAGGCTCCCGGCGTCATGGCGCGTAAGTCGGTGCACGAGCCGATGCAGACCGGCCTCAAGGCCGTCGACGCGATGGTGCCGATCGGCCGCGGTCAGCGTCAGCTGATCATCGGCGACCGCCAGACGGGCAAGACCGCCCTGGCTGTCGACACGATCATCAACCAGCGTGACAACTGGCGTTCCGGCGACCCGAAGAAGCAGGTCCGCTGCATCTACGTCGCCATCGGCCAGAAGGGCTCCACCATCGCGTCCGTGCGCGGTGCGCTGGAGGAGGCGGGCGCTCTCGAGTACACGACGATCGTCGCGGCTCCGGCGTCCGACCCGGCCGGCTTCAAGTACCTCGCCCCGTACACCGGCTCGGCCATCGGCCAGCACTGGATGTACCAGGGCAAGCACGTCCTGATCGTCTTCGACGACCTGTCGAAGCAGGCCGACGCCTACCGCGCCGTCTCCCTGCTGCTCCGCCGCCCGCCGGGCCGCGAGGCGTACCCGGGTGACGTGTTCTACCTGCACTCGCGTCTGCTGGAGCGTTGCGCGAAGCTCTCCGACGAGATGGGCGCCGGTTCGATGACCGGTCTGCCGATCGTCGAGACCAAGGCGAACGACGTGTCGGCGTTCATTCCGACCAACGTCATCTCCATCACCGACGGCCAGTGCTTCCTGGAGTCCGACCTGTTCAACGCGGGCCAGCGCCCGGCGCTGAACGTCGGTATCTCGGTCTCGCGAGTCGGCGGCAGCGCGCAGCACAAGGCCATGAAGCAGGTTTCCGGCCGACTGCGCGTGGACCTCGCCCAGTACCGTGAGCTGGAGGCGTTCGCCGCCTTCGGTTCCGACCTGGACGCGGCGTCGAAGAGCATGCTGGAGCGCGGCAAGCGCATGGTCGAGCTGCTGAAGCAGGGCCAGTACGCGCCGTACCCGGTCGAGGACCAGATCGTCTCCGTCTGGGCCGGCACCACCGGCAAGATGGACGACGTCCCGGTCGAGGACATCCGCCGCTTCGAGCGGGAGCTCCTCGACTACATGGGCCGCGAGCACAAGGGCCTGATGAACAGCATCGTCGAGGGCGGCAAGATGTCCGACGACACGCTGCAGGCGCTTGCCGAGTCCGTTGCCACCTTCAAGCAGCAGTTTGAGACGTCGGACGGCAAGCTCCTGGGTGAGGGCTGAGCATGGGAGCCCAGCTCAGGGTCTACAAGCGTCGCATCAAGTCGGTAACCGCGACCAAGAAGATCACCAAGGCGATGGAGATGATCGCCGCCTCGCGCATCGTCAAGGCGCAGCGTCAGGTGGCGGCATCGGGTCCGTACGCGACCGAGCTCACCCGCGCGGTGACCGCGGTCGCCACGGGCTCCAACACCAAGCACGCCCTGACCACCGAGGTCGAGTCGCCCACCCGGGTCGCGGTTCTGCTCATCACGAGCGACCGCGGCCTGGCCGGCGGGTACTCGTCCAACGCGATCAAGGCTGCGGACCGGCTCACCGAGCGGCTTCGCTCGGAGGGCAAGGAGGTCGACTCGTACCTCGTCGGCCGTAAGGCCGTCGCGTACTACAACTTCCGTGAGCGGAAGGTCGTGGAGTCCTGGACGGGCTTCACCGACCAGCCGTCCTACGGGGACGCCAAGGCGATCGCCGCACCGCTGATCGCGGCGGTGCAGCAGGACACGGCCGAGGGCGGTGTGGACGAGATCCACATCGTGTTCACCGAGTTCGTCTCGATGATGCTGCAGTCGCCGGTGGAGAACCGCCTGCTTCCGCTCAGCCTCGACACGGAGGCGCTGAAGGCGCAGGAGGAGTCGCACGGCAAGGGAGAGATCCTGCCGCTGTACGACTTCGAGCCGTCGGCCGAGGGCGTCCTCGACGCCCTGCTGCCGCGGTACGTCGAGAGCCGGATCTACAACGCACTGCTGCAGGCCGCCGCTTCCGAGCACGCTGCCCGCCGTCGCGCGATGAAGTCGGCGACCGACAACGCCGGAGACCTCGTCAAGAAGCTCTCCCGGCTTGCCAACGCGGCCCGCCAGGCCGAAATCACCCAGGAAATCAGCGAGATCGTCGGTGGCGCGAGCGCCCTCGCCGACGCTAGCGCGGGGAGTGACTAACCACTATGACCACCACTGTTGAAACGGCCACGGCTACTGGCCGCGTCGCTCGGGTCATCGGCCCGGTCGTCGACGTGGAATTCCCCGTCGACGCGATGCCGGAGATCTACAACGCTCTGCACGTCACGGTCGCTGACCCGGCCGAGGACGGCAAGCTGAAGACGCTGACCCTGGAAGTCGCCCAGCACCTGGGTGACGGCCTGGTCCGCACCATCTCGATGCAGCCCACCGACGGTCTGGTCCGCCAGTCCCCGGTGATTAACACGGGCTCGGGCATCACCGTCCCCGTCGGCGACGTCACCAAGGGCAAGGTGTTCAACACCCTCGGTGAGATCCTGAACGTGGACCCGTCCACGGTCGAGATCACGGAGCGCTGGCCGATCCACCGCAAGGCCCCGGCCTTCGACCAGCTCGAGTCCAAGACCGAGATGTTCGAGACCGGCGTCAAGGTCATCGACCTGCTGACCCCGTACGTCAAGGGCGGCAAGATCGGTCTGTTCGGTGGTGCCGGTGTCGGCAAGACCGTGCTGATCCAGGAAATGATCTACCGCGTCGCCAACAACCACGACGGTGTGTCGGTGTTCGCGGGTGTCGGTGAGCGTACCCGTGAGGGCAACGACCTCATCGAGGAGATGACCGAGTCCGGCGTCATCGACAAGACCGCGCTGGTCTTCGGCCAGATGGACGAGCCCCCGGGCACCCGTCTTCGCGTGGCGCTTGCCGGTCTGACCATGGCGGAGTACTTCCGCGATGTTCAGGGCCAGGACGTGCTCTTCTTCATCGACAACATCTTCCGGTACACCCAGGCGGGCTCGGAGGTGTCCACCCTGCTCGGCCGTATGCCGTCCGCGGTGGGTTACCAGCCGAACCTGGCCGACGAGATGGGCATCCTGCAGGAGCGCATCACGTCGACCCGCGGTCACTCGATCACCTCGATGCAGGCGATCTACGTCCCCGCGGACGACCTGACCGACCCGGCCCCGGCGACGACCTTCGCCCACCTGGACGCGACGACCGTTCTGTCGCGTCCGATCTCGGAGAAGGGCATCTACCCGGCGGTCGACCCGCTGGACTCGACGTCCCGGATCCTGGACCCGCGCTACATCGCGCAGGACCACTACGACTGCGCCATGCGCGTCAAGGGAATCCTGCAGAAGTACAAGGACCTCCAGGACATCATCGCGATCCTCGGCATCGACGAGCTGGGTGAAGAAGACAAGCTCACCGTCTTCCGCGCCCGTCGGATCGAGCGCTTCCTGTCGCAGAACACCCACGTGGCGAAGCAGTTCACCGGTGTGGACGGCTCCGACGTGTCGCTCGAGGAGTCGATCACGGCGTTCAACGCCATCGCCGATGGTGATTACGACCACTTCCCCGAGCAGGCGTTCTTCATGTGCGGCGGTATCGAGGACCTGGTGCGCAACGCCAAGGAGCTCGGCGTCAGCTGAGTCCGGCGGCACGACGCGCGGGGGGTGGACGGTGCGTACGACAGCACCTTTCACCCCCTGCGCACCCGCGGGAGCGGGTCCTTGGCGGTAACGCCGGGGAAACCTCCACTATTCTTTGACCCAACACCCGCCGGAAGCGGTGGGTGCCGAACCGAGGAGCCGTCTTGGCTGAGCTGCACGTCGAGCTGGTCGCAGCGGACCGCAGTGTCTGGTCCGGCGAAGCCACCATGGTCATCGCGCGCACGCCGTCCGGTGACATCGGCGTCATGCCGGGACACCAGCCGCTGCTGGGTGTGCTGCTGTCCGGTCCCGTGACGATCCGTACGAGCGACGGTGGCACCGTGGTCGCCGCCGTACACGGTGGATTCCTCTCCTTCGCCGACAACAAGCTCTCGGTGCTCGCCGAGATCGCGGAGCTCGCCGACGAGATCGATGTCGCGCGTGCCGAGCGGGCTCTGGAGCGTTCCAAGGCCGACACCGACGCAGCCGCCGAAAGGCGCGCCGAGGTCCGGCTGGCCGCCGTTTCGAGCGGTCACTGAGCGGATATACCTGGATGCCGCGGACAGCCCATGGGGCGGTCCGCGGCTCCGGCACAGTAAGGGCAGTAGCCATTCCTAGGCGAGGAGGTCGGTGGGCGTGATCCTCGCTTTTCAGGTGTGTGGCGGGATTGTGGCAGCGGCGCTGCTGGGACTGTTCGTCTTCGGGCTCCGCCGGCGGCTGATCCAGCGCCCCGGCGGCACCTTCGACTGCAGTCTGCGACCGGCCCCGGCCGACGGGGAAGAGGTCGAGTCCACCGGCAAGGGCTGGGTCTACGGTGTGGCCCGGTACAGCGGTGACCGGATCGAGTGGTTCCGGGTCTTCTCGTACTCGCCGCGGCCGCGGCGCGTGCTGGACCGTCCCGCGATCGAGGTGCTCAGCCGTCGGCCCCCGCAGGGCCAGGAGGAGCTGGCACTGCTCTCCGACGCCACCGTGCTGCTGTGCGCGCACCGCGGCACCCGGCTGCAGCTGGCGATGAGCGAGGACGCCCTGACGGGCTTCCTGGCCTGGCTGGAGGCCGCACCTCCCGGCCAGCGAGTCAATGTGGCTTAAATAGAGGGGCCTCGCTGTATGGGGGCACCCCCGGACGGAGTCTGGGGGAGGGTCAATGTGGCTTAGTGCTTTTGCCCTCGAGCGCCGGGCGGGCTGAATGATCAGCCCGCCCGGCGCTTGAGGGTTTTTCTGTGTGTCCCCGGCCGGGGACGACGGGCGGCGTGTCGGGCCCCGGCCGGGGGGCTTCTACTTGAGCCCGCTGTCCACGGACGTCATGAGGGTTCCGGTGTCACCGGACATCTCCCAGATCATCGCGCCGAGCAGGTTCTTGGACTTGATCCAGGCGCTCTTCTTGCCGATCGACCAGGTGTCGTCGAAACTCCACCACTGGCCGTTGGCGCCGGTGTAGCCGTACGTCGCCACGGACTGTTCGTCGTGGTAGACGGTGAGGCCGCCGACCGAGGCGATCAGGTTGCTGTAGCCGCGGGTGCCGGACTCCTCGGGGAACTGGCCGGGCGCGGCCCCGTTGGCCGCCTGCCATTCACCGTGCACGCCACCGTCGGTGACCTGCTGCCAGCCGCGCCCGTAGAAGGCGAGGCCGATGGTGAGCTGGCGCGGGCTGACGCCGGCGCCGAGGTACTTGTTGACGGCGCCCTCGACGCTGAAGTGCGTGGTGTACGGGTCCTGGGTGTCGGGATAGAGGTTGGCCTGGTGGCCGGTGCGGAGCGGTTCCCAGCTGTTGTCGCTGCCGGAGCCGTGGAAGTCGTACCCCTGGACGTTGGCGAAGTCCATCGACTTGAAGATGCCGTTGGCGCTGATGTCCCAGCCGAGGTCGACCTTGGCCGGGTCGGCCGGGGTGAACGCGGTGAGCAGGTACTTCTTCCCGGTGGTCGTGGTGAGCGCGTTCATCTGGGTGCGGAACTCGGCCAGCAGAGCGGTGAGGTTGGCCTTGTCCGCGGTGGAGTAGTGGTTGCCGGGGTGCCCGTCGGGCGAGCCCGGCCACTCCCAGTCGATGTCCACGCCGTCGAAGACACCGGCCGCGGAGCCGGGGCCGCCGCGTCCGTTGCTGACGGGCAGATTGCCCTTGAGGTACATGTCGATGCAGGACTGCACGAACTTCTGCCGCGAGGCCGCGGTCCTGGCGGCGTCCGAGAAGTACTTGCTGTAGGTCCAGCCGCCGATCGAGATGTTGACCTTGAGGTTCGGGTACTTGGCCTTGAGCTGCTTGATCTGGTTGAAGTTGCCGGCCAGCGGCTGGTCCCAGGTGTCGGTGCTGCCGTTGACGGACTCGCCGGCGCTGAAGCCCTTCTCGTAGTCCGCCCAGGAGTCACCGGCGCCGTCCCCCTGGTTGGGGTCCTCCGGGTTGCTGGTGGTGGCCTTGGTGACGCCGTTCATGCAGGTCAGGTTGGTCGGGTCGATGTTGGAGAAGGCGTAGTTGATGTGCGTGAGCTTCGCCGCCGCGCCCGTGCTGACCAGGGACTTCACGGTGTAGCCGCGGCCGTAGATGCCCCACTGCACGAAGTAGCCGACCTTGGCGTACGTGCTGCCGGGGTCGCCGCCGCCTCCGCCGGTGGTGTGCACGATGGTCGCGTTGCCGGCCGGGCCGGTCTGGTCGATGGTGTCGCGGGCCTTGACGGTGTAGATGTAGTCGGTGCCCGCGGTCAGACCGGTGTTGGTGTAGGTGAGGCCGGTGACGGTCGCCACGGTGGTGCCGTCGCGGATGACGTCGTAGTTCTTGACGCCCTTGTCGTCGGTCGCCGCCGTCCAGGACAGGGTGGCGGAGGTGTTGGTGATGCCGCTGGCCGTGGGGGCGCCAGGGGCGGAGGGCGGGTTGTCGCCCGGCACCGTACCGCCGTCACAGGAACCGCCGTTGACCTTGCAGCCGCTCGGGCTGCCGGAGCCCGCGCCGTTGAAGCCGAAGCTCGCGCTGGCGCCGGGGGCGAGGGTGCCGTTCCAGCCCACGTTCTTGGCGGTCCAGTGGTTGGCGGTGTGGGTGACGGTCGCGTCCCAGAAGGAGGTGACCGAGGTGCCGGTCGGGTAGTCCCATTCGACGGTCCAGGAGGTGATCGTCGTCGTGCCGGTGTTCTTGATGGTCCAGCCGGCACCGAATCCGGTGCCCCAGTCGGACGATTTGGCGTAGGTCGCGGTGGCGGCCGCGGCCGCGCTCGCCTGGGTGGCCAGGCCCACGATCGCGGCCAGCGGGAGCAGCAGCGCGGTGGCGACCGCCGCTGATCTGCGCCGGATGAGCTGTGCGGTTCCTGTTCTCAAGGGTGCTCCTCGAGGTTGGGGGGAAGGGGGGAACCTGCGCCGCCCGGAGAGCACGCCCGACAGTCATTCCGACGGTGTTTCATCGCGTGATTGTCATGGTCCGCTCACCATCTGTTGTGTGAGTGAGCGTAGAAAGGTCTGGACCATAGGTCAAGAGGTCTGGACCATACCCAACTCCTGTGCCAGTACCGCCGCTTGGACCCGGCTGCGCATCTCCAGCTTCGCCAGGATCCGGCTGACGTGCGTCTTCGTCGTCGCCTCGGCCATCTCCAGCCGCACCGCGATCTCGGCGTTCGACTGCCCGCTGCCGAGACACGCCAGCACCTCGCGCTCACGGGGGGTCAGAACGTCCAGAACGGCGGGGTCGACGGACCGCTTCGCCGGTTGCCCGGCGAACGCTCCGATGAGTCGCCGGGTGACCGCCGGGGCGATCATCCCATCGCCGCGCGCCACCAGCCGCACCCCCTCCAGCAGCCGCTCCGCGTCGGTGTCCTTGAGCAGGAAGCCGGCGGCGCCCGCGCGCAGCGCTCCGAAGACGTACTCGTCCAGGTCGAAGGTGGTCAGCACCAGGACGTCCGCGAGCTGCTCGGCGACCACCCGCCGAGTGGCCTCGACGCCGTCGAGACGTGGCATCTGGATGTCCATCAGCACCACGTCAGGGCGCAGTTCACGGGCCAGCAGCACCGCTTCCTCGCCGTCGGCGGCTTCGCCGACCACCTCGATGTCGGGGGCGGAGCGCAGGATCATCACCAGCCCGGCGCGCACGGCACTCTGGTCCTCGGCGACCACCACACGGATCATCCTGCTCGTCCCCCGCCGTCGAAGGGCAGGACCGCCCGCACCCGCCACACCTTGCCGTCACTGTCCGCGGCCTGCTCCAGGCCCGCCTCGAAGGAGCCGCCGAGCAGCTCCGCCCGCTCCCGCATACCGATCAGACCCGAACCGGAACCGGGCGCGCGCGGACCGTCCCGGTCGCCGAACGGGCTGCTGACGGTGGCGGTGAGGGCCCGTTCGTCCTGCTCCAGCACGACCAGGACCTCGCCGGGCGCCGCGTGCTTGAGCGCGTTGGTCAGCGACTCCTGCACGATCCGGTACGCCGCCAGCTCGACGGGGGTCGACAGCGGGGGAGCGTCGTGCGGGCGGTCGTCCCGCAGGGCGAACGTCTGCCCGCTCTCGGCGCCGCCCACGCGGGCGTGTTCCAGCAGCGCGTCCAGCGCCTTCAGCGTGGGCGCGGCGGCCGGCGCCGCGTCCCCCTCGGTGTCCCGGAGCAGCCCGATCAGCCGGCGCATCTCGGAGAGTCCCTGGACGCTGTTCTCCCGGATCACCCCGAGCGCGTCACGCGCCGGGCCCTCGCGCTTGTCGATCGACAGCGCGGCCGTGGAGTGGATGGCGATCGCGGAGAGGTGGTTGGCGACCATGTCGTGCAGCTCCCGCGCCATCCGGGCGCGCTCCGCCGTCACCGCCTGCTGCCGGTCCAGCTCGGCCAGCAGCGTCGTCTGCTCGGCCCGCAGCGTCGCCGCGTCCGCGGTGTCGCGGTGCTGGCGGACGATGATCCCGCTCCAGGCCGGGGCCACCGAGATCAGCGCGCAGATCAGGCCGCCGGAGAGCGCCTGCGCGTTGCGCTGGGTCAGCGCGAGGGTGATGGTGATCGCCGTCGTGATGACGATGCTCACGGCGGGCACCGACCGCGTCATGCGCTTCGGGCCGTACAGCACGGCCGCGTAGACGACGTCGGTGAACATCAGCACCGTGACCAGCAGCGAACCGATGATTATGTCGGCGGTCAGGGCGACGACGCCGGTGATGATCGCCACCAGCGGGGCGACCCGGCGCAGCAGTTCGCAGCCGGCCATGAGCGCCAGCGGCAGCAACGTCCCCCAGGCCGGGACCTGCGGCGCCCGGCCCGAATGCGTGTAGAGGCCGAACGACCACATCACCAGCCCGCCGAGCAGCCCGGCGGCGGCGATCCGCACATCGACCGGGTGCGGGCGGGGGAGGGCGAGCGGCATGCCTCCATCACAGCATGCCGCGGGGGGTCCGGGCGTCGTCCGCCGGTCGTAGACCGGTACATCGAAGGATGCAGACGCGGATCGTCAGGCGCGACGACGTAACCGGGCGGGACGCCCGCGAGGCTGGAGGAAATCGAGGGAAAGGTGTCAGGTAATGATCATCACCGTGATCGTCGCGTGCGAGATCGGCTTCTGGCTGGTGCTGGCGGCCGGGCTCGTCCTGCGCTATCCGCTGCGGCGGCCGAAGGCCGGTGCGGTGGTCCTGGCCTGCGTGCCGCTGGTGGACGTGGTGCTGCTCGCCGCCACCGTCCTCGACCTGCGCGCGGGCGCCACCGCCGACTGGAAGCACGGGCTGGCCGCCGCCTACATCGGCTTCTCGATCGCCTACGGCCACTCCATGGTGACGTGGGCCGACGGCCACTTCGCCCACCGCTTCGCCGGCGGACCGAAGCCGGCCGGGGCGCCCAAGTACGGCAGGGCGCGCGCTGTCCACGAGTGGCGGATCCTCGCCCGCACGGCGCTCGCGGCGGTCATCGCCGTGGTGCTGTTGCAGGCGGCCGTCCGGGCGGTCGGCGACGCGGACCGGACGGCCGCGCTGACGCAGTGGCAGCTGCGGATGGCGATGATCACCGGCATCAACCTGGTCATCGCCGCCAGCTACACGATCTGGCCGAAGCGCGAGCGCGCCGCGATCCGCGGGTGAGCTCTCACCCTTCGGCACTCTCCGCCCGTGACCAGATGCCGGCCGCCGTTTCCCGCTCCCGGTCCGCGAACGGACCGTGGTCCCTCTCGTAGGCGGCGCGGTGGCGCGAGGTCATGCGGTCGCGCAGTCGGGCCTCTTCCGCGGCGCTGGGCACCGTGTGCCCGTAGGTTGCAGGAGCTTGGTCGGGGTCTGCCTCATCGCCGCCGCCTCCCACGGCGGTCAGCGCTCGCCGCCTGGCACCCACAGCACGTCGCCGTGCTCCTTGTTGGCCGTCCGCGCCAGGATGAACAGCAGGTCCGACAGCCGGTTGAGGTACGTCGCGGTGAGCGGGTTCATGATCTCGCCGTACTGCTCCAGCGCCACCCACGTCGAGCGCTCCGCGCGCCGGACCACCGTGCAGGCGGCGTGCAGCAGGGCCGCCCCCGCCGTCCCGCCGGGCAGGATGAAGCTGCGGAGCTTCTCCAGCTCCTCCAGGAAGCGGTCGCAGTCGCCCTCCAGCTTGTCGATGTACGACTGCTCGACGCGCAGCGGCGGGTACTTCGGGTCCTCGGCCACCGGCGTGGCGAGGTCCGCACCGACATCGAAGAGATCGTTCTGCACTCGGGTGAGGACCGCGGAGACCTCCGCCGGCAGTGAGCCCAGCGCGATGGCCACCCCGATGGCGGCGTTCGCCTCGTTGGTGTCCGCGTAGGCCGAGATCCGTACATCGGTCTTGGCGGTGCGGCTCATGTCACCGAGGGCGGTCGTGCCGGTGTCCCCGGTGCGGGTGTAGATGCGCGTCAGATTGACCATACGGCCGAGCGTAGTCACGCACCGGCTCTGGTGAAGACCCGTGTGCCCAC
This sequence comes from Streptomyces fildesensis, assembly GCF_016107395.1. Classification (GTDB taxonomy): domain Bacteria; phylum Actinomycetota; class Actinomycetes; order Streptomycetales; family Streptomycetaceae; genus Actinacidiphila; species Actinacidiphila fildesensis. The sequence goes on from NZ_JAAIKO010000008.1 coordinate 54,778, forward strand.
CGTCACGGACACCACCGCGAACGCGACGGCGACCAGCGCGCCCACGCCGACCGTGCCCGTCCAGTAGTCGCCGACGAAGGCGGCCCTGACGGCGTCCACGAGATAGCGGAACGGCACGAAGTGCGAGACGACGTTCAGCCACTGGGGAGCCAGCGACATCGGGAGCAGCAGGCCGGAGAGCAGCATCGCGGGCATGTTGACGGCGTTGATGACCGGGGCGAACTCCTGCGGGGTGTTGACGCGCATCGCGAAGGCGTACGACAGCGAGGCCAGCGAGATCGTCAGCAGCCCGGTGAACAGGAAGCCGACGACCGCGCCCAGGACCGGGGTGCGCAGCCCCAGCGCCACCGCGGCCAGCACCAGGACCAGCGACTGGACGAGCAGCAGGAGCACGTCCTTCAGAGTGCGCCCCAGCAGCAGCGCGAGCCGGCTGACCGGTGTGACCCGCATCCGCTCGACGATCCCGTTCTGCTTCTCGATCAGGATGGCGAATCCGCAGAACGCGGCGCTGAACAGGCCGAGTTGGATCATCAGGCCGGGTACGAGGGTCTGCCAGGCGTCGCCCTTGCCGCCGAGCGGCAGGTCCCGCAGCAGGGGCCCGAAGAAGAACAGATAGAGCAGCGGCATGAGCAGACCGAAGACCAGCCCGAGACGGGAGCGCACGGTCTGCCGGAGATAGCGGTTGAAGATCAGCGCGGTGTCGGACAGCAGATGGGAGAGCCGGGCGGTGGGGCTGGTCGTGGGGGCGGGGGCGGTGACGGTGGTGGACGACATGGCGGGGCTCCGGATCAGACGGCGACGGGCGTGGTGTCCTGGGGCGCGCTGCGCCCGGTGATGGCGAGGAACGCGTCCTGCAGCGTCGCGCCGGGCGAGCCGGCGTACTCGGCCTTGAGGGCCCGCGGGGTGCCCTCGGCGACGATCCGTCCGTGGTCGACGACCACCAGCCGGTCGGCGAGCGCGTCCGCCTCGTCGAGGTAGTGGGTGGTGAGGAAGACCGTCGTGCCGTGCTCGGCGCGGATGGTGCGCACCAGGTCCCACAGGTCGGCCCGGCTGCCCGGGTCGAGTCCGGTGGTCGGCTCGTCGAGGAAGAGGATCTGCGGCCGGTGGGTGAGTCCCATGGCGATGTCCAGCCGGCGGCGCTGACCGCCGGACAGGGCGGCGCACTTGCGGTCGAGCAGCCCGTCGAGGCCGAGTTGGCCGGCGAGCTCCGTGGCGCGGGCGGTGGCCTCGTCCTTGGCCAGCCGGTACATCCGGCCCTGGGTGACGAGCTCCTCGCGGACCGAGATCGCCGGGTCGACGCCGCCGGCCTGGGCGACGTAGCCGATCCGCTCACGCACCCCCGAGGGGTCGCGGGCGAGATCGCGGCCGGCGACCGTGGCGCTGCCGCCGGTGGGGGCGAGGAGCGTGGTGAGCATCCGCAGGGGGTGACGATCGCCGAGATCGCCGACGCGGCCGATGTGTCGGTCAACACCGTCTACAACTACTTCCCCGACAAGGCGGACCTGTTCTTCGACCGGCACGACGCGGTCGTGGAGCGGCTCTCCGGCATCGTGCGCGGCCGGCGGCCCGGCGAGTCCGCGGCCGGAGCCGTCGTCCGCGCGCTGCGCGACGAGCTGGTCATGGTCTCGCCCTCGCTCGGCCTGATCCCCGGTTACGCCGGCTTCATGCGGATCTGCCACTCCTCGCCCACGCTGATGGCCAAGGTCTGGCGGATGCAGAACCTCGCGCAGGACGACCTGACCCGCACCCTGGAGCGGGAAACCGGCGCGGACCGGGGCGATCTGATGCCCGAACTGGTAGCCGGTCAGATCGCCTGGCTGCAGAACACGGTGATGCGCGGCATCGGCCGCGCGATGGCCGACGGCGGCGAGCCCAACGAGGTCTCGCGGGCGGTTCTGGTCAAACTGGACGCCATGGAAGCCCTGCTGAGCGACGAGATCCTCAACTATGCGACGAAAGACACAGAGTGACCCGCCTCTCTTCCTACTGCGCCGGGGTGTGAGCGGGCGTTAAGGTCCGGCCAGAATCCCCGAACGTAAAGGTGTGTGTCGTGGCGAAGAAGCTCGCCGTCATCGGAGCCGGTCTCATGGGCTCCGGCATCGCCCAGGTATCGGCGGCAGCCGGTTACGACGTGGTGCTGCGTGACGTCACGGACGAGGCGCTCGCCCGCGGTCTGAGCGGTATCCAGGCCTCGTACGGGAAGTTCGTCGCCAAGGGGAAGATGACCGCCGAGGACGCCGAGGCGGCGCTCGCCCGGATCACCGCCACCACCGAGCTGGAAGCCGTCGCCGACGCCGACATCGTCGTCGAGGCGGTGTTCGAGAAGATCGAGGTCAAGCAGGAGATCTTCCGGGCGCTCGACAAGATCGCCCGGCAGGACGCCATCCTCGCCTCCAACACCTCCGCCATCCCGATCACCAAGATCGCGGCGGTCACGGAGCGCCCGGAGCGCGTCGTCGGCACCCATTTCTTCTCGCCGGTACCGCTGATGCAGCTGTGCGAACTCGTGCGCGGCTACAAGACCAGTGACGAGACGCTGGCCGCCGCCAAGGCCTTCGCCGAGGAGATCGGCAAGACCTGCATCGTCGTCAACCGCGATGTGGCGGGCTTCGTCACCACCCGGCTGATCTCGGCGCTCGTCGTCGAGGCGGCCAAGCTCTACGAGTCCGGGGTCGCGTCGGCCGAGGACATCGACATCGCCTGCAAGCTCGGCTTCGGCCACGCGATGGGTCCGCTGACCACCGCGGACATGACCGGCGTCGACATCCTGCTGCACGCCACCGGCAACATCTACGCCGAGTCGCAGGACGAGAAGTTCGCCGCACCGGAGATCATGCGCCGCATGGTCGACGCCGGCGATCTGGGCCGGAAGAGCGGACAGGGCTTCTACACGTACTAACCCTTTTCACTCCCAGGAGTGAATTCGGTATCGGTTCGCTCACAGACGGCAACGTTTATATGCGACGAACCGTCAGTTGTGGTGAGCCATCGCGGAACCCATCACACCATCACTCCAACGGGAGCGATTTATGCATATCCAGGGCGACCATGCCGAGCTGGTCGTCGGAGGCCGTCTCGACGTCCGCAGCGCGGCGGACGCCCGTACCGTCCTGCACACCGCCGTGGACTCCGGTTGCGGCGATCTTGTGCTGGACCTGACAGCATTGGATTCGTGGGACGCCGCGGGGCTGGGCGTGATCATGGGAGCGCACCGAAGGGCGGGCCGGGTCAACCGACGGCTCGTGCTGCGGGGCGTTCCGCCACAGATGCAGCGGCTGCTCGTAGCCACACGACTGCACCGAATCCTGGCGATCGAGGCTGAAAGGTGATGTAAGGGGAGCGCAACGCCCCTGCCCTTCGGCAATACTGTCCGGGGCTTTAGAGTTCGGTTTCCGGCCTGCCACTCGGTGGGTCGAGGAGGGGAACCGGACCGGTCCGGCTAAGCGGACTACGGTGGTCCGACACGACCCCGTACGCGACGCATATGGGGGGCGGAAACAATGGACCCACACTCCGGTCGACCAGACGATCTCGCGGTACCAGAGCCCGAGACGGGTGCCGCCGACGAGACCATGGCGCTGGCGCGCATACCGCGCCCGCCGCGCGAGCCTGCCCCCGTCTTCGGCGGGGAGACCCTGTGGCCCGAAGGGGACCCGGGTCGCCCCGGTCCCGCCCGGGTCGTCCAGGTGGTCGCCGGCGACTTCCTGCTCACCGTCAACCCGGTGGACGGCAGCGAGGTCGCGCAGTGCCCGCCGGAGGAGCGGCGCGCTCCCGCGCGCCGCACCCCGCAGGACCGGCTGCGGCAGGCGAAGGACCGCCGCCCGCAGCTGCCCCCGGGCCCGCGTGCGCCCGAGCTGCCGCTGCTGGAGCGCGAAGAGGAACGGGAGCGGCTCGTCCGGTTGCTCGCCCGCGGCCGCTCCGTGCGGGTCACCGGCCCCTCCGGCGCCGGCCGCAGTTCGCTGCTGGACGTCGTCGCCGACGCCTGCGCCGACCTCGCGCCCGACGGGATACTGCGGCTGTCCGGCTACCGCCGCACCTCCGCCGACCTGCTGCAGGACCTCTTCTCCCTCGTCTACGAGGTCGACGGGTACCGCCCCGACCGCCCGCGGCTCCTGGAGCTGCTGAGCGACGTCGGCGCGATCGTCGTCCTGGACGACCTGGAATTCGGCGGCGCCGCGCTCGAAGAGCTGCTGAACGCCGTGCCGGAGTGCGCCTTCCTGATCACCGCGACCCCGGACGTCGCCGCCCCCGCGTCCGACTCGCTGATCGAAGAGGTCTTCCTGCCCGGCCTCACCCGCGTCGCGTGCCTGGCTCTGCTGGAGCACGTCGTGGAGCGCCCGCTCGACGAGGAGGAGGCCGCCTGGGCGGCAGACCTGTGGTTCGAGTCCGAGGGTCTGCCGCTGCGTTTCTTCCAGGCCGGTGCGCTGCTGCGGCAGCGCGACGTCCTGCGCAACCCGATCGAGGCCGAGCAGGAGTGGGACGACTCGGTCTGGACCTCGGGCTCAGGGCCCGAGGCCGACGGCCCGTTCGACGCCGAGCCCGCCGGTCGTATACCGCTGCCGTCGCTCGCCGAGAGCGCCGCGCCCGCCGAACTGCTCGCGTCCCGGCTGAGCGAGGCGGCCCAGCAGGCGCTGGACTTCGCCGTCGCGCTCGACGGCGAATGCCCGCACCCTTCGCACCTGCCCGCGCTCGTGGGCGACACCCACGGTGACGCCGCGCTCGGCGAGATAGCCGCCTGCGGCCTCGCCGTCCCCGTCGCCTCGCACTACCGGCTCGCCGCCGGGGTGCGTCAGCAGCTGTCCGTAGGACTCTCCACGGAGGCGGAGGACACCGCCCTCGCCCTCGCCGCGGCCCAGCACTACGCCTGGTGGGCGGGCCACCCCTCGGTCGCCCCCGAGCGGGCCGCCACCGAGGCCGAGGCGATCCTCGCCGCGATGGCCGCCTGCCGCGACGCCGGACACCCCAGCAACGCCGTCCTCCTCGCCCGCACCGCGGCCCCCGCGTTCGCCGGCGCGCTGCACTGGAGCGCCTGGGAGCGGGCACTGCGGATCGGGCAGGAATCGGCCCGGCTGGCCGGGGAAGTGGCCGAAGAGGCGTACTTCCATCACGAGTTGGGCGTCCTCGCGCTCTGCACCGGCAGCCTCGACCGGGCCCGGGCCGAGCTGGAGGCCTCCATAGCCCTGCGCGGGGCGCTCGCCGACCGCCAGGGCACCCTGGTGGGCCGCAGGACCCTTGCGCTCGTCAACGACCGTTCCAGCGGCTCCGTGGCGCTCACGCTGCCGGGCGCCGGCCTGGAGATACCCGGCGCCGGCCCGGACTCGCACCTCACGGCGTCCGCCGCGCCCGGCCGCGATTCCTACGAACCGCCCGTCACGGTCATCAGCAAGCGGCTCGCCGCGGGCGGCCCGCCGGCCCGCAGGACCGCACGGACCGTCTTCGGAAACTCCCGCCGCAACCTCCTCGCCGCGGGCGCGGGCGCCGCACTGGCGGCGATCATCGGCACGGTCGTCACGCTCGGCACCTCGGCGGGCAGCAGCGAGAACCGCAACGTGCCGAACAACGTGAAGCCGGTCGAGTCCGCCCAACCGGACGACCAGAACGCGGGCCTCCCCGCCGACCAGCAGACCTCCGACGGCACCACGTCGACGAAACCGGGCACCCCGACCACGGGCACCGCCCCGACGACCCCGGGCGGAGCGCCCGCTACGTCGGGCAAGCCGGGTACGGGCAAGCCGGGTACGGGCAAGCCGAGCACCCCGGGGTCGGGCGGCACCAGCGGATCGTCCTCCAGCGGGACGGGCGGTACCTCCGGCGCTGCCGGCGGGGCCGCAGGGGGAGGCACGTCGACAGGTGCGACCGGCGGCACCTCGTCCGGCACTTCGACCGGGACCAGCACGGGAACGAGCACCGGCACCTCGACCGGAACGTCGACCGGGACCAGCACGGGAACGAGCACCGGCACCTCGACCGGCACGTCGACCGGGACCACCACAGGTACGACCGGTGATCCCACCGGCGGCACCTCCACCGGGACCACCACGGGTACGACGGGTGACCCCACCGGCGGCACGTCGACCGGGACCACCACAGGTACGACCGGTGACCCCACCGGCGGCACCTCCACCGGCACTGGCGGCTAGGACGTAACGCGAAGGCCCCGGCCCCCGGACGTTCGCCCGGGTCGGGGCCCAGCGCGCCTAGCGTGATCCGCTCGTGAGCGGAACGGCCTGCGATCAGAACAGGCGGAGTTTGTCGTCCTCGATGCCGCGCATCGCGTCGTAGTCCAGGACGACGCAGCCGATGCCGCGGTCGGTGGCCAGGACGCGGGCCTGGGGCTTGATTTCCTGGGCGGCGAAGACCCCCTTCACCGGGGCGAGGTGCGGGTCGCGGTTCAGGAGTTCGAGGTAGCGGGTGAGCTGCTCGACGCCGTCGATGTCACCGCGCCGCTTGAGCTCGACCGCGACCGTGACGCCTTCGGCGTCCCGGCAGAGGATGTCGACCGGGCCGATCGCCGTCATGTACTCGCGCCGGATCAGGGTCCAGCCCGCACCCAGTACTTCCATGCGATCCGCGAGCAGCTCCTGGAGGTGGGCCTCGACGCCGTCCTTGATGAGACCGGGGTCGATCCCGAGCTCGTGCGAGGAGTCGTGGAGGACCTCCTCGATGGTGATGATCAGCTGCTCACCGGCCTTGTTCACCACCGTCCAGACACCGTCGTCGCCCACCTTGAGGGTGCACGGCGGGGACATCCAGTTGAGCGGCTTGTAGGCGCGGTCATCGGCGTGGATGGAGACCGAACCGTCAGCCTTCACGAGGAGCAGACGGGTCGCCGACGGAAGGTGGGCGGAGAGCTTGCCCGCGTAGTCCACGGAGCAGCGGGCAATGACGAGGCGCATGGTGGGCAACGCTACTCGACGCCCCGCCCCGTGCGCGATTCGCCCTCAAGAGGAGGGTCCGGGCGACTGTTGAAAATTGGCCGGTTGTGGGCGCTACCTCCTGGTGCGCCAGGACCGTGCCGCCTACCGTTGTATGTGGAAGCCGTCGTGCGGGAGAAGCTCGGCCGGTTTCCGGTCCATGTCCGTCTGGCCCCGCACATCGCGGGGTCACGAGAGGAGTACCCATGTCGCTCGACGTCTCACCGGCCCTCCTCGAACAGGCCGAGCGAGGCGAGGTCGACGAGAAGGAATTCGTCGACTGCGTCCGGACCTCCCTGCCGTACGCATGGGAGATGATCAGTTCACTGGTGGCGCAACTCAAGGTTGACGGTGGTTCCTTCGCCGACAACCAGGTGCCGCCGCCGGACGAACAGGCGCGCGGTCAACTGCTGCGCGCGCTGGCGAGTGACGCGATACGCGGTGCCCTGCAGCGCCATTTCGGGGTCCGACTCGCGTTCCAGAACTGCCACCGGGTAGCGGTTTTCCCGCTCGACCCGGCCGTTGACGGGAGTTACGGGAAGTTTACATCCGTTCGCTCCCAACTGCTCAACCAGTCACCGGAGTTCAGGGACTGCTGATCCTCGTGTGACAGCGGTTCACGTGCTCCCGCCTCCGGTTCAGGCCAATTGCGGGAGCACGTCGCTGCCCAGTCGCATGACGTTCTCCTCGGTGACAGCCAGATCTCCCGAACCCTCCACCAGCAGTGCGAAGCGGGTGATCCCGGTCCGCTCGGAGGTGGCCGCCAGCCGGTCGGCGCAGAGCTGGGCCGTACCCACCGGGTGGAGATCGCAGAGCAACTCCGTGTAGCTGAGCGGGTTCCGCATCGCGCGGGCGCTGCCGTCCACGGTCTGATGGGCCGCCAGCCCGCGTTGCAGCCAGCCGGGCATCGCCTTGACCAGCGCCTCGACCGCGTCCTCACGGCTGTCGGCGATCTGGACGACGCCCGCCGACACATGTTCGGCGCCGGCCGCCGCGACGACCTCGGGGGAGAGCCCCGCGGCCCGCGCCGTGAGCTGCCAGAGCTCGACCATCCCGGCCTTCTCCTCGTCGCCGCAGTGCATCCCGAGCAGCATCGGCAGACCGCGTTCCGCGGCCAGCCGGACGGAGTTGGGGGAGGTGCAGGCGACCACCACCGGGGGTCCCGGCTCGTCGAGCTCGTCGGGGCGCGGGACGACGGGCACCTCGCGGAACGCGTAGCGCGGCCCGTCCGCCCCGACCCGGGGCTCGCGCAGCCAGCGCATCAGCAGGTCGAGTGATTCCGGGAAGCCGTGCTCGAAGGCCTCGATGCCGGCGCCGAAGACCTCCAGGTCCACCCAGGGGCCGCCGCGCCCGACACCGAGGGTGAAACGGCCGCCGGAGGCTATGTGCAGCAGTGCCGCCTGCTCGCCGAGCGCCACCGGATGGGCGGTCGGCAACACGCTGACCGCCGTGCCGACCCCGATGGTGCTGGTGCGACCCAGCAGAAACGCAGCGAGCGTCACCGCGGACGGGCAGACTCCGTACGGAACGAAATGGTGCTCGGCCAGCCATACGGCGTCCAGCCCCGCGGACTCGGCCAGCTCGGCCGACCGTACGGCCCGGTGCAGCACCTCACCCTGGCCCTGGCCGGGGAACTGAGCCGCGAGAACAAAAGTCCCAACACGCATTGGTCACTCCCTCCTCTACAGGCACTAACGCTTGACACGTGCCAAAGGCACGGCCTACCGCAGCGATTTCATGATTTTCGGCAGTGGATGTCGGACAGGGCCGGGTGGGAGCGGGATCGGAGGTACGTCCGCCTCATGACCCGCCGCGTACTCTGGGACGAGCTGCCCCGATCCGACCGAACCGCGAGGTGTCCCATGTCGCCGCGTCGAAACCACCCGCGCGGTGGTGACAGCCCCGCCGACCGTCCCGGGGAGTCGGGTTCGGGCCGCGGCCCCGAGCGTACCGAGACCTGGCAGGGCGAGGAGTGGTCGGTTCGGCCGATCGCCGGAAGTGCCGCGGGCAAGAGCTACCGGTGCCCGGGCTGCGACCAGGAGATTCCGCCCGCCGTCGGCCACTTGGTGGCCTGGCCGGAGTACGGCGGGGGCGTCGACGACCGCCGGCACTGGCACCGGGCGTGCTGGAACGCGAAAGACCGCCGCACCACGAGGGTGCAGCGGTCCCGTAACGCACCGCGCTACTGAAAAAAGCGCTGTCAGACGTCGCGCTTGGCCAGTACCGCGTAGGCGCCGCCCAGGGCGATCGCCGTGATGATCGCCAGCAGCCCGAGGCCGGGCCAGCCGGTACTGGTGCCGCCGTCCATCGGGATCCGGTACATGGACGCGAGCCCGTTGAGCGCCGAGTACTTGATCAGGAAGTCGCGCAGCGAGTGCATGCTCTCGGCGAACATGAAGAGCGCGAGGATCAGCGGCAGCAGCACCACGCCCATCATGGCCGTGATCGCGCCCGCCGAGTGCCGCAGCAGGGTGCCGATCGCCAGCGAGAGCAGACCGAGCAGCGCCACGAACAGACCGGCGCCGACGGTGGCGCCCAGCCACTGGCCGCCGTGGGCGACGACCTTGCCGGCCTCGATCGAATCCCGCATCACCGAGTCCTCGTAGGCGGAGGACGGGACCTTCTGGTCCGACAGGGCCGCGGAGTTGATGAGCGCGGTGATCCCGCAGGCCGCAGTCGTCGTCACGAACGACAGGCCGAAGAAGACGATCGCCTTGGCCGTGAGCACCCGGGACCGGCTCGGGCAGGCGGTGAACGTCGTACGGATCATGCCGGTGCTGTACTCGGAGGTCACCACCAGGACGCCGAGGGTGATCACCGCGAGCTGGCCGAGCATCAGCCCGAACAGGCCGCCGCTGAGCAGCGGCGCCCCGACGTAGTCGCTGTGGGTCATCGCCAGGGTCACCAGCATGCCGATGCCGATGACGACGGCGAGCATCACGCTGAGCGTCCACACCGTGGAGCGCACCGTGCGGATCTTCGTCCACTCGGACTTCAGCGCGTGCGCGAGCGTGGTGTTCTGCACCGGGATCGGCGACGTGTACTGCTGGGCGTACGCGTAGGGAGCGCCGGGGGCGGGGACGGGGGCGGTCATCGGGCGTCCTCGCTGTCGGACTTGTTGAGGCTGGGAGCGGTGGGCGGCACCACGGGGGGCGCGGCGGGAGCGGCGGGAGCGGCCGGGGGAGCCGGCGCGGCCGGGGCGGCAGGCGCGACCGGCGGCTGCGCGGGCACGGCGGTGGTCGCCGCGTACGGCTGCGGCGGCGGTCCCGCCGGCTGCTGCCCGTACGGCTGCGCGTAGGGCTGGGCGGGCTGCGCCGACGGCTGGGTGTAGAGCTGCTGCTGGGCCTGCTGCGTGGGCGGATGACCCCAGCCGGCGGGCGCCTGCTGCTGGTAACCGGCCGGCGGGTAGCCGCCCTGCGGGTACTGCCCCTGCGGCGGGTAACCGGCCTGCTGGTACCCCTGCTGCGGGTGCGGGGCGGGCTGCTGCAGCCCCTGGCGCAGGTCCTCCGTGGAGCGGTAGTCCACCGCGCCGCTGGTCATCCGCATGTACGCCTCTTCCAGCGAGGCCTGGTGCGGCGACAGTTCCCAGAGGCGTACGTCGATCTCGTGCGCGAGGTCGCTGATCCGCGGCAGCTCCAGGCCGGTGACGCGCAGGGCGCCGTCCTGCTCGGGCTGCACGAGGCCGCCGGCCTCGCTGAGTGCCTTCGACAGCTTCTCGCGCATCCCGGCGTCGTCAGGGGTGCGGACCGTGGCGTGCGCGGTCGAGTTGCGGGCGATGAAGTCCTTGACGCTCATGTCGGCGAGCAGCTGCCCGCGGCCGATCACGATCAAGTGGTCGGCGGTCAGCGCCATCTCGCTCATCAGGTGGCTCGACACGAAGACAGTGCGGCCCTCGGCGGCGAGCTTCCGCATGAGGTTGCGGACCCAGAGGATGCCCTCGGGGTCCAGGCCGTTCACCGGTTCGTCGAAGAGCAGCACCTCGGGGTCGCCGAGCAGGGCGCCCGCTATGCCGAGCCGCTGGCCCATGCCGAGCGAGAAGCCCTTGGAGCGGCGCGACGCGACGTCCTGCAGCCCCACGACGCCCAGCACTTCGTCCACCCGGCGGGCCGGGATGCCGGACAGCTGCGCCAGGCACAGCAGGTGCTGGCGCGCGCTGCGGCCGCCGTGCACCTTGGCGTCGAGGAGCGCACCGACCCTGCGGGGGGCGTTGGTCAGCTGCCGGTACGGCTGGCCGCCGATGGTGACACGGCCGGCCGACGGGTCGTCCAGGCCCAGGATCATCCGCATGGTGGTGGACTTGCCCGAACCGTTCGGTCCGAGGAAGCCGGTCACGGCGCCCGATCGGACCTGGAACGACAGGTTGTACACAGCCGTCTTGGCGCCATAGCGCTTGGTGAGGCCCGTTGCCTCGATCATGCTTGCCCCTCGCCTTCAACCGGGGCACGTGCCCCCGTGAGGTTTAGGAGGCTACAGGGGCCCGAACGGTTCCAGCAGGGGTGTACTTCCGGTACCCGTGCCGGTACCGCTCACGCGTCACGGTTCTTGAGAATCAGATATCCGCCGAGCAGCGCGGCCACCACCCATGCCGCCATGATCGCGAATCCGGCCCAGGGGCCGTACGGCGCGGCGTTGTCGCCCACCTGCACCACGGTGGTGATCTGGCGGCCTGCCTGGTCGGGGAAGTACTTCGCCACCGTCTTCACCTTCGGCACCGCCGACAGGATCGGCGAGACGAGGAAGAAGAACGGCATCAGGATGCCCAGCCCGAGCATCGGGCTGCGCAGCATCGTGGCGACGCCCACGCAGAACAGCACCAGGAGCGTCATGTAGAGGCCGGTGCCGATCACCGCGCGCAGGACGCCGGGGTCGCCGATCGACGCTTTGTGGCTGCCGAGCAGCGACTGGCCGAGGAAGAACGAGATGAAACTGGTGGCCATGCCGACCACCAGGGCGAGCGCTCCGGCGACGGCGACCTTGGAGAAGTAGAACGAGGCACGCTGCGGGACCGCCGCGAGCGAGGTACGGATCATGCCCGAGCTGTACTCGCTCGCGATCACCAGGACACCGAAGACGACCAGTGCGAGCTGGCCGAGCAGAATCCCGGCGAAGCTGGTGCCCGTGGGGTCGAAGGTGAGCTTCTCCTCTGCGGAGAAGGTCTTGAACTGGCTGTTCACCACTGCGCAGATGATCGCGCTGAAGGCGACGGTGACGAGGAACGCCAGCGCCAGCGTCCACACCGTGGACCGTACCGTCCTGATCTTGGTCCATTCCGACTGCAGGACCGCGCCGGGAGCCGCCATGGTCAGGACTCCTTTCCGGTGCTGGGGGTGCTGTCCTTGCCGCCGGACCAGCCGGCGCCCCACTGCGGGGCGGCGCCGTCCGTGACGGGTACCGCACCGGCCGGGTCGCCGGCGAGGTGCCCGCCCGCGTGGTATTCCACCGAGTCGGCGGTGAGCTGCATGAACGCTTCCTCCAGTGAGGCCCGCTGCGGGCTCAGCTCGTGCAGGGTCAGCTGGTGCTTCGCGGCCAGCTCGCCGATCCGCGCGGGATCGCCGCCCTCGATCTCGAAGGAGCCGTCGCCGGTGACCACCGGGGTGATCTGCGCGGCGGCCAGCGCGTCCCGCAGCCGTTCCGGATCAGGGGTCCTGACCCGGACGTACGAGCGGGAGTTCATCGCGATGAAGTCGGCCATCGAGGTGTCCGCGAGCAGCCGGCCCTGGCCGATGACGACCAGGTGCTCGGCGGTCAGCGCCATCTCGCTCATCAGGTGGCTGGAGACGAAGACCGTACGCCCCTGGGCGGCCAGATCCTTCATCAGATTGCGGATCCAGTGGATGCCCTCGGGGTCGAGCCCGTTGACCGGCTCGTCGAACATCAGGATCTCGGGGTCACCGAGCAGGGCGCCCGCGATGCCGAGCCGCTGGCCCATCCCCAGGGAGAAGCCCTTGGACCGCTTCTGGGCGACCGAGGACAGGCCAACGGTCTCCAGCACCTCGGCGACCCGGGTGGCCGGAATGCGGTTGGACTGCGCGAGGCACAGCAGGTGGTTGTACGCGGTGCGGCCGCCGTGGATGGCCTTCGCGTCCAGGAGGGCGCCGATGTACTTGAACGGCTCGTTCAGGTCCCGGTAGTGCTTTCCGTCGATGCGCACATCACCCGCGGTCGGGTTGTCCAGGTCCAGCATCATGCGCATGGTCGTGGACTTGCCCGCGCCGTTCGGCCCGAGGAAGCCGGTCACCACGCCGGGGCGCACGGTGAACGTGAGGTGGTCGACAGCGGTCTTGTCCCCGTACCGCTTGGTGAGCCCCTGCAGTTCAATCATTGTCCCAACGTAATGTCCGCCCGGACGCCCGTCACGCCAAAAACCCCCATCCGAGGAGGACGGGGGCTTCTGGTGATGGGGGATCAGCGGGAGGGGTGTGCCCGCTTTTGTGGTGTTACCTGCTCTGCTGTGCCGGGACGCCGCGGGAGATCGGCTCCTCGTCGGCCGGGCCGGTGGCCGCGGCCACCGCCGCACCGGTGAGGGTGGCCAGCATCTCGCGGACGTTGGTCAGCTGGGCGTTGATGCTGTCGCGGCGGTTGGTCAGCGCCGCCAGCTCGCGCTCGGACTCGCTGCGGATCCGGTCGGCCTTCGCGTTCGCGTCCGCGACGATGTCCTCGGACTGGCGCTGGGCCGTCTCCACCGTCTGGCGGGCGCGGCGCTCGGCGTCGGTACGGAGCTTCTCGGCCTCGAGGCGGAGCTGCTCGGCGCGGTGCTCGATCTCCGCCAGGCGCTTCTCGGCCTTGGCCTGACGCGACGCCAGGTCACGCTCGGACTGCTCGCGGCGCTTGGCCAGGTTCGTCTCGAAGTCGGCTGCGGCCTGGGCGGCCTTGGCACGGGTCTCCTCGAAGAGGGCGTCGGCCTCCTCGCGCTTGGCCTGGGCGTCCTTCTGGGCCTCGCCACGCAGCTGCGTGGAGTCGGACTTCGCCTTGTCGACGATCCGGGCGCCCTCGTCCTCGGCCTTGGACTTGCGGTCCGCGGCGAAGGTCTCGGCGTCGTTGCGCACCTGGTTGGCGGCGGACTCCGCGAGCTCGCGGTGCTGCTCGGCCGCGCGGCGGGCCTCCTCACGAAGGTCCTTCGCCTCCTCCTCGGCGAGGCGGAGGATCTTCTCGACGCGGGCGCCGAGGCCGGCGTACGACGGCTCCGCGTCGTTGACCTGCGCCTGCGCGTTCTGGGTCTCGAGGTGTAGCTCCTCGATGCGCTTCTCCAGCGCGGTGATCCGGGTCAGTGCGCTATCACGGTCGGCGACGAGCTTGGTGATGCGGTCGTCCACCTGACCGCGGTCATATCCGCGCCGAACGAGTTCGAAGCCGAAGGGGGAGGAGGTGTCACTCATGGGGTTCCTGTCAATTCAGACCGGGTGAGGTGATAGAGGGAATCCTAGGGGCCCGGACGGCGTGTCACCGAGCCATTGCCTATTAGGTATGGAGAATGTCCGCTCAATCGAGTGGAGCATCGTCGTTGCGCTTGCCCCCCGAACGGGTGGTTCCGGCCCCCGCACCGGCGGTCACCGCGTTCTTCCCGGCTCCAGGGGTCTCGAATGACTCCAACGCCTCCAGGACGTCCTGGACACGGGAGATCTCGGCATTGATGTCCTGTCGGCGGCGCACCAGGATCTCCAACTCGCGCTTCCCCTCGGTGACCGTACGCTCCGCCTCGGCACGGGCCTCCCCCTTGATCCGCTCGGCATCCCGCTCCGCGTCGGCCTTCTTCTGCTCGGCCTCCTTGAGCAGCCCCTCGGCCTTCTTCACGGCGGCGATCCGTACCTTGCTCGCCTCGGACGAGGCCATGGACTTGAGCTCCTCGGCCTTCGCCTCGGCCTCGGTGAGCTGCTCGGTGGCGGCCGCGACCAGCTTGTCGACCCGCTCGCCGGCTGTCCGCATCTGCTCGGAGGACTCCTTGCGGGCCCGCTCGTGCAGCTCCTCGACCTCGGTCTCGACGCGGTTGCGCAGTTCCTCGGTGCGTTCTCTTATCGACGTGGCGTCCCGGCGCGCCTCGCCGAGCAGGGTGTCCGCGTCCGTACGGGCCCGCTCGACCAGTCCGTTGCACTCCAGCGTCGCCTCGGCGAAGATCCGTTCGGCCTCGGTGCGGGCGGCACCGACCATCGTGTCGGACTGCTCCTCGGCGGCGGCGCCGATCCGAAGCGCCTCGGCCTGCGCCTTGGCGATCAGCTCGTCCGCCTGCTCGGCGGCCTCGCTGCGGCGGCGGTTGGCGTCCTCGCGGGCCTCGTCGCGGATCCGGTCGGCCTCCGCGCGGGTCGCCTCCGACTCGCGCTCGGCGGTGTCCAGGGCGTCCTTGGCCAGGATGCCGAGACGTTCGGCCTCCTCGCGGGCCTTCGTGATCAGCTGGTCGGCCTGGCCGGCAGCGTCGGTACGGCGGCGGTTGGCGTCGTCACGGGACTCCGTGCGCAGCCGCTCGGACTCGTCGATCGCCTCGGAAACGGTGCGTTCCGCCAGCGACTTGGCGGCGTCCGTCTCCTCCTTGGCGTCGCGGCGGACCCGCGCGGCGTCCTCGGCGGCCCGCTCCCGTTCGGAGTTGGCGTCCGCGTGCAGCCGGTCGGCCTCGCCCTGGGCCTCGGTACGCAGCCGGTCGGCGGCGTGCTCGGCGGCGGAGCGCAGTCCGGCGATCTCCTCGGCAGCCTGCTCGTGCAGATGCGCGACGGCGTCACGGACCTGCTGAGCGGTCTGCTCGGCGGCGGCGACCAGTTCGGTGGCACGCGATTCGGCCTCGGCGACCAGCCGGTCGGCCTCGACCCCGGCCTCCTGGACCCGGGTTCGGGCCGACGCGAGCAGCTCCTCGCTCTCGCGGCGGGCCTGGGCCCGCTCCTGATCGGCCTCGCCGCGCGCGGCCGCGAGCAGTTCCTCGGCCTCGCGGCGGCGGCGGGCCGCCTCCTCCTGGGCGGCGGCCAGCGCCTCGCCGGCCTCGGTGCCGGTCCGCTCGGCGGCCGCGGCGGCCTCCGAGCGCAGCCGGTCCGCGGTCTCCTGCGCCTCGGTGCGCAGCTGTTCGGCCTCGGTCGCGGCGTCGGTACGCAGCCGCACCGCGATCGTCTCGGCCTCGGCGCGGGTCTGCGACGCGTCGGCCGCGGCCTCGTCACGCAGCCGTACCGTTTCGGCCTCGGCCTGCTCCTGCAGGACCCGGACCCGCTCCGCTGTCTCGTTCCGCAGCCGTTCCGCCTCGTCGGCGGCCTCGCGGCGCAGCCGTTCGGCCTCGCCACGGGCGTCGCGCAGCGCCTGCTCGGCGGTGGTGACGCGCTGCTCGGCCTCCTCGCGCAGCCGCACCAGGTCCGCCTCGGCGTCGGCACGCAGCCGCAGCGCGGTCTGCTCGGCCTCGCCGCGCTGCCGCAGCGCGTCGGCCTCGGCGTCGTCCTTGACCTGGCCGGCCTGCTGCTCGGCCTCGCCGCGCAGCGCGTCGGCCTCGGCGCGGGCCCGCTCCAGGGCCTCCTCGGCCTTCTTGTTCAGTGCGGAGGCACGCTCGGTGGACTCGGCCCGCATCCGGTCGGACTCGGCGGACGCGCCCTGGCGCATCTCGTCGCCGTCCGCCTTCGCCTTGGCCAGCAGGCCCTCGGCGGTCCTGGCGGCCTCCTCGATCTGCTGGACGGCCTCACGGCGGGCCTCACCGCGGATCCGCTCGCCCTCGGCGACCGCGTCGGCCCGCAGCTGCTCGGCCTCGCCGCGCAGCCTGCGCGCCTCCTCCTGCAGCTCGACGGTCTTGGCCCGGTACTCCTCGGTGTCGTCCTGCGCGGCGCCGCGCAGCTCCTGAGCGGACGCCTCGGCCTGGCCGCGCAGCCGCTCGGCCTCCGCCTCGGCCTCGCCGCGGATGCGCTCGGCCTCCTCGGCGGCCGCCCGGGTGGTGGACTGGGCGTCCTGGGACGCCTTCGTCAGCACCTCCTCGGCGCTCCTGGCCGCCTGGGCCAGCTGCGCCGCGGCGTCCTCGGACGCGGCGGACCGCGCCGTCTCCTGGGCCTCGGCCCTGACCCGCTCGGCCTCGGCGACCGCGTCGGCCCGGACCTGCTCGGCCTCGGCCTTGGCGGCCTCCGACTCCTTGGTCGCCTCCGTCACCATGCGGGCGATCTCGGCGCGGGCGGTACGGGTGCGCTGCTCGTTCTCGGCCTCGGCGGTGGACAGCCGCTTCGAGGCGGCCGTGTTGGCCTCCTCGCGCAGCCGGTCGGCCTCGGCACGGGCCTCGCGCAGCGAATCGTCCGCCTCGCGCATCCGCTCCTGGGCGAGCCGGGTGAGCTCGGTGGCCTCCTGGCGGGCCGCGTCGGACTCGCTGAGGGTGGAGGTGCGCAGCTGCTCGGCCTGGCTGCTGGCTTCCTGCGCCTGGTTGGAGGCCGCGTTCAGCAGCCGTTCCGCATCGGTCCTGGCCCGCCGCAGCAACTGCTCGGCCTCGGACTTCGCGGACTCCGCCTCTGCGGTGAGCCGCTCGCGGGTCTGCTCGGCGATCCGGGTCGCCTCGGCGCGGGCGGCGGCGAGCGCCGCCTCGGACTCGGCGCGGGTCTCGTCCAGCAGCCGGCGGGCCTGGGACTCGCTGCGGGCCCGCAGCTGCTCGGCCCAGGCCACGTTCTCGTTGACGTGGGTCTCGACGGTGGCCCGGCGCTCGCCCAGCTCCTCGTCGAGCTGACGGCGCCGGGCGACGGCCTCGGCATGCCATTCGGCCTCGAAGCGGGACTGGCGCTCGGCCTGTTCCTGCAGCAGGCGCTGGGTGGCGGCGCGCGCCTCGCGCAGCTCGCGCTCCGCGTCGGTGCGCAGCTGGTCCGCCTGGATCTGGGCGTTGCGCAGCAGCTGGTCGGCCTGGTGGCCGATGTTGTCGTAGGCCGGGCGGGCGGCGAGATTGCGGCGTGCCTCGTGAAGTTTGGCGCGCAGAACCTCGACCTGGTAGCCCAGGTCGTCGGCGTGCTCGACGGCCTTACCCCGCTCGGTGCGAAGCCGCTCCATCTCAGCTTCGAACAGCGAGAGGTGATCGTCGGCCTCGTAGCGGTCGTTGCCCCGCACTCCGCGGTCCCATCCGTCCCCTGGCGTTCTCACCCGCCAACCGGGTGAGACTCTCCGGAGCCCTGTTCGCACAGAGCCCTACGGAGAAGTGTGTCTGATCCACGCCGTGGAGCGGGCCGGTACCCCACGCCCACCCGTCGGCTGGGCCACTCTACCGGCCCAAGGGGGGCTGGGGTCAGTGGTCCTTGGCGGCGGTGACCAGCTCGGTGAGGACACCATGGCAGTCCTTGGGGTGCAGGAACGTGATCCGTGACCCCATGGAGCCGATTCGCGGCTCTTCGTAGAGCACCCGGACGCCCTTCCCCGCGATGTCCGCGGCGTCGCCGTCCACGTCCGCGGTGCCGAAGGCGATGTGGTGCACGCCCTCGCCGTTCTTTGCCAGCCATTTGCCGACCGCGGAGTCCTCGCGGGTCGGTTCCAGGAGCTGGAGGTAGGAGGCGCCGCCGTCGGAGGTCTCGTTGATCTTGAGCATGGCCTCCCGTACGCCCTGCTCCTCGTTCACCTCGGAGTGGTGGACCTCGAAGCCGTACGTGGCGCGGTAGAACTCGACGGTGGCGTCGAGATCGAAGCACGCGATACCGATGTGGTCGATGCGAGTCAGCATGGGAACAGTGCACCGCTACCTGACCCGGTAACGCAACGTGCGCGCGATCACACGTTCCGCCCGATGACCGCGCGCTTACCGCTCAGTACATTGACGGTAACCCTCGTTAACTTCTCTCTTCCTCTGCTGAAGGGGCCGCACCATGAGCCAGCCACGTACGTCCGTGATCGTCGCAGGTGCCAGAACTCCCATGGGAAGGCTGCTCGGATCCTTGCGATCCTTTAGCGGCGCCGACCTCGGGGGCGTCGCGATCAAGGCGGCGCTGGACCGCGCGGGGATCGGCGGCGACCAGGTGCAGTACGTCATCATGGGCCAGGTGCTGCAGGCCGGCGCCGGCCAGATCCCGGCCCGCCAGGCCGCCGTCAAGGGCGGCATCCCGATGAACGTCCCGGCCCTGACGATCAACAAGGTCTGCCTGTCCGGCCTCGACGCGATCGCCCTCGCCGACCAGCTGATCCGCGCCGGCGAGTTCGACATCGTCGTCGCCGGCGGCCAGGAGTCGATGACCAACGCCCCGCACCTGCTGCCGAAGTCCCGTGAGGGCTACAAGTACGGCGCGATCGAGATGCTCGACGCGATGGCGTACGACGGCCTCACCGACGCCTTCGAGAACATTCCGATGGGGGAGTCGACCGAGAAGCACAACACCCGCCTCGGCATCGGGCGTGCGGCCCAGGACGAGATCGCGGCCCAGTCCCACCAGCGCGCCGCCGCCGCGCAGAAGAACGGCCTGTTCGAGGCCGAGATCACCCCCGTCGAGATCCCGCAGCGCAAGGGCGAGCCGGTGATCTTCAGCCAGGACGAGGGCATCCGCGCCGAGACCACCACGGAATCGCTCGCCAAGCTCCGCCCCGCCTTCGCCAAGGACGGCACGATCACCGCCGGCACCTCCTCACAGATCTCCGACGGCGCCGCCGCGGTGGTCGTCATGAGCAAGGCGAAGGCCGAGGAGCTGGGCCTGGAGTGGATCGCCGAGATCGGCGCGCACGGCAACGTCGCGGGCCCGGACAACTCGCTGCAGTCCCAGCCCTCCAACGCCATCGCGCACGCGCTGGCCAAGGACGGTCTGACCGTGCAGGATCTGGACCTGATCGAGATCAACGAGGCGTTCGCCGCGGTCGCCGTGCAGTCGATGAAGGACCTCGGCGTGACACCTGAAAAGGTGAACGTCAACGGCGGTGCGATCGCCCTGGGTCACCCGATCGGGATGTCCGGGGCGCGGGTCGTCCTGCACCTCGCGCTGGAGCTCAAGCGGCGCGGCGGCGGAACGGGTGCCGCCGCGCTCTGCGGCGGAGGCGGCCAGGGCGACGCCCTGATCATCCGCGTCCCCGGCAAGTAGTAACGAGAGACGGAGCACTGATGGTGGACGTCGCCACGCTGGTCGAGCAGGCGCGGGAGGGCAGGCCGCGGGCCGTGGCCCGGCTGATCTCGCTGGTGGAGGGGGCGTCCCCGCAGCTCCGGGAGGTGATGGCCGCGCTCGCGCCGCTGTCCGGCGGCGCGTACGTGGTCGGCCTGACGGGCTCGCCGGGCGTGGGCAAGTCCACCTCGACATCCGCGCTGGTCACCGCGTACCGCAAGCGCGGCAAGCGGGTCGGGGTGCTGGCGGTGGACCCGTCCTCGCCGTTCTCCGGCGGCGCGCTGCTCGGTGACCGGGTGCGGATGTCGGAGCACGCCTCCGACCCCGGCGTCTACATCCGCTCGATGGCGACCCGGGGCCACCTCGGGGGCCTCGCCTGGTCGGCGCCGCAGGCGATCCGGGTGCTCGACGCGGCCGGCTGCGAGGTGATCCTCGTCGAGACGGTGGGTGTCGGGCAGTCCGAGGTGGAGATCGCCGCCCAGGCGGACACCTGCGTGGTGCTGCTGGCGCCGGGCATGGGCGACGGGATCCAGGCCGCGAAGGCCGGGATCCTGGAGATCGGCGACGTCTACGTGGTCAACAAGGCCGACCGGGACGGCGCCGACTCCACCGCGCGTGAGCTGAACCACATGCTCGGGCTGGGCGAGTCACGCGGCCCGGGGGACTGGCGGCCGCCGATCGTCAAGACCGTCGCGGCCCGCAGCGAGGGCATCGACGAGGTCGTCGAGGCCCTGGAGAAGCACCGCGCCTGGATGGAAGAGCACGGCGTCCTGGACGCCCGCCGCCGGCGCCGTGCCGCCAACGAGGTGGAGAACATCGCCGTCACCGCCCTGCGCGAGCGAATCGGCGACCTGCACGGCGACCAGCGGCTCGACGCCCTGGCGGAACGGATCATCACGGGCCACCTGGATCCCTACACCGCGGCGGACGAACTGATCGAGAGCGTCACGCAGGCGTAGGCTCCCGCCGCCACCTCAGCGGGGCAGTGACGCGAGAGCCCGGCCCCGCCCGCAAACCCAGCCCGCCTCGGGCAGGAAATCAACTGCGGCCGCGCGCCGAACGCAAGTGCTCCGCGATCGGCAGCAGCGCCTTGTGCAGCGCCGCCAGGTCCGCCGCCGGCAGCAGTCCGATGAAGTTCTCCCGGACCGACGCCACGTGATGCGGCGCGACCTTCCGCATCGTGTCCCAGCCGAGCTCCGTGAGCACGGCGTACAGCCCGCGCCGGTCGGACTCGCAGTTCTCCCGGCGGACCAGGCCGGTGCTCTCCATCCGGGTGACCTGGTGGGAGAGCCGGCTCTTGGACTGGAGAGTGACGCGTGCGAGATCGCTCATCCGCATGCGCCGGTCGTCGGACTCCGAGAGGTTGACCAGGATCTCGTAGTCGTTGTTGGTGAGGCCGAACGGCTGCAGGTCACGCTCCAGCTGGTGCATCAGCAGTCGGCTGACGTCGAGATGTGTGCGCCAGGCGCGCTGCTCGTCCTCGGTGAGCCACTTGGTGCCGTTCTCAGTCTCCATGTGAAGATTCTACATGTAGTTGAAAACCGTACGAACGGCCCCCGTAGTCAACCGGTCACAGCCCGAAGCGCCGCTGCAGATCGCCCAGCTGACCGGGCAGCCGCGGCACCTGTCCCTGCTGGCCGCCCGGCGCCCCCGGCACGCCCGCGCCCGGCACGCCGGGCCCGGCGGAGGCCGGCACGCCGCCGGTCGCCGTCTCCGGCATCAGGACCTCGGTGGACTGCAGCAGCACCTGACCGGCCCCGACGAACTCGAACTGGTGCTCCTCGCCCGACGTCCCGCCGATCCCGGTCAGCGCCCGCAGGCCGCCCAGGACGCCGCGCATGTAGCCGTGGTCGTAGTGGTGGCAGGGGGAGGGGCAGTCCGCCCAGCCGACCAGCGCCTGCGGGTCCACCCGGATCGGCGGCTCCACGAAGTGCACGGCCCCGTTCGAGGCGGCGACGAACTTGCCGGTCCCGATCAGGGTGAGGAAGCCGGGGATGATCGACTGCTTGAGCGCCAGGCCCGGCTGGAAGGCCAGCAGGTTGCCCGACCGGATGGTCAGGTTGCCGTTCTCCAGGTCGAACGAGTTGACGTCGTACGCGCGGTCCGCGAGCAGCAGCTTGCCCTGGCCCTCGGCGACCACCCAGTCCGCGGCGTGCAGCGGCGAGTGGAAGTTGGTGGCGACCAGCCGGTCGAGCCGGCCGTGGCCGATGCCGTGGAAGTCGATCTGCCCGTAATAGGCGATCATCTTCCCCTTCTGCAGGAACCACTGCCCCTTGAGCTCGACGCTGAACGCGTACGGGTTGACGTTGTCGTCCACCGGCAGCGTGTGCGGATCATGAATGACGGGCCCACCGGCCATCGCGGTCACAGCTTGTCCTCCGACGCCTGTACGTACACCGTGCCCTGGCCCGACAGTTCCAGCTGGAACGCCTCGCCCGAGCCCCGTCCGACCATGTCCCGCCAGCCCAGTGCCGTGGACAGCTTGTTGCGTACGTCGCCGCGGTGCGCGACGTACGCCTGCGGGTCGACGTGCACCGGGCCCTGGTGGGTGATCGGCAACTCGATGACGCCGCCGTGCGCCATGACGGCTACCGAGCCCTTGCCCTGCAGCGTGGTGGTGAACAGCCCCTGGCCGGTGACCTGGCCGCGGATCACGCCCATGACGCCGCCCTGCGAGCCCATGAACATCGTGGACTGCTGCAGCGTGCCGTCGAAGGCCAGCAGCCGGTCCGCCTCGACGTAGAGCGTCTCGCCGCTCAGGTCGATGGTGTGGATGTGGTGGCCGCCGTGCCCGAACATCACCGAACCCTGGCCCTCGACGGTCATCAGCGGCGTCGCCTCGTTGGCGACCCGCCGGCCGATCATCGAGGCGATACCGCCCTGGCCGCCCTGGATGTTCGGCGTGAACGACACCTCGCCGCGGTAGGCGAGCATCGCGCCGCGCTGGCTGAACAGCCGCTGGCCGGGCAGGATCTGCGCCTCGACCATCTTGGAATTGATCTTGGTGAACGGCACTAGAGCTGTCCCCCGATCGTGTTGCGCTCGCTGGGCTGCACGTAGACCAGCCCCTCGCCCTCGAAACGGATCTGGAAACTCTCCCCGGATCCCTCGCCCATCACCGTCCGCCAGCTGATGCCGGTCTGGAAGTGCTGCTGCAGATTGCCGGTGTGCGCCACGTACGCGCCCGGGTCGACCTGCAGCGGCATGCCCGCCGAGACCCGCAGCACGATCGCCGGACCGTCCGAGGTGATCGCGGCCTGGCCGACGCCCTCGACGGTCGTGGTGAACAGGCCGTTGCCCTGGCTCGCGCCGCGCAGCCCGGTGAAGGTGGTGCCGGTGCGCAGCCCGGGGTCGGTCGCCAGCAGGTTGCTGGCCTCGACGTAGAGCTTCTCCCCGTTCAGCCGCACCAGGTTGATCTCGCTCGCACGGTCGGCGAAGTAGCACGTGCCGTGCCCCTTCACCTCCATGACCTCCATGGATTCGCCGGTGAGCCGGCGGGTCACCATGCCGCGGATCCCCTCACCGCCCCCGGACATCTTTTTGAACGCCATCTGGCCGTCGTAGGCCACCATCGCGCCGTTCTTCGCCTTGACGGCGTCGCCGGTCATCTCCACGGCGAGTACTTTGCTGCCCTGCAATCGGAACATGGCCACGGTCAGACGCTATCCGTCCGTGCGGGAGCCGTCACCGGAATCGGGCGAACAGGCGCTTCCCCGGCTGCCACCTCGACCTCCAGCAGTGATGCGCCACGGCGCTCGGCCTCGAACGCCTCGACGCCGCCGCGCAGCCCGAACAGCCGCTTGGACAGCGCGATCCACAGCACCGCCAGCACGTTGAGGGTCAGCGTCGCGATCTTGACCCAGCTGACCTTCTCGGTCAGTTCGTAGACCTCCAGCGGCAGGAACGCGGCGGTCGCGACGACCGTCAGGTACTCCGCCCAGCGCTTGCCCCACCAGAGCCCGAACGCCTCGACGATCTCGATGAGCGCGTACACGAGCAGCGCGACGGCGACGATCACCAGCGTCGAGTGCTTGTAGTCGAAGGTCTTGCGGATGGTGTCGATGACCGGGGAGTGCTCCAGGTCGTAGTGGAAGTGCTTGGCGACCGGGCCGAAGACCGAGAGCTGATCCTCGAAGAGCTTGCGGACGGAGTCCTGGGAGTTGCTGAACTGCCACACCGCCCACGCGGCGAGCACGATGAAGACGCCGCGCACCAGCCGCTCGGCCGCCAGGAAGCGCAGGATGAACAGATCGCGCAGCGCCCGCCCGCGCGGTACCTCGGGTGCCTGGTCGGCCGGCCCCGAGCCGTGCGGCTCGCCCAGTGCGAAGTCACCGCAGCGCAGACAGCGCCAGACCTCGCCGACGGACGTGGTGGCGTGCAGCCGCTCGCGCAGATGGCGCTCGTCCGGCGCGTAGGTGATGTGGCCCCGGCGCGAGCAGTGGCGCCGGTCCCAGTCGAACTTCATCGGTCCCGTTCCCCCGGTTGTCGTCGTCCGTCGGTGTCTTTCACGTGTTCTACGTGGAGGGGGACGCTATCGCCCTCCCTCCGGTTCTCGACCCCCGGGGCGGGCCCAGGGGAGGAGGCGGCGATAAATGGACCGCCTTGTGATCACATTCACAGAGCATCCGGAGGATGCCCAGGCCTCTAGGCCGGGGAGGAATCCGGCTTCCTGCGTAGCGGGGCGGGGAGAACCGATTCGCCGGCGGGTGGATCGGCGGGAGTGGCCAGGGCGACCCCGGCAGGTGCGGGATGTCGGAGTTGATGGACAGCCGGTCGATACGTGTGCGATCGGTCACTCGTTCGTGTGATCGTCGGGGAATCCGAGCAGAGAAGCGAAAAACGCGACCCTACGGTCGCGTCATGACGACAACGGCCGCCGCCGACGGCGCCGGGCACGCCCGGTGCACCTACCGGCTTCGCGTGTCGTCCACCGCGCTCGCCGCGCTGTCGGGCGAGTGGGACCGGTGCCGGTGGATCTGGAACGAGTGCGCGGCCCGGTCCAAGAAGGCATACCGGGACCAGGAGAAGTGTGGTCCGGCCCGGCTCGACGCGATGCTGACCGAGGCCCGCAGCCGTCAGGAATGGCTGCGCGAGGGCAGCAGCGTTCCGCAGCAGCAGATCATCCGGGATTTTGCCAGGTCCCGCGCCAAAGCACTCAAGGACATCAAGGCCCGGTTGCCGGTCAAGCAGCGCGCGGGGATGCCCCGGTACAAGAAGAAGGCCCTGGCCGACCCGACCCTCAACTACACCCAGCGCGGTTTCCGGTTGAAGGACGGACGCCTGCACCTCGCGGGGGGTATTTCGCTGACGGTGGTGTGGTCGCGGGACTTGCCCGCCGACCCCACGAGCGTGCGTATCCACCGCGACAGCATCGGGCACTGGTACGCCTCCTTCGTCGTCAAGACACAAGCGCAGCCGCTCCCCGCGACCGGCGCCGCGCTCGGCATCGACTGGGGCGTGAAGGAAACCGCGACCACCACCAGCGACGACCACGACCTCCCCCATCCCGGGCACGGCAAGAAGGCCGCCGGGAAGCTCGCCGGATATCAGCGGATGATGGCCCGCCGCAAGCCCAAGCGCGGGCAGGCCGCTTCGAAGGGATACCGGAAGGCGAAGCGGCAGGCCGCGATCACGCACAAGAAGATCGCCCGGCAGCGACAGGACACTGCCCGCAAGTGGGCCAAGCGTGCCGTGACGGATTTCGATCAGCTCGCGGTGGAGGACTTCCGGCCGAAGTTCCTCGCCAAATCCACCATGGCCCGCAAAGCGGCCGACGCGGCGATCTCCGCCACCAAGCACGAACTGATCAACATGGCGCGCAAACACCAGCGCATCCTGCATCTGGTGCACCCCGCGCACACCACCATGGACTGCGGACACTGCGGAGCGAGAACCAAGCACGCACTCCCGCTGTCGGAACGTACCTACACTTGCACCGCGTGCGGAGCCGTCTCCCCCCGAGATAAGAACTCCGCCCGCGTGATGCTCGTCCGGGCTGGTCTCATCCCGGCTGGCGTTGATCGTGGAAGACCTGATAGCCCGCCGGGCCGCCAGGCAACGTGAGCCAGGAATCCCCCTCCTTGGGAGGGGGAGGATGTCAAAAGAACCGCCCCCGTCGATGATGAGGAATCCGTGGACATCAAGACCGCCTCCGCCCTGCGCCGGCTCCGCCTGGTCTCCGCCCCCGAGGCGGTCTCCTTCCTCCTGCTGCTGCTCTGCTCGATCCTGAAGCGCACCACCGACTTCAACGCCGTCCCGGTCATGGGCATGGTGCACGGGGTGCTGTTCGTCCTCTACGTCGTCCTCTGGGCCCTGGCCTGGTACCGGGCCAAGTGGACGCTGGGCCGCGGCGCGCTCTACGCGGTGCTGTCCGTGCTCCCCACCGGCGGTTTCTTCGCCGAGCGCATGCTGCGCCGCGAGGCCGAGTCGGAGATCATCGCCGCCCGTGCCCGCCAGGAAGGCGTCGTCGCGTGATCGTCGCCTTCTCGGTCTCCCCGCTGGGCGTCGGCGAGGACGTGGGCGAGTACGTCGCCGACGCCGTCCGCGTCGTGCGGGAGTCCGGTCTCCCGAACCGCACCGATGCGATGTTCACCTCCATCGAGGGTGAGTGGGACGAGGTGATGGACGTCGTCAAGCGCGCCGTCGCCGCCGTCGAGGCCCGCGCGCCGCGCGTCTCCCTCGTGCTCAAGGCCGACATCCGGCCCGGCGTGACGGACGGGATGACGTCGAAGGTCGAGACCGTCGAGCGGTTCCTCGCTCCCGCCGCGGATTCCGCCGCGGCCCCCGCCGCCGGGAGCTGACGGACGCCGCTACCCCCCGCCGGTGGCGAGGGTGAGGCCGAGCGGGGTCCTTTCGTACAGCACCCGGTGGCCGTCGCGGTGCGAGGTGAGCAGGCCCGCGTCGCGCAGCACGGACAGATGCGCGGAGACCGACGACAGCGCGAGGTCGTGACGGCGGGCGAGCGCGCTGGTGGTCGCGGGCGCGTCCAGGTTGGTGAGGATCGCCGCCCGGTTGGGACCCAGCAGCCGGATCAGCGGCTCGGCGGGCGCGGGGCCCGGCACGGTCCACAGGGTGGCGGTGCCGCGCGCCGGATAGACCATCGTGGCCTGCCAGGGCGGGTCGAAGCCGCTCACCACGTCCGGCCGGACGAAGACGCTCGGCACCAGCAGCAGCCCTTCGCCGCCCAGCGTCCTGACGTGGTCGGTCCGCTGGTCCACCGTGAGCGTGCCGTCCGACCAGCTCACCTTCGGGTGCAGATCGGCGAAGAGCCGCTCCGGGCCGCCGTCGGCCAGCCGGCGCGAGTGGAAGGCCACATCGGCCTCCAGCACGGCGCGCATCCGGGGCCAGAACGGGGCGAGGAGCGTGTCCCAGACCCGGGCCATCAGCTCCGCGAGCTCGTCCACCGTCCGCGCCGGGTCGTCGAGCAGCGCCCGGGCCCGTTCGTCGGCGGCGGCACCCGGGATCACCGCCAGCGCCCTGGCCAGGTCCGCGTGGGCCACGGCCGGGTCGGTGCCGCGGACCCGGGCCAGCTCCTCGTCTATCGTGGCGAAGACCCCGTCGGGCGGCGGGCACAGGAAATCCGGGTTGTGGCCGCGCCGCGGCATCACCAGCTCGAAGGGGCTGAGATCGAGCCCACGGGCCACCGACCGGACCTGTCGCAGCCACGGCAGGTGGTACCCCTGGCGCGCGGGTGTCCGGAGGGTACGGATCGCCTCCTGGGTCTCCCAGAGCGGTGAGATCGCGAACCGGGAGGACAGCACATCGTCGGCCGTGAAGTGCATGTGGAACGGCATGACGTCTCCCAAGTTTCGTTTTCAGCCGAAACAGTAGAAGCCATGTCCCGATGTCCGCCAGGCTGCGTCCATGACAACGGAAAACTCAGACTCGGGACTTCAGAAAAGTGACGAGCCGACGTGCGACGGGACAGCGGGGACGACGGCCGATCCCGTCGAGCCGCAGCCCGTCGGATATCGCACGGTGTTCGCGGTCCGTGAGTTCCGGCCGATCTTCGCCGCCCACGTACTGTCCATGTTCGGCAGCTTCTTCGCCGAGGTCGCACTGGCGGTACTGGTGTTCCAACGCACCGGGTCCCCGTTGCTGACGTCTCTGATCTTCGCGCTCGGCATGCTGCCGTACGCGCTCAGCGGGGTGCTGCTCTCGGGGGTCTCCGACCGGTACCCTGCCCGCCGGGTGCTCGTGACGTGCGACCTGCTCTGCGCGGCCTGCGTCGGCGTCCTCGCGCTGCCGTTCACGCCGCTGGCGCTGCTGTTCCTGCTGCGGGCGGTCCTTGCGATGATCACGCCGCTCTTCCAGGGGACGCGGGCCGCGAGCCTCGCGGACATCCTGGAGGGCGATGTGTACGTCCTGGGCCGTTCGCTGCTGAGGATCGTCTCGCAGAGCGCGCAGATCATCGGGTTCGGGATCGGCGGCCTGGTGCTGGTGGTGCTGTCGCCGCGCGCCGCGCTCACCGTGGCCGTGGGGACCTTCCTCTGCTCGGCCGCGCTGCTGCGCTTCGGCACCCTGGACCGGCCGGCGCGGGTCACCGGCAGCGGCTCGATGATGCGGCAGTCGCTTCTCGGCGCCCGCGAGTTGCTGAGCCACCGCAGGATCCGGGCGCTGCTGCTGTGGTGGTGGGTGCCGCCGATGTTCTTCGCGGTGGCCGAGGGGCTGGCGACACCGTTCGCCGCCGCGGCCGGCGCCGGTTCCGCCGGGGTCGGTCTGCTGCTGGCGGCGATGCCGGCCGGAACGGTGATCAGCGAGCTGGCGGCCGGCACGCTGCTGTCACCGGCCGCGCGCACCTGGATCGCGATGCCGCTCGCCGGCCTGGCCCTGGTGCCGATGGTGCTGTTCGCCTTCCACCCGCCGCTGCCGGTGGCCATCGGCATCATGCTGGTGGTGGGGCTGTGTTCCGCCTACGCGCTCGGGATGGACAAGTGGTTCGTCGAGGCGGTGCCGGAGGAGATGCGCGGCCAGGCGATGTCGTTGCTGGGCGCGGGCATGATGACGCTCCAGGGCCTCGGCATGACGATCGGCGGCGCGATCGCCGAGGTCGCCCCGCCGTACGCCGTGATCGCCGGCGCCGGGAGTCTCGGTCTGGTGAGCACGCTGCTGGTGCTGCGCTCCGTGGCGGCGACCGGCCGCGGTGTGGTGGAGGCGGTCTGAGGCAGGAGATTCCTTTGCCGCTGGTCGACGCGCGTAACACCTCCCGGGCACCGGCCGGTTCCGGCCGGCCGGCGCCGTACGGTTCAGCGCCGCGCCAGGTACGCGTTCATCGCCCGGTGCAGGGTCTTGTTGACCGCGCCCTGGAGCGGCAGCTCCCACTCGCCGAGCGTCTCCACCGCCTCGCCGCCGGTACCGAGCTTCCAGCGCAACAGTCCGAACGAGCGCGCGTCCGGGTCCAGGCTGTCCGGTACGCCCCGCATGTCGTACACGGACGCGCCCAGCACGTGCGCGTCGCAGAGCATCCGCCACTGCAGCGCGTTGCTCGGCCGCACCTCGCGGCGGTGATCGGCGGAGGCGCCCGTCTGGTACCAGACGCGGGACCCGTCCGGTGAGACGAGCAGGGTGTGCGCGGCGAGGATCTCGCCGCCGTGGCGGGCGGTGTAGAGCCGCATGGCGCCCGGCCGTTCCGCGTTCAGCACCTCGTACTGGCGCCGGTAGTAGGCCAGGTCGCGCCCCAGCCGGAAGCCGTCGCGCCGCTCCGTGACGCCCAGCAGCTCATGGAAGGCCGCCATCTCCTCCAGGCCCCCGACGGCGGTCTCCACCCCCGCTTTGGCTGCCTTCTTGACGTTCCGCCGCCATTCCTGGTTCAGCCCGGTCCACAGGTCGTCGAGGCCGCGGCCGGCCAGCGGTATCTCGAAGATCAGCCGGGGCTGGGCGTCCCCGTTGGCGCCGTCCTCGCCGCCGCGCCGCCAGCCCGCCTCGCGCAGCCGGTCGGCGACCGCGGCGCCCAGCGGGTCCACCAGGTCCGGCAGGACGTCGCCCATCCGGCGGCCGGGCGCCACCGCCTCCTTGAGGGTGCGCGCCGACCACCGCCGGTACGGCAGCGGCGGCCCCATCCGTACGGCGAAGGCGCCGGTGCCGCGCAGATGGTCCAGAAGCGGCTCCAGCAGGCGGTCCAGGTTCGGGTCGGACCAGTCCAGCACCGGGCCCTCCGGGAGGTACGCGAACGATCTCCGGGTGCCGGGCAGCTGCCGGTACAGCACCAGTGCCGAGCCGACCATCGCCCCGGTGTCGTCGAACCAGCCCAGACTCTCGGCCGACCAGCCCGGTTTGACCCGGGCCCAGGAGGGGCTCTGCAGGAAACTGACCGAGCGCGGGCCGCGCCGCCGCACGAACGCCAGGTGTTCGTCCTCCGGGACGGGACGCAGTCGCAGTCGTGGCGCCGGGCCGGGGAGGGCGTTGCGGGCGGCGTCCTGGTGGGTGGTCATCGTCAAGGTCGTCCTCCGCGGTGCGGTGGGCCTGGTGGCCCGCTCACCTCTCTCACGCCCCACAGGACCGCTATGTGACAGAGATGTTCGCGACAGCGCGCACCGGTTTCCCAAGCGGCCCCGGGACGGGCAGACTTCGGCGTCTGCGCGGCCGACGGCCGCGACCGGCCGGGGAGCACAACGGGTGACATCAGCAGTGGGCAGTGACGCGGGGACCGGCGATCCCGGCGGTCAGGACGCGGTGCGCAGCGCCCCCTTCGGCGGCCCCTGCCCGCCGGAAGCCGCAGCCCCTCCCGCTCCCATGGAGCCGGCCGCCGCCTCCTCCACCACGACCGACACCGCGGCCTCGCTGAAACGCAGCGGCAGCGTCATGGCCCTGGGCTCGCTCGCCTCGCGCGCCACCGGGTTCGTGCGCAGCGGCATCATCACCGCCGCGCTCGGCACCACCCTGCTCGGTGACGCGTTCAGCGTCGCGAACACCGTCCCGAACATCCTGTACATCATGCTCATCGGCGGGGCGCTGAACTCGGTGTTCGTCCCTCAGCTGGTGCGTGCCGCCAAGGAGCACGCCGACGGCGGCGCCGCCTACACCGACCGGCTGCTCACCGTCTGCCTGGCCGCGCTGCTGGTGATCACGGCCGGCGCCGCGCTCGCCGCCCCCTGGCTGGTCAGCGCGTACGGGCCGGACTTCACCAGTGCCCAGCGCGACCTGACGATCGCGCTCGCCCGGTACTGCCTGCCGCAGATCCTCTTCTACGGCGTGTTCACCCTGCTCGGCCAGATCCTCACCGCCCGCGACCGGTTCGGCGCCATGATGTGGTCGCCGGTCCTGAACAACGTCGTCGTCATCGCGGTGTTCGGCCTGTACCTCGCGGTCGCGCACGACACGACCGCCGCCGGCACCATGAGCGACGCCAACGCGCTGCTCCTGGGGCTCGGCTCCACCGCGGGCATCGCCGTGCAGGCCCTGGCGCTGATCCCGGCCCTGCGCGGCGCCGGATTCCGCTGGCGGCCCCGTTTCGACTGGCGCGGCTCCGGGCTCATGCAGCCCATGCGGGCCGCCGGGTGGACGCTGCTGCTGGTCTTCGTCAACCAGATCGCCTACTGGGTCGTCACCCGGCTCGCCACCTCGGCCGGTGCCCACGCGCTGGCCGGCGGCAGTCCCGTGGGTGTCGGCTTCGCCGCCTACAGCAACGCCTACCTGCTGTGGGTCGTGCCCCAGGGGATCATCACCGTCTCCCTCGTCACCGCCCTGCTGCCGCGGATGAGCCGGGCCGCCACCGAGGGCGACCACGCGCGGATCGGCGCCGACCTGTCGTACGGGCTGCGCGGCTCGGCCGCCGCGATCGTGCCGGCGGTGCTGGCCTTCCTGGCGCTCGGCCCGCAGATCACCGGGGTCGTCTTCCAGCACGGCCGCACCACCGACGCGGACGCCCAGGCCATCGCCTGGATCCTGATGGCGTTCGCCCTCGGCCTGCCGGCCTTCGCCGGCCAGTACCTGCTGGCCCGCGGCTTCTACGCGCTCGGCGACACCCGTACGCCCTTCTTCCTCAACGTCGTCATCGCCGCCGTCAACGCCGGGCTCGCCGTCGCCTCGTACACGCTGCTGCCGGCCCGCTGGGCCGTGGCCGGCATGGCGGGCGGTTACGCCATCGCCTGCTGCGCCGGGCTGGCGTGCACCACCTGGGTGCTGCGCCGGCGGCTGAACTGGCGGCCCGCGGTCCTGGGCATGCACGTCCGGCTGGCCGTCGCGTGCCTGCCGGGCGCGGCCGCCGCGTACGGGATCGCGCAGAGCAGCGGGCGGCTGCTCGGCACCGGCTTCGCCGGGGACTGCGCCGGGCTGCTGCTCGGCGGCGCCGCCCTCGGCTGCTCCGTTCTGGTCCTGGCGGGCCCGTTGCGGCTGACCGAGGTGCAGTCGCTGGCCGCCCCGGTCCTGCGGCGGCTGCCCGGCCGCTGAAAGTTTTCCTGATTTCGTTGTCACCTTTCGGGCCCGCCGTGCGTGTAGGTAGCGGGAGGGACATTGAACATCCGTACGACACACGCGCCTCCGGGGTGGGTGTGAGCCCGGGCGCGACGCCGCAGGACGACTTCGACGAGTTCTACGCCGTCACCGCGAAACGCCTGGTCGCCGCGGTGTACGCGGTGACCGGCGATCTCGGCGAGGCCGAGGACGCCGTGCAGGAGGCGTATGCCCGTGCGTGGCAGCGGTGGGCGAAGCTCACGGCCGAGGGGGACCCGACGCCGTGGGTGCGGACGGTGGCTCTGCGGCTGGCGGTGAGCACGTGGCGCAAGACACGCAACCGGGTACGGGCACACTTCAGGTACGGGGTGCCGGCGGATGCGCCCGCGCTGGCACCCGACCGGGTGGCTCTGATCGCCGCTTTGCGTGAGCTCGGCGAGGAGCAGCGCACGGCCGTCGTGCTGCACCATTTGATGGACCTGCCGGTCGAGGAGGTCGCCCGGGAGACCGGAGTGTCCAACGCGGCGGTACGAACCCGGCTCAGCCGCGCACGCAGGGCGCTGGGCGACCGGCTGACCGAGGAAGAGGAGGTGCCCCTCCATGGCTGACCCGCTCGACGACCGTCTCCGGGACCTGGCTCGCGACACCGAGCCGCTGATCCTCCTCGCCGGCCCCGCGGACGTCCGCAGGCGTGGGGAGCGCCGCCGTGCCCGGCGCCGGGTCGGCGCGGTGGCCGTGGTGGCCGCGGCCGCGCTGGCCGTCGGCTCCTGGGCGGTCCTGCCCCGGCTGGAGAGCGGCGCGCAGCCCCCGGCGGTCAGTGGTTCCCCCTCGCCGGACCCGCTGCCGACCGAGCCGCTGACCGGCGCGCTGCTCCGGCCGACCGCGCTGCCCTGGGACTCCTACTGGCACTGGCGCACCGTCGCGGGGGACGTCTCGGCGAAGATCCCGCTCATGCACTGCGGAACGTCGCTGTACGATCCGGCCTCGGCGAGTGTCCGTTTCTATCAGGGGAACGCGAACAGCAGCGCGCGGTACGCGATCCATGACCTTGGTGACGGGGCCAAGGCTGCTGCCGAACTGAACCGCATACGTGATGAATTGGGCAAATGCGGACTAGTTGCTGCCTACACTGGGAAGGAGGAGGGGACCATGGAGACCGTGTTCCGCGTCTATGCGACAACGAAGCTGGGCAGCCAGGTGAGCCAGGTCTGGCTGGCGGACCGGGGCCGGTACGTGTCGGTGCTCCAGGTGGTCATGCCGGCGAGCGCGCGCCCGAATCCGCCGTACTTCGACGGGACGCCGGTGCAGTGCATGGCGCGGTCCCTCGAGAAGCTCGTTCCCCCCTCCGTCCCGGCCACCCCCACCCCCAGTACTTCTCCGCCGTCCGCATTCGCCGGGGGCTCCGGGGGCTCGATCGGGGGCTCGGCCGGCGGCACCGGCCCGGCGACCGAGGGCGGCGTCCCGTCGGTCCCGCCGCCCGATCCGAAGTTCCCGCCGGACTACGTCCCCCCGACTTCTTCCGACCGCTGCTGATGAGGACATTTCCCGTGACACCCATACGAACGTCCCGCATTCCCTTTTCCCGTATACGTGCCCTGGCCGTGCCGGCCCTGCTGGCCGTCGCGCTGACCGCCTGTGGCGGCAGCGGTGGTGATGACAACGCCAAGGGCGGCAGCGACAAGGGCGGCGCCGGCGCCCCGGCGGCCGTGCCGGTCACCGTGTCGCCCGCCAACGGCAAGACCGGGGTCGACCCCGGCAGCCC
Organism: Streptomyces fildesensis; assembly: GCF_016107395.1. Classification (GTDB taxonomy): domain Bacteria; phylum Actinomycetota; class Actinomycetes; order Streptomycetales; family Streptomycetaceae; genus Actinacidiphila; species Actinacidiphila fildesensis. The sequence goes on from NZ_JAAIKO010000008.1 coordinate 88,836, forward strand.
GGTGAAGGTGTCGCTGACCGAGGGCACCATCGGCGCGGTGACCGTCACCGCCGCGGCCAAGAGCAACGACGGCGTCGAGGCCGTGGAGGTCACCGGCAAGCTGGACGCCACCAAGCACAGCTGGCTGTCCGACCGCACGATGACCCCCGGCACCGCCTACACGGTGAAGGTCACCGCGGCCGACAAGTCCGGCGCGCAGAAGGAGCAGACCAGCACCTTCACCACGCTGGCCGCGGCCAAGACCAACGGCGTCACCGTCACCCCGGTGGGCAACGCGGTGGTCGGCGTCGGCCAGCCGGTCTCCATCGCCTTCGACAAGCCGGTCACCAACCGCGCGGCCGTCGAGAAGCAGCTGTCCGTGACGACGACGCCCGCCGTGCAGGGCAGCTGGGGCTGGATCACCGACCCGCTGACCGGCACCCAGCGCGCCGACTGGCGGCCGGCCGCGTACTGGGCCAAGGGCACCAAGGTCACGATGACGGCCAAGCTCAGCGGCCTCGACACCGGCGGCGGCCGCTACCTGCGCCGCGATGTCACCTCCACCTTCACCATCGGCACCGCCCGGGTCTCCAAGGTCGACATCGGCGCCAAGAAGATGACGGTCACCGAGGACGGAAAGACCGTCAAGGTCATCAACATCTCGGCGGGCAAGAGCGACTTCCCGACCTGGAACGGCCGCATGGTCGTGCTCAGCAAGCAGTCCACGATCCACATGACGTCGACGTCGGTCGGCATCGCCACCAACAAGGACGCCGCGGACTTCTACGACAAGGACGTCAAGATGGCGGTGCACCTGACCACCTCGGGCACCTTCGTCCACGCCGCTCCGTGGAACGACGCCAACATGGGCAAGGCGAACACCAGCCACGGCTGCGTCGGGATGTCGGACGCGGACGCCAAGTGGTTCTTCGACAAGGCCGTCCGCGGTGATGTCGTCGAGGTCGCCGGATCGACCCGCGCCACCGTCGACAAGGGCAACGGCTACGGCGACTGGAACCTCACCGCCGAGGCGTGGGCGAAGCTGAGCGCCCTGTCCTGACCCGTCCTTGAATCCGTCCCGGGCCCGTTCCGGAACCGGTCGCCGAGCCTGCGCTCGCACCCGTTCCCGAACGGGCCCGGGTGTCTCCGGTTCCGATGGACGAGACAGCCTCTCCCACTATGTGACCGACCGGTAGGCTCATCGGCGTGCCGAAGCCCCTGAGCCTGCCCTTCGACCCCATCGCCCGCGCCGACGAGCTGTGGACCCAGCGCTGGGGACGCGTTCCGTCGATGGGCGCCATCACCTCGATCATGCGCGCCCAGCAGATCCTGCTGGGCCAGGTGGACGCCGTCGTCAAGCCGTACGGGCTGACCTTCGCCCGCTACGAGGCGCTGGTGCTGCTCACCTTCAGCAAGGCCGGCGAACTGCCGATGTCGAAGATCGGCGAGCGGCTGATGGTGCACCCCACGTCGGTCACCAACACCGTGGACCGCCTCGTCGGCTCCGGCCTGGTCGCCAAGCGCCCCAACCCGAACGATGGACGCGGCACCCTCGCCTCCATCACCGACAAGGGCCGTGAGGTGGTCGACGCGGCCACCCGGGACCTGATGGCGATGGACTTCGGCCTGGGCGTCTACGACGCCGAGGAGTGCGGTGAGATCTTCGCGTCGTTGCGCCCGCTGCGGATAGCCGCGGGCGACTTCGAGGACGGGCGCTGAAGCGTCCGGCGTTCGAGGAGGGGCGTGAGGGCGCCGGAATCGCACCGGTTACGCTCAATGCCATGAAACAAGGGACGCTGACCCGCTACCGCGTGATGGCCTATGTGACCGGCGTCCTGCTGGTCCTCCTCACCCTGGGCGTGATCGCGAAGTACCTCCTCGACATGAACGGCGCGGCCGGCTTCGTCACCGCCGTCGGGATCGCCCATGGCTGGCTCTACGTGGTCTACGTGGTGTTCGCCTTCGACCTGGGCTCCAAGGCGAAGTGGCCGCTGGGCAAGCTGGCCTGGGTGCTGCTGGCGGGCACGATCCCGACCGCCGCCTTCTTCGTCGAGCGCAACGTGACGCGCGAGGTGGCCCCGCTGGTCGTCGCCGCGAACGGCGAGCCGGCCCAGGTCTGACGCCCGTCGTGTGACACCTTGGACGTGACGTTTGGACGTGACGTACGGGGTGTGACACATGGCACGTGACGCATCGCACCGCCCTTCCCCGCAAGGGGTGGGCGGTTTGCCATCGACATTTACTAGGACGTCCTAGTAAATTCGAGGGTATGGACGCCGAAGGCATCGAAGAGGGCCGCCAGCGCTGGCAGGCCCGGTACGACGCGGCTCGTAAGCGGGACGCGGACTTCACCACGCTCTCCGGGGATCCGGTCGAGCCCGTGTACGGGCCCGCCCCCGGTGACACCGTGGACGGCTTCGAGCGGATCGGATGGCCCGGCGAGTACCCGTTCACCCGCGGTCTGCACCCGACCGGCTACCGGGGCCGTACGTGGACGATCCGGCAGTTCGCCGGCTTCGGCAACGCCGAGCAGACGAACGAGCGCTACAAGATGATCCTGGAGGCCGGCGGCGGCGGTCTCTCCGTCGCCTTCGACATGCCGACCCTGATGGGCCGCGACTCCGACGACAGCATGGCGCTGGGCGAGGTCGGCCACTGCGGTGTCGCCATCGACTCGGCCGCCGACATGGAGGTGCTCTTCGCGGGCATCCCGCTCGGCGACGTCACCACCTCGATGACGATCTCCGGCCCGGCCGTTCCGGTCTTCTGCATGTACCTGGTCGCCGCCGAGCGGCAGGGCGTCGATCCGGCCCTGCTCAACGGCACGCTGCAGACCGACATCTTCAAGGAGTACATCGCGCAGAAGGAGTGGCTCTTCGCTCCCGAGCCCCATCTGCGCCTCATCGGCGACCTCATGGAGCACTGCGCGACGGGCATCCCCGCGTACAAGCCGCTCTCCGTCTCCGGCTACCACATCCGCGAGGCCGGCTCCACGGCCGCGCAGGAGCTCGCGTACACCCTCGCCGACGGCTTCGGCTACGTCGAGCTGGGGCTGTCGCGCGGAATGGACGTCGACGCGTTCGCCCCCGGGCTGTCGTTCTTCTTCGACGCGCACCTCGACTTCTTCGAGGAGATCGCCAAGTTCCGCGCCGCCCGCCGCATCTGGGCGCGCTGGATGCGCGACGAGTACGGCGCCAAGACCGACAAGGCGCAGTGGCTGCGGTTCCACACCCAGACCGCGGGTGTCTCGCTCACCGCCCAGCAGCCCTACAACAACGTCGTGCGCACCGCCGTGGAGGCGCTGGCCGCCGTCCTGGGCGGCACCAACTCGCTGCACACCAACGCCCTCGACGAGACCCTCGCGCTGCCGAGCGAGCAGGCCGCGGAGATCGCGCTGCGCACCCAGCAGGTCCTGATGGAGGAGACCGGCGTCGCGAACGTCGCCGACCCGCTGGGCGGCTCCTGGTACGTCGAGGCCCTCACCGACCGGATCGAGGCCGACGCCGAGAAGATCTTCGACAAGATCAGGGCGCTCGGCGCGAAGGCGGTCCCCAGCGGCAAGCACTCTGTCGGCCCCATCACCAGCGGCATCCTGCGCGGTATCGAGGACGGCTACTTCACCGGCGAGACCGCCGAGTCGGCCTTCCAGTACCAGCGCGCCCTGGAGAAGGGCGAGAAGCGCGTCGTCGGCGTCAACTGCCACCACGGCTCGGTCACCGGTGACCTGGAGATCCTGCGGGTCAGCCACGAGGTCGAGCGCGAGCAGGTGCGCGTGCTGGCCGCCCGCAAGGCGGCCCGTGACGACAGTGCCGTCCAGGAGGCCCTCGCCGCCATGCTCGCCGCGGCCCGGGACGGCTCGAACATGATCGTCCCGATGCTGGCGGCAGCCCGCGCCGAGGCCACCCTCGGCGAGATCTGCGGTGTCCTGCGCGAGGAGTGGGGCACGTACACAGAACCGGCCCGCTTCTGAGCCGAGATCGGGGGCTCCGCTTCACCCCGGACGGGGGGAGCGGAGCCCACGAGCGCGTGTTCCGCGACCACAGCGAATAGGCTGGAAGCGGTTCGAAGAACACCGCTGGAGGGACCGCCGTGGAGTACGCCCGCATGCGTCTTATCGCCGATGAGTTGTCCACCAGGCCGGAAGCCTGGGCCGTTGAGATCAGCGGCGGAGAGATCATCATGATAACGAGCCCGGCGAAGCGGCATGAATTCATCTCGTTCCAGATCGCTGACCAGCTCAACGACCAGCTCAGGGGCACGACCCCGCGAGTGATCGCGCAGTCCGGTGCCGAGATCGAGGACCCGCGCGGGGCAGCAGCTCTGCGCCGTCCGGACATCACGATCCTTCCCATGGATGTCCTTGATGAGGACGGCGACACCGTTGACCCCGCGGATGTGACGGCAGTCGTGGAAGTCGTATCGAGGTCGAACCCGGAGAACGACTACGAGGGCAAGACCCGCGACTACGCGGTGATGGGTATCCCCTACTACCTGCTTGTGGATCCCCGCAAGGGCACCGGTCTTGTCCTGTCCCAGCCGCGCTCCACGCCGGAGGGTCAGCGGTATGCGGCCCGCGTCGAGTTCCTGTTCGGTGAGACGGTGCAGGTGGGCGAATGGCACGTCGATACGGAGGGCTTCCCGTTGTACGGAGCGCCGGGCGCCGGCAGCCGGTAAGGCACCTGCGTGCCGGGGCGGCTCGCGGGCGGAGCGGGGGGCGTTGCTTCCGGCGGGGGATCTGGATCACGATGGCCGCGTCCATGGAGCACGACCGGAAGGCAGCACATGTCCCTCGAAGCGACCGTTGGAGACGACGGGATGATCTACATCCGCGAGACCGACGAGCCGGAGATCGTGGCCGTCACCAGTCCCGCCAAGTGGGAGGCGTTCGTGAAGGGCGTCAAGGCGGGGGAGTTCGACGCGTTCGCTGAGGAGCCGGACACGGCTTAGAGCTTGCCCTCAGCCCGGTCCTGTCGCGGCGGATCCTGGAAGCTCACCCGGAACAGGGCGCCGCCGCCCGGTGCGGGTTCCGCCGTGATGGTGGCGCCATGGGCGTGGGCGATCTGCCGGGCCATGGCGAGGCCGAGGCCCGAACCGGGCAGTGCGCGGGCGGAGTCCGCGCGGTAGAAGCGGTCGAAGACGTAAGGGGCGTCCTGCGGGGCGATCCCCGGCCCGTGGTCGCGGACGGTCAGCTCCACCACCTCCCCCTCCCCGGGACGGGACCCGGAGCCGGTCCGGGTGAGGGCGACCTCGACCGGGGCTCCCGGCGGGCTGAACTTGGCCGCGTTGTCCACGAGGTTGGTCAGCAGCCGGCTGAGCCGGGCCGGGACGCCGGGGACGTGCGCCTGCGCGGCGGCCGGGTCCGTGGCGAGGGTGAAGGGGACGTCGGGCCAGTGGCCGCGGGCGGCCCGTACGGCATGGCCCGCCAGGTCGGCGAGGCCCACGTCCTCGACCAGCGGCAGCGGTTCCTCGTCCCGCGCCAGCTCGATCAGGTCGTTGACGAGCTGGGTGACCTCGCGCAACTGCCGCTGCAGAGCGCCGGAGGCGCGGTCCCGCTGGGCGTCGGTGAGCCGGTCGGCGCGCGCCAGCAGGTCGGCGTTGGTGCGCAGCGCTGTGAGCGGTGTGCGCAGCTCGTGCGAGGCGTCGGCCACCAGCCGGCGCTGCGCCATGACGGACTGCTCCAGCTCGCCGAGCATGGTGTTGAAGGCGGTGGCGAGCCGGGTGACCTCGTCCTGGCGGTGTTCGGGACCGGCCGGGATCTCGATCCGGTGCCGGGCGTCCCGGGTGGCGGCGATCCGCTCCGCCGTGGCCGTCAGCCGGGCGACCGGCGCCAGTCCCGTCCGGGAGACCCAGTAGCCGAGGAGGGCGGCGAGCAGCACCCCCGTGCCGCCGACGCCCGCGAGCAGCCAGGCGGCCTGCCGGACGCCCTGCTCGACGGTGTCGGACCGCACCGCCACCTGCAGCGCCCGGCCGCCGCCGAAGCCGCTGGTGAACATCCGCGCCGGATGCCCGGACAGCGTGATGTTGCTGAAGTACGCCGGACGGTCGCCGGCCGCGACCTCCCGCACCGGCGCGGAGACCGGCAGCGGATACGGCTCCCGCGGGTCGGCCGCCGGGTCCGCCGGGACGATCTGCGAGCAGGCGGGCGCCGACAGGAACACGCACTCCCCGGCCACCACCTGCGGGCTCTCGCCGCGGTGCTGCTGCTTGACCAGCGTCGCCGACTGGGTGAGATGCAGATCCAGTTGGTGGACGAGTTCGTAGCGGATGACGAAGAAGGCCGCCGCGCAGACCCCGACCGCGACCAGGGCGACGGCGGCGGACGCCGCGACCGCCAGCCGGGTGCGCAGTGGCCGGTGCCGGCGCCAGCGCGCCATCCCGCGGGTCCCCGTCACCCGAGGTCCAGCCGGTAGCCGACGCCGTGCACGGTCTGCACCAGCCGCGGCTCGCCGCCCGCCTCCAGCTTCCGCCGCAGATAACCGATGTAGACGGCCAGCGAGTTGGAGTCCGGGCCGAAGTCATGGCCCCAGACCCGCTCCAGGATCACCTCGCGCGGCAGCGCCTGGCCCGGATGCCGCATCAGCAGCTCCAGCAGCGCGAACTCGGTACGGCTGAACTCCAGCGGGCGGCCGCCTCTGCTGCCGGTGCGGGTGACCGGCTGGACGACCAGATCCGCGTACGAAAGTTCCGGTTCCTCGCCGCCCCCCGACGCGGCCCGGCGCAGCAACGCCCTTAGCCGGGCCAGCAGTTCGTCCAGTGCGAACGGCTTGACGAGATAGTCGTCGGCGCCCGCGTCCAGGCCGTCGACCCGCTCGCTCACCGAGTCGAGCGCCGTGAGGACGAGCACGGGCGTACGGTCGCCCAGCCCGCGCAGCCGCCGGCAGACCGCCAGCCCGTCGAGCACCGGCATCATCACGTCCAGCACGATCGCGTCCGGCTGCCAGGCCGCCACCTCCGACAGCGCGGCGAGCCCGTCGGCGGCCCCGCGCACCGCGTAGCCCTCGACGGTGAGGCCGTCCTCGACGGCGGCGCGTACCTCGGGTTCGTCGTCCACGACGAGGATGCGGGCGGGCGGTGGTGCAGTGTCCATGGGCCCAAGGGTCCCAAACCGGGCTCTTAGAACCCTCTTAGACCGTCCCGTCAGCGTTGCGGCCATGCGGACCTCACAGGACATTCCACTGTCAGTGGTCATCGGGGCGGGCGGCACCGGTGGGCACATCTATCCAGGACTGGCACTCGCCGACGCGCTGCGCCGGGCCGATCCACGGGCGGTCGTCACCTTCGTCGGCACCGAACGCGGGCTGGAGACCCGGCTGATACCGGAAGCCGGCTACCGGCTGCACACGGTCAACATGATCCCGTTCGACCGGTCGCTCGGCGCCCGCCGCTATCTGCTGCCGGCCGCGCTGCTGAGCTCGGCGGTGCGCTGCCGGACGATCCTGCGCGAGCAGGGCGCGCAGATCGCGGTGGGGATGGGCGGCTATCCCAGCGCGCCGGTGATCCTCGGGGCGCGGCTGGCGGGGCTGCCGAGCCTGGTCCACGAGTCCAACGCGGTGCCGGGCCGCGCCAACCAGTTCGCGGCCCGGCTCACCCCGAACATCGCGCTGGCCTTCGACCGCAGCCGCGCGCATCTGCCGTCCGGCAGCACGGCGGAGACCGTGGGCATGCCGCTGTCCGGGCCGCTGGCCACCCTGGACCGGGCCGCCCTGCGCGGCCGGGCCCGCGCCGAGCTGGGCGTACCGGCCGGGGCCCGGCTGGTCCTCGTCAACGGCGGCAGCCTGGGCGCCACCCGGCTGACCGACGCGGCGATCGGACTCGCCGCGCGCTGGCGGGACCGGAACGACGTACGGCTGCTCATCAAGACGGGCCCGGCCGCGCTCGCCGAGGCCAGGACCCGGCTGGCCGGGAACCCGGTCGCCGAGGCCGTCCCGTACCTGGACCGGATGGACCTCGCCTACGCGGCCGCCGACCTGGTGATCTGCCGGGCCGGGTCCGCGACCATCGCCGAACTGGCCACGACCGGGGTGCCCGCCGTGCTCGTCCCTTATCCACACGCGCCCGGCGACCACCAGACGCACAACGCCCGCGTCCTGTCCGACGCCGGGGCCGCCGTGCTGCTCCCCGACGCCGAAGCGACCGCCGACCGGCTGGCCGCGCTCGTCGAGCCGCTGCTGCGCGACCCGCGCCGGCTCGCCGCGATGAGCGGCGCCGCCGACCCCGGCACCCACGCCCGGGCGGCCGATCTGCTCGCCGCCAAGACTCTCGAACTGAGGAACGCCGCATGACAGCGACCACATCTTTGAACCCTGTCGACTGGACCGGCCGCACCGTCCTGGTGACCGGCGCCGAGGGCTTCATCGGCAGCACCCTGGTCGACCTGCTGGTCGAGCGCGGCGCGAACGTCCGCGCCCTGGTGCACTACAAGCCCTACGGCGAACGCGGCCACCTCGCCGGCTATCTGCGGCCGGACAGCCCCGTCGAGATGCTCGCGGGCGATGTCCGCGACGCGGGCCGCGTCATGGACGCCGTCGACGGCTGCGACACCGTCTTCCACCTCGCGGCACTGATCGGCATCCCGTACAGCTACCAGGCCCCCGAGGCCTATGTGCAGACGAACGTGGCCGGCACCCAGAACGTCGCCGGTGCCTGTCTGCGGCACGGAGTGCGCCGGCTCGTCCACACCTCCACCAGCGAGGTCTACGGCAGCGCGCTCACCGTGCCGATCAGCGAGAGCCACCCGCTGCAGCCGCAGTCCCCGTACTCCGCCTCGAAGATCGGCGCGGACATGACGGCGCTGTCATACTTCCACTCCTTCGAGCTGCCCGTCACGGTCGTCCGGCCCTTCAACACCTACGGCCCCCGGCAGTCCGCGCGCGCCGTCATTCCGGCGATCCTCGCCCAGCTGCACTCCGGCGCCCGGCAGATCCGCCTCGGATCCCTCGCGCCGACCCGCGACTTCACCTACGCCACCGACACCGCCGCCGGCTTCCTGGCCCTGGCCGGCTGCGACCGGGCCCTCGGCGAGGTCGTCAACCTCGGCACCGGCCGCGAGGTCTCCATCGGCGACATCGCCCGCTCCCTGATCGCCGCCTCCGGCCGAGAAGCGGAGATCGTCGTCGACCCGGCCCGCCTGCGCCCCTCGGGCAGCGAGGTCCAGCGCCTGCTGTCGGACAACTCCCGGGCGCGCCAGTGGGCGGGATGGGAGCCACAGGTGTCCCTGGAGGAGGGACTGCGCCGCACCTCGGAGTGGGTCGCGGAGAACCTGAACCTCTTCGCGACGGACCGCTACCAGGTGTAGAGGCGGCCCCGGGTCAGCGGATGGCCGCCAGGCCGCCCAGCAGCAACGTCGTGAAGGTGCGGGCCCAGGCCGCGTCCACCGGTTCGCCGCTGACCAGGGTGCGGTGGACGACGGCGCCGGCGATGACGTCGAAGATGAGGTCGATCTGGGTGGCGGTGTCCGTGCCGTGGGGGCCCAGCGGCGGGCCGTCCGGCGGGAGTTCGCCGCGCTCCTGGGCGCGCCGGCGGCCGAGGACCACGAGGCACTTCTGCCGGTCCACGATGGCCTCGCGGATCCGCCGCCGCAATGCTTCGTCGTGGGTGGACTCGGCGACGACGGCCATCAGGGCGGTCCTGGCCTCGGGGAGCGCGAGCAGCGCCGCGAACTGCAGCACCACGTCCTCGATGTCGGCCTGGAGGCTTCCCCGGTCGGGCAGCTCCAGTTCGTCGAAGAGCACCGCGACCGCGTCGACGACCAGCTCGTTCTTGCCCGCCCAGCGGCGGTAGAGGGTGGTCTTGGCGACGCCGGCCCGGGTGGCGACATCGCCCATCGTCAGCCCGCCCCAGCCCAGTTCGACCAGGGCGGCCCTGGTGGCTTCCAGGATCGCGTGGTCGGCGTCGGCGCTGCGGGGGCGGCCCGTCTTCTTCGCTGAAGTGCCGTTGTGCATGGCTGGGACCATACCGGCCAGTACGCCGGGTGGCCCGCGACCGCTCCGTGACCGGGATCACGCCGCCCCGCGGGGTTGAAGCTTGCGGGGACCGGACAGTTTGGAGTTACGCTACGACTCGTAGCGAAAGAGCGATGACCACTGGCGCAGGTGGGGACCCACGCCGAGAAGGACACTCTGGAACAGCGGTGGAGGCTCCCGGCTGTCCGCGATCCGGCGGACGGTTCGGGGGCCGTTCACACTTTTTTACGACGAGGGGGGAGGATTGACCTCATGCAGCCACGGAACATGTCCATGAGCGGCGTGGTCGACCTCGCCGCGCTGAAGGCGGCCGGTGAGGCCAAGGCGAAGGCCGAGCAGGCCAGGGCGCAACGGCAGGACGCCGGCGCCCCCGCCCCTTCCGCCGCCTCCCCGCTCGTCATCGATGTCACCGAGGAGACTTTCGAGAGCGAAGTACTGCAGCGCTCCTCCGAGGTCCCGGTCGTCATCAGCTTCTGGGCCGAACAGGCCGAGCAGAGCAAGCAGCTCAACGAGACGCTGGAACGGCTGGTCGGCGAGTACGCCGGCCGCTTCCTGCTGGCCCGCGCCGATGTGTACGCCAACCAGCTGCTGTTCCAGCAGTTCGGCGCCCAGGGCGTGCCGGCCGTCTTCGCGGTGCTCGCCGGTCAGGCGATGCCGCTCTTCCAGGGTGCGGCCGCCGACGACCAGATCCGCGAGGTGCTGGACCAGCTGATCGCCGTGGGCGAGCAGCGCTTCGGCATCGTCGGCGCTCCGGTCGAGGCGGGCGCGGCTCCGGCCGCCGCCGCCACCCCCGAGCCCCGGCCCGCCACTCCGCAGGAGCTGGCGCTGTCCGCCGCGCACGACGCGCTGGACGCGGGCGATCTGGGCGGCGCCGTCCAGGCGTACCGGAATGTGCTGGCGGACGAGCCGGCCAACGCCGAGGCCAAGCTCGGCCTGGCCCAGGCCGAACTGTTGCAGCGGGTGCAGGACGCCGACCCGCAGGCGGTCCGCAAGGCCGCCGCCGACAACCCCGCCGATGTGCCGGCCCAGCTGGCCGCGGCGGATCTCGACCTCGTCGGCGGGCATGTCGAGGACGCCTTCGGGCGACTGGTGGACACCGTGCGCCGTACGGCCGGTGACGACCGGGACGCGGCACGGCTGCGTCTGCTGGAACTCTTCGACGTCATCGGCACCGACGACCCCCGCGTGGTGACAGCGCGTGTCGCACTGGCTCGCGTCCTGTTCTGACCGCAGCTGATTCATCGATACGGCGACCGCACTTTACGCAATCGTGATGAAGTGCGGTCGCTGTTACTTCCGGTAAGAGAGTGACCCCTTTTCTTCCGGAAATCTTTCTCTTTGTCGGACATTCACGCCCTCGCCGCAACTACGCTGCGTGATATCGCGACGTTTGATGATCGCGCTCTCGACATCCTTCCGTTACTCGCTGGTAACGAGACCTCTTGTGCAGCGGCTGGGAATGGACCACCATCGGCCAAGCTCGGTCCTGTTCCCCCGACCATCCGGCAGCCAGCTGGTGCGGCTGGGGGCGACCCCCAGCGGTAGCCGGGGGAGGGTCCCCACCGAGTGGAAGTGCACGGCGTAACTGCCGCCGCTTCCGGACAGGGGGGTCTCTGCCCACCCAGCAGGGCCTGTCCAGCAGGTTGCGCGAGAGCGTGGCCAGTGGTTGTCGCTCGGGGGTGATCGCTGATGATTCGGACTGCGCCGTCCGCATACCCGCGGACCGGCCTTCGATGACGGCGCTCCCTTTCCCGAGGACGTAGCTCTTCTCCCCATCCCGGCCCCGGATCTCCATATCCGGCCGGATGTGTACGTCCGATCAGGAGGAAAGTCATGGAGTCGGTCGTTAGAGGCGGCACCAAGTGGAAGCGGTTCGCCGTTGTCATGGTGCCGGGTATTGCTGCCACGGCAGTGATCGGCATGGCGCTCGCACAGGGCGCGCTCGCCGCGTCGTTCGCAGTGTCCGGCCAGAACTTCAAGGTCAGCGCTGACGAGCTGCACGGCTTCGGGTTCGTCCAGTACGGCGCGATGGACGCCCAGGTCGGCGGCACCACTGTGCCGGTCGCGGTCTCGGGCTTCCACTCCGCCGACATCACCAAGATGTGCCAGTCCGTTATCACGCATGTCCCGGTCTTCGGCGATGTGACGCTGCGGCTGGAGGCCGGTGGCAAGGGCACGCCGGTCCACGCCGAGAACCTGTACATCGACCTGGACCAGCTCAACGCGGACGCGTCGTTCACGAACATCAACATCGGTGTTCCGGCAGGCGCGGCGGGCAACAACAAGGACGCCACGGGCATCGACGGCCCGCACAAGGCCGGCCAGGGTCCGCAGAACCCGGGCGCCTTCGCCCAGGAGGCCCAGGAGGCCACGCTGACCAAGGTGCAGCAGACCGCTTGGGCGACCAGCGCGGGCACCTTCAAGCTCAGCGGATTGAGCCTGTCGGTCAAGAAGGGCAGTAACGAGTGCTACTAGGCACTTGACCGGTCGGGTGAGGGGTTTGCGCCCCTCACCCGGTCGCCCTCCAACTTTCTTGCGCAAAAAAGTCAGTCCCAGGGAGCTGTTCCATGAGTGCCGAGTCGACAGGGCTGCAGGGTCACGAACCAAACGCCTTCCATACCGCCCACACGCGTTTCCGTAACTGGCGGTGGCAGCGGCCGTTCTGGGCGGGCCTGCTGACCCTCCTGGGGGGCATCCCCATCGCGTACCTTCCGTACGCGAACCTGACCCTCGGCCAGCTCACCGTGCGGATGTCCACCACGGCGGGCGCCGGGTCGCTGATCATCGGCATCCTGTTGATGGTGCTCGGGCTGACCATGTGGTTCCAGCCGGTCGTACGCATCTTCGCGGGTGTCGCCGCGATCCTGTTGGCACTGGTGTCGATCCCCGTGTCCAACTTCGGCGGATTCCTGATCGGCTTTCTGCTGGGCCTGGTGGGCGGTTCCCTCGGCATCGCCTGGGCGCCCGGAGTTCCGGCGGCCGACGCTCCCGGTCAGTCGGCCCAACTGCCGGACGGTGCGCCGACCGGTGGCCACGACTCCGGCCCGGAGCCCGAGTACCACCCCGCACCACAGCTGGAGAAGCACTCGGTGTCGCCGGGTGCCGGAGTGGACGAAGTGACCACAGACGACCATGGGAGGCGTAGTGCGGGGTGACGAGGCTCTGCCGGCCGACGGCGACGGACCCCGTACGAGACTGGTGCCGCGCCACGCGGCGCCGAGGAAGTCGCTCTTCACCAAGCTCCAGATGCCCGCGGGCAAGGCGATAGCCATCGCCGCGATGCCCACAGCGGTACTGATGGGCATGGGCATAACCCCGCATCTCGCCCTCGCCGACGAGATGCCGAAGAACCCCTACGCTCCCGGTCCGTGTGTCACGCAGTCCGACACGCCGGCACCGGATGCCACCACAGCCAAGCCGAGCGCGACGCCCTCCGCGACGGAGAGCTCCGCGCCCAGCACGAAGCCGAGCTCCTCGCCGAGCCCGTCCGCGAGCACGGCCGAGCCGAAGAGCGCCCTCAAGGCGCTGCCGAAGACCGTGCCCACGACCGCATCGAAGACCGGGCCGACGGCCACGCCGAGCGCGGCTCCGAAGGCGACGCCGAGCCCGACGAAGTCCTACAACCCGTGGGACCCGCTGGGTGTCGGTGACGCGATCAAGGACGTCCTCGGTCTGAACAAGCCGGCCGCCCCGACGACGGCGCCCACCACGGCACCGCCGACGACCGCTCCCACGACGGCGCCGCCCAAGGCGCCGAGCACGACTCCTGCCAAGGCACCGGCGGCGAAGCCGTCGTCCACGGCGACCACGGCGGCGAAGTCCGCCAAGGCAGCGGCGGACGCGGCGGCCAAGGCGGCCGAGAAGTCGGCCACCGCCACCCCGTCGGCCACCCCGACCACCGTGGACGGCAAGACCCCGTTCCCGTGTCCGACGCACGACGCCAAGGCGCTGGCCGACGCGCCGTACGAGACGGAGCACGGTCTGCTCCCGGACCAGCCCTGGTACCTGGAATCCAGCGTGCTGACGCTGAAGGGCCTGGACTACAAGGGCATCGTCACGGTCCGGACGACCAACGGCACGATGAAGAAGGTCCTGAAGTTCACCGCGTCCTCGCTGGACATCAAGGATCTGCACCAGCTCGTCAACGGCCCCGGCTACGTCCACCACGTCCAGGGTCCTGGCACGACGTCCACGATCCAGAACGGCACGGTGACGATGTACACCGAGGAGCTGAAGGGCAACCTCTTCGGCCTCATCCCGGTGACGTTCAGCCCGGACACGCCCCCGCCGATCAACGTTCCGCTGGCGGTCTTCACGAACGTCAAGATCCGCCAGGCCGGACAGTTCGGCGGCACGCTGCACATCAGCAACCTGCACCAGTCGATCACCAAGGGCACCTACCCGTAACCGAGGGCGCCCCCAGAGACCCGTCCGGGAGCCGCACAAACGCCGAGGGCGCCGAACCCGTCAGGGGTTCGGCGCCCTCGGCGCATTGCGTGCCACGACCTTCCGTGCCACGACCTTCCGTGCCACGACCTTCCGTGCCACGACCTCCGTGCCGCGACGCCGTGTGCGGCGGCGTCGCGTGCCGGGCGGCTACTTGCGGATGTCGTCGCCCAGGTGGTGCACCCGGACCATGTTGGTGTTGCCGGGGACGCCGGGGGGCGAACCGGCGGTGATGATCACGGTGTCACCCGCGTTGTACTCCTTGAGCTTGAGCATCTCGGTGTCGACGACGTCCACCATGGCGTCGGTGTTGTCGACGTACGGGACCACGTACGTCTCGACGCCCCAGGTCAGCGCGAGCTGGTTGCGGGTCGAGGGGTCGGTGGTGAACGCCAGCACCGGGGCCGGGACGCGGTAGCGGGCCAGCCGGCGGGCGGTGTCGCCGGACTGGGTGAACGCGACCAGGGTCTTGGCGTCCAGGAAGTCGGCCAGCTCGGCCGCGGCGCGGGCCACGGCGCCGCCCTGGGTGCGCGGCTTCTTGCCGGGCGCCAGCGGCTGCAGGCCGCGCTTGAGCAGCTCCTCCTCGGCGGCTTCGACGATGCGGGACATCGTCTTGACCGTGTCGATCGGGTACTTGCCCACGGAGGACTCGGCGGAGAGCATGACCGCGTCCGCGCCGTCGAGGATCGCGTTGGCGACGTCGGAGGCCTCGGCGCGCGTCGGGCGCGAGTTGGTGATCATCGACTCCATCATCTGGGTCGCGACGATCACCGGCTTGGCGTTGCGGCGGCAGAGCTCGATGAGCTGCTTCTGGACGACCGGCACCCGCTCCAGCGGGTACTCCACGGCGAGGTCGCCACGGGCGACCATGACCGCGTCGAAGGCCATGACCACGGCCTCCATGTTCTCGACCGCCTGCGGCTTCTCCACCTTGGCGATGACGGGGACCCGGCGGCCCTCCTCGTCCATGACGCGGTGGACGTCCTTGACGTCCGAGGCGTCGCGGACGAACGACAGGGCGACCATGTCGACGCCCATCGCCAGCGCGAAGCGCAGGTCCTCGATGTCCTTCTCGGACAGCGCCGGGACGTTCACGGCCGCGCCGGGAAGGTTGATGCCCTTGTGGTCGGAGATCACTCCGCCCTCGACGACCAGACACCGCACCCGGGGGCCCTCGACCTGGATGACCCGCAGGGCGACGTTGCCGTCGTTGATCAGGATCGGGTCGCCCTTGCTGACATCGCCGGGCAGGCCCTTGTACGTGGTGCCGCAGATGGTCTTGTCGCCGGGGACGTCCTCGGCGGTGATGGTGAACTCGTCACCCGAGACCAGCTCGACGGGTCCGTCGGCGAACTTGGCCAGCCGGATCTTGGGGCCCTGCAGGTCGGCGAGGACGCCGATCGCACGGCCGGTCTCCTCGGCGACCTTGCGCACGCGCTGATAGCGCTCCTCGTGCTCGGCGTGAGTTCCGTGGCTGAAGTTGAAACGGGCCACGTTCATGCCGGCCTCGGCCAGCGTCTTCAGCTGGTCGTAGGAGTCGACGGCGGGTCCCAGGGTGCAAACAATCTTTGCTCGGCGCATGGGCGCAATCCTATCGGGTTTGTTCCGCTCCGGAATATTCCTGGGGCGTCGTGGGTATGAAGCGAGGTCAGCGTTGGGCGAGCGCATAGGTGGCACGGGCGATCTCGAGCTCTTCGTCGGTGGGGATCACGGCCACCGCGACTCTGCTGGTGTCCGTGGAGATCAGCCGCGCGGCATGGCCGCGGACGGCGTTGCCCACGGCGTCGACCTCGATACCGAGGGTCTCCAGGCCCTGCAGGGCCGCTTCGCGCACCGCGGCGGAGTTCTCCCCGACCCCGGCGGTGAAGGCGATGGCGTCCACCCGGCCCAGCACGGCGGTGTACGCGCCGATGTATTTGCGCAGGCGGTGGATGTAGATGTCGAACGCCAGCCGGGCGGCCTTGTCGCCCTCGGCCATGCGGCGTCCGATCTCGCGCATGTCGTTGTCACCGCACAGGCCGAGCAAGCCACTGCGTTTGTTGAGCAGGGTGTCGATCTCGTCCACCGTCATTCCACCTACGCGCGCCAGGTGGAAGACTACCGCCGGGTCGAGATCGCCCGAACGGGTGCCCATGACCAGACCCTCCAGCGGCGTCAGCCCCATCGAGGTCTCCACGCAGGTTCCGCCCGCCACCGCGGAGGCGGAGGCGCCGTTCCCCAGATGCAGCACGATGACGTTGACCTGGGACGACTCCTTGCCGAGCAGCTCCGCTGCGGCGCGCGAGACGAACGCGTGCGAGGTGCCGTGGAAGCCGTAGCGGCGGATCTCGTAACGGTCCGCCGTCCCGGTGTCGATCGCGTACCGGGCGGCGTGCTCGGGGATCGTCGAGTGGAACGCGGTGTCGAAGACCGCGACCTGCGGCAGGTCCGGGCGCAGCTCGCGGGCGACCTTGATGCCGGTGATGTTCGCCGGGTTGTGCAGCGGGGCGAGCGGCACCAGCTTCTCGATCGCCGCGACGACCTCGTCGGTGATCAGCGTCGGCTCGGTGAAGCGGGTACCGCCGTGCACGACGCGGTGGCCGACCGCCGCCAGCTCGGGGGAGTCCAGGCCGAGGCCCTGCCCGTCCAGCTCGGCGGCGATGATGTGCAGGGCGGCGTCGTGGTCGGCGACCTCGCCCTCGCCGATCCGCTCGACCAGCCCGGCGGCGAGCCGGCTGTCCGCGCCGGGACCGGCGGCCATGTCCAGCAGCTGGTACTTGACGGAGGACGAGCCGGAATTGAGGACGAGGACGCGGGAGGGGCTGCCGGCCGGTCCTGCGGGGCTGCTCACTGGGTGTCTCCTTCGCCCTGCTGCCGCGCCGGGGATTCGCCCTGCGCCTGGATGGCCGTGATGGCGACCGTGTTCACGATGTCCTGGACCAGAGCACCGCGCGACAGGTCGTTGACCGGCTTGCGCAGGCCCTGCAGCACCGGACCGACCGCGACCGCGCCGGCCGACCGCTGGACGGCCTTGTAGGTGTTGTTGCCGGTGTTGAGGTCGGGGAAGACCAGCACGGTGGCCTGGCCAGCCACCGCCGAGTCCGGCATCTTGGTGGCCGCGACCGACGGTTCGACGGCCGCGTCGTACTGGATCGGACCGTCGACGGCCAGGTCGGGGCGGCGCTCGCGCACCAGCTCGGTGGCCTTGCGGACCTTGTCGACGTCCGCGCCGGAGCCCGAGGTTCCGGTGGAGTACGACAGCATCGCGATCCGCGGCTGCACACCGAACTGGGCGGCGGTTGCCGCCGCCTGGATGGCGATGTCAGCCAGCTGCT
This sequence comes from Streptomyces fildesensis, assembly GCF_016107395.1. Taxonomy (GTDB): domain Bacteria; phylum Actinomycetota; class Actinomycetes; order Streptomycetales; family Streptomycetaceae; genus Actinacidiphila; species Actinacidiphila fildesensis. The sequence goes on from NZ_JAAIKO010000008.1 coordinate 106,537, forward strand.
CGGCGTCCGGGTCCGGGTTGACGGCGCAGTCGCCGTAGACGAGGACCTTGTCGGCCAGGCACATGAAGAACACCGAGCTGACGATCGCCGCGCCCGGCGCGGTCTTGATGATCTCGAAGGCCGGGCGGATGGTGGCCGCGGTGGAGTGCACCGCGCCCGACACCATCCCGTCGGCCAGGCCCTCCTGCACCATCAGGGTGCCGAAGTACGAGACGTCGGCGACGACGTCGTAGGCCAGCTCGTAGGAGACGCCCTTGTGGGCGCGCAGCTTCGCGTACTGCTCGGCGAACCGCTCCCGCAGCGGTGAGGTCTGCGGGTCGACGACGGTGACGCCCGGCTGGTCGAGGGAGATGCCCAGGTCGGCGGCCTTCTTGCGGACCGCGTCCTCGTCGCCGAGCAGGATCAGGTCGCACACTCCGCGCCGCAGCAGCACCTCGGCGGCGCGCAGGATGCGCTCCTCCGCGCCCTCCGGCAGCACGATGCGGCGGCGCTGGGAGCGGGCCCGTTCGATCAGGGTGTGCTCGAACATCATCGGGGTGACGCGCTCGCTGCGCGCGACCGACAGCCGCTCCGTCAACTCGGCGGTGTCCACGTGGGTTTCGAACAGCCCGAGCGCGGTCTCCGCCTTGCGCGGGGTGCCCGCGCCGAGCTTGCCGTCCAGCGCGAACAGCTCGGCGGCGGTGGGGAAGCTGCCGGCCGCGACCGCGATCACCGGGGTGCCGGGCGCGAGCCGCGCCGCCAGCGCCAGGATGTCCGGGCCCGGCCGCTCGTCGAGGGTGAGCAGCACGCCCGCGATCGGCGGGGCACCGGCCGAGTGCGCGGCGAGCGAGCCGATGATGAGGTCGGCGCGGTCCCCGGGGGTGACCACCAGACAGCCGGGGGTCAGCGCGGGCAGGAAGGCCGGCAGCATCGCGCCGCCGAAGACGAAGTCCAGCGCGTCGCGGGAGAGCCCGGCGTCATCGCCGAGCAGGACGTCCGCGCCGAGTGCCTCGACGATCTGCGCCACGGTGGGCGCCGACAGCGCGGGCTCCTCGGGGATGACGTAGACGGGCACCTCGGGCCGGCGGGCGAGCCGGCGGCCGGCCTCGTCCGCCTCCGCCGGGCCGACGCGGTTGGCGACCATGGCGATGACGTCGCAGCCGAGGTTGGTGTAGGCGAGGTAGGCGTTGCGGACCTCGGCGACCACCGATTCGGCCGTCTGGTCGATGCCGCCGATCACCGGCAGCACGGAGGCGCCGCATTCGTTGGCGAGCCGGGCGTTGATGCCCAGCTCCGCCGGAAGATTCGTTTCCGCGAAGTCGGAGCCGAGAATCAGCACCGCCTCGTACTCCCGGGCGACCTCGTGGAACCGGTCCACCAGCCGGGCGGTCAGCGCGTCGCGCCCCTGCTCGGCCTGGAGGGCCGCCGCCTCCGCGTACCCCATGCCGTAGACCGTGGACGGGTCCTGGGACAGCCGGTAGCGGCTGCGCAGCAGATCGAACAGCCGGTCGGGCCCGTCGTGCATCAGCGGCCGGAACACCCCCACCCGGTCGACCTGGCGGGTCAGGAGCTCCATCACCCCCAGTTCGACCACCTGGCGGCCGTCGCCGCGGCCGATCCCCGTTACATAGACGCTGCGCGTCACGCGCGTTCTCCGATCCATCGTCGCGCTGGGTTGCTGCTCATCGCTGCCGGCTCACCACTGCTTCCCGCCACTGCTCTCTTCGTGCCGCGCTCCGTTCCCGGTGCGGCCGCTCTCCCGTTCGTACCTACTCCAAGACGCTAACGCGACGCTGGTGCCGTCGCTTGCCGGCACAGGGCCCGCGCGGAGGTGCCCTTCGACCCTCCCCACGATGCCATTCGCCTGCTCACCAGCGAAAACACCGGGAGGAGACTGGAAAAGTCCACCAGCGGAACAGCTCCAGTGCAAGGACAGGTGAGTCGGACATGACCGCGACGCAGCCGGAGAAGGCAGCCGCCCGGGCACCCGGGACACAGCCCCCCGCGCCCTGGGAGGGCTTCAGGGGCGGACTGTGGCGGGACGCCGTCGACGTCCGTGACGTCATCCGGTCGAACTGCACGCCCCACGAGGGCGACGGCTCCTTCCTGGCTGGTCCGACCGAGCGTACCGAGAAGGTCTGGCACCGGGTGAAGTCTGGCACCGGGTGCTGGGGATGCTCCCGCAGGAGATCGCCCGCGGCATCCACGACGTGGACGTGCGGACGCCCTCCGCCATCGACGCGTTCGCCCCCGGCTGCATCGACGAGGACCTCGACCTGATCGTCGGGCTGCGGACCGACGCCCCGCTCAAGCCCGCGATCATGCCCAAGCCTCGCCGGCTGTCCGCTGAGCCGCCTGTACTGCCACAACCCGGACACCATGCCGATGCGCGGCGGTACCCGCACCCCCGCCGACGAGATCGTCGAGAAGGCCGCCTCGTTCATTCACCCCGTTCATCCCCGCCGCTGGCGGCGGCGCCACCGTCAGCGGCGGCGAACCGCGGCTGCAACCGGTCTTCACCGGTGAGCTGCTGCACCGCTTCCGGCACGAACTCGGCCTGCACACCGCCCTGGACACCTCCGGCTTCCTGGGCAGCCGGGCCCACGACGCGCTGGTGGCCGACACCGACCTCGTCCTGCTGGACATCAAGTCCTGGGAACCGGGGCTGTACCGGGAGCTCACCGGGCGCGAGCTGCGGCCGGCCCTGGACCTCGCCCGCCGGCTGGAGACGCTCGGCAAGGAGGTCCGGGTGCGCTTCGTCGTGGTACCGGGACTGACGGACGGCGAGGCCGACGTCGAGGGCGTGGCCGCCTTCGCCGGCGGCCTGCCGAACGTCACCCGGGTGGACGCTTTGCCCTTCCACAAGCCCGGTGCGGGAACGTACGAGGCGCTCGGCAAGAGGTTCCCGCCGGCCGCCACCCCGTCGCCGGATCCGCAGGTCATGGACCGGGTACGGGCCCAGCTCCGGGCGCACGGCCTGCACATGGTCCGACCTTCGCCCCACGGGCCGGCGGAAGCGGGGATGCGAGGTGGTACGCATCTCCGCACGGTTCCCATAGGGTGAAATAAGGTGATGAGAGAGGAGTGTCGGTGGAGATCCTGGCGACCGGAGTGCAGAAGGACGAGCGGCCCCTGCTGGAGCGGGATTTCGCCGCCCGCTACCAGCTGCGCTGTCTGGAGACCTTCCTGACCATCGACACCGTGCCGCTCGCCGCAGGCTACGAGATCGTCAGCACCAGTGTGAACGCGCAGCTGGACGCCGACGTCCTGGAGGTGCTCGCCGAGGGCGGCACCAAGCTGATCGCCCAGCGGTCCACCGGATTCAACAACATCGACCTGGACGCGGCCGAACGCCTCGGCCTCACCGTCGCCCGCGTCGCCTACTACTCCCCGTACTCGGTGGCCGAATTCGCCTGGACGCTGGCCACTGCCCTCAACCGCCGGATCGTCCGCGCCGCCACCCGCACCCGCGACTTCGACTTCCGCCTCGACGGCCTGCTCGGCCGGGACTTCCGGGGCCGTACGGTCGGCGTCGTCGGCACCGGCAAGATCGGCGCGGCGTTCACGAGGATCGCGCACGGCTTCGGGATGAAGCTGCTGGGCTGGGACGTCGTACCCGATCCAGCCTGTGTCGAGCTGGGCATGGAGTATGTCGAACTGGACGTGCTGCTCACCGAGTCCGACCTGATCTCCCTGCATGTACCGCTGCTTCCCGACACCCACCACCTCGTCGGCGCGCACGCGCTGGCCCGGATGAAGGACGACGCGATCCTCATCAACTCCAGCCGCGGCGGGCTCATCGACTCCGCGGCCCTGGTCGAGACGCTGCGAGCCGGCCGGCTCGACGGCGTGGGCCTGGACGTCTACGAGGAGGAGGCCGGCGTCTTCTTCTTCGACAAGTCGTTGGAGATCATGACGGACGACACGCTGGCCCGCCTGCTCACCTTCTCCAACGTCCTGATCACCTCGCACCAGGCCTACTACACCGTGGACGCGCTCGACCAGATCGTCGAGGCCACGGTCCGCAACGTCGACGACTTCCTGGCCGGCCGGGTCGGTGCCGGCACCCTGGTCCCGAAACGCCCGGCGAGCCCGGCCCCCGCCCCGTGACACCCCAGGCCCCGAAACCATCCAGGAGAGACCAGCCCATGCGTATCGGAGTCCTCACCGCAGGCGGCGACTGCCCCGGCCTCAACGCCGTGATCCGATCGGTCGTGCACCGCGCGCTCACCGGGCACGGCGACGAGGTCATCGGCTTCGAGGACGGCTTCGTCGGGCTGCTCGAAGGCCGCTACCGCCCGCTCGGCCTCAACTCGGTCAGCGGCATCCTGGCCCGCGGCGGCACCATCCTCGGCTCCGCGCGCCTGGAGCGCGGCCGGCTGCGCGAGGCCGCGGACAACGCCGAGGAGCTGTGCCGCCAGTACGGCATCGACGCCCTCATCCCGATCGGCGGCGAAGGCACCCTGACCGCCGCCAAGATGCTGTCGGACGCCGGAATGCCGGTCGTCGGCGTGCCGAAGACCATCGACAACGACATCTCGGCCACCGACCGCACCTTCGGCTTCGACACCGCCGTCATGGTCGCCACCGAGGCCATCGACCGTTTGAAGACCACCGCCGAATCGCACCAGCGCGTCATGGTCGTCGAGGTCATGGGCCGGCACGCCGGCTGGATCGCCCTGGAGTCCGGTATGGCGGGCGGCGCGCACGGCATCTGCATCCCGGAGCGGCCGTTCGACCCCGCCGACCTGGTCGCGATGGTCGAGGAGCGCTTCGCCCGCGGCAAGAGGTTCGCCGTCATCTGCGTGGCCGAGGGCGCCCACCCCGCCGAGGGCACCATGGACTACGGCGTCGGCGAGGTCGACAAGTTCGGGCACGAGCGGTTCGCCGGCATCGGCACCCGGCTCGCCGTCGAACTGGAGGAGCGCCTCGGCAAGGAGGCGCGTCCCGTCATCCTCGGCCACGTGCAGCGCGGGGGCGTCCCGACCGCCTACGACCGGGTGCTGGCCAACCGCTTCGGCTGGCACGCCGTCGAAGGCGTCCACAAGGGCGCCTTCGGGCACATGACCGCGCTGCGCGGCACCCAGATCGAGATGGTGCCGCTCGCGGACGCGGTGGTGGAGCTGAAGCGGGTCCCGGACGAGCGGATGGACGAGGCCGAGTCGGTGTTCTGACCCGGCCGTTCCCTGGCCGCTTCGCCGGGACCGCTTCCAGGGCCCGTTCCAGGGCGGTGGTTCAGCCGATGGTGAGGACGATCTTCCCGGTGTGGTGGCCGTGCTCGCTGGCGCGGTGCGCCTCGGCGGCGTCCGTCAGCGGGTACGTGCGGGCGATGCTCACCTGCAGCGAACCCTCCGCGTGCAGGGCCAGCGCACCGGCCAGCGCCCCCTCGGTGCGGTCCTGGCCGGGGCCGCCGCTGGAGAAGCGCACCTGGTGGGCGGGGGCGTGCATCGCGTCGGCGATGGTCACCACCCGCTCCGGGCCGCCGGCCAGCTCCACCGAGACGCCCAGCACGTCCCGGCCCGCCGCGTCCAGGACGGCGTCGACGGGGCCGCCGGACACGGCGCGGACCCGCTCGGCCAGGCCGTCGCCGTATGTCACGGGAACGGCGCCCAGCGAGCGCAGGTACTCGTGGTTCGCCTCGCTCGCCGTGCCGATGACCCGGACGCCGCGGGCCACCGCGAACTGCACGGCCAGCGTGCCGACGCCGCCGGCCGCGGCGTGGATCAGCAGGGTCTCGCCCGCTTTCACGTCCAGCAGTTCCAGGGTGCGCCAGGCGGTCTCGGCGGCGACGGGCAGCGCCGCGGCCTCGGCCCAGGACAGCGAGGCGGGCTTGACCGCCAGCCGGCCGGCGTCGACCACCAGCTGCTCGGCGTAGGCGCCGGCGACCGGGCCGAAGACCTCGTCGCCGACCGCCAGGCCGGTGACGCCCTCGCCGACCGCCTCCACGGTGCCGGACGCCTCCAGACCGGGTACGTGCGGCAGTTCCACCGGGAAGACGGCGGAGACCGCGCCGCTGCGGATCTTGCAGTCGAGCGGGTTCACGCCGGCGGCGTGCACGGTCAGCCGCACCTGGCCCGGTCCGGGAGCGGGCACCTCGATGTCGGTGGGCTGCAGGACGTCGGCGTCGCCGTACGCCGCGAACGCAATGGCCTTCGTCATGGGAACGCACTCCTCAAAGTGGTGGACAGCACCGAACCGTTCCGGCCCGGCCTCGTCGTGGTGTTCACAGCCTGGCCCGCGCGTCCCGGAAACCCGCCCCGCCTTTCGGACAGTCCCAGCTGTCCGAAAAGCCAGGCCGTAGCCGCAGCGCGCCCAGTTCCGTTGACGCTATGGAATCCAGCGGCTGGAACGAACCGGAACACGCTCTGACCGTGGCCCTGGAAGTCGTCCAGGCCCCGCTCGGCCAGACCCTGCCGACCCACATCTCGTACGGGGACACCGCAACCGGGCCATCGCCGAGGACCTGCACATCAGCGAGTCCACGGTGAAGTTCCACGTCGCGAACATCCTGAACAAACTCGATGTCGACACCCGCGGCGAGGCCGCGGCGCTGGCCCGTTCCGGGGGGACATTGCGGCGGCTTGAGGGGCGATTCACCAGAAGTACCCCGAACGGACCATGTACTTGATCCGGTGGGCACCGGCGGTGCAGTCTGATCCATCCGACGACGGCGGCGGATGAGGGAAGGTGCCCCGCGTGGCGACGACAGCGGACGAGGCGCCCGGCTACGGCTCCGGTCACGGCGCGGGCGACTGGCGGTGGACGCTGTTCTGCTGCCTGGCGGCCGCGGGTCTGCTCGGCGGCGCGCTGGGCGGCACTCTCTTCGAACTCACCGAGTACGGGCAGTACACCTATCTCGCCCTCGGGCCGATCGTCGGTGGCGCGCTCGGAGCGGTCTCGGGCGGTCTGGCCGGCGGGCTGCTGGTCTGTCTGCCGCCGCGCTGGGCGTTCGCCCCGGGGACGGCGCCGTCCTCCGCCGCCGCGGTGGTGGTCCTGCTGGAGCTGGGCACCGTCGACGCGTTCACCTCCGAGGGCGCCGTCGAGCAGTTCTTCTCCGGCGGCCCCGGGCTGCCGATGCTGCTCGTCCCGGCGCTGGCCGCGGCCGGTGTCGCGCACGTGGTGGCGCGCGGCTGCCGGCGGTTCGGCGGGGCGTTCTCCGGCAGCGCATGACCGCGCCCCGGGCGACAGCTCGGGGCTGCGGGCCGGGGCGCGGAATCCATCCGTGCGACAGGTGCGGTGTCAGCCGGTCTCAGCCGGTGTAGACCGCGAGCGCCTTGGTGAAGTCCCAGTTGTTCTGGCTGATTCCGCTGCAGGCGTCCGCGTCGGTGCCGGAACCGCACTTGCGGTCGCGGTTGACGGACCAGAAGCTGACGCGGGCCAGGTGGTGGCTGGTCGCGTAGGAGACCATCGACTTGAAGTTGGCGAGGGTGACCTTCTCGCCGGCGCTGTCGGTGATGCCGTTCATCGAGGAGAAGCCGACCTTGCGGTAGGCCGCGTCCGAGGAGAGCCCGTAAGCGCTGGCGACGGCGTTCTTCAGACCGTCGACCGCGGACTTGGTGGTGGCCGCCATGTCGACGGCGCCCTGGTCGTAGTCGAACGGCATGACCGCCCAGCCGTCCGCGTTCAGCCCGGCTGCGGCGCCCTTCTTGATCAGGTCCTTGCCGTTGGAGTCGGGCCCCGTGGGGGTGGTTCCGAAGGTGATGTACACCTTCACGTCGCTGTTGTTGGTCTTGATGATCTTCAGGGCGTCCACGGTGCGCTTGCGGACCGTGGAGTTCTCGACCGCCGAAGCCTCGATGTCGATGTCGATGGACTTCAGCTTGTAGGCGGTGATCGCCTTCTGGTACGCGCCGGCCAGTGCGGAGGCCGAGGTGCACTTCTCTTCGAGCTTGTTGCCGCTCCAGCCGCCGAAGGAGACGGTGACATCGCCGCCCGCGTTGCGGATCGCGTTGATCGTCGACGCGTCGGTGCCTCCGGTGAGCGCGCGGCTCCCGTCCCACTTGGGATTACAGCCGCCGTCGGAGAGCATGAAGGCCATCGTGAACTGCTTGATGCCGGTGGCCGACATGACGGACGTCGCGGACGGCGGGGTGCCCCAGCCGAGGTACAGGTACGGGGCCGCGATGCCGCTGGGGAGAGCGGCGGCGGCCTGCGGGGCGGCCTTCGCGGCGGTGGGGGTGGTGGCCTGGGCGGTCGCGCCGAGCGCGGACGCCGCGGCGAGCCCTACGGTCGCGGCCAGCGCGATGCGGCCGCGGCGGGAGTGCGGGAAGACGAGCATGGGGGAGAACTCCTAGCGTGTACGGGAGTTGGCTCTGGGAATGCTGCGTGAACGCTAGTGGTCCTGCATGCCTGCGACAAGAGATTGGTTAGGAAAGTTTCCTATTGCCATGGGAAGAAGAGCCGTTCAGCCGCCGGTACGGCCGTCCCGGCCGGGCCCCGCGGACCAGCGGTAGCTGAGCTCCGGCCGCCCCACCTGCCCGTACTGCGGGCTGCGCACCGCGCGCCCGGTGTCCACCAGATGTTCCAGATAGCGCCGGGCGGTGATCCGCGAGACACCGACGGCCGCGGCCGCCGCGTTCGCCGAGATCCCGCTCACCGCCTCGCGCAGCGCTGCCGTGACCGCCTCCAGCGTCGGGGCGCTGAGCCCCTTCGGCAGCACCGGTGACTCCGGGCTGCGCAGCGACGCCAGCGCCCGGTCCACCTCGTCCTGCCCCGAGGCCTCGCCCCCGGCCAGCTCACGGCGGAACCGGGCCCACCGGTCGAGGCGGTCGCGCAGGGTGGGGAACGTGAACGGCTTGAGCAGGTACTGCACGACGCCGGCGGACACCGCCTGCCGCACCACCCCGAGGTCGCGGGCGGACGTCACCGCGATGACGTCGGCGGTGTGACCGGCCGCCCGCATCGCCTGGACGACCTGCAGACCGTGCCCGTCCGGCAGATGGAGGTCGAGCAGCACCAGGTCCACCGGGTGCTGGCGGAAGAAGCGGAGCGCGTCCCCGCCGGAGTGCACCGTGCCGACGACCGTGAAGCCGGCCACCCGCTCGACATACAGCCCGTGCGCCGCGGCGGCGATCGGATCGTCCTCGACCACCAGGACCCGGCTGGTGCCGGGGCTGTGCACGGTCTTCTGTCCGGTGTGCGCGATGTCGCTCATGTCCGTGCCTCCCGCTGCAGCGGCATGCGGACGGTGAACACCGCACCGCCCCGGTCGTCCTGCCCCAACTCGACCGTGCCGCCGCCGCGCCGTGCGGCCTGCTCGACCAGGGCCAGGCCGAGCCCGCGCCCCTCGCTCTTCGTCGTCCAGCCGCGCTGGAACACCTCGCGCAGCACCTGGGGGTCCACACCGCGCCCGGTGTCGGTGACCTTCAGCAGCAATTCGTTCCCTTCGGTCCGCGCGGTGACCGCGACCTTCGGCCGGCCGGTGCCCTCGACAGCGGCGTCCAGGGCATTGTCGACAAGATTGCCCAGGATTGTCACGAGGTCGCGCGCCGCGAATCCGTCGGGCAGGACGCCGTCGTCGATCCGGCTGTCCTCGGTGACGGTCAGCTCGACCCCGCGCTCGTTGGCCTCGGCCGCCTTGCCCAGCAGCAGCGCGGCGAGCACCGGTTCACCGACGGCGCCGACGACCTGGTCGGTGAGGGCCTGCGCCAGCTCCAGTTCAGCGGTGGCGAAGTCCACCGCCTCGTCCGCGCGGCCCAGTTCGATCAGCGAGACCACGGTGTGCAGCCGGTTGGAGGCCTCGTGCGCCTGGGAGCGCAGCGCCTCGGCGAAGCCCCGCACCGAGTCCAGCTCGCCGGTCAGCACCTGCAGATCGGTGTGGTCCCGCAGGGTGACGACGGTGCCCCGGCGCTCCCCGCCGAGCACCGGTGAGGTGTTGACGACCACGACCCGCTCGGCGGTGAGATGCACCTCGTCGACGCGGGGCTCGGCCGCGAGCAGCGCGCCGGTGAGCGACGCGGGCAGCCCGAGGCCGTCCACGTAGCCGCCGACGACCTCGCCGGTGAGACCGAGCAGTTCGCGGGCCGCGTCGTTGCAGAGCAGCACCCGGCGGTCGGCGCCGAGCAGGATCAGCCCCTCGCGCACCGCGTGCAGGGTCGCCTGGTGGTAGTCGTACATCCGGCTCAGTTCGGTGGCGGCCATGCCGTGCGTGTGGCGGCGCAGCCGGGCGTTGGCGAGGTACGTGCCGAGGCCGCCGATCGCGAGCGCGGCGGCCGCGACGGCGATCAGTACGGTCAGCTGGCCGCGCACCTCGTGGCTGATCGCGTCCACCTTGATGCCGACGCTGACCAGCGCGATGACCCGGCCGCCGGGCCCGTCGCGCACCGGTGCCACGACCCGCACCGACGGGCCGAGCGTGCCGGTGTACGTCTCGGTGAAGGTCTCGCCGCGCAGGGCCCGCGCGGTGTGGCCGAGGAACGGCTCGCCGATCCGCTGCGGGTCGGGGTGGGTCCAGCGGATGCCGTCAGGCGCCATGATCGTCACGAAGTCCACGCCGGCGTCGGCGACCACCCGCTGCGCGTACGGCTGGAGCACCGTGCTCGGATCGGTGCCGGGCGCCGCGAGGGCGGCCTGCCGGACGGTGGGGGAGTCGGCGATCGACGCGGCCGCCGCCCGCACCCGGCCGTCCGCCCCGTCCTCGGCCCGGCTGTGCGCCTGGACGTAGGCCAGCACCGCGCACCCCGCGACGACGACGGCCACGATCACCACCTGCATGGCGAACAGCTGGCCGGCGAGGCTGCGGGGACGCGAGGGAGCGCGCCGGATCATCGGCATGCCCCACAGTCTGCACGCCCTACCGAGAACTCAATGAACGCAAACGTGACCCCGGTCACGCGGCCGCGCATAGTCACCGAAGTTACCGAGACCTCGGGAGGCAGACGTGACGACGCAGAGCCGCGACGTGACCACGCAGAGCCGCAAGAAGGACCGTACGCACTATCTGTATCTGGCAGTGATCGCGGCGGTCGTCGCCGGGATCGTGCTGGGACTGGCCGCACCCGGTGTGGCCAAGGAGTTCAAGCCGCTGGGCACCGGCTTCGTGAACCTGATCAAGATGATGATCTCGCCGATCATCTTCTGCACGATCGTGCTCGGCATCGGATCGGTGCGCAAGGCCGCCAAGGTCGGCGCCGTGGGCGGGCTCGCGCTCGGCTACTTCATGGTGATGTCGACGGTGGCGCTCGCCATCGGCCTGGTGGTCGGCAATGTGCTGCACCCGGGCAGCAGCCTGCACCTGACCACGGCGGCGAAGGCGGCCGGGCACAAGCAGGCGGCCGGCAGCGAGGGGACCGTCGACTTCCTGCTCGGCATCATCCCCAAGACGATGGTGTCGTCCTTCACCGAGGGCCAGGTGCTGCAGACGCTGCTGGTCGCGCTCCTGGTCGGCTTCGCCGTTCAGGCGCTCGGAAAGGCCGGGGAGCCGGTGCTGCGGGGCGTCGGGCATATCCAGCGGCTCGTCTTCCGGGTGCTGTCGATGATCATGTGGGCGGCGCCGGTGGGCGCGTTCGGCGCCATGGCGGCGGTGGTCGGCGAGACCGGCACGGGCGCGCTGAAGTCGCTGGCCGTGATCATGATCGGCTTCTATGTCACCTGCGCGATCTTCGTGGTCGTGATCCTCGGCACCCTGCTGCGGCTGGTCGCCGGTGTGAACCTCTTCCACCTGCTGAAGTACCTCGGCCGCGAGTTCCTGCTGATCCTGTCGACCTCGTCGTCCGAATCGGCCCTGCCGCGGCTGATCGCCAAGATGGAGCACCTGGGCGTCAGCCGCCCGGTGGTCGGTATCACCGTGCCGACCGGCTACTCGTTCAACCTCGACGGCACCGCCATCTATCTGACGATGTCCTCGCTGTTCATCGCCGAGGCGATGGGCGACCCGCTGTCGGTCGGCCAGCAGATCTCCCTGCTGCTCTTCATGATCATCGCCTCGAAGGGCGCGGCCGGTGTCACCGGCGCCGGCATCGCCACCCTGGCGGGCGGCCTGCAGTCGCACCAGCCCGCCCTGGTCGACGGGGTCGGCCTCATCATCGGCATCGACCGCTTCATGAGCGAGGCCCGCGCCCTGACCAACTTCGCGGGCAACGCCGTCGCGACGGTCCTCGTCGGCACCTGGACCAAGGAGTTCGACAAGGACCGCGCCGTCCGGGTCTTCGCCGGGGAACTGCCCTTCGACGAGTCCACCCTGGTGGACGACCACGCCGAGGCGGCCCCGAAGGTCGACACAGCGGAGACGGCCGACACGATGCCGGCCCCCAGGGACCACGAAACCGTGAAGGCCGGTTAGCGGTTCGCGCAGGGCGGTCAGGGGTTCTGCAGGCCGGCCCAGAAGCGTTCGCTGACGGTGTCCAGGAAGGCCCGGCCGCCCGCGCCGCCCGACGCGGGTACGTCGTTGCCCCAGTTGAGGGTCGCGACCATCACGGACTGGTACTCCGAGTGCATGCCGCGCAGCACCGGTTCGATCCGGTGCCGGGGCAGCGGCACCAGGGCCGTGACGGGTTTGACGTACGCCTGCCAGCGGGTCGCCACGGCTTCCCGCAGCAGTGCGTCCAGCCGCTTGTCGCCGCCGGTGACCGTCAGGAGTTCCGGCAGCGACAGGCCGAGCACGTCGGCCAGTGCCGCGGTCTGCCGCTCGTTGCCGGTCCAGCGGCCCTGGACCTCCATGCGTTCGTAGTCGGAGATCGGCATGCCGACCGCCCGCGCCAGGTCGGAAGGGGCGATACCGCGGGCCCAGCGGTGTTCCAGCAGGGTGGTCGGCGTGCTCATGAGATCGGACGGGTCGCACCACAGGGCGCCGGCCAGAGCGGGCAGCTCGGAGGCGCGCGGCACGAGTTCACCGCGCTCCCAGGCGGCGATGGTCTCGGGCCGTACGGGGGTGCCGTAGGAGGTCCACATGGCATGGGCGATGTGGGAGTGGTTCATCCCGAGCTGGGCACGCAGCCGTCTGATCGCCGATGCGTCGAACGGCAGCCGGGGCGGATCAGAAGAGGGTCGGTGCACGGGGTCAGCGTAGGGGTGCCGGTGCCGCGTCCCCATGGTGCGGACCACCGAACCGGGGCGCGTGAATACGCCACCGGTTCGGAGGAACGTACGAGTGCGGAGGTCAGGCCGGTCGCAGCCAGACCGTGGCCAGCGGCGGGAGGGTGAGCAGGAGGCTCTGCTCCTGCCCGTGCCAGGACGTCGGTTCGGCCTTGAGCGGGTGCCCGGTGCTGCCGGTGGCGGTGCCGCTGCCGCCGTAGCGCGCGTCGTCGGTGTTCAGCACCTCCTGCCAGGCCCGGTCGGGAACACCGATCCGGTAGTTCTCGCGGACCACCGGTGAGAAGTTGCTGACGCACACCAGCGGTTCGCCGTCCGCGTCGTAGCGGAGGAACGAGAAGGTGTTGTCCTCGGCCGCGCCGCCGTCGATCCAGGCGAAGCCGCCCGGGTCGGTGTCGCGCTGCCAGAGGGCCGGCGTCGCGTTGTAGGTGCGGTTCAGCTCCCGGACCAGATCGCGGACCCCGCGGTGGTCGGCGGCCGCCGCGTACGTCTCGTCCAGCAGCCACCAGTCGGGCCCGTGGTCGTGCGACCACTCCGCGCCCTGCGCGAACTCCTGCCCCATGAAGAGCAGCTGCTTGCCCGGATGCGCCCACATGAAGCCGAGGTACGCGCGGTGGGTGGCGCGCTGCTGCCACCAGTCGCCGGGCATCTTCGAGACCAGCGAGCGCTTGCCGTGCACGACCTCGTCGTGGGAGATCGGCAGCACGTAGTTCTCGGAGTAGGCGTAGACCATCGAGAACGTCATCTCGTGGTGGTGGTACTTGCGGTGCACCGGCTCCTTCGCCACGTACTCCAGCGAGTCGTGCATCCAGCCCATGTTCCACTTCAGCCCGAAGCCGAGCCCGCCGGAGTCGGTGGAGCGGGTGACGCCGTCCCAGGCGGTGGACTCCTCGGCGATCGTCACGACCCCCGGGCAGCGCCGGTAGACGGTCGCGTTCATCTCCTGCAGGAACGCCACCGCGTCCAGGTTCTCCCGGCCGCCGTGCTGGTTGGGCGTCCATTCGCCGTGCTCACGCGAGTAGTCCAGGTAGAGCATCGAGGCCACCGCGTCGACCCGCAGGCCGTCGATGTGGAACTCCTCGCACCAGTAGACGGCGTTGGCCACCATGAAGTTCCGGACCTCGGTGCGGCCGAGGTCGAACTCCAGGGTGCCCCAGTCCGGGTGCTCGGCGCGGTTCGGGTCGCCGTGCTCGTAGAGCGGGACGCCGTCGAAGTTGGCCAGCGCCCAGTCGTCCTTCGGGAAGTGCGCGGGCACCCAGTCCATGATCACGCCGAGCCCCGCCCGGTGCAGCGCGTCGACGAGGAACTTGAAGTCGTCGGGGGAGCCCAGCCGCGAGGTCGGCGCGTAGTACGACGTCACCTGGTAGCCCCAGGAGCCGCCGAACGGGTGCTCGGCCACCGGCATCAGCTCGACATGGGTGAACCCCAGGTCGGCGACGTACGTGGGCAGCTGCTCCGCCAGCTCGCGGTAGGTCAGACCCGGCCGCCAGGACGTCAGATGCACCTCGTAGACCGAGAACGGCGCCTGGTGGACGGGGACCGCGGCGCGCCGGGCCATCCAGTCGGCGTCGTTCCAGGTGTGGTGCGAGGAGGTGACGATCGACGCCGTCGCGGGCGGCAGTTCGGTGCTGCGGGCCATCGGGTCGGCCTTCAGCGTGCGGCCGCCGTCCGGGCGGGCGATGTCGAACTTGTACGCCGTCCCGTCGCCGACCCCCGGCACGAACAGCTCCCACACGCCGGTGGAGCCGAGCGAGCGCATCGGGAAGCCGGTGCCGTCCCAGAAGTTGAAGCCGCCCGCGACCCGCACCCCGCGGGCGTTGGGCGCCCAGACGGCGAACCGGGTGCCGGTGACGCCCTGGTGGGTCATCGGCCGGGCGCCGAGCGCCTCCCACAGCTGCTCGTGGCGGCCCTCACCGATCAGGTGCAGGTCCAGCTCGCCGAGCGAGGGCAGGAACCGGTACGGGTCCTGCACGGGGTGCTCGCCGTCCGCGTACCGCACCAGCAGTTCGTACTCGGGGATCTCCCGCAGCGGCAGCACCCCGGCGAACAGCCCGTCGCCCTCGTCCAGCAGTTCCGCGCGCAGTCCCTTCGCGGTGACCGCCACTCCCAGCGCGTACGGCCGCAGCACCCGGAACAGCACGCCGCCGGTCACCGGATGGGCACCGAGCAGCCCGTGCGGGTCGTGGTGCGCACCGTCCAGCAGCCTGCCACGGTCCGCGTCGTCCAGCGGTTCCGCGGGCCGGACGCCGCGGACCGCGACCCGCGCCGGAGCGGCGTCCTGGGTCGAGGTGGCGGGCGGCGAGACCGGCCTGGCCGGCACGACAGGGGCGGCGGGCGCGGCGGGAGCCGCGGGAGCCGCGGCCGGGGGGCCGGGCCGGGGGGTGGTGATGGAGCCCGGGTCCCGGGTCTCGCCCCGGGACGGCGGAACGGCCTCCGTCGTCTGCCGGGGAGCGCTCCCCGAGGCGGGCGGGCGGGTCACCCCGGACTCGTATCCCCGTGCGGCGGCCTCCGACACCGCCGGAGCCGGAGCCGGGGCAGGAGCAGGAGCAGGCGCCGGAGTCACTGCGGGTGTGGGCGCGGGCGCCGGCGCGGCGGGCGTCACGGGAGCCGGCGGCCGGCCGAGCGGCTCGCCCGGCGCCTTCTCCGCCGGGGATACGGCGGTGGTGGGCACGGCGGCGGGCGCGCCCGGCGTGAGGGGAGACGGCTGGCGCTCGGTCACGGTGTGATCCTCCTCGGAGGGGGGTTGGATGCGAGGCGGTCGATGGCTGACATCGGAATGGGGAGCCAGGCGGGGCGGTGCCGGGCCTCGTACAGGACTTCGTAGACGGCCTTGTCGGTCTCGTAGGCGCGTATCAGTACGGGCTGGTCGCGCGGATCGGTGCCCGACGTCGCGGCGTAGCCGGTGCAGAACGCGTCCCGGTGCCGTTCCGCCCACGCGCCGGCGGTCGGTGCGGCCGGATCGCGGTGCCGGGCGGCGTAGTCGAAGGAGCGCAGCATCCCCGCGACGTCCTGTACCGGTGGCGCCGGCAGCCGGCGCTCCGACAGCGGACGCGAGGGCTCGCCCTCGAAGTCGATCAGCAGCCAGTCGTGGTCCGCGGTGCGCAGCGCCTGGCCGAGATGCAGATCGCCGTGGATGCGCTGGGCGGCCACCCGCGCTCCGGTGCCGCCGAGTTCCGACAGGTCGTGGAAGGCCGCCCTCAGCCGGGTGCGGTACGGGCGCAGCTCCGGGACCTCGGCCGCGGCGGTGTCCAGCCGCTGCGCCATGGTCGCCGCGATCAGCTGGATCCTGCGGCGGTCCAGCGAACCGGTGGGCAGCGCGCGGGCCAGCGCGGCATGGACCTCGGCGGTGGCGGCGCCCAGGGCGCGGGCGTCGGCGGTGAACTCCGTACCGTCGTCCATCGCCCGCAGGGCCAGCTCCCAGCCGTCGGCCGACCCGGGCAGATAGCGCTGCAGCACGCCGAGCGTCGCGGGTTCCGCGCCGATGCCGTCCGGGGTGCCGGCCGGCTCCGGCAGTTCCAGCGCCTCGAACCAGGCGGCCGGCGCCGCGACCCGCCGGGAGCCGTCGCGGGCCAGGGCGAGGGAGAGTTCGAGGTCCGGGTTGGCGCCGGGGGAGACCCGGCGGAACACCTTGAGGATGTACTCGTCGCCGTAGATGACCGAGGTGTTCGACTGCTCGGCGGTGGACAGCCGCGGAGCCAGCCCGGCCGGGACGGTGGCCGACGGCTCGGTGAGGAAGCGCAGCCGACCGGTGCGGCCGGGGGCGCGGAGACGTTCCAGCAGCACCGCGGTGAGCCGCGGGTCGTACAGCCCCTCGTAGATCGTCAGACCGTCGAGTGGCCCGCCGGTGGCCTGGCCGACGGCGGCGGGCGCGAGCGAGGGCGGGAGCAGCGTGCGGGTGCCGAGCAGCAGTTGGTAGCAGTCGGCGCGGCGGCCGGCCTGCTCCACGTCGAGCAGCAGATGGAGCAGGCCCGGGGTGCCCAGGCGGCCGCCCAGGGGCAGCAGTTCGGTCGCCGACACCAGGTCGAAGCCGGTGATCGGCCGGCCCTTGCCGGCGAACCAGCGCTGCTGCGGTAGCCATTCCAGCAGCAGTGGGCTGAGCGAGTGCAGCAGCCCGGGGGCTGTGGCCGGTGAACGGCCGGTGGTAGGAGAGGTGCGGGTCCAGGAGCTGTCCGACATGACGTCCTTTCCCCGGGGAATCGCGCACCCTGCCCGGAAGCGTGCGGCGGGGAGTGCGCGTAAGCCTCCCGGATGACGGGCGGTGGCTGTCCGGCGACACGGGGAGCCTGCCCCGGCCGGGTGACAGGAAACCGCCGTACGGGCCCGCCCGGAGGGTGTTCCGGGCGGGCCCGCCGGTCGGGGGCCGGCGGCCTGGGGGTAACTCCCAGCGGTAGCTGGGGGAGCTACACGGGGTCGCGGCGCAGCCGGAACCAGTAGAAGCCGTGACCGGCGAGGGTCAGCAGATAGGGCAGTTCGCCGATGGCGGGGAACCGCACCCCGCCGATGAGCTCGACCGGGTGCCGGCCGCTGAACGTCCGCAGATCCAGCTCGGTGGGCTGGGGGAAGCGGGAGAAGTTGTGGACACACAGGACGAGGTCGTCGCCGTATTCCCGCAGGAACGCCAGTACAGCGGGGTTGCTGGAGGGCAGTTCCGTGTAGGAGCCGAGGCCGAAGGCCGGGTTCTGCTTGCGGATCTCGATCATGCGCCGGGTCCAGTGCAGCAATGAGGACGGGCTGCTCATCGCCGCTTCGACGTTGGTGACCTGGTAGCCGTAGACCGGATCCATGATGGTCGGCAGATAGAGCCGGCCGGGGTCGCACGAGGAGAAGCCCGCGTTGCGGTCGGGCGTCCACTGCATCGGGGTGCGGACCGCGTCCCGGTCGCCGAGCCAGATGTTGTCGCCCATGCCGATCTCGTCGCCGTAGTACAGGATCGGCGAGCCGGGCAGCGACAGCAGCAGTGCCGTGAACAGTTCGATCTGGTTGCGGTCGTTGTCCAGCAGCGGGGCGAGCCGGCGGCGGATGCCGATGTTGGCCCGCATCCGCGGGTCCTTGGCGTACTCCGCGTACATGTAGTCGCGCTCTTCGTCGGTGACCATTTCGAGGGTCAGCTCGTCATGGTTGCGCAGGAAGATGCCCCACTGGCAGGTCTGCGGGATGGCCGGGGTCTTGGCCAGGATTTCCGAGACGGGGTAGCGCGATTCGCGGCGCACGGCCATGAAGATGCGCGGCATCACCGGGAAGTGGAACGCCATGTGGCACTCGTCGCCGCCGCGCTGGAAGTCGCCGAAGTAGTCGACGACGTCCTCCGGCCACTGGTTGGCCTCGGCGAGCAGCACGGTGTCCGGGTAGTGCAGGTCGATCTCGGCGCGGACCCGCTTCAGGAACTGGTGGGTCTGCGGCAGGTTCTCGCAGTTGGTGCCCTCCTGTTGGTAGAGGTAGGGCACCGCGTCGAGCCGGAAGCCGTCGATCCCCAGATCGAGCCAGAACCGCAGCGCGGCCAGGATCTCCTCCTGGACCTGCGGGTTCTCGTAGTTGAGATCCGGCTGGTGGGAGAAGAACCGGTGCCAGTAGTACTGCTTGCGCACCGGGTCGAAGGTCCAGTTGGACGTCTCGGTGTCGACGAAGATGATCCGCGCGTCCTGGAACTCCTTGTCGTCGTCCGCCCAGGTGTAGTAGTCGCCGTACGGGCCGTCCGGGTCGGAACGGGACTGCTGGAACCAGTCGTGCTGGTCACTCGTGTGGTTCATGACGAAGTCGATGATCACGCGCATGCCGCGCTGGTGCGCCGCGTCCACGAACTCCACGAAGTCGGCGAGGTCGCCGAATTCCGGGAGCACGGCGGTGTAGTCGGAGACGTCGTAGCCCCCGTCGCGCAGTGGCGAGGCGAAGAAGGGCGGCAGCCACAGGCAGTCCACCCCGAGCCATTGCAGGTAGTCGAGCTTGGCGGTGATGCCCTTCAGGTCACCGACACCATCGCCGTTGCTGTCCTGGAAGGACCGCACGAGGACTTCGTAGAACACCGCCCGTTTGAACCAGTCGGGATCTCGGTCCTTTGCCGGTGTGTCCTCGAAGGTGTCGGGAACGGGTTCGTTGACGATCAACTGAGTGACCCTCCGATCGAAGGAGACGGTCGCAGATGAACGATGTGCGCGGGCGTACGGCCCGGTTCGAGGCGCACATAGTTTTCCCTGCCCCAGTGGTAGGTCTCGCCGGTGAGCTCGTCGCGCACCGGGACGGACTCGTGCCAGGTCAGGCCGAGCTCCGGCATGTTCAACGAGACGGTGGCCTCCTGGGTGTGGTGGG
Source organism: Streptomyces fildesensis (assembly GCF_016107395.1). Lineage (GTDB taxonomy): Bacteria > Actinomycetota > Actinomycetes > Streptomycetales > Streptomycetaceae > Actinacidiphila > Actinacidiphila fildesensis. The sequence goes on from NZ_JAAIKO010000008.1 coordinate 125,848, forward strand.
CGTCGAGGTTGACGACCACCAGTACGACGTCCTCGCCGCTGCGCTTGGAGTACGCGAGCACCGCGTCGTTGTCCGTGGGGTGGAAAGCCAGCTCACGCAGCTGCTGCAGGGCCGGATGGCGGCGCCGCAGCCGGTTGAGCCGTGTGATGAACGGGGCCAGCGAGCGTCCTTCCGCCTCGGCCGCGGCCCAGTCGCGGGGACGCAGCTCGTACTTCTCCGAGTGCAGGTATTCCTCGCCGCCGTGTCGTACGGCGTCGCCCTCGTACAGCTCGAAGCCCGCGTAGACCCCCCAGGTGGGTGACATCGTCGCGGCCAGCACGGCGCGCACCTCGAACGCGGGGCGGCCACCGTGCTGAAGGTACGCGTGCAGGATGTCCGGCGTGTTGACAAAGAAATTCGGCCGCATGTAACTGGCCGCGTCCCCGGACAGCTCCGTCAGGTAGTCGGTCAGCTCCTCCTTGGCGGTGCGCCAGGTGAAGTACGTGTACGACTGCTGGAAGCCGATCTTCGCCAGGGTGTGCATCATCGCCGGCCGGGTGAACGCCTCGGCCAGGAAGATCACGTCGGGATCGGTGCGGTTGATGTCGGCGATGACCTTCTCCCAGAAGACCACCGGCTTGGTGTGCGGGTTGTCGACCCGGAAGATCCGTACGCCGTGCTCCATCCAGTACCGCAGGACGCGCAGCGTCTCGCGCACGATGCCGGGCATGTCGGCGTCGAAGGCGATGGGGTAGATGTCCTGGTACTTCTTCGGCGGGTTCTCGGCGTAGGCGATGCTGCCGTCGGGCCGGTGGGCGAACCAGTCCGGATGCTTGTCGACCCAGGGGTGGTCGGGGGAGCACTGCAGGGCGAAGTCGAGGGCGATCTCCAGCCGCAGCTCGCGGGCCTGCTCCACGAAGAAGTCGAAGTCCTCGATGGTGCCCAGATCGGGGTGGATCGCGTCGTGCCCGCCCTCCGGCGAGCCGATCGCCCAGGGGCAGCCGACATCGTCCGGGCCCGCGACGAGGCTGTTGTCCGGGCCCTTGCGGAAGGCCGTGCCGATCGGATGGATCGGCGGCAGGTACAGGACGTCGAAGCCCATCGCGGCGACGGCCGGCAGCCGTTCGGCCGCGGTGCGGAAGGTGCCGGACCGCGGCGGGCTGCCCTCCTTGACGACCGCGCCCTCGGAGCGCGGGAACAGCTCGTACCAGGAGCCGAACAGCGCCCGCCGGCGCTCGACCTGCAGCGGCATCGGACGGGAGGCGGTGACCAGCTCCCGCAGCGGGAACCGGTCGAGGACGGCGGTGACCGCGGGGGCCACGGCCGCGGCGTGCCGTTCCGCCGCGGTCCTGTTCTCGTCGAGCAGTACGTCGACGGCGGCGAGTACGGCGGCCCGGCCGTCGTTCTTGGGCACCCCGGCGGCGGCCAGCTCGTGCAGCCGGGCGCCCTCGGCGAGGACCAGGGCGGTGTCGATCCCGGCCGGGATCTTGATGCCGGCGACATGCCGCCAGGTGGTGACCGGATCGCTCCAGGCCTCCACGGTGTACGTCCAGCGGCCTTCCGCCGGCGGGGTGACGTCCGCGCCCCACCGGTCGGTGCCGGGGGCCAGCTCCCGCATGGGGGTCCAGGGTCCCGAGCGGCCGTTGGGGTCGCGCAGCACGACATTGGCGGCGACCGCGTCATGGCCTTCGCGGAAGACCGTGGCGGTGACCTGGAAGGTCTCGCCGGCGACCGCTTTGGCCGGCCGGCGGCCGCAGTCCACGAGCGGGCGGACGTCGAGGACGGGGATGCGACCGATCATTGCCTCACCTGGGAGCGCTGGGGAGTGGACAGGAGGGGGATGCTCCGGAGGCTGCTTGCGCCGGCGGGCGGCGGCGCGGCGGGCGGCTTCCTTGCGTGCTCCCGCTCTTTGTATCTGCTCCTGTGGACGTGTTCTCGCGTGCATGGCCGCTCCTGTCCGCGTTCACTCGGTTGGAGGGTCGGGCGAATGGCGGAGTCATGAGGGGGATGAAGTGACTCCGCATTGCCGGGAGCCTTCCCATTGGATGGCAGTCAAAAGCTCCCGGGAAGGGGTACCGGTGCGTACTTTGCGGGGAGTTGGAGAAGCCGTCCGGCCCCGCAGGACGGGAGGGGCCGGACGGCTGGTCGGTGAATATGCCGGAGGACGGTCAGAGCGGGCGGCTGGACCAGGTCTGCCAGGGCTGCGCGGCCACCCAGCCGGCGATGGAGGTGAGCTTGATCCCCAGCCCCTGCTCGGCCTCCCGCGGGTCGCCGTCCATCAACCGCTCGTCCGTGCCCTCCGCCATGTAGTGGTAGATCCCGGCGACGCCGGCGGCCGCGTTCGGGCCGATGGCCTTGGCCAGCGCGGCCTCGAAGGCGGCGGGCGGCAGGGCCTGGTACGCGACGGGCCGGCCGAGGCCCTCGGCGAACGCGGCGGCGAGTTCGTTCCCGTCGACGGCCTGTCCGCCGCCGATGTCCAGGACCCGGCCGTCGAGGCCGTCGTTGAAGAGCGCGGCGGCCACCGCGACCGCCAGGTCGTCGTGCGAGATCCAGGCGATCCGCCGGTCGGCCGGCAGCGGGTACGCGAGCACGCCCTCGTCGACCAGGGCCGGCCCGTTCCAGGGACTGAACAGGTTGTCGAGGTACACCGGTGGCCGCAGCACGACCAGCGGCACACCGCAGTCCGCCAGCACCGCCTCGGCGATCCGGCGGGTCTCGAACGCGGCCACTCCGGCGGTGTCCGAGGGCACGCGGGTGTTCGCGTTGTACACGATCCGGGTCACCCCGGATTCGAGCGCGGCCTCCGCGATGTGCATCGCATACGTCTCAATACGTAGGGGGTCGTACTCCAACGGCATGGTCACTACTGCGTGTGTGGCGCCCTTGAACGCCCACATCACGTCGTCCCGGCTACCGAGGTCACCGGCCACGAACGAGACCCCCGCGATGTCCGGGCGCGCTACGGCCGGCCGCCGCGTCAGGCTGCGGACCCGGTGCCCGCGTCCGGCGAGCAGCCGGGCCACGGCGCCCCCCTGGAAGCCGGTCGCTCCCACGACCAAGCAACGCTGGTGAATCTCCTCCGACATCGGTGTGTCGCCCTTCGCTAGAATGAATCAGCGATTCCGCCTCACCTCAGGCTGGTCGGGGCGCACAGGGGCGGCAATAAGCAAACCGGGACGGGGATTAAGGGTTCGTCCATGGAATCTGGCGGGAACGACCTCCTCAGCGAACTGCTCAGGCCACTGCGCCTGACCGGCGTGTTCGACAGCCTCTGGACGGTGCGGGCGCCCTGGGCGATCGAGGGGGACTCCGAGCAGAGCTGCGCGATCCTGCACTACATGGTCGAGGGCGACTGCTGGATCAGCGCGGGCGACTGCCCGCCGATCCAGCTCCACCAGGGGGACTTGGCGGTCTTCCCCACCGGGACCGCGCACCGCCTCTCCGATCTGCCCGGCCGGCAGGGCGTCCCGCTCAGGGCGGTGCTCCCGGAGCGCGAACCCGGCACGTCAGGAGTGCTCGTCGTGGAGGGCACCGGCGAGCGGAGCCGCATCCTGTGCGCCGGACTGCACTACGACGCGACGGCCGCGACCTCGCTGTACCGGGCGCTGCCGTGGTCGCTGGTGCTGGACCGGACGCAGGTCGACAAGGAACCGCTGCTGCGCGACACCCTCGCCTCGCTCGCCGCCGCCGAGCGGCGCGGCGAGCCGGGATCGCAACTCGTCACCCTGCGGGCGTTCGAGATGGCCTTCGTGCTGGCGCTGCGCCCGCTGCTGCGCGAGCTCTCCGACAACCCGGCCGTGCTGCCCGCGCTGCGTCACCCGGGCATCAGCAGGGCGCTCATCATCGTCTCCACCCGCTTCTCGGAACCGTGGACGATCGAGGCGCTGGCCCGCGAGGTCGGCATGTCACGGTCGGCCTTCACCGCCACCTTCCGGGAGCTGGTGGGCGAGGCGCCGGCCCGGCATCTGACCGGGCGTCGGATGCAGGAGGCCGCCCGGCTGCTCACCGAGACGGCGGTTCCGCAGGCGGCCGTGCCGCCCCGCGTCGGCTACCAGAGCGCGGTCGGGTTCCATCTGGCGTTCCGCAAGTGGTTCGGGACAACGCCTGGTGAATACCGCGGCAACTGGCCGGTTCATAAACGGGACCGGCAGGACGTTCATTGATTAGCACACGTGTATGAGGCAGTCTCTTCAACGGCGCGTCGAAGATCGTTGAGGAGACACGGTGACCAGGTCCGGCCAGGAGTACAAGGATTCGCTGCGAGACGGACGCGAGATATGGATCGACGGGGAGCGGGTCAAGGACATCACCCGCCACCCGGCCTTCCGCAACACCGTCGACTCCATCGCGGGACTGTACGACCTCTCCCACGACTCCGCGCACTCCGCCGTACTCACTGAAGGCGGCGTCCACCGGGCCTTCCTGATACCCCGTTCGTACGAGGACCTGGTCGCCCGCCGAAAGGCGCACAAGGTGTGGGCAGAGGCGAGTTTCGGCTATCTCGGCCGCACTCCCGACTACATGGCGGCCGGGATCGCGGGCTTCGCGGCGGCGCCGGGGCTGTTCACCACGGACACCTTCGACGGCGCTCCGAACGTCGCGGCATACCACCGGCGGATGTCGGAGGGCGATCTCTATCCGACGTTCACCATCACCAATCCGCAGATCGACCGGACGAAGTCCGCGGCCGAGCAGGAGCGCGACGACCTCGTCGTCCGGGTGGTGGCGGAGCGCGACGGCGGCATCGTCGTCCGCGGCGCCAAGATGATCGGCACCGCGGCGGTCTTCGGCAACGAGGTCCTCGTCGGCACCATCGAGCCGCTGGCCCCGCAGGACGTCGAGCACGCGCTGTGCTTCTCGATACCGGTCGACACCCCCGGCCTGAAGTTCATCTCCCGCACCTCGTACGAGGCCCAGGCCCGCAGCGTCTTCGACAACCCGCTCTCCTCGCGCTTCGACGAGAACGATGCCCTGCTGGTCTGCGAGGACGTCTTCGTCCCGTGGGAGAACGTGCTCGCGTACCGCAACGTCGACGTCTGCTTCGGGCAGTGGTGGCAGACCCCCGCGTACGTGAACTTCGTCCACCAGGCCGCCACCCGCTTCTGGACCAAGCTGGAGTTCCTCACCGGCGTCGCGATCCTGCTCGCCAAGGCCAACAACACCTACCAGCTGCCGCCGGTGCAGACCCAGATCGGCCGGCTGATGGGCTGGGTGGCGCAGGCCAGGTCGATGGTGCTGGCCGCCGAGGCCGGGTACGAGCAGGTCGACGGCGGACGCGGCGGCGTGATGCCCGACAAGGAGATCTCCTACGCCCACCGGATCATGGCCGGTGACCTCTACCCCAGGGCGATCAGCGAGATCAAGCTGCTGGCCGGTGGCGGTGTCATCCAGCTCCCCGCCTCCGCGCAGGACCTGCTGCACCCGGAGATCGGCCCCGTCATCGCGAAGTACATCCGCTCGCCGGGACACCCGGCGCAGGACCGCGTCAAGCTGCTCAAGCTCGCCTGGGACGCGCTCGGCACGGAGTTCGCCGGACGGCACGAGCAGTACGAGCGCTTCTACCACGGCGCCCCGCACGTCTATCTGCTGCAGCAGGCGTGGGAGGGCGACACCGGTGCCTGCGAGAGCCTGGCCCGGACCTGCCTCGACGGGTACGAACTGCAGCCGCTGCCCCGGGCCTGAGGCGATGGTGCATCGACGCGGCCTCGCGCTCGCCCTGCTGGCCTCGACCCAGCTCCTGCTGATCCTCGACACCGCGATCATCAACGTGGCGCTGCCCTCCATCGGCGCCGACCTCGGCACCGACGCCGCCGGCCTGTCCTGGGTCGCCAACGCGTACCTGATCACCTTCGGCGGCTTCCTGCTGCTGGCCGGCCGGGTCGCCGACCTCGTCGGCCACCGCCGGCTCTTCACGGCCGGACTGGCGCTGCTGTCCGCCGCCTCACTCGGCGGCGCCTTCGCCGGCGACAGCCGGCTGCTCGTCGCCGCCCGCGCCCTGCAAGGGGTCGGGGCGGCCTGCGCGGCCGCCGCGGCCTTCGCGCTGGTCCTGCTGCTCTTCGCCGAGGGACCCGAACGGCACCGCGCCCTGGGCGTGTTCGCGGCGCTCGGGGGGCTGGGCGGCGCGCTGGGCACGGTGCTGGGCGGCGTCCTCACCTCCGGCCTCGGCTGGCGCTCCACGTTCGTCCTGAACGTTCTGGTGGGTGCGGCGCTCATCGCCCTGACACCGGCCGCGCTGGCCCCCGTCCTGGCCCGCCGTGAGCGGACCGCGGCGGCGCCCGGCGCCCTCCGGGACTTCGACCTCGGCGGCGCCCTCACCGCCACCGGCGGCCTCAGCCTGATCGCGTACGCGCTGGTCGACGCGGGTAGCGCGGGCTGGACCGACAGCGGCACCCTCCTCGCCGGAGCGGCCGGACTGGCCCTGCTGACGGCGTTCGCGGTCGTCGAGACCCGCGCCGCCCGTCCGCTGGTTCCGCCCGGTGTGCTCGGCCGGCCGGCGCTGCGGCTGGCCAACATCCTCAGCGCGCTGGCACAGATGGCGCTGTTCCCGATGTTCTTCCTCGTGAGCCTGTATCTGCAGAACGTCCTGGACTACGCACCGGTCACCGGCGGACTCGGACTGCTGCCGCTGTCGATCGTCGTCGTGCTGACCGCGCCGCAGACCGGACGGCTGGTCTCCCGCTTCGGACTGCGCCCGGTGATGACCTCCGGCTTCGCGCTGGTGGCCGCCGCCATGGTGTGGCTCGCGCTGTCGCTGTCGCCGGACGGATCCTTCGCCACGACGGTCCTCGCCCCCAGCCTGCTGATCGGGATCGGGCTGCCGCTGGTCATGGTGACCACCAACGTCGCCGCGACCGCGCAGGCCGGACCCGGCGAGACCGGACTGGTGTCCGGACTGATCAACACCAGCCAGCAGTTCGGCTCCGTCCTCGGCCTCGCGGTACTCGTCGCGGTGGCCGCGGCGCACACCCGGACCGCGGGACCCGGAGCGGCCGCCGAAGCCGCCGGCTTCCGCACCGCGCTGCTCGCCGGCGCCGCCTTCGCCGCGGCCGCCACCCTCCTGACGCTGCTGCTGCGCAGCCCGTCGCGGGAGAAGGCCGACCCCACACCCAGCACACACACATCCCTGTGACCCTCGGAATGACGGTGCCCCACATGTCTGTGCTCCACGTGCTCCAAGGGCAAGAGCCCTATTACCGGATCGAGGAGATACGCGGTGTCGACCCGCTGGGAGCGGACGAGGCCTGCGAGAAGCTCCGCGTCATGAACGCGGACGGCGATGTGTCCGGCATGGTCACCGCGCTGCGCGAACTCCTTCCGGCCACCGACGTCCTGGACGACTTCTCCACCGTCGAGAACCTCGCGGCGATGCGGGACCTGGGCATCTTCCTCGGCTCCGTCAAGCGGCACGGCACCGAGCCGCTCGACGCCGTACCGGAGGCGCTGCCGGTGCTGCGCGCGCTGGGCCGCCGTACCGGCATGGTGCCGCGGGACACCGTCCACCACTACACGGCCTGGAACCCGGTCGGCGCCCGCCAGCGCATGTACACCGGGGACCCCATGGAGGCCTGCCTCCAGGACGCCGTCCGGATGGTCTTCCCCAGCCTGTGCGCCTCGCTGGACGCCTGCTCGGAACTGGCCACCCTCGAACCCCACGACAGCCGCTTCTCGTCCTGCCTCGACCGGCTCGCCGGACTCGTCCAGGCCATGGTCGACTCGATCGACTTCACCATCGCCAACGTCTCACCGGTGTTCTTCGCCCGGGTCCTGCGCCCCTACTTCGAGGAGATCACCCTCGACGGCCGCGAATACCTCGGCCCGGCGGCGGCCCAGGTCCCGCTCTGGCTGGTCGATCTGACCCTCTGGCAGTCCGACCGCAGCACCGGGCGGTACGAGTCCTTCCTCACCGAGTCGGTGCCCTACAGCCTCCCGGCCTGGCGTACCTTCCACGCGCGGTACCAGGGCAGCCCCTCCGCGGTGGGCAAGCTCTCCTTCGCGATCAGCTGGGAGGAGGCGGACCGGCTGCCGCCCACCCTGCGGGCGAGCGCCGTCGCGCTGGCGCGGGTGCTGCGCATCCTGAAGACCTTCCGGGCCCGGCACATCCGTATCGCCCGTGAGGCGTACAGCGACGAGGTGCGGCTGTACGACTACGGGAGCGGCGGCGCACCGGTCGAACTGCTGCGCTCCGTACTCGACCTGACCCGCGAGAACGAGACGCTGGTCCGGCGCTCCACCGAAGGGGAACGATGAACCGCATCGTCATCGCGGGAGGCGGCATCGCCGGCCTCACCGCGGCACTCAGCCTGCACGCCGTCGGCCGCACCGACGTGATGGTCGTCGAGGCCGCCCCGGAGATCCAGCCGGTCGGCGCGGGACTCAACATCATGCCCAACGCGGTCCGTGAACTGGCGGCCCTGGGGCTGTACGAGGAACTGGCCGCCGTGTCGGTACCCACCAGCGAGCTGCGCTACTACCACAGCAGCGGCAGCCTCGTCTGGCAGGAGCCGCGCGGCACCGGCGCCGGGTACCGCTGGCCGCAGCTGTCGATCCACCGCGGTCAGCTGCAGAACGTGCTGTCCCGCGCGGTCCGGGAACGGCTCGGCCGCGCGGCGGTCGTCTCCGGCGCCCGGGTGGACGACTTCACCGAGCTGCCCGGCGCCCAGCTGCGCGTCGCCATCAGGGACCGGGCCAGCGGCGCCACCACCGACATCGGCGCGGAGATCCTGATCGGCGCGGACGGCATCCGCTCGGCGGTCCGCTCCGCCATGTACCCCGGCGAGGGCGAACCGCCGTGGAACGGCATGCTGGTCTGGCGCGGGGTGTCCTGGATGCCGGCCGACCGCGTCGGCACCTTCATGTTCATCGCGGGGAACAACCGGCAGAAGGCCGTCGTGTACCCGATGACGATTCCGGCCGCGCCCGGCGAGAAGGTGCTCGTCAACTGGGCGCTGGCGATGCCGGCGGAGCAGGACGGCGCCCCGGACCGCAGCGACTGGAACCGCCCGGTGCCCACCGCCAAGTTCCGCCACCACTACGAGGGCTGGGTCTTCGACGGGGTCGATGTCGGCGAGGTCGTCGATGCCGCCGAGGCCGCCTTCGAGTACCCGATGGTGGACCGTGAGCCGCTGGTGCGCTGGACCTTCGGCGGGGCGACGCTGATCGGCGACGCCGCCCACGCGATGTACCCGATCGGCTCGAACGGCGCCACCCAGTCGATCATCGACGGCCGCGCCCTGGCGCACGCGATGGCCGCCCACGAGGACCCCGCGCGGGCCCTGCTGGCCTACGAGGCGGAGCGCCGGCCGCCCATGACCGAACTGCAGCGCTCCAACCGCCGGCTGGGCCCGGAGGTGGTCATCAACATGGCCCACGAACGGGCCCCCGACGGCTTCACGGACATCCACGACGTGATCCCGCGCACCGAACTGGAGACGATCGCCAGGAGCTACGCCGTGGCCGGCGCGTTCGACCCGGCCACGGTGAACCAGGGTTCCCCCTACGACGTCGGAGCTGTCCGCGCCGTCCAAGCCGTCCGGGCGGTGCGCTGAGCGGGTCGCGGGCGGGACGGGCGGCTCAGTCGAAGGAGAGCGAGCCCGTCCGCGTCCGCTTGAGCTCGAAGAAGTCCGGGTAGCCGGCCAGCGACCGGACGCCGTCGAAGACGCGGGCCGCCTCCTCGCCCCGGGGGATCGAGTTCAGCACCGGGCCGAAGAAGGCGACGCCGTCGACATGGATCGTCGGTGTGCCGACGTCGTCACCGACCGGGTCCATGCCCTCGTGGTGGCTCTTGCGCAGCGCTTCGTCGTACCGGGGATCGGTGGCCGCGGCGGCCACCTCGGCGGGCAGCCCCACCTCGGCCAGCGCCTCCTTGACGACGGTGTCGAAGTCCTCGCGGTTGCCGCCGTTGTGTATCCGGGTGCCCATGGCCGTGTACAGGTCCCGGAGCACACCCTCGCCGTGCTGCTCTGCGGCGGCGATCGCGACCCGCACCGGGCCGAGCGAGCGGTCCACCAGATCCCGGTACCACTCGGGCAGCTCGCGGCCCTCGTTCAGGACGAACAGGCTCATCACGCGGAAGCGCAGCTCGATGTCCCGCCGCTGCTCGACCTCGAGGATCCAGCGGGAGGTGATCCAGGCGAAAGGACAGGCGGGATCGAAGTAGAAGTCGACTTTCGCGGGCTGGACTTGGGAGGTAGGAGAGGTCATGCGGCGATGCTAACCGGCACCTCTGACAGCCCGCCGGGCCCTGCGCCGCCCGGTGCCCACCCCGCGCCGCCCCGCGCGGTGACGCGCCGCCCGAATGCCCCGGCGCACGTCCGTTCGGGCGTTTGAACGACCGGATCGTGGATAGCGGACGGATCGCGGGGCGGGACCCGGCTACCGTCGTAGCGTGAAGGCAATCCGTCGTTTCACCGTGCGAACTGTCCTGCCGGAACCGCTGCGTCCGCTCGGCGAACTGGCACAGAATCTGCGCTGGTCCTGGCACCCGGAGTCCCGGGAGCTGTTCCAGACCGTCGACGAGGAGGGCTGGCGGGCCGCTGCCGGAGACCCGGTACGGCTGCTCGGCGCCGTCTCCAGGGAACGGCTCGAGGCCCTCGCCCAGGACCGCAGATTCCTGCGCCGTCTCTCCTCCGCCTCCGAGGACCTGACCGACTACCTCACCAATCCGCGCTGGTACCAGGGGCAGTCCTCCGAACTGCCCGCCGCCATCGCCTACTTCTCGCCCGAGTTCGGGATCACCGCGGCCCTGCCCCAGTACTCGGGCGGCCTCGGCATCCTGGCCGGGGACCACCTCAAGGCCGCCAGCGACCTCGGTGTGCCGCTGATCGGCGTCGGACTGCTCTACCGGCACGGCTACTTCCGCCAGAGCCTGTCCCGCGAGGGCTGGCAGCAGGAGCACTACCCGGTCCTCGACCCCAACGAGCTGCCGCTGAGCCTGCTGCGCGAGCAGGACGGCACCCCCGCCCACGTCGTCCTCGCCCTGCCCGGCGGCCGGTCGCTGACCGCCCACATCTGGAAGGCCCAGGTGGGCCGCGTCCCGCTGCTGCTCCTCGACTCCGACGTCGAGGAGAACCACCGCACCGAACGCGATGTCACCGACCGCCTGTACGGCGGCGGCAGCGAGCACCGGCTGCTGCAGGAGATGCTGCTGGGCATCGGCGGGGTGCGCGCCGTGCGTGCGTACTGCCGGCTCACCGCGCACCCGGCCCCCGAGGTCTTCCACACCAACGAGGGCCACGCCGGATTCCTCGGCCTGGAGCGCATCCGCGAACTCGGCGGGGAAGGGCTCGCCTTCGACGCGGCCGTGGAGGCGGTACGGGCCGGCACGGTCTTCACCACCCACACGCCCGTCCCCGCCGGGATCGACCGCTTCGACCGCGAGCTGGTCGGGCAGCACCTCGGCGACGGCGGCGAACTGCCCGGTGTCGACATCCAGCGGGTGCTGGAGCTGGGCATGGAGACGTACTCCGGCGGTGACGCGAACGTCTTCAACATGGCGGTGATGGGGCTGCGGCTGGCCCAGCGCGCCAACGGCGTCTCCACCCTGCACGGCGCCGTCAGCCGGCAGATGTTCGCCGGGCTGTGGCCCGGGTTCGACGCCGACGAGGTGCCGATCGCCTCCATCACCAACGGGGTGCACGCCCCCACCTGGGTGGCCCCCGAGGTCTTCCGGCTCGGCGCCCGCCAGATCGGCGCGCAGCGCGCCGAGGACGCCCTGATGATCGGCGAGACCCAGCGCTGGGAACCCGTCGCCGAGATCCCGGACCCGGCCGTGTGGGAACTGCGCCGGGTGCTGCGCGAGCAGCTGGTGGAGGACGTACGGCGCCGGGTGCGTGCCTCCTGGCGGCAGCGCGGCGCCGGCCAGGCCGAGCTGGGCTGGGTCGACGGCGTCCTGGACCCCGACGTCCTGACCATCGGCTTCGCCCGCCGGGTCCCGTCCTACAAGCGGCTCACCCTGATGCTCCGCGACCAGGACCGGCTGATGGACCTGCTGCTGCACCCCGAGCGGCCGGTCCAGATCGTCGTCGCGGGCAAGGCCCACCCGGCGGACGACGGCGGCAAGCGGCTCGTCCAGGAACTGGTGCGCTTCGCCGACGACCCGCGGGTCCGCCACCGCATCGTCTTCCTGCCCGACTACGACATGGGCATGGCCCAGCACCTCTACCCGGGCTGCGACGTCTGGCTCAACAACCCGCTGCGCCCGCTGGAGGCGTGCGGCACGTCAGGGATGAAGGCCGCCCTCAACGGCTGTCTCAACCTGTCCGTGCTCGACGGGTGGTGGGACGAGTGGTTCGACGGCAACAACGGCTGGGCCATTCCGACCGCGGATGGCTTCGCGGACGACGATCCCGACCGCCGGGACGACGTCGAGGCGGCGGCGCTCTACGACCTCGTCGAGAACCAGGTCGCCCCGCGCTTCTACGACCATGACGCGAACGGCCTGCCCGCCCGCTGGATCGAGATGGTCCGGCACACCCTGGTGACCCTGGGACCCAAGGTGCTCGCGGGACGTATGGTGCGCGACTACGTCGGGCAGCTCTACGCCCCGGCCGCCCTCGCGCACCGGGCCATCGCCGGCGACGCCGCCCGGGAACTCGCGGCCTGGAAGGCCCGGGTCCGCGGCGACTGGCACCGGGTCACCGTCGACCATGTGGAGACCGGCTCCGTGGGCGGATCCCCCGAGCTGGGCTCCACCCTGACCCTGCGGGTCCAGGTGACCCTCGGCGACCTCGACACCAGCGACGTCGACGTCCAGGTGCTGTCCGGGCGGGTGGACGACGCCGACCGGATCTCCGACCCGGCGATCGTCTCCCTCAAGCCGTCCTCCCAGCCCGACATCGAGGGGCGCCGGCTGTACGAGGGTCCGCTCACCCTCGACCGGCCCGGGCCCTTCGGCTACACCGTCCGTGTCCTGCCCACCCACCCGCTGCTCGCCGCCCCCGCGGAGCTCGGCCTCATCGCCACTCCCGCCGAATCCGAGGGTATGACGACGGGCATACTCCGCTGACCCGGCACGCATGACAACGCGACGGCCGGTACCAGGGACTCCCTGGTACCGGCCGTCGCGTTCGTCAGTGGTGCCGCTGTGCGGTCAGGCCGCGCGGCGGCCGCCGCCCGCGCCGTCCTCACGACGGGCACGACGGCCCACGGCGCCACCGCGGCCGGCGGCCGTGCGGCTGCCGGCGGCGGGGCGGCCGGGGGTGCCGCCGCGGCCGTTGACCCCGGCCCGGCCGGAGCCCGCCGCTGCGCCCTCGGCGTCGGTACGGGGGCGTCCGCCACGGCCACCACGGGTGCTGCCCGCGCTGCGCGGCGTGCCCGTCGGAGCGGCGGTGGTGCCCGCGCCGGCAGTGGCCGCGCCGGCGGGGCGACGGCCACGGCCGCGCGTCCCGGAGACCTTGTTCGTCTTCGGCTTGGCGGCTTCCTGGGCGGCGGCGTGCACCGGGTCGTGAATGGTGACGGCACTGCCGGACGGCTTGCGGGCACCGGTGACGCGCACCAGCTCGGGGTCGCCGGGGCGGACCCGCGCGGTGTGCGGCTTGATACCGGCCAGCGCCATCAGGCGGGCGTTCTCCCGGCGCTGCGCGGGCAGCACCAGGGTGATGACGGTGCCGGACTCGCCGGCCCGCGCGGTACGGCCGCCACGGTGCAGGTAGTCCTTGTGGTCGCCGGGCGGGTCCACGTTCACGACCATGTCGAGCCCGTCGATGTGGATACCGCGGGCGGCGACGTTGGTGGCGACCAGCGCGGTGGCCTTGCCGGTACGGAACTGGTCCAGGGCACGGTTGCGCTGCGGCTGGGACTTCCCGCCGTGCAGGGCGACGGCGGTGACGCCGGCGGCCAGCAGGTGCTTGGTGAGCCGGTCGGCGCCGCGCTTGGTGTCGACGAACATGATCACGCCACCCTCGCGGGCGGCGATCTCGGCGGTCACGGCGCGCTTGGTGTCGTCGTCCACGTGCAGCACGTGGTGCTCCATGGTCGTCACGGTCGCGGCCGACGGGTCGACCGAGTGCGTGACCGGGCTGTGCAGGAAGCGCTTGACCAGCCGGTCGACGTTCTTGTCCAGGGTGGCGGAGAAGAGCATCCGCTGGCCGTTCGGCTTCACCTGGTCGAGCAGCTTGGTGACCTGGGGCAGGAAGCCCATGTCGGCCATCTGGTCGGCCTCGTCCAGGACGGTGATCTCGACCCGGTCGAGCATGCAGGCCCGGCGGTCGATCAGGTCGGCGAGCCGGCCCGGGGTGGCGACGAGGATCTCGGCGCCGTTGCGCAGCGCGGCGATCTGGCGGGTGATGGACGCACCGCCGACCACCGTCGTCTGGCGCAGCCCGAGCACCTGGGCGTAGGGCGCGAGCGCCTCGGTGACCTGGGTCGCGAGCTCACGCGTCGGCACCAGGACGAGCGCCAGCGGGTGCTTGGCCTCGGCCCGCTGCCCGGCGGTGCGGGTCAGCATCGGGAGCCCGAAGGCGAGGGTCTTGCCGGAGCCGGTACGGCCACGGCCCAGCACATCCCGGCCGGCGAGCGCGTCGGGCATCGTCGCGGCCTGGATCGGGAACGGCTCGGTGACGCCGTTGGCGTTCAGCGCGGTGACCAGCGCGGGAGAGATGGAGAGTTCTGAGAACAACTTCAAGGGGGAACCTTCCTCGTGACGGAGACGAGGGAGGACCCTCGGCGCCAGGGGCCGTCCGGCGGATCGCGGACTGCCTCTTCGACGCCTGCGGACCGGCGTCCTGCGGCGCTCATCGGAGCGCCGCACTTGTTTTGTTTCCGCTGCGCGCGAGAGGCCCGCACCGTGCGGTGCGGGCCTCTCGCTACTGGGCGCGATGAGCGCTCAGGGGTGCCTCAGAGAGGGCGGATGTTCTCGGCCTGCGGGCCCTTCTGGCCCTGCGTGACGTCGAACTCGACCTTCTGGCCCTCGAGCAGCTCACGGAAGCCCTGGGTGGCGATGTTCGAGTAGTGGGCGAAGACGTCAGCGCCGCCGCCGTCCTGCTCGATGAAGCCGAAGCCCTTTTCGGAGTTGAACCACTTCACGGTTCCGGTAGCCATGTCTGTCTCCCTAATGGGTGCAGTTAATACAGCACCCGCACTTTACGGATGCCGCGTCGCCGCGATGATCTCCCCACACCGGACATGACGCCGGTAAAACAAATGTGCGCCTGGCCGCAAGGACCGGGCGCACATGGAGTTCATGGGTACCACAACTGCAACGCAGCCCACTGTACCAGAAACGTCGCGGACGATCATCCCGAAAGCGGTCGCGCCGCATGACCTCCGTCACACAGCGCGACCGCCGTTCTCGAGCCGTTCAGTCGGTCCGGAGTGCCCTCAGAGGATCCTCAGGGCGTCCGTTCCGGGTCAGAAGGTGAGCTTCCAGCTGTTGATGTAGCCGCTGTCGACGCTGTACACGTCCTGCACCTTGAGCCGCCACGTGCCGTTCGCGACCTCGCTGGAGGCGTTGACCGTGTAGGTGGCGACCACGTTGGCCGCGGAGTCCGACCCGCTGGAGTTCTTCAGCCGGTAGGTGCTGCCGTCGGGGGCGACCAGGTCGATGACCAGGTCACCGCGGTAGGTGTGGACGATGTTGACGCCCACCTGCAGGGTGCTCGGGGCGTTGCCGGTACGTCCGGTCACCGCGATGTTGGAGTAGACCGCCGCGCCGTGGTCCGGGATCGAGACGTCGGTGGTGTTCTCGAAGACGTTGCCGCCACCACCGGTGGGGCTGATCGTCCAGTTGAACGTGGCCGAGCCGGTGGCGTTGGTGGAGTCCTTCGCCGTGACCGTCACGCTGTTGTTGCCGACCGTGGTCGGCGTGCCGGAGATCAGGCCGCTGGAGGCGTTGATCGACAGGCCGGCCGGCAGGCCGGTGGCCGTGTAGGTCAGCGCGCCGCCGTTGGTGCTGCTGGCCTGGATCTGCAGGCTCGCGGCGGTGTTCACGACGGTGTTCTGGTCGGCCGGCTTGGTGACGGTGACGCCACTGGTCGGCACCCGTGCGCCGACGCCGATGGCGGCCCAGGTGTTGGCGACCGTGTTCCACGTCGCGCTGCCGGATCCGTACAGGTCAGCAGCGGCCTGCAGGCTCTGGGTGCGGGCGGCCGCGTAGTTGGTGGTCGAGGTGAAGCGCTCGCTCAGCGCCTTGTACCAGACCTTCGAGGCGGCGTCCCGGCCGATGCCGGGGACCGGCAGGCTGTCGGCGGTCGGGCTGTTGTACGTGACGCCGTTGATGACCTTCGTTCCGCTGCCCTCGGAGAGCAGGTAGAAGAAGTGGTTCGCCGGGCCGGACGAGTAGTGCACGTCCAGGTTGCCGATGCCGGAGTACCAGTTGTCGGGCGACGTCCCGTCGCGCGAGGGCTTGTCCTGGTAGCGCAGCGGGGTGCCGTTGCCGTTGATGTTGATCTTCTCGCCGATGAGGTAGTCGCCGACGTCGCTGGCGTTGTTGGCGTAGAACTCGACCGAGGTGCCGAAGATGTCGGACGTCGCCTCGTTGAGGCCGCCGGACTCACCGCTGTAGTTGAGACCCGCGGTGGCGGCAGTGACGCCGTGGCTCATCTCGTGGCCCGCGACGTCGAGCGAGGTCAGCGGGTCGGCGTTGCCGCTGCCGTCGCCGTACGTCATGCAGAAGCAGCCGTCGTCCCAGAAGGCGTTGACGTAGGCGTTGCCGTAGTGCGTGCGGGAGTACGCGCCGACACCGTCGTTGCGTATGCCGTTGCGGCCCATCACGTTCTTGTAGAAGTCCCAGGTCTCCTGGGCGCCGTAGGCCGCGTCGACGCCCGCGGTCTCGGCATTGGACGTGGTGCCGTTGCCCCACGTGTCCGAGGACTTCGTGAAGAGGGTACCGGTGCCCGACGTGCCGTGGTTGAGGTTGTAGGTCTTGTGCCCGCCACGGGTGTTGTCGGTCATGCTGTACGTCGAGCCGGACAGCGTGGTGCCGAAGGTGACCTGGCCGCTGTACTGGCTGTTGCCGACGCCGGTCTCGATGCCCTGGTACTCGAAGAGCCGGGAACCGGTCTTGGCGTCGGTGATCACGTGCAGCTGGTTCGGGGTGCCGTCGTCCTGCAGTCCGCCGACGACGGACTCCCAGGCCAGTGTCGGCACGCCGGTGGCCGCCCAGACGACCTTGCGCGGGGAGCCGGCCAGGGCCGGGCTCTTCGCGCCGTCCGCCTTGGCCCGGCTGATCGCGAAGGACTTCGCGGAGTCGGCGGTCGTGGTGGCCGTGGTGCTCGACACCGCGATCTCGGCGTTGGTCGCCCGGTTGACGCTCGTGGTGGCGCCGGCCGGCGTGCTCGCCACGACCAGGTCGCCGCCCAGGACGGGCAGGCCGTCGTAGGTGCGCTGGTAGCGGGTGTGCACGGTGCCGTCGGCGTCCCGCAGAACGCTGGTCGGGATGAGCCGCTCCTTGGCGCCGAGCCGCAGTTCGCCCGCGGTGCGGGCGACATTGGCGTTGGCGTCGGCCAGCAGCGTCGCGCGCTGGGTGGCCGAGAGGGCGGCCGGCAGGGCGCCGGAACGGGGCTGAACGTGGGAAGCGCTCTGTGCGTCGGTGCCGGCCGCGGCGGTGCCCGAGGGCAGCGCTACGGCTAGCAGTGCGGCGGTGGCGGCGAGTGCGCCTGCCGCGACTGCCTTGCGGGGGGATCGTCTCACTACGGAACTCCTTCTGCGGCGGCCGCGGGGTCGGGCCGTGAACAGACGGGCAGGTGGGGTTGTGTGCTGCCCGGGTAGAGCGACGTGCGGGTGGGACGTGCGTGACCGCTGCTGCTGCACAGACCCGTGGTGCTGTTGGGGGAGTGCTGTACGGCGGCTGCGGGAAGAGTGCCACTGTTTACCGGTACATGTCATTGGGGTGGCGAAAACTTGGCCGATTTCCGTCCGTTGACCGATGCGCGGCGCCCGTTATACGGACGCCGCTGCGTCGAATCGCGGACCGGTCCGGTCGCGGCCAGGTCAGCGGGCCGGTACCGGGCCGCCCCGGTCAGACCAGGCTGTCCCGCCAGGCCTCGTGCAGATCCGCGAACCGGCCATGGTCCGCGATCAGTTCGGCGGGGGCCCCGTCCTCGACGATCCGGCCACCCTCCATGACCAGCACCCGGTCGGCGATCTCCACCGTCGAGAGCCGGTGCGCGATGATCACCGCGGTCCGGCCGCGCAGCACCGTGTCCATCGCGTGCTGCACCGCTCGTTCACCCGGCACGTCCAGCGAGGACGTCGCCTCGTCCAGGATGAGGACGGCGGGATCGGCGAGCAGCGCCCGCGCGAAGGCCACCAACTGCCGCTGGCCGGCGGAGATCCGGCCGCCGCGCTTGCGGACGTCCGTGTCGTAGCCGTCCGGCAGCGCGGAGATGAAGTCATGTGCTCCGATCGCTTTCGCGGCCCGCTCGACCTCCTCGCGTCCGGCATCGGGTCTGCCGATCGCGATGTTCTCAGCGACCGTCCCGGAGAACAAGAAGGCCTCCTGGGTCACCATCACGACTCCGCGTCGCAGCTCCGGAAGCGCGAGTTCCCGCAACGGGACGCCGTCCAGCGTGATCCGGCCGTCCGTCGGGTCGTAGAAGCGGGCCAGCAGCTTGGCGAGGGTGGACTTGCCGGCGCCGGTCGCCCCGACCACCGCCACCGTCTGCCCGGCCGGAATCCGCAGATCGAAGACCGGGAGGATCTCGCCGCCGGTGCGGTACGCGAAGCGCACGCCGTCGAAGAGCACCTCGCGGCCCGGCAGCTCGCCGCCGCGGCCGGGCAGCTCGCGGGGTTCCTCGGGTTCGGGCACCGAGGGGCGCTGCGCCAGCAGGCCGGCGATCTTCTCCAGCGACGCGGCGGCCGACTGGTACGAGTTGAGGAACATCCCGAGCCGGTCGATGGGGTCGTACAGCCGCCGCAGGTACAGCACGAACGCCGCCAGCACCCCCAGCGCCAGACCGCCGCCCGCCACCCGGTACGCGCCCCACACCACGATTCCGGAGATCGCCGCGTTGGCCATCAGCCGGGATCCGACGACATAGCGCGCCATCTCCAGGATCGCGTCCCCGTTGATCCGCTCATGGGTGCCGTTGAGCTCGGCGAAGTCCGCCTCGTTCGGCTTCTCGCGACGGAACGCCTGGACCGGCCGGATGCCGTTCATCGTCTCGGTGAACTTCACGATCACCGCGGCGATGGCCGTGGACCGCTTGCGGTAGACGACCATCGAGCGCTTCTGGAAGGACCGGATCATCAGATACAGCGGGGCGCAGGAGAACAGCGCCGCCAGTCCCAGCTTCCAGTCCAGCCAGAGCAGGATCACCGAGATGTAGACCGACGACAGGACGACGCCGAGCAGCTCCTCCATGCCCTCGGTCAGCAGCTCGCGCAGCGATTCGACGTCCGAGGTGGCGCGCGCGATCAGCCGGCCCGAGGTGTAGCGCTCGTGGAAGTCCAGGCTGAGCGCCTGCGCGTGCCGGAAGATCCGGCCGCGCAGATCGATCAGCACATCCTGGCTCACCCGGGCCGCGACCCGGATGAACGCCCGTTGCAGCAGCCCGGAGGCCAGCGCGCAGCCCAGGTAGACGCAGGCGAGCAGGATCAGCGGGCCGTGCCGGCCGTCGCGCAGCGCCGGGATCGCCCGGTCGATGGCGTACGCCACCAGCAGCGGCCCGGCCTGCACGGCGGCCTGCTGCACCAGCAGCAGCACCGTCGCCACCCAGACCCGGCGGGTGTGCGGCGTCAGCAGCGACTTCAGCAGGGTGAGCTGCGCGCCCTTGGGGGAGGGGAGCACATCCTTCGTGAACGGGTCGTCCGGGGCCGGCGGCCGGATCGGGTCGTCCACGGCGCCGGCCGGCTCCTCCCCGGAACCGGCCTGCCCGGTCTGTTCGGCCACGGAGGTCATCGGGCCACGCTCCTCTCGCCGTCGCCGGACATCAGATGGCGGTACTCCGCGCTGTCGGTCAGCAGTTCGTGATGGGTGCCGACGGCCGTGATGCGGCCCTCGGACATCAGGGCGACGCGGTCGGCGAGCATGACCGTGGACGGCCGGTGCGCCACGACGAGCGCGGTGGTCTCCGCCAGGACCTCGCGCAGCGCGGCCTCGACGAGCGCCTCGGTGTGCACGTCCAGCGCGGACAGCGGGTCGTCCAGCACCAGGAAGGCCGGACTGCCGACGACGGCACGGGCCAGCGCGAGCCGCTGCCGCTGGCCGCCCGACAGGCTCAGCCCCTGCTCGCCGACCTGGGTGTCCAGACCGTGCGGCAGCCGGGCGACGAAGTCGCACTGGGCCGTCTCCAGCGCCCGCAGGACGGCGGCCTCGTCGGCGCCGCCCGGCCCCGCGCCCATCGCCACGTTCTCCCGCACGGTCGCGGAGAACAGCGTCGGCTCCTCGAAGGCGACCGCGACCAGTTCGCGCAGCCGCTCCCGGGACAGCAAGGCGATGTCGGCGC
This sequence comes from Streptomyces fildesensis, assembly GCF_016107395.1. Taxonomy (GTDB): domain Bacteria; phylum Actinomycetota; class Actinomycetes; order Streptomycetales; family Streptomycetaceae; genus Actinacidiphila; species Actinacidiphila fildesensis. The sequence continues at coordinate 146,208 of NZ_JAAIKO010000008.1, forward strand.
CGTCGAGCGTGATCCGGCCACCGGTGGCGTCGTGCAGCCGGGGGATCAGCGCGGTGAGCGTGGTCTTGCCGCAGCCGGTGGCGCCGACCAGCGCCATCGTCTCGCCGGGGCGGATGTGCAGATCGATGCCGTGCAGCAGGTCGGGGGTGTTCTCCGGCGCGTCCGGGTAACGGAAGCGGACGTCCTCGAACCGCACCCCGTCCAGGGCCCCGGCGGGCTCGGCGCCGAGGCCGGCGGCGTCGGCCTCCGCGGCGTCGATCGCCTCGAAGAACCGGTCGGCCGCCGTCGCCGACTCGTTGCTGATCGCCAGCAGGAAGCCGAGCGACTCCACCGGCCAGCGCAGCGCGAGCGCGGTGGTCAGGAACGCGACGAGGGTGCCGGCCGAGAGCTCGCCGTCGGACACCTGCATGATCCCGAGGATCAGCGCCGCGCCGATGGCGACCTCGGGCAGCGTCATGATCAGCGCCCAGATGTCCGCCAGCAACGTCGCCTTGTGCAGTTCGGTACTTCGCAGCCCGTGCGCCTTCGCCCGGAACGCCTCGGTCTGGCTGCGGTGCCGGCCGAACGCCTTGATGATCCGCACGCCGAGCACCGACTCCTCGACCACCGTGGCCAGGTCGCCGGCCTGGTCCTGCGCGGAGCGGGCGGCCAGCGAGTACCGGGCCTCGAACACCGAGCAGAGGATCACCAGCGGGACGATCGGCAGCAGCAGGACCAGCCCGAGCGTCCAGGCCTGGGAGAACAGGATCGCGAAGCCCAGCACGATCGCGGCGCCGTTCACCACCAGGAACACCAGCGGGAACGCCAGGAACATCCGCAGGATCTGCAGGTCCATCGTGGCGCGCGACAGCAACTGCCCGGAGGCCCAGCGGTCGTGGAAGGCGACGGGCAGCCGCTGCAGATGCCCGTACAGGGCGGAGCGCATCGACGCCTCGACGCTCGCCAGCGGCCGCGCCACCAGCCAGCGCCGCAGCCCGAACAGCCCGGCCTCCAGCAGGCCGAGGAGCAGCAACACGCCGCCGCCGAGCCACACCCCGGACGGGTCGTGGTCCGCGACCGGGCCGTCCACCATCCATTTCAGGACGAGCGGGATCAGCAGCGCCATGCTCGACGCGAGGACGGCCGCCACCGCGGAGCCGGCCAACCGGCCGCGGATGGGGCGTACATACGGCCACAGCCGCAGCAGGGAGCGGACGGCGGATCGGGGTCCGGGGGGCGCGGGGTCAGAAGTCGCTTCAGGCATCGATTCGACGATACGGGCGACCACCGACAGCGCTCATCCGGTTTTTCCGGCCGGTTGTGCCACCCGCCGCAGATTGCGGATCGCCGGCACCGACAACAGCGACACACAGACCACCAGGGACACCACGCTGCCCGCCAGCAGCACATGGCGCGCGCCGAACGCGGACGACGCCGGCCCGGACAGCGCCTGGCCCACCGGCAGCATCGCGACCGACCCGGCGACCTCGTAGGCGTGGATCCGGTTCAGGATCTCGCCGGGCACCTGGGTCTGCACGCTGGTCGCCCAGTTCACGCCCCAGTACGCCCAGGCGGAACCGGCGACGAAGATGCAGCCGCAGATGGCCGGTACCGGCAGGTGCAGACCGACGGACGCCGGGTACAGCGCGCTGCCGAAGAGGGCGGTGGCTCCCGCCCGCAGCGGGAAGTGCGACCGGAACCGCATCGCGAGCAGCGCACCGAGCGCGGTGCCCGCGCCCAGGCAGGAGTTGACCAGGCCGTACGCCTTCGGGCCGTGCGCCGGCAGGATCTCACCGGCCGTGAGCGGCGTCACCGGGCCCATCACCGTCACCATGAAGACCATCCAGATCACGATGACCGTCCACATCCAGGTGCGGCCCCGGAACTCCCGCCACCCCTCGACGAGATCGGCCCGGAAGGTACTGGTCTTCGGCCCGGTGGTCTCATGGGCGACCGGCGGCAGCCGGAGCAGGAACACACAGACCGCGCTCACCCCGAAGGTGACCGCGTCCACCGCGATCACGCCGCCCGCCGACGCGAACGCCACCAGCAGCCCGGCGACCGCGGGACCGGCCAGCGCCATCATCGACTCGGCGGTCCGCACCACCCCGTTGGCACCCTGCACATCGGTGGCGACCCGCGGCACCGTACTGGCCACGCCGGGCTGGAACATCGCCGCGGCGACCCCGTTGACGGCGGTGATCGCGCACACCTGCCACAGCACCACGTGGTCGGCGAAGAACAGACCGGCCAGCAGCGCCATCATGCCGAGCCGTACGAGGTCGGCGCCGATCATCAGCAGCCGGGCGTTGAACCGGTCCGCGATCACGCCGCCGAATATCACCAGCCCGGCGAAGCACCCCATGTACGACGCCATCACCAGCCCGATGGCACCGGCCCCGTACCCGTACTGCAGCAGCCCGGCGGCCATCGCCACCGGCAGCATGGAGTCGCCGAGCATGGCGACCGAGCGCGCGGTGAAGTACAGCCGGAAGTTGGCCGACCACAGCCCCGGGCCCTTCGCGGGCGCTGTGACGGACCCCGCCGCCGGCCCGGTCGGCGGATCGATGAGGAGAGGGTTCTCGCAGGGCTGTGGCGCGGAGGAGGTCACAGGGATCGAGTGTGGACTGGACCAATTCTCCGTGTCCAGGGGTTTCAGTGGCTGGACGTCCGTGGGGCCGGAGTGGTGGTGGCCGGGAGGGCGCGCAGCAGCAGGAGGGAGCGCCCCGGCACCGTCACCGAGCCGCCCGCCGGGTATCCGGTGCCCGGTGGCCGGGACTGGTCCTCGGCGGTGGTGTCGAGGAGGAGTTCGTAGGAGTCGGCCCAGGGGTGGCCGGGGAGGGCGAAGCGGGCGGGGCGGTGCGAGGCGTGGGCGATGATCAGGAAGCTGTCGTCGGTGATGGGGACGCCCTGGGCGTCGCGCTGCGGGATGTCGTCGCCGGAGAGGTACATGCCGATGGTGTGCGACGAGGCGAACCAGTCGTCGTCGGTCATCTCCTGGCCCCCGGCGGTGAACCAGGTGAGGTCGGGCAGCCCGCCGGGGGTCTGGGAGCGGCCGGAGAAGAACGCGCGGCGGCGCAGCACCGGGTGGGCGCGGCGCAGTGCGATGACACGCGCGGCCAGCGTGCTGAGCCCCCGCCAGTCGGGGTCGTCCAGCAGCGACCAGTCGATCCAGCTGATCTCGTTGTCCTGGCAGTACGCGTTGTTGTTGCCGCCCTGGGTGCGGCCCATCTCGTCACCGGCCACCAGCATGGGGACGCCGGTGGACAGCAGCAGCGTCGAGAGCAGGTTGCGCAGCTGCCGGCGGCGCAGGGTGTTGATCCCGGGGTCGGTGGTCGCGCCCTCGGCGCCGCAGTTCCAGGAGCGGTTGTCGTGGGTGCCGTCGTTGTTGTTCTCGCCGTTGGCCTCGTTGTGCTTGGACTCGTAGGAGACCAGGTCGCGCAGGGTGAAGCCGTCGTGCGCGGTGATGAAGTTGACCGAGGCGTACGGCCGCCGGCCGCCCCAGGCGTACAGGTCGCTGGAGCCGGAGAGCCGGTAGCCGAGGTCGCGTACGTCGTGCTGGGCGCCGCGCCAGAAGTCGCGCACCGCGTCCCGGTAGCGGTCGTTCCATTCCGTCCACAGCGGGGGGAACGCGCCGACCTGGTAGCCGCCCATCCCGACGTCCCACGGCTCGGCGATCAGTTTCACCCGCCGCAGGACCGGGTCCTGGGCGATGACGGCGAGGAACGGCGAGAGCATGTCGACGTCGTGCATCGAGCGGGCGAGCGCAGCGGCGAGGTCGAAGCGGAAGCCGTCGACGCCCATCTCCGTCACCCAGTAGCGCAGCGAGTCGGTGATGAGCCGCAGGACGTGCGGCTGCACGACGTGCAGGGTGTTGCCGCAGCCGGTGTAGTCGGCGTAGCGGCGCGGGTCGTCCTGCAGCCGGTAGTAGCCGCGGTTGTCGATCCCGCGCAGCGAGAGCGTCGGGCCCAGCTCACCGCCCTCGGCGGTGTGGTTGTAGACGACGTCCAGGATGACCTCGATACCGGCGGCGTGCAGGGCGCGCACCATCCGCTTGAACTCGCCGACCTGCTCACCGCGGGTGCCGCCGGCCGCGTAGCCGGAGTGCGGCGCGAAGTAGCCGATGGAGTTGTAGCCCCAGTAGTTCTTCAGCCCGGCCCGCTCCAGGTGCTCCTCATGGGCGAACTGGTGGACGGGCAGCAGCTCGACGGCGGTGACGCCCAGCCCGGTGAGGTGCTCGATCGCGGCCGGGTGCGCCAGCCCCGCGTAGGTGCCGCGCAGCTCCTCCGGTATGCCGGGATGGCGCTTGGTGAAGCCCTTGACGTGCAGTTCGTAGATGACGGAGTCGGACCACGGCGTCTTGGGACGGTGGTCGTCGGACCAGTCGTCGTCATCGTGGACGACGACGCCCTTGGGCACGAGCGGGGCCGAGTCCCGGTTGTCGCGGACGGTGTCGGCGATCTGCCGCTCCGGCCAGTCACGGACGTGCGCGTAGACCTCGGAGGGCAGCGTGAAGTCGCCGTCCACCGCGCGGGCGTACGGGTCCAGCAGCAGCTTGGCGGGATTCCAGCGGGCGCCGGTCCACGGGTCCCAGCGGCCGCTGACCCGGTAGCCGTAGCGCTGGCCGGGCAGCACGCCGGGCACGAAGCCGTGCCAGATCTCGTGCGTCAGCTCGGTGAGCGGCGCCCGGGTCTCGGTGCCGTCCGCCTCGAAGAGGCACAGCTCCACGGATTCGGCGCCGCCCGCCCACAGCGCGAAGTTGGTGCCCGGCCGGCCGTCGGGGCCGGTGCGGAAGCGCGCGCCGAGCGGTTCGGAACTGCCGGGCCAGACCGTACGGGGCGCGCTCCCGGGCTCGGGGCCGCCTGCCGCCCCGGGGTCCGGGGTCGTCCCCGGAGCCTGCTCCTGAGCGGGCCCGGGGACGGCCGGCGGAGGGCTCGTCCGCAGGCCGTTCGGCCGGGGGACCGCCTCAACGGCCTCCATGGCCTCGTGCTCGCGTGTCTCTGACACGTGCTCGCCTCCCGCGGCTCGACAGGATCCAGCCGTACGCGACCGCGGCCACGGTACGGCGGAACCCCACGCGTCCCACTAAAGCCCTGGCCGGGCGCGGCCCTTCCCGGCGTCCCGTGCCGGGTCGGTGCCGTCTCCTCCTACCATTCCTTCCCCTCCGGACGCGTGCAGTCACCCGTGTGATCGGTGTCGTCCCTGTTGCCCTGCTGTTCCCGTACACATGGGCGGTGACACGTTTCCCCGGGGGTGCCGCTCTCGTTGACCCTGCGTGACGAATGTGGTGAGGCGCGCCCTGCGCGCCGGGGCGGGACTGGTAGGAGCGGTAGTACTCGGCGGGCTCCTCGCCGGATGCGGGGCGGGAGGCGGTGGCGACGTCGGCAGCAGGAGCGACGACGCCGCCCCGAGGGACGTCGTCCCGCAGGTGTCGGAAGCGGTCATCAGCATCACGCCGGACGACGCGGCGCACGATGTGCTGCCCGACGGGCAGCTGCGGGTCGGAGTGGAGAAGGGCGAGTTGACGCAGGTCAAGGTGGCCGACGCCGAGGGCGTACCGGTCCCCGGCACCCTCGCCGCGGACCACAGCGGCTGGCTGCCCACGGGCAAGCTGGCGCTCTCCACCCAGTACACGGTGGACGCCTACGCGGTGGACGGCCAGGGCCGCCGGGCCGCCAAGCACGCCGTGTTCACGACGCTGGTGCCCAAGCACAAGTTCATCGGCTTCTACACACCCGAGGCCGGATCCACCGTCGGTACCGGCATGATCATCACCATCAACTTCAACCGGCCGGTCACCGACCGTGCGGCGGTCGAGCGGGCGATCACCGTCCACGCGAAGCCCGCGGTGGACGTGGCCCCGCACTGGTTCGGCAGCCGGCGCCTCGACCTGCGCCCCAGGAAGCACTGGCGGGCCGGCACCGAGGTGACCATGTCGCTGCGGCTCAAGGATGTCGAGGGCGCCGACGGCATGTACGGCACCCAGTCCAAGGACGTCCGGTTCACCATCGGCCGCGACCAGACCAGCACCGTCGACGCGGACGCGCACACCATGACCGTGCGGCGCGAGGGCCAGTTGTTCAAGACGCTGCCGATCTCGGCCGGCAGCCCGGGGCACCCCACGTACCAGGGCACGATGGTGATCGCCGAGAAGTTCGCCCTCACCCGGATGAACGGCCAGACGGTCGGTTTCGGTGGGGAGTACGACATTCCGGATGTTCCGCACGCCATGCGCCTCACCCGCTCCGGGACGTTCCTGCACGGCAACTACTGGGCCGCGCCCGGGACCTTCGGCGTCACCAACACCAGCCACGGCTGTGTCGGGCTCGCCGATGTGAAGGGCGGCCGCTCGACGACGCCGGCGGGCTGGCTCTTCGAGCACTCGCTCGTCGGCGACACCGTCGAGGTGATCAACTCCCACGACCGCACGGTCGCGGCGGACAACGGCATGGGCGGCTGGAACCTCAGCTGGCAGGAGTGGCGCGCGGGTTCCGCCGCGTCCCTCGACTCCGCCGCGTCCCCGGAATCCGGCTCCAACCCCTGACGCGGCGCTCCCCGCGGTCCCTTCCGGGCCCGGTCCGCCCCCGGTCGACCACCGGGTGGGGGCCGGGCCCGGAGTCCGTTCCGGAAGCGGTTCCGGGGCCGGATCCTGCCTCGTGGCGCGTTCACAGCACACTGGGACGGAATGGTGACATTCCCGTGTCACCGGGCCTACCTTGCGTGTGATTATCTGTCGTTTGCGTGAGCGGTATTACGCGCAGAAGCCCCAGCGGCTCTGCAGCGGCCACGCACAGGGGGGTCAGGGTCGGATCGGCCGGGCAGAATCGCTACCAGGGGTGCCGTAGCTGGGCATTCCGGACGCGTGGGCGGGCGGCCGTGTGAGGGGAGCAGAAAGTTGAAGCCGATACAGGCGGCGCCGGGCGCCAGGCAGACGTTGCTGGCACTGGCGCTGGGGGCGCTGCTGTTGATGACCACCGCATGCGGTGGCGGCGGCACGAACACCGGCAGCACCGGCGGTGCCGGTGGTAACAAGCCGGCCGGTGCGCAGGCCGGCACGAGCGCCGACACCAAGGCCTCGGCGGCGGTGGTCACCATCACGCCGAAGGACGGCGCGAACAACGTGGCCACCAGTGGCGCGTTGAAGGTGACGGCCGCGAGCGGCAAGCTCACCTCGGTCATCGTCAAGGACGACAAGGGCACGTCGGTCAAGGGCGAGACAGCCGCGGACGGTGCCAGCTGGGCGCCGGACGAGCACCTGGGCACCTCCACCAAGTACACGGTGGACGCGATCGCCAAGGACGCCGACGGCCGTGAGTCCGCCAAGCACGCGGTGTTCACCACGATCACGCCGAAGGATTCCTTCGTCGGCTTCTACACGCCGGAGGACGGCCAGACCGTCGGCGTCGGCATGGAGGTCTCGCTCAACTTCAACCGGGCGATCACCAACAAGAAGGCCGTCGAGGCGGCCGTCCAGGTCACCGCTTCTCCGTCCGTCCCCGTCAAGGGCCACTGGTACGGCAACCAGCGTCTGGACCTGCGCCCCGAGCAGTACTGGGCGGCGGGCACCAAGGTGACGCTGAGCCTGCGGCTGGACGGCGTCGAAGGCGCCCCCGGCGTCTATGGCAAGCAGTCCAAGGACGTGAAGTTCACCATCGGCCGCAGCCAGGTCAGCGTGGTCGACGCCGCGAAGCACACCATGACGGTCAGCCGTAACGGCTCGGTGATCCGCACCATTCCGATCAGCTCGGGCGCCCCGGCGCACACCACGTACAACGGCAAGATGGTGATGACCGAGAAGTACGACGTGACCCGGATGAACGGCGACACGGTCGGCTTCGGCGGCGAGTACGACATCAAGGACGTACCGCACGCCATCCGCCTGACCAACTCGGGCACCTTCATCCACGGCAACTACTGGGCGGCCAAGTCGATCTTCGGCAACTCCAACACCAGCCACGGCTGTGTGGGGCTGTCCGACACCCGCGGTGCCGGTGACCCGTCCACCCCGGCCGCCTGGTTCTACAACCAGTCGATCGTGGGCGACGTCGTCCAGGTGATCAACTCCAAGGACAAGACGGTGCAGTGGTACAACGGCCTCAACGGCTGGAACCTCTCCTGGAGCGAGTGGACCAGCTGACCCGCTGACCAGTCGATGTGACCTCCGTCGCCGGGCGGGCCTGTTCTTCGGGCCCGCCCGGCGAAGTAGTCTCCGGACCATGACTGTGAGCCTCGAAGTCGCCGAAGGCGTCGGCACGATCCGCATCGACCGCCCGCCGATGAACGCACTGGACATCGCCACCCAGGACCGGCTGAAGGTGGTCGCGGAGGAGGCGGGGCGGCGCGACGACGTACGCGCCGTGATCGTCTGGGGCGGGGAGAAGGTGTTCGCCGCCGGCGCGGACATCAAGGAGATGCAGGCCATGTCCTACGAGGGCATGGTCGACCGCTCGCGCGCCCTCCAGGAGTCGTTCACCGCGGTCGCCCGCATCCCCAAGCCGGTGGTCGCCGCGATCACCGGCTACGCGCTGGGCGGCGGCTGCGAACTGGCGCTCTGCGCCGACATCCGCGTCGCGGCGGAGAACGCCAAGCTGGGCCAGCCGGAGATCCTGCTCGGTCTGATCCCGGGCGCCGGCGGCACCCAGCGGCTGAGCCGCCTGGTGGGTCCCTCCCGGGCCAAGGACCTGATCTTCACCGGCCGGATGGTGAAGGCCGAGGAGGCGCTGGCCATCGGCCTGGTCGACAAGGTCGTGCCCGCCGAGCAGGTCTACGCCGAGGCGCGCGCCTGGGCGGAACGCCTCGCCCGCGGCCCGGCGTACGCGCTGCGCGCGGCCAAGGAAGCGATCGACGGCGGTCTGGAGACCGACCTGGAGACCGGGCTGACCATCGAACGCACCCTGTTCGCCGGTCTGTTCGCGACGGCCGACCGCGAGACGGGCATGCGCAGCTTCGTCGAGGACGGACCGGGCAAGGCGAAGTTCCGTTAGTCCTGTCGTGCCGACGGGTCGGCCGAGGGTCCGCCGTGGACCCTCGGCCGGCCCATCACCCCTCTTTCGAGGGCCTGTTGACGTTGGGCCGACCGGGTGGGCCGACCTTAACGCAGTCTTAAGCGAACCTTAAAGAATCCCTGCCCTCAGTAGCCTGTAGCTGATCGTCAACGACTCATCACTGCAGGTCATCACGGCTTCTCGAGGGCGATCATTGTCCATGGCATATGCCTGAACACGCTTATGGAACCCCTCATTCCGGTCGGCCAATTCCCCCGGATCCACCCCGAACCGCCTCCTGTGCGGCCATGATGAACGCATGGCGGGCCGGGGAGCATCCGAGCAACCGCAGCGGGTGAGCATCGCCGCTGCGGCGTGGCCGTCGGCGGCCGCCGACGAGGCCGCTGCCAAAGCCCTCGATCTGGTCGGGGATCCGTCGGTGGAAGAGGTCCGGCTGACCTCGCGCCCCGAATCCGCCTCGACCGCGCGCCGGCTCTCCGTCTCGGTGCTGCGCCGGTGGTCGCTTCCGCAGCTCTCCGACACCGTCGAGTTACTGGTCTCGGAACTCGTCGGCAACGCCGTCCGGCACACCGGCGCCCGCACCTTCGGGATCCGGATGCTGCACCGCCGCGGCTGGATCCGCGTCGAGGTCCGCGATCCCTCGCGGGCGCTGCCCTGTCTGCTGCCGGTCCGCGAGCTCGACATCAGCGGCCGCGGCCTCTTCCTCGTCGACAAGCTCTCCGACCGCTGGGGCGTCGACCTCCAGCCACGCGGCAAGACGACGTGGTTCGAACTGCGCGTCCTGGACCGCTGAGCGCCCGTTCTCCGCCACAACGCGAAGAAGCCCTCCGGTGTCGCAGTGCGACACAGGGAGGGCCTCTTCGTACCGCCGCGGAGCAAGGGGGGTGTGGTCCGCGGCGCCTTGGGAACGGCTCAGCCCGGGTCAGTGGGGGCCGTTGGCACCGACTCTGACACAGGGGGTACGGAGCAGGCAAACCCACATATCGGACATTAGCTAATATTCTTCATCAATCACTTGCGTATAAGGGAGTGAACTGCGCCACTTGCCTTGTAAATAGCGGATAAGCAGTGTATCGATCTTGCATTCGAACGATTCGCTATGCAGTGGAGCGTATGGGCCGCGCGCCCATCAAGGGAGCCGCCGCCGCGCGCAGCTCGTCGCTCAGCGGGCTGGGGCGCAGGGTGGCCGGGTCCAGCTTGACCTGGGCGCGGCGTCCCGACGCGTGCACCACCTGGTGGTCGGCGGACAGCACGTGGAAGCCGTAGACGATGCTGGTGCGGCCCAGGTGCTCGATCCAGATGTGCACGGCCCCGTCGCCCGCGCCCAGGATCGGCGCCAGGTACTCGATGCGGAACTCGCGCACCGCGAGGAAGGTGTCGTCGTACTCGGTGCGGTCGGCGGTGTACGACCAGCCCCGGTCGACCCAGTAGGCGGTGATCGCGCGCTCGACGAACAGGGCGTAGCGGGCGTTGTGGACCATTCCCAGGGCGTCGAGATCGTCGAAGTGGATCTGGACGGGGAAGATCTGTGCGGCCGGTGCCTCTTGGGTGGCCGGTGGCTGGGCGGTGGTCGTCATGTCTCAGCTCTCCGGGAGGATCGAAGGGTCGGTGCAGCAGGATCTGAGCCGTTCCAGGACGGCCCGGTGCGCCTGGGCGAGGACGGTGGCCCGGTCCATGAGCCGGGAGCGGGTGACGACGGCCTCGCCGAGCGCGTCGATCTCGAACGTCAGCTGCGCGGCGTCCACGTCCGCCCGCAGCTCGCCGAGGGCGATCGCCTCCTCGACGAGGTCCTGGATGTGCCGCACCCAGTCGACGATCGACTGCGCGACGCGGTCGCGCACCGCGCCCGGCCGGTCGTCGAACTCCGTCTGCACCGCGGCGAAGAAGCAGCCGCCGGGCAGTACGTCCTCGGCGTAGAAGGCCAGCCGTGCCTCGTGCAGCGCGAGCAGCCGCCGCACGCCGGCCGGTGCGTCCTGCGCCGGCCGCATCACGAGCGCGCCCCACTGCTTGCGGGCCCGGTCGATCACGTCGAGCTGGAGCTGCTCCTTGTCCCGCCAGTGTGTGAACAGTCCGGACTTGCTCACCCCGAGCGCTCCGGACAGCCGTGCCAGCGAGAGTCCGTCCAGTCCGTCCACCGAGGCGAGCGCCACGGCCGTGTCCAGCACGGCTTGCCGCGTGCGCTCTCCGCGTACGCGTCTGCCGTCGGGCCGCTCGCTGTCTGCCATGGCCTCACCGTAACAGAAAGACGACCGACCGGTCGCACTTATTGTTGGGCCCGGAAACCCCGATAATCTGAGCCCGACCATCAGGCACAGAGAAGGGGCGGGTCACGTGGCGGACATCGAGGCAGCGAAGAGGGCATTCGGCCGGTATGACCTCGACAAGGACGGTCAGATCACCGCGGCCGAGTACAAGAAGGTCATGGCCGAGCTCGGGGACTTCCACACCACCGAGTCGGTCGCCCAGGCCGTGATCAACGCCGACGACACCGACGGTGACGGGCAGCTCTCGTGGGACGAGTTCTGGGCCAAGCTGCAGGGCTGACGCACAGAAGTGGGGCCCGGCACCATGACCGGTGCCGGGCCCCACTCGTTCCTGTTCCTGCCGCGAGGGCGGGTCTCGCTCAGACGATGTCGTAGAAGCCTTCACCGTCCATGTACCGCGCCGACAGGATGTTGTGCATGACGACGCTCTCGGTCTCGTGCACGAGGTACACGCGCATCGGGTACGTCCAGTCGTCGATCGAGCGGTGGATCTCGTCGCCGGGGTGCACGTTCAGCGTGATGTCGTGGAAGCTCTCCAGCCCGCGGAGCTCGGCCATCTTCGGATAGCCGACGAGCTTGCCGGCCGCCGGCGAGACCATGTTGACGATCCCGGCGTGCCGGGCGAGTTCATATCCGGCTTCCCAGCGCTCCAGGAAGCGCTCGGGGTCGACGTACGCGTCCACGGTCCAGTCCAGCTGGCTCTCGCCGATCGCGCCCTTGGCCGGCACATGCACGTCCGCACCGCAGATCCGGGCGGCGCTCTCGACCAGCCGCGGGCCCTGCGGCGTCAGCTTGAGCTCGGTGTGCGCGGGACCGTTGCGCACCCCCAGGGCGTCCAGGACCAGGCAGTTGTACTCGACCAGCGCGTCCTGCTCCACGCCATGACGGGGCATCAGCTGGGCGCCGGCCGCCATGTCGTGCACCCCGTTGGCGCCGAGGTGGTGCATCTTCCAGATGTCCGTGACGTGGTGCTTCCCGTCCAGGCTCACGGTGTTCACGATGTACTCGCTGCCGACCAGGTACTCCTGCGCCAGCACCGCGTGGTTGTGCAGCTCCAGCGCGCTCTCGGAGCCGAGCAGCGCCTCGAACGCGGCGCGCACCTGGTCCGCGTCGTCGCAGAAGAAGATGCCGTCGCTTCCCGCGCTCTTCAACGGCTTCAGCACGACCCGGCCTTCGGCCTCGCTGTGCCAGGCGAGCAGCGTGTCGAGGTCGGTGGCCAGGATCTGGCCGGTGCCCGGCACCCCGGCCTCCTTGACCGTCTCCATCATGCGGAACTTGTCCCGGCGGGACGGGCTCAGCGCCGTGCCGTTCGTCCGCAGGCCGAGCGCCTCGCTGAGCACGTCCGCGACCTCGACCCCGCTCTCGATGCCCGCCAGCAGACTGACCGGCGCGTGCGCGGCGAGGGCCGCGACCGTCGCGGCGACATCCCCCGCGTGCACGATGTTGGCGGTGAAGTCCGAGGCCCGGAAGCTCTTCTCGTACACCATCGGAATCGCCGGGGTGCTCTGGACGTGGACGCATTCATAGCCGCGCGCCTGGAAGAGCGGGGCAAGGGATCGTGCGCTCGAATACGCGTCGACGATGACGACCACGCGGGGAGCGGCGGGCTTGACGGTCATTCTTACCTCACCAATGGGCGATCCGGCAGGACGGACGGGGCGACGCGGGCTGGTCACTCGATTCCCAGGGCGGACATCATCGGGCGCAGCTTCGCGCAGGACTCCGCGTACTCCGCCTCGGGATCGGAGTCGGCCACGATGCCGCAGCCGGCGTACAGCGAGGCGGAGGGGCCGTCGACCAGGGCGGACCGGATGGTGACCGCGAACTGGCCCTGCCCGGAGCCGTCGGCCCAGCCGACCACTCCCGCGTACCAGCTCCGGTCCAGCCCCTCGTTGTCGGAGAGCCAGCTCAGCGACTCCTTGCGGGGGTGGCCGCCGAGGGCCGGGGTCGGGTGGAGACGGTCGACGAAGTCCAGGATTCCCGCGGTGGAGTCCGCGGCCAGCTCGCCGCGGACCTTCGTGGACAGATGCTGGACGTTGGCGAGCTTGACCACGCTCGGCTCCGCGTCGGAGGCGACATTGACGCACGAGTCCCGCAGCGCGTCGCGGAGCATCTGCACCACGACGTCGTGCTCGTGCTGGATCTTGGCGCTGCCGGCCAGTTCGAGGGCGAGAGCCGCGTCCTGTTCCGGGGTGAGCCCGCGGGGCGCCGTACCGGCCAGTCCCAGCGCGTGCACCGCCCGGCGGTTGACCCGTACGAGGTATTCGGGGGTCGCGCCGAGGAAGGTGTACTCCTCGTGGTCCACCGCGAAGACGGTGGTGCCGGGATAGGCGCTGCGCAGCCGGTTCACCGCGGTCGGCACGTCGAACGGGCTGGAAGCTGTGACCCGCAGCTCGCGCGCCAGCACCACCTTCTCGAAGTCGCCGTCCCGGATCCGGCCGGTCGCGCGGCGGACCAGGCCCTTCCAGTGGTCGGCGTCGGGCAACTCGGCGCTGGTGTGCGTCCGTTCGTCCGCGTACGCCAGTTTCCGGGCTTCGGCGGCGGCTTCGGGCGGAAGGCAGAGGTCGGCGAGGTGGAGCAGGCCGTTGGCCACCTGCTCGGGGTCGCTGTCGTGCAACAGAACGGCGTTCAGGCGCAGTTCGGCCGGGCCGGGCCGGTCGGCGGCGGCCTGGTCGGGCACCGTGCCACGGATCTGCAGGGCGGGCACCCACATCAGGGCGTCCGGAAGGCGTCCCTTCTCCGGGGCGTTCTCGGGGCTGAAGGCGAAACCGCCGATGGCCAGCGGGCCTTCGCCCGTGGGCAGTTCGGCGACCGCCGTTCCGCCGGTGACGAGGTCCCGGGTCAGCGCCTGCCATCCGTCGCGGACGGACGCGACACGGTTCTCGCCCCGTCCCCGCAGATCGCGCGCCGATCCGATCGCGACGACGGATCCGCGGTCCCATGCCGACTGCCACAGGAACGAACGCGGCGTACCGCGACGGGCACGGCTCCAGATGGCGACGGGGTCGGCGAGGGTGAGCGGTTTGGCCCAGCTGACGAGGACCAGACGCTGGCTGCGGCGGGCCTGGTCGAGGGCGCGCCGGCAGGTGGCGAGGAGGCTGTCCCGGTCGGCGCGGTCGAGCAACGCGACGGGTCGTTCACGGGTGACCACTGGTGCGGCAGCGGAGGTCATGCCTAGTACACCCCTTCGACAGCGGTCTGGCCGCCGGCCACGGTGAGCGGCCTGATGTCGGCCAGCCCGTCCTGGGGGTACTTCGCGGTGGGTGCGATGCGCAGTACGGAGTCGCGCTCCAGCGTCCAGGGCAGCAGCAGGTCCCGGGAGACGAGGCTGATCTTCGCCTGCCCGCGCTCGCCGTGGGCCACGGAGGTGCCGGTGTTCTCGGGGTCCACCACCTTGACCCGGCTGAACGGGTGGAAGGGGATGAAGACACAGCGTTCGTCGTCCCGTTCGCCGTCCCGCGGGCGCTGCGGGGCGATGCCCATCATGGTGTTGCCGTACAGGCCGACCACGGCGGCATCGGGGAAGAGCTCGTCCTCGAAGACCCGGAGCGTCTCGGGGCTCACGCTGGTGCCGGCCCAGATGATGCCGCGCACCTTCCGCTGCACCAGATCCAGCAGCTTCTCGTCGGCGGCCAGCGCTTCGAGCACCGGCGGGGTGGCGAAGAGGACGGAGACGGGCTGGGTGGAGAGGATGTCCTGGGCCTGCGCCAGGATGTGCTTCACATAGCGGGCGGCCTCATCGGTCCTGCCCTGCTTGACGCTGTTCTTGACCCAGCGCGGGTCGAAGTCGATGTAGTGGCAGAACGTGCCGCGCATTTGCGCCAGCAGCCCGATGGAACGGCCGACGATGTGCGGTCCGGTGGGGCCGAGATGCAGCCAGTGGCCCTCGCCCTCGCCCGGGACCTTGTGATCGGCGAGCACCTCGCTCACCCAGTGGACACCGTTGCGGCGCGACCGCGATTCCACGATGCGTTTGGGCCGTCCCGTGGTGCCCCCGCTGTCGAAGACCTGGAAGTCCCAGCCCTCCCTGCCGATCCCGGCGGGGACCAGCGCGTCGACCGGGACGTCCTTCCACTCGTCGCTGACGTCCGGGAAGAGGTCGAGGTCGTCCCAGGTGTGGACGTCGGTGAGCGGATTGAAGTCCAGCTCGGCCGCGCGCTTCACCCAGTACGGCGAGCCGGTGGCGGGGGAGAAGTGCCACTGCATCGCGGCGTGGATGAAGTCCTCAGGCGCGAGATCGGCGGTTAACGGGTCGACGATGTGCTCGGACATGCGGTGTCTCCAAGGAAGGTGGGGATCAGACCCGGGCGAGGGAGTGGGTGAGGGCCGGCGACAGGGTGCGCCCCACGGCCTCCACGACCGGCTTGAGCCGGCCCATGAGGGTGCCGAACTGCTCACCGCTGAGGGCCTGGGCGCCGTCGCACATCGCGTTCGAGGCGTCCGTGTGGACATCGACGATTAGTCCGTCGGCGCCGCACGCGGCCGCCGCCAGGGACATCGGCGCGACGAGGTGCGGCTTGCCCGTGCTGTGGCTCGGGTCGACGATCACCGGCAGATGGGTGAGCCGCTTGGCCTCGGCCACCGCACTGAGGTCCAGGGTGAACCGGGTGCCGCGCTCGAAGCTGCGGATACCGCGCTCGCACAGGACGACGTCGCTGTTCCCCATGTGCAGCACGTACTCGGCCGCGAGCAGCCACTCCTCGATGGTGGCGGACATCCCGCGCTTGAGGAGGACGGGCCGGCCGGAGGCTCCCGCCTCGCGCAGCAGCTCGAAGTTCTGCATGTTGCGCGCACCGATCTGGAGCATGTCGCTCTCCTCGGCGACGGATTCCACGTCTCCCGGGGTCACGACCTCGGTGACGACCGGCAGGCCGGTCCGCTTCCGCTGCTCGGCGAGGAGGGTCAGCCCCGCGAGTCCCAGCCCCTGGAAGCTGTACGGGGAGGTCCGGGGCTTGAACGCGCCGCCGCGCAGCATGACGGCGCCGCTCGCGACTACCGAGTCCACCACGGCGTTCATCTGCGCCGGGCTCTCGACCGCGCAGGGACCGGCGATGACGGCGAATCCGGTGCCGCCGAACACCGCTCCGCCGGCGGAGCCGAGCGTCACCTGGGTGTCCTCGGGACGGAACACCCGGCTGGTCAACCGCTGCGATCCGGACACCACGACCACCCGGTCGACGCCGGGCGCCTTCTCCAGAACCGTTGCCAGATCAGGCCCGTCGGTTCCTTCTGTGATGAGCACTGTGACGCCCGCCACAGTGCTGGATATCGGAATCAGGCCACTGCCCCGAAGTAATTCATTTACGGATTCAACTTGTTCGCGGGCAGCCTGCGGACTCATTACCACAATCATGGGAGTGCCTTCCAAGGGACTGTCGGGAGTGCTCCGATGGAGCTCAGGGGGAGTGCCACCCAGTCGTGGTCGTGGCATCGCTTTTCACTGAGACTCGTCCCCCCGGAAAGATCTTCTTCCGGACAGTAACCCAGAAGTGAAGGGATTGCCAAGCGTATTCTTCCTGTGCTGTCATCGCCGTGCCGTCCTCAGGCAGGGCGGATGCCGTTGGCCGAAAGATGTTTCGTTGGCCGAAACCGAACAACATGAACAGCGGGGGTACGACATGAAGATGGTCGATATCAGCCAGGGTTGGTACGAGGGAATGCCTTCCTATAACGCCTCGTGGTATCCGAAGTTTGGTATACGCAAGGCGATGACCCCGGAGACCGACCCGGCCGGCGGCGGCCGGACCTTCTCGGATCTGCAGATTTTCCCGCACAACGGAACCCATGTGGAATCCGGATTCCACTTCTACGAGGACGGCGCGAAAATCGACGAGGTCCCGCTGGAGACCTTCGTCGGCCGGGTGGTCATCGCGGACCTTTCCGGCCACCGTGACCTCGACCCCGTCACCGGCGACGAACTGGAGAAGGCGGTCCGCGACGTATGGCAGGCCGGGGACCGTCTGCTGATCCGTACCGACCACCCGAACCGGTACCTGGGGCGCGAGGACTACTGGGACAAGCCGCCCTATCTCACCCTGTCCTCGGCGGACTGGATGGTCGACAACGACGTCCGGCTCGTCGGCATGGACTGCATCACGGAGCGGCCGGACGACCGCAGCGGGCAGGTGCACCGGCGGCTGCTGGCCGCCAACATCCCGATCCTGGAGAACATCCAGAACCTCGACCAGATCGACAACCAGGTCGCCCAACTGATGGCGCTTCCCATCAAGATTTCCGGCGTGGAAGCCGCCCCGGCCCGCGCCGTGGTGTTCGACGGATGGCCGGTCTGACCCCCTCGGCGGAACACTCACACAAGGGGGTCCACATGGCTGGAAATCAGACAGCCGTTTCTCTGAAAGAAGCCGGGAACCAAACAGCCGCCGCCATCGACGAAGGCCTCGAAGCGGCGCTGGATCTGCTCGGTGATCCATTACCGGACACCGGCAGAGGCGACCGTGTCGTCATCAAGCCAAACACGATCCAGCGAAAACCGGGTTTTCGGACAGGCTCGTGTCTGCGGCCGGAACTGCTGCCGGCGCGGGCTATACGCGCGTCCGCGCGCGGTGCTGAAGTTCGCATTGCCGGGTGCACCCGGGTGCACCAGGAACTACCGCGCGAAAGCCAGTTCCACAAGTGCGCTCCGGTGGCCGGTTCCGCCGGCCCGCCGTTACGCATTGTGCAGGTTTGCAGCGCAAGATCGTTGCGGGCGCTGAACGCCGTTCCCGATATCGTCACCGAGGGTGATTTCTTCTCGCGTCCCCTTTCCCGGCCGGTACCCGAGGAGTTGGTCTGACGTGTTGTCCATACCCGTGCTCCGCGACGGGGAGGAGCGGAGCTCCCGCGACACGCGTGTGCTGCACGGCGTGAACGGCGCTCCCCTTGCCACCGTCCATGAAGCACCCGCCCTGGTGACCAGGCTCACCGTCAAACGCATGCGCGAAGCACCGCGGATGACGTCGGACGAGCGCCTCGCGGTGCTCGCCGACGCGGGCCGCCGGTTCGCCGGGGCCACCCTGGGCGGACAGACCCCGGAGGAGTACTGCCGTATCCAGGCACTCGTCTCCGGTGTGCCCATCAGCGTGGCCCGCCAGACCCTCGGCCGGATGCAGAACGACTGCGGGCTGCTCGGCGACGTCGTCGCGCGGCAGTCCCCGGTCGGCGCAGGCCGCACCGCCCGCTGGGTGCGCCGCGGTTCCGTCTTCGGTGTCGTGGCCCCCAGCAACCACCCGGCCACCCACGGAGCCTGGCTCCAGGCCGTGGCGCTGGGGTACCGGGTCGTGGTGCGCCCTGGCACCCGTGACCCCGTCACCCCGCTGCGCCTGGTCCGGGCGTTGCTGGAGGCAGGTCTCGATCCCGGCTGGATCAGCCTGCTGCCCGGGTCGCACGCCGCCGCCGACGCTCTCGTGGACGCGGCCGATCTGGCCCTGGTCTACGGCAGCGAGGCCACGGTGGCCCGGCTGCGCGGCAACGACCGGGTGCTGGTCCGCGGTCCCGGCCGGAGCAAGATCCTCGTGGACGGTCCGGTCGACGAGGCGGTCCTGGACCATCTCGTCGCCGAGATCTCCGCGGACGGCGGGGTGCGGTGCACCAACACCACCGCGGTCCTCACCTCGGGCGACCACCGTGCCCTGGCCGAGGCGTTGGCCGAAAGACTGGCCTCGCTGCCGGCCCTTCCGGTCACCGACGAGGGGGCCGTCCTTCCCGTCCGTCCCCGCAAGGAGGCGGCGGGCCTGCGGGCGGCCCTCGACCGGGCGGCACAGGGCGCCGTCGATCTGACGGAGCGGTACTACGAGGCGGACGGCGGTCCGGTGACCGTCGTCGACGAGGACGCCGCGGCCCTGCGGCCCGCGGTGATGTGCGTGGACCGGTCCGACCACCCGGGGCTCGGCACGGAACTGCCGTTCCCCTGCGTATGGGTGGCGCCCTGGCAGCCGTCGGAGGGCATCGGCCCGCTGGACGACTCCCTGGCCCTGACCCTCCTCACCGACAACGCGGCGCTCGTCGACGAAGCCCTGGACACCCCCGGCATCCGCACGGTCCTGCACGGCAGGGTCCCGGGCTGGTACCGGGATCCGTATCTGCCGCACGACGGGTACATCGGGCAGTTCCTCAAGGAGGCCCGTGGTTTCGCCGGGTCGTGAAACCAGCGGTGCCCCGACCGACCGCTCCCAGGTCATTCAGAAGATAGTGAGGTGATGGACATGTCTGCTGCCTGTCCCGACATCCCGATCGTCGTCCTTCCCGAGAACAACGTGGTGCGCGGCCGCACCAGCCCGGCCGCACCGGTCGGTACCGCCCTGACCACGGCCACCGACGCGCTGATGCGTCTGCACGGCGAACTGCTGAACCCGGCGGGAGCCGGCGACGCGGTCCGCAAGGCGATGGACGCGGCGGTCGAGGAGACCGACCGGCTCGCCGTCGAGGCCATGGTCGTCCCCATGGACGCCGCGGCGCTGAAGCCGATCGTTCCCAACCACGAGTACTTCGGGGTCCGCACGGCGCCGGTCGACGACGCCCGGCTCGTCTCGGAAGTGACGACGATCATCGCGCGGACGCTCCGCGATCTGCGCGACGCGCGGCTGGATCTGAACGATCAGGCCTACGAGGTCCACGCCATGGCCAAGATCCTGGAGGGCCTGGCGCCGCGCGACGCCGCGGCGCCCTCCGGCGGGACCCCCACGGGGGGCCGGAGCCCGTACGTTCCGGGCAACGACGAGCTGACGCGGTGGGTCATCACCCACCACTTCTACTTCGTGCTCAACCTCGCGGCGGCCGAGGCCGTCTCCCGGGCGGCCGCCGGGCTGGTGGACGGGGACCGCGACGCGGCCTTCGACGCCCTCCAGGAGGCGATCGCCTATGTCCGCGGCTTCACCGCGGCCATGATCCACTCCGGGGACATGTCGGCTCCGTGCTACGACGCGAAGGTCCGCCCGACCATGCAACCGCCGGCCGTGCCGGTGGCACTCACCGGCCGGACGCAGCCCGAGCACAAGGCGTTCCGCAAAGCCATGCGGAACCTCGTCAAGGTCTCCGCGCAACCCTTCGCCGAACTGGCGGCGACCGACCCCGAACTGGCGCTCGCCCGCGACGCGTTGCTCGAGGCCGATCTGCAGGACATCGAGCGGCACATCAGCGTGACGGCCGGTCTGGTCGGTGACGACCGCTCGATCGTCCAGGGCGAGGCGTCGGCCGAGAGCGCGGTCGGCGTGCTGCGCACCATGCGGCACTCCCGGGCGGAGCTGTACCGCGACCTGATGAGGTTCGGTGACCCGGTGACCCTCATCGGGGCCTGAACGACGCAGAGTTGACCGGGCGGTCCGGCCGGGGTCGTCCTCACCGACGATCCCGGCCGGACCGCCCGCCCCCCCGTCCCCCCGGAAGGGAACAGCGTGACGAAGACCGCACAAGTCCGTGCCGAGGCACCTCCGTTCACTCTCGTGGCGACCCTGGCCGGGCTGTCCGCGCTCGGCCCGCTGTCGATCGACATGTACCTCCCCGCGCTGCCCGAGCTCGGCAGGGACCTCGGCGGCGGCGCATCCCTGATCCAGCTCACCCTCACCGCCTGCCTCGTCGGGCTCGCGCTCGGCCAGGCGGTGGCAGGCCCCGCCAGCGACCTGCTGGGACGGCGCCGGCTGCTGCTCGGCGGCGTCATCGGCTACACCGTGGCGTCGCTGCTGTGCGTCATCGCGCCGAACGTCTGGTTCCTGATCGCGTTCCGGCTGCTCCAGGGCGCCTCGGGCGGCACCGCGATCGTGATCGCCCGCGCCGTGGTCCGGGACCGCAACGAAGGGGCCGCGGCGGCCCGCTTCTTCGCCAGCCTCGTCCAGGTCAGCGCGCTCGCGCCGATCGTGGCGCCCCTGGCCGGCGGGGCGCTGCTCCAGATCATGCCCTGGCGCGGGCTGTTCGCCGTCATCACCGGGCTCGGCGCGGTGCTGGTCGTCGTCGTGTACCGCGGCATGCCCGAGACGCTGGCACCGGAGGACCGGCGCGGCGACGGGCCCAAGGCCGTGCTCGTGACGTTCGGCAAGCTGGCCGCCGACCGGGCCTTCGCCGGCTACATGCTCACCGGCGGGCTGGCCTTCGCCGCGATGTTCACGTACATCTCCGGATCGCCGTTCGTGATCCAGGAGGTCTACGACCTGCCCCAGCTGGCGTTCGCCGGCATCTTCGCGGCGAACGGCGCGGGCATCGTCATCGCCGGCCGCGTCGGCGCCCGGCTGCTGGACCGGCACGGCTCCCGCCGGCTGCTCGGCATCGGTCTGACCGTCGCCGCCGTCGGCAGTCTGACCGTGGTGAGCTCTCTGGCGGCCGGGCTCTGGACGCTGCTGCCCGGCCTCTTCCTGGTGGTCGCGCCGATCGGGCTCATCCTGCCGAACTCGATGGCCCTCGCACTGTCCGGCCGCCCCCCGCGGATGGCGGGCACCGCCTCCGCCCTCATGGGCCTGGCCCAGTTCGCCCTCGGCGGCCTCGCCGCCCCGATGGCCGGCCTCGGCGGTTCCGACACCTCGGTCCCGATGGCCCTGGTCATCGCCGGCCTGAGCCTGTCCGCCCTCGCCGCCTTCCGGCTGACCCCGCGGCCGCCGGTGACGGCCTGAACCCCTGGCCCGGTGAGCCTCGCCGACCGTTGCCAGAGATCGTCCGGCAACAAGCGGAACGCGTGGTGCGGAGTCAAGGGCCGCACTGCGCGGAAATCACGGCGGTCCAGGGTGAGTACGGCATCGCTGCGGTACTCGGCGGCCAGAGCCACGTTCACCGCGTCCGCGAGGTCCAGGTCCAGGTCGGCGTAGCGCCGTTGGACGGCTTGCGCCGTGCGCTAACGCATGTACTTTTCGTCCGATACGGAGTGTGAGCGGGTCAGCACTCGATGACGTTGACCGCGAGGCCGCCGCGGGCGGTCTCCTTGTACTTGACCTTCATGTCGGCGCCGGTCTCCTTCATGGTCTTGATGACCTTGTCGAGAGACACGTGGTGCCGGCCGTCGCCGCGCATGGCCATTTTGGCGGCCGTGATGGCCTTCACCGCGGCCATGCCGTTGCGCTCGATGCACGGGATCTGGACGAGGCCGCCGACCGGGTCGCAGGTGAGGCCGAGGTTGTGCTCCATGCCGATCTCGGCCGCGTTCTCGACCTGCTCGGGGGAGCCGCCCAGCACCTCGGCGAGGGCGCCGGCCGCCATCGAGCAGGCGGAGCCGACCTCGCCCTGGCAGCCGACCTCGGCGCCGGAGATGGAGGCGTTCTCCTTGAAGAGCATGCCGATCGCGCCGGCGGCGAGCAGGAAGCGGACGACGCCCTCCTCGTCCGCGCCGGGCACGAAGTTCATGTAGTAGTGCAGAACGGCCGGGATGATGCCGGCCGCGCCGTTGGTGGGCGCGGTGACGACGCGGCCGCCCGCGGCGTTCTCCTCGTTCACGGCCATCGCGTAGAGGGTGACCCACTCCATCGCGAGAGCGGCCGGGTTGCCCTCGGCGCGCAGCTGGCGGGCCGAATTGGCGGCGCGGCGGCGGACCTTGAGGCCGCCGGGGAGTATGCCCTCGCGGGACATGCCGCGCGAGACGCACGCCTGCATGACGCCCCAGATCTCCAGCAGCCCGGTACGGATCTCGGCCTCGCTGCGCCAGGCCTTCTCGTTCTCCAGCATCAGGGCGGCGATCGACAGGCCGGTGTCGCGGGAGAGCCGCAGCAGTTCGTCGCCGGTGCGGAAGGGGTGGCGCAGCACGGTGTCGTCGAGCTTGATCCGGTCCTGGCCGACCGCGTCCTCGTCGACGACGAAGCCGCCGCCGACCGAGTAGTACGTCTTCTCCAGGAGGGGCGCGGCGTCCGCGTCGTAGGCGAAGAGCGTCATGCCGTTGGCGTGGTACGGCAGCGAGCGGCGGCGGTGCAGGATCAGCTGGGACGAGGCGTCGAAGGGGATCTCGTGGGCGCCGAGCAGGTTGAGGCGGCCGCTGGTGCGGATCCGCTCCACCTCGGCGTCGGCGGTCTCGACGTCGACCGTGCGGGGCGAGTGGCCCTCCAGGCCCAGCAGGACCGCCTTCGGGGTGCCGTGGCCGTGGCCGGTGGCGCCCAGCGAGCCGAAGAGCTCGGCGCGGACGGCGGCGGTGTGGGCGAGCAGGCCCTCGTTCTTGAGCCGGTGGGCGAAGATCCCGGCGGCACGCATGGGTCCGACGGTGTGCGAGCTGGACGGGCCGATACCGATCGAGAACAGGTCGAAGACCGAGATGGCCACGAGAAACTCCTTGGTTGCGCAGACGCCGTTGTCTGCCGGGTGGTGCGCGGGACAGGTGGTGCGGGAGGCATGGTGCGGGGCACCGGCTCACCTTCCAGTGTGCGCGGTGCCCCGACCTGACGCGTACGACGGTCCGATTACAGTCCGGGGTACAGCGGGTGCTTCGCCGCCAGTGCGGAGACGCGGGCGGACAGGCTCTTGGCCAGGTCCTCGTCGAAGTCCGGCTTCAGGACCTCGGCGATGATGTCGGCGACCTCGGTGAAGTCCTCG
The DNA here is from genome assembly GCF_016107395.1 of Streptomyces fildesensis. Lineage (GTDB taxonomy): Bacteria > Actinomycetota > Actinomycetes > Streptomycetales > Streptomycetaceae > Actinacidiphila > Actinacidiphila fildesensis. The sequence goes on from NZ_JAAIKO010000008.1 coordinate 169,948, forward strand.
GTGCCGAAGCCGCGGGTGGCCAGCGCCGGGGTGCCGATCCGCAGCCCCGAGGTGACCATCGGGGGACGCGGGTCGTTCGGGATGGCGTTGCGGTTGACCGTGATGCCGACCTGGTGGAGCCGGTCCTCGGCCTGCTGCCCGTCGAGCTCGCTGCTGCGCAGGTCGACCAGGACCAGGTGCACGTCGGTGCCGCCGGACAGCACCGAGACGCCGACCTCGGTCAGGTCCGGCTGGACCAGCCGGTCGGCGAGGATCTTGGCGCCTTCGAGGGTACGGACCTGGCGGTCCTTGAACTCGTCGGTGGCCGCGGCCTTGAAGGCCACCGCCTTGGCCGCGATCACGTGCTCCAGCGGGCCGCCCTGCTGGCCGGGGAAGACCGCGGAGTTGATCTTCTTGGCGTACTCGGCCTTGGAGAGGATCACGCCACCGCGCGGGCCGCCCAGGGTCTTGTGGGTCGTGGTGGTGACCACGTCCGCGTACGGCACGGGCGAGGGGTGCAGCCCGGCCGCGACGAGGCCCGCGAAGTGGGCCATGTCGACCATCAGGAGGGCGCCGACCTCGTCCGCGATCCGGCGGAACTCGGCGAAGTCGAGCTGGCGGGGGTAGGCCGACCAGCCCGCGATGATCAGCTGCGGACGGTGCTCCCTGGCGAGGCGCTCGACCTCCTCCATGTCCACGAGGCTGGTCTTCTCGTCGACGTGGTAGGCCGCGACCTTGTAGAGCTTGCCGGAGAAGTTGATCTTCATGCCGTGGGTGAGGTGCCCACCGTGCGCCAGATCCAGGCCGAGGATGGTGTCGCCCGGCTTGATCAGGGCGAACATCGCGGCGGCGTTGGCCTGGGCGCCGGAGTGCGGCTGCACGTTCGCGGCCTCGGCGCCGAACAGCGCCTTGACCCGCTCGATGGCGAGCGTCTCGATGACGTCGACGTGCTCGCAGCCGCCGTAGTAGCGGCGGCCGGGGTAGCCCTCGGCGTACTTGTTGGTGAGGACCGAGCCCTGGGCCTCCAGGACGGCGACCGGCGCGAAGTTCTCCGACGCGATCATTTCGAGGGTGGACTGCTGACGGTGCAGCTCGGCGTCGACGGCGGCGGCGACGTCCGGGTCGAACTCATGAAGGGAGCTGTTCAGGAGCGACATGGGATCTTCCTGGTCGAGGTCGGTTTCGAGCTCCGGACCCGGGGGCCCGGATCGAGGTCCGGGAGGGATCAGCCGCCGGTGAAGGCGGAGTACTCCTCGGCGGAGAGCAGGTCCGAGGGCTCCTCCGTCGTCTTCACCTTGAACAGCCAGCCGCCCTCGAAGGGGGCCGAGTTGACGAGGGAGGGATCGTCGACGACGTCCTGGTTGACGTCCGTGACCTCGCCGGTTACCGGGGAGTACAGGTCGCTGACCGACTTGGTCGACTCCAGTTCGCCGCAGGTCTCGCCGGCGGTGACGACGGCTCCGACCTCCGGGAGCTGGACGAAGACGACGTCGCCGAGCGCGTCGGCGGCGTGTGAGGTGATGCCCACGGCGGACACTCCGGCCTCAGAGGCGGAGAGCCACTCGTGCTCCTTGCTGTAGCGCAGCTGCTGGGGGTTGCTCATAACGGAATTCTCCCGGATGTGAAGGGGTGCTCGCGCAGGGGTGGGCGGGTCGGTCAGCGCTGGCGCTTGTAGAAGGGCAGCGCAACCACCTTGTGCGGCTCTTGAGCGCCACGGATGTCGACGGCCACGCCCTCGGTGCCGGGCGTGGCGTGGGCCGCGTCGACGTAGGCGATGGCGATCGGCTGTCCGAGGGTCGGGGAGGGCGCACCGGAGGTGACCTCGCCGATCACGGCGCCGCCGGCGGCGGTGACCGCGAACCCGGCGCGCGGGACCCGGCGGCCCTCGGCGACCAGGCCGACCAGCTTGCGCGGCGGCTGCGCGGCGGCCCGCTCGGCGGCGGCGGTGAGCGCGGTGCGCCCGACGAAGTCGCCCGGCTTGTCGAACTTCACGACACGGCCGAGCCCGGCGTCGAACGGCGTGGTGGCGGTGGTCAGCTCATGCCCGTAGAGCGGCATGCCGGCCTCCAGGCGCAGCGTGTCGCGGCAGGACAGGCCGCACGGGATGAGGCCGACGCCGGCACCCGCCTCGGTGATCGCCTTCCACAGCGCCTCGGCGTGCTCGGGCGCCACGAAGAGCTCGAAGCCGTCCTCGCCGGTGTAGCCGGTACGGGCGATCAGCGCGGGGACGCCCGCGACGGTGCCGGGCAGGCCCGCGTAGTACTTGAGCCCGTCCAGGTCGGCGTCGGTCAGGCCCTTCATGATGCCGGGGGACTCGGGGCCCTGGACGGCGATCAGCGCGTACGCGTCGCGGTCGTCGCGGACCGTGGCGTCGAACGCCGCGGCGCGCTCGGTGACGGCGTCCAGGACGACCTGGGCGTTGCCGGCGTTCGCGACGACCATGTACTCGTCCTCGCCGAGGCGGTAGACGATCAGGTCGTCCACGATCCCGCCGTCCTCGGCGCAGATCATCGTGTAGCGGGCCCGGCCGACCGCGAGGGCCGAGATGTGGCCGACGAGCGCGTAGTCCAGCGCTTCGCCCGCCTCGGGACCGGTGACGGTGATCTCGCCCATGTGCGAGAGGTCGAACAGCCCGGCGCGCGTGCGGACGGCGGTGTGCTCGTCGCGCTCGCTGGCGTAGCGCAGCGGCATGTCCCAGCCGGCGAAGTCGGTCATCGTCGCGCCGAGCGCACGATGCAGGGCGTCGAGCGCGGTACGGCGCGGGGCGTCGGTGGGCGGCTGGCTCATCAGTCGGGCTCCCGGTGCAGGCGTGGCGAGACTCTCATGGCAATGACAAAGAATGACGAAACCCCGAAGGAAGGGGCCTCCCCATCTGTCATCGGAACCTGAGAGGTTCACCGCGGCCTGGTGGGGCCCCGGCTTGCACCTTGGGTGGGTCGGACCGTGAACGGGCCCGACCGCTTTTCAGATGTGCCTCGCCCGCGCGGTGACTGTGCCTGAGAGATTCAAGGGAGGACTTGCTCCTTCGGCGCCCTGCTCATGATGGCAGGGACTCTCCCGCGCGGCCTCGAACGGCCAGTATGCAAGTTGTGGCGCTCATCATTGCATGCGGCGGAAGCCACCGGGCCTCTGGGGAAACCCTTTGCTTGCCATTACCCTCTCTTTACTGACAGTGGCCGGGTTCCACCGGGGCCCGGTCGAGGCCGAGGCCGGCAGGCCGGCCTCGGGGAGGTGGGGGCTGTGCAGGGGGACGAGCGGTGGGCCGGGACGACGCTGCGCTACCCGGCGGGGGACGTGCTGGTCGTGTCGGGACTGCCGGGCAGCGGCAAGAGCACGCTCATGCGGCGCGCGGTCGACGAACGGGACGGCGCAGGGGATCCCGGAGGAGCGGTCCGCCGGATCGACTCGCAGGACGTACGGCTGCACTGGGAGGCGCTGATGCCGGCCCTGCTCCCGTACGCGGCGTACCGCCCGCTGGTACGGCTCGACCACTACGCGAGGCTGCGCCGGGCGCTGCGCACCGGCGCCAGCCTCGTCGTCCACGACTGCGGCTCGCTGGCCTGGGTACGGCGCTGGCTGGCCCGGGACGCCCGGCGCCGCGGCCGGGGGCTGCACCTGCTGGTGCTGGACGTCCCGGAGGACGCCGCCCGCGCCGGCCAGCTCGCGCGCGGGCGGATGGTGTCCGGGTACGCCATGGCCCGGCACCGCAGGGCCGCCCGGCGGCTGGTGGCGCTGGCCGGGCCCGGCGGACGGCCCGACGGCTGTGTCTCCGCGCTGCTTCTGGACCGGCCCGCGGCGGGTGCGGTGCGGCGGATAGTCTTCGGCGGCGGCCGGGCCGGATCCGAGGCGTCACCGGTGGCCGTTACCGCGGATCAGGGCAGTTGCCAACCGGGTTACCGCTAGGGTTCCGGCAGGGCGGCAGACGTCGGGAACGGCGGTCGCCGGCCGCACGCAGCAGACACTCAGGCCCTATCCCGCGAGGCACAGCGCAGTGAACACGCAGCTTCCGCCGCCCCCGGCCACCGCTGGAGGCGCCCCCGGCCCGGCCGACGCATGGCCGGCCAACGAACTCGAAGCCGTCCTCGCAGCGAGCGTCGGCACTCCGGGTGTGAACGCCCGGCTCCTCGAAGTGCTCGGCCGCTCCCAGCTGTGGGTTCCGCTGCCCAACGGCGGCGGGCCCGGCAGCCGGGACCTGGACCTGCCGTCCTTCGAGATCGACGGCACCCTGTACATACCGGTGTTCAGTTCCGAGCACCAGTTCCTGCGGGCCGCCCAGGGGATGGCCTGCACCGTCGCACCGGCCCGCGAGTTCGCCCGCGGGCTGCCCCCGGAGGTCGGCATCGCCGTCAATCCGGGCGGGACGGCCGGGATCCCGCTGCCGCCCCCCGCCGTCCAGGACCTCTGCCGGTCCGACCGCGACCCGCGGTCGGCGACCGGCGGCCGGGTCCGGCTGTGGGAGCCCGAGCCGGACGACGAGCCGGTCGACTTCCTCGCCGCCGCCGCGGGCGAGTTCGCGGTCACCCCGGTGGTGCTCTCCGCGCGGCGCGCGGTGGCCAGCGTCGAGGGCGCGCCCCCGCAGCTGTTCGTCGGCGTCGAGCTGGACCGCTGGCAGGACGAGGACCGGGCCGCCGCGATGGACGCGCTGGGCCGCGCACTCGGCGCCGTACCGCTGCCGCTGCCGGTGCAGCTGGTATTGCTGGACATCGCCCAGGACCCCGTCGGCGACTGGATGCTGGAGCGGGTCCGGCCCTTCTTCGGACGGGACTGAGCCCGTGCGCTGTCTGCGGGGGCGCACAACCTGGTTTGATGGCGGGCGGTGCACAGGCGTGCGCCGGACCCGGTGACACCGGTGACGGAGAGAAGGGGCGGACCCACGTGATCGCGGGCGCGCAAGGCGGTGCGGCGGCAGCCGGCCACGTCGAGCAGATGCTTCGACAGGTGGCGCCCGGACGATTCGACGCCTACGAGGATCTGCTCGTGTCGCTGGCCGGCGGCCAGGTCTGGATGCTGCTGTGGCACGGCTCACCCGGATCACCGGACGCCCAGTACGGGAACATGGAGATCGACGGCTACGGCTACGCGCCGGCCGTCACCTCCCCCCAGGAGCTCGCCACCAGCGGCTGGAACCGGGCCCATGAGATCGTCCAGGGCCGCGACATCGCGACCGCCCTGTTCCCCGAGCGCTGGGGACTGTGGCTGAATCCGCACGCCCCCGGCGGCGGCGTCGGCATCCCCTGGCTCGACCTGCGCCGGATCGCCACCGGCCTCGAACGGCTGCCCGCCGGACCGCTGCAGATCGGCGAGCCCGCCCTGCAGATCCCGCAGTTCTACGCCCTGCTCTCGCAGCACGCCCACCGGACGCCGGCCGTACGGTCGCTGCGCCGCGCCTGGGTGCAGCCCGCGCTGGGCGAGCCGTATCTCGCCATCGGCCTGGACATGTACGACTCCTCGCCACAGGCGGTGGAAGCGGTACGCCTGATGATGCAGCAGTCGATCAGCGGAGTGCCGGACGGGCTGGCCGTCTCCACGGTCGCCATGGCGGACGAGTACGACCCCGTCGCCATGTGGATGCGGATGAACGGCCAGCCCTTCTTCGACCGTGAGGCGCACGCCGCCTCGGGCCCGGCCCCCGCGGCCGCCTGGGGCTGGCCGCAGCAGGGCTGGCCGCAGGGCCAGGCGCCCCGCTAGGGGCCGGTCGAGGGTTCGCTACGCGCCGCTGAGCGCCGCGCCGATGAGGCCGAGCGGCGGGCTGCCGAGGTCCAGCAGCGCGCCGTGGAAGCGTTCCAGCGAGAAACCGGACCCCCAGTCGCGGCGGGCCCGCTCGCGTAGTCGCATGATCTCCAGCTTGCCCCAGGTGTAGCGCCCGTAGGCGGCGTCGAAGGTGCCGCGGCGGGCCTCGGAGGCGGCGCCGGCGCGGGCCAGGTGGGCATCGCGCATGAAGAGCTCGGTGGCCTCGTCGACCGTCATCGCGCCGGTGTGCAGACCGATGGCGCAGGACAGCCGGGTGACGCGTACCAGCGCCTCCAGGGCCACCCCGATGGCGAACCGCGGGTCGCGGGCCCGGAAGCCCTCTTCGAGGCAGACCTCCTCGACGTAGTGCGCCCAGCCCTCGCAGAAGGACAGCGAGTGCAGGACCCGCCGGACGGGCGTGGGCGCGCGGCGCAGTGAGCGCCCGTGCGCGAAGTGGCCGGGGGCGACCTCGTGCACGGTGATCGAGGGGAGGCTGGTGCGGCTGAAGACGGTCAGCCACTCCTCACGCTCGGAATCCGGCCAGTCCGGCTCCGGCGGGGTGACGTGGTACCAGGAGGCGGCGTCGGGTTCGCCGGGCGCGGCCCAGGACATCATCGCCATCGCCCAGCGGCGGGAGGGCGGTGCGGGGCCGACCAGGCAGTCGCCGTCGAGATGCGGCACCAGCCGCTTGGCCCGGGTGAACTCGATGACCTCCTCGGTCAGCCGGGCGGCCTCCGGGATGACGCCGTCGGCCGCCGGGTGGTCGGCGAGGAGCTCCGCGATCAGTTCGTCGACGTCGCGGTCCGGGTCGAGCGCGCGACAGGACTCGGTCAGCAGCTCCGTCAGCCGGTCCCGTTCGCGGGCCGCCTCGTCCGCCAGCGCCGTCAGGTCGACGGGCAGGCCCTCCTGACTGCCCATCAGGGCGGCCAGCGCGGCGCCGCCGAGCCGAGGGTCGGGATCGCCCGTCTTCGCCGCCCGGGCCACATGCGCCACCAGCCGCTCGTGCGCGGGGAGCGCCGCGGCGGCCTCGGGGCCCTGGTCCGGGTGGAGTCCCGCGGCCAGCCCGCGTACGGCGCCGAGGAGCGCGCCCGCGACCGGGGCGCTCACCCGGTCGAGCGAGCTGATCGCGGCGTCCACCGCCTCCGGCCACTGCGCCAGGTGCTTGAGCCGGGCGGCGGCTCGCTCCTGCCGGGGGGCGTACTCGCGGTCGTAGGAGGCCAGTTCCAGGTTGGACAGATGGGGGTACGGGTCGCGGCGGTGCAGCTCCAGCTCGCCGTACTGCACCTTCAGCGCGTTCTCGAAGACGGACAGGTGCGCGTCGTCATGGCGCTCGCGCGCGCCGTGCGGGGCCGGGCGCCCGCGCCGCGCGTGCGCGAGGGCGGACAGTCCGCGCCGGACGCCGGCGGGTGACAAATCCTGCACCCGCCCGTCGTACTCGTGCAGACCGGCCATTTCCCGGACAGTGGGGATCATCAGGTCGCACACCGCATGCAGCCGATCATTCATGTGCCGACGTTACATCCGGCGCGAGCCCCATAACGGACGATGATTCACCAGATCACAGTTGCGCATCCATTCGTTGTGAGGTCTGGCGGGTGATCGCGGACTGGATGAAGACTCTCGCCGCAAGGGGCTCGCGGCCCCGGCGAACACCTGCTCCGCCTGCACCAACAGCACCGCCTGCACCGCCTGTTTTCCCTGCAATTGAGCATGGCACAGCACCAGCAGCACGACTGATGAGTGAAGAGTAAAGCCGCTACAGCGGCGGGCGCGCGCCGGTTATCCGCCGGCGAGAGGGGTCAGTTTCACCATGACCGCACCGATCGAGACCACTGCCGCACAGGCCGGGGCGCAGCCCGAAGCCATTCTCAGTGGGGTCAAGAAGAGTCAGATCGAGGGACGTTCCCTCGGCCAGATCGCCTGGCTGCGCTTCCGGCGCGACAAGGTGGCCGTGGCCGGCGGCATCGTCGTGATCCTCCTGGTGCTGCTGGCCGTGCTGGCGAAGCCGATCGAGTCGATCTTCGGCCTGGACCCCAACGCGTTCCATCAGGACCTCGTGGACCCGGTGCTTCTCGCGCCCAAGGGCGCCTGGGGCGGCATGAGTTGGGAACATCCGCTCGGGGTCGATCCACAGTTCGGCCGCGATCTGCTGGCCCGGGTGATCGAGGGATCATGGGTGTCGCTGCTCGTGGCGACCGGCGCGACGATCCTGTCCAACGTCATCGGTACGGTGCTCGGCGTCATCGCCGGCTACTACGGCGGCTGGGTCGACAGCGTGATCAGCCGCATGATGGACACCTTCCTGGCCTTTCCGCTGCTGCTCTTCGCGATCTCCATTTCGGCTTCGCTGCAGGACGGCGCGTTCGGACTGGACGGACTTCCGCTCCGCATCTGCGTACTGATCTTCGTCATCGGATTCTTCAACTGGCCCTACATGGGTCGAATTGTGCGCGGGCAGACCCTCAGCCTGCGTGAACGTGAGTTCGTGGAAGCCGCCCGCAGCCTGGGTGCCCGCGGTCCGTTCATTCTTTTCCGTGAGCTGCTCCCCAACCTTGTGGCGCCGATCCTCGTGTATTCGACGCTGCTGATTCCGACCAACATCATTTTCGAGGCCGCACTGAGCTTCCTCGGGGTCGGAATCGCCCCGCCGCAATCGTCCTGGGGCGGCATGCTCACCAGCGCGATCGATCTCTACGAGGCCGATCCGCAATACATGATCGTGCCCGGCCTGGCGATCTTCGTCACGGTCCTGGCATTCAACCTGCTGGGCGACGGGCTGCGCGACGCCCTCGATCCCCGCAGCAAGTGACCCCGCGGCGCGACCTTCCGCGCGCGGCTGTGTATCTCCACCGAACGAGGGGGCTTTCCTCGGCATGAACAGCAGAAAAGCGACAGCGGTGCTGGCGCTTGCCACGGCTCTGGCCTTGGGAGCGTCCGCTTGCAGCAGCAGCGACAAGACCACCGACAAGGGAACGGGGACGAGCGCGGGTACCGACGCCGCCCTCACCCAGGTCGTCAACAAGAGTGACAAGGCCGGTGGGACGGTCTCGTACGAGCACTCCGACGTGCCCGACTCGCTCGACCCGGGGAACACCTACTACGGCTGGGTGCAGAACTTCTCCCGGCTGTACGGCCGCACGCTGGTCACCTTCAAGCCCGCCGCGGGCGCCGAGGGCCTGCAGATCGTCCCGGACCTCGCCACCGGTCTCGGCAAGGCCAGCGCCGACGCCAAGACCTGGACCTACACGATCCGCAAGGACGTGAAGTACGAGGACGGCACCCTCGTCACCTCCAAGGACGTCAAGTACGCGATCGAGCGCAGCAACTTCGCGCCCGAGGCGCTGTCCAACGGCCCGACGTACTTCAAGGCGTACCTGGTCGGCGGCGACGCGTACAAGGGTCCGTACAAGGACAAGAGCCCCGGCGGGCTCGCGTCCATCGAGACCCCGGACGACTCGACGATCGTCTTCCACCTGAGCAAGCCCTTCGCGGACTTCGACTACCTGGCGACGTTCTCGCAGACCGCACCCGTGCCGCAGGCCAAGGACACCGGCGCCCAGTACGTGAAGCACATCATGTCGACGGGCCCGTACAAGTTCGAGTCCTACGACGACGGCAAGAGCGCCGTCCTGGTGCGCAACCCGATGTGGTCGAAGGCGATCGACCCGCTGCGTCCCGCGCTCCCGGACAAGATCACGATGAAGTTCAAGGTGAACGGCGTCACGATCGACAAGGACCTGCTGGCCGGCACCATCACGGTCGACGCGGCCGGCGCGGGTGTGCAGCCCGCGAGCCAGCCGTCGGTGCTGAGCGCGGCGAACAAGAAGAACACGGACAACTCGTACGCGGGAGCCACGTCCTACGTGGCGCTGAACGTGAACGTGAAGCCGTTCGACAACCCGGACTGCCGTAAGGCGGTCCAGTGGGCGATCGACAAGACCTCGGTGCAGACCGCCGCGGGCGGCAATGTGAAGGGCGACGTCGCCACCACGCTGCTGCCGCCGTCGGTCAACGGCTACAGCAAGTTCGACCTGTACCCGACCCCGGGCAACAAGGGCGACACCACGAAGGCCAAGGCCGCGCTGACCGCCTGCGGCCAGCCCGGCGGCTTCACCACCAACCTGTCGGCGCGTTCCGACCGGGCCTCCGAGATGGCGGCGGCGACGGCGATCCAGAACTCGCTGAAGGCTGTCGGCATCACGGTCAACATCAAGAGCTTCCCGGCCGGTAAGTACTTCTCCAACTTCGCGGGTGTCCCGGACTACGTCCACTCGCACGGCCTCGGCATGATGATGATGGCCTGGGGCGCCGACTGGCCGACCGGCTACGGCTTCCTCGACCAGATCATCGACGGCAGCGCCATCAAGCCCTCGGGCGGCAACAACCTGATGGAGCTGAACGACCCGACGATCAACAAGGCCCTGTCGGACGCCATCGCGAACACGGACAGCGCCGCCCGCACCAAGGCGTGGGGCGACATCGACAAGCTGACCATGGAGAACGCGTCCGTGGTGCCGCTGCTGTACCGCAAGAACCTGCTCTACCGGCCGCCGTCCGCGACCAATGTCACGGTCACGCAGGCCTTCCTGGGCATGTACGACTACCTGCTGATCAGCTCCTCCAAGTAATCGGAAGGCAGGTGAAGGCATCGGTGTCCGCCGGGCCGGGTGACCCCCGGCCCGGCGGGCCCGGCGCCGCACGGCTGTGACTGCGTACATCATTCGACGCGTGATCGCCGCTTTGCTGCTGCTGCTGGTCGTCAGCGCGGTCACATTCGCGATCTTCTTCCTTCTGCCGCGCCTCGGCGGGCAAACCACCACCCAGTTGGCCACCCAGTACGTCGGCAAGGACGCCAACCCCGAGAGCATCGCGGCGGTCAAGAAGAACCTCGGCTTCGACCTGCCGCTCTACGAGCAGTACTGGCACTTCATCAAGGCCATCGCCGTCGGGGCGAACTACAAGTTCGGCCCGGACGCGTCGGTCTGCCACGCGCCCTGCTTCGGCTACTCCTTCAAGAGCCACATCGAGGTGTGGCCCGAGCTGAAGTCCCGTATTCCGGTCACGTTGTCACTGGCCATCGGTGCCGCCGTGATCTGGGTGATCTCCGGGGTGGCCATCGGTGTGCTGTCGGCCCTCAAGCGCGGCTCGTTCTTCGACCGGTTGTCGATGGGTGTCGCGCTGGCCGGCGTCTCGCTGCCGACCTTCTTCACCGGAATGCTCGCGCTGGGCTTCTTCCAGTACAACTGGCACATCTGGGACAACGTCCAGTTCGTGCCCATCTCCGACGATCCGTTCCAGTGGGCCTGGAACCTGGTCCTGCCCTGGTGCAGCCTGGCCTTCCTCTACTCCGCCCTCTACGCGCGGCTCACCCGCGCCGGGATGCTGGAGACGATGGGCGAGGACTACATCCGCACCGCGCGGGCCAAGGGGCTGCGGGAGAGCAGGGTCGTCGCCAAACACGGGCTGCGGGCCGCACTCACCCCGATCGTCACGATCTTCGGCATGGACTTCGGTCTGCTGATCGGCGGCGCCGTCATCACCGAGAACGTCTTCTCCTTCAAGGGGATCGGCGCCTACGCTGTCGACGGGATCAGGGACAACGACCTGCCCATCGTGCTCGGCGTGACCATGGTCGCGGCCTTCTTCATCATCATGTGCAGTCTCCTGGTGGACCTGCTGTACGCCGCTATCGACCCCAGGGTGAGGTACTCGTGAGCACCGCCGGCAGCGATCCGCTGCGGAAGGACAGCGACCGCGACCCGTTGCGCAAGGAGGACGGGCCGGCTCCGAGTGCGGGGGCCACGGTCGGCGAGCCGGTGCTCACCGCCCGGCCGGACACCGCGGAGGCCTTCCTGGCGGTACGCGATCTGAAGATCCACTTCAATACCGACGACGGCCTCGTCCGGTCGGTCGACGGGATCAGCTTCGATCTCCAGCGCGGCCGGACGCTCGGCATCGTCGGGGAGTCCGGCTCCGGCAAGTCCGTGACCTCGCTGGGCATCATGGGCCTGCACCGCACCGCCAAGGCCAGGATCTCCGGCGAGGTGTGGCTGGACGGCGAGGAGCTGATCGGCGCAGACCCCGACCGGGTACGGCGGCTGCGCGGCATGAAGATGGCGATGATCTTCCAGGACCCGCTCTCGGCGATGCACCCCTACTACACGGTGGGCGCGCAGATCGTCGAGGCCTGCCGGGTGCACCAGGACGTCAGCAAGCAGGTCGCCCGCAAGCGGGCGATCGAGATGCTGGACCGGGTCGGCATCCCCGAGCCGCACCAGCGGGTCGCCGACTATCCGCACCAGTTCTCCGGCGGTATGCGCCAGCGCGCGATGATCGCGATGGCGCTGGTCAACAACCCGGAACTGCTGATCGCCGACGAGCCGACGACCGCCCTGGACGTCACCGTGCAGGCGCAGATCCTGGACCTGATCCGGGACCTGCAGAAGGAGTTCGGCTCCGCGGTCATCATGATCACGCACGACCTGGGCGTGGTGGCGGAGCTCGCCGACGACCTGCTGGTGATGTACGCCGGCCGGTGCGTCGAGCGCGGTACGGCCGAGAAGGTCTTCACCGAACCGCAGCACCCGTACACCTGGGGCCTGCTGGGCTCCATGCCGCGCATGGACCGCGAGCGGACCGAACGGCTCAACCCGGTCAAGGGCGCCCCGCCCAGCCTGATCAACGTGCCGTCCGGCTGCGCCTTCCACCCGCGCTGCCCGTACGTCGGGCTCAACGGCGGTTCCAGCGAGACGATCGTGCCGGAGCTGCGGGAGACCGCGGCCGGGCACTGGTCGGCCTGCCACCTCGGCGAGCAGGACCGGGACCGGATCTGGACCGAAGAGATTGCGCCCAAGCTGTGAAGGACCAGGCCGTGCCTCAAGAAGACGTGAAGATCCCCCAGCAGTCCACCGCGGGGGCGGAGCCCCTGCTCAGGGTCACCGGCCTGGTCAAGCACTTCCCGATCACCAAGGGAATGCTGCGCCGGCAGGTCGGCGCGGTGCAGGCGGTCGACGGGATCGACCTGCAGGTGGCGGCGGGCCAGACGCTCGGCGTGGTGGGGGAGTCGGGCTGCGGCAAGTCCACCATGGGCCGGCTGATCACCCGGCTGCTCGAACCCACCGGCGGGAAGATCGAGTTCCAGGGCCGTGACATCACCCATCTGAGCGTGGGGGAGATGCGACCGCTGCGCCGCGATGTGCAGATGATCTTCCAGGACCCCTACTCCTCGCTCAATCCGCGGCACACCATCGGCACCATCGTCGGAGCGCCGTTCAAGCTCCAGAAGGTGGCGACGGAGTCGGGCGTGAAGAAGGAGGTGCAGAACCTCCTGGAGCTGGTCGGCCTCAACCCCGAGCACTACAACCGCTATCCGCACGAGTTCTCCGGCGGGCAGCGGCAGCGCATCGGGATCGCGCGGGCGCTCGCCCTCAAGCCGAAGCTGGTCGTCGCGGACGAGCCGGTCTCGGCGCTGGACGTCTCCATCCAGGCGCAGGTGGTCAATCTGCTGGACGACCTGCAGAGCGAGCTCGGGCTGACGTACGTGATCATCGCGCACGACCTGTCCGTCATCCGGCACGTCTCGGACCGGATCGCGGTGATGTACCTCGGCAAGGTCGTCGAGGTGGCGGACCGCGAGGCGCTCTACGGGCAGCCGATGCATCCGTACACCAACGCGCTGCTGTCGGCGGTGCCGGTGCCGGACCCGAAGCGGCGTACCGCGCGGCAGCGGATCCTGCTGACCGGCGATGTGCCGTCGCCGATCAACCCGCCGTCCGGCTGCCGCTTCCACACCCGGTGCTGGAAGGCGACCGAGGTGTGCTCCACGCAGGAGCCGCCGCTGATCGCGCTCGCCACGGGACACGAGGTGGCGTGCCACCACCCGGAGAACGCTCCGGCGAAGGCCCAGGAGAAGAACGCCCAGGGGAAGGGCGCGGAGAACGGCCCGGCGATCGGTAATCAGCCAACTGACCTTTAGTGCATGACCACTTAGCGAAAAGTCATGGTCATGACGAGGGGGGAGGGTGCAGAGTCGGCGCGTCACTGTTCGCGTCCGAAGGGCAGACCCCCATGGCACCCTCCCGTCCGGCCCGACTCCTCGGCACCGCACTCGCTGTCATCAGCGTCTCGGCCTGTCTGATCTCCGGCGCCCCCGCGTCGGCAGCCGCCTCGCACAGCCCCAAGCCCGGCGCCCCCGGCATCGGGGACCCGTACTTCCCCCAACTCGGCAACGGCGGCTACGACGTCGCGCACTACGGGCTCGACGTCTCCTACGACCCGGCCAGTGACCGGCTCGACGGCCGGGCGGCCGTCACCGCCCGCGCCAACCAGAACCTCTCCTCCTTCGACCTCGACCTGCAGCAGCTCACCGTCACCTCGGTCAGCGTGGACGGCAAGCCGGCGCGCTTCACCCGCAGCGGCGACGAGATCGTCATCACCCCGCGGCACGCGCTGCGCAAGGGGCAGGAGTTCACCACCACCGTCGTCTACGGCGGAGTTCCGGAGCCGCTGAGCGGCCCCATCGTCTTCGGTTCCAACTACGGGTGGATGAAGACCACCGACGGTGTCTTCGTCGCCTGTGAGCCGAACGCCGCCTCGACCTGGTTCCCCGGCAGCGACCATCCGGCCGACAAGGCCACCTTCGACATCCGGATCAGCGCCCCCAAGGGCCTCAAGGGCGTCTCGAACGGCGTGCTCACCTCCCAGTACGACAAGGGCTCGCGCACCGTCTCCACCTGGCGTGAGTCCCGGCCGATGGCCACCTACCTCGCGACCGCCACCATCGGGAAGTTCGACGTCAAGACCGGAACCACGCCGGGCGGCATACCGATCTACGTCGCCACCGACCCGGTCCTCGCCAACGGCCCGGTGGACGTCTACGCCGTCACCGCCGAGGCCACCGACTACTGGTCCCAGGTCTTCGGCCGCTACCCCTTCGAGGAGACCGGCGCGATCGTCGACGACATGCCGGAGGCCGGGTTCTCGCTGGAGGTGCAGTCCAAGCCCGCCTACTCCGCGGTCCGCAGCGAGTCCACGATCGTCCATGAACTGGCCCACCAGTGGTTCGGCGACTCGGTGAGCGTCGAGCAGTGGAAGGACATCTGGCTCAACGAGGGCTTCGCGACCTATGCCCAGTGGCTGTGGACCGAGCACCGGGGCACCCGCTCCGCCCACGACGCGTTCCTCGCCGCGTACAACGGCCGCCCCGCCACGGCCGCCTTCTGGCAGATCGACGTCGCCGACCCGCAGCGCGACACGATGTTCGCCGACGCCGTCTACACCCGCGGCGCGATGACGCTCCAGATGCTCCGCGAGAAGATCGGCGACGCCGCCTTCTTCAAGCTGCTCAAGACCTGGACCTCGCAGCACCGCTACGGCAACGCGAACACGGCCCAGTTCACCGCGCTCGCCGAGAAGGTGTCCGGACAGCAGCTGGACGATCTGTTCGGTACCTGGCTCTCCACGAAGGGCAAGCCGGCCCTGTCGTAGGAGACCATATGGCGTGATCTCGGAACTCTTCTCCCCCTCCGTCCAGCACACGCTCGATATCGTCGGCATCTTCGTCTTCGCGATCTCGGGCGCGCTGGCCGCCGTCCGCAAGAACTACGACGTGTTCGGCATGGCCGTGCTCGCCGAGGTGACCGCGCTGGGCGGGGGGATCTTCCGGGACCTGATGATCGGGGCGGTGCCGCCCGCCGCCTTCAGCGACCTCGGCTACTTCAGCACCCCGCTCTTCGCCACGGTGCTGGTGTTCTTCCTGCACCCCGAGGTCGAGCGGATCAACACCACCGTGAACGTCTTCGACGCCGCCGGCCTCGGCCTCTTCTGCGTGGCCGGCACCGTCAAGGCGCACGACTACGGCCTCGGCCTGGTGCCGTCCGCCGCCCTGGGGCTCGCCACGGCGGCGGGCGGCGGCGTGCTGCGCGACCTGCTCGCCAACGAGGTGCCGTCGCTGCTCCGCTGGGACCGCGACCTGTACGCGGTCCCCGCCATGGTCGGCTCGATCATGGCGGCGCTGCTGATCAAGTTCGACGCGCTCACCGGGTTCACCAGCGGCGCCGCGGTCGTCAGTGCCTTCCTGCTGCGGCTGTGCGCCATGTACTTCGGCTGGCGCGCGCCCCGCGCCTGGCACCGCAGGAGCAGGGCGACGAGCGAGGAGGAGGCGCGGCAGGCGATGTAGGGCGCCCGCCCGGGCTCCGGGCTACCGTCCCAGCGCCGCACCGCCGTTGATGTGCAGGATCTGGCCGGTGACGTACGCCGCCTCGGGGGAGGCCAGATACCGGATGGCCGCCGCGATCTCGCTGGGCGCGCCGGGCCGGCCGGTCAGGGTCTGGGAGACCCGCGACGCGACGAAGTCGGGCGTCGCACGGTCGCCGAAGAACTCGGTGTCGCCGACGAAGCCCGGCGCGACCGCGTTGGCCGTCACCCCGTCGGTGCCCAGCCGCTGCGCCAGCTCGAACGTGTAGGCGTGCAGGGCCGCCTTGGCGCCGCCGTAGGAGCCGGGGCCGCGGAGCGCGGCGATCGAGGACAGATGCACGATGCGCCCGCCGGGCCGCCGGATCTGCGGCAGCAGCGCCTCGGTCAGCAGCACCGCGGTGAGCACGTTGGCCTCGAAGTTCCTCCGGTAGCCGGCCGCGATCCCCTCCAGCGTCCCGTCCGAGGACGAGGCGACGTTGCCGCCCGCGTTGGTGACGATCACGTCGACCGGGCCGTCTCCTTCGACGAACCGCGCCGCGTCCCGTACCTGCTCCGGGTCGCTGAGGTCGGCGGCGGTCCAGCTGACCAGCCCGTCGCCGTGCGTGGCGTTGAGCTTGTCCGCCGTCTCCCGCAGCAGCTCGGCGCGCCGGCCGATGATGACGACCCGGTCGCCGTCGGCCGCGAACGCCTCCGCGGTCGCGAGCCCGATGCCTGTGCCCCCGCCGGACACCACTACCCGTCGTCCCACTGTGTACTCCGTCAGGTATATGAACTCGAGTCATGTCCTTGGTTGGAAACTAGGGAGCGGGCTCATCTGTGTCAAGGGTGTTCCGGTCGGTCGAATGAGGTCCAAGGAGCTGGACAAGACGGTGCTACTGGCGGGTAACATTCACGCCATGGCATATGCGGCAGCTCAGGCGACCATCGGGGACAGCGAATTCGACCGGGACACGGCGGTCGTCCCGCGACCCGGTGAACCCGGTGTCTACGACGCCGACCTCTCGGCGGGCTGGACCATCATCCAGGCCGTCAACGGCGGCTATCTGCTCGGCGTGATCGGCCGCGCCCTCCAGCAGGCGCTGCCGCACCCCGACCCCTTCACCGTCACCGCGCACTACCTCACCGCCTCCCAGCCAGGCCCCGCGACGATCCGCACCGAGACCGTCCGCGCCGGCCGCACCCTGTCCACCGGCCAGGCGTCGCTCTTCCAGACCGACGCGGAGGGCCGCGAGGTCGAGCGGATGCGGGTCATGGCGGCCTACGGCGACCTCGACGCACTGCCGGACGACGTGCGCACCGCCGCCGCCGTTCCGCCGATACCGCCCTACGAGGAGTGCTTCGGCGCCGACGCGGCGCCCGCGGGCGGCGGCGCCATCGCCGGCTCGACCGCCATCATCCAGCGCCTCGACCTGCGGCTCGACCCCGCCACCGCCGGCTGGGCGATCGGCGCCCCCTCCGGCAAGGGCGACATGCGCGGCTGGCTCGGCCTGGCCGACGGCCGCGACCACGACCCGCTCTCGCTGCTGCTCACGGTCGACGCCCTGCCGCCGACCGCCTTCGACCTCGGCATCAAGGGCTGGGTCCCGACCGTCGAGCTGACGGCGCACATCCGCTGCCGCCCCGCGCCCGGTCCGCTGCGCGTCTCCATCACCACCCGCAACCTGGCCGGCGGCTTCCTCGAGGAGGACGCCCAGGTCTGGGACAGCGCGGACCGCCTGGTCGCGCAGTCCCGTCAGCTCGCGCGGGCCCTTCTGTCCTGACCGTCGCCCGGGTCGGTCCCGACAGCCGGCCGGGCGACCGTAGAATCGGCGTCATCATGGCCTACCTCGACCACGCCGCCACCACGCCGATGCTGCCGGAAGCGGTGCGGACGATGACCGCGCACCTCACGGTCACCGGCAACGCCTCCTCGCTGCACGCACCCGGGCGGCGGGCCCGGAGAACCGTCGAGGAGTCCCGGGAATCGCTCGCCGAGGCACTCGGCGCCCGCCCCAGTGAGATCGTCTTCACCGGCGGCGGAACCGAGTCCGACAACCTCGCCGTCAAGGGCCTGTACTGGGCCCGCCGGGCCGAGGACCCGCGCCGGGTCCGGGTGCTGGCCAGCCCCGTCGAGCACCACGCCGTCCTGGACGCCGTCGACTGGCTCGTGGAGCACGAGGGCGCGCGCGTCGAGTGGCTGCCGGTCGACGCGTACGGCCGGGTGCATCCCGACGCGCTGCGCGAGGCGATCGAACGCGACCCCGGGACGGTCGCCCTCGCGACCGTGATGTGGGCCAACAACGAGGTCGGCACGATCATGCCGGTCCGCGAGCTGGCCGCGGTCGCCCGCGAGCACGGCGTCCCGCTGCACGCGGACGCGGTCCAGGCGTTCGGCCAGGTCGAGGTCGACTTCGCGGCCTCCGGACTCGACGCCATGACCGTGACCGGCCACAAGATCGGCGGCCCCTACGGCGTCGGCGCGCTCGTCCTGCGCCGCGAGCACACGCCCGTCCCGCTGCTGCACGGCGGCGGCCAGGAGCGCAGCCGCTCCGGCACCCTCGACGTCCCGGCCATCGCCGCCTTCGCGACGGCCGGGACGCTGGCCGCCGAGCGGCGTGAGCAGTTCGCCCGCGAGGTCGGCGCCCTGCGCGACGAGCTGGTGGCGAAGGTGCTCGCCGCCGTCCCGGAGGCCGTACTCAACGGCGACCCGGCCCCGGAGGGCCGGCTGCCGGCCAACGCGCACTTCACGTTCCCCGGCTGCGAGGGCGACTCACTGCTGCTCCTCCTCGACGCCCAGGGCATCGCCTGCTCCACCGGCTCCGCCTGCACGGCCGGCGTCGCGCAGCCCAGCCACGTCCTGATCGCGATGGGCCAGCCCGCCGACCGCGCCCGCGGCTCCCTCCGCTTCTCCCTCGGCCACACCACCACCCAGCCCGAGATCGACGCCCTGGCCGCGGCGATCGGCCCGGTGGTGGAACGCGCCCGCAAGGCCGGCCTCAGCTGACGTCCTGCGGACGGCTTCGGGAGGAAAGCGGCCGGGCTGATCCCGGCACGTTCAGCCGGCCCGGCGGAGCGGTTCCGGCTGGGCGCAGCCGCATCAGTCCCTGGGTCCAGTGACGTCAGCCTCTGCGGGCACCCCCGGACGAAGTCCGGGGGAGGACACCGATCGGCTCGGGGACGGCCCCAGCCACAACCAGCCCGCCCGGCGTTTGAGGGCGCCCTCCGCAGGCGCAGGAGACCCGCCGGGCTTCGGGTCGGACCCAGCCACGAAAGCCCGCCCGGCGTCTGAGGGCGCCCTTCCGGCCCGCGCCGGTAATCCCGTCGAACCGCGCCGGAGCCGCAACGTACTCTGGAGGGGTTATGACTGACTCCCCCCGCGACGCTCGTCGCCTGCGCGTCCTGGCCGCCATGAGCGGCGGCGTCGACTCCGCGGTCGCCGCGGCCCGCGCCGCCGAGGCCGGCCACGACGTCACCGGTGTCCATCTGGCCCTCTCGGCGAACCCGAAGTCCTTCAGGACCGGCGCCCGCGGCTGCTGCACGGTCGAGGACTCCCGTGACGCCCGGCGCGCGGCCGACGTCATCGGCATCCCGTTCTACGTGTGGGACCTGGCGGACCGCTTCCGTGAGGACGTCGTCGACGACTTCGTCGCGGAGTACGCGGCCGGCCGCACGCCCAACCCGTGCCTGCGCTGCAACGAGAAGATCAAGTTCGCGGCGCTGCTGGACAAGGCGATCGCGCTGGGCTTCGACGCCGTCTGCACCGGCCATTACGCGACCGTCGTGATCAACGACGACGGCACCCGTGAGCTGCACCGCGCCTCGGACGCCGCGAAGGACCAGAGCTATGTGCTCGGCGTGCTCGACGAGCGCCAGCTCGCGCACGCGATGTTCCCGCTCGGGGACACCCTCACCACCAAGGACGAGATCCGCGCCGAGGCCGAGCGCCGCGACCTGGCCGTCGCGAAGAAGCCGGACAGCCACGACATCTGCTTCATCGCCGACGGCGACACCCAGGGCTTCCTCGCGAAGCACCTCGGCAGCGCAGAGGGCGAGATCCTGGACGAGGACGGCACCAGTCTCGGCACCCACAGCGGAGCGTTCGGCTTCACCATCGGGCAGCGCAAAGGGCTGCGCATCGGCACCCCCGCCGACGACGGCAAGCCGCGCTACGTGCTCGACATCTCGCCGGTGAACAACACCGTCACCGTCGGCCCGGTCGAGGCGCTGGACGTCACCGCACTGACCGCCATCAAGCCCCGCTGGTGCGGCACCCCGCCCACCGGCCGTGCCACGTACACCGCGCAGCTGCGCGCCCACGGCGAGGACGTTCCCGTCACCGCCGAGCTGGTCGACGGCGAACTGCTGGTGGAGTTCGACGGCGAGCCGGTGCGCGGCATCGCGCCGGGGCAGGCCGTGGTGCTCTACGACGGCACCCGCGTCGTGGGCTCCGCGACCATCGCCACCACGCAGCGGGCCCGCGCGGGCGTCGGTGCGGGCGCCGGTGCCGGCTCCGGTGGTCAGGCTTAGGACCCGCCGCGCCGCCTCGTAGGGTGGCGGGCATGAACATCTGTGTCTTCATGTCCGCCGCCGATCTCGACGAGCGCTACACCGTCCCCGCGCGCGAGTTCGCCGGGCTGATCGGCCGTGGCGGCCACACCCTCGTGTGGGGCGGCTCGGAGTCGGGCCTCATGAAGGTGGTGGCGGACGGCGTGCAGGAAGCGGGCGGCCGGCTGGTCGGCGTGTCCGTGGAGTTCCTGCACACCAAGGCGCGCAAGAACGCCGACGAGATGCTGATCACCGCGGACCTCGCGGAGCGCAAGGCGCAGCTGCTGCTGCGGTCGGACGCGATCGTCATCATGGTCGGCGGTACGGGCACCCTGGACGAGGCGACCGAGATCCTCGAGCTGAAGAAGCACGGCCTGCACACCAAGCCGGTCGTGCTGCTGAACGCGGCGGGGTTCTACGACGGCCTGAAACTGCAGTTCCAGCGGATGGACGCCGAAGGCTTCCTGCCGCTGCCCCTGAGCGACCTGGTCTTCTTCGCCGAGGACGGCGCCGAGGCCATGGCATACCTGGAGGAGAACGCGTGAGCACGCATCTGATCACCGGCGCCGGTTCCGGCATCGGCGCCGCTGTCGCCCGGCGGCTGCTGGACCGCGGCGACGAGGTGCTGCTCCTGGCGCGGGACGCCGGCCGGGCCAAGGAGCTGGCGTCGCGCTTCGCCGGCGCCCGCACCCTCGTCGGCGACCTGGCGGAACCGGCCCGGCTGTCGTGGGCCTTCGCCCACCAGCCGATGCCGGACCGGCTCGACTCGCTGCTGCACATCGCGGGCATCGTCGAGCTCGGCGGCATCGGCGAGCTCACCGCGAAGGTCTGGCAGCAGACCCTCGCCGTCAACCTGATCGCGCCGGCCGAGCTGACGCGGCTGCTCCTGCCGCAGCTGCGGATGTCGCAGGGCCACGTGGTCTTCGTGAACTCCGGGGCAGGGCTCAACGCGCATGCGAACTGGGGGGTGTACGCGGCGAGCAAGCACGGCCTGAAGGCGGTGGCGGACTCGCTGCGGCAGGAGGAGCACGGGAACGGGGTGCGGGTGACGAGCGTGTACCCGGGGCGGACGGCGACCCCGATGCAGGAGAAGGTGCACCATCAGGAGGGGGCGGAGTACGACGCTTCGCGCTGGATCGACCCGGAGTCGGTGGCGACGGCGATGCTGGCGGCCATCGATCTGCCGCGGGATGCGGAGATCAACGATCTGACGATCCGGCCGGGTCGCTGAGGCGGGTTGGTCGGTCGGGGGCCGGGCCCTCCGGGGTGGGGCTTCGAAATCGACTATTTACGAGCCTGGCGGCTCACAAATAGCTCGGCAGCATTTCGAAACCCCACCCCTGCGGGCCCGGCCCCCTCACGTTCGTGCCTCGGACGTGCCGGTCTCTTCGGGGTGCGGGCCCGGCCCCCTCACGTCACCGCACTGCTGCGGGTTGGGGTGGGAGTCCGCGACCTGTGGGTCTCGTACGCTTCGTGCGTGAGTACGGATGCGAAGTTCACGCTGCCCGCTGGTGCCGCTACCGGTGTCGGGTCGATGCCCGGAGGTGATGCGCGGGAGGCCGCGCGGACCGCTACCGGGGCGGTGGAGGCGCTGCCGTTCCTGCCGGAGCTGCCTGCGAGG
This sequence comes from Streptomyces fildesensis, assembly GCF_016107395.1. Taxonomy (GTDB): domain Bacteria; phylum Actinomycetota; class Actinomycetes; order Streptomycetales; family Streptomycetaceae; genus Actinacidiphila; species Actinacidiphila fildesensis. Next base: position 191,996 of record NZ_JAAIKO010000008.1, read on the forward strand.
GGGCCCGGGGCGGACATGATCGGGCGTTCGCTCGGGATGCTGGTCGATCTGTACGCCCGGGTGGAGCCCAGCGGATGGCGGTTCGGGGACCGGCCGGGGCGGGACAGCCGCCGGGCGGTTGCCTGGCTGGGGGAGGACCTGGATGCCCTGGAGGAGTTCACCCAGGGGTTCCAGGGTCCGCTGAAGGTGCAGGCCGTCGGCCCGTGGACGCTGTCCGCGTCGGTGGAGCGGCCCAACGGCGAGGCCGCGCTCGGCGACCCCGGCGCCGTCCGGGACCTGGCCGGGTCGCTCACCGAGGGGCTGCGGCTGCATCTGGCCGACCTGCGCCGGCGGGTGCCCGGTGCCGAGTTGGTGCTGCAGCTGGACGAGCCGTCGCTGACCGCCGTGCTGCGCGGGCACGTGCGGACGGCGAGCGGGTACCGGACGTACCGGGTGGTGGACCGGCAGGTGGCCGAGGACATGATCCGCGGCCTGGTCGAGGCCGTGGACGTGCCGGTGGTCGTCCACTCGTGCGCGCCGGACGTCCCGTTCCGGATGCTGCGGCGGGCCGGTGTCTCGGGCATCTCGTTCGATTTCGCGTTGCTGACGGAGAGTGACTGGGACGCGTTCGGTGAGGCGGTCGAGGGCGGTACGGCGCTGTTCGCCGGTGTCGTGCCGGGCACGGACACCGGATTGTCGGACCCTGCCGGTAGCGTGAGTGGTGTTCGGGCGCTGTGGCGCAGGCTGGGGCTGGATCCGGGGGCGTTGGGCACCTCCCTGGCGGTCACCCCTTCCTGCGGTCTGGCGGGGGCCTCGCCGGCCTATGCCCGTGCCGCGCTGGTGCACTGTGCCAAGGCGGCACGATCGCTCGTCGACAACCCTGAGTGAGGAAGGACAGGACCGCCGTGGAGATTCCTGCCGAAGTGCGCGAACAGCACGCTCAGTTGGCCGAGCAGGTCGAGGAGCACCGCTTCCGCTACTACGTCAACGACGCGCCGGTCGTCAGCGACGCCGAGTTCGACCGGCTGCTGCGGCAGCTGGAGGCGATCGAGGACGAGCACCCCGGCCTGCGCACTCCGGACTCGCCCACGCAGAAGGTCGCGGGGGCGTACCAGACGGATTTCACCTCGGTCGTGCACCGCGAGCGGCTGCTGTCGCTGGACAACGCGTTCGACGACGAGGAGCTGTCCGGCTGGGCGGACCGGGTCGCCGCCGAGCTCGAGGGCATCCCGTACCACTTCCTGTGCGAGTTGAAGGTGGACGGCCTCGCCGTCAACCTCACCTATGAGTACGGGCGGCTGACCCGCGCCGCGACCCGCGGCGACGGCCGCACCGGCGAGGACATCACGCCGAACGTCCGCACCATCTCCGACATCCCGGACCGGCTCTCCGGGAGCCGGATCCCGGAGCTCGTCGAGATCCGCGGCGAGGTGTACTTCCCCGGCGAGGAGTTCGAGGCGCTCAACGCCCGGCTGGTGGAGGCCGGCGACAAGCCGTTCGCCAATCCGCGCAACGCCGCGGCCGGCAGCCTGCGGCAGAAGGACCCGCGGGTCACGGCCTCCCGGCCGCTGCACATGGTGGTGCACGGCATCGGCGCCCGCGAGGGCTTCGACATCGACTGCCAGTCGCACGCCTACGAGCTGCTGCACGAATGGGGTCTGCCCACCGCGACGCACAACAAGGTCGTCGGCTCCCTCGACGAGGTGCGGGAGTTCATCGCCTACTTCGGCGAGCACCGGCACGACGCGGTGGAGCACGAGATCGACGGCGTCGTCGTCAAGGTGGACGAGATCCCGCTGCAGGGCCGGCTCGGGTCGACGTCCCGGGCGCCGCGCTGGGCGATCGCGTGGAAGTACGCGCCCGAGGAGGTCAACACCAAGCTCCTGGACATCCGGGTGGGCGTGGGCCGCACCGGCAGGGTCACTCCCTACGCGGTCGTCGAGCCGGTCACCGTCGCCGGCTCCGAGGTCGAGTTCGCGACCCTGCACAACCAGGAGGTCGTCAAGGCCAAGGGCGTCTTCATCGGCGACACCGTGGTGCTGCGCAAGGCCGGTGACGTCATCCCGGAGATCCTCGGCCCGGTGGTCGATCTGCGGGACGGCAGCGAGCGCGAGTTCGTGATGCCGGCCGAGTGCCCGGACTGCGGTACGGCGCTGCAGCCGATGAAGGAGGGGGACATCGATCTGCGGTGCCCCAACGCCCGGTACTGCCCGGCGCAGTTGCGCGAGCGGATCTTCTACCTGGTGGGCCGCAAGTGCCTCGACATCGAGAACTTCGGGTACGTGGCGTCCACCGCGCTCACCCAGCCGCTGGAGCCCTCCGAGCCGCCGCTCAAGGACGAGGGCGATCTGTTCGACATGAACATCGAGCAGTTGCTGCCGATCCGGTCGTACGTCCTCGACCAGGACACCGGGCTGCCCAAGCGGGACGCCAAGACCGGCGACGAGAAGATCGTCACCTTCTTCGCCAACCAGCAGGGCGAGCCGAAGAAGAACGCGCTGGCCATGCTGGAGAACATCGCCGCGGCCAAGGACCGGCCGCTGGCGCGGATCATCACCGGGCTGTCGATCCGGCATGTCGGGCCCGTCGCCGCTGAGGCGCTGGCCAGGGAGTTCCGGGACCTCGACCGGATCAGGGACGCCGAGGAGGCCGAGCTGGCCGCGGTGGACGGGGTCGGCGGGACCATCGCCGCCTCGGTCAAGCAGTGGTTCGCCGAGGACTGGCATCTGGAGATCATCGAGAAGTGGCGTGCCGCCGGGGTGAAGTTCACCGAGGAGGGCTCGGACGAGGGCCCGCGGCCGCTCGAAGGACTCACCGCCGTCGTGACCGGCACGCTCACCGGCCACACTCGGGACGGGGCGAAGGAGGCGCTGACCTCGCTCGGGGCGAAGGTCACCGGATCGGTCTCCAAGAAGACGGACTTCGTGGTGGTGGGGGACAACCCCGGCTCGAAGTACGACAAGGCCGTCCAGCTGAAGGTGCCCATCCTCGACGAGCCGGGCTTCGCGGTGCTGCTGTCCGAGGGTCCGGAAGCCGCCCGGGAGGCGGCGGTCAACCCGGCCGAATAACCCGGCGCCAATCACCCGTTCGGCCTATATCCGAACGTTCCGGGTGCGGGGATCCCATTCGGGCAACCACGGTCGATCGGTGCCCGAGGCAGCCTTCTGCGGCCTACTGTTGAGAGGCGCGCCGGAAGGGCATGAACCTTCCAGCAGCCTTTGCGGGTATCCGCTGCGGGCACGGCGCGGTGGACCCGGGTGTCGCACCAGGCTGTGAGAGGGACAGGAATGGAACCGACGGAGGGCGCCGGACCGGCGCAGCGGCTGCGTTGGCCGGCCGCGCCGGTACTGCCCCCGGCGGTTTTACGCATCGCGGTGGTGGCGGTCGCGGGACTCGCACTGGCGGCCGGCGTCCTGGGCGCCGTCCATGAGGGCCGGGCGCTCTTCCCCGGCGGCACCGTCGGCTGGGCGTTCGCCGTCCTGACCGGCATCATCGTCGGCCATCTGGTGGCGATGGGCCGCGACCGGTGGTGGGGCGGCACCGGCTCCGGCGCGGCCCTCACCCTGGCGATGCTGCTGCTCTACGGCTGGGTGCCGTCGGTGCTGGTCAGCCTGGCCGTCGTGGTGCTGGTCGGCGCCGCCCGCCGGCACCGCTGGCGGCAGGCGCTGCTGCACGGCGCCGTGGACATACTCGGCGTCGGCACGGCCTCGCTGACCCTGGCCTGCTTCGGTGTGCACCCCTCGGTGGCCACGCCCTGGCACCCCGAGGACTGGGGTCTGGCGGCCGGTCCGGCGATCGTCGTCACCGCTCTGGCCTACCTGACCGCCACGCGTGCGCTGCTCTGGTACGCGGTCGCCCCGCGCGGCGGCGGTCTGCCGACGGTGGCCCGCACCGCGCTGATGCGCCAGGGGATGGTGGGCGTCGCCCTGCTGGGGCTCTCCCCGCTGATCCTGGTCGTCGGCTGCGACATGCCGGTCCTGCTGCCGCTGTTCGCCGTCCCGCTCATCGCCCTGGACTCGACGCTGTGGATCGCGCACGCCCGCGCCGAGGAGCAGCTGCGCGACCCGCTGACCGGGCTGCCCAACCGCCAGTGGCTGCTGGAACGCGCCTGGACCGCACTGGACGACGCGGAGCGCAACAGCGAACGCACCGCCCTGATCCTCATCGACCTCGACAAGTTCCGGTCGGTCAACGACACCCTCGGGCACCTGGCCGGCGACCGGCTGCTGCTCCAGGTCGCCGACCGGCTGCGGCTCGCGCTGCCCCGCGGCGCCGAGGCGGCCCGGCTGGGCGGCGACGAGTTCGCCGTCCTGCTGCCCTGCTGCGACTCCCCGACCCGCGCCCAGCGCATCGCCCGCGCCCTGGTGGCGGCCCTCGGCTCACCGCTGAGTCTCGACGGGCTGACCCTGGTGCTGGAGGCCAGCGCCGGTGTGGCGGTCTTCCCCGACCACGCGGTGGACGCCGAAGGGCTGCTGCGGCGCGCGGACGTGGCGATGTACCAGGCCAAGCGCGACCGCAGCGGCGTCGAGGTCTACGAGGCGACCCGGGACGGCAACACCCCGGACCGGCTGGGCCTGTTGGGCGATCTGCGCCGGGCGCTGGACTCGGGCGACGTCGAACTGCACTACCAGCCGAAGGTCTGCTTCGACGGGAAGATCGCCGGCCTGGAGGCGCTGGTGCGCTGGGAGCACCCGCAGCGCGGCCGGGTCAATCCCGAGGAGTTCATCGCCATGGCGGAGACCTCCGGGCTGATGCCCCAGCTGACCGAGTACGTGCTGGAGACGGCGCTGGGCCAGGTCGCCCGCTGGCGCAAGATGGGCCTGGACGTACCGGTCGCGGTGAACGTCTCGCCGCGCGATGTGCACAGCCCCGGCTTCGCGGGCGCGGTCGCCGCGCGGCTCGCCCGGCACGGCGTCCCGCCCGGCTCACTGCAACTGGAGATAACCGAACACGTCCTGCTGGAGGATCCGCAGCGGGCCGCCGACACCATGGCCGGGCTGACCGGGCACGGCGTGAAGATGTCGCTCGACGACTTCGGCACCGGCTACTCCTCCCTGGTCCACCTGCGCAAACTGCCGGTCAGCGAGCTGAAGATCGACCGCTCGTTCGTGGCCCGGCTGGTCCTCGACAACGAGGACGCCGAAATCGTCCGCTGCACCGTCGACCTCGCACACTCGCTCGGCCTGCTCGTCGTCGCCGAGGGCGTGGAGGACGACGAGACCTGGGAGCGGCTGCGGGACCTGGGCTGCGACGCCGTACAGGGCTGGCTGGTCGCCGCCGCGATGCCGCCCGACGAGGCGACCGCCTGGCTGCGCGCCCGCGGTGAGCACGGCTGGCGGCGCCCCAACGCGCTGGAGCGTGAGCCGGAGCCGGAGCACGCACCGGTGGCGGACGCGGACCAGCCGTCCGGGCAGGCCGTGCCGTAGTACGGGCCGGTTCCCGCCACGCTGTGGGCCGCACCGGCGGCCCGCGGCCTTAACCGTTTCGTCGCCAGGGGGTCCGCCCCCATAGGATTGGGCGCGAAACCATCGAACTCACCCCCAGAGGATCGCTGCATGCCTGGCATCACACGCGAGGAGGTCGCCCACCTCGGCCGGCTGTCGCGTCTTGAGCTGAAGGACGAAGAGCTCGACCACTTCGCCGAGCAGCTCGACGTGATCATCGGCGCGGTCGCCCGCGTATCCGAGGTGGCCGGCGAGGACGTACCCCCGACCTCCCACGCGCTGCCGCTGACCAATGTCATGCGCCCGGACGAGGTCCGGCCGTCGCTGACCGCGGCCGAGGCGCTCTCCGGCGCCCCGGCGCAGGAGCAGCAGCGCTTCAAGGTGCCGCAGATCCTGGGGGAGGACTAATCACCATGACTGACCTGACCAGGCTCACCGCGGCCGAGACCGCCGACGTCGTCGCCACCGGCAAGGCCTCCGCCGTCGAGGTCGCCCAGGCGCACCTCGACCGCATCGGCGCCGTCGACGAGAAGGTGCACGCCTTCCTGCACGTCGACACCGAGGGCGCGCTCGACGCCGCCCGCGCCGTCGACGAGCGGCGCGCCAAGGGCGAGAAGCTCGGCCCGCTGGCCGGCGTCCCGCTCGCGCTGAAGGACATCTTCACCACGAAGGGGATCCCGACCACCGTCGGCTCCAAGATCCTCGACGGCTGGATCCCGCCGTACGACGCGACGGTGACCAAGCGCCTCAAGGACGCGGGCATCGTCATCCTCGGCAAGACCAACATGGATGAATTCGCCATGGGGTCCTCGACCGAGAACAGCGCCTACGGCCCGACCGGCAACCCGTGGGACCTCACCCGGATCCCCGGCGGCTCCGGCGGCGGCTCGTCCGCGGCGCTCGCCAGCTACCAGGCGCCGCTCGCGATCGGCACCGACACCGGTGGCTCGATCCGCCAGCCCGCGGCCGTCACCGGCACGGTCGGCGTCAAGCCGACCTACGGCGGCGTCTCCCGCTACGGCATGGTCGCCTTCTCGTCCTCCCTCGACCAGGGCGGACCCTGCGCCCGTACGGTCCTGGACGCGGCGCTGCTGCACGAGGCGATCGCCGGCCATGACCCGCTGGACTCGACGTCCATCGACGCACCGGTCCCGGCCGTCGTCGAGGCGGCCCGCAACGGCAACGTCAAGGGCATGCGGATCGGCGTCGTCAAGGAGTTCGGCGGCGAGGGCTACCAGGCCGGCGTCATGCAGCGGTTCAACGAGTCCGTGGAGCTGCTGCGCGAGCTGGGCGCCGAGATCGTGGAGATCTCCTGCCCCTCGTTCAAGCTGGCGCTGCCCGCGTACTACCTGATCGCGCCGTCCGAGGCCTCGTCCAACCTGGCCCGCTTCGACGCCATGCGCTACGGCCTGCGGGTCGGCGACGACGGCACGAAGTCCGCCGAGGAGGTCACCGCGCTCACCCGCGAGGCCGGCTTCGGCGACGAGGTCAAGCGCCGCATCATCCTCGGCACGTACGCGCTCAGCTCCGGCTACTACGACGCGTACTACGGCTCGGCGCAGAAGGTCCGCACGCTGATCTCGCGCGACTTCGAGGCCGCCTTCGGCACCGTGGACGTGCTGGTCTCGCCGACCACCCCGACCACCGCGTTCCCCATCGGCGAGCGCGTGGACGACCCCATGGCGATGTACCTCGCCGACCTGTGCACCATCCCGTCCAACCTGGCCGGCAACGCGGCGATGTCCGTGCCGTGCGGCCTGGCTCCCGAGGACGGGCTCCCGGTCGGGCTGCAGATCATCGCCCCGGCCATGGCCGACGACCGGCTCTACCGGGTCGGTGCCGCGGTCGAGGCCGCGTTCACCGGACGATGGGGTCACCCGCTGCTTGAGGAGGCACCCGCGCTGTGAGCACCCTGAAGAAGGCCAAGGGCTTCAAGAAGAGCAAGCTCGGCCTGTACATCTCGATCGGCACCACGCTCTTCGGCGCCGTGAGCACCATCAAGCAGGCACGCAACGCTCAGGGCGAGCACGACCGGTTGATGCTGGCCGACGCCGTGATCAGCGCCGCCGCCATCGCCACCGGCCTGGCACTGCTCGTCCGCGAGCTGCGCAGCCTCGCCGACGACGACGTCCTGGCGGACTGAGAGGTAGTGGAATGACCGTCATGGACCTGGAGTCCTACGAGGACGCCCTGTCGGTGTACGACCCGGTGATGGGCCTTGAGGTCCACGTCGAGCTCGGCACGAAGACCAAGATGTTCTGCGGCTGCTCGACCACCCTCGGCGCCGAGCCCAACTCCCAGACCTGCCCGACCTGTCTGGGCCTGCCCGGCTCGCTCCCGGTCGTGAACGCGATCGGCATCGAGTCGGCCATCAAGATCGGTCTCGCGCTGAACTGCGAGATCGCGACCTGGTGCCGTTTCGCGCGGAAGAACTACTTCTACCCGGACATGCCGAAGAACTTCCAGACCTCGCAGTACGACGAGCCGATCGCCTTCAACGGCTATCTGGACGTCGCACTGGAGGACGGCGAGATCTTCCGGGTCGAGATCGAGCGCGCCCACATGGAGGAGGACACCGGCAAGTCCCTCCACGTCGGCGGCGCGACGGGCCGTATCCACGGCGCCTCGCACTCGCTGCTCGACTACAACCGGGCCGGTATCCCGCTCATCGAGATCGTCACCAAGCCGATCGAGGGCGCGGGGGCACGGGCTCCCGAGGTCGCCAAGGCGTACGTCGCCGAGCTGCGCGAGCTCATCAAGGCGCTGGACGTCTCCGAGGCCCGGATGGAGCAGGGCCAGATGCGCTGCGACGTGAACCTGTCGCTGCGCCCGCACGGCCGTGAGAAGTTCGGCACCCGCTCGGAGACGAAGAACGTCAACTCGCTCCGTTCGGTCGAGCGCGCGGCGCGCTACGAGATCATGCGGCACGCGGCGGTGCTCAACTCCGGCGGCACGATCGTGCAGGAGACCCGGCACTTCCACGAGGAGGACGGCTCCACGACGGCCGGCCGCATCAAGGACAACGCCGAGGACTACCGGTACTTCCCGGAGCCCGACCTCGTCCCGATCGCCCCGGCCCGTGACTGGGTCGAGGAGCTGCGCGCCGGACTTCCGGAGCTGCCGCGGGTGCGGCGGGACCGGCTGAAGACCGAGTGGGGCATCTCCGACCACGAGATGCAGTCGGCGCTCAACGCGGGCGCGATCGATCTGATCACCGCGACGATCGACGCGGGCGCCCCGGCCGACCAGGCCCGTAAGTGGTGGATGGGCGAGCTGGCCCGTGCCTCGAACGAGACCGGCAAGGAGCTGGCCGATCTCGGTATCTCGCCGGCGCAGGTCGCGCGCGTGACGGCGCTGGTCGCCGAGGGCTCGCTCAACGACAAGCTGGCCCGCCAGGTCATCGAGGGTGTCCTCGCCGGCGAGGGCGGTCCTGACGAGGTCGTGGAGAAGCGCGGTCTCAAGGTCGTCTCGGACGAGGGCGCGCTCGGCGCGGCCGTGGACGAGGCGATCGCGGCCAACGCCGCCGTCGCCGACAAGATCCGCGCCGGCAACCTCGCGGCCGCCGGCGCCCTGATCGGCGCGGTCATGAAGCTGACCCGCGGCCAGGCCGACGCCAAGCGCGTTCGGGAGCTCGTCCTGGAGAAGCTCGGGGTTCAGGGCTGACCCGAGCAGTCGAAGACGCGTTCGAACGGTGAAAAGGCGGTCCCCGGTGGGGGCCGCCTTTTCCCTGTGAGGAAGCGCACGAAACCACCAAAGGATCATTTTTCGCTGCAAGAGTGACAGCCGCACCTGAAGTGTTCTTTGAGGGCTATTCCCTGAAAGATCCACCCGAGATACCCAGGGAAGCAGGGAATGGCCGCACTCGCCCGGTGGTGTCTCCGCCGTCGTCTCACCGTCGTTCTGCTGTGGATCGTCGCGCTCGCCGGCCTCGCCGCCGGTGCCGCCCTCGCCGGTTCCGCCTACTCGAACGACTACGGGATACCGGGCACCGAGTCCGGCCGGGCGACCGCCCTGCTGGAGCAGGCCTTCCCGCACCAGGCCGGCGACTCGGACACCATCGTCTGGCACACCGACGGCACCGGCAGCGTCCGCGCCGACGGCGTCGAGCAGCGGATGACCAGGACCCTCGACCGGATCGCGAAACTCCCCGGCGTCGCCTCGGTGACCAACCCGTACAGCCCCGAGGGCGCCGGACGCATCAGCCATGACGGCCGGACCGCCTACGCCGACGTCACCTTCGGCAGCGCCGCCGACGACATCGGCGCCGGCCAGGCCAAGGCCGTCGTGGACACCGCGAAGGCCGCCGAGGGCGGCGGACTGCGGGTCGAGCTGGGCGGCACCGCCGTCGCGGCCACCGAGAGCGGCAGCGCCCACCTCAGCGAACTGATCGGGATCGGCGTCGCCGCCGTGGTGCTGCTGCTGGCCTTCGGCTCCTTCGCCGCCATGTGCCTGCCGATCGCGACCGCGCTGATGGGCGTCGGCACCGCTTACATGGGCATCGAGCTGCTCGGCCATGTGATGACCGTGGCCGACTTCGCACCGATGCTCGGCATGCTCATCGGCCTCGGCGTGGGCATCGACTACGCGCTGTTCATCGTCACCCGGCACCGCAGAGGTCTCAAACGCGGCCTGTCGGTGCGCGACGCGGCCGAGCAGGCCGTCAGCACCACCGGCCGCGCGGTGGTCTTCGCGGGCGGCACGGTCTGTGTGGCGCTGCTCGGCATGCTCATCCTGCAGCTCAGCTTCCTCAACGGGGTCGCCGTCGCGGCGGCGCTCACCGTCATGCTGACGGTGGCCGCCTCGATCACCCTGCTGCCCGCCCTGCTCTCCATGATCGGCATGAAGGCGCTCAGCCGCCGGGAGCGGCGCCGGCTGACCGAGCACGGCCCGCAGCCCGAGGTGCCCACCGGGCTCGCCGCCCGCTGGTCCGCCTTCGTGGAGCGGCACCCCAAGCTGCTCGGCAGCCTGGCCGCGGCCGTGATGCTCGTCCTCGCGCTGCCCACCCTCTCGCTGCACCTCGGCACCTCCGACCAGGGCAACAATCCGGCCGCCAGCACCACCCGGCAGGCCTACGAGCTGCTCGCGGACGGCTTCGGCCCCGGCACCAACGGGCCGCTGACCCTCGTCGCGGACCTCCAGGGCGCCGATGCCCGGCTCGCCCTCGACCAGCTGCCGCAGACCCTGCGCGACACCCCGGGCGTCGCGTCGGTGACCTCCGCGACCGTCAGCGGCGACACCGGCGTGATCACCGTCGTCCCGGACACCGCACCGCAGTCCCGGGACACCTCCGAGCTGGTGAACCGGCTGCGCGACGACGTGCTGCCGCAGGCCGAGGACGGCTCCTCGCTCCAGGTGTACGTGGGCGGCCCCACCGCGAGCTACGACGACTTCGCGTCCGTCATCATCGGCAAGCTGCCGCTGTTCATCGGGGCGGTCGTCGGCCTCGGCTGTCTGCTGCTGCTCCTGGCGTTCCGGTCCATCGGCATCCCGCTGAAGGCGGCGGCGATGAACGTCGCCGCGGTCGCGTCGTCCTTCGGGATCGTCGTCGCGATCTTCCAGTGGGGCTGGGGGAGCGAGTTCCTGGGCCTGGGTGCGGCCGGCCCGATCGAGCCGTTCCTCCCGGTGATCATGGTCTCGGTGCTCTTCGGACTGTCGATGGACTACCAGGTGTTCCTGGTGAGCCGGATGTACGAGGAGTGGCTGGAGACCAAGGACAACCGGCGCGCGGTACGCGTCGGGCTCGCCGAGACCAGCCGGGTGATCAACTCGGCCGCGGTCATCATGATCGCGGTCTTCCTGGCCTTCGTGCTCAGCGGCGACCGGGTCATCGCGATGTTCGGCATCGGCCTGGCGGCGGCCGTCGCGCTGGACGCGTTCATCCTGCGCACCCTGCTGGTGCCGGCGCTCATGCATATGCTCGGCGGCGCCAACTGGTGGCTGCCGGGGTGGCTGGACCGCCGGCTGCCCAGAATCAGCATCGAACCGCCGGCGGCCCCGGCCCCCGCCCTGGCCCCCGCTCCCGTCCAGCTGCCCGGACCCCGGACAGCCGAACGGGAGCCGACGCCTACTTCTTGAGCATCGGGTTGCCGAGCGCTGCCGTGCCCTGGTCCTCGCAGTACTGAGCGGCCGTCTTCCGGTCGTACTCGATCCGCAGGCGCAGCGCGCCCTTCACATCGACGGTGATCTTCTCCGTCGTGCCGAGCACGAGCTTCTTGAGGGCCAGCCGCTTGCCGTCCGCGGTGATGGTCAGCCCGACCGCCGCGTTCTTCGAGGTGTCGAGCAGCCCGGCGTCGACGGTGAAGGTCGTCCACGCCCGGTTGAGGTTGAACTCCTCGAAACCGGTCTCACAGGCCGTCGTCACCTTGGCGTCCGTGTACTCCTTGGTGTTGACGGTCGCCGGGATCTCGTCGAACGCGTCGTTCCCGGAGGCGTCCACCCAGTTCATGGCCGTCAGGGAGACGTTGTCGCCCTCGGTGATCGAGGTCGGCTTGCCCGAGCCGGAGTCCGAACCGGACGGTTCGGGGGAGGATGCCTCGTCGGACGGCGACGCACTCGTCGGGTCCGCCGTCGTCGTCGGCGGCGAACTGATCTGCTGCTGCGCGGAGGTGCTGGTCTTGGGGTCGGCCGCGTCGTCCTTCTTGTCGTCGCCCATGAACTTGACGGCGACCAGCGCCCCGGACGCCATCAGGACGACCGCGAGAACCGCGGCCAGGATCAGCGGGCCCTTCTTGCCGCGCTTGGGCGGCAGCGGGGTCGCCGCCGTCGCCGGACCGGGGCCGGGACCCGGGCCCTGCGGCGGGGGCTGCTGGTGGAACGCGGCCACCGGCGGCTGCACCTGCTCCGGTACCTGCGTCGGTGTCGGCGCCTGCGCTCCGAGCACCACCGTGGGCCTGGTGTCCGTCACCGGGTCCCCCTCCGGCGGCGCCGGGATGTACGAGGGCGGCGGCGTGTGCACCGGCGGTGCGTGGACCGGCACGGGGACGGGGGCCGGCCGGTCCGGGAGCGGCGGTACGGCCGGCGCCTGGCCGGGCGGCGGCGGGGCGGCGTCCGCGACCGGGACCGCGTCCTTGGGTCCCGAGGTGCGCGGAGTGCGCGTCGTCGAGATCACCGCCGGGCGCAGCTCACGCACCCACGCGGAGAGCGACTCCGGCCGGTTCGCCGGATCCGTGGCGAAGACCGCCGCGATCCGTGCCGCCCGCTCCGGCTCAAGACCGGCCAGCTCGGGCAGCGCCAGCAGCGCGGCCCTGACCTGCTCCGGCATGGTGGCCGGCGACTCCCCGCTGAGCAGGAAGTACGCGAGGGCGCCGAAGGCGTAGCGGTCGGTGGCCGCGCTGCGCTTGCCCTCGAAGACCTCCGGCGCGGCGAACCCGGGGGTGAACCACACCTCGGCCGTCTGGTGGTCCGCGGTCAGCTTGCTCAGACCGAAGTCGACCAGCGTGGCCTGGCCGTTGGCGTCGATCATGACGTTGCCGGGGGAGAGGTCGCCGTGCACGACCGAGCGGCCGGAAGGAGTGGCGGAGCCCGTGTGCAGCCAGTCCAGGACGTCGGCGAGCTGCTCCAGGCAGCGCACGGCCTCGCGGCGTTCGGCGGGGGTGTCCAGGGCGCGCTCGGCGCGCCAGTCACGCAGGTCGAGGCCCTCCACATGGTTCATGACCAGGTACAGGGCGCGGCCCGCCGCCTCCGGGGCGGCCTCACCCGTACGGTGCGCGGACGGACCCTCGAAGTGCTCGCGGATGCCGACCACACCGAGGCGGTTGACGAACCGCAACAGCTCGGCCTGCTCACGCCATTTGGAGCTGATCCGGTCGAACTGTTCCTGCGACAGCGTCGTTTTCGAATCGAGCACCTTGACGACGACAGGTTCGGTGCCACCGCCGAGTTCGATCTCGGCGAGGTAGAGCACGGCCTCGCCTCCGCGGCCGATGGATCGCAGCAGGCGGTAACGGTCGGGTGCGCCGTCAGGGCCGATGTACAGACCGGTGTCCACTTGGTGTTTCTTCCCTCCCCCTATATCCCTGGAGTCCCGCGGAAAACATTGCGGCCAGGGGGAGTTCAGGTTGCCGCGCACGACTCGGGCAGGTCAAGCGCAGTTGCCGGGCCGTAACACGGGGATCGCACTCAGCGAGCTCTCAGGCTCCTCTCAGAAACGGAACCTACGGTTTCGTCCCATGGACACCACGAAGACCGACGCACTGGACAAGGCCGTCACCGACCCGGAGACCAAGGACAGCACGGAGAGCACGGACTCCACGGCCACCGCGGCGGACGACCGGGACGCGGCCGTCCCGGCGCAGGGCAGCACCGAACCGGACGCACGCGACGAGGACGGCTTCGACGAGGACGACCACGACGACGAGCCGGCCGGAACGCAGGGCGCGACCGGTGTGCTGGCCGCCGCGGGCTCGGTCGTCGCGGTCGGGCTGGGCATCTCGTCGCTCACCGGCACCTGGATCGGCGACCTCATGAAGGACCGCGAGCAGCTGATCGGCCAGATCAAGACCTCGGGCGGCTCGGTGCACGCCCAGCTCGCCGCCGGCTACGGCACCCCCTGGCACACCGTGGCGCTCTTCAACGGCATCTTCGCCCTGGTCGCCATCCTGGTCGCCGCCGTCGTCCTGTTCCGTCCGGGCCGGCCCGCCGCGGCCGGGAACCACTGGAGCCAGGCGCTCGCGTGGGGCGGTCTGATCCTCGGCGTCCTCGGCCTGCTGATCGCCGGCGTCATGTGGTTCGACGTCTTCACCGACCTGCCGGTGGTCGCCGCCACGCCTCAGCAGTGAACGCCTCAGCAGAGAACTCCTCAGTGGTGAACCCCTCAGCTGTGAACCCCTCAGCAGTGAACTAAGGCCCCCCGTGCTGGTAAGGCACCGGGCCTAAGTACCCCCGGCGACCGGAGTTCGGGCAGCTGCCCGATGTGGCGCACCCCCCTTGGGGACGAGGCTTGTCCCAGCGGAACAAGCCGCACAGCCAAGGGGAACACACCATGTACGAGCTCGAACTCCACAAGGTCCGCGCCACCGAACTCCAGCGCCGGGCGCGGGACGAGAACCAGGCCCGCGCGGTCATCGCCGTCCGCCGGAGCGAGCGCCAGGCGCAGCGCGCGGCACGCCGCGAGGGGCGGGTGAACACGGACGCCGGCCGGGTGGGCCGCGCACTGCGCGGCGTACGGCACCACGCGGCGTCGTGAAGTGATATCCGGTACTGCGCTGTCGGACTGCCGTGCGATGCTCAGCAATGTGCAGACCCAGTCCGTCAGCCCCGTCTTCGTCGGCCGCGACAGCGAAATGACCCGCCTCGCCGATGCGCTCGCCCGCGCCCGAGCGGGCGAGCCGCAGGGCCTGGTCGTCAGCGGTGAGGCCGGCGTCGGCAAGACCCGCCTCACCGAGGAATTCCTCGCGGCCGCCGCCCTGTCGGGCGCGGTCACCGCCGTCGGCGGCTGTGTGGAGATCGGTGCGGACGGCCTGCCCTTCGCACCGGTGTCCACCGCCCTGCGCTCGCTGTACCGGCAGCTCGGGGACGAACTGACGGCCGCGGCCGGCAACCAGGCCGGCGAGCTGTCACGGCTGCTGCCCGAGCTGGGCGAGCACCGCGAGATGACGCGCGAGGGGCGCGATTCGCAGGACGACGACGGCCGGGTACGGCTCTTCGAGCTCACCGCCCGGCTGCTGGAGCGGCTGGCCGCGGACCGCACCGTCGTCCTTGTCCTGGAGGACCTGCACTGGGGCGACCGCTCCACCCGCGAGCTGCTCGCCTACCTCTTCCGGTCGCTGCACCGCGGCCGGCTCGTGATCGTGGCCACCTACCGGTCCGACGACATCCACCGCAGGCACCCGCTGCGGCCCTTCCTCGCCGAGCTGGACCGGCTGCGCACCGTCGACCGGATCGAGCTGTCCCGGTTCAGCCGCGCGGAGGTCCGCTGCCAGATCACCGGCATCCTGGCCGCCGAGCCCGAGGGCGGCATGGTGGACCGGGTCTTCGAGCGCTCCGACGGCAACCCGTTCTTCGTGGAGGAACTGGCCGTCAGCATCCAGCAGGGCTGCAGCTCCGGGCTGAGCGACTCGCTGCGCGACCTGTTGCTGGTGCGGCTCGAAACGCTGTCCGAGGATGCCCAGCGCGCCGCGCGGATCGTCGCCGAGGGCGGCACCACCGTGGAGTACCCGCTGCTCGCCGCCGTCGCGGGGCTCTCCGAGGACGACCTCATCGAGGCGCTGCGCGCCTGCGTCGGCGCCAACATCCTGCTGCCCTCCGAGGACGGCGACGGCTACCGCTTCCGGCACTCCCTGGTCCGCGAGGCGGTCAGCGACGATCTGCTGCCCGGTGAGCGCAGCCGGATCAACCGCCGGTACGCCCAGGCCCTGGAGGCCGGCCCCGGCCTGGTCCGCACGGACGAGCGGGCCGCCCGGCTGGCCAGCTACTGGTACTACGCGCACGACCCGGCCAAGGCGCTGCCCGCCGTGCTGCGCGCCTCCGTGGAGGCCCGGCACCGGCACGCCTACGCCGAGCAGCACCGGCTGCTGGAGCGGGCCCTGGAGCTGTGGGAGGACACCCCCGAGGAGATCCGCGGCGAGCTGCGCCCCGCGGACTACGCCGAGGTCTATCCGCCGTGCGGCTGCCACCCCGACACCCCGCTGAGCTTCCTCGACCTGCTGGCCGAGATCACCGTGTCCGCCCGGCTCAGCGGTGAGCCCGAGCGCGCCTTCGCCGTGGCCAAGCGCGCGCTCCGGCTGATCGACGACACGACGGACGCGCTGCGCGCCGCCTGGTTCCGGGCCCAGCGCTCGCGACTGGTCCAGGACCTGGGCCGCGGCGACGGCTGGGAGGACGTGGGCCGCGCCCAGGAGCTCCTGCGCGGCCTGCCGCCGTCCGCCGTGCACGCCGACGTCCTCGCCTTCGCCGCCGCCTGGATGATGATCCACAAGTCCGGTGAGGAGGCCATCGCCACGGCGGAGCGGGCCGTGGACCTGGCCCGCCTGGTCGGCGCCCGCGAGACGGAACTGAACGCCCGGCTGACCCTCGGGCTGCTGCACGCCGACTCCGGGGACGTCGAGGGCGGTCTGGTGCTGGCCGAGGACGTCTGCCGCGAAGCGCGCAAGCTCGGACTGCCCGGGCTCATCGGCCGCTCCCACGGCAACCTCGCCTCGGTCCTGGAGGGCGTCGGCCGGTCCCATGACGCCATCGCGGTCGCCACCGAGGGCATCGAGCTGGTCCGGGAGATCGCCACCCGCAGCGTCCGCGCCTATCTGCGCGGCAACGAGGGCGAGTCGCTGTTCTCGCTCGGGCAGTGGGAGCGCAGCGAGGCGGCGGTCCAGTGGGCCCGCACCAACGGGTCCGGAAGGATGGCGGCCGGCGGACAGACGATGTACCTGGGCTTCCTCGCCCTGCGCCGAGGCCGGACCGGGGCGGCCGACGAGTACGCGAAGTCCGCCCGTGAGAGCTTTCTGCACGACACCCAGCCGCAGCACCTGATCCCGATCCGCACCCTGACGCTGGAGATCGCCGTCCGGCGGGGGCGCTTCGACGAGGCGCGTACGGTCCTGGCCGACGCCCTCGACGAGGGCCTGGTGCCCGGCACGTCCCGCTACTGGTGGCCGCTGCTGGCCGCCGGCGCCGCCGCCGAGGCGGACGCGCCGTGGATGACCGTCGACGACCAGGACCGCGCGGCGCACCTGAGGCGCATCCGCACCACCGCGGCGTCGCTGCCCCGGCTCGCGCCGGTCTGGGAGGCGTACGCGCTGCTCGTCGAGGCCGAGCTGGCCCGCGCCGAGGGGCAGCCCGCGCCCGAACGGTGGGCCGCCGTGGTCCGCGCCTTCGAACCGGTGGGGCGCCCGTACGAACTGGCCCAGAGCCGCTACCGGTGGGCCGAGGCGCTGCTGGCCACCGGGCACGAGACCGGGGAGGCCCGCGAGGCCAGGGAGAGCCGCGAGGAGGCCGGCGCGCTCCTCACGCTCGCCCACACGGCCGCCGGGACGCTCGGCGCGCGCCCGCTGTCCGACGAGGTCGCGCTGCTCGCCCAGCGCGCCCGGCTGTCGCTGCACGAGCCGGACGGCAGGGACGCACGGGACGGCGCGCGGGCGGTCCCCGCAGCGGACGAACCCGCCGACCCGGCCGAGGCGCTGGGGCTGACGGCGCGCGAGCGCGACGTGCTGCGGCTGGTCACCGACGGCCGGACGAACCGTCAGATCGCCGAGGAGCTCTTCATCTCGCCGAAGACGGCGAGCGTGCACGTCTCCAACATCCTGGCCAAGCTCAACGTCTCCGGCCGGGGCGAGGCGGCGGCACTGGCGCACCGGCTGCGGCTGTTCACGGTTCCGTCCGTATGACGACCGTCCCGGACTCGAGGTCTATCGACCCGCGTCCGGGATCGTTGTCGCCGGTGTCCTCGCGGGACAGCGCCAGCCGGTTCCGCTCGTCGTCGGTGTGCTTGCGTCCCGGGGTGAACAACTCATCGAGGGGATTGAACATCGCGCACCTTCCCGCTGTCAGCCGACCTTGAGCCGCAGAATGCGGTCGTCGCCGGGCTTGGGGGTGCCCCGCCCGTCCGTGTTGCTCGTGGTCAGCAGCAGGGTGCCGTCCTCCACGGTGACCACGGTACGCAGCCGCCCGTAGGTTCCTGTGAAGAACGCCTGCGGGGCCGCGGCGGCCTTCGTGCCGTCCAGCGGGATGCGCCACAGCCGCTCGCCCTTCAGCGAGGCCATCCAGATGCAGCCGGCGGCGTAGGCGATGCCGCTGGGGGAGGCATCGTCGGTGTGCCACTGCGCGACGGGGTCGACGTACCCCGCGCGGTGCGCCTGGCCCTCGACGACCGGCCAGCCGTAGTTCTTGCCCGGCTCGATGAGGTTCAGCTCGTCCCAGGTGTTCTGCCCGAACTCCGCCGCCCACAGCCTGCCCTGGGCGTCCCACGCCAGGCCCTGCACATTGCGGTGGCCGTACGAATAGACCACGGAGTCGGCCTCGGGGTTGCCGTGCGCGGGCTGCCCGTCCGGGGTCATCCGCAGGATCTTCCCGCCCAGCGACGTCTTGTCCTGGGCCAGCGGCTGGTTCCCGCTCTCACCGGTCCCGGCGTAGAGCATCTTGTCGGGGCCGAAGGCGATCCGGCCGCCGTTGTGGTTGGTGCCGCTGGGGATGCCGCGCAGGATCGTGTCCGGCGCCCCCAGCTGCTGGCCGACGGGCCGGGACGGGTCGTAGAGCATGCGCGCGATGCGGTTGTCGTCGGCGGTGGTGAAGTACGCGTACACCAGCTTGTCCGCGCCGAACGACGGGGAGATCGCGAGCCCGAGCAGCCCCCCCTCGCTGCCCGGCGTCCCGCCGGCCACCCCCGGCACCGAGCCGACCTCGGTGGTCTTCCCGGTGGCCGGATCGGTCCTGAGGATCTTCCCGGTGTCCCGGGAGGCGACCAGCAGGGCCCCGTCCGGGAGTTCGGCCACTCCCCAGGGCGTGGTGAGGCCGGTGGCGACGGTCCCGGTCACGGTGGCGGTACCGGTCGCGGGAGCGGCGGACTCGGAATCCGACGGCTCGGCGGTCGCCGTGGGAGCGGCGGCGGTGGAGGTGGCGGGCCGTGACGTGGCCGGCGGCTCCGGCACCGCGCCGTCGGGGGAGGAGCAGCCCGCGAGCAGCGCGGCGGCGAGCACGGACGTCACGGCGGTCACGGTGGTCGCGGTGGTGGTACGGCGGTGCACGGTGGGTCCTCCCTCGTGGTGTCCCGCGGCGGCATCACCGGGCTCCGCCCCGCGATGCCGGCCTGGGACTCGGGGACGACCCCCGGGAAATTGCAGCACACAACGGGCCCACAGCGCCCGGCTCTTCGCGGTTCCCATGGCCCGCCTCCGGTTGTCGTCGGTCCGCCCGCCCGCGGCCCCCGCGACCCGGTCGCCCGCCGTCTCTCCCGCCCGTCCGTCCCAGTCTCCCGTCCGCCCGGCGAGCCCGTACCGTCAGTCCCAGGAGCCCCGTACGGCGGGCAGCCCGGCGATCTCCGCGAAGTCCGCCGGCTCCAGGCGCAGCGCCGCCGCCCCCGCGTTCTCCGCCGCCCAGCGCTCGGTCTTGGTGCCCGGCACAGGGACCACCGCGGGCCCCTGGCCCAGCACCCAGGCGAGAGCGACCTGGGCCGGAGTCGCGCCGTGCCGTTCCGCGATCCGCCGCAGCCCCGCCACGATCGGCTGGTTGGCGGCCATCATCTCGGCCGTGAACCGGGGGTGCCGGGCCCGCAGATCGTCCGGCTCGAAGCCCTGTCCCGGGGTGAGGGTGCCGGTGAGGAAGCCGTTGCCGAGCGGCATCGCCGCCATGAACCCGACGCCGCGCGCCGCGCACCACGGCACGAGCGCCTCCAGCGCCTCGGTGGACCACACCGACAGCTCCGCCTGCACACAGCTCACCGGGAAGACCTGCTGCGCGCGCACCAGCTGCCGGATCGTTTCCTCGTGCATCCGCCCGCCCGTCTCCCGCCGCCACCCCGCTGAGGATGCGCTGCGCGCGCCCCCCTTATTGGTACGCCGGTTTCCGCGCGCCCCGACCGCGCACAGCCCCAGCGAACGCACCTTGCCCGCCGCCACCAGCTCCGCCATCGCGCCCCAGGTCTCCTCGACCGGGACCTCCGCGTCGATCCGGTGCAGCTGGTACAGGTCGATGACATCGGTCTGCAGCCGCCGCAGCGACGCGTCGCAGGCCCGTTTGACGTAACCGGGACGCCCGTTGGCCACGATGTGCTGCTCGCCCACCAGCAGACCGCACTTGGTGGAGACGAACACGTCCTGACGGCGCTCCCGCAGCACCCGCCCGACCAGCAGTTCATTGGTGAAGGGCCCGTACATGTCGGCCGTGTCCAGCAGCGACGTCCCGCTGTCCAGCGCCGTGTGCACCGCCCGCAGGGACCCCTCGCCGTCCTGCCGCGAAGCGCTGTACGCCCAGCTCATGGGCATGCATCCCAGGCCCACGGCGCCCACTTCGAGAGCTGCTGCACCGATTGTCCTGCGCTCCACCTGGCCTGCCCTCCTCACAGCGCCCCAACAGGGGCGTGGACCAAGGTAACGTCCCCCTCGGACAGTGCATCGCATAGCCTCCTGACCATGGCTGACACGTTGCTGAACCACCGGCCCCAGGTCTGGCTGCCCATCGCGGCCGAGGAGATCGGCCCGCTGCCCACCGACCTGGACTACGTCTTCTGGGACGGCGCCGACGCGTACCCGGCGGACCCGTCGACCGCCGCGTTCTACGTCGTCCCGTACATGAAGGGGGCGGAGGTCGCCGCCCGGCCGCTGCCCCGGATGACGGGCCTCCGCGTCGTACAGACCCTGAGCGCCGGCACCGACCAGGTCGCCGGGCATCTCGGGCACCTGCCGCCCGGCGTACGCCTCTGCAACGCCCGCGGGGTGCACGAGGCGAGCACCGCGGAACTCACCCTCGCGCTCACCCTCGCCTCGCTGCGCGGCATCCCGCGCTTCGTCCGCGGCCAGGACGCCGAGGAGTGGCACGACGGCTTCTACCCCGCGCTCGCCGACAAGAGCGTGCTGATCATCGGTTACGGCTCGATCGGCAGTGCGATCGAGGACCGGCTCACCCCGTTCGAGTGCGACGTCGTACGGGTCGCCCGCACCGCGCGCCCCTCCCCGCGCGGCCCGGTGCACGCCCTCGCCGAATTGCCCGAACTGCTGCCGGAGGCCGATGTGGTGGTGCTCAGCACCCCGCTGACCGAGGCGACCAGAGGGCTGGTGGGAGCGGAGTTCCTGTCCCGGATGAAGGACGGCGCACTCCTGGTGAACGTCGCGCGCGGGCCCGTGGTCGACACCAAGGCGCTGCTCGCCGAACTGGAGTCCGGACGACTGCGTGCGGCACTCGATGTCACGGACCCCGAACCGCTGCCCGCCGGACACCCGCTGTGGCACGCTCCGGGCCTTCTCATCAGCCCGCACGTCGGCGGCAGCACCTCCGCGTTCCTCCCGAGGGCCAAGCGGCTGCTGCGCGCACAGTTGTTCCGTTTCGCCACAGGGGAGCCGCTGAGCAACCTGGTCACCACCACCTGACGTCGCAGGTGGAGGGCGTGCGGCACCCGGTGACTGCACTGCGTGGTGGTGATCTCCCTTGCGGTTACGCTGTGTAGAGGAACTATGTCCCTGAGTGACGAGTCTGGTGTATCGTCCCGACCGGGGGACGCGTCACGGATGCCCATGGGTTGACGGCGGCGCGCGAAAGGTCAGCAAGCGAGGGGGGCGACGGGTGATGCACGGCCAATGGCGAGACGACCTGACGCGGTGCAGCGGCGCACCGCGACAGCGATACGGGACCACACGGTGAGCTCGACCGGGGCGGTGATCGCTCAGCCACCCGCCCACACCGGCCGGGCGGCGCTCGTGCCGCAACTCCTGGTCGCCGTGCTCTGCGGAGGCTACGCGACCGGCGCCGCGGTGGGCTGGGGATCGGCCTGGATCGCCGACATCATGGGCGACTTCGGGCTCGCCGCCGCCGCGGCCGCGGCCAGTGTCTCCTCGTTCGTCTACGCCCGGACCCTCGCCGGCCGCCAGCGGCCCACCTGGTTCCTGTTCGCCGGCTCGTCCGCGATGGTGGCGCTCGGCAACGGCACCTGGGGCTGGTACGAGGTGGTGCTGGACGGCACGCTGCCGAAGACCTCGATCGCCGACTTCTTCTTCCTGCTCTTCGCCCCGCCGGCGATCATCGGTCTGCTGATGCTCGCCAAGCGCCCGGTCACCCGGGCCGGCTGGGTGTGCCTGGCGCTGGACGCCTGGCTCGTCGGCGGCTCGCTGCTCACCCTGGCCTGGAGCCTCGCGCTCGCCAACGACGCGAGCCTGAACGGGCTCAGCGCCGCCCAGGCCGCGCTGCGGCTCGCCTACCCGCTGCTCGACATCGCGCTCGCCAGCATGGTGCTGGCGCTGCACTTCCGGCGCTCCCCGGCCAACCGCGTCGCGGTCAACACCGCGATCGCCGCCCTCGCGCTGACCGTGCTGTGCGACGCGCTGTTCCGCTCCCCGCTCTGGCGCGAGCACTACCAGTCCGGCCACATCCTGGACGCCGGGTGGTTCGCCGGCAGCATGCTCCTCGCCTACGCCCCCTGGGCGGGCCGGCGGGACGCCGCCCGGCTGGAGCCGCGCTCCCGCGCGCACTCCAGCCGCAAGGTCGCCGGCTCGCTGGCCGCCCTCGTCCCGTACCTCGCGGCGGGCGTCTGCACCCTCGGCATCCTGTACAACGTGATCAGCGGCCGGAAGACCGACCATGTGGTGCTCTTCACCGGCTGCACCGTCGTCCTCGCGCTCGTCGTCCGCCAGGGCATCATGCTGCTCGACAACATCTCCCTCACCCAGGAACTGGCCCAGAAGGAGAACCACTTCCGGTCCCTGGTGCAGGGCTCCAGTGACGTCATCATGATCGCCGCGCCCACCGGCGTGCTGCGCTACGTGAGTCCGGCGGCCCGGGGCGTGTACGGGCGGGACGCCGAGGACATGGTGGGCACCGAGCTCGCCTCGCACATCCATCCCGAGGACCTGGGGCGGGTGGTGCACGAGGTCCGCAGGTTTCTCGCCGCCTCGCCCGCCGCGGAGCCCGCTACGCGCATCGAATGCCGGATCCGCGCCGGCCGCGGCCGGGACGGCGGCGGCTGGCTCAACGTCGAGTCCAGCGTCAACCGCTACCAGGGCGGGCTGATCTTCAACAGCCGCGATGTGACCGAACGGGTGCGATTGCAGGCCCAGCTCCAGCACAACGCCTCGCACGACCCGCTCACCGATCTGCCCAACCGGGCCCTGTTCACCGAGCGGGTGAGCCGGGCCCTCGGCGGCCGGCGCAGCGGCGACGGCGAGGCGGCGGTGCTCTTCGTCGACCTCGACGGTTTCAAGGCGGTCAACGATACGGTCGGCCACCAGGCCGGCGACGAGCTTCTCGTCCAGGCGGCCCGGCGGCTCCAGGAGTCGGTCCGGTCCGGGGACACGGCGGCACGATTGGGCGGCGATGAATTCGCCGCCCTCATCTGTGGCGGGAGCGCCGACCGGCAGCTCCGGGAGTACCAGATCCACGAGATCGCCGACCGGCTGCGCTCCGCGCTCTCCGAGCCGTACCGCGTGGAGTCCGGCGAGGTGCGGGTCGCGGCCAGCATCGGGGTCGCCTTCGCCGAGCCGGGGATCACGCCCAGCGAGCTCATGCGCAACGCGGACCTGGCGATGTACCGCGCGAAACAGGCGGGCAAGGGCCGGGTCGAGATGTACGCGCCCCAGATGCAGGCCGACGTGGTGCGCCGCGCCGAGCTGGCCACCCGGCTGCGCAACGCCCTGCACGACGGGGAGTTCACCCTGCTGCACCAGCCCGTCGTCGAGCTGCGGACCGGCCGGGTGGCGGCCGTCGAGGCGCAGGCCCGCTGGCGCTCCGCGCAGGGCATCCTCTTCACCCCCGCCGAGTTCCTGCGGGTGGCGGAGGACACCGACCGCACCGCGGAGCTGAGCCGCTGGCTGCTGCAGGAGGCGGTCGAGCAGGCCGCGCTGCGGCACGGCTCGGGCCATGCCGTGCCGGTGGCCGTCCGGATGTCCGTCCGCCGGCTGATGCACCGGGACCTGCCGCTCGGCAACATCGAGACGCTGCTGAGCCGCCATGAGCTGCCCGCCGGCGGACTGGTGCTGGAACTGACCGACAACGACCCGCGGATCTCCCTGGAGGAGCTGGAGCGCAGGCTCTCGGCGCTGCGCCGGCTCGGCGTGCAGATCGCGCTGGGCGGCTTCGGCACCGGATACGCCGCGATGACCGCGCTGCGCACCCTCCCGGTGGACCTGCTCAAGATCGACCGCAGCTTCGTGGAAGGAATCGTCGAGTCCGCCCGGCTGCACAAGATCACCGCGGGCATGCTGCGGATCGCCGAGGACCTGGGCATCCGCACCGTGGCGGACGGGGTGGACCGGCCCGAGCAGGTGATCGCGTTGCGCGCCATGGGCTGTACGCACGGCCAGGGCATGGCCTTCTCCGGTCCGCTCGACGAACACCGGCTGAGGGGCTCGCTGGCCCGTGGCGGCTACCCGGTACCTCATGGTTCCATCGCCCTGACCGGCGGCCCACTGCCCGTGCGGCACACCGGAAGCACCGGAACGGGTGATCCCCTTCGCTCAAATGCTGAGACGCCCGTCCCACCCGCTTGACACTCC
The DNA here is from genome assembly GCF_016107395.1 of Streptomyces fildesensis. Classification (GTDB taxonomy): domain Bacteria; phylum Actinomycetota; class Actinomycetes; order Streptomycetales; family Streptomycetaceae; genus Actinacidiphila; species Actinacidiphila fildesensis. The sequence goes on from NZ_JAAIKO010000008.1 coordinate 216,543, forward strand.
GAGGGGTCCAGGGGGAGGGTCGTGTCCATGCGCACCCGAATTCTCGTACTTGGAAAGCGCGTCGGCTGACCGAGGCCCACCATCGCCTTGGAAAACGCACCGACGCGCTCCCCTCGCTTGCCTGACGGCACGAGGGGTTTTTTGTTGCCTGGCACCCAGAAGAAACTCATCTTCGAGAGAAGAGAACGCAGATGACCGAGCAGGCCACCGGGGCCCCCCATCCGCAGCAGCGGGCCCGCAGCGGGGGACAGCAGCCCACCACTCCCGAGCGCATGACGGGCGCGCAGTCCCTCATTCGTTCGCTCGAGGCGGTCGGCGCCGACACCGTATTCGGTATCCCTGGCGGTGCGATCCTGCCGGCCTACGACCCGCTGATGGACTCCGTCAAGGTCCGCCACATCCTGGTCCGCCACGAGCAGGGGGCCGGCCACGCCGCCACCGGCTACGCGCAGGCCACCGGCCGGGTCGGCGTGTGCATGGCCACCTCGGGTCCGGGCGCCACCAACCTCGTCACGCCGATCGCCGACGCCCACATGGACTCCGTCCCGCTGGTCGCGATCACCGGCCAGGTCGCCTCCAAGGCGATCGGCACCGACGCCTTCCAGGAGGCGGACATCTGCGGCATCACGATGCCGATCACCAAGCACAACTTCCTGGTGACCAAGGCCGAGGACATCCCGCGGACGATCGCCGAGGCGTTCCACATCGCCTCCACCGGCCGTCCGGGCCCGGTCCTCGTCGACATCGCCAAGGACGCGCTGCAGAACCAGACGACCTTCTCCTGGCCGCCGCAGATGGACCTGCCGGGCTACCGCCCGGTGACCAAGCCGCACGCCAAGCAGATCCGTGAGGCCGCCCGGCTGATCAACGAGGCCAAGCGTCCGGTGCTGTACGTCGGCGGCGGCGTCATGAAGGCCCGCGCCACCGCAGAGCTGCGGATCCTGGCCGAACTGACCGGCGCCCCGGTCGTCACCACGCTGATGGCGCTCGGCTCGTTCCCCGACAGCCACCCGCAGCACGTCGGCATGCCCGGCATGCACGGTGACGTCACCGCGGTCACCGCGCTGCAGAAGTCCGACCTGCTGATCGCGCTCGGCGCCCGCTTCGACGACCGGGTCACCGGCCGGCTCGACACCTTCGCCCCGTTCGCGAAGATCGTGCACGCCGACATCGACCCCGCCGAGATCGGCAAGAACCGCGCCGCGGACGTGCCGATCGTCGGCGACGCCCGCGAGGTCCTCGCCGACCTGATCGTCGCGGTCCAGGCGGACCACGAGGCCGGCCACAAGGGCGACTACGCCGACTGGTGGAAGGACCTCAACCGCTGGCGTGACACCTACCCGCTGGGCTACGACACCCCGGACGACGGCAGCCTCTCCCCGCAGCAGGTCATCGAGCGGATCGGCCAGCTGGCCCCCGAGGGCACCCTGTTCGCGGCCGGCGTCGGCCAGCACCAGATGTGGGCCGCGCAGTTCATCAAGTACGAGAAGCCCAACACGTGGTTCAACTCCGGCGGCGCCGGGACCATGGGGTACGCGGTGCCCGCGGCGATGGGCGCCAAGGCCGGCGTCCCCGGCGCGACCGTCTGGGCGGTCGACGGTGACGGCTGCTTCCAGATGACCAACCAGGAGCTGGTCACCTGCGCGCTCAACAACATCCCGATCAAGGTCGCCATCATCAACAACGGCGCCCTGGGCATGGTCCGCCAGTGGCAGAACCTCTTCTACGGCGAGCGGTTCTCCAACACCGTGCTGCACGCCGGTGAGACCAACTCCGACAGCGGCTCGACGGTCGGCGTCGGCTCGACGGTGAACCGCGGCACCCGCGTCCCGGACTTCGTCAAGCTGTCCGAGGCGATGGGCTGCGTGGGTCTGCGCTGCGAGAGCCCGGACGAGCTGGACGCGGTCATCGCCAAGGCCAACTCGATCAACGACCGCCCGGTGGTCGTGGACTTCATCGTCCACGAGGACGCCATGGTGTGGCCGATGGTCGCGGCCGGTACCTCCAACGACGAGATCCTGGCCGCCCGCGATGTCCGCCCGGACTTCAGCGACGGCCAGGAAGACTGAGGCGCAGGACCGAGAGAAGGAACGAAGCGACATGTCCAAGCACACGCTCTCCGTCCTGGTGGAGAACAAGCCCGGCGTCCTCGCCAGGATCACCGCGCTGTTCTCCCGCCGCGGCTTCAATATCGACTCCCTCGCGGTGGGCACCACGGAGCACCCCGAGATCTCCCGCATCACGATCGTCGTCAACGTGATCGACGAGCTGCCGCTGGAGCAGGTCACCAAGCAGCTCAACAAGCTGGTCAACGTTCTGAAGATCGTAGAACTGGAGCCCGCAGGAGCCGTTCAGCGTGAACTCGTTCTGGTGAAGGTGCGGGCCGACAACGAGTCCCGTTCCAAGATCGTCGAGATCGTCCAGCTGTTCCGCGCCAAGACCGTTGACGTCTCTCCCGAGGCCGTCACGATCGAGGCCACCGGCGGCGCCGACAAGCTCGAAGCGATGCTCAAGATGCTGGAACCCTTCGGCATCAAGGAGCTGGTGCAGTCCGGCACCATCGCCATAGGGCGTGGCGCCCGGTCCATCACCGACCGCTCGCTGCGGGCCCTCGACCGCTCCGCGTAGTGACAGCGCACCGCGTGGCCGCTCCGGCGGCGACGCGGTACCGCATAGCGAGACCGACAAGCTTTCTTCCGCCCACCGGACGTACTGTGTGGGCAATCCACCAGAACCAAGGAGATATCCCAAGTGGCTGCCGAGCTGTTCTACGACGACGACGCCGACCTCTCCATCATCCAGGGCCGCAAGGTCGCGGTCATCGGATACGGCAGCCAGGGCCACGCCCACGCGCTGTCGCTGCGTGACTCCGGCGTCGACGTGCGCGTCGGCCTGCACGAGGGTTCCAAGTCCAAGGTCAAGGCCGAGGAGCAGGGCCTGCGCGTCGTCTCCGTCGCCGAGGCGGCCGCCGAGGCCGACGTGATCATGATCCTGGTCCCGGACCCGCTCCAGGGCAAGGTCTACGAGGAGTCCATCAAGGACAACCTCAAGGACGGCGACGCGCTCTTCTTCGGTCACGGCCTCAACATCCGCTACGGCTTCATCAAGCCGCCGGCCAATGTCGACGTCGCCCTGGTCGCCCCGAAGGGCCCGGGCCACCTGGTCCGCCGCCAGTACGAAGAGGGCCGCGGTGTCCCGTGCATCGCGGGTGTCGAGCAGGACGCGACGGGGAAGGCGTTCGCGCTCGCCCTCTCGTACGCGAAGGGCATCGGCGGCACCCGCGCCGGCGTCATCAAGACCACCTTCACCGAGGAGACCGAGACCGACCTCTTCGGTGAGCAGGCGGTCCTCTGCGGCGGCGCCTCCGCGCTCGTCAAGGCGGGCTTCGAGACCCTCGTCGAGGCCGGCTACCAGCCCGAGATCGCGTACTTCGAGTGCCTCCACGAGCTCAAGCTGATCGTGGACCTCATGTACGAGGGCGGCCTGGAGAAGATGCGCTGGTCGGTCTCCGAGACCGCCGAGTGGGGCGACTACATCACCGGCCCCCGCATCATCAACGACCAGACCAAGGTCGAGATGAAGAAGGTCCTCGCCGAGATCCAGGACGGCACCTTCGCCAAGAACTGGATGGCCGAGTACGAGGCCGGTCTGCCGAAGTACAACGAGTACAAGAAGGCCGACCAGGACCACCTGCTGGAGACCACCGGCAAGAAGCTCCGCAAGCTCATGAGCTGGGTCGACGACGAGGCGTGAGCCTCATCGGGTGCGGGGCGGTCGCAGTGGCCGCCCCGTACCTTGTCCACGGCGTACAGCCACGTGCGGGTGATCCTTCCACCAAGGCACAAGTCGCGCTCGGCGGCGCCGATACACTGCAACTACAAAGCGCGTCAGGCTCACAGCGTCGTGCGTCTTCCACGCGGCATGCCATCCCCTCCCTCCCTGGAGCGTCCGCGGGACCGGCCGCCCACGAAGGACAAGTGAGGACCACGTGAGCCAGAAGCCTGTCGTACTCATCGCCGAAGAGCTGTCGCCTGCCACTGTCGACGCACTGGGGCCGGATTTCGACATCCGGCACTGCAACGGCGCCGACCGGGGTGAGTTGCTCTCCGCGATCAAGGATGCCGACGCCATCCTGGTCCGCAGCGCCACCAAGGTGGATGCGGAAGCCATCGCCGCCGCGCCCAAGCTGCGAGTCGTCGCCCGCGCGGGCGTCGGTCTGGACAATGTCGACGTGTCCGCCGCCACCAAGGCCGGCGTGATGGTCGTCAACGCCCCGACCTCGAACATCGTCACCGCCGCCGAGCTGGCCTGCGGCCTGCTCATCGCCACCGCCCGTAACATCGCGCCGGCCAACTCGGCGCTGAAGAACGGCGAGTGGAAGCGGAACAAGTACACCGGCGTGGAGCTGGCCGAGAAGACCCTCGGCGTCGTCGGCCTCGGCCGCATCGGCGCGCTGGTCGCCCAGCGCATGTCCGCGTTCGGCATGAAGATCGTGGCCTACGACCCCTACATCCAGCCCGCTCGCGCGGCCCAGATGGGTGTCAAGATCCTCAGCCTGGACGAGCTGCTGGAGGTCTCCGACTTCATCACCGTCCACCTGCCGAAGACCCCCGAGACCCTCGGCCTGATCGGTGACGAGGCCCTGCACAAGGTCAAGCCGTCGGTCCGGATCGTGAACGCCGCGCGTGGCGGGATCGTGGACGAGGAGGCGCTCGCCTCGGCCCTGAAGGAGGGCCGCGTCGCGGGTGCCGGCCTGGACGTCTACGCGAAGGAGCCGTGCACCGACTCCCCGCTCTTCCAGTTCGACAACGTGGTGGCCACCCCGCACCTGGGCGCCTCCACCGACGAGGCGCAGGAGAAGGCCGGCATCGCCGTCGCCAAGTCCGTCCGCCTCGCGCTCGCCGGTGAGCTCGTACCGGACGCGGTCAACGTCCAGGGCGGCGTCATCGCCGAGGACGTACGTCCGGGCCTGCCGCTCGCCGAGAAGCTCGGCCGGATCTTCACCGCGCTGGCCGGCGAGGTCGCCGCCCGCCTCGATGTCGAGGTCCGCGGTGAGATCACCCAGCACGACGTGAAGGTGCTCGAACTCTCCGCGCTCAAGGGCGTCTTCGAGGACGTCGTCGCCGAGACCGTCTCCTACGTCAACGCGCCGCTGTTCGCCCAGGAGCGCGGTGTCGAGGTCCGGCTGACCACGTCGAGCGAGTCGCCCGACCACCGCAACATGGTCACGGTGCGCGGCACTCTGACGGACGGCACGGAGGTGTCGGTCTCCGGCACGCTGGCCGGTCCGAAGAACATCCAGAAGATCGTCGCCGTCGGTGACGAGGACGTGGACCTGGTCCTCGCCGACCACATGGCCTTCCTCCGCTACACCGACCGCCCCGGCGTCGTCGGCACGGTCGGCCGCATCCTCGGTGAGGCCGGCGTCAACATCGCGGGCATGCAGGTCGCCCGCGCGGCCGTCGGCGGCGAGGCCCTCGTGGCCCTGACCGTCGACTCCTGCATCCCGCCGGCCGCCCTGGCCGAGATCGCCGAGGAGATCGGCGCCACGTCGGCCCGCGCGGTGGACCTCACGGACTGACCGCAGGTCACCGACCGACCGAGGTCACGACGTCAGCGACGAAGCCGCCCTTCACTCGTATGAGGGGCGGCTTCGTCATTCCCTCCCGCTACGCTGAACGCTGCGGACAGAATCCCGTCGATGGGAGGAATCATGACTGCCGAACCGCTTCCGGCCTGGGCTTTCCCGCCCCCGGGCGGGTTCACCGCGGACGACCTCGACCGTATCCCCGATCTCCCGCCGCACACAGAGCTGATCGACGGGAGCCTTGTCTTCGTGAGTCCGCAGAAGTATTTCCACATGCTGGCCGTGGATCTGTTGAGCACTTTCCTGCGACAGGCGGCCCCGGAGAAGTTCCGTGTACTGCGCGAGATGACCATTACCGTGAGCAGGAGCAATCGCCCTGAACCCGATATCTCGATCGTCCGGGCCGAGGCCGTGTCGGAATCGGCGAATGAAACCGGTTATCAGGCCTCGGACGTCGTTCTCGCCGTCGAAGTCGTCTCGCCCGAATCCGAGGACCGGGACCGCAAGCGCAAGCCCCAGCTCTACGCGGAAGCGGGTATCCCGCACTTCTGGCGGGTGGAGAAGGGTGAGGGCCGGCAGCCGGTCGTCTACGTCTACGAGCTCGACACGATGACCCATACCTATGTTCCGTCGGGCATCCACCACGAGCGGCTCAAGGTTCCCGTCCCCTTCACCATCGATATCGACCTCACCGAGATCGACCGTCTCTAGGCTTCCCGCAAGACGGCACATCCGGCCGATCACAGCCGCGCGGCCTTCAGCGCCATGTGGAGCAGCAGCCGGTCCTCGCCCTCGTCCAGGTCGAGGCCGGTGAGCTGCTCGATGCGGGAGAGGCGGTAGTAGAGGGTCTGCCGGTGGATGGCGAGGGCGGCGGCCGTGCGGCCCGCCTGGCCCGCGCAGTCCAGGTAGACCTCGGCGGTGCGGGCCAGCTCGCGGTGGGACGGCTCCAGCAGCGGGCGTACGGCGGGGTCGGCGGAGGAGCCGCCGGGGAGCGCCGAGAGCATGCGGTACGGGCCGAGGCCCGCCCAGTCGGCGACCGGCGCGAGCCGGGGCTGGGCCCGTGCCGCGCGGGCCGCACCGGTCGCCTGCCGCCATGCCTCGGACAGTCCGTCCAGCCCGCGGGCCGGCTCGCCGATACCCGCCACCGCGCCGGGCGAGCTCGAGGTCTCCAGCAGCCGGGCGGCGGCGGTGCGGGCGGGGGAGAGGTGCTGGACGGAGCGGAGCCGGACGAGCACGGCGAGCGGGTCGGCGGCCGGGACCGGGCCGGGGGTGGGCGGCCCGTGGGCCGGGACCCGGCAGAGGGCTGCGGCGCCCGGGATCGAGCGGATCCCCGGCAGTTCCGCCGAACCGTCGTCCGCGCCGTCGGCGGTATCCGGCCCGGCGCTGCTGTCCAGAGTGGGCGGGGCCGTCCAGCCAAGAACGCACACCAGCGCGTGCACCTCGTCCGCGTCCGGGCCGAGCGCCGCGCTCAGCGCGTCCCGCGCGGCCTCGCGCCGCTGGCCGGGGCCCGCCGTCAGTGCCGCACGCAGTTCACGGCCGACATCGGCGCCCGCCCGGGACTCGGCGGCCAGCCGGTCGCCGATCCGGTCGCAGACCTCCATCGCGGCGACGAGCCGCGGATCGGGATCCGGTCCGGCGTCCGAATCGTCGAGCAGCCACACATAGCCGTGCACGATGCCCCGATGGCGCACCGGCAGGCAGATCCGGCCCCGGACGACGCCCGCGTCGGGCGCGGCGGGGATGCGCACCGGGCCGGTGGCGCGGGCGATGCCGAAGCGTTCGAACCAGGACCGGACCTCGGCCGTCGAGCGCCGGGTCAGGATCGACCGGGTGCGGACGGGGTCCATCGCACCGTCGTCGCTGTCGTGCGCGCCGAAGGCGATCAGCCGGAAATCGCGGTCCTCCAGGGTCGCGGGCGCGCCGACGAGAGCGGACACCTCGTCGACCAGTTCCTCGTAGTCACCTCGCACCCCGCCATTGTCTCTTACATCTGTATGAGGGATGCCGCACGGATGCGTGACAGGTGTCGATGGTTCACGGGGTAGGTGAACCCTAGATTTCGCGGTGTCGCTGCCTGTTCATGCTCTGATCCTGAAGGAGCCCCCGTGCTCGGTCCCGTGTTGCTCGCCGCCTCGCGCAGCGACCGCATGCGTCGCATCGTCGCCGCCGCGCCGATCACCCGTCCCGTGGTGAACCGTTTCGTCGCCGGCGACGAACTGCATCCCGCCATGGACAACGTCCGCGAGCTCACCGCCTCCGGCCTGGAGGTCACCCTCGACCACCTGGGCGAGGACGTCACGGACGAGGCCACCGCGCACGCGACCCGCGACGCGTACCTGAGCCTGCTGCGGGCGCTGGAGACCGAGGGCCTCGGCACCCGCGCCGAGGTCTCCGTGAAGCTGTCCGCGTTCGGGCAGGCGCTGCCGGACGGCGGCCACGACATCGCGCTGGAGAACGTCCGCGAGGTCGCGGAGCTCGCCACCGCGATCGGCACCACGGTCACCCTCGACATGGAGGACCACACCACGGTCGACTCCACCCTGGGGATCCTCGCCGAGCTGCGCAAGGAACACCCCGACACCGGCGCCGTCATCCAGTCGTACCTGTTCCGCACCGAGGACGACGCCAGGAAGCTGGCCGTCGCCGGCTCGCGCGTGCGTCTGGTGAAGGGCGCCTACAAGGAGCCCGCGAGCGTCGCGTTCCAGTCCAAGGCCGAGGTCGACAAGGCGTATGTGCGAGTCCTGAAGATCCTCATGGCCGGTGACGGCTACCCGATGATCGGCTCGCACGACCCGCGCATGATCGCCATCGCCCAGGAGCTGGCCGCGCGCTACGACCGCAAGCCCGGCAGCTACGAGTTCCAGATGCTCTACGGCATCCGCACCGCCGAGCAGCGCCGCCTCGCGCACGACGGCGAGCGCATGCGCATCTACGTGCCTTACGGCGCAGACTGGTACGGATACTTCATGCGCCGCCTCGCGGAGCGTCCGGCCAACCTCGCCTTCTTCCTCCGTTCCTTCCTCCCCAGCCGCTGAGCCCACCCGTCACCCGCCGCCACCCTTCCAACGAGCGCTGCGCGCGCCCCCTTCACTCTCAACCTCGCTGAGTAACCCTCATCCCCGCTGCGAAACCCTCACCCCAAAGGAGCGCACCTCGATGGATGCTGTGACCCAGGTCCCCACGCCGGTGAACGAGCCGATCCACTCCTACGCCCCGGGATCCCCCGAGCGCGCCCGGCTCGAAGCGAAGCTGAAGGAGCTGGCCGGCAATCCGATCGACCTGCCGATGACCATCGGCGGCGAGCAGCGGATGGGCGGCGGCGAGCGCTTCGACGTCGTGCAGCCGCACAATCACAGCGCCCGCATCGGCACCTACGCCAACGCCACCGCCAAGGACGCGCAGGACGCCGTCGACGCCGCCCTCGCCGCTGCCCCGGCCTGGCGCGCGCTCTCCTTCGACGACCGCGCCGCGATCATCCTGCGCGCCGCCGACCTGCTGTCGGGCCCGTGGCGCGAGACGCTCGCCGCCTCGACGATGCTCGGCCAGTCGAAGACCGCCCAGCAGGCCGAGATCGACTGTCCGTGCGAGCTCGTCGACTTCTGGCGCTTCAATGTCTCCTTCGCCCGGCAGATCCTCGCCGAGCAGCCGATCAGCAGTGCCGGCGTGTGGAACCGCAGCGACCACCGGCCGCTGGAAGGCTTCGTCTACGCGATCACGCCGTTCAACTTCACGGCCATCGCGGGCAACCTGCCGACCGCCCCCGCCCTGATGGGCAACACCGTCGTGTGGAAGCCGTCCCCGACGCAGACGCACGCCGCCGTGCTGCTCATGCGGGTGCTGGAGGCCGCCGGCCTCCCCAAGGGCGTCATCAACCTGGTGACCGGTGACGGCATCGCCGTCTCCGAGGTGGCGCTCACCCACCCGGACCTGGCCGGCATCCACTTCACCGGCTCGACCAAGACCTTCCAGCACCTGTGGAAGACGGTCGGCACCAACATCGAGAACTACAAGACGTACCCGCGTCTTGTCGGCGAGACCGGCGGCAAGGACTTCGTCGTCGCCCACCCCTCCGCCGACCCGGCGATCCTGAAGACCGCGCTGACCCGTGGCTCCTTCGAGTACCAGGGCCAGAAGTGCTCGGCCTCCTCCCGCGCCTACATCCCGCGCTCCATCTGGGAGAACGGCTTCAAGGAGGAGTTCGCGGCCGAGGTCGACGGCATCACCATGGGTGACGTCACCGACCTGTCGAACTTCATCGGCGCCGTCATCGACGAGCGTTCCTTCGCCAAGAACAAGGCGGCCATCGACCGCGCGAAGTCCGACCCGACGATCGAGGTCGTCGCCGGCGGCACCTACGACGACTCGGTCGGCTACTTCGTCCGCCCGACCGTCCTGGTCTCGACCGACCCGGCGAACGAGATCTTCCGCGACGAGTACTTCGGCCCGATCCTCGGCATCTACGTCTACGACGACGCCGACTTCGACACCATGCTCGCCCAGATGGAGTCGGTCTCGCCGTACGCCCTCACCGGCTCGATCATCGCCCAGGACCGCGCCGCGGCCGTCGACGCGATGGAGAAGCTGCGCTTCGCCGCCGGCAACTTCTACATCAACGACAAGTCGACCGGCGCCGTCGTCGGCCAGCAGCCCTTCGGCGGTGGCCGCGCCTCGGGTACGAACGACAAGGCCGGCGCCGCGTCCAACCTGATGCGCTGGACGTCCACCCGCTCCATCAAGGAGACGCTGGTCCCGCCGACCGACTACCGGTACCCGCACCAGGGCTGATCAGGCCCTTAGCGGCCCCACCGCGGGCCGACGCAGACCGCCGCCCCCGTATTCCGGTCCCCATCCGGATGCGGGGGTGGCCTGCGTTCGGGTGGTCTCCGTCTCAGATAGTAGGAAGTCCGAGTAACTGTGGAGACATAACTGCCGCGCTGACCTAGCTTTGTAGATGCCGAACGAATCGCTCCACCAGCGATCGGCGGATGCGAACCAGCGCCCTTCACGCAGGTCACCCCCTGCCGCGCACGTTCCCCGCCCCGTTCTATGGCGACAACCATCTCCTTGATCTTCCTTTGGAGCTGATCACCATGGACGAGACCGCACGCGAGAACGCGATGAAGGCACTGCAGCGCTCGCTCGACCGCCGGGACAACGGCGGCAGCACGGGCCACGAGGCTCGTTAGCTCGGGCGCAGCCAACAACGAAGCGGTCCTCAAGCGCCGGACGGGCTGAAAAGCCCGTCCGCCGCTTGAGGATGTTGCTCAGCGAGCCTTGCGCGCCACCGTGAAGTGGTCGACGCGCTCACCGGTCTCCGCCAGCGCGGACACCGTCAGCGTCGACGTCCGGCCGGACGACGCCGGCTCGACCTCGACCGCGATGAACGAGTAGCCCGTGTAGCGGACCCGGGACCAGGCGACGGTCTCGGTGACCTTGCCGCCGCCCTTGGCCGAGTGCCAGGTGGTGACGGAGTCGACGTTGTGCTCGTGACCCTCGTACGAGTCGGGCGCCGGGAAGTCGTAGAGGCTGCGGCCCGCGCCGCCGGCCGTCACGTAGACGACGCCGTCCTTCTCGGGGTGCACCGTGTCGCCGATGGCGACCGGCTTCGAGACCTTGCCGCCGCGGATCGCGTCGGTGCGCTCGTAGACGTGGTTGTGGCCGTTGACGACCAGGTCGACCTGGTGCTTCTCGAAGAGCGGCACCCACTTCTCCTGCACACCGCCGTCGGAGGCGTGCGAGTTGGTGGTCGAGAAGGCGCAGTGGTGGAAGAAGACCACGATGAAGTCGATGCCGCGCTGCCTGCGCAGCTCACCGAGGCGCTTGTCCAGCCACGCGGTCTGCTTGCCGGCGCTGATGTCGTAGTTGGCCGGGATCTCGTACGAGACGTCGTTCGCGTCGAGCGCCACCACAGCGGTGTTGCCGTAGACGAAGGAGTACGCGCCCGGCTGGTTCTTCGCGTCCGGGCCGTTGCCCGGCAGGCTCCAGCGCGCTTCCTGGCCGCCGTAACCGTTGGGGGAGTACCAGGCCTCCATGTCGTGGTTGCCGGTCGTCACCATCCACGGGACACGGGCCGCGACGGACTCGGTCTGGGCCAGGAACTGGTCCCAGGTCCGCGCGTCGTAGACGGAGGAGTCGGACTGCTGGCCGGAACCGGCCGGGTCGGCGTAGCAGATGTCGCCGGCGTGCAGGTGGAACGCCGGGTTCTGCGCCAGGATCAGGCTGTCGTTGGCGAGCGCGTGGTAGCTGACGCCCTGGTCGCCGAAGGCGGTGAAGGTGAACCGCTCACCGCTGCGCGCGGGCGCGGTGGTGAAGGTGCCGATGGTGCCGAACGCCTGGCCGGCGGCCGGGTCGAAGCCCTCGTGGCCCACACCGTAGTAATAGGTCGTGCCGGGGTGCAGCCCGTCCAGCGCCGCGTGCAGGTAGTACTGGTCCACCGGCGGCAGCTTGCTGTTGGAGCAGCTGCGGGGTGTGCAGCGCGCGGACCTCGGCCTGGATCTTGTGGCTGAGGGCCCAGGGCTTGAGGCCCACCCGGATGAACGGCTTCTTGACGGCCAGCGGGACCTGCCAGGAGACCCGGAACTGGGTCTTGGGGTCCGCGCCGAAGGCGAGGTGGCGCCCGAAGGGGGCGACGAGGGAGCCGCTGACGTGATGCCCGGTCGCGGGCTTGCTCAGCAGCGTGGGGGAGGCGGCGGCCGCGGTGCCGCTCAGCAGTCCGGCCCCCGCCACCGCACCGGCGGCAGCGACGGTGCCGCGCATGACCCCGCGGCGGGTCAGCCGGGAGCGCAGGTATTCATGCTGTTCGGCCATGCTCATCCGGTCGGCGAGCTTGTCCGCAATACCCATACGTGGTGTGTCCATGCCGCGCAATCTCGCATTGCCGTTCGACACTTGGTCGTACTCCGGATGAACGGTGCATGGCGACCCTCCCATATGTCCGTCATGCGGACACCATGTGTCATTCAATGGGACGCCGAGTAGGGTTTCCGCCATGTCTCGCACCCTCAGCCTCGCAGTGATCCCCGGTGACGGAATCGGCCAGGAGGTCGTGGCCGAAGGCCTCAAGGTCCTTGCCGCCGCCCTCCCTTCGGACGTGAAGCTGGAGACGAAGTCCTTCGATTTCGGCGCCAAGCGCTATCACGCCACGGGTGAGACGCTCACCGAGGACGATCTGACGCAGCTCAAGGAGCACGACGCGATCCTGCTCGGCGCGATCGGCGACCCGTCCGTGCCGTCCGGAGTGCTGGAGCGCGGCTTCCTGCTGAAGCTCCGCTTCGCCTTCGACCACCACGTCAACCTCCGCCCCAGCAGGCTCTTCCCCGGCGTGGCCACCCCGCTGGCCGGCAGCCCGGACATCGACTTCGTCGTGGTCCGTGAAGGCACCGAGGGCCCGTACACCGGCAACGGCGGTTCCATCAGGACCGGCACCCCGCACGAGGTGGCCACCGAGGTCAGCCTGAACACCGCGTTCGGCATCGAGCGCGTGGTGCGTGACGCCTACGCCCGCGCCCAGGCCCGCCCGCGCAAGAAGCTCACGCTGGTCCACAAGAACAACGTGCTGGTCTACGCCGGCCACCTGTGGACGAACATCTTCAACAAGGTCGGCGAAGAGTTCCCCGACGTGACCACGGACTATCTGCACGTGGACGCGGCGACGATCTTCCTCGTCACCGACCCCGCGCGCTTCGACGTGATCGTCACCGACAACCTCTTCGGCGACATCATCACCGACCTCGCCGCCGCCGTCTCCGGCGGCATCGGGGTCGCCGCCAGCGGCAACATCAACCCCAGCGGCGATTTCCCGTCGATGTTCGAGCCGGTGCACGGCTCCGCCCCGGACATCGCCGGCCAGAGCAAGGCCGACCCGACCGCGACGATCCTGTCCGTGGCCCTGCTGCTCCAGCACCTGGGCTACGCCGACGAGGCCGCCCGCGTCGAGAAGGCCGTGCACGCGGACCTCGCCGAGCGCTCCGCCCCGCGCAGCACGGTGGAGGTCGGCGACGCGCTGGCCGCCCGAGTAGCCGGCTAGCGCCCGCCCGTCTCCCGCCACCGCCCTTCCAGGGAGCGCTTCGCGCGCACCTACCCCTCTGGCCCCCCTGGGCCAATCCCCCGGCCGGGTGCGACCATCGACCCCGGGCCGCACATTTATGCCGATGGCCCCATCGCTGCGATAATCAGCGGTGGGGCCGCTGTGCGAGGGGAAACTCGGACGTCCAAGCACTGGGACGGCGGGTGCGGTCCGCCATGACCTCACGGTGAAGGACACGCAGACATGACGACGACGCCCACGATCGAGCTCAAGCCTTCCTCGCACCCGCTGTCCGACGCGGAGCGCGAGGCGATCCTCGCCAACCCCGGGTTCGGCCGCCACTTCACCGACAACATGGTGACGATCCGGTGGACCGAGGGCCGTGGCTGGCACGACGCGCAGCTCGTGCCGTACGCCCCGCTCTCCATCGACCCGGCGAACATGACGCTGCACTACGCGCAGACGATCTTCGAGGGCCTGAAGGCGTACCGCCAGCCCGACGGCACGGTCGCCACCTTCCGTCCCGAGGCCAACGCCAAGCGCTTCCAGGACTCCGCGCGCCGGCTGGCCATGCCCGAGCTGCCCGTCGAGACGTTCATCGAGGCCGTGGACGCGATCGTCGGCCAGGACAAGGCGTGGGTGCCCAGCGCGGGCGAGCAGTCGCTCTACCTGCGGCCGTTCATGTTCGCCACCGAGGTCGGGCTGGGCGTCAAGCCGGCCAACGAGTACCTCTTCATGGTGATCGCCTCACCGGCCGGCGCGTACTTCGCCGGCGGCGTGAAGCCGGTCTCCGTCTGGCTCTCCGAGGAGTACGTGCGCGCCGCGCCCGGCGGCACCGGCGCCGCGAAGGCCGGCGGCAACTACGCCGCGTCCCTCATCGCCCAGGCCCAGGCCATCGAGCACGGCTGCGACCAGGTCGTCTGGCTGGACGCGATCGAGCGCAGCTGGATCGAGGAGATGGGGGGCATGAACCTGTACTTCGTGTCCGGCAACAAGATCCTCACCCCCGCCCTGACCGGCTCGCTGCTCCCCGGCATCACCCGCGACTCGCTGCTGAAGATCGCCGCGGACCTGGGCTACGACGTCAACGAGGGCCGGATCTCCGTCGAGGACTGGAAGCGCGGCTGCGCCGACGGCACCATCACCGAGGTCTTCGCCTGCGGCACCGCCGCCGTGATCACCCCGGTCGGCTCCGTCAAGTCCACCCGAGCCGACTGGACCGTCGCCGACGGCAACCCCGGCAAGGTGACGATGAAGCTCCGCGAAGCACTCCTGTCCATCCAGACCGGCACGGCCCCGGACCCCCACGGCTGGATGCACCAGCTCGGCTAGGACCCGCACATCTTCGGCCAGGTTGTGCCCACCCGTTCCGCAAGGCGGAACGGGTGGGCACAACCGACCACCGGCCCGCACGGGCTTGTCAGACCTGCTGCACGAGCGCCCGCTCCGTTTCCTTCGCCGGAAGCGGATGCGGGCGTTTGGCGTTCAGCGCGAGATACGCGCCGGCCGTGACAGCCGCCGACAGCAGGAAGCTGAAATCGATGCCGCCGGTCCACGAAACGAGCGGTCCGCTGTAAAGCGGCGTATCCACGGCCAGGAGGCCGATCACCGCGCCGGAGGCCCAGGCGGCGGTAGCCGCGACGTTCCAGCCGCCCCGGTACCAGTACAGCCCCCCACGCGTCCCCCGGTTGAAAACCTGCAGCGCATCGGTGTCGTAGCGGCCTCGAACCCGCACGAACCCCAGCAGCGTCACCACCGCCCAAGGCGTCCCCACCGCCGTCAGCAACAGCACGAACGACGTCATCGCGTCCTGCGCCGCCCACGCGAAGTGCCCCAGGAAGACCAGTGCGGTGGAGAAGGCCGCCACGACGTACGTGGCCTGCGTCCGGGACGCGCGGGGCAGGATCGCGTCCAGGTCGAGGCCCATGCTGTAGAGCATCAGGCCGGCGTTGCCGACCGAGCCCGCCGAGGCGTTGGCCAGCAGTAGCGCGAGGTACCAGGCGGGGGCGGCGGCCACCAGCGGGCCCGCGTAGTCGTCGGCGGCGCCGACGGCCAGGGCGGTGAACGTGCCGAACAGCTGCGGCACGAGGAGCCCGACGACCAGGCCCAGACAGGTGGACCAGAAGACCTTGCGCTGACTGAAGCGGCGCGGCGAGATGTAGCGCGTGTAGTCGCCGAGCAGCGTGATGAAGGCGATGGGCCCGCTCAGCCCGGCGGACACGGCCGCGAGCAGCCAGGTCGGCCAGAAGCCGCCGAGCAGGTACGTGGAACCTTCCACCGGTGAGGTGGTGAAGCTGCCGGCGTAGGCGATGAAGCCGATGAGCAGCAGCACGGTGAGGCCGACGGCCAGGGCGCGGCTGAGCCGCAGCAGCATCCGGTAGCCAAAGACGGCGGCGGTCGCGGTGCAGGCGGCGAGGGCCGCGTAGACGACGGCGTAGCTCGCCGCGCCGGTCGGCAGGCCGAAGAGCCGGTTGAGGCAGCCGACGACGGCGTCGCCGCCGACCCACAGGGTCAGGGCGGTGTAGCCGAGCGAGAGCAGCAGGCCGATGACCGATCCGAGCAGCCGGCCGCGTACCCCGAAGTGGGCGCCGCTGCTGGTGGAGAGGTTCGTGGCGCTGCGCAGCGATACGAGGGCGAGCGGCGCGGTCAGCAGCGTGCCGACCAGGGTGCCGGCCGCCAGGGCGCTCACCGAGGCCCACCAGCCGAGGCCGAAGGAGACCGGCAGCCAGCCGAAGACGATCACTCCCAGGGCGAGATTCGACCCGAGCAGGATGCTGACCAGATCGCGCGGGCCGCTGGTGCGCTCCTCGTCCGGAACGGTGTCGACTCCGCGTTGCTCGATCTGCATGGGCGGTCTCCCTACGGGGTTCCTGTCGTCTTTGAACGCCATTCAATGTCTCCCACCTATGGCCTACGGTCAATACTTCCCGTCGACGGGATGAATTGTTAGAGTGGTGTTCTAACCCTTCGAGAGGCGCGACATGCGACTGACCCCGACCGAGCGGGACCGCCTGCTGCTGTTCGGTGCCGCCGAGCTGGCGCGGGCCCGCCGGGCCCGCGGCCTGCTGCTGAACGTGCCGGAGGCGACCGCGCTCATCGCCGACACCGTCTGCGAGGCGGCCAGGGACGGCCGCCGGCTGGCCGAGGCCATCGCCGCGGGGAAGGCGGTCCTCGGGCCCGAGGACGTGCTGCCCGGGGTGGCCGACGTGGTCAGGGAGGTGCACGTCGAGGCCGTCTTCGACGACGGCTCCCGGCTCGCCGTGATCACCGCGCCGATCGGCGGGGGATCGCTCGGCGACGACGCGCCCGGCGCCGTACTGACCGGCCCCGCGGTCCCCGATCGGGCTCCGTCCGTGACGGTGAGCGTGCACAACACCGCGACCGTGCCGATCAGCGTGACCTCGCACTTCCACTTCTTCGAGGCCAATCCGCGGCTGGACTTCGACCGGTCCGCCGCCTACGGCATGCGGCTCGCCGTCCCGGCGGGCTCGTCGGTGCGCTTCGGCCCGGGGGAGTCCGCGCCGGTGGGCCTGGTGCCGATCGGCGGTGCCCGGGTCGCGATCGGCTTCGCGGGTCTGGTGGACGGCCCGCTGGACGCGCCCGGTGCCCGCGAGGAGGCCCTGCGCAGAGCCGCGGCCTGCGGCTACCTCGGCACCCAGCCCCCGACCCCCACCCAGCCCCCGACCCCCACCCAGCCCCCGGCCCCCACCCCGCCCCCGAACCCGACCCCGTTGGAGGACGGCTCATGACCGGAATCGACCCGCGCGAATACGTGGCGGTGCACGGTCCCCGCGCCGGGGACCGGGTGCGGCTGGGCGACTCCGGGCTCGTCATCCGCGTCGAGTCCGACGCGCAGTTGCCCGGTGACGAGTTCCTGGCCGGCTTCGGCAAGACCGCCCGCGACGGCATGCACCTCAAGGGCGCCGCGGTCCGCGACACCTGTGACGTCGTGATCAGCAACGTCGTGGTGATCGATGCCGTCCTCGGCATCCGCAAGGTGTCCATCGGCATCCGCGAAGGCCGGATCTCCTCGATCGGCCGGGCGGGCAACCCGGACACCCTCGACGGGGTCGATGTCGTCGTCGGGACCGGCACCAGCATCGTCTCCGGCGAGGGCCTGATCGCGACGGCCGGATCCGTGGACACCCACGTCCATCTGCTCTCGCCGCGGATCATGGAGGCCTCGCTGGCCTCCGGCGTCACGACGATCATCGGCCAGGAGTTCGGCCCGGTGTGGGGTGTCGGCGTCAACTCGCCCTGGGCGCTGCGGCACGCGTTCAACGCCTTCGACGCCTGGCCGGTCAACATCGGCTTCCTGGCCCGCGGCTCGTCCTCCGACCCGGCTCCGCTGGTGGAGGCGCTCGCCGAGGGCGGCGCCTCCGGCTTCAAGGTCCACGAGGACATGGGCGCGCACACCCGCGCGCTGGACACCGCGCTGCGCGTCGCCGAGGAGCACGACGTCCAGGTGGCGCTGCACAGCGACGGCCTGAACGAGTGCCTGTCGGTGGAGGACACCCTCTCCGTCCTGGACGGCCGCACCATCCACGCCTTCCACATCGAGGGCTGCGGCGGCGGGCATGTCCCCAACGTCCTGAAGATGGCGGGCGTACGGAACGTCATCGGCTCGTCCACCAACCCCACGCTGCCCTTCGGACGGGACGCGGTCGCCGAGCACTACGGCATGATCGTCTCGGTCCACGACCTCAAGCCCGACCTGCCGGGCGACGCGGCCATGGCCCGTGACCGGATCCGCGCCGGGACGATGGGCGCCGAGGACGTGCTGCACGACCTGGGCGCGATCGGCATCACCTCCTCCGACGCCCAGGGCATGGGCCGCGCCGGCGAGACCGTCCGCCGCACCTTCCAGATGGCCGGGAAGATGAAGGCCGAGCTGGGGCCGATGGAGGGCGACGGGCCCGCCGACGACAACGCGCGCGTGCTGCGCTACATCGCCAAGCTCACCATCAACCCCGCCATCGCCCACGGCCTGGCCCACGAGATCGGCTCCCTCGAAGTCGGCAAGCTCGCCGACATCGTCCTGTGGAAGCCGCAGTACTTCGGCGCCAAGCCGCAGATGGTCCTCAAGTCCGGCTTCCCCGCCTACGGCGTCACCGGCGACCCGAACGCGGCCACCGACGACTGCGAACCCCTCGTCATCGGCCCGCTGTTCGGAGCGCACGGCGCGACCGCGGCCGATCTGTCGGTCGCCTTCGTCGCCCGCGCCGCGGTCGAGTCCGCGAACGACCGGATGCCGACCCGGCGCCGCCGGGTGGCGGTGCGCGGCACCCGCGGTATCGGCCCCGCCGACCTGCTGTTCAACTCGCGCACCGGCCAGGTCGACGTGAACGGCAGCACCGGCCTGGTCACCCTCGACGGTGACCCGCTGCGCTCGGAACCCGCCGACCAGGTGTCCCTCAGCCGCCTGTACTTCTTGTGACAAGGATCCGCACCATGAACACGACCCCTGCAGCCGACGGCTTCCGGATGCCCCCCGAGTGGGCCCCGCACGCCCGCACCTGGATGGCGCTGCCGTCCGCCAGCACCACCTTCGCGGACGGCGAGGACCTCGACGTATCCCGTCGCGCCTGGGCCGAGGTGGCCCGCACCATCAGCCGCTACGAGCCGGTCACCGTGCTCACCACCCCCGGTGACGGCGACAGGGCCCGCGCGCTGCTCGGCCCCGGTGTCGACGTCGTGGAGCAGCCGCTCAACGACGCGTGGATGCGCGACATGGGCCCGACGTTCCTGGTCCGCGACGGCGAACTGGCCTCCGCGAACTGGGTGTTCAACGGCTGGGGCGCCCAGGAGTGGGCGCAGTGGGACCAGGACTCCCAGGTCGGCGCGAAGGTCGCCGAGCTGGCCGGTGCGCGCGCCTACGCCTCGTCGCTGGTCAACGAGGGCGGCGGCATCCACGTCGACGGCGAGGGCACCGTCCTGCTCACCGAGACCGTCCAGCTCGACCCGGGCCGCAACCCGGGCTGGACCAAGGAGCGGGTCGAGGAGGAGCTGCACGCGTACCTCGGCACGACCAAGGCGATCTGGCTTCCGCGCGGGCTGACCGCCGACTACGGACTCTTCGGCACCCGCGGCCATGTCGACATCCTGGCCGCGTTCGTCCGGCCCGGCACGGTCGTCGTGCACAGTCAGCAGGACCCGTCGCACCCCGACCACGCGGTGTCGCAGGAAGCGATCAAGCTGCTCCGCGACGCCACCGACGCGCGCGGCCGCGCCCTGGAGGTCGTCGAGCTGCCCGCCCCCTCGGTCACCGAGGAGGACGGAGAACTGGTCGACTACTCTTACGTGAACCACTACCTGTGCAACGGCGCCGTCGTGCTGTGCTCCTTCGACGACCCGGCCGACCGGGTCAACGCGGAGATCTTCGGCCGGCTCTTCCCGGAGCGCGAAGTGGTCCCGGTCGACGCCCGCACGATCTTCGCGCACGGCGGCGGCATCCACTGCATCACGCAACAGCAGCCCCAGGTGTGACCCAGGGATACATCGTCGGAGGACAGGGTGACCGGACAGCCCCGCGCCAGGCGGCGGCTCAAGCAGCCCCGTGAACTGGTGATGGCGGCCGCGATGACGGCCATCGCGGAGCACGGTCTGGCCGAACTCACCCTCGCCGGTCTCGGCCGCGAGGTCGGTATGAGCAGCGGTCACGTCCTCTACTACTTCGGCAGCAAGGACGAGCTGCTCCTCCAGACCCTGGAGTGGAGCGAGGAGCAGCTCGGCGCCCAGCGCCGCGCCCTGCTGTCCAAGCCGCTGCCCGCCCGCGAGCGGCTCGACCTGATCATCGACCACTACCTCGCCGACGGCCACCGCGATCCGCACTGGGTGCTGTGGTCCGAGGTCTGGACCCGCTCCCAGTTGGGCGAGGAAGGCCTCCAGCGACAGCTCTCGCTCGAACTGGCCTGGCACCGGGACCTGGTGGCGCTGGTCGCCGAGGGCATCTCCCGCGGCGAGTTCCGCGCCACCGACCCCGAACGCTTCTCCGTCCGGCTCCGCGCGCTGCTCGACGGCTTCGGCACCCACCTGGTCGTCGGCCTCCCCGGCACCGACCGCGAGGCGGTGCTCGGGCACGTCCGGGAGTTCCTCCAGGAGGGCCTGTTCGCGCCCGCCGCGTAGGCTTTCGCGGCTACCGTGGAGAGCGTGACCGCCCTCGTCGTCGCCGTTGTCGGTGTCCTCGGCACACTCCTGACCGCCCTGCTGGCGCACCGCGTTGCCGCCAGGAATGGCAACCGTGCGGAGCGGAAGGCATCGAACGCGCAGCTGAACCAGTCGATCCGGCGGTATCACGACGCGCTGTCCGGCTGCCTGGCCGTGCGGAGCGACGCCCTCGAGGTCGCGCGCCGCCAGGTACTGGAGGAGGCGCGCGCTGCGAACCGCGAGACGTACGCGGAGGCCCAGATGGTCATCAGCGACGCGGTGCTGGTCTCCGCGGCGGAGCTCATCGGGCGGCTGAACCGGGTGTACTCGCTGCTCACGCCCGCCGGCGGCGAGCAGCCGTCGGGGGAGCGGCGGAGCGAGGCGGAGACCGAACTGGCCGGGTGCTCCGACGATCTGTATGCGCTGCGCCAGCAGATGCGCCGCGATCTGGGCATCACCGAACTGCCGCCGCAACGGCCGGCGCCCCCGCGGCCGGGGCCCACCCGGTACTCCGGGGGAGGCGGGGGCAGCAGCGCGGGTCCGTGAGCCGGCGCCGCCGGAGGCGGTCTTGCGGGGGAACGGTCGGTTCCGGCACGGTCGTTGACCATGGGCACCACGGAACGCGCCGACGGTCAGCAGCACTGGAAGAAGATCTGGGTCGGCTCGGCCGGCAACATGGTCGAGTGGTTCGACTGGTTCGTGTACTCGACGTTCGCGACGTACTTCGCGGCCTCGTTCTTCCCCAAGGGGGACGAGACCGCCCAGATGCTGAACACGATGGGCATCTTCGCGGTCGGCTTCTTCATGCGGCCGGTGGGCGGCTGGCTGCTCGGCCGGATCGGCGACCGCAAGGGCCGCAAGGCGGCTCTGACGCTCTCCGTCTCGCTGATGTCGGCGAGCGCGGTGCTGATCGCGGCGGCGCCGACGTACGCGGTCGCCGGGTACGGCGGCGCGGCCGTCCTGCTCGTGGCGCGGCTGCTGCAGGGTCTGTCGGTCGGCGGTGAGTACGCGGCGAGCGCCACGTATCTGACAGAGGCGTCGGCGCCCGGCCGCCGCGGGTTCGCCTCCAGCTTCCAGTACGTGTCGATGACCGTCGGGCAGATCATCGGCCTCGGACTGCAGCTGATCCTGCAGCACACGATGTCCGACGGAGCGCTGCACAGCTGGGGCTGGCGGATCCCGTTCATCGTCGGCGCCGCCGGCGCGGCCATCGTCTTCTACCTGCGGCGCAACATGCTGGAGACGGACGTCTACGAGGGGGCGTCCGCGGAAGCGGGCGAGGCCGGGGAGGACAGCGGCACCCTGGGGACGCTGTGGAAGCACCGGCGCGAGGCGTTCCTGGTCATGGCGCTCACCATGGGCGGCACCGTCGCGTACTACACGTACACCGTGTACCTCACGAAGTATCTGTCCAGCAGCGCGGGCCTGCCCAAGCAGACCGCGACCCTCGTCAGTTTCTGCGCGCTGACGGTCTTCGCCTGTCTGCAGCCGCTCGCGGGAGCGCTGTCGGACCGCATCGGCCGCCGCCCGCTGCTGATCACCTTCGCGGTCGGCTCGACCTTCCTCACCGTCCCGATCATGACGATGCTCCGGCACGTCAGCGGCTTCTGGTCGGCCCTGGGGCCGGCCCTGCTCGCGCTGGTGGTCGTCACCGGCTACACGTCGATCAACGCCTGTGTGAAGGCCGAGCTCTTCCCGACCCACATCCGCGCCCTGGGCGTCGCCCTGCCGTACGCCCTCGCCAACGCCCTCTTCGGCGGCACCGCGGAGTACGTTGCGCTGTGGTTCAAGAAGGGCGGCATCGAGTCCGGCTACTACTGGTACGTGGCGGGCTGCGCGGCCGTGTCGCTCGTCGTCTACCTGTCGATGCGCGAGACGAAGGAGATCGATCTGCACCGGGTGGGCCCCGACACGCGGGACCGTGAGAAGGCGCTCGCATCCTGAGACGGGCCGGAGCGCGGGGGCAGGTCTGTGCCAGACTGCCTTCGTGCTCTCCAACGTCATCATTATGGACAGCGCACGCCGGTCCGCAGTGAGCGCCCCGTAGAAAACGTACGGCAGCGACCACCGTGTCCCAGACCCGCGTGCAGACCTCTCGCATCCGCGAGAGGTTTTTTCGTTTCCCGGCCCACCCACGCCGGACGCGAAGCGCGAGGGATCATTGGGGGCAAGTGGAGACGGGTCTTCCGGTAGCCACTCATCCGACAGGAGTCTCACCACCATGACAGCCGCATTGGACGACAGCTTCCATGTCTTCGACACCACGCTGCGCGACGGCGCGCAGCGTGAGGGGATCAACCTCACCGTCGCGGACAAGCTGACGATCGCCCGGCACCTGGACGACTTCGGGGTGGGCTTCATCGAGGGCGGCTGGCCGGGCGCCAACCCCCGCGACACCGAGTTCTTCGCCCGTGCCGCCACCGAGCTGGAACTGCGGCACGCCACGTTGGTCGCCTTCGGTGCCACCCGCCGCCCCGGCGGCAAGGCCGCCGAGGACATGCAGGTCAAGGCGCTGCTGGACTCCCAGGCTCCGGTGATCACGCTGGTCGCCAAATCCCACGACCGTCATGTCGAGCTGGCGCTGCGCACCACGCTGGAAGAGAACCTGGAGATGGTCCGCGACACCGTCTCCTACCTGCGCGAGCAGGGAAGGCGGGTGTTCGTCGACTGCGAGCACTTCTTCGACGGCTACAAGGCCAACCCGGAGTACGCGAAGCAGGTCGTGAGGACCGCGCACGAGGCCGGCGCCGACGTCGTCGTCCTCTGCGACACCAACGGCGGCATGCTGCCCGCACAGGTACAGGCCGTGGTCGGCCTCGTCCTCGCCGACACCGACGCGCGGCTGGGCATCCACGCCCAGGACGACACCGGCTGCGCGGTCGCCAACACCCTCGCCGCCGTCGACGCGGGCGCCACCCACGTGCAGTGCACGGCCAACGGCTACGGCGAGCGGGTCGGCAACTCCAACCTCTTCCCGGTGGTCGCCGCCCTGGAGCTCAAGTACGGCAAGAAGGTGCTCCCCGAGGGCGCGCTGGCCGAGATGACCCGCATCTCGCACGCCATCGCCGAGGTCGTCAACCTCGCGCCGTCCACCCACCAGCCCTACGTCGGCGTCTCCGCCTTCGCGCACAAGGCCGGTCTGCACGCCTCCGCGATCAAGGTCGACCCGGACCTCTACCAGCACATCGACCCCGAGCAGGTCGGCAACACCATGCGGATGCTCGTCTCCGACATGGCGGGACGCGCCTCCATCGAGCTCAAGGGCAAGGAACTCGGCATCGACCTCGGCGACGACCGCGAGCTCGTCGGCCGGGTCGTCGCCCGCGTCAAGGAGCGCGAGCTCCAGGGCTACACCTACGAGGCGGCCGACGCCTCCTTCGAACTGCTGCTGCGCGACGAGATCAACGGCCGCCCCCGCCGCTACTTCCGCGTCGAGTCCTGGCGCGCGATCGTCGAGGACCGCCCCGACGGCACCCACGCCAACGAGGCCACGGTGAAGGTGTGGGCGAAGGGCGAGCGCATCGTCGCCACAGCGGAGGGCAACGGCCCCGTCAACGCCCTCGACCGCGCACTGCGCGTCGCCCTGGAACGGATCTACCCGCAGCTCGCCGAGCTCCAGCTGGTCGACTACAAGGTCCGCATCCTCGAAGGCCGCCAGGGCACCGACTCCACCACCCGCGTCCTGGTCACCACCAGCGACCGCAAGGGCGAGTGGAACACGGTCGGTGTGGCCGAGAACGTGATCGCCGCGTCCTGGCAGGCGCTGGACGACGCTTACGCGTACGGGCTGCTGCGGGCGGGCGTCGACCCGCAGGAGTAATGGGGCCCGGGGCCCCCGTCAGCTGGTGGCGGGGGCCTGTCCGGTGGACCCGGTTCCGGTCTTGTCCGGGTCCGGGATGCAGCGGATGCTGCGGACGAATGCGTCCAGGTCGGGGAGGACTTCCAGGAATCGCTGGTGGTCCCACGACATCAGGAAGACGTGCACGTCCGTGTCGAAGTCGTCGTCGCGGAAGATGTAGTTGACCTGGTCGTACTGACCGATTTCGGTGACACCGCTCCACTGGGCCTTGACGCCCCGACCGAGCGCTTCGGTCTCGAACCACTCCGCAACCGGTTGGACCGTCGCGCTCTTGGTGCCGAAGTAGCTGTAGTGCTGGAACGCCTCTTCCCTGGTTCCTTCACGCTTCCACAGTGCGATGGCGACCGCGACCGGCATCTTCGTGTAGTCGGGGCAGTGAAAGTACAGCTTGTGCGCAGCCACGCTGCCGACGATTTCGCTCTGCCCCCGGACCAGGGCTTGCGCGAAGGGCAGAACTTCCTTCTTCACGACCTTCTTGGTCAGCTCCCGGCCGCCACGAAGGAAGCGGTCACCGGCGTAGTCGAAAGCCCACTCGGCGGCATCCGCCCATTTGGTGCCCTTGAAGGCAAGAGGGATGGGAAACCAGACGTCCCGGTCGTAGTCGATCCGGGCCCAGTTCTCCGTCGACTTGCGGTGGTCGAAGCTCACGCGTCCTCCTGCTGGTACTTCCACCGGAACGTGCTCATGATCGCATCGAACAGCGCGCCGAGGAGTTTTGCGATGTCGTCGTCGGGGCTTCCCCCACCGAATGTGGAGAACGAGGAGAGCAGCCAGCTGTCGGCGGTTCCGGGCACGGGAAGTATGTACTCGATGCGCCGCGACGCGTAATCGACCTCGCGTTCCGGATCGGCGTCGTAGTTCCGTTCCGTCCGGATGCCGGAGCACCCGGCGATTTCCACCGGCTCCCCACCCCGAGTCGTCGACAGTACTTCGGCCAGCACCTGCTGGGGATCAGGTGCGTCGAGCCGCCCGAATTCGACGTAGGAGATCAGGAACGAGGCCGGAAGGTTCTGCTCGCGGTTTCCCATGGGCAGGAAGAGATCGACGCCCGCGTTTTGACGCGCCTGGTTGATCACCTTTTTCAGCCGCGCCTCCAACTCCCGCCGGTACTGGGCGACCTGATCGCGTCCATGCTTCGCGAAGGCGCGGTCGAGGAGGGCGGCGATGGCCTTGTCCGTGCCCCGCTGGACCGGGATCTTCTCCCACTCGTCCGGGACGACCAGCCGGTATCCGCTCACTGTCATGAGCCGACCTCCACGGTGGTCAGTTCCTTGAACTTGCCGAATATGGGCAAGGGCTTCGAGGTGTCGCCTTCCACCACCGGGTGCAGGAGATCGCCGTCGAACCCCTTGCCGTGCACCAGGTTCCCGATGAAGTTGAACGTGTCGCTGCCGCCCGCCCAGTGGCTGAACTCGTCGGCCGCATTGGCGGCGCCATTGATGATCCGCACCGTCTTCAGGAAGCCGCCCGCGCGAGTGAGCGCGTTGGGGAACAGCCGGGTGTTCGGGAACTCCTCAGCGAGTTGGCGGAGTTTCGTCATGTTCTCCAGGACTTCCTTCTCGCCGCCGGCGAGGAACTTCTGGCCGACCGCGGTGCCGTAGTCGGACAGCGAGGACCACAGTCGGGTGAAGCCTTCCTGGTCCGCGCCTTCTGCCATGTCCGCGCCTTCGGCCAATGCCCGGCTCGCGTTCGTCCCGCCCTCCTCGCCCTCCGCTCCGGCGCGCGTCGCGTTCGCCACTCCCTCGGCGAACTCCGTCGAGCCGTCCAGCAGGCCCTTCGCCCAGGCCGCGGTGCCCAGGGTGACGATGGCGAAGGCGTCCATCGCCACGTCCGTCCAGGAGCCGTCGCCGGTGAGGGCGACGGCGGTATGGCCGAGCAGGGCGGCCAGCATCAGTCCACCGAGCAGGGCGGTGACGATGTCCAGGCCGGGGATGAAGAGCGAGACGATGATGAGGGCGGTGACGATCCAGGTACAGATGTCGGCGAGCAGCTTGATCAGCCCGGCATGCTCATGGATGAAGTCTTTGATCCCGTCCCACCGGCTGTCCTTCAAGCCGTCGTGTTCGGTGTCCTCGATCTTCTGCATCCAATGGTGGGCACGTTCGTCCCGATGGCTCTTCGTATGCGCCAACTGCGTTTTCGCCTGCGCCAGTTCGCCCTGGGCAGCCTGTTTCGCGTGGTCCAGGACGTCCTTGTGGTGTTGCTGCTCCGGGGTGAGTTTCGGCGCCGGCTGCCCGGGCGCCGGCTTCGCTTCGGGGGAGTTGGCGGTCGGCGCGACGGCCTGGGCCTTGGTCAGGGCCTTCAGCGACTCGGACTGGCAGTGGTCCAGGTCGTCGGCCCAACTGCCCAAATACCCGGACACCGTCTCGTACCGGGTGGCGACCTTTCCCAGGTCGCCCTTGAGTTCCGAAGCGGTATCGCGGAGCTTGTCGGCGAACTTGCCGACGTTCTCGTCGCCTGCGATATCCGTCAACAGGCCGATCTGATCGCGGATCGTCTCGGCCATTTTGCTGAGTCGCTTGGCTTCGGCTCGAACCTCGTGCGGTTCCCCGGGTATCGGGTCCTGGCTCTCGTCGAGCACGGCCCATTCGTAGTCCGGCGGCCTACTCATGCTGCTGGTTCTCCTCAGACGTGAACATGCTGGATCGACTACTGGCGGGGGGAGACGGGGCTACTTCTTCTTGCCTGCTCCGTCGAGGCCGTCTTCGAGCTTCTTGTCCACGTCCTTGAAGGCTTCCATGGTCTTCTCGGCCATCTCGCCCATCGCCTTCACCTTGTCCAGCAGCTTGTGCCGGTGGTAGTCCCAGTTGCTGGCGAAGTCGTGCATCGCGTGAGCGATGTCACCGGAGCCGAGAAATTCCTTGATTTCCTTCTGGCGCCCGCCCGTGTCCCCCAGCTCCCGCTGGATCGTCTGCAGGCTCTTCGTCGATTCTTCGAGCCTGTCGTAGGACACTTTGAGGTCCGCCATCCCCGCAACCATTCCGCTCGCCCTGGTCATGATCTGAATGCCGGGGAGGATTTCGCGGCATGCGGGCGCGCCACATCAACTGCGGGAGTTCCCCTGTTCGGCAATCCATTGATCGTTTCAAGCCCACGGGGGCCGGACAACCTGGAGCTCGCAAAGAACGGTAAAGACCTGGCCTATTCCTGACTCACGGTGACCAGGCGCTGCGGACCGGGCGGCGTCGTACGCCTACGCGGTGAGGTCGGCCCCGGCGGCGAAGGCGACGAAGCGGGTCCAGGCGGCGGGCGAGACCGTCAGAGCCGGGCCGTCAGGGTCCTTGGAGTCACGGATGTGCACGGCCTGGGGGTGGGCGGCGACGGGTCCATGCTGTGCGATCGCCCCAGCGGCCCACCAACACAGCGCCAACGCCTCCGCGGGCACGGCCTGTTACCCGTCCGGCCACCCTCTGGCGGACGCGCGTAGAACTCGGGCACACTCGTCACGCACCAACAGCGGCACCTGCACAACCGCCCCACCGGTTGCACGTATCCCGCAGGAGGTTCCCATATGAGTCCCAGCAGAGTGATGAAGCTCCGCAGGGTGCTGAGCGCGCTCGTTCTCGCGCTCGGTGTCCTGTTCGCCCCGGGGGTCGGCATCGCCGCCTCCCACGACGCCTACGCGGTCAGCAAGCTGACACACGCACAGGCCACGTCCATGTTCAGCTCGGCGGGGATCACCTGGTCCTCGTCCGGCGGCTGCTCCAACCGCAACGTCTCCACCTGTACGTCCTTCGACCAGCTCAACCTGGCCACCGCGCAGGGTGCCGTCACGCTCAAGCACGCGAGCGGCTGCGCCCTGAACATCACCGGCGGCACGGAGACCGGGCACGCGAGCGGCACGTACAGCCACTGGAACGGCTACAAGCTCGACTTCGGCAAGAACACCTGCATCACCAACTACATCCACCGGTTCACGTACATCGGGCTGCGGGGCGACGGTGCTCCGCAGTACAAGTCCGGGTCGGGGAACATCTACGCCGACGAGGGCAGCCACTGGGACGTCCTCTACTACAACTGCGGCGGCTGCTGAGAGTTCCGAACGAGCCGGTCACGGCCCGCACCGCCCGTGACCGGCTGCCTAGGTGCGGAGCACCGTGCTCAGAGCCCGGTCTGCCACTGCCACTGCTGGTCGGGGTGGCCGTGGCAGTCCCAGATGACCAGGGCCGTGCCGTTCGCGGTGCTTCCGTTGTTGGCCAGCCCCACACACTTGTGCGCGCCGGCGAGACTGTGCCAGAGGTAGCTGTCGGCCTGTGCGTCGGCGTTGGCGGTCCCGGGGAGGACCAGTGCTGCGATTCCGGTCGCCGCCGCTAACAGCCCTAGCCGATATTTCAGACGAGATCTCATGAGCGATTTCTCCCTCGGATCAGTGGAAACTGCGTGACGGCCAGATTTCCGGCAAGCCCTTCGGCCTGTCCACAGACGTTCCGCTGAACGGAACCAGCGGCGCTTTTCTCAGCCAGGTGCCGTGACGTCCGGCGAGGACGCTCCCTGGAGCCGGCGCCGGCGCCCTAGCCCGCGGCCGGACCGGCCAGTACCCGCAGCAGTCGTGCCACCTCGTCCGTGACGGCGGAGCGCCCCGGGCCGAGGTACTTGCGGGGGTCGGTCAGTTGCGGCTGTGCCGTCAGCGTCTCGCGCACCGCCGCCGTGAAGCAGGCGTTGAGGTGGGTGGCGATGTTGACCTTCACCATGCCGTGCGTGACGGCCCGCGCCAGGTCCTCGTCCGAGACGCCCGACGAGCCGTGCAGGACGAGCGGCACCCTGACATCGGCTCGCAGCCGTCCGATCAGCTCGAAGTCCAGCGCAGCGGTCCGCGTGCTCATCGCGTGCGACGTGCCGACGGCGACGGCCAGGCCGTCCACGCCGGTCGCCGCGACGTACGCCGCCGCCTCGGCCGGATCGGTGCGCACGCCCGGCGCGTGCACCCCGTCCTTGCCGCCGACCTCGCCCAGCTCGGCCTCCAGCCAGACGCCCGCGCGGTGGCAGTGCTCGGCCACCGAGGCGGTGACGGCCACGTTCTCCTCGTAGGGCAGCGTCGAGGCGTCGAACATCACCGAGGTGAGGCCCAGCGCGACGGCCTGCTCCACGAGCATGCGGTCGGTCGCGTGGTCGAGGTGGACGGCGACCGGTACGGAGGCGGCGCGGGCGATGGCGAGGGTCGCGGCCGCGACCGGCTCCAGGGCGCCGTGGTAGAGCACCGCGTTCTCGCTGATCTGCAGGATCACCGGCAGACCCGCGCGCTCCGCGCCCGCCGTGATGGCGGTGGCGTGCTCCAGCTGGATGACGTTGAACGCGCCGACCCCCCGGCCGGCGGCCATCGCGGGGCCGGTGATCTCACCCGTGGTGACCAGTGGCATGGGATCCCCTTCAAGCAGTCGGATTCAGGTAGTCGGACGGAAGCAGGCGGAGCGCGTCAGGACAGAACGACGGAACGCGTCAGGTTGCGCGGGGTGTCGGGGTTGAGGCCGTTCGCCTCGGCGATGGCGACGGCCAGCCGCTGCACCCGGATCAGATCGGCCAGCGGGTCGGTGCCCGAGGCCTCCAGCGTGCCGCCGGTGCGCGCCACGTCCCCGTCCAGGCCCTCCGGGAGATCGCCGAAGACCCAGGCGATCCGGTTCGGGCCGGTGATCGAGATGGGGCCGTGCCGGTACTCCATCGCGGGGTACGACTCGGTCCAGGCGCCCGCCGCCTCCCGCATCTTGAGGCCGGCCTCCAGCGCGATGCCGTAGGACCAGCCGGTGCCCAGGAAGCTGAACTGTTCGGCGCCCAGCAGGTCCGGCGACAGCACCTCGGCGATCGCGCGGCGCGCGTCGGCGACGGCGGGCGCGATGTCCTCGCCCAGGTGGGTGCGGAGCAGCGCCAGCACGCTGGTCGCGAAGCGGGTCTGGACGACGGACTTCTCGTCGGCGAAGTCCAGCACGACCAGGTCGTCCACGAGGTCCACGATCGGGGTGTCCGGATCGCCGATGACCGCTGTGGTCCTGACCGTTCCGCGCGTCCCGCCCGTCCCGCGCACCTTGCGGAGCAGTTCCAGCACCTCGGTGGTGGTGCCGGAGCGGGTGATGGCCACGATCCGGTCGTAGTCGCGGCCGTAGGGGAACTCGGAGGCGGCGAAGGCGTCGGTCACGCCCAGCCCGGCGCGCTCGCGCAGCACGGCGTACGACTGGGCCATGAACCAGGAAGTACCGCAGCCCACGACCGCGACCTTCTCCCCGGTGGCGGGCAGCAGGCCCGCGACCTCGGGGATGAGTCCGGCGGCGCGCTCCCAGCACTCGGGCTGGGTGGCGATCTCTTCCGCGGTGATCGACATGGAGGTGCCGTCCCTTCGTCGTTCCGTCCGTCAGGTCGGACGGTACTGGATGCCCCGCCCGGATCCGGTGGCGAGGTGGAAAAATGGACTAGACCAGATGGATGGACCGCAGAACCGGTCGACGGAACCGGTCGACAAAACCGGTCGACGGAACCGGCCAGTGGAGCCGGCCTGTGGAACCGGCCGGTCAGCCGAGGTCGGGTTCGGTGCGGATCTCGACGAACGGTCCGGCGTGCCCGTCGAGTTCGAGGACGGCGATCTCGTTGCGGCCGGGACGCAGCAGAGGCCACGGCACGTAGAGGGTCCGCTGCGGGCCGCGGTCCCAGTAGCGGCCCAGGCAGAAGCCGTTGACCCAGACGTAGCCCTTGGTCCAGCCGGGCAGCGCGAGGTAGCCGTCCGCGGGCACGTCGACGTCCAGGAAGCCGCGGTGGAACGCGGCGGGGGCCGGGCTGCTTGAGGCAGCGGCGGCGCCCCACGGCAGGCTGTCCGGCGTCCCGTCGCCGAGCGGCACCGGCTCGGCGGTCCAGCCGTGCAGGTACTGCTGGGTGTGCAGCACGCCCGACAGGCCCTTGCGGTCGCCGATCGCGGCACCGTAGTTGACCCGGCCCATGGACTCGACGAGCAGCTCCAGCCGGGCGGCCGACCCGTCCACCGCGATCTCCGGCCGCTCGTCGCCGTCGCGTTCCAGTACGGCGGCCTGTGCGCCGTCCACGAAGACGTGCGCCCGGTCGGCCAGCCCCTCCAGGGTGAGCGGATACGCCTTGCGGGGGCCGGGGATGCTGGTCCGGTAGAGCACCAGGCCGTGGGCCAGGCCGAGTTCCTCGAAGGACGGCGGCACCGGGGAGTGGACGGTGCCGGTCGAGAGCTGCCCGATGACGTCGAACAGCGGTACGGACTCGGTGAGTTCGATCCGGGCGGGCGCCAGCAGCGGCGGCATCGGCTCGGGGTCCGGCGCCGGCTGTTCGGCGTAGGCCGCGAGCACCTCGCGGAACGCCCAGAACTTGGGGGTGGGCGCGCCGCGCTCGTCGATCGGCGCGTCGTAGTCGTAGGACGTGATCGTCGGCTGGTAGCCCTCGCCGGTGCGCGGGTCGGCGGTGTTGGCGCCCGCCCAGGTACCGAAGTTGGTGCCGCCGTGCGCCATGTAGAGGTTGACGGAGGCGTCGTTCTCCAGGATCTCGCGCAGCGCGCCGGCGGCGTCCTCGGGGGAGCGGACGGTGTGCTTCTCACCCCAGTGGTCGAACCAGCCGTTCCAGAACTCCATGCACATCGCCGGGTCCTGCGGCCGGAAGCGGCGCAGCTCGCCGAACGCCTCGGTGGCGCGGCTGCCGAAGTTGACGGTGGCGAGATGGCCGGGGGCAGCCCCGCCAATGAGGAAGAAGTCCTCCGGACCGTCGGAGGTGAACAGCGGGACGTCGATCCCGCGCGACCTCAGGCCGTCGGCGAGGTACTGCAGGTAAGCGCTATCCGTACCGAATGACCCGTATTCATTTTCTATTTGGACCATCAGCACATTTCCGCCCCTGGTGGTCTGATGGGCCGCGATCATCGGGATCAGCCGGTCGTACCAGCGGTCCACATGGGCCAGGTACTGCGGGTCGGCGACCCGCAGCCGCAGGTTGCGGTCGGCCAGCAGCCACCAGGGCAGTCCGCCGTTCTCCCACTCCGCGCAGATGTACGGGCTGGGGCGCACGATCGCGTGCAGGCCGGCCTCGGCGGAGGCGCGCAGGAAGGCGTCCAGGTCGGCGATGCCGTCGAAGTCGTACTCGCCGGGGCGCGGCTCGTGGAGGTTCCACGGGACGTACGTCTCCACGGTGTTCAGGCCCATCGCGCGCAGCATGCGCAGCCGGTGCGGCCACTGTTCGGGGAGTGTGCGGAAGTAGTGCAGTGCGCCGGACAGCAGGCGCAGGGGGCGGCCGTCGAGGGAGAAGCCCTCGGGTGACATCTCGAGCATGAGGGTTCTCCGGTGCTGTGACGTGCTGCTGCGGTTGGCGTCAGCGTGATCGTAAGTGGGCGTTCCTGTCGCCACAATCCAAAGAATCAAACAGTGTTCAATCCGTTGTGGGGTGCGGAACGCCCGTGATAGAAACCGCTTACTAGAGAGAAGTGAAGCACACCGTCGTCTTCGCCCATGGAGGTTCCAACCGCCATGCCCTCCCCCTGGTCCCGCCGGACATTCCTCGCCGGAAGCGGCGCCGCGACCGTTGCCGCAGGCCTTCCCGCCGCCTCGCCCGCTGCCGCCGCACCTGCTGCCACCGCCCCCGCCGCGGCCGCCACCACGGAGGCCGCGGACGCCTTCGACACCCTGCGGCTGCGCTGGCGCGCCCTCACCCTGGGCACCGGATTCGACGCCGCTGCCGAGCCGTACGCGACGAAGCTCGCCACCCTCGGCACCGCCGCGCGCACCTCACTGGCGTCCATGGCCCCGGCCACCGGATCGCTCTGGCCCGACCAGCCGCTGAGCAGCACCGCCTCCATCACCGGCAGTTACGCCCGGCTCAACGAGATGGCGCAGGCCTGGGCCCAGCCCGCCACCGGCTCCACCGCCGACCCGGCGCTGATCGCGGCGGTCGTGCGGGGCCTGGACCACCTCTACGGGCAGGTCTACAACGAGAACACCACGCCGTTCCTCCCCAACTGGTGGGACTGGCAGATCGGCAGCCCCCGGCTCCTGCTCGACACGGTGACCGTGGCCTACGACGCGCTGAGCGCGGCTCAGACCGCCTCCTACCTGCGGGCCGTCGACCACTTCGTGCCGGACTCCGCCGTCGGCTCGTACTCCGGCACCAGCACCGGCGCGAACCGGGTCGACCTGTGCCGGGTCATCGCCACCCGGGGCGTGCTGGGCAAGTCGGCGGCGAAGCTGGTGCTGGCCCGCGACGCGCTGTCGCCGGTCTTCCCGTACGTGACGACCGGCGACGGGCTGTACGCCGACGGCTCGTTCGTCCAGCACACCTATGTCGCGTACACCGGCTCCTACAGCGAGGTGCAGATCGACGGCCTGGCGCGGCTGTTCGCCCTGCTCGCCGGCTCCACCTGGGCGGTCACCGACCCGAACCGGCAGATCATCCTGGACTCGGTCGAGAAGGCGTACGCACCCTTCCTCTACAACGGCCTGGTCATGGACGCCGTCTCCGGGCGCGCCATCAGCCGGGGCGTCGCCACCACCGATCCCACCCGTATCCAGGGCGACGACCACCGGCGCGGTCATCCGCTGCTCGCCCACATCGCGCTGCTCGCCGAGGGCGCGAGCGCCAACGAGCGGACCCGCTGGCAGGGCCTGGTGAAGGGCTGGATCCAGCGCGACTACTACAGCCCGGTGCTGGCGGACGCCAAGCTCGGCACAGCCGACCTCGCCCGGCTGCAGGCCATCGCCGACAGCGCCGTGACCGCGGTGGCGGAACCCGTCGCGCACCGGCTCTTCACCGGCATGGACCGGGCCGTCCACCGCCGCGCCGACTGGGCCGCCGCGATCAGCATGGCCTCGAAGCGCATCACGTACTACGAGAACGGCAACGGCGAGAACCTGCGGGGCTGGCACACCGGCTCGGGCATGCTCTCCTGGTGGGGCTCCACCTACGGCAACGGCCAGTACAGCGACGCCTTCTGGCCCACCGTCGACCCGTACCGGCTGCCCGGCACCACGGTGTCGAAGAAGGCACTCGCGGACGGGGAGGGCGGCGCGTGGGGCGCGGCGCGGCCGGACGTGACCTGGGTCGGCGGCGCCACGGACGGAGTGTTCGCGGCGGTCGGCCAGCACCTCAAGGGCCTGTCGAGCACGATGAGCGCCCGCAAGTCGTGGTTCTGTCTGGACGACACGGTCGTCTGTCTCGGCGCGGGCATCACCAGCACCGACGGCACGGCCGTCGAGACCGTCGTCGAGAACCGGAACCTCGGCGCGACCGGCACCCACGGCCTCGCCGTCAACGGCACCACGCAGTCCACGGCGCTCGGCTGGTCCGCGACCCTGGCCGGCACCACCTGGGCCCGGATCACCGGCTTCGGGGGCTATGTCTTCCCGGGCGGCGGGGGAGCGACGGTGAAGGCGGTGCGCGAGGCGCGCACCGGCACCTGGGCCGCCATCAACACCGGCGGCACGACCGATGCGCTGACCCGCCGCTATCTCACCCTCTGGCTCGACCACGGCGTGAACCCGACCAACGCCTCCTACGCCTATCTCGTCATGCCGGGCGCGACCGCCGCCGCCACCGCGGCCCGCGCCGCCGCCACCGGCTGGCTGGTGACCCTCGCCAACACCGCCGCGCAGCAGGGCGTCTCGGTGCCGTCGCTGGGGTTCACCGGGATCAACTTCTGGTCGGCGGGCACCGTCGGCGGCGTCACCGCCTCGCTCCCGGCCTCCGTCATGATCCGCGTCAGCGGCACCACGGCCACGGTCTGCGTCTCGGAGCCGCCCCGGTCCGGCGGCTCGCTCGACATCACCTGGAGCCGGCCGGTGTCCGCCGTCACCTCCAAGGACGCCACAGTCACCGTCACCGGCACCGGGGCCTCACTGCGGCTCACCATCGCGCCGGGCACCACCGGGGCGACCCACCGGGCCACGGTGACTCTGGCGTGACACGCGGTCTAAATGATTCGTTCACGCGGGCAGCTTGCTCGTAAGGTGCCCGCGTGACGGATGACAGGACGCAGGACAACACGCCCACCGGCCGGTACAACGGCAGGCTGGAGATCCGGCCCGCGGACATCGGGGACGCGGTTGTCATCGCCGAGATCCACCTGGCGTCACGCGCCGGCACCATGCCGTACCTCCCTCCGCAGCAGCGGAGCCTGGAGGAGGTCGCGTGGTGGGTGGAGAACATCGTGCTCACCGAGGGCCAGGCCTGGGTGGCGGTCGACTCCTACGGCGAGGTGCTCGGCTACGCCGCGCTGGAGGGCGACATGCTGGAGCAGCTGTACCTGCGGCCGGAGGCCCGCCGCCGGGGCGTCGGCTCGGCGCTCCTCGGCGAGGTGCGGCGCAACAGTCCCGACGGCCTGTCGCTGCACGTCTTCCAGGCCAACACCGGCGCCCGCGCGTTCTACGAGCGGCACGGCTTCACCGTCCTGGACACCAACGACGGCAGCCGCAACATGGAGAACCTGCCCGACATGACGATGCGCTGGATTCCCGGCACGGGCACGGGCACGGGTACGGCTACGGAGTAGGGAGCAGGGAGCGTTGGCCAGGGCATACGGCCGGGCTGCTGACACGCGGTGACCAACGGCACACATACTGGCCGGTAACGTGCGGCAGTGGTGGCCGTAGGGTGATCGCCGTACGCTCCTCCCCACCCTCGACCGACATCCGGGAGACCGCATGCGTTCCGCGAAGGACTTCTTCCGCCCGCTGGCCGTAGGGGCTCCGGCCCCGGTACGGGAGGTGCCGTTCCGGCCCTCGCGGATGATCCACTTCTTCGATCCGGGCAACGAGAAGATGGCTGCCAAGGTCCCCTCCATCGCGCCCCAGGTGGACGTGCTGCTGGGCAACCTGGAGGACGCCATCCAGGCCGACCGCAAGGAGGCCGCCCGGAACGGGCTCGTGCAGATCGCCAAGGCGACGGAGTTCGGCGACACCCAGCTGTGGACGCGGATCAACAGCCTGGACTCGCCGTGGGCGCTGGACGACCTGCTCACCCTGGTCACCGAGATCGGCGACAAGCTCGACGTCATCATGGTGCCCAAGGTCGAGGGCGCCGAGGACATCCACTACGTCGACCGGCTGCTGGCGCAGCTGGAGGCGAAGGCCGGCATCACGCGGCCGATCCTGGTGCACGCCATCCTGGAGACCGCGACCGGCGTCGCGAACGTCGAGGAGATCGCCGGCGCCAGTCCCCGGATGCAGGGCATCTCGCTGGGCCCGGCCGACCTGGCCGCCAGCCGCCGGATGAAGACCACCCGGGTCGGCGGTGGCCACCCCGGCTACCTGGTCAGGGAGGACCCGAACCCGTCCGACGCCGACGCCCCGCGCGCCACGTTCCAGCAGGACCTGTGGCACTACACGATCGCCCGCATGGTCGACGCCTGCGCGGCGCACGGGATCCTGCCGTACTACGGGCCCTTCGGCGACATCCGCGACACCCTCGCCTGCGAGGACCAGTTCCGGAACGCCTTCCTGCTCGGCTGCGTCGGCGCCTGGAGCCTGCACCCGGTGCAGATCGCCATTGCCAAGAAGGTCTTCTCGCCCTCCCCGGCCGATGTCGCCTGGGCCCGCAAGGTGATCGACGCGATGGGCGACGGCACCGGCGCCGTCATGATCGACGGCAAGATGCAGGACGACGCGACGTACAAGCAGTGCCTGGTGGTCTCCGAACTGGCCGACACCCTCGCCGCCCGCGACCCCGAGCTCGCCGAGGCGTACGCCGCGGCAGAGAAGGAGTGACGACCATGACGGACAGCACCCTCCGCCCCCGCCGCTCCGTGCTCTACATGCCCGGGGCCAACGAACGCGCGCTGGAGAAGGCCAAGACGCTCCCCACCGACGCGCTCATCCTCGACCTCGAGGACTCCGTGGCGCCGGACGCCAAGGCCGACGCCCGCAAGCGCGTCGCGGCCGCCGCCGCGTCCGGGGAGTACGGCTACCGCGAGGTGACGATCCGGGTCAACGCCCCGGACACCGAATGGCACGCCGACGACCTGCGTGCCGCCGCCGAGGCCGGCCCGGACGCCGTCGTCGTCCCCAAGGTCGACTCCCCGGAGACCGTACGGGCCGTCGAGCGCGCCCTGGAGGCGGCCGGCGCCCCCGACCGCACCGCGATCTGGGCCATGATCGAGACGCCGCAGGCGATGTTCGACGCCCGCGCCATCGCCGCCGCGAGCGAGCGGCTGACCGTCCTGGTGATGGGCACCAACGATCTGGCCAAGGAACTGCACGCCGAGCACGTCCCCGGCCGGGCCCCGCTGCTGACCGGTCTCTCGCTGGCGCTGCTCGCCGCCCGCGCCACCGGCAAGACCATCTTGGACGGTGTCTACAACGACGTGCAGGACCTGGCGGGCTTCGAGGCCGAATGCCTCCAGGGGCGCCAGTTCGGATTCGACGGCAAGACCTTGATCCACCCGAAGCAGCTGGAGCCCTGCAACCGGCTCTTCGCACCCTCCGACGATGCGGTCGCACACTCCCGCCGGATCATCGAAGCCTTCGATCAGGCCACGTCAGAGGGGCGCGGCGTGGTCACGGTCGACGGCCGGATGATCGAGAACCTGCACGTCGAGGACGCCCGCCGGATCCTCGCGCTGGCCGGAGCGGTCGCCGGACGGTAGGGCGAAAGGTACAAAAAACCGGGTCCCGCGTGCCATGCGCGGGGCCCGGTCCTCTTTTGGTTCTGTCGATACCCGCCATGAAGTCGGAGCGGACACTGTACGAAGTGGACCCCCCGTTCGCGGGGGTCCCGCTCGTACTGTCGATACATGAGCTTTCTGGAAGAGGTGCCCGTCGAGGTGAACGACGCTCGCGGGCGCGTGGCCGAGCTTCGCGCGATCCGCGAGCAGGTCCTGCGCGGCCCCAGCGAGCGGGCGACCGAGGCGCAGCGCGCCAAGGGCAAGCTGACCGCACGCGAGAGGATCGCGCTGCTGCTGGACGAGGGCTCCTTCAACGAGGTCGAGCCGCTGCGCCGGCACCGCGCCACGGGCTTCGGCCTGGAGGCGAAGAAGCCGTACACCGACGGTGTCATCACCGGCTGGGGCACCGTCCACGGCCGGACCGTGTTCGTCTACGCCCATGACTTCCGGATCTTCGGCGGCGCGCTCGGCGAGGCGCACGCCACCAAGATCCACAAGATCATGGACATGGCCATCTCCTCGGGCGCCCCGCTGGTGTCGCTGAACGACGGCGCCGGCGCCCGTATCCAGGAGGGCGTCTCGGCGCTCGCCGGCTACGGCGGCATCTTCCAGCGCAACACCCGGGCCTCGGGTGTCATCCCGCAGATCTCCGTGATGCTCGGCCCGTGCGCGGGCGGCGCGGCCTACAGCCCGGCGCTGACCGACTTCGTCTTCATGGTCCGCGAGACCTCGCAGATGTTCATCACGGGACCGGACGTCGTCCAGGCCGTGACCGGCGAGAAGATCTCCCAGAACGGGCTCGGCGGCGCCGACGTCCACTCCGAGGTCTCCGGCGTCTCGCACTTCGCCTACGACGACGAGCAGCACTGCCTCGAAGAGGTCCGCTACCTGCTCTCGCTGCTCCCGCAGAACAACCGGGAGAACCCGCCCGCCACCGAGACCTCCGACCCGGCCGACCGCCGCGGCGACGTCCTGCTGGACCTCGTGCCGGCCGACGGCAACCGCGCGTACGACATGCGCAAGGTCATCGAGGAGATCGTCGACGAGGGCGAGTACCTGGAGATCCACGAGCGGTGGGCCACCAACATCATCGTCGCGCTCTCCCGGCTGGACGGCCAGGTGGTCGGCATCATCGCCAACCAGCCCAACAGCATGGCGGGCGTCCTGGACATCGCGGCGTCCGAAAAGGCCGCGCGTTTCGTCCAGATGTGCGACGCCTTCAACATCCCGCTCATCACTCTCCTGGACGTACCCGGCTTCCTGCCGGGCGTCGACCAGGAGCATGGTGGGATCATCCGGCACGGAGCGAAGCTGCTCTACGCGTACTGCAACGCCACCGTGCCGAGGATCTCGCTGATCCTGCGCAAGGCCTACGGCGGCGCCTACATCGTCATGGACTCCCAGTCCATCGGGGCCGACCTCACGTACGCCTGGCCCACCAACGAGATCGCGGTGATGGGCGCCGAAGGTGCCGCCAATGTCATCTTCCGCAAGCAGATCGCCGAGGCCGACGACCCCGAGGCCATGCGTGCCCGCATGGTCAAGGAGTACAAGGCCGAACTGATGCACCCCTACTACGCCGCGGAACGCGGTTTGGTGGACGACGTCATCGACCCGGCCGAGACCCGCGAGGTGCTCATTCGCTCGCTGGCGATGCTCCGGACCAAGCACGCAGACCTGCCGTCGCGCAAGCACGGCAACCCGCCGCAGTAATGGAGACCACCTTGAGTACTCCCGCCGACACCCTGGCCCCCGACGCTCTGGCCCCCGACACCGTGACCCCGGACACCCTGGTCCGCGTCGAGAAGGGCCACGCCAGCGCCGAGGAGCTCGCGGCTCTCACCGCGGTCCTGCTGGCCCGCGCCGCCGCCAACGGCCACGCCGCCACCAGCTACGAGCAGCCCCGCTCCACGGCCGGCTGGCGCCGCCTGGAGCGCACTCCGGGCTTCCGCAGCTCGCACAGCTGGCAGGGCTGATCCCGCCGGTACGTCCCTGACGTGC
The DNA here is from genome assembly GCF_016107395.1 of Streptomyces fildesensis. Lineage (GTDB taxonomy): Bacteria > Actinomycetota > Actinomycetes > Streptomycetales > Streptomycetaceae > Actinacidiphila > Actinacidiphila fildesensis. The sequence continues at coordinate 256,741 of NZ_JAAIKO010000008.1, forward strand.
CTCAGCACGACAGAAACACCGCAGAACGACAGAACGCCGGGCGGCCCCCGTAGGGGCCGGCCCGGCGTTTCTCGTTTGGGGGGATCCTCAGCGCAGGCGCGCCATCAGCGCGTGCTCCACCAGGGTGATCAGCGCGGACTTCGCCTCACCGCGGTTGCGGGCGTCCGTGGTGATGATCGGTGCCTCGGGCCCGATCTGCAGGGCCTCGCGCACCTCCTCGGGGCCGTACGGCTGGTGGCCGTCGAAGCCGTTGAGCGCGATCACGAACGGCAGGCCGCTGTTCTCGAAGTAGTCCACGGCCGGGAAACAGTCCGCGAGCCGCCGGGTGTCCACCAGGACGACGGCGCCGATCGCTCCGCGCACCAGGTCGTCCCACATGAACCAGAAGCGGTCCTGGCCCGGGGTACCGAACAGGTACAGGATCAGGTCCTCGTCCAGCGTGATGCGGCCGAAGTCCATCGCCACGGTGGTCGTGGTCTTGTCGGGCGCGTGCGTCAGGTCGTCGATACCGGCCGACGCGGAGGTCATCACAGCTTCGGTGCGCAGCGGGTTGATCTCCGAGACGGCACCGACGAACGTGGTCTTGCCCACGCCGAACCCGCCCGCCACCACGATCTTCGCGGAGGTCGTGGAGCGGGTCGCCCCGTTAGAGCTTGCGAAGTCCACTGAGCACCCTTTCAAGCAATGTCACTTCTGGCTGACCACCCGCGGACTCGTCGCCACCGGGCTGGTGGACGGCGACCAGCCCGGCCTCGGCCAGGTCGGCGACGAGAATACGGGCGACACCGAGAGGGATCGTCAGCAGTGCGGAGATCTCCGCCACCGACTTGATCTCCCGGCAGAGAATGCAGATCCGCTGGTGCTCCGGCAACTGCCCCCGCAACTGCACCGGGTCGGCCGTGGTGCTGACCAGCGCCTCGATGGCGAGCTGGTAGCGCGGCCGGGTCCGGCCCCCGGTCATGGCGTACGGCCGCACCAGCCCGGAAGGGGCCTGGGCGCGCTGCCGGCCGGGCCGTGCCGGTGCCTGCGGCGGATCGTACGGCTGGATCCGGGGCTGGCGGTAGCGCGGCTCGGGGTCAGGAGTCGGAGCCGAGGGGAAGTTGTAACGGTTCAGAGGCGGCTGCTGCTGCTGGCTGCCGTACGGATCTCCGCCTGGTGGCGTTGTCACGGTTCCTCCTCCTGATGAAGGTTGTGGGGGCTGCGTTCCCGCACCCTATGGGTACGGGGACGCGCCCGCACGCCTGTCCGTTAGTTGAGCAGGCACCTAGTTGAGAAGACTGCTAATTGAGCAAACTGCCTTGAAGTTCGGAGCGGAGGTCGGGGGTGAGGACGGTCCCGGTCCGGTCGACCAGCAGGGCCATCTCGTACCCGACGAGGCCGATGTCGCACTCGGGGTGAGCGAGTACGGCGATCGAGGAACCCTCGGAGACGGACATGAGGAAGAGGAATCCGCGTTCCATCTCCACGACCGTCTGGTTGACGGCGCCGCCTTCGAAGATGCGGGAGGCTCCGGCGGTGAGCGAGGTCAGGCCGGAGGCGACGGCGGCGAGCTGGTCGGCGCGGTCACGAGGGAAACCCTCGGACATCGCGAGCAGCAGGCCGTCGGCGGAGACCACCACCGTGTGGGACACCCCAGGGGTGTTGTCCACGAAGTTGGTGATCAACCAGTTCAGATTCTGTGCCGCCTGGCTCATCGGACTCAACTAACGCTCCTGGTTCTGAGGGCCACCGTAGTGATGGTCGGGGGCCTGGCCGTTCGTGTCAGTTCCCGCAGTGCGTCCCTGCTGGACGCCACGGCGCAGATTGCTCAGCCGGCCGCGGACGTCCTCCGGCGCGCGGGAGACCTGTGGGCCGCCCTGCGGAGTCTGCTGTGCGGTACCCGCGACCAGGTTGGCCTTGGGTACTCGACGGGGCAGGCCGGAGGGGGTTACCCCACCCGCCTTGGGTTCGCGGACCTGTTCGGCCCGCTGCCAGTGCTGGTCGTTCTGGGAACGCCAGTCGGTCTCGGCCTCTTCCGGCGCCTGTTCCGGCTCCGGATCGGGCTGGGGGACCGGCTGGACCGCCGGCTCCGCCGCCACCTGGTCCGGTTGCGGCCACTGCCGGTCGCGGCGTGGCAGGCCGGCATCCGTCAGCGAGGGGGAGCCTACGCTCTCCGGCGCCCCGAAGGGGGCCCCGGGAACGGAATCCGGCGCCTGCTGATCCTGCTGGGCGACGGGCTGCGCCCAGTCGTCCAGCACGGGTGGGACGGGAGCTCCGGAAGGTGCGGGCTGGACCGGGAAGTCCTGCTGCCACTCCGGCTCGTAGGACGACGGCTGCTGGTACGCGGGCTGCGCACCGTACGGGTCGCCCTGACCGTTGTACTCCGGCTGGCCGGCGAAGTCCTGCCCGCCGAAGTCCTGCCCCTGGAAGTCCTGCGCCGGGTAGCCCTGGCCCTGGAAGTCCTGGCCCGGGGCGTAGCCGCCGTCGTACTGCGGCTCGTACCCCTGCTGGTCCTGCTGTCCCCGCTGCCGCGGGATGTCGTCGCCGAACATCGCGACGTCCTCCGGCCGTTCCGAGGCCGAGGCCTCCAGTTGGGCACGGCGCTCCTCGCGCTGCAGCGAGCGGCCGACGGGGTCGAGCTGCCCGGGGGCGCCGGAGGCCGTGAACGCGGACTCGTCCGACCGCTCGTACTGGGAGTCGTCGAAGCCCAGCTCGGCGGCGGTCGGCTGGTAGCCGAACTCGGCGGTCGAGTGCTCGGGGACGATGCGCGACACGGTGAAGTCCGAATCGTCGTCCTCGGGCAGCTGGTCCTCGCCGCCACCACCGTGGGTGATCGGCTCCGGGAGCATGACGAGCGAGGTGGTGCCGGCCTGCTCGCCCGAGGGGCGCAGCTGGACGCGGACACCGTGCCGGTCGGCGAGCCGGCCGACCACGAACAGGCCCATCCGCTGGGAGATCGCGACGTCCACGGTCGGCGGGTCGGCCAGCTTGTGGTTGATGTCGGCGAAGTCCTCGGCGGTCAGGCCGATGCCCTTGTCGTGGATCTCGACCATGACGCGGCCGTCCGGCAGCCGGGTCGCGGTGACCCGCACCTTGGTCTGCGGCGAGGAGAACGTGGTGGCGTTCTCCAGCAGCTCGGCCAGCAGGTGCACGAGGTCGGTCACGGCGGTGCCGTGGATTTCCGTCTCCGGTATCCCGACCAGCTCGATGCGCTCGTACGCCTCCACCTCGGAGGCCGCCGCGCGCAGCACGTCGACGAGCGGGACCGGCTGGTTCCAGCGGCGGCCCGGCTCCTCGCCGGCGAGGACCAGCAGGTTCTCGCCGTTGCGCCGCATACGGGTGGCGAGGTGGTCCATCTTGAACAGGTTCTCGAGCTGGTCCGGGTCCGCCTCGTTGTTCTCCAGCTCGGTGATCAGCGTGAGCTGTCGCTGGATGAGGCCCTGGTTCCGGCGCGAGAGGTTGGTGAAGATCGCGTTGACGTTGCCCCGCAGCAGAGCCTGCTCGGCGGCGAGCCGCACGGCCTCGCGGTGCACCTGGTCGAAGGCGCGGGCGACCTCGCCGATCTCGTCGTGGCTGGTGATCGGGATCGGCTGGACCGTGGTGTCCACCCGGCCCGGGTCGGTGCGCGACAGCTGGTCGACCAGCCCCGGCAGCCGCTGTTCGGCGACGTCGAAGGCGGCGTTGCGCAGCTTGCGCATGCTGCGGCTCATGTTGCGCGCCATCATGCCCGCGATGATGAAGGCGACGATCAGGGCGAGGACGACGATGGCCGCGTTGATGATCGCGTCGGTCTTGGCGCTGGAGGAGATGGTCTCGGCGTCGCCCACGGCCGTTTCTGCGAGGTTCTGCTCGACGGTCCGGTACGCGTCGAAGGCGAGCGTGTTGCTGGCGAACCAGCTCTCCGGGGTGATGCCCTCGGCGCGGAGCTCCTTGGCCGACTTGTCCGAGGCGATCTCGGCGACCATCTTCTCGATGCCCGGCGGGGGCACGAACGTCTGACCGGCCTGCTCGGCCTGCGCGGCGGCGGCCGTGAGCTGCTCCTTGCCCTTCTTCTCCGCGGCGGCCTGGGCGTCCTTCAGGTGCTGGGCGTCGGCGGGGGTACCGCCGCCGCTGTACTCCTGGAGCGCGATGCCCTGCAGGTAGAGGTACGAGGTGAGGGCGGTCTGCTGGAGCTTCTTCTCCCTGGCCGGCACCTGGCCCTCGACCAGGATGTGCATGCCGATGGAGCGGCTCAGCGACTCGGCGGCCTTGGCCAGCGAGATGGCGTAGAGGGTGCGGCCGTAGCTGGTGATGTTCCCGGTGCCGAGGTTCAGCTCGTTGGAGAGTTCCATCAGCGGGTGCTGCACGCTGACGTACGCCTCTTCGGTCTGCTTGTCGGGCAGCTGCCGGGTGTAGGCGGCCTTGCGGATGGTCTGCAGGCGGGGCTCCGCCTTGCGGAAGCCCTCCACGCGGCGCTCCAGGGAGGCGGAGGCGGGCATCTGGTCGACGGCTTCGTTGAAGACCTGGGCGGCGGCGTCGGTGGCCGCGTAGGCCCCTGTCACCACCGGGTCGTCCCGCCTGCCCTGCACCAGGGGAACGACCGTGACGTCACGTTCGTTGATCAAGGCGTGGCTGTAGCCGGCCGCCGCGCGCACCAGGATGGCGGTGCGCTTGGCGGCGTCCGCCTGCTGCCAGGTGTGCACGGAGTTCTGCACGGTGAAGCCGCCCATGACGAGGGCGACGAGTACCGGGATGAGGAGGATGGCGTTCAGCCTGGTGGCCACCCGCCAGTTGCGCACCGCGAAACGGCTGCCGGACCCGGCAGGCTCCGGGGTGGCGACAGCGGTCGCGTCGGGCACGCCCTCGTACCGCTGGGGCGGTGTGAAATTGCCCCGGGGGCCATCCGCGGAGCCCGGCTCTGCTCGCCTCGTGTCCCTCACTTGACCAACAACCTCTCGGCGACAACACAGCAAAGTGCCGTTACTACTCTCGGGTTCTGCGAATTTCAGCACGTCATGGGGGTAGTAGCCAAACGTCGTACAAAGTGCAACGAACACTCGAACACGCTGACATAAATAGGGCATAAGCTCTTTGGGGTGCCAAATCGCACGACTGGTATCACCGCAACGGAACCAGTCGAGCGCGGGGGGTGTTCGCCACCCGTCGATTCTCTGTCGAAACGTTATGAACGCAAGAACCGGCCGTGTCAAATGACACAGCCGGTCCTGGGGACAACTGGCAACCATGAAGGCTTACTTGAGTCGAGCCAGCAATGCGTGCTCCACGAGCGTGATCAACGCGCTCTTCGCCTCGCCGCGGTGGCGGGCGTCCGTGGTGATGATCGGAGCCTCGGGCCCGATCTGCAGCGCCTCGCGTACTTCCTCCGGCCGGTAGGGCTGGTGGCCCTCGAAACCGTTGAGGGCGACGACGAACGGCAGGCCGCTGTTCTCGAAGTAGTCCACGGCCGGGAAACAGTCCGCCAGCCTGCGGGTGTCGACCAGCACGACGGCGCCGATCGCGCCCCGCACCAGGTCGTCCCACATGAACCAGAAGCGGTCCTGGCCCGGCGTACCGAACAGGTACAGGATCAGGTCGTCATCGAGGGTGATTCGGCCGAAGTCCATCGCCACCGTGGTGGTCGTCTTGTCCTGGACGTGGCTGAGGTCGTCGATCCCGGCCGACGCGGAGGTCATGACGGCCTCCGTGCGCAGCGGGTTGATCTCCGAGACCGCGCCGACGAACGTGGTCTTGCCCACGCCGAAGCCGCCCGCCACCACGATCTTGGCCGAGGTGGTGGACCGGGCCACAGGCGGGCCGTAAGCCGCCTGCGGTTGCGGTCTAGAGCTTGCGAAGTCCACTGAGCACCCTTTCGAGCAGTGTCACATCAGGCTGTCCGCCGGCCTCGCCACTGCCCGGCTGGTGGATAGCGACCATGCCGGCCTCGGCGAGGTCGGCCACGAGAATGCGGGCCACGCCGAGCGGGAATCCCAGCAGCGCGGAGATCTCCGCGACCGACTTGATCTCCCGGCAGAGGTGGCAGATCCGCTGGTGTTCGGGGAGCAGCCCCTGGTACTGGCCCGCATCGGCCGTGGTGCTGACCAGCGCCTCGATGGCGAGCTGGTAGCGCGGCCGGGTACGGCCACCGGTCATGGCGTACGGCCGCACCAGCGGCTGGTCGCCTTCATCCCCGTACGGCGCGTGGTGGGACGCGCCGTACGGGCCCGGCGAGGCGGGTGGCGGGGTCATGAGGGTCCTCCGTGTCCGGGCAAAACGGTCTCGGTGCAGGAAGTACGCATCGTGCGGTGAAAACGTGATCAGAGCAGTCAGTGCATCAGGCTGCCCTGGAGTTCGGAGCGGAGGTCGGGGGTGAGGACGGTCCCGGTCCGGTCGACCAGCAGGGCCATCTCGTACCCGACGAGGCCGATGTCGCACTCGGGGTGAGCGAGTACGGCGATCGAGGAACCCTCGGAGACGGACATGAGGAAGAGGAATCCGCGTTCCATCTCCACGACCGTCTGGTTGACGGCGCCGCCTTCGAAGATGCGGGAGGCTCCGGCGGTGAGCGAGGTCAGGCCGGAGGCGACGGCGGCGAGCTGGTCGGCGCGGTCACGAGGGAAACCCTCGGACATCGCGAGCAGCAGGCCGTCGGCGGAGACCACCACCGTGTGGGACACCCCAGGGGTGTTGTCCACGAAGTTGGTGATCAACCAGTTCAGATTCTGTGCCGCCTGGCTCATCGCACTCAACTATCGCTCCTGGTTATTCGTGCCGAAGCCCCGGCCGTCGGTGTTGCCATTGCCTGCCTCGCGGCCCTGCTGGATGCCACGCCGGAGGTTCGTCAGCCGGCCGCGCACATCGTCGGGCGCCCGGGAGACCTGAGGACCGCCCTGCGGCGCCTGCTGGGGGGTTGCCCCGCCTGCGACCAGGTTGGCCTTGGGTACCCGGCGCGGCAGACCGGAGGGAGTGACCCCGCCCGCCGACGGCTCGCGGACCTGTTCGGCCCGCTGCCGGAGTTCGTCGTTGGGAGAGGTGCGCCAGTTCGGCGTCTCCCGGGGCGCCGGCTGGGTCGGCTGGGCCGGAGTGACCGGCCGCGCCTGGACCGGAGCCGGTGCGGGCTGTTCGGCCCGGGCCCGCTGGGGCTGCTGCTGCGGCTGGGCCGGCGGCGTCTGCCGGGGCTGCGGAGCGGGACGGGCCGGAGCCGCGGGCGCGGCGGCGGTGGGAGCGGCGGGCGCCGCCCGTTCCACGTGCACCTGCTGCATCCGCTCGGCCTGACCGGTACGGAACCAGTCGGACTCCATCGTTGCGAAGATCGGCGTGGGCTCGTCACCGCGCGGCGGGGCCGGCGGCAGTGCCATCGGCTCGTTGACCGGCGGCAGTTGCGGCTCGACGCCGCGGTTCGGCTGCCGGTTGGCCTGCTGTGGGTAACCCTGCTGCTGATTGCCCTGCTGGCCGTTCTGCGACGGCTGGCCCTGCTGCGGCGGCCGGTTCCCGTTGAACCCGCCCGCGGCCGGAGGCCCGCCGCGCTGCGGCAGACCCTGGGCCGGGACGTTCTGGCCCGGGTACGGCTCGGTCAGCGACCGGTCGCCCGCCGGGGGAGTGCCGACCACCGGGAACTGCCCGGTGTCGGTCCGGCCGTCGGGGTAGCCGGGGCCGGCCTGCTGCCGGCCGGCCGGCAGCGGGAACTCGCCGGTACCGCTGTTGTCGGGCTGCGCGGGGCGCTGGAACTCACCCGTGGACTCCGGCTGGTACCCGTCGGGGCGAGCCCCGCCGCGTACCGGGGCCGGGCCCGGTGCTCCGCCGAAGACGTCGGAACGGAAGCCGCCGGGGCCCGCGTCCTGCGCGGTGGGCGCGGGGTACGGGTTGTTCGTCGGGGAGAACGGGTCGCCGAGCGGCAGACCGGCGTCCTGCCGGGAGCCGGCACCCGGGTTCGGGCGCTGGTAGTCGCCCCGCGGCTGCGGCTGCTGCGGTGCCGGGCGTGAGCCGGGCGGCGGGCCGTCGAAGTCGGGGCGCTCGAACCTGGCGGTGGACTCCACGTCCTCGTGGCCGCGCGGAGCGTCCATCGCCGGGCCGCGGTCGGCCGGAGCGGGGAAGCCCTGCTGCGGGTTCCCGCTGCGCTGCGGCTGGCCCTGCGGGGGCTGGCCGCCCTGCGCCCAGCTCGGTCCGGACGGCTGCGGCTGGCCCTGCGGCTGGCCGTTGTGCTGGCCGCCGCGCCGGGTGCCGGTGCCGCCCTGGCCACCGAGGCCGGGGCCGCCGCCGGAGTTCAGCGCCGGGCGCTGCCCGCCGCCCGCGACCTGGCCGCGCTGCGGCGGCCGGCCGACCTGTCCCGCGGGACCGGCGGGGGCACCGAAGGCGTTGGTGGCGGGGGCGCCGGGGCCGTTGGGCGTACCGGGCATGCCCGTCGCGATCGGGCCGCGCTTGCCTGCGGCCGCGTTCTTGGCGTTCTGGCCGCCCTGCGTGACGTCCACCGGCAGCATGACGAGCGCGGTGGTGCCGCCGGAGTCCGACGGGCGCAGCTGGATGCGGATGCCGTGTCGCAGGGACAGCCGGCCGACCACGAACAGGCCCATGCGGCGGGAGACCGAGACGTCCACGGTCGGCGGGTTCGCGAGCCGCTCGTTGATGTCCGACAGGTCCTCGGGCGAGAGCCCGATGCCGGTGTCGTGGATCTCGATGAGCACCCGGCCGTCCGGCAGCGCGTGGCCGGTGACCTTCACCTTGGTCTGCGGGGAGGAGAACGAGGTGGCGTTCTCCAGCAGCTCGGCGAGCAGGTGGACGAGGTCGTTGACGATACGGCCGGTGACCTCGGCGGCGGGCACCGAGGTGAGCTCGATGCGCTCGTACTGCTCCACCTCGGAGGCGGCGGCACGGAGCACGTCGACCAGCGGGACCGGGCGGGTCCAGCGGCGGCCCGGCTCCTCACCGGCGAGGACGAGGAGGTTCTCGCCGTTCCGGCGCATACGGGTCGCGAGGTGGTCGAGCTTGAAGAGGCTGGACAGCTGGTCCGGGTCCTGCTCGCGGCTCTCCAGCTCGGAGATGAGCGAGAGCTGGCGCTGGATGAGGCCCTGGCTGCGGCGCGAGAGGTTGGTGAACATCGCGTTGACGTTGCCTCGCAGGAGCGCCTGCTCGGCGGCGAGCCGGACGGCCTCGCTGTGGACCTCGTCGAACGCGCGGGCGACCTGGCCGATCTCGTCCCGGCTGTGGATACCGATCGAGACGACGGACGTGTCGACGTCCTGCGGGTCGGACTCCGACAGCTGCTTGACCAGCTCGGGCAGCCGCTTCTGGGCGACGTCCTGGGCGGTCTCCTGCAGCCGGCGCAGGGAGCGGATCATCGAGCGGGCCACGATGAAGGCGCCGACGACGGCGACACCGAGGACGATCAGGATGATCGCACCGTCGATGATCGCCTGGCGCTGGGCCTCGCCCCGCAGCTTGAGGGCCTGCTGCTGCATCTCGTTGAGCAGCGACCGCTCGATGTTGGTCATCGCCTGGATCTTGCTCCGGGCGGCGTCGTCCCAGTCGCGGTAGGTGGCTCCGGTGGCCTGGAAGGTGTTGATGCCGCCCTTGGAGTTCAGGATCCGGGTGGCGTTGGTGTCGTGGTTCTTGATCGTGTCGTTGCCGCCCTCGAGGGGGGCCATCAGCTCGACGGAGTCGGCGCCGCCGTAGATCTTCCCGAACCGGGTCAGCGCGGTCTTCTCGGACTGCGCGGCGGCCTTCGCGTACTGCCAGTCGTTCTCCGAGAGCGTGACGCCGCCCTGCGGGGCGAGCGCGGCGCTGATCACCGCGCGCTGGATGGATTCGAACTCCTTGGCGGAGGAGAACGCGGCCAGCGCGCGGGTGCTGCGGATCATTTCCTGGTTGCTGGTCGCCTGCGCCATGTCCTGGGACAGCGAGAGCAGCGACTGGATCAGCGAGTCGTACTTGTTGACCGTCAGCGCGATGTACTGCGGCTGCTGGTAGGCCTGGTCACGGATCTCGTTGATGCTGCCGAGCTGCTGCTCGATCGCGAGCAGGGTGGAGCGGACACCGACGAAGACCTGGTCGTTCGGGTCGACGTCGTCGGTGGTGCTCTGGAAGAGCTTGCGGTAACGGTCGGTCGTCTCCCGGGAGGCGCCGACGGCGTCGTCGCTCTTGCCGGTGCCGGAGGACATCGGTCCCGCGGAGCGGTCCCGTTCCTCCTGCAGCGCGCCGGCGAGGTCGGTCGCGTGCTCGGTGATCTCGGTGAGCTGCTTCATGTGCTCGAGCTGGGCGATGTTGTCCAGCGAGCTGGAGATACGCAGCGCACCGAGCGAGGTGGCCGCGACCACCGGCAGGGCGAGCAGAGAGATCAGACGGGTGCTGATCCTCCAGTTGCGCATGGCTATTCGGGGGCCTGGCTTACCGACACCGCCCGTGATCCGGCCGGCGTCGATGCCGCTGTGCGTGCTTGAGCGTCCGGCGGCCGCGGTGTTCACGGCGTCGTCGGATCGCTGCGGCGACGGACCGCTGTTGGCTCCGCCGGGCTGCTCCGGGTCGCCCGCAGCGCCGCTGTCCCTCTTGAAACGTCCCTGCACTAGCGTCGCAACCTCTGGACCAGGCGTCCCCCGCATGTGCGGCGGGACGGTGTCGAGTCATGGGGGCCCCGGTGATCCCGGAGTAGGGATGACCGACGATGCCCTTCACCGCCACTCGATGCTCGTACGCGCCCCCTGACGCGCTGGCTTCGATTGATGTGGCGGTCCGGGGAATTCCAGCACAGTGCAGGATCTCCAACAAGGGCCGCAGCCCAGTCAATGACATGAGTGACTGACTGCGCCGGTCCGGGCACAGAGCGTTCAGGTCCGTTTCGGCGAAAGCCCGCGATTCTGGAACTTTTGGGCACCGAAGGGCGCTCCGGGCAGGGCGAACGGCTCGTGTCCGGGTGGAGGGTAAGGTCCGTGAACTCCCGTAATGTCCGCTTGGTGGAGGGGCGCGGACCGCCCGATTCGGGCCTTATGCCGGGTAGTTCGTGAGCAAAATCACAACGAGATCGTTGCCTGGGTCGCGTAAATCGGGGAACTGTCGCCACTAGCCTGGATCTTTACGCACGGCAGCGTTCTGTAAACCAGTGCACCCAGGTGACCCCGCAGACCCGCGTCGCAACCGGCGCCCCGACCCCCTGAGGCCCAGACACCCCATGAAGACCACCATGCTGTTCCGCCCGATCGCCAACCCGCGCCGCACCACCCTCATGCACCTCAAGGATGCCGAGGAACTGCAGGCCCCGGTGATCGCGGCCGAGGACATCATCGGCGACGAGCTGCCGCAGCAGACGGCCAACCCGCGCCGCACGATCCTCATGGACGCGCCCACCGCCTGAACCACGGGCAGCGGCGGAAATCAGCAGGGTGCGCCCGGGGCCTCACGTTAACCTGGAGAGATCCAGTCTTCGGCCAGTGAGGGGCAGCAGCTTCCCGTGCGCATCGCCAGGTTCTCCATCGACGGCAATGTCGCCTTCGGCGCGGTCGAGGGCGACCCGACCGTCCCCGACGGTCTCGTCCTCGACATCATCAAGGGCATCCCGTTCGCCGAATTCGAGCTCTCCGGCACCAAGGTGCCGCTGAGCAAGGTCCGGCTCCTTCCGCCGGTGCTCCCGAACAAGGTCGTCGCCATCGGCCGCAACTACGCCGAACACGCCGCGGAACTGGGCAACGAGGTCCCCGCGGTCCCGGTCGCCTTCTTCAAGCCGTCCACTTCCGTGGTCGGATCCGGTGACCCGATCGTGTACCCCTCGTTCTCGAACGAGGTGCACCACGAGGCCGAGCTGGCCGTCGTGATCAGCCGGCTGTGCCGCGAGGTCCCGCGCGAACGCGTCAAGGACGTCATCCTCGGCTACACCTGCGCCAACGACGTCACCGCACGTGACGCGCAGCGCGCCGAGGGCCAGTGGGCCCGCGCCAAGGGCTTCGACTCCGCGTGCCCCCTCGGCCCCTGGATCGAGACCGATCTGGACCCCTCCGACCTGGCCATCACGGCCACGGTCAACGGCGAACTGCGCCAGGCGGGCCGGACCAGCCAGATGGTCCGCTCGATCGAGGACCTGATCGTGCACATCACCGAGGCGATGACGCTGCTCCCGGGCGACGTCATCCTCACCGGCACCCCGGCAGGCGTCGGACCGCTCAACGTCGGCGACGAGGTCGCCGTCTCCATCGAAGGCATCGGCACTCTCACCAACAAGGTGATCAAGCGTGGCTAGCGCATCCCCCGTACGCGTCCGTTTCTGTCCCTCGCCGACCGGCAACCCGCATGTGGGCCTGGTCCGCACCGCCCTGTTCAACTGGGCGTTCGCCCGGCACCACCAGGGCAAACTGATCTTCCGTATCGAGGACACCGACGCGGCCCGGGACTCCGAGGAGTCCTACCAGCAGCTGCTCGACGCGATGCGCTGGCTCGGCTTCGACTGGGACGAGGGTCCCGAGGTCGGCGGCCCGCACGCCCCGTACCGGCAGTCCGAGCGCATGGACATCTACGCGGACGTCGCGAAGAAGCTCCAGGACGCCGGGCACGCCTACGACTGCTACTGCACCACGCCCGAGCTGGACGCCCGCCGGGCCGCCGCCCGCGCCGCAGGCAAGCCGTCCGGCTACGACGGCCACTGCCGTGACCTCGGCGCCGAGCAGATCGCGGCCTACCAGGCCGAGGGCCGCACGTCGATCGTCCGCTTCCGGATGCCGGACGCGCCGATCACCTTCACCGACCTGGTGCGCGGCGAGCTGACCTTCACCCCGGAGAACGTGCCCGACTTCGGCATCGTCCGGGCCAACGGGGCGCCGCTCTACACGCTGGTCAACCCGGTGGACGACGCGCTGATGGAGATCACGCACGTGCTGCGCGGCGAGGACCTGCTGTCCTCCACCCCGCGGCAGATCGCGCTCTACGGCGCCCTCGCCGAGATCGGCGTCGGCAACGGCACCACCCCGGCGTTCGGCCACCTCCCGTACGTCATGGGTGAGGGCAACAAGAAGCTCTCCAAGCGCGACCCGGAGTCCTCGCTCAACCTGTACCGCGAGCGCGGCTTCCTGCCAGAGGGTCTGCTCAACTACCTGTCGCTGCTCGGCTGGTCCCTCTCGGCCGACCAGGACCTCTTCTCGATGGAGGAGATGGTCGCGGCCTTCGACATCGCGGACGTCAACGCCAACCCGGCGCGCTTCGACCTCAAGAAGTGCGAGCACATCAACGCCGAGCACCTGCGGATGCTGGACGTGAAGGCGTTCATGGCGGCCTGTGCCCCGTGGCTGAAGGCGCCGTTCGCACCCTGGGCCCCCGAGGCGTTCGACCAGGCGGCCTTCGAGGCCATCGCCCCGTACGCCCAGACCCGCCTCCAGGTCCTCTCGGACATCACGGCCAATGTCGACTTCCTCTTCCTGGACCAGCCGGCCGAGGACGAGGCGTCCTGGCAGAAGGCGATGAAGGAGGGCTCCGACGCCCTGCTGCGCACCGCCCGCGCCAAGCTCGCCGACGCGGATTGGTCCGACCCGGAGTCGCTGAAGGGCGCCGTGCTGGCGGCCGGCGAGGAGCACGGCCTGAAGCTCGGCAAGGCCCAGGCCCCGGTCCGCGTGGCGGTCACCGGCCGCACGGTCGGCCTGCCGCTCTTCGAGTCCCTGGAGGTGCTCGGCCGCGAGCGCACCCTGGCCCGCGTCGACGCCGCACTGGCGAAGCTCGCCGGCTAGGGCCTGTCCGGTCCTGGGGCTGACGGCTCCGGGGCCACCGTCCTAGGGTTGGCGGCATGCCGATCCGTGCGGTCCTCTGGGACGTAGACGACACCCTGTTCGACTTCACGACAGCCGACGAGCAGGGGTTTGTGCAGCATGTGGTGGCCGAGGGCCTGGCCGGCGGATCCGAATCCGCCGGCCAGGCCCTCGGTCGTTGGCAGTTGATCACCGCGCGCCACTGGCAGCGTTTCGCGGACGGAGCCGTCGACTACGAGGGCCAGCGCCGCGACCGGGTCCGCGAGTTCCTGGGTGAGCCGCTGAGCGACGCGGAGGCGTCCGCCTGGTTCTCCCGTTACGTCTCCCACTACGAGGCCGCCTGGGCCCTGTTCCCGGACGCCTCGCCCGCCGTGGCGGCGCTGGCGCCCGGCTACCGGCAGGGAGTTCTGTCGAACTCCAGCACCGTCCACCAGGAGCGCAAGCTGCGCACGCTCGGGCTGCGGGACCGTTTCGAGGTGCTGCTGTGCGCGGCGGAGCTGGGGGTGAGCAAGCCCGCCGCCGGGGCGTTCCTGGCGGGGTGCGCGGCGCTGGGCCTGCCGCCCGCCGAGGTGGCGTACGTCGGCGACCAGCCCGAGATCGATGCCCGTGGTGCGGACGAGGCGGGTCTGTTCGGCATCTGGCTGGACCGCCGGGGCACCGCCGCGGGACCGGATATCCCGTCGGGCCTGCGAAGGATCATCGGACTGGCTGAGCTGCCCGCGCTGCTGGCTGCGAATACCGGTTTTGGAGCCCCGTCCCCCATCGGGTAATGTTCTTCCTGCGCCGCCCAACCGGGCCGAAAGGCCAGGCCGGAAGCGCAACATCAAACAAACCCCCGGCCAGGGGGTTGTGTTTTGGTGGGGTATGGTGTAATTGGCAACACGAGGGTTTCTGGTTCCCTTATTCTAGGTTCGAGTCCTGGTACCCCAGCGCAGTACAAAGCAAGTGCGAGCCCCCGTTGTGTAGCGGCCTAGCACGCTGCCCTCTCACGGCA
>NZ_JAAIKO010000090.1 GCF_016107395.1 Streptomyces fildesensis
GGACCAACGAGCCACACCGCCAACAGTCACACCACATGCGGTTGCAGTATTAGCGGGGAGGTATGCCTGGGCGGCGGTGTAGCCGAAGAACAGCGGGTGCTGAGAGACCCAGTCGTTCAGGACGAGCAGACCCATGCCGTAGTGGGTGGCCTCGGTGTTCGCGATGCAGATCGTTGCCGGGCAGGTCTTGGTCGGACGGCCCAGGCCCACCGTCCCCGGGTTGAGCATTTCCTGGTAGGCGGCGGGGGAGAGCAACTCGCCCGAGCCGATGCCTGCGGCCGTGCGGGCCAGGTCGCAGATGTCCGTGGTCTGTACCGCGCCGGGGGCAGTGGTCCATGAGGGGTTCCAGAAGCTGGACTCCTCGTACTTTCCGCGGTCGGAGGTGAAGGCATGCAGGACGGGCGTCGGAATGTCGGGCGTGAAGCTGTTGCGGGTCTCGCTCAGCCCGAGCGGGCCCATGACCTGCTGTTGGAGCAGGACGTCGAGCGGGGTCCCGGTGATCTTCTCCAGGGCGGCACCGAGGAGGACGAAGTTGGCGTGCGAGTAGCTCCAGTTGGTACCCGGCTCGTACCACAGCGGCTTACTGGTCGAGATGGCCACCAGCTCCTTGGCCGTCCACTGGCGGAACGGGTCCGCATAGACGGCGTCGGAGAAACCGGGGGAGGTGACGTAGTCGATGAGACCGGAGGTGGAGGCGCCGAGCATGCGCAGCGTGATCTGGTGGCCGTGCGGAAGGTCGGGCAGCCAGCGCGCGACGGGATCGTCGAGGTCGACCCTGCCTTCGTCGACCAGCCGCAGGAGCGCCGTGCCCATGTAGCTGATCGCCACGTTGCCGTTCCGGAAGTGCATGGCGGGCTCGGCCGGCACCCCTGTCATCGACTCGCCGAGCGCGGTGGTGATGACCTCGCGACCGTCGACAGTGACCCGCAGGATCACGGACTTGAGATCCATCTCGGCCTTGGCCTGCTCGGCGATCCGCAGGATGTCCCGTGCCGGGCCGCGGCCGGGCAGCGGAGAACTGACGCAGGGCCGGTGGCGGTGATCGCGATCGCTCGCCGCACCGCTGGCGGTCGTGACCGGGGCGCAGAGGGCAAGGAGGGCGGTGGCTGCGGCGAGGCGGAGCAGCGTAATCGGGCGGGCTGGTCTCATGGGCGCAGTATCGGCTTGGAGTGCCCGGAGACCGGCTCAGCGGCCACCCGACCCGCACGAACATCACCCATCGGGCCCGCATCGACGGTCGGGGGACGTGGTGATCGTTCGCAGCTTCCAAGGTGGCGGATGGAGTGGGCTGAGACGCGTCGATCCATCGGGGTGCGAGCGTGCGCAGTAGCTGCTCCGCGGGCGGAGCGCTCACCGAAACGATGTACGCATTTCGGTGTCACAGCCCCGATCGTGGTCATAGCCTGACGGGTGTGACGCACAGGTTCCGTGAGGCGATGCGGTTGATGCGAACTCGCGATCCGCAACGTCGTGAGGACAGGTTCCACCAACTCCTACCGCACGCCGCAGAGCATGTCGACGAGCTCATCGAGGAGTTCGAACAGGAGCAGGACGATCACGGATTGCGCTGCTGGCTGCTCGAGCTCATCGGGGCAGCCCGATCTCCCGCCGCTCTGCCGACTCTCGGCGCTCAGCTCAACAGCCCTGACGAGTCCCTACGACTCCGGGCGGCCGCCGGCCTGACCGAGCTCGACACCCCCGAGGCCCGGACCCTGCTCTGGAATGCCCGAGCCAACGGCATGACCACCTAGGTTCTCGACGTCGGGTCGGCTGCGGTCAGGGAATGAGTACGCGGACAAGCAACACGACCAACGTGCCTGCTGCCAACACCGACCCCAGCACGGTGAACAGCCGGTCGACCGTCGCTACGTCCCAGCCCTTGATCGCAAACCGACGGGGATCCTCCGGGTCGTATTGGACCGTGACAAAGTTCCCGACTCCGAAGTCGCCCCCGACGCTGCCGCGGCCGAACCTGGATGCGTACTCATACTCGCGGCCGTCCCGGGTCGTCCAGGCTGCGACCGGGTGGTGGAACGTGGCGCCTTCGTTGTCGCGCCTGAGATCGTGGCGGACGATTCGCCCCTCTGCGATGACACCTGTGCGACGGAGCGCGCTGGAGCGGCGGAGTCCGTACACGCCGAAGCTGAGGAAGACCGCGCCGATCGTCAGCGGGATGAGCGAGAAGAGCCATTCACGTTCCATAGGTGGTGCGACGCCTTTGTCGGGATGCTGGTTGCGGGTGGGGCTGTGGCAGCCTGCTGGCCACTCTCGACCGGCCGAGCGGTTCGGCGCCATGGGCCACAGGGTGGGTCAGAGTGGCTGGAGTTGGGTGCGCAGGAGGCAGAATTCGTTGCCTTCCGGGTCGGCCAGGCAGTGCCAGCTCTCCGTGCCGGTCTGGCCGACGTCGGCGGGCCTGGCGCCGAGGGCGAGCAGCCGCTCCAACTCGGCGTCCTGATCGCGGTCGGTGGCGTTGACGTCGATGTGCAGGGGGAGCTTGCCGGCCCGCGGGTCGCTGCTGGGGCTGAGGACGAGGGTGGGCTGCGGGCCGCCGAAGCCGGCGTCGGGCGGCCCGATCTCGATGCTTCCGTCGTCCTCCCGGCCGAGTTCGACGTAGCCGAGGACCTGGCTCCAGAAAGCGGCGAGCCGCTCGGGGTCGGCGCAGTCGATGACCAGTTCACTGATGCGGCATGCCATGCGTGTCAGTGTACGGAGGCAACCCGGGAGTCGGTCGTCGGCCGCGCGCCGGAGGACGACGCTGCTACCCGATCGCGTCCTGTGCAGGTCGGCGAGCGCGCGGTCAGAACCAGTGCAGGCAGTGCGGGGACCGTTCGGAGCGGAAGAGGGTGTCGGCGAGGGTGGCCGCGCCCGGGTGGTGGGCGCGGATGTGTCCGGCACGCACGAGCGTGCTCGGGGTGGTGCCGCCGAGGTAGACCGAGCCCAGGTCGCTCACGTCCAGCGACAGGTCGGGCGCCCGGTCCGTCGGGACGCACTCGGCCTTGCCGTCCCGGACGGTCAGCAGGTAGCGGCCGTGCTCGCCGAGGAACGGGTCGTCGACGTCGAGGACGAGCTCGCCGTCCGTGAACCAGCCGCGCGCGGTCAGCGCACGCGGGATGTCCAGCAGCCGCACCCAGAGCCAGTCGGTGTCGCCGCTCACCTCGCCGGCGCGGAAGTCCGCAAGCTGCCAGCGCAGCGGGTGCTCCGGCGGGAAGTGCTTGAACACGACCTGATGGACCAGGTCGTGCCCGAGCACGAACCGGGCCAGGGCCGTGGAGGCGGCATCGCCGGTCGCGATGGTCTCGTCGACCGTCAAGGTGTCGGGCTTGTCGGGCTTGTCGAGCGAGTAACTGGCGTACCCGTCCGGAATGCCGTCGGCGTCCCGGTGGACTGCGACGTAGCGCGGCGCCGGAGAGATCGGGGGCTGTCCCGCGCCCGAGGCCCACCAGCGGTGCGGCCGGGACAGGGCGCCGGGCTGTGCGCGACGGTACCGGTCGTAGACCTCTTCGAGGATCTCGCCGCACTCGGCACGCCGCAGCAGCTCGATCGCGCCGATGTCCGAGCCGGTCGCGGGGGCGTCGGCCGTTCGGTGCGCCCGGGGGAGGGCGAGCCCGGCCTGGTGGCGCGGCACCGTCAGCCGCTGCGTGTAGGTCGCCGGACCGTAGCCGAACCTGCGGTAGATCAGGGCCTCGGAGGCCAGCAGCACGGAGAGGAACTCCCCTCGGGCCCGCAGCTCGCTGAGCTGATGCCGCATCATCGCGCTGAGCACGCCCTGGCGTCGGTGCGAGGGAACGACGCCGACGGCGGTCACCCCGGCGGCCGGGACGAGGACCTCACCGGGCAGAGTGAGCTCGAAGGAGTACGCACCAGCGGTACCGACGGGCCGCCCGTCCGCCGTCATGGCGAGCAGGCTGCGGTCCATTTCGAGCGCCGACCACCAGACCCCGCCACCGTTCTCCTTGGGGGTTTCCGGGAAGCGCCCGAACGCGGCATGGAGGGTGTCGACGAAGACGTCGCGGTCCTGGTCGGTCGTGGGACGGATCTCCATGCTGCCGCTGTCTCCTCGGGATACCGGCACCACGACTCGTGGTGCCCCGCCACAGTGCAGCGTTGACCTGTGGCGGGGTCAAGCGAATTACGGCTGGGCTTGTGTCCAATGGCTGGGTTGGCCGGATCCGGGACGATGGCGACGCCGCTGGACGCAGGACGGGCTGCTGAGCGATGACGGCGGCACGGTCGATCGCCGTCCGTGTGATGCGTTACGAAGGTGCCACTGAACGTCACCAGCGGCCCGTGCTCGCCGTCGAAGTGACCCCGGGCCGGGCGGAAACGACGCACGCCAGAGGTCCTGAAACGGCGCGGCGATCGCTGCTCTTCCTGGACCTGGTGAGCCGGTCGGCGAGGGCACCAGGCACACTGCTGGTACGCAGTCTCATCATCAAGAGGATCACGCATGATCACGCTCACGAAGGAAGACGGCCCGGCGGACCTGGACGGGGTGACCCACCTGTCCATCGGAGCGTCCTGGGATCCCACCGTCGGAAGCAGTGGTGGACTGATAGGGAAGCTCCGTCAGAAGACCGGCACCGACCTTGATCTGATCGCCATCGCCATGCAGGGGACGGAGCCGGTGCGGCTGGCCGGTCTGGACTCCCTGGATCCGTTGGGCAACGGATCGTTGGTGCACAGTGGGGACAATCAGACCGGCCGTGGGGACGGCGACGACGAGACGGTGACCGTCGACTTCGCCCGGGTGCCGACCAACATCACCTCCATCGTGTTCGTTGCCGCCGCGTACAAGAAGCACAGCGCTTTCCAGAAGGCACGGAACATCAGCTTCAAGGTGTACGACGCGACGGGCGGCAGCACCCAGCAGGTCGCCGACATCTGGCCGAGCCTGCTCAGCAACGACAACGGGTGCGCCGTGGCCAAGGCGATCCGGAGCGGTGCGGGCTGGAAGCTCCAGGTGATCAACGAGACCGGGAAGATCAAGCAGGGCGACGAGCAGGCCCTGATGCGCTTCGCCATGAGCAAGTAGCAGAAATGCGGGCAGGCCCCCGGCTCGCGGACGCGAGCCGGGGGCTCCGGGGTGGGCACGGTCTGCCGGTCCGCCCGCCCGCAGCCGTTGGTGAACACCCACCAGTGCTGCCTGGCCGGCCCGCGAGCGGTCGCGTTGGGGCTACAGGCTGTGGGCGGTGATGTTGCCGTGGGCGGTCGTGGCGTGGATGGTCAGGTCGGCGGTGCCTTCGGTGTTCTTGAGCGTGTTGTGGATGCGGCCGTAGGTGGTGCCGGCGTCGAGGCTGGCGGAGACGCCGCGGGCGGCGCCGACCGAGATCTCGCCGACCTGGGTGTGCAGTGTGACGGTGCCGCGGACGGCTTCGGTGATGCGGATGTCGCCCCTTGCGGTGCTGATCTGCGCGGGTCCGCCCAGCCGCCCGATCTCGACGTCGCCGTCGATCGCGGTGAGGTTGACGTTCGCGGCCTCGTCGAGCTTGATCTGTCGGTACGCGCCCTCGAAGGTGACGTCGCCGAGGCGTCCGACGCCCCGGAGCTCGGAGCTGGCGGTCCTGGCCTCGATGTGGGAGCCGGCGGGCAGTTGGACGGTCACCTCGATGGATCCGCTGTTGCCGACGATCCGGTTCTGCGCCGGTGAGGCCTCGATCCGCAGGACGCCGTCGTCATATTCGATCGTGGTCTGTTCCGCGGCTTTCACGTCGCGGCTCTTCGTGGTGTCCGCGGGGAGGATCTCGACCGTGGTGTCGGCGCGGTCGGCGGCGATGAACCGGATGCGTCCCGCGGGGATGTTCAGGACGGCGGAGATCGGGTTCGGGGTGTTGAACTTCTGCATCATGTTCTCCCGCAACTCGTCGTTTCTGATGAAGGAAACGCTACGTTGCATTCAAAGATCTGACAACGGAATCGTTGCGCCTGGACAGTGTAATCGCAGGTGGTGGCCCATAAATCGTTGCAATGGATCTGGAGTTGAATGCAACGACGGCTGCCTGTTCGTTGCAATGAGCTGAGAGTGAACGCTACACTTGAGGCACCACGGAGCACGAAGGAGACCGCGATGCCCGGAGGCAGACTCACCCAGCAGGAACGCCGGCAGATCGCGCTGGGACTGGCCGACGACCTCGCCTACGCCGAGATCGGCAGACGCCTCGACCGTCCGACCTCCACGATCACGCGCGAGGTGACACGTAACGGCGGCCCCACCGGCTACCGCGCCGACCTGGCTCACCGCGCCACCGAACACCGCACCCATCGGCGCAGCCAGGCCGCCCCCCCGGGGTTGGAAGCGCCCGAGCAACCTCACGGACGTGATGCCGAGGCCGTGCGTGAGTACGAGGAAGTGTTCACCACCGTCCTCATGCAGGCGGGGACGCCCAAGATGATGGCCCGGGTGCTGGTCTGCCTCTACACGACCGACGCGGGCAGCCTGACCGCGTCCGAACTCGTGCAGCGCCTCCAGGTCAGCCCGGCGTCCATCTCCAAAGCGATCACGTTCCTCGACGGCCAGGGCCTTATTCGCCGCGAACGTGACGAACGCCGCCGCGAGCGCTACGTGGTCGATGACGACGTCTGGTACCAGGCGATGATGGCCAGCGCCCGGTCCAACGCCCAGATCATCGAGACCGCACGGCAGGGCGTCGGCATTCTCGGCTCAGGCACTCCGGCCGCCGCCCGCCTGGAGAACATCGCCCGCTTTCTCGACTTCGTCAGCGAGAGCATCACCCGCGCCGCACAGCAGGCCCGCGAGGTCCTCCACACACAAGCCGGAACGACCCCGGGCGGTCCTGCCGAGCCGTCTGAGGAGACCTTCGGGACGCGGGAGCCATCCGAAGGGGAGGAACAGGCGGGCACTGCCGGGCCGAACTGACCTTGCCTCCCCTTGCGATGGGGCGTTCGGGGAGGATCGGACCGGGTGGGGGCCACCCGGAGCTTCCGTCCGAGCTCGGCTCTGCGGTGCCGGTCCAGGGCGCGCGCTGAGGATGGGGCGGCCGGCCGGGAAATCCGGTCGACAGGCCGGCCCGGGAAGCAGTGTGATGGCTGCGAGTGCCTGCCGTACCGTGCGGGCCGACCGCAGGAGCTGTTCTTGGCAACGGGGACAACCGCCCACGCCCGTCCGGCGATCGATGCGGAACTGGTCAGGCGCCTGGTCGATGCGCAGTTCCCGCAGTGGGCCGCGTTGCCTCTCAGCCTGCTCGACCCGGCCGGTTCGGACCATGCGATCTACCGGCTGGGCGAGGAACTGTCGGTCCGGCTGCCCCGCCATGCCGGGGCCATCGGGCAGGCCGGGAAGGAGCTCCAGTGGCTTCCCCGGCTCGCCCCGCACCTGCCGCTGGCCATCCGACCGTCCTTCTGGTCCCTTGCCGGTGCTGCCGGGACGGTTCCGCGGCTTGTGGAGTGGGGCGAACATCCTGCCGTCCGACGATGGGGCCGGTCGGACCTCCGGAGGGTCCTGATAGGCCCTGCTGCGCCCACCCCGGCTGCCTCAATGTGGAAGTGGGGACCGGTTCCCGCCGGGTCGTGTCGCCCCTGATCCATCTGCCGAAAAGACGTGAGACCGTGCAGCACCGCACCGTACGAGATGTCATCCTCGGCAGAACGCTGCAGATCACCGAGGGCGCGGTCCAGGTCCAGGTGCAGGAGGGCGTCGTCACCCTCCGCGGAACGCTCGGCCTGCGCAGCCTGGGCCCGCTCGTGGTCCGGCTCGCGCAGGGCGTCGACGGGGTGGTGAACGTCCACGATCCGATGGCCTTCGACGTCGACGACGCCCCGGCCCTCCCGGAACCGTCGGCCGCGCTGCCGGCGACCCCGTGACCGTTCTCGCACCCGCACCGCAGGCCACCGGCTCCGGAATCACCGCGGCGGCCGGCCGGTCCGGCGACGACGCCCTCCGGGCGGCGGATACGACGCGCGACGGTCTGTCGGCGCGCGAGGCGGCCGAACGGCTGCGCACCTGGGGGCCGAATGCGGTCACCTCCCATCAGGCCAGGCTGCCGGCGGTGCTCTGGCGTCAGCTGCGCTCTCCCTTGCTGGGGTTGCTGCTCGCGGCGGCGACGGCCTCCTACTTCGTCGGGCAACGCGGTGACGCGGTGATCATCGGTGCGATCGTGGCCCTGTCGGTGGGGCTCGGCTTCGTGAACGAGTACCGCGCGGAGAAGGCCGCCGAGGCGCTGCACGGCCAGATCCACCACGAGGCGGTGGTTCTTCGGGACGGCCGTCCCTGCAAGGTTGACGTCACCGAGCTGGTGTCGGGCGATGTGGTCGAGCTGAGGCTTGGAGAGATCGTTCCGGCCGACATCCGGCTTCTTGACGTTGTGAGTCTGGAGTGTGACGAGTCGGTCCTCACGGGGGAGTCGCTGCCACTGCCCAAGGGCACGTCCGCGGTGCCGTCCGGTACCCCGTTGGCCGAGTTGTCGGGCTGCGCTCTGATGGGCACTGTCGTGCACGCCGGCAGTGGCCGGGGGGTGGTGGTGACCACTGGTGCCGCGACGGAGTTCGGGAAGATTGCGGCGGGCCTGGGCACGCACCAGTTGGAGACCGAGTTCCAGGTGGGACTGCGCCGATTCTCGATGATGCTGGTCTACGTCGCGGGCGCGCTGACCACGTCGATCTTCGCCGTCAACGTCCTCCTGCACAAACCGCTGTTGGAAGCGCTGCTGTTCTCGCTGGCGATCGCCGTCGGGATCACGCCGCAGTTGCTGCCGGCCGTGGT
>NZ_JAAIKO010000091.1 GCF_016107395.1 Streptomyces fildesensis
ACGCGTCGAGACCCGTGGCGTCCGGGATGAGGTGGGCGGGGCACGGGATCGGCAGGCACTGCATGAGAAACATCATGGCAGGAGGCAAGGGCCCTTCGCCGCAGATCAGGAGGCGTCCCCAGCCGCACGTGATCGGGAGCGGTCAGAGGCGGGGGCGCCAGCAGGTGAACATGCACCGGTCGTCGCCTGCGGCGAGGCTGAAGGGCAGCGGCGCGGTCGAGGGAGAAGCTCTGGCCGGGGGCGAGCCTATGGATCGCCCCCGCCGTCTGCGGTGCCTCACCCCATCAGGCGATTCCGCTGCCGCCGCAGGGACCGATAAGCCTAATCATGCGCACCGATCCCGGGCTCGTGCCCGCCTGTGTCCGCGAGATCATCGACGGTGTCGTCGAGGCCGTCCGGACCGAAGACGCCCCGCGCGTGCGGGCCTTGCTCGACGATCTCGCCCAGGTCGCCGACCCCGCCGCCTTGCTCCTGCTGCGCAGTCGGCTCGCCGACGATCTGTCCTCACACGATGTGCCGGGGGGACTGTCGCGGTAACGCCCGCGTCAGCGCCGTGCCGCGGTGGACCCTCGGTGGAGTGATGGGTGAGCGAGGGGGGTTGCGGGCTTGCGTGCATGGTCGTTAGTCGGGGGTGACAGGCACACAGGCGTTCGTGAGCCCGACCGGTCGGCGGCGTAGGGCAGCCGGTGACGGTGCGGAAACGGGTCTGCGCGCGGACGATCCGCCGATCTTTGCGGCGCTGGTCGAGCGGTGGCGGCAAGCCGGGCGGATGCTGCCGGGGCAGGACGACCGCGAGTGGTCCGAACTGGTGTCCAAGGTGCCGGCCCTCGGCCTGACATCAGGGCAGGATGCCGGCCTTCCCTCCGGCGTCGTGCCGCCGCCGCAGTGGGCGGGCGCCGTCACTAGCTTCCGCCCGACCCCTGACACCACGGGGTCAGCCGGATCGGGCGGCCCTGGTTGGGCCCCGTCCGATCCGGTGCCCCAGCCCGGCACAGCCGCCCCTAGGCGACCCGGGGGCGGATGGGTCGCCTCCCAAGCGTCAGCCCGACGGCCACCGCTGTGAGCGCCTGGTGAGCGAGCTTGCTTGCCTGGCAGAGCGGGACAGCGGATCGCCAGGGCGCACTATGGCGGTGTCGGCTGTGCTCGCTTTCCTCCGCGGCCCCTGAACGGAACCCGAGCGCTGACCAGCAGGGCGCGGACGCCACCGTAGGAGCGGTCAGTGCGCTGCGCGATCTGGCGGATCGTTGCACCTGCCTCGTACATCTCTTTGAGCTGGGCGGCTGCCGCCGCTCGCGCCGGTCCGGTCAAGCGCGGCGAGCGCGTCCGCACCGACGGCGCTCCCGAAGCCGCGGTGTTCTTCGCGGCCGGTCTCTTCTGCGACATGCCCAAGATCCTCATCCGCGCGCCTGCCGAACACCGCGCATCCCATCGGCAACAGCCGCCGCTTGGCTTACTGTGGGAACGTGCGCAACTGGTCGGCCCCCCGCGAACTTCCCCCAGCGGCTACGGCCGCCGCGTCACCCGCGCGTGCTGCGACACGGGACGACGCGGCCGAGGCCATCGCGCAGCAACCGACCACGGTGGGAGCGGGGCACGAACCCGCTCCCACCACAGATCAGCGGTCGCCGTAGTAGGTGCCGAGGCTGCTGCGGTAGTCGGCGCTGCCGGCCATGGTGTCCGGGTCGTACTCGGGCGCGTCCTTGACCTGGTCCTTGGTGCGCCCGACATGGAGGGTCTCCTGGTCGTGGTCGACGCGGGTGATGGCGCCGGCGGGCACCATGACGTGCTTGCCGATGAGCCAGGGCTTGCAGTTGACCACGATGTACGCGGCGCCGACCTCGTCGGTAGCCTCGTCGACCTTGCCGATGTGCCCGTCGGTGGCCTCAACCTTGTAGCCGGTCAGGTCCGTGCCGGACGTGTACTGCGCGGCGGCGGTGTAGTCCCACATGCTCATGCGTGTCACCTTCCGTTTCTGCTGGTAGGGGGAGGGGCTCAGGTGTGGAGGTAGCCGTTGGTGCCGTCGTGGCTGTCGGCGTGTTCGTCGTCGAACCAACGGTCGCCCGCAGCGAGGTAGCGGAAGCCGAAGCACCGCTCGGCGGGCATCGCGATGCTCACCGCGCGGGTGCCGTCCGTGCGGGCGGCCAGCGGGTGGGCGCCGGGCTGCCAATCGTTGAAATCCCCCACGACACTGACCTGCGCGTGCGGGTGATCGGCGGGAAGGATGAAGGTGACCGTGGTGGTGTCCTTCGTCCGGGTGCGCTCCAACATGACGGCTACTCCTCCAGGCGGTGGGTGGTGAGGCCTGATGGATTCCCCGAAACCACGCAGAAACGGCGGCAGCCGGTGCTCCCCACCCGAACAGCCCAGCCCGCCCAGGCGGCAACCGGCTGACGCGGGCACTGTGCGCGCCGTGGCGGCTTGGCGCGCTGGCCGCCGGGGCATACGAAGTCGAGATGAGCCGGCCCCGGGAGGCGAAGCCCGGGGTCGACTCGCCCCCCGGCCCACCCGGCCGCTCCCTCACACCGGAGGAGAGCAGCTCAACCACCGGGACCATGCCCGGCACGACCATCACCGGACCACCGGGAGGGGGCCTGGGCAGGACGAATCAATGCCTGCACGGACCGCGGACGGCGGCCCTCAACGATCCGAACGAAAGCCCCGAGGAAACTGGCCGTGTGACGGCTACGCAATCCGATGGCCCGATTGCCGCGAAGGGGGCTCCCGTACGACCGGCCGGCCCAGCAGCCCGCAGTTGCCGGTAGGCATCGAGGCTGCCGACCGGTGCAGCGCGGTGCGGAAGCGGGGGTGAAAGGCCACCGCACCCTGCTGTAAGCCACGGGCAGCTGCTTGCCAGCATGACCCCCCGCACGGCCCACCCGACCCCGCACGACACGCCGCAGGACATCATGCGTTGCAGTTCTTCCAAACTCCCAGCAGGCGAAGCCTCGGGTTCCGTTCGCGACCTACCGGGCGTCCCCCGCACCAGCCCGTCCATCCAGTGGAGCACCAGCCAGCCACCCACCATGTCCCCAGTCGCTGAACAGGTCCACCCGGCCGCGTCCCACCACCCGTGACTGAGCAGCAGGTGCGTTGCCACCATGCTGGCCCCTGCCGTTCCGACCGCATCGGCCTGAGCGTGCCTCGGTCGGGGAGACCATGTGGGCAAGTCGCTCCCCGGGAGAGCTATTTGATGGAAAGCTTCCCCGGGAGGCACCGGTGGGTCGCTTCCTGGGCTTCTCCTTGTGGATTCTTTCGAGAACGGTCGTATGCTGATGGCTTCCTCCCAACCGCCAGGTCCGCAGCAGCCGACCGGTCCGGCGGGCCGCAACAACGACGGGGACGGTGCCGGGCAGGAGGGTCAGCCGCGCATGGCGGGATCCGTCCCGACTCGCCGCGGAATACGGCGCCGCACCGTCATACTCGCCGCTTCCGGAGCGGTGGCGGCAGCCGCGACGGCGGTCGCCGTGGTGGAGGTGACGCGGTCCTCCGGCTCGGACACGCAAGTACTGACCGGCCCCACCGGCTCCGTCTACGCGGTGGCGTTCAGCCCCGACGGCAAAACTCTCGCCAGCGGTAGCGGCAGCGACAGCAGCGAGGACAACGCCATCCGGCTGTGGGCGGTCTCCAGCGGACGCGGCATCGTCACCCAAACCGGCTTCCCCAGTTACCCCAACTACGTCCTTGCGGTGGCGTTCAGCCCCGATGGCAAAACTCTCGCCAGCGGTGGCGGCAACGACATCGACAAGGAGGCCGGGTACGCCGTGCGCCTGTGGGAGGTGGCGACCGGGAGCCTGAAAGCCACCCTCACCGGCCACAGCGGCAGGGTGACCTCGCTGGCCTTCAGCCCCGACGGCGCGACCCTGGCCAGCGGCAGCAGCGACACGACCGTCCGGCTGTGGGACACGACGCACGGACAGGTCACCGGCATCCTCGACCACCCCTATGCCACCGAGGTCAACGCCGTGGCATTCAGCCCTGACGGCAAAACACTCGCCAGCGGCGCCTACGCCAGCATCACGATGTGGGACGTTCAGAGCACCACACTCACCACCACCCTTTCCCTCCCGCAAACAGCCAAAGGACAGGAAGTCAGCTCGGTGGCGTTCAGCCCCGACAGCAAGATCCTGGCCAGCGCCGGGGGCGGCAACCGCGACACCGCCGACCACTCCATCCGGCTGTGGGACCTCTCCAGCGGACGCATCATCGCCACCCTCACCGCCCAACCCCCCACCAGCGCCGTCAATTCGATCGCGTTCAGCCCCGACGGCAAGACCCTGGCCAGCGGCAGCCGCACCCTCAGTCTGAGCAAGACCACCGACCACCCCGTTCAGCTTCGGGAGGTCTCCAGCGGACGCATCACCGACACCCTCACCGGCCACACCTCAGATATCAACGCGGTGGCATTCAGCCCCGACGGCAAGACACTCGCCAGCAGCAGCGACGACCACACCGTCCGCTTGTGGAAGCTCCAGTGAAGGCTCACCGACCACCGCGCAGTCCGCAGAGCCAGCCTGCGGTGGCCGAGAGCTGAGAAACGATGTGACGGTCCGGGACGGACCGTCACACACGGATGACCAACGGCCTGTCGAGGGCTTGCAGCCATCCGTGGGGCACGAAGCTGAACGGGGTGATGTGCTGCCACGACGGGGGATGGCAGTGCGGGCATCGCTTCGTACCATGGCGGGTCTTCTACACCTGCTGCGGCGTCCCCGCGCCTTTTTGCCCGCACTCTCCCCTTGCCTAGTCCGAGTGCCGGGTCACCTATGACCGGGACGCTTCCGACGGTGTGGATGGCGGGCGTGTTGGGCCTGGTGGCGATGAGAGCGCAGGGCTTTGGGGGGAAGAGGCGTTCTTCGTACCGGCCCAGGCCGAGGATGATGACGGGCAGCGATCAGGGGCGGCCCGGGGCCCGCCAGGACGAGTCGGCATCCTGGCAGGAACCTGGGGCGGCGGCAAAGACCGGGGCAGCGGCATGGCCAGTGCGGCATCTTCCCGCAGCGCTCCCGCGTGATAACGGACGCTCCGACTGGCCACACCATGCTTCGCCAACGCCTGCGGCAAAGGGCCACACGCGGTTGCCTCGAGCAGACGAACAGCCTGCTCACGTAGGGACGCGACGGCGGCGGTCTCTGTTTGCAACCGTGGCGCGATGGTGTCCAAGAGCGCCTCCAGCGCCGTATCGCCGACTGCGGCGCCGCGGTCCGCTTCATGGTGCACGCGATTTCTTCTGCCCCCGCCAGCCGAGGCCGTTCGGGCGGGCCCCTACGCGATCGGCGAGGAACCTCTATCGAATCCGGCGGCCGGCAGCAGTGACGAAACCAGAAGCACGAGCTCCGTCGGCGGCCGGAGAACGGGCTGGTTTCAACGCGTCCCCGCAGCGCGACACGGGCGCGAACGACTGGCCAACGGCTCGTCAAGCCCATCTCGAGACTGTCCGCTGGGCGCACGGGTCACCGCCCGTAGGGTTACGGACGATGCGGTCGGGCCTGGCAGGAAAGGGCGAAACCGCCAGGCCCGACCGGACCTCGATGTCGCACCCCATGAACGAGCAGCGCACGGTCCACGGCACGGGCGGCACCACCTCCGACCACCCGCATTCACCTGGACGGCCCCTGCCCCGCCAGCGTCCCGGGGCTGCGGCGCGTCATGCGGGCACTCGTTCGGCGGAACACCCGTGACCTGTGGCCAAGCAGGCCCGTTGGTGAAGAAACGCCGTGACCCTGCGGCGGACTCAACCCTCCCAAGGAGACTTTCGATGTCCCGTATTGCCAAGGCAGCCGCCATCACCGCCGTCGCCGGCGCCATCATGGCCACCGGTGCCGGCATTGCCGCCGCCGACGCCGATGCCCACGGTGCAGCCATCGGCTCCCCCGGCGTCCTGTCCGGCAACCTCATTCAGGTCCCCATCCACGTGCCGATCAACGTATGCGGCAACACCGTCAACGTCGTCGGTCTCCTGAACCCGGCGTTCGGCAACGTCTGCCAGAACATCAGCAGCGATGACGACGACCACAGCGACAACAAGGGCGACTGGGCCAGCCACGACGGCTACAACCACTGACCACCGTCCCACCACCATCACCCGGGCCGCCGGAACCCGGACGCCAGCCCGCACGGAATCAGGGACAGCACACGCCCCAGACCCCGTGACGCGTCCCCCGGCGGCCCCGGGCTCGGGACTGTAAAACGTTCGGCTCTGTTCTGTAGTCGGTGGTGACGTCGGGTGCCTGTGTGCTCAGCAGGATGCGGTGGCGGAGGAGCTCGAATCGGGCACGGCCGTGCATCTGCCGATTGATCCGCTTGGTGTGGGTGTTGACGCCTTCGGTGCGGCCGTTGCTCCAGGGGAGGGTCAGGCCGGCGTTGACGGCGGCACGGTCGAGTTCCAGGTCGTTGCATAAGCTGCGCAGTTGAGGCAGGGCTGCGCAGCGGGCCTGGGCGATCCATTCGGTGAGTTTGGAGTCGTTGCCGCTGGCGGGTGTCAGCAGGGCGGCGAAGTCGCTGATGAGGGCGGTGAGCTGGGTCATCTCGGGGCAAACCGCAGTGAGGAGGCAGAGCAGATCG
The DNA here is from genome assembly GCF_016107395.1 of Streptomyces fildesensis. Taxonomy (GTDB): domain Bacteria; phylum Actinomycetota; class Actinomycetes; order Streptomycetales; family Streptomycetaceae; genus Actinacidiphila; species Actinacidiphila fildesensis. The sequence goes on from NZ_JAAIKO010000091.1 coordinate 6,562, forward strand.
GTGTCCTTGGTCCGCAAGTGGTCGGGGTACCCGATCATCCCGGGGCCACCACGGCTCACTGACCGCCGTTTATGACCCAATTCTTACGGTTTCATATTTGATCATGCAGGGTCATCGTGGAGGGGTCATGGTGGAAGCAGCGGTCGACGCATGACCCCATCCGCAACATTGCCGTCGGCGCGCCGCGCCACAGCACCGTGCCCCGGCACTCGGAGCGAGGTGCGGTCGACGCCCCTGAGGGCCCGGCGGGCAGCCGCCAGCCCGAACGCAGTGTGTGGAGGTCATCGTGAAACTCAAGGACGAGATGCCCGTTGATCACCGGCTCCGCACGGTGTACCGGGTCGGTGCGGGCCTGTGCGGTGTGGTCCTGCTGGTGTTCGGGATCCTAGGGCTGGTGGACCAGTTGAAGTTCCTGGACACCACCGGCCGCATGGTGGCCGGCCTGTCGAGCAACGGCCTGCTCAGCGTCCTGTCCCTGGCCTTCGGCGCGATCCTCATCGGCGCGTCGGTCGTCGGCGGGAACATCGCCTCGACCATCGAGATCGCTGTCGGCTCCCTCTTCATCCTCAGCGGATTCGTCAACCTCGCACTACTCGACAGCTCCTTCAACTACCTGGCGTTCCGCATCCCCAACGTCCTGTTCAGCTTCGCCATGGGCCTGCTCGTCGCCACCTTCGGCATGTACGGACGCGTCAGCGGCAGCCTCCCGCACGACAACCCCTACTGGCAGCAACGCCACCCCGAGGCCACCCGAACCACTCCCGACCACCCGACCCCGGCCCTGCCCGGCGGCCGATCCCACCGCGCCCCCCGCCTGCCCTAATCTGTCGTCGCCATGGCCCCCGGGACGTCCCGTGCGGGTGACCAACGCCTGCTGCTGCCAGAGCAACCCTCCCCCCGCGCCCGGCAGCAGTAGTCGGCCCCCGGGGCTCACTTGACTCGTGCAGAGAAGGAGGCACTTCTACCGTACTGACCTTGTGAAGGCCCCGGTGTTCGGACGAGCCCTTCATTTACTGGCCCAATCTGCCTATCTGCAGTGACAGTTGACGGGCATCGATAGTCGCCGCCAAAGCAGCCCATCCGACTGTCCGAGAGTCAGAGAATCGACACAGTCACGGCACGGCCGGGAGCAGCGCGGTCACGCTGGCCTCGATCAACTCGTGCTCTTAGGAGTGTTCCGGCGAGGACTACCCCTGCGGCGATTCCGTAGGACCAGGGTTGGAGTGTTTCGCTGGGGAGTGCCATGGCGTTGCCGATGTAGAGCACGGTGCCCGCGAGGGGGACGGCGAGCCATTC
>NZ_JAAIKO010000092.1 GCF_016107395.1 Streptomyces fildesensis
CCGGACCGGACTTTCACCGGCTGGCTATCCTGAGCTTGACGTCCGGTTACATCACTCTCATCCCTTCTGAGCTGCGATGACGCCCGGACTGCTGGACGTACACTTGTTCCTTAACGTCGGGCTTGATCGCGTTCGATCAGTGTCTCAGGGCGTTTGACGGTTTTGCCCACGTCATGACGGGTGGCGGGGTGCCGGTTCTTCGAGCCGGGTGGTCTGCCGGGTCCCGGCCTGGACGGTTTGGGAACACGGGCCGGGCAGGGCAGGTGGGGTCGGATGTTCCGGAACCCGCGCCGGACGCGGGTCGGGGTCAGGGCGCCTGCGCGGTCTGGTTTCTCCCACGGCTTGTGCTGGTCGGCGACCAGGGTCGCGGCGAGGCGGAGTTGGGTGTGGGCGACGATGACGAGCCAGGTCCAGCGGTCTGCCGCCTGCGGGTCCCGGAGCCGTGGGCGGGTCCAGCCTAGGGTCTGCTTGAACAGGCGAAACGTGTGCTCCAGGTCGAATCTGCGCAGGTAGGAGCTCCTGACCTGGTCGACGTCGGCTGCTGCGGCACCGGTCGCCGAAGACCACAGCCAGACCGGTGGTGCGTCGCGGTCGCCGGGCAGGTGGTCGACCTTCGGTCGGATCAGGGTGCCCTCGACCAGGGGGAGTTCGTCGTCGCTGTCGATCCACGCGGAGCGATGGGTCAACCGGGGGTGGACTCGGTCCCAGGCACGGGCTTCGGCTTTTCCGTAGCGGCTGGTGTCATCCGTGACCACCGCCGGCTCGGGCCAGGTCTCAGGCCTAGCGAGGCGAAACTCCGGGCCGTGCTTCGGCGGCCGGCCAATGGGCTGGTAGGTGCGCGACAGTGGCGGTATGGGCAACCTGAGGACGCGGTCGGAGCGCAGGCGTCCGACCGGCTCGACGGGAAGGTCCCGCAACAGCCACGCGAGACGCATCACGTCGTAGCCGGCATCCATCACGATCAGCATGTCACGGTCCCCGGCCTGCCACTGGCCCACGCGGATCAGGTCCTCGGCCACAGCGCGGAGCTGGTCGGCGGTTACCGCGATGGCATCGTCCTCGGGCCCGAGCCGGACCGCGTCCAGTACCGCCGTCCACGACGACCTGCCCGGGCTCAGCGCGGCGACGATCGAGTAGGTCCAGCCCGGGATGATCTGGGCTGCGGCCCGGGAGCGGCCATGGACGTGGCAGAAGAGCCGTTCCGGCGAGCACGCGGCATCCGAGCGCAGCCACGGGGAGACGTCGACCGCTAGCACGATCCGCCCGCCGATCCGGGGCAGTGGTAGGCCGGCCAACAACTCGCGCAACCGGTCGGCGTCGAGGCGGCCATGGTTGAGAGCGGCGTAGAGGGAGCCGTAGCCGCGCCGGTGCTCGGCGGTCAGCGACAGCTCCACCGGAGCCGTCACCGGGCCGTCCGCGCACAGCAGCGCGTCGGTCAGCTCGAAGAACGCGTCCGCCCGTGCGGACAGGCAGCCGTAGAAGTCCGTCCGGAAGCGCGAGAGCTTCGCGAACGCGTCCTGTTCGCCGATGCTTTGCAGCACACTCATCACCGCGGCCTTTTGCGTGAACAGACTGATCCCGTTGCTGGTCTCAGGATCACGAGAAGGCGTGCCCCGCGTCCGGCGATCAACCGGACGAGTGACCTGGGTGGGGCCTTCAACGAGGCCGGGGCAGCGGTGGTGGATCGGCACGGGGAACCTGAGCGCCTGGGCGTGTCGTTGGCCAAGACGGAGAGGAACACAGGTGAAGACACGTCAAAAGGACCGCGATGCTCCCGAACCGCAGGCACCGTGGGACGAGGTCAGGCCGGGGCTGTGGATGGGCGGACACGTCTGGGTCAGCCCCCAGGGCCAGACGCAGGCCGCCGTCGTCGACGTCGAATTTGACCTGGTCGTCAGCCTGTACAGCAGAGAGGGGCACGGACCGCATCCCAGCGTCGAGCACCTGGTCAACGAGATTCCAGACAGCCCGCTCACGGCCGTGCAGTTGTACGCGGTCCAGCAGTTGGCCACTACTGTCGCAGGCGCAGTACGAGGCAATCGCACCGTCCTTGTGCGCTGCCATTCCGGCTACAACCGCTCCGGCCTGGTCGTTGCACAGGCCCTGATCGAACTCGGCGAAGACGCCGCCGCAGCAATCGACCTCATTCGACGAAACCGATCACCCTGGGCCCTCAACAACCGGACCTTCGAGCAGTACCTGACCACAGGGCTCGACGTCGCCTGCCTCCTGGCCGGACTCGAAACCTCCGCCTGAGCAATCGGCGTGAGGTTAAGGAACAAGTTGAATATGTTCACTTAAAGATGCCGCACACAGTTCCAGCAGCTCTCACCTACCGTCTGACTCGGCTTCGGGATCGAACGCTGGCTGCACGCCCCGGCTCCAACAGCGGGGTCAGGTCGCAGGCTGTCTCCTACCTGTCATGGCTGGACTCAGCACGTCACGCGTTCGAGGCACTGGTCAAGGTGGAGCTCGGGACAGAGGCGGCCGAGGCAATCGACTGGTGGAACCCGCTGATGGTCTGTATCGCGGCCAGTTTCTCGTCCACGACCGGGTCGCGGTACGCCGGCTGAACGGATCGACCTGGTGCGCTACCGCGTCTTCGACGGTTACCACTTGATCCTGCAGATGATCGAGTCCGCGCCGGTTGCCCGAGACTGGTTCCAGCTCAGCGGCAGCGTCGCAAACGGGAACCGATGGCGGGTGTCGGCGACGACAAGTCGGCGGTCCGACTGACCCCGGGTCCGGCTCCGGCTTGTCTGCAGGATCTGTACGCCGCGCTGGACGAGGCACTTACCGCGTGGGGTGATGTGGAGGTGGCTCCGTTACTGCACTACATCGCGTATCGGCGGATAGTGAACCTTGCCTCGGTGATCTTCCGCCCGAAGCACGAGGCGATGCTGGTGTACCTCAGAGTCGATCCGGACACGGTCGCGCTGGAGGAGGGCTTCTCCCGTGACATGCGCGGCGTTGGTCACCTGGGGACGGGCGACCTGGAGGTTCGGATCGGCTCGGCGGCCGATCTGGAGAAGGCGGGGCTGTCGGGCGCCATGCCATCGTCCGTTGTGCCCGGCTACGCGAAGACGAGTAGGCCGCCGAGGGGCCTCGCCGGGCAGCCATCCGCTGGGAACGACGCCTCGACCTACACGACGCCCTCGTCTCACTGGCTTGCGGACTCATCCGCTGGCGAAGACTCTGACGACGGCGTGCGCGACAGGCTGAGCCCTCGTACGCTGATCAGCCGTGACTGACCAACCTCAACTCTGGCTCAACAGCGGGATCCGCGCCTTCGAGGTAGTTCGCTGCCGAGTAACAGGGCATCGGGGACGATTCGGTGTGGAGGTCGAGGTGGTCACACCAGCATCAGATATGCCGGCCTTCATCGATTTCGTGAACCTCACCGACAGCCTGGAACACCCGCGCCCAGAAGACTTCCCACCGATCGGGAACATGCTCGATGCCGTCGCGCTCGACTTCCTGCCCGGCGGGGAGCTGCGCTTGGCGGTCGTCCATCATCACTGACACCTCAGCAGCTGCAGGGATTCGCCCGTACAAGAAAACGAACTACCGCGGGCGACCCCCTGACGCCAGTCGAACCATCTACCAATCCAAGATCGTGTTACGAGCTCTAAGGGCGGGCAGTTCCTCTACGAGATCCTCAATGGCCAGCCGCCCTTGCGCATCATCAGCCTCCCCTGGAAATGACGCACCAGGGGCCGGCTTGCAAGCAGAGTCCCACGATGCCGGGCAGTTGGCTCCAGGTACGGTGCAAGAACGCCCAGGACCCGAGTCACCATGGCGTGGACCGGTAAAAGGCCCCGCGGCGCGGACCCGACTCGCCCAGGGAAGGCCGGCCGTCTGCTGCGGAGCTGGCTAATTTCAGCGCAGCTAGAGCAATTGTCAAGAACTGTGGATCAGCTCAGATGGATGGCCATCGCAGATGCTCGCCTCGCAGTACCTTCGCCCCGTCAAGTCGGTCGCGGAGGTGAGCGGCAGCTTTCTGCGGCTCTCCGCGCCGGACGATTCCCGACCACCACCGAACCATCCGCGCTGGCATGGAGCTTGGCACGCGAGCCGATTCCCTGCACGCAGAATGCGCCTTTCGCTTGGAACGACAGAACCCCTCATGAAGGTCATCGCCCCAGTTCAGAAAGCACTTTCGCACACACAGCCAGCAATGCGCCACACCTCCAGTGTAGGGTCGGGGGCTGGCGCGGTGGCATAGTACGTATGCTCCGTTTCCAACCCCCGCCACATCGAACCGTGCGTGCGGTTCTCCCGCACACGGCTCACCGACGCCGTTCACCACCGGCATTCGGCCTGCCCCGCCAGTCCCTGAAGGGTCTGGGTGCGACGACGTTCCCGTGAAGAGCGATCAGCTCCAGAGAGTCCTGGGAGGCGAAGGCAACCATCGCCCAGCCGAACTTCCTGGTCCGCCGGTGCTTCTTGGCGAGAAACCCGCCAATCCGCATCCGGGCGTACGAGCCGATCTGGTCGAAGGTGTGGGCCGAGTTCCCGAACCGGAAATACGCTGCCCATCCGCGCAGGAACGCGTTCACGTCCTCCACGATCACCTTGACCGGACGCAGCAGCCTGCGACGGTCCGTCAACTCACGGACCCGGTCGCGGGCATGCTGCATCGCCCTGTCCGAGGGCCAGCGGGCGAGGAAAGCAACAGGGTGCCGCCCGTCGCGGGGCCGGGAGGTGACCCACCGGTGGTGGAAACCGAGGAAATCCAGTCCCTCGCCCCCCACCTGCAGGTGCACGATCCTGGTCTTGGCCGCCTTCGGCTCCAGGCCGAGATCGGCCAGCAGAACTCTCAACCGCTCCAAGGCGGCCTCGGCCTGCTCGCGAGAAGCACACATCACCACCGCGTCATCGGCATAGCGCACCAGCACTCCGTGCCGACGTGCGTCCCATGCCCGGTCCAGCCGGTGCAGGTAGACGTTTGCCAGCAGCGGGGAGACCACCCCGCCTTGCGGCGTGCCGGTCACCGGCCGCTTCACCTGCCCGTCCTCCATCACCCCGGCACGCAGCATCGCGCGCAGGAGTTTGAGAACGGACCGGTCGCAGACGCGTTCCTCGATCGCCTGCATCAACTTCTCGTGCGGAATCGCTTCAAAACAGTTGGCGATGTCCGTCTCCACCACCCAACGCCTGCCCCTCCACGCCTCATCGATCAAGACCTGAAGGGCATCGTGAGCCCCGCGCCTGGGCCTGAACCCGAAAGAGCACGGCAGCATGTCAGCCTCGAAGACCGGCTCAAGCACCATCTTCAACGCCGCCTGCACGATACGGTCGCGAACAGAAGGAATCGACAACGGTCTTTGCTCCGCAGAGCCGGGTTTCGGGATGAACACCCGGCGCGCGGGCAACGGCCGCCAGCGCCCTCCCCTCAGTTCGTCGGCCAGCTCGTCGAGGAGCCGGGCAACGCCGTACTCCTCGACCTCGGCAAGAGTGATCGCATCGATCCCCGGCGCGCCGTGGTTCCGACGCACCATCACCCACGCATGCCATAGGACGTCCCTGCGGTGGACCTTGTCCCCCAGCGCGTGGAACCGTCGTCCGGGGTCGGCCTTGGCCGACCGGTAGAGCGCATGCTGCAAGGCTCGGACCGGATCCAGCTTCAGGGATCCCGACGTGGCGGAACTAGCCGAAACGGCACTCACCAAGCCCCTCCAAACAGTTGGCGCATCGACGAAGCAGCGGCCCTTCCCTGGCCGGCGGTTGTGTTGTCCGCCGGCTCATAGCGGTACTACGGCCGCCTCCGACGCCCACCCGGCCCGCGTCCACTTCCCGGGGAGCACCCGGTTATAGGACCCGTAGCTTCCGGCAGCAATTGACCGCAGGCTGCCGGGCCGGGGAGGGCCTCCCCAGTTCCCGTTGTCACCGTCGCAACGTTCCATGTCCCATACGCCGGGGAGTCCTTCACGGCTGTATCTCCAGGATCTTCGCCGCTTCCATGGCCTTCGCCCTGATTTCGGGGGCTCGGCACTCCCTGTCCCCGCCCCGAAAGGCGGGCCTCTAACGACGCCGCAGACTTCGCGTGATGCTACGGACCGCTGCTTTGCTCCCCCTTACAGGGCTTTCGACACTGGGCTTCGACGCCGGGCGTTTCCCTCCGACGCCGCCAGTCTGCTACCGGGCCTCCTGGCAGCTACCCGGACCGGACTTCCACCGGCAGGCGACAACGAGCTTACGACCCAAGATCAACTAACTCACGAAGACCTCCAGGTCTGCTGGGCGCGCGAAACGCCGAGGCTAAGGGCTTGCAGGCAATCAAGGTGTTGCTTCCCGTTCTGGGAATCGTTGGTGTGGTATGCGCATCTCGGATGAGGCTCGTGACCAACTTGCTGTGAAGTTCGCGGTGTTGTTCCCGCACCTGGATGAACGGCAGCGGCGGCTGTTGATGGCTGCGGAGGCCAGGGGCCTGGGGCATGGCGGTGTGCGGGCCGTCGCGCAGGCTGCGGAGGTGAGTGAGACGACGGTCCGCAGGGGTGTGTTCGAACTGGAGGCCGGCGAGGAGCCGTTGGGGCGGGTCCGGAGGCCGGGCGGCGGACGCAAACGGGTCGCGGATCTCAACCCGGCCCTGCGTCCGGCCCTGCTGGCACTGGTCGAGCCGGACGAGCGCGGAGATCCGATGTCGCCGCTGCGGTGGACCGTGAAGTCGACCCGTGCCCTGGCCCAGGAGCTGACCCGGGCCGGACACAAGGTCAGTGCCGACACCGTCGCCGGCCTGTTGCGGGAGGAAGGCTTTAGTCTGCAGGCAGGCGCCAAGACTCTGGAGGGCGGCCAGCACGGCGACCGCGACGCCCAGTTCCGCTACCTCAACGAGCAGGCCCGCGACTACCGGGATTCCGGACAGCCGGTCATCAGCGTGGACACCAAGAAGAAGGAGCTCGTCGGAGAGTTCAAGAACAGCGGACGCCAGTGGCGGCCGGCGGGTGATCCAGTGCTGGTGGGCGTCCACGACTTCGCCGACCCGCAACTGGGCAAGGCCGTCCCCTACGGGGTCTACGACATCGAGGCGAACACCGGCTGGGTGAACGTCGGCACCGATCACGACACCGCCGCGTTTGCGGTGGAGTCGATCCGCCGCTGGTGGCACGGCCAGGGCCGGCCCGCCTATCCACGGGCGACCCGACTGCTGATCACGGCCGACGCGGGCGGCTCCAACGGCTACCGCACCCGAGCTTGGAAACTCGAACTCGCCCGCCTCGCCGCCGAAACCGGCCTCATGATCACCGTCTGCCATCTACCTCCGGGCACACAATGCCGTTGCTTGAACTCGTTAAGCAGTTCGCAGTGACGCTGCAGGGGCGGGG
>NZ_JAAIKO010000093.1 GCF_016107395.1 Streptomyces fildesensis
TCGGACCAACGAGCCACACCGCCAACAGTCACACCACATGCGGTTGCAGTATTAACCCATTGCCGAGGAACCGATAGGCCAGCTAAGTTCTCCCAGCCGTCCATGCTGATCCGGACAGGCTCTGTCGACGAGGAGGTGTGGAGCACATGCGCAGGAGCGCCCAGCAGTTGAGCCCGCGTACTGACCATTGCCACCTCCTCACGACGGAGACACCTTGTCGTTTCGCATCACCCCACTGACCGACCCCGCTCACGGGGCGCACAGCCGACGCCTTGCATGGCTGGCGTCCGACGCCGATTCCATCCCCGTCGGGACGGCCTATCTGCGTCTGTTCGATGGCGGACAAGAGCACCTGGCCGAACTGACCCTCCACGTCCATCCCGTGGAGCGCCGCAAGGGCGTCGGCTCCCAGCTCCTGGACACGGCCGTGGCCGCCGCCCGGGACAACGCCCGGCGCTGCGTCAGCGCGCAGGCCCAGGCCGGATCGCCCGGCGATCACTTCCTGCCGGCCCGCGGCTTCCGTAGGGTGCTCACCTTGAGGTTCGCCCGCTTGCCACTGGCCGACGTGGACGCCATCGCCCTCGCCGAGATCATCGAGCGTCCGCATCCCGGCTACCGGCTGGCGTCGTGGCAGGGTACCGTCCCCGACGACCTCGCCCAGGCGTTTGCCGCCTCACACCGGGCCATGGACGACATGCCCATGGAGGACACCGACCACGGCATCGTGGCCTGGGACGTGGACCGGGTCCGGGCTGCGGCGAAGGCCGTTGAAGAGCGCGGCGACCAGTTGCACACGGTTGTCGCCATCGACACTGCGGACGGCTCGATCGCCGGATTCACCGAACTCGTCGTCCCCGGCAATGGCACGGGTGATGGCCAGCACTACGGTACCGGCGTACTGCCCGAGCACCGCGGACACGGACTCGGCCGATGGATGAAGGCCGAGTCGATCCGACAAGCCCACGGGCGCTATCCAGACCTCGGCGGCCTCCTGACCGACACTGCCGACAGCAACACGCACATGAGACACATCAGCGACAGCCTCGGCTACGTTCCCACACACACGACACTCCAGTACCAGCTCGACCTGTAGAGGCGAGCGGACGGGCCGGACCTGGGCATCACCTCGTCCGGCCCGTCCCCCATTGCGGCTCGGTCCGCGATTGATGGTGGGTGTAGCTCCGTCTCGGGGGTAGCTGATCCGGGGTGTTGCAACGACCGTTGACGAGCCACCGTCGGGCAGTACCGGTACCGGTATGGGCTCCACCGGCCAGGTCGCCAACACCGGCGACCTGGCCGACCGCGCCGGTAGGCGGGGGTAGGAACCTGGTCATTGGGGGAGTCCTCATCGCGGTGCCTCCCCTGCGCGAAGCCCGCACGCCTGGCCGGCAGGCCAACGCGATCTCGTCGTCCTGCCCGCACATGCGTTGCGACCGCCGCCCTCGGCGTCACACTGTCGGAGCCGCCGTCGGCACCAGCCGCACGCCTCGGAAACGGTCCCTGGGCGCGGGCCTGGGGCGTTCGCGGATCAGATGACGATGCGGTCCAGGTTGGGGCCGGTGCCCGCCGTGTTGATGATGGCGATGGAGTTGGTGCCGGCCTTCAGGGGTACCTGGACCCTCAGGGTGACGACGGTGTTGTAGTCCGGCGTTGCCGGGAAGTTCACTGTCTGGGTCGCGCCGTTGACGGTCACGGTCGCGGTGTGGACGCTGCCGACGCTCATGAAGTAGATGGTCATCGGGTAGGTGCCGGCGGCGGGTGCGGTCACCGAGTAGGTGCTGCTGCCCAGGAAGCTGATCTTCTTACCGCCGGAGCAGTGTGCACAGTTGGTGACCGTGGTGCCGGTGCCCAGGGTCGCCTTCTCCGCCTCGTAGGACTTGCCGGGGGAAGGGGTGGTCGTCGGCGTCGTGGTCGGTGTATCCGTGGGCGTGGGCGTGTCCGTCGGGGTCGGGGTGGGCGTGCCTGTGGGTGGGATCACCGGGCCCACTGTCTTGAGGAAGAGCGACTGACCGGTGTCGGTCCGGGACGCGTCGACGCCGTGGCCGCCGGTGTAGTCCTTCTGCTCGTTCTTTGCCCAGTCGGCGATCGGCGTGCCGCCCACGTCGAGCGGGTGGTAGGCGCCGCCGGACGGGCCGGCCACGCCGAACTGGTAGATCGTGTTCTTCAGCGGGTAGTACGGCTGGTACGGACCGCCGGTGGACAGCTGCTTGGTCATCGTGTTGTCGAAGAAGACGTTCTGAGGTCCGGTTGCACCCGACCACTTGACGCCCTTCTGACCTGCGGTCCAGTAGATCGGGTACCAGTTCGAGGTGTCGGGTGTCGTGTTGGCGCCGCCGTCGTCACCGCAGTTGGACTGGCAGTTGCCGGCGCGGTGGTCGTACGGCACGGCCTGCGTGTTGAGCTCGATCAGGTTCCGGCGCTCGTACCCGCCGTGCAGGTTGAAGTCGGAGTCGATGTCGTTGCCGATCGCCACGTTGTCCGACGCCGACCACTGGAACGTAAAGTGCCGCAGGTTGCGGGTGACGTTGTTGGCGTAGAGCGAGTCCCAGACCCGTGAGCCGCGGAAGTAGCCCCGGCCGCCGGCGCCCTTGTTCCACGAACCGTCCAGGAAGTTGTCCTGGATCTGAACGTTCTTGGCCTCTTCGGTGACGATCGGGTGCGAGCCGGTCATGTAGGTCCGGACCCCCCGGACCCAGTCGTTCACCGCCCACTTGAGAACGACGCCGTTCATCTCGGCGTGCGGGTCCATGTTGCCGTAGTTCTGGACCGAGGCGGCCTGGTTGAGGTTCGACATCGGCTGGGTCATGTAGAAGTTCTCCAGGCCGACTCCGACGACCGGCTCGACCAGCGGCGATGCCTTGCTGGCGTAGACGGCGCCGTCTATCGGTGCTGAGCCGTCGGAGGTGGAGTCGATCGGCATGTCGTACTCGAGCTGCTTGTCGACCGTGACCGTGTGGTTGGTGGCGTCGACCGCGCTGATCGTGAAGATCTGCTGCCGCATCTGCAGGTTCTCTTCGGGGAACGTCGCGCTGACCGCGTCCATCGACTGGTAGAACTTCTGTGAGTTGGCGGCCATCATATTCACGAATCCGCCGACCTTGAAACTGGTCATCTTGGCGCTGGTCGCCAGGTAGACGACCGTGTCGCCCTGCCGAGCGGCGAACGTGGTCTCGCCCGGCTTGGCCCGCAGTTTGGCGCCGGCCTTCCATTGCTGGTTGATGGAGCCGAGGAAGATCTCCTTGCGGTTCGCCGGCGCGGCGTTGTACTCCGCCTGGTAGGAGGGGTCGACCGTACGGGAACTGACCCGGAACAGGCCGGTGCCGGGCCACGCCCAGCCCATCTTGCCGTCGCCCGAGGTCATGTTGTCGCCGTCGGAGTCAGTGCCGTCCGAGGTGAGGGTGTCGTACAGAGTGTTGGCATCCGGCCGGTACTCGAAGGACGTACCGGTCGTCGGATCGCTGCCGGCGCCCCGCAGGATGGTGTAGTTGGCGTCCACTGCGATCTGGTGGGAGACGTTGAGGACGCCGGCCGGGAACGAGATCAGCGACAGCTTGGTGTACGAGCCGGTCGGCGAACACGTGCTCTTCAGCTTGTCGATCGCGGCCTGGATGCCGTTCGTATCATCCTTGCTGTCACTCGGCACCACACCGTAGCCGGACGCCAGTTGGGACGGTGTGATCTGGCAGGACGTCGACGGGTTGATCTCGGAGGCGCCGGGCAGTGGCTGGCCGCCGAGGTAACCGGCTTTACTCCAGTCGGGCATGCCCGGCAGCGGGGCGCGGCGGTTGGCAGCCGACAGGTCGAGTGCCCGCTGCACGGGCACGGGGGTGACGCCGGGGGGCACGGCGGATGCACCGGCGGTGCCGGCAGTGACGCCGGTCCAGCCGGCCGCCGCGACGCCGGCGGCCAACAGGGCCAGGGTTCCGCCGAATGCTAGTCGGCGTTTTCTGTTCGATGGCATGGGGGCGTCCCAACGCGAGGGGGCGGAAGTAGGGGTCGGGCACCGCACGGCTGGATGCGGTGCCAGGCGCGCGGGCGGGCTGTTTCGACAGCTGCGGGACCGGCGTGTCGAGGTGGGTCCCGCCGTGTCCCGGCGGCTGAAGCAGGGGTGGAGCCGCCCGTGCCACGTGCCGATCGACCGCGCAAACGCGAGCGCCTGATGGATGGTAAGGAAACTTTCCTAACTGGTATGTCGCCCAGAGTCTTCCCGGGCCCTGCGGTAGTCAAGAGGTTGAACATATTTCATCCACATGAACGCCTTCCCTCCGAAGCAACCGCCTCGGCCGTGGATGCGGATTCCGTCGGCGGTTCCACGCGGAATGCCGGGCGTCCGCCGATGTTGATGCGAGGCGGGAGGCCGAGCGCCTCGGTGAGGCGTCGAAACGCCCATGAAGGCAGTTGCTCGTCCGCCCCGGTCCACCCCCGGGACGCAGTGGCGGTTAATTATTAGGAAACTTTCCTTCCCAACTTCTTGACGAGCGCTGCCCGGGAGGGATTGACTGCGCGCCGCGGGGTCAACTCCACAACACCCGGCCCCGCGCCGTTTCCTCCCCACTCGTCAGCTCGACTCAGCTCAAGGTGCTCTCCCGAGCTGCGTCCGCAAGCCCAACGGTTCCGTCGAGGCACCAGATATCGCAGCTCCCCCTCGCCGGGACACCGTGCTCCGTCGGCTCTCTCGGAGCATCCGCACGGCACACGTTCCGGTCCCGCGACGCCGGCCGGGAGCCCGACCCCCTTGGGGGATGCCCCGTCTCGACCTCACCTGGAGGACATCCGTGACATGGTCACGACTCACCAAGGGGCTTATCGCCACCGCGCTGCCGGTGGCAGCGGTGGCCATGGGCATCAACGCGACCGCCAACGCCGGCCCCCAGGCGATGAGCACGTTCCCGGCCCACTACGCCGCGCCCTACCTGGAGCTCGCCGGCGACACAGCCGGCGACATGGCAGCTGACATGAGGGCTACAGGGCTGAAGAGCTACACCCTGGCCTTCCTGATTCCCAAGTCCGGTTGTACTCCGCAGTGGGAGGCCGGCAACAGCGCACTGGGCGCCTTCACCTCCCAGGTCAACGACCTCAAGGCCGCCGGCGGCAACGTCATCATCTCCTTCGGCGGCGCCGAGGGCGGGGAACTGGCGCAGACCTGCACCTCGGTCTCCTCACTGACCGCCGCCTACGCCAACGTCGCCAGCACTTACGGCATCACCCGCCTCGACTTCGACATCGAAGGCAGCACCCTGGGCAACACCGCGGTCAACACCCGCCGCAACCAGGCCCTGGCCGCCCTCCAGGCCCAAAACCCCAACATCGAGGTCGACTACACCCTGGCCGTGGACCCCTCCGGCCTCGAATCCGACACCCTCAACCTCCTCAAGGACGCCAAGGGCAAGGGCGTCAAGATCAACCTCGTCAACATCATGACCATGGACTTCGGCGACGGCGAGAACGCCCTCAACGACTCCCTGTCCGCAGCCAAGGGCACCGCCGCACAACTCGCAAGCCTCTACGGCATCACCACCGCACAGGCATACGGACGCATGGGCCTCACCCCCATCGCCGGCAAGAACGACGACAACGAGAACTTCACCCAGGCCGACGCCGCCACGCTGGAAGCCTTCGCTGCCACCAACGGCGTCCAGGAACTGTCCTTCTGGGAAGTCCACAGTTACGACAAGGCCAGCGGCTACGCCTACTCCCGGATCTTCAACAAGATCACCGGTGGCGGCACGCCGCCGACCGACCCGCCGACTGACCCGCCGGCCGGTGGGAACGGCTCGTACGAGGCTGAGGCGTCGACTCTGGCCGGTGGCACGACGATCACCAGCTGCGCGCACTGCTCGGGTGGGAAGAAGCTCAGCTACCTGGGCAGCGGTGGCACCGCGACGTTCAACAACGTCGCCGAGTCGGCTGCGGGTAGCTACACGATGAGTGTCTCCTTCATGAGTGTCGGCCAGTCCCGCTCCGCGGTCGTGACCGTCAACGGCGTCAACCAGACCGTCAGTTTCGCGGCGACACCCGACTACAACACTGTGGTCACCAAGGACGTCACCGTCCAGCTCAAGGCCGGAAACAACACCATCAAGTTCTCCAACCCCTCCGCCGGGGCACCCAACCTCGACCGCATCGTCGTCTGACAGCTCTACGGGAGCCGGCGCCAGGATCACCACCGCGGCCGGCGCAGGATCCATGCGAGGACCGACTCAGCTCAAGATCGCGAGTCGGTTGTCCCTCGGAAGTATCGATCTGGCATAGCCGATTGATGAGGCGAGGCAAATGCGCGACGAGAGTCGCACATGCATTGACTCGTCAAGAGGCTTTGCTGCCAAACAATGGAGGTCCCACACCGCCATGTCATCGATCCGTACGCGCCTCGTTGTGGCAGCCGCCGCAGCCACCGCGCTCACCATCCCCCTTGTCGTCGGCCATGCCGACGCCGCCACGACATCCGCAACGGTCAAGGCGGCCCCGGCTGCCGCACCGGCCGCGACCTCCTACACCGCCGCCCAGGTGCTGGCCGGCATCCAGCAGAACTCGACGGCCGCCAACAAGGTCAACACCAAGCCTCACATCAACACCATGACCCACTCCGACGTGAACGTCTTCCAGGTCGCGCCGGGAATCTACACCTACAGCTCCGGCATGGCCATCGACACCGACGGCAGTGACCCCGACCCCGACCCCGACCACCAGGGCGAGACGACCTGGGAGGACAGCAACGGCCAGGCACTGGGCGCCCACAAGGTCCCCTTCTACGTCCTCGGCGACGACTGCTGGGACCGCAAGACCCCCTGTCCGCACTTCTACTTCAAGGAACACGGCATGTCAGGGCGTCAGTTCGCGCTGATGTTCTACAACGGCAAGGTCATCGGATCGATCTTCGGCGACACCCAGACCGCCAACGGCCAGGACACCTCCGACAACGACTCCCGTGAACTCGGCGAGGCGTCCGTCAAGGCAGCCCAGCTGCTCGGCATACCCAGCAGCGGCACCACCGGTGGCGTCGACAACGGCGTGACCCTGGCGATGTTCTCGGGTCCGTCCTGGGTCGTCAATGGCACCAACGCCAACCTCAACACCAACGCCCAGGCCCTGGTCCAAAAGGCCCTGGACACCCTCGGCTCCAGCATGAACGGCGGCACGCCGCCGACCGACCCGCCGACTGACCCGCCGCCCGGTGGGAACAGCTCGTACGAGGCTGAGGCGTCGACTCTGGCCGGTGGCACGACGATCACCAGCTG
>NZ_JAAIKO010000094.1 GCF_016107395.1 Streptomyces fildesensis
GACAGCGTCAACTCGGCCTTCGGCCGCCCCATCCGTGCCATAGGCCAAGCCTACATCTGAACAGAATTCCCGACTCAGAACACTAGGCCGTGTCTGATAAATGATCATGCCCTGGTGTCGCGGAGCCACAAGATGAGCGAGGCCAGGTGCAGTCCCGACTGGTAGCGGACTGCGAGCTTGTCGAAGCGGGTTGCGATCGCGCGGAACTGCTTGAGGCGGTTGAAGCAGCGCTCGACCACGTTGCGGCCCTTGTACTGCTCTTTGTCGAAGGCCGGTGGTCGGCCGCCGCGTATACCGCGTCGCTTGCGGTTGGCCACCTTTTCGGAGCGTTCGGGGATGGTGGCCCTGATGCCGCGTTGCCGCAGGCCGGCGCGGATGGCCCGGGAGGAGTACGCCTTGTCGGCCAGCACACGGTCGGGACGGCGTCGCGGCCTGCCTACCGTGGCACGGGGCACCTTGATGGCGTCCAGTACCGCCTCGAACACTGTGGAGTCGTTCACGTTCCCGGCCGTCACGACAAACGACAGGGGCAATCCCCGGCCGTCCACCGCCACGTGGACCTTCGTGGTCAGGCCGCCGCGGGACCGACCGAGGGCCTGCCGTGCCGCCGAGCGTTGCGGACCTCAGTTGTCCCCGTCTGGATCCCTTTCTTCCGGGCACCGGCAGCATGCTGGTGAGCTCGATTGATGGTGGAGTCCACCGAGACCGCCCACTCCACACGGCCGACCGGGGCGGCAGCGGAGGCTGGTTCAACTACGCCCGCGCCCAGGGGCTGTCGCGCAGCCGTCCCATTCCCGAGGGCAGCCGCGGTGACGACACCCTGCCCCGCCGTATCGACCACGCTCTGTTCGAGCTGGCCCGGCGCCTGGAGTGTGGCTATGCGCTCTACGTCTCCGGTGACTCCACCCGCCCCGTCTGGCCGCTGCTGTCGAACAAGAACGCCGACCTGCTTCCCGACGACGACGGTCTAACCAACGGCAGGCCCGCGTTGCCCGGTGCCACGCTCGCGCCCGAGCACCGGCCGCCAGCCGTCATCCGCACCACCTCCAGCGCCGACCCGAGCATTCCTGTGCCCGCGCTCTTCCACGAGATCGGCGAGGACGGCAACGAGAACGACGGTGACAAGACCAGCAACGCGCTGTTCCAGTTCGACGGCACCGACACGACGTTCCTCATGAGCCGGCGCCCCCACCAGATGGACGGCAAGACCCCTTCGGCCAAGTCCGGCCGAAATCAGGGGCGTTGGAGCTGCGACGACAAGGAGCAGCAGGCCGAGACCTGGTACAACCTCACGGCTACCGAATCGCCGTCATCCAGCGGCCCGACGGGGACGACGCGCTCCCCCTACGCCCTGACCCCCGCGAGGCTGTGCAACCACGCCCTGGCCTGGGAACACCGCACCCGCCACCCGCTGCCCATCCACGCCGCCATCCAGATGGACAAGAACCACCCCGAATACCGGCGCAGCATCGACTGGGAGACCGACGACGCCACCGGCTGAACCTGTGTACCGATGGGAGAGATGCCCTTCGCAGCTCGGCACCAGACCAGGTGCGACGGCGGCCACTTGTGACGCGCCGGGCAGCTGCACGTGCGTCCGTTCTGGGCGCGCAGCGGCCCGGCAGGGTCCAGCTCCCTCAGCGGGTCATCGGCGGTCCAGCTGGTCGATCAGCTGGCCGCGGTTGCGCATCGACCGGTCAGAGGCACCGCGCGCCGCCAAAGCTCCCAGGATGACCTCGCGTTCCAGGATTCCCTTACCGCGCAAGTCCTGCAGGATTGCGAGCACGGGCAGCGACGGCTGAGCGGATGCTCTGAGGGGTGTAGAAGCGCGGCAAGCCGACTCCAGCGTCCATCCGCGCGAATTGCGGCCCAGCAGGCGTTCGGCCGGTGCGGTACCGCAAGAAGTGCGAACTGGACGACACGGTCCAAGGCTTGTTCTCCAACCTCAGGCCGCTGCGGAGTGGTCGTCAGTACGAGAAATTGCGGTGCGCGCTGACCGCGCGCTGGTGAGACTCGCGCCTATGACTTTGCAAATCACCCGTATCAATCCCGAGCAGTTGCATGAGACGCCCGGCTACCACCACATCACCGTGGTGGAAACTGGCCGTACGGCCTATCTGGCAGGCCAGTGCCCACTTGATCAAAACGGTGACCTCGTCGGTTCCGGCTCTCTTGAGACGCAAGCCGACCAGGTCGTCGCGAATGCGCTCGTTGCTCTGGCAGCGGTGAACGCCCAGCCGGAGCACGTGGTGCGGTCGGTGATCTACGTGCGGAGCGACGACCGAGACGTTCTGGGAGCTGCGTGGCATCGGCTCACCGGCTCGGCTCTCGGCCCGGCGTTCACCACCGCCAGCACACTCTTGGGCGTCGCACAGCTGGGCTTTCCAGGACAGCTCATCGAGGTGGACCTCACCGTGGCACTGCCCGGTTGATTCTCCTCATCGCCCGGACTCGAACGGCGTCTCGAACTTAGCGGTCCGCCTGAGCATTCGCCGGACCTGGGGGCGGCCTTCGCCTGATCGTTGCGGCTCGATGGGTGGCGTCGGAGCAGCGCCCGTCCCGCGCCGGCGGCGCGGGACGGTGGGGGGTGGCGATCAGCCGATGCCGGTGACCTGGAGAGCGGTGGTCCAGTTGGTGGCGATGGCGGTGCGGGCGGAGGACAGGGTGATGGTGCCCTTGCAGACGGCGTTCTTCAGCTTCGTCTCCACGCCGTCCCTTGGTGGTGGCCGTCCTCGTGCCGTAGCGGGGCTCAGGCCACAGGTTCTTCGGATCCCGCGGGGCACCGCTCACGACGCAAGGGGTCAGTGGCAGCTCAGGCGAGGTGGTCGGGAACCATCCTCAACAGGTGACTTCAGGCGCTGTGAGGGACCCTCACAGCTGTCTGACGGATGTTCCGTTCACACCGTCAGGCGGTCCGCCGGATCAAGTCTGGACCTCCACAGCAACCTGGCGGCCGCGCAGTCGTGAAGCCACAAACTCCATCTCGACCAGCGTGCCGACCAGGCCATGCTCCATCAGCTCGCCAGCTCTCTCACGGGCCTGAAAGAATGGCAGGTCCCAGATTTCCCGCAGAGCCTTGAGCACAGGGACCAGGCTCGCCCGCGCGTCGAGCAGGCGGAGTCGGGCGGGGCCATGCGCTATCAGCAAAGCCTGCCGGATCTCCTCCGGAGTCTCCCCCCCGCCTTCCTCGCACCAGCCGTTGGGGCAGGCTCGACACGAGCCCTCGATGCCCCAGCACAGCCGCCCTCCGACGATGAACTGCCCGACATCACGGACCAACAGGCCCCCGCACTCGCTGCAGCTCGACGTTATCTCCACGCCCTGCGTGATCACCCGGACTCCTCGCCGTTCCCCACCACTGTCAGTCGACCAGTTCGAGGGGGTGGGGCAAGGGCTCCCATTCGGGCAGCCAGTCTGCGGCAATCCCGCCAGTGAGGGCGAGGTGGAACCAGTCGCTGAACCCGAGATCAGAGTCATACCAGTCACCCCAGCCACGGCGGAAGGCTGACACCGTCCAGGTGCTACCCCCGCGCGGCACGAGGAACAGCTGATCGCCCTCGCTCGTGTTTCCCCACACCAGAGCTCCGTCAGCGGACGGAAGGACGAGGTGGGGCACCGAAGACGACTGCTCCAACTTCCGCCCCATCCCGTCCGAGTACGACTGCAGCGTGCGAGCACCACAGAGGAAGATGAACTCCGAGATCGCCGCGTCGCCATAGGCCCCGGCGACCTCGACGAAGTCCTCAGGAAGCGTCACGGACCAGGACCTCGCGATCTTCTCGATCAGATGTCCTTCTTCCTGGCGGACAGGCGCCCCCAGTAGCGGCACGAAGTCGCTGACCGTCCTCATCTCATCTCCGTCCTCCACAGTCCAGGATGCACAATCTACCGAGCCCGCCTGGCATCCCGATGACTACCCTCGCCGCGTAGTGGTAGCGGCCGGCGTCTCTCCGCCCGATCCTCTACGTCGCGACCTGGACCGATCCCTCGGCTTGGCTGTCACCGTCGATTGACTCCGGCAAGTCCGGCGCAGGGAGTCAGCGACGGATGCAGGCGGGGTGGTCGAGAATCACTCCAACGGGCGACAACAAGCGATGGTGAGGAACCGTCACGGACATGTAGTCTACGTATCGTCGCAGTTCAGAGCCGGAATCCGAGCTCCTGCGGTCGGTAAAGTGGAAAACGAGCAGCGGCGCGACCAAAGGCGTACTCGGCGGAATCGACCCGGAATTCTTCCATGCCGACCGCAGATTCGAAGGGGCCTCTACATGGCCAAGAACCCGGGGACCGCAGCCGCCGAGCTCGCAGAACATACAAATACTCCGGTTGATGCCATCAGATTCCCTCTGAACCTCGTCCGCGATGCGCGTGTCCGGGCTCTGCGGTGTCATGCTCCGATGCCGAGGGAGCCCACGTATGCGTAGGCCGCATATGCGGAGTCCAGATCGGTGATCACGTCGTCCCAGATTTCGTCCAGGGTGTCTTCGTCGCCCCGGCCCCAGGCGTCGACGAGGTCGTCCCAGATGTAACGGGCCTGCACGGAGCGTTCACTGAGGGTGGGCCGGCGGTACTTCTCGTCCACACGCGACTGGGCCACCGGGTAGATCTCGATCCGCCGACCCTGTCCCCCGTTGTTCAGCAGCCGCTTCAGTGCCCCGGATCGCACGAGGTTCGCCCTGCGGTGATCCTGGTAGGCGCGGTCCACGGCTTCCAGCTTGGCCCGGGTGGGGCGGCTGCCCCGGTCCCAGGAGCGCAACAGGCGGGTGCTGATGCCGTGGGCGCGGAGGATTGCGCGGCCGGGTTTGCTGTTGGGGTAGCGCAGGCGGGCGGTCAGGCCGCGGTGGGTGGTGACGGGTGAGGAGATGCCGCCCTGGTGGGCGATGCGGTCGAGTTCGGTGGCGAGGGCCTTGGCGCCGCTGATGCCTTGGGCGCCGTGTTTCTGCCATTCGCCCCAGAGATCGGTCGCTCCGCCGGTCACGGCCTACTCTCCCAGGGTATAGAGGGGCTTGGCCTTGACCTGGGTCAGATCGCGGCCTTCCGGAAAGACACCCTGCCAGTCGCTGGCTACATGGAGTTCATCGGTTCCCGACATCTCCACCACGGTCAGGCCTGCCGCCCTCCAGGACCTGCAGTCCGCTGTCCGCCGGGTCCAGGAGGCGCCGGTCGATGAGGAGCGGCGGGCGCAGCCACGTACCGTGCTCTTCCCAGTGCCGGCCGATCTCTGGGGGCGGACCGCGACCCGCACCGGGTTCTTCGCGAAGGATTCGATGCAGCCGGCGTCGGACGCTCCGGTCGGCATGCCGTGGAAGTCCGCGGCCGGGATCGTCTCCAGCCGCCAGGTGACCTCGCGCAGGTCGATGCCCGCGTAGTCGTGAACGAAGGCGCCGTTGTCGCCGTGGTCGATGAGGAACTGCTCCTGGACGTCATCCGGCCACTGCTGTGGACGGTCACTCAATTCGGCTCTGTCGCTGATCTTGTGATCGGTAGGTGTTGACGGCTGGCATCCTGTCCCGCGTGTTCTTCGCCGAGTTTCGAGGCGCTTCTGCCTCATCTGTCCGGTGTCGTGGTGGAGTTGGTCGAGCGGTCGGCTGGCGGGATCACGATGCATGCCCGTGTCCGTGCGGTCGAGGCGCCGTGTCCGCACTGTCGGAGCCCATCGGGACGTGTGCACGGGCGTTACTTGCGACGCCTGTCCGACGCGGCGATCAGCGGCACCCGGGTAGTCATCGAGCTGCTGATACGCCGGTTCCGGTGCCTCAATGCCGCCTGCGCGGCCGTGACGTTCGCCGAGCAGGTCACCGGTTTGACCAGCCCGCATGCCCGCTACACTCCGCTGATGCGCGGGACGCTGACCTCGATCGCGCTGGCGTTGGCCGGGCGGGCCGGCGGCCGACTCGCGGTCGCGCTGGGGGTCCCGGTGGCGAAGGACACCCTGTTACGCCTGCTCAGGGCCTTCCCCGAGGAGCCTGTCGGGCAGGTCAGGGTGCTGGGCGTCGACGATTTCGCGCTACGGAGGGGCGACTCGTACGCGACCGTCCCTCCGCCGTGGGTTCCGGCGAACTGAGGGGTTCTCAGCGGGAACCCGAGGGTCT
>NZ_JAAIKO010000095.1 GCF_016107395.1 Streptomyces fildesensis
GGGTGCCGGCCAGTGCCGCGACCGCTGCGGCGCCCAGGCCGGTGGCGATCAGATCAGCGCTGTTGCCGCCGGTGGAGGCCTGGGTGGCTCCGTCACCGGTGCCCGCTCCCCCGGTGGGCATGGCGTTGAGGGCTCCGCAGATGGCGGGGGCGGTGGCTTCCTGGGGGAGCTTCGGGTCCAGCTCGCTGGCGCCCAGGACGTTGTCGTACTTGCCGTTGTGGTTGTAGTCGATGCCGTGCACGACGATCACGGCGTTGTCGGCCCGCACTGCGGCCGCCACGTCCGGGGTCACGGTGATCGTGCGGGTGTAGTGGAACGAGCCGGTGGCCGGGAAGCGATCGATGGCCAGCGCGCTGTTCGGGCTGGTGTCGCCCTTGGTGGTCAGGGACGTGCCGATCTTGCCGTAGGCGGGCAGACCGTCGGTGGTGCTGATGGCTTTGTGCCCGTTGTGGTCATGGGCCGCGTCCGCCTTCGGGCATTCACCCGAGCCCTTGATGTGGATGTGCTGGGCGTGCGGGGAAGCGTCGAGCAGCTGGTTGGCGGTCACCGAGATGGTGGCCTGGTTGCCCGACAGGGTGACGGTGGCCATGCCGGATCCGTCGACCATGTTGGTGGCCACCGGGTCGAGGGTGGCCTGATAGTTCGCACCGCCGCCGGTGGACTGCGCGGATGCCACCGCGGGCAGCGCCAGCGGGATGGCGAACGCGGCGATACCCACCAGGGGGAGGAGAGTCTTGTTCATGGCGTGCTCCAAACGAAGCCCCGCGGCAGTCCGGTGCCGTATGGGATGAGGGGCTCCTGTGCCATAGGGAGGAACAGCGACCGAAGGGGCTTTACCAAGGCCGCCGGGATCAACTCACACCCTGTATTCGGAACTGACACCAGCACCGGATGGGTCTGGGTTGCGGTAAAGCCCAGAAGACCGTCGTGCGGCGATCGCGTCCTCTCCGAGTCTTCCGGACAAAACACGGATGTACGGGGAGTATGGCCTTCCGCTCTCCGCTCCGGAATCGTCCCTGGTCAGGGCCTCCACGTTTGCGCAACCAAGCCGCGCGTGCGGCGGGCGCTCTTGATGGCACATTCGAGCCGGATTCGATCCGGCCGGAATGACCGCCCTGAAAATCACGCTCTGACCTGCGGCGATATAAGGCGGCGGACGAGTCGGCCATATACGCCGGGTTCTGTCTCCGCTCCGTTGATCGGCGTGGCCGCTTCGAGCTACTGAGCCTTTTCCAACCTGCGTCAGCAGTGCGCCCGTTGGGCTGACAACAGGGTGAAGCCCCTGGTAGATGAGTTTTCGACCAAGAGAACCGTCTCCACCAGAGGCTTCGCATGCTGGTCTACCCGTCCGCGTCGACGTGTCCAGCTCCACGCTGCGCTTCCTCGCGCAACAACTGCGGCGGCACCGCCGTGCGATCGGGTCCAGGTGGCGGCGGCTGAGCGCGGGCCGCCGAGCCCTGCTCGCACTCGCCCACCTGCGCGTGGGACACACCTACGCCCAGCTCGCTGCCGGATTCGGCGTCGGAGTCACGACCGCCTACCTCTACGTCGCCGAGGCCATCGACCTCCTGGCCGACCTCGCGCCCGCCTTGGCCGACGCCGCCCGCACCGCGTCGACGAAAGCCTTCGTCCTGCTGGACGGCACGCTGCTGCCCATCGATCGCCTCGCCGCGGACCGCCCGTACTACTCCGGCTGTGAGTATGGGTGTGCCGTCCCGACGCGGGGCCTGACTCGTATTCTGGCTGGCCCTTGGTGCCTGGTGTTTGATCTGTCGGCCACCGCCTTCGTTCAAGCCGTCCCCACCCTGCGCCCAGCCAGCTCAGAGCGATGATGGAAAAGGCTCACTGTCATCGGCTACCGATACACCTTGCTCGGAACTTCGCAGGGGCTTGCTTGAGTGGCATTTCATGGATTATGCCAGGTTATGGTGCTTTCGCCGGTTGCCCGCTTCAGGAGATTGGAGATCATGGCGAGGCGGATCATGCTCTCGGAGTGTGCGGGTTTCGTCTCGTAGTCCCGTGCCAGTCGGCGGTGCATCATGATCCAACCGAAAGTTCGTTCCACCACCCAGCGTCTCGGGACCACGGAGAAGCCCTTGACCTGGGTGTTCCGCGGGACGACGTCGACATCGATGCCCAGGGCCGCTCCGCGTTCGATGGCTCGGGTCTTGTAGCCGGTGTCGACCCAGGCCTTGGTGATCGTGGGGTGGGCGACGGCGATCCGGGTGAGCAACTGCTTGCCGGCGTCGTTGTCCGAAACACTGGCTGCGGTCACTGTGACCAGCAGTAACAGGCCGAGGGTGTCGACGACGATGCTCCGCTTGCGGCCCACGATTTTCTTCCCGGCATCGATGCCCTGCGTGCTGCTGGGCACGCTGTGGGCGGTCTTGACGCTCTGGGCGTCGATGACGCAGGCGGTCGGCTCGGCAGTGCGTCCCACCTGCTCACGGACCCTCCGACGCAGCCGGACGCCGAGGTTCTCGATCGTGCCGTCGGCGGTCCAGGTGCTGAAGTAGGAGAAGACGGTGCTGGGCGGCGGGAAGTCGTGCGGCAGGTAGCGCCAGGGGATGCCCGTGTGGTTCACGTAGAGAATCGCGTTCATGACTTCGCGCAGGTCGGTGACCTGACCGCCCAGTCCGAGCGAGGTCTTCTGCCGTTCGGCCCTCCATGCCGTCATGGTCGGTTCCATCAGGGCCCAGCAGGCATCGGTAAGGTCGCTGAGGTAGGCGCTGCGGTTCGGCTGACTGGCCATAAGTCCGCTGACCCACAGTGCACTTGGCAGGGATATCGCTCGTTCGAGTGAGACGAAAGCCTCGTTCGCGGCATCCTCGAACCGGATAGGAGCTATCAGGCTAAAGGTGGTCGAACCATACAGCCGGGTGCGCTCGATCAGTCGCGACTTTCTCCTTAAAGGCCCCACCCAGGGTGATTTCGGCCAGGTTACAGATCTACCTAAATCGAGACATAGGCGGTGTATGTCCTCTCATAACCGAGGCGATAAACCGGGACATGACGCCCCGTCCGACCGGCGCCGCGACCGACGGGACTCCCCCGCCCGTGACCGACCCCGCCGCACTCAACCGCACCCTTCACTACACCGACGACATCACCGCCGCCGACACCGAGGCCATCGACGCATTCCTCGCCCCGCTCTTCGCTGTCCAGCGCGACGACCACTACGGCACAACCGGCTACAAGATGGCCTTCGCCCTGGACAGCCTCGTGCAGGACGCGGCCAACACCGCCCACTGGCAGCTGGACAAGCTGGCCAAGGACATCTTCCTCGACAGCCGTGACCGCCTGAGCTCCCGGCAGGACCTGCAACGCGCGTGGAACCGGCCGTGGAGCGCGGTCTACCCGTGGAACGCCGACACCGGCTACGACACCGCGCGCTGGAACCACCTGGACTACCTGGACCCGCAGGACCGGGCCCGCCAGGAGGCGATCGCCGCCCAGGCCGAAGCCGAAATGGGTGCCGAGACCGCAGCCACTCGGGAAGGGGGGCGTGGATGAGTTCTTCCAGGTATCGGCCCTCGATGTCGGGGTCGGGGACTTGGCATGGACGTACGCGTCGACGGCCAAGCCCACTGCGGCAGTGACCCGGCATGCCCGGCGCGTGGTCCGGCGGGCGCTGCGGGACGTTGGGGCAGGTGTCATGGCCGACTCCTTCGGTGTCTGCGGCGACGGCCGACGGGGCTGGGATACCTCAGCGGACGGTGAGGGTGCCCTTCATGTACTGGTGGATGTTGCAGATGTAGCTGTAGTTCCCCGCTGTCGCGGGGGCTTTGAACGTTGCGGACTTGCCGCCGGCGATGGTGCCGGTGTCGAAGGCCTTGGAGTCGGTGGCCGTGGCGGTGTGCGGGGTCTTGTCCTCGTTGAGGACGGTGACCACGGTGCCCGGTGCGACGGTCAGCGAGGCCGGGTTGAACAGGAAGTCCTTGATGACGATGCGGGCCGCTGCTCCGGACGCGGTGCCCGCGGGAGGTGAGGCCGGTACGGTGGAGGAGGACGAGCCGCCGGAGCTGGAGCTGGAACAGCCCGTCACAGCGAGCAGTGCGCAGATGGCACTCGCGGCGGCCAGGCGTCCGCGACGGGGACGTACTCGGTTGGCGTTGACGTTCATCTGCGGGCCCCATCCATCGACGGCAATGATTGACATGGGATAGCGATACCAAGGACGTGGTGCGCCCCGGTCCCCGACACGCTGGGAGCCCGGGGCGCACCATGCATCATCAGACCGTCAGTAGGGTGGTGCTGGCGGCCTTGTCCACGGGCAGGAAGTCGTCCGGGACGGGGTACTGACCGAGCACGTAGTGCAGGATCGCGGCGTGCATCGCCTCGACGGGGGCGATGGTGGCGGCGG
>NZ_JAAIKO010000096.1 GCF_016107395.1 Streptomyces fildesensis
TCGACTTCGCCACGTTCGGCGTCATGCTGTGGGTCTTCCACTCCGGACCGGTCCAGTTCCGCACCGGCTGGTTCGTGGAGTCCTTGGCCACCCAGGCGTTGGTGATCTTCGCGATCCGCACCCGTCGCAGCCCGTTCTGGCGCAGCCGTCCCAGCCTGCCGCTGACAATGGCCGCCTTCGGGGTGGTCGCGGTGGGAGCGGTACTGCCGGCAACACCCCTGGCACACACACTCGGCTTCGCGCCGCTTCCGCTGGGCTTCTTCGCCGCACTGGTGGCCATGGTGGTCTGCTATCTGGGTCTCATCGAGATCGGGAAACGGCTCTTCTACCGGCAGGAGTCCGCCGCTCCGACCGCTCCGGCCGATCCGATCCGCAAGCGGGACCCCTGGCGGCATCTGCGGCGTCGTGGGGCCGGCTTCAGTGTTCCCGGCCGGTTGAGCCATCGCCGGCACCTCGTACGGGGCGGCTGAACAGGGAAGGTCGGACCTGTGCGGATGAGCCCCGGGGCTCATCCGCACAAGTTGACCGGCCACACTCCTCAGGTCCGTGGAGTGCCTTTTCGTGGACCCGGATTCAGCGCAGCCGGCGCAGGTACGGATCGTGGACGAGATGGGGCAGCAGGCGGATGCGGGCGTCGAGCGCGGTGACGCCGCTGGGCCCGGCGACGACCGTCACAAGGGCGGCTTCCGCGAGTTGTGGCAGGTCTTCGGCCATCCGGGACAATCGCAGCAGTAGCGTCTTCAGCCCCTCGATGTCCGCGCTACCGCCGTGGCGCCCGAGGAGCAGCGAGGAGCAGCGCGGGTCGGCGAGCATCGCTCGCGCGTCACGCTCGGTGAGTGGGGCGAGCTGGGCGGCCGGTTCGGCGGGCGGATCGCAGGTGATACCACCGGGCCCGCACAGGATCAGGGGACCGAAGACGTCGTCCTGTTTGATTCCGGAGATCAGCTCGATCCCGCGTTCGACCATGGGGCGGACGAGGACACCGGTCATGGCGTCACCGAAGCGGCTCTTGAGCTCTCGGTACGCGGCCCGCACTTCTGTCTCGCCCACCAGGTCGAGCAGGACAGTGTCGTGGCCGCTCCCGGGCGGAAGACCGGGACCGTACGCCGTCAGTGCGACGTGTCCGCGGGGCCCGGTGAGCCGGACGGCCGCCTCGGCGGCCGACTGCTCGCCGTCCGCCCGGGCCTCGGGCGGGCGCGGGATGCCGTAGCGGTCCAGCAGCTCCGAACAGGCTTCTGGATCGAGCCGGCCGCCTTGCGGGTTGACGGCCAGGAAGGCGTCGACGAGTGCGTGCGCTCCGGCGGTGTCGATGTCCGGGAGCTCCGGCGTCGTGCCGGACGGTTGCGCGAGCCAGCGGCTGCGGGCCGCGGCGTGTGCCAGTGCTCGGGCGGCGGAGTGCGGGGCGGAGTACGCGGGCACCGCTCCGCCGGTCGCGTGCAACAGGCGGACGGGCTCCGGCTGGTCGAGGAGGACGGCGGTAACGGTCCGCGAGCGTCGGATCGTCGTGGACTGCGTCAGTGCTCTGACGAGGTCGTCGCCGGTCGCCTCGGACAGCGCGGTGGGCACCAGGACCACCATGACGGCGTTCAGGGCGCCGTGTGCGGCGAGTCGGTCGACGCACGCGCGCAGCGCGGCTTCGCTCACGGCGGCGGTCACGTTGACGGGATTGGTGGCCTGCGCGCCGTGTGGAAGCAGGTCGAGGAGCTCGGCGGCCAAGGTGGCGGGGAGTTCGAGGACGGTCAGTCCGGCCGCTTGGCAGGCGTCGGCTGCCATGGTGCCCGCGCCGCGTGAGTTCGACACCACGGCGACGTTGGTGCCGGGCGGCAGTGGTTGGGAGTGCAGCATGGCCGCGGTGTCGAGGAGTTCGCCAAGGGTGCGGGTGGCGATGACTCCGGCTTGGGTGAACAGCGCCTGCCGGCTGATGACGGGAACACCTTGGCCCGCACCCCGCCCGGCGTCCGGACGCCGGGCGGGGTGCGGGCCGCCGGTGTCGATGGTCAGGACCGGCATGCGGCGGGCGACCCTGCGGGCGGTACGGGCGAAGCCCCGCGGGTTGCCGAAGGATTCCAGGTGCAGCACGGCCAGGTCGGTGCGGCCGTCGCCCTCCCACCACTGCAGCAGGTCGTTGCCGCTGACGTCGTACTTGTCGCCGAGGGAGGCGAAGGTGGATACACCGATTCCGAGCCGGGACAGCCCGGCGAGCAGCGCGATCCCGATCCCGCCGGACTGCACGCCGACTCCGGCCGTCCCCGGCAGTGTCCGGTGGGCGGCGAACGTGGCGTCCATCCGGACCTGTTCCTCGGTGTTGGTGACGCCCATGCTGTTTGGGCCGGCCAGCCGAAGCCCGTAGCGCCGGCAGACGGCCAGCAGCGCGGCGGACTGCTCGGCGTCGAGCCCGGTGGCCAGGACTACGAGAGCTCGTACGCCGGCCACTCCGCACTGCTCGGCTGTCGCGGTGACGTCGGAAGCGGGAACGGCGAGGACCGCGAGGTCGACGGGGTGGGGGAGGGCGGCGACGGACGGGTAGCAGGGGATGCGCTCGACGGAGTGGGCGTGGGTGTCCACCGCGCGCAGCCGACCGTTGAAGCCGGCACGGCGCAGGTTCTTCAGCACCGCTCGTCCCACGGACCCCGGCTCATGGTCTGTGCCGATCACAGCGATGGATTCCGGGCGCAGCAGTGCTTGCAGACTGGCGGAGGCCGCGGTCCGGCCGCGGGTGTCGACCGCGGCCCGGTAGTACTCGTCCGGGTCGAGTTGGATGACGCAGTGCACGGTGGTGCCGTCGAAGTGGCGAACGGTGTTCAGCCCGAGATCGGCGAAGACCTTCAGCGCGGGATGGCTGTCGGCCAGTGCTTCGGCGGTGAAGGTGGTGATTCCGTCCTGTCCGGCTCGGTCGGCGAGATGCTCCAGGAGCAGGGTTCCCACGCCCTGGTGGTGGAGGTCGTCGGCAACCGTCAGGGCGATCTCCGCGGAGCAGGGGTCGGTCCCGGTCTCGTACTCGGCGAGACCGACGACCTGTCCCGCGAGCAGGGCCAGCAGTGCGCGGTGGCCGGGCGTGGGGGGAGCGCAGACGCGGTCGGCGGCCTGCCGGCCGGCCCGGCGGCTCGCTCCGAGGAACCGGAGTCGCAGATTCTCGGCCGACAGCCGGTCGAACAGCCACACCACGGCGGCATGGTCCTCCGGCCGGGTGGGCCGTATCGCGACGGTCCTGCCGTCGGCCAGCAGCGCGTGGGTCTTCTGCACGGGGTGTGCGGTGTCCGTCATCACGGTCCCTCTCCTCGGGTTCCGTTCCACGGTCCTGCGGACGGTGGGCAGCGCGCAGGGGCTGGCCGGGGCAGCCGCGAGGGCCGTTCGGCCCTGATCGGTGCGGAGGTCCCGACAGCTGCGTCGGGCAGGGCCGAACGGCTGCTCCGCGGGGACCTGCGGACCCTGGGCGGCCTCGCGTCGGCGAACGAGCATGGAGACACCTGAACTGTGAAGGAGTGAGGCGACGATGACTGTGACCACGCCATCCACCATGGGCGTGTCCGATGCCGCGTGGCGGGGGTTCTCCGGCCGGTCCTGGCGCGACCGCATCGACGTGCGCGACTTCATCCAGACCAACTACACGCCGTACGAAGGCGACGCCTCGTTCCTGGCGGGACCGACGTCGCGCACCCTCGCGGTATGGCACAAGGTCTCCGCGCTGTTCCCCGAGGAACGCCGCCGAGGCGTTCTCGATATCGACGCCCGGACGCCTTCGACCATCACCTCGCACCGTCCCGGATGGATCGACCGGGAGCGTGAGCTGATCGTCGGTCTGCAGACGGATGCCCCGCTGAAGCGGGCGATCATGCCCAACGGCGGCCTGCGGATGGTCGAGAACAGCCTGCGGGCCTACGGATACGAGCCCGACCCGTTCGTCACGAGGGTGTTCGGCACCTACCGGAAGACCCACAACGCCGGCGTCTTCGACGCCTACACCCCGGAGATGCTCCGCGCGCGCAAGGCCGGCCTCATCACCGGCCTGCCCGACGCCTACGGCCGGGGACGGATCATCGGCGACTACCGGAGAGTCGCCCTGTACGGCACGTCGCGGCTGATCGAGGTCAAGCGTGCCGAGCGGGCCCTGCTGGACGCCCGGCCCTCCA
>NZ_JAAIKO010000097.1 GCF_016107395.1 Streptomyces fildesensis
ACCCTCGCCCACCACCCCCTCTTCCAAATCATGCTCGCCCTCCAAAACGCACCCGAAGGAACCTTCCAACTCCCCGGACTCCGCATCGACCTGGCACCCGGACGCACCGGAACCGCAAAATTCGACCTCTTCTTCAGCCTCGCCGAACAACGCGGACCCAACGGCGAACCCCAAGGGATCAACGGCGCGATCGAGTACTCCAGCGACATCTACGACGCACCAACCGTCCACACCCTCTTCGACCGCTGGATCCAACTCCTCGACACCGCGACCGCCCACCCCGACCAACCCCTCAGCACCATCAACGTCCTCACCCCCGCCGAACGCCACCACCTGCTCCACACCTGGCAAGACACCGCTTCCCCGGTGAGCGAGACCCTCCTGCCGGACCGCTTCGCGGAACAGGCTGCCGCCACGCCCGACGCCGTGGCTCTGATCGTCGGGGATGCCACCCTGTCGTATGCGGAGCTGAACTCTCGCGCCAACCAACTCGCCCACGCCTTGTTGCGACGTGGTGCCGGGCCGGATCTGGTGATCGCCCTTGCGCTGCCTCGCTCGGCCGACCTGGTGGTCGCCCTGCTGGCAGTGCTCAAAACTGGTGCCTCGTACCTGCCACTGGATCCGGATCATCCGGCGGCACGCATCGAGTACGTGCTCGAGGACGCGCGACCTGCCCTGGTTCTCACTACGACGCGAACGGACCGGCTGGTGGCGGGCGGCTCGTCGCAGCGGTTGGTTCTGGACGCTGCCAATGTCCGCGCGCTGGTGGCTGACTGCTCCGACAGCGATCCGACCGACGCCGACCGTGTAGCACCGCTGCGGCCCGCGGACGCCGCGTACGTGATCTACACCTCCGGGTCGACCGGACGTCCCAAGGGCGTGGTCGTGCCGCACGCCGCGTTGCTCAACTTCTTGGAGGCCATGCGGCAGAAGGTCGAACTTCGGCCTGAGGAGCGGCTGCTCGCGGTCACCACCGTCGCCTTTGATATTGCTGCTTTGGAGCTGTATCACCCGCTTCTCTCCGGTGCAGCGGTGGTCCTGACGCCGAAGGAGTCGGTCGCGCAACCTTCTGCCGTACTGGACTTGATCGCCCGGCACGGTGTCACGGTCCTTCAGGGGACCCCCTCGCTGTGGCAGCTGCTGGTGGCGCACAACCCGGAGGCCCTGCGGGGCCTGCGCATGCTGGTCGGAGGGGAGGCACTGCCCACCGCCCTCGCCGAAGAAATGCGCGAGCTCACGGACGACCTGACCAACCTGTACGGACCGACCGAGACCACCATTTGGTCGACTGCCGGAGACTTGGCCGATGGCGCGGGCGCTGCCCCCATCGGCCGGCCGATAGCCAATACGCGGACCTATGTGTTGGATGACGAGCTGCAGTTGGTGGCGCCTGGTGTGGTGGGTGAGTTGTACATCGCGGGCGCCGGCGTGGCTCGCGGCTACCTCGGCCGTTCCGCCCTGACGGCCGAGCGATTCGTCGCCGACCCCTGCGGCCTGGAACCCGGCGGACGGATGTACCGCACCGGCGACCTCGTGCGCTGGAACGGCGACGGTGAGCTGGAATTCATCGGCCGCGCCGACCACCAGGTCAAGATCCGCGGCTTCCGCATCGAACCCGGCGAGATCGAGAAGGTCCTCACCGACCACCCCGACATCGCCCAGGCCGCCGTCATCGTTCGTGAGGACCAGCCGGGAGACGCCCGTCTGGTCGGCTATGTCGTCGCCGACAGTTCGACGGACGATCGCAATGAGCAGGTCGAAGAGTCACAGTTGAGCGAGTGGCAGGAACTGTACGACTCCGTCTACACCTCCGCGACCAAAACCGTGTTCGGCGAGAACTTCGCGAGCTGGAACAGCAGTTACGACGGCCGACCGATCCCGCTGGAGGAGATGCGGGAATGGCGGGACACCACCGTCAAGCGCATCAGGACGCTCCGTCCTCGCCGTGTGCTCGAAATCGGTGTCGGAACCGGTCTCCTGCTCTCTCAGCTCGCGCCCGAGTGCGATGAGTACTGGGGGACCGACTTCTCCCCCACCGTCATCAGGGAACTTCAGGCCCAGGTCGACAACGATCCCGTCCTGCTCCAGCGGGTTCGCCTGAGGACGCAACCCGCCCACGACTTCGGCAGTCTGCCCGACAACCACTTCGACACCATCGTGCTCAACTCCGTCGCCCAGTACTTCCCGAACGCCGGCTATCTCGAGCAGGTGCTTCATCACGCCATCCGCGCTCTCGCTCCCGGCGGTGCGGTGTTCGTGGGGGACGTCCGTAACCCCCGCCTGCTGCGCACTTTCACCACCGCGGTCCAGGCCGCCCGCGCCGACGACGCCGACACCGCCGCCATCCGCCGCGCCGTCGAACAGAGCCTCGTCCTCGGCAAAGAACTCCTCATCGACCCCGAATACTTCACCGCCCTCACCCACCACATCCCCGACATCGCCGGCACCGACATCCAACTCAAACGCGGCACCGCACACAACGAACTCACCCGCTACCGCTACGACGCCACCCTCTACAAAACCGGCATCACCCCCCACCCCCTCACCCACACCCCCCACCAACCCTGGGACCAGAACGCCGACGATGCCACCGCCAATCTGGCCGACCTCAGGCGACGGCTCGCGACCCAGCAGCCCGTCGAACTCCGGGTCACCGGAGTCCCCAACCCTCGCCTCACCCACGAGCTCGCCCTGCAGCACGCCCTCGATCACAACGCTCCTCTTCCCAGCCACACCTCCAACCCCCATATCGACCTGGAGATGTTCCATCAGCTCGGCGACGAGCTCGGGTACTGGAGCGGCATTACCTGGAGCACCCATGACGTCGACACGGTCGACGTCACCTACATCGTCCGCAGTCGGCTGGCCGCCGGCACCCCGACCCATACCTACACACCGGTCGATACCAGTGGCTCTGGAGCAACCCTCTCGACCTGGGTCATCAACCCGGCCACCAGCCGCGGCACCGCCGCCCTCCTCACCGCCCTCCGCGAACACACCCGCCAACACCTCCCCGACTACATGCAGCCCGCCGCCATCGTCCCTCTCGATCGCCTGCCACTGACCGCCAACGGCAAGCTCGACCGCGCCGCTCTGCCGGCGCCGGACTTCGCGTCGGTCGGGTCGGGCCGGGACGCACGAACCCCGCAGGAGCAGATCGTCTGCGACCTGTTCGCGCAGGTACTGGGGCTGCCTCGGGCCGGGGTCGACGACGACTTCTTCGACCTGGGCGGCCACTCACTGCTCGCCACCCGCCTCATCGCGCAGATCCGATCGGTCTTCGGCGTCGAGGTCGGTCTGCGCACCCTCTTTGAGGGCCCGACGCCGGCCGCGGTGGCGGCCCTGCTCGACACTGCTGCACCTGGACGACTGGCACTCACCGTTCGGGCGCGGCCCGAGGTCATGCCGTTGTCATTCGCTCAGCGCAGGTTGTGGTTCATCCATCAGATGGAGGGGCCCAGCGCCACCTACAACATTCCGCTCGCACTCCGCCTCACGGGCGAACTCGACCGGGACGCACTACGGTCCGCGCTCGGTGACCTCGTCGCCCGGCACGAAAGCCTGCGCACCGTCTTCCCCGAGATCGACGGCACTCCCTGCCAGCACATACTGGACTCCGAAGCCGCCGCGCCGCGTGTGACCGTCATTCCGACGACGGAAGCCGAGCTGGCGACCGTACTCGAACAAGCAGTCCGGCACGCCTTCGAGTTGGCCGTCGAACCTCCCCTGCGAGCCGATCTCTTCGAGCTCTCCTCCCAGGAGCATGTCCTGCTGCTGGTGGTCCACCACATCGCGGGCGACGGCTGGTCGCTGGGACCGTTGGCTGCCGACCTCACCCATGCCTACACCGCCCGGACCCAGGGAGAGACGCCTCATTGGGTTCCGCTGCCGGTGCAGTACGCGGATTACACGCTGTGGCAGAACGAACTACTGGGCGACCAGAACGACCCCGACAGCCTCTTCGCCACCCAGATCGACTACTGGACGAACGCTCTGGCCGATCTTCCCGACCAGCTGAGCATCCCCA
>NZ_JAAIKO010000098.1 GCF_016107395.1 Streptomyces fildesensis
ACCACAGGGACAATCACGCACCCGACCACAGGGGAACTCACGGGATGTCCCACATCATCGACGCCGAGACCGGCGAGCGGATCGACGTGCTGCATGACCGGACCGCCCAGACCCTGACCACGTGGCTGCGCGAGCACCCGGGGGCCCAGTACGTCTGCCGGGACGGCTCCGCCACCTACGCCAACCCTCGGGAATTGCATCAGACGGGCGAGAAGCTGCAGGCCAGCAGCTCACGGCGACGCCCTGATGCTCTCGAAGGCTACTACGAACTGGCCATCTGATCAGGCAGTTTGCCGCGCTCATCCCATCTGATGCAAGATCTGCCCTCTAGAAGGGATGGTCTGCGTGGTGCATCAGCGTACGGTGGCCCTGGCCGGGTCGGCTCGTCTGGAGCTCGTCTCCGGGGTGGCACAGCTGCGTCCCGAGGACGCGATGTTCGACGCGATGCTGCGGGGATGGCGGGCTCAGCAGAAGTCCCGCGGGCTGCGGGATGAGACGGTGGAGGACCGGGAACGACTGGTCCGCCGCTTTCACGAGTTCGTGAACGACTACCCGTGGCAGTGGAGGCCGGGCCATGTCGACGAGTGGTCGGCGTACTTGACGGGTGAGCGGCATCTGGCTCCGTCGACGATCCGCGCCTATCAGGGTGATGTCCGGCAGTTCACGGAGTTCCTCATCGACGGCCGTTACGGCTGGGTGCCGGCGTGTGAGGAGGCGTTCGGCACCTATCCGGTGGCGATCTGTCACGAGTGGAACACCATGGTGCACCTGCAGGGCTACGAGGGCAGCCCGGAGGCCCGGCCATTCACCCGCGAGGAACTCCAGCAGTTCCTCGACTACGCCGACGACCAGGTCGAGCGGGCCGTACGCTCCAAGCGCAAGGGGGCCTTGGCCGCGTATCGGGATGCGACCATCTTCAAGACCATCTACGGGTGGGGACTGCGGCGGACCGAGACGTCGAAGCTGGACGTGACCGACTGGGGGCGGAACCCAAAGGCACCGCAGTTCGGCCGGTACGGCATGCTCAACGTCCGCTACGGCAAGGCGAAGAGGGGGCAGCCGCCGCGTCGCAGGAACGTGCTGTCGGTGATGGACTGGGCCGTGGAGGCGGTCGCCGACTACGTCGCGAACGTCCGGCCCCGGTTCGGCTACCCCGATCACCCCGCGCTCTGGCTCACCGAGCGCGGCGGCCGGGTCAAGCCGTCGGAGATCAACGCCAGGTTCGTCGCCTACCGGGACGCGTTGGGCCTGCCGAAGGAGCTGACTCCGCACTCCGAGCGTCATGCCTATGTCACGCATCTGACCGAGGACGGGGTGGACCGGCGCTTCATCCAGCAGCAGGTCGGCCACGAGTGCGACAGCTCCACCGCGATCTACACCCATGTCAGCGACGACTTCATGAACACTGCTCTGAGCAGGGCACTGGCACCGGCGTTCGCCGGATCTTGAGGAGGTACGGAGATGGACGGCAAGCTCGATTACCGCTGGCATCTGCGCAAGGTGATGGCCGAGCGCGGGATGTTCTCCACCACCGATCTCATCGCGCCGTTGTCCGAGCGCGGGATCACCCTGTCCACCAGCCAGGTGTATCGGCTGGTGGTGGAGCGGCCCGAGCGGCTCAGCTTGAAGATCCTCATGGCGCTGCTCGATCTCCTGGACTGCACAATGGACAACCTCATCGAGCCGGCCGCCGCCACGGGCACCGCTGCCACACGACCGAAGAAGGCCGCCGCCGGCGCCTCCACGAACACCGACAGCCTCGGGAACCTGCGCCCCAAGCGGGCACGGATCACCAGGGCCGAATCATGACAAAGCGTCAGGACTGGGCGGCCGGCGAAGAAGTCAGAACTCTGCTCACTCTGCTCTCCGAACTGGAACCCGCACTGGGCCAGGAAGCCCTCCTGGGGGCGATCGGCCAGGCCGCGGCACGGCCCGACGGACGACGCCGCCTTGCCCGCGACGTCACGCGGCGGCCGGAACTCCTCACCGGCCAGGGCATGTTTGCCGACTCTCCCAGTGTCCTGCGGTTCATCGACGCACTCGTTGATGCCGGCGCCTCGGCGGTGATCGTGCCGTCCTGCCCCCGCTGCGGCAAGCAGAGAAAGCTCGGCCCGCCCGTCGACGGAGTACGCATCTGCCACGGATGCAGAGCGAAAGCCCGGGCCCTGCCCTGCGGCCGGTGCGGGAAGACCCGCCCCACCGCCCGCCGCCACGACAACGGGCATCCTCTCTGCCAGAACTGCTGGCATCAAGATCCCCGCAGCTGGAAGCCGTGCACCGGATGCGGGAACAACCGGCGCGTCGCCGCGGTCACCCCAGACGGCCCGGTCTGCCAGAACTGCCGCCCCGGCCACGACCTCCCCTGCACCCTCTGCGGGACTACCGGCAGCCGGATCGGCATCTCCCGCGCGATCAGCAAACCCGTCTGCGAACGGTGCCGACAACGCTGGATCATCTGCTCGGCCTGCGGCACCGGGGCCGTACTCAAGGGCGGCACCCTCGACAAGCCGCTCTGCGCCTCCTGCCTCAACCCCGATCCGGCATTCTGGAAACGCTGCTCGACCTGCCGAACCACCTGGCAACTCTCGACCGCGCAGTGCACGCGGTGCTCCCTGGACCGGAAGTTGAAGGACATCTTCGCCCCGCCCAGCGGCACCACACTGCCCGCACTCGATCAACTCCGAGAGGCACTCGTCCAATCCGACCGGCCCGACAGCGTCGATACCTGGCTGACCAGACACGGAGTCCGCACCACCCTGCGCGACGTCGCGCGCGGACGCCGCCGTCTGTCCCACGACTTCCTGGACACCATGCCGCCCAGCCTCACCCTGAACCACCTGCGAGCGATGCTGGTCGTCTCCGGCGCTCTCCCTCGCCGAGACGAGCTCCTCGCCGGCCTTGAGACCTGGATCGACCAGGCCCTGGCCTCGCGCTCGTTACCCGAGCACCATCGGGCCCTGCACGGATACGCCGTCTGGCACCAGCTACGCCGACTGCGCGGCCGCCTCCACGGCAACCCCGTCACCGACCAGCAGGCCAGGAACCTGCGCCAGCAGATCACCGCCGCCACGGCCTTCCTGGACTGGCTCGAGGACCGAGAGCTGACGTTGCAGACCTGCACCCAGGCCGACCTCGACCTCTGGCGCACGGATCACCCCGGTCACCGGCAACGGTCCGCGAACTTCGTACGGTGGGCAGTAACCCACCGGCATGCCTCCCGCCTCACCGCACCGAGCACCCGCTGGTCCGGCCCGGCCGGACCCCTCGACCAGGATCGCCGATGGAGCGATGCCCGCCGCCTGCTCCACGACGACGCCTGCCCCCTCGTCACTCGAACCGCCGGGCTGCTGGTCCTGCTCTACGCACAAAAGCTCAGCGACATCACGGCCTTGACCGTCAAACACGTACGCCACCACGGCGACCGCACCTTCCTGCACTTGGGCAGCCGCCCCATCGTCCTGCCCAACCCACTGGACGAGCTCGTCGACGAGCTCGTCGCCACCCGCAGACCACCGGGAAGCGGTGTCCTCCACGAGGAATCCGGCTGGTTGTTCCCAGGGCACCGCCGAGGGCTCCCACTGACCGAAGGCGCACTCGCCCGACGCCTGCACGCCCTCGGGATCACCCCACGACACAGCCGGAACACCGCTCTGTTCGCGCTCGCCGCCGAACTCCCCGCAGCAATCCTGGCCAAGACCTTGGGGATCCACATCCAAAGCGCCGTCCAGTGGCAGAAGATCGCCGCCGGCGACTGGAACTCCTACGCCGCCGACATCAGCCAGCGCCCGAGGGCCTGAACTCAAGGCATTCGGACAGTTCCAATACCCGACTCCACCATTAGAAGCGATCCGCCAGGCCCTGCCCGTAGCGGTGCAGGTCAGCGACAGGTGGCAGTGCGCCATGAGGCGCCTTGTCTTATCCCCGATTCAGTCGGGATGAATTT
>NZ_JAAIKO010000009.1 GCF_016107395.1 Streptomyces fildesensis
CAGCAGTAGAAGTCACACAGCATCTAACGATCAACTACTGGCGCAGGACACTAGCTCACCGGAGGCTGGGACTGGGGCTGGGGCCGACGTGTCTCGCCGGGATGCAGCCTGGAGAAGCCGTTGATGCTTCCGGGGGCGAAGTGGGGGTGGTGGGACGCGGTGTGTTCGATGACCAGGATGGCCGCGTCGTCGAGGGGGTTACCGCCGACGTGGCTGAGCAGATCGCGATGGATGCGGTCCAACAGTGCGTCGGGGCTGCCGGCGGGGAAGGAGGCGACGCGTTCGGCGAGCGGATAGAACGCTCCGGCCGGTGAGCGGGCCTCGATCACCCCGTCGGTGTACAGGACGAGGATGTCGCCGGCCTCGAAGGTCAAGGGGTCGGTGGGGTGGACCGGGACCGGCGGTTCGCACATGCCCAGCGGGGGTGCTGAGTGGCGGGCGTACATCGCGGTGACCTGCCCGCCGTGCAGCAGCAGCGGCGGGGGATGCCCGCAGTTGATCATCTCGCCCTGCGGTCCTTCGTCGGGGATCTCCAGGACCAGGCAGGTGATGAAGTGCTCGCCGGGATCGTGCTCGGTGTCCGCGACGTCGTCCACGTTGCGGTACACGCTGTCCTCGAGGACGGCCACCAGCTCGGGCAGGGTGCCGTAGCGGTGGGCTCCCTCACGGAAGGCACCGAGCACCAGTGACGCCTCACCGATGGCGGCCAGACCGCTGCCTCGGACATCGCCGATCACCACCCGGGTCGCGGCATGTCCGGCGCGGGCGACGGCGAACAGGTCGCCCCCGATCTCCGTCTCCTCCTCGGCGGACAGATACAGCCACGCGATCCGCAAGGGCCCGACCCGGCGTGGCGGGGGCCGCAGGAGAACCCGCTGCGCTGTCTCCGCCACCGAGCGCGCCTGGACCAGCGCACGTTCCTGCCGCTCGCGAATGTGGCGGAGGAAGACCACCAGGGTGGAAAGGGCCGTCAGGGCGATGAGCTGGGCGATGTGGTTCGTAGTGGTCAGTCCGCCGTGGAACACGGCGATGACGATCTGAGCGGCCACCGCGAGGACCCCGGCCACCGCGGTGAGCCGGGCCCCGGCCAGGGAGGCGGTGAGGGCGGGGGCGATCACCAGCAGCGGGCCCAGATGGACTTCCGTCGGAGCCTGGAGGTCCACCACGGTGATCACGAAGATCAGCGCGAGTGGAATCGCCACCAGGCAGCGGCTCCATGGCTCCACCAGCAGGCGGTTCCCCGACCAGTGCCGGACACCCATGCATCCATTATCGGTGGCCCTCGGATCGGCGCATGGGGACTGCCTCGGCCGTCCGGGACCGGACCGCCTGAGGCACCTGGGACCGGGCTCCGGCCCCGGCTCCGGCCCCGGCCCCGGCTGAGAAGGGTAAGGGTCAGGGGCCGGGTCAGGTGGTCGCCACCAGCAGCTCCTCCCCGCTCGACGTGTGAAGGCCGTCTTCCCGGCCGGCGAAGTACCGCTGGTTGAGCTGGGACGCCGACACGTGCCGGGCTTCGGTGAATCCGGAGTCATGGGCCAGCGCCAGCATTTCCTGCGGCGCGTAGAAGCTGAGGAACGGCGTCCCGGCAGCTCTGGCCCCGTTCACCGCAACCTGGAGTCCTGGGCGGTTCTCCTCTTCGAGGAGCTCCAGGGGCAGTTGGAACGTCATGGCCAGCGTGGAGCCCGGGGCGAGCGACGCGAGCCGGCGCAGCGTGGCCGCGTTCGCCTCCTTCGTCAGGTACAGGGCGACTCCGGTGGAGGCGACCACCGCGGGTTGGTCCGGGTCGAATCCGGCGGCTGTCAGCCGGTCCCACCATGACCCGCCCGCCTCGAAGTCGAACGGCACGAGTCGCAGCCAGTCCGGGACGCCGAAGCCGAGCTCGGTCAGACGTCGGTGCTTCCAGGCCTGGGGCTCGGGCCGGTCGACCTCGAACACCCGCAAGCGGGAGGCTATCTCCGGCCGGCGCTGGGCGAAGGTGTCCAGGCCGGCACCCAGGACGATGTACTGCCCGACGCCGTTGCCGGCCTGCTCGACGACCAGATCCTCGATGAAGCGGGCCCGGGCCACGATCGACGCCCGGAACCAGCTGGTCGCGTCGGCGTCCATGTCCCCGCGGTGGCGCCACCCGTCTCCGGGGTCGGCCAACTGCAGGCCGATCTCGTCCTCCAGGACATGAGGCGGCGGATCGACCTGGACGTGCAGGGCCCGCCACAAAGCCACCCGCACTGCCGTGCTGTCCGGCGCCGCCGTCTGTTCGTCAGCCATGACGCACTCCCGCTCCGTGTCCCATGATCACTGCTGGGCCGGGGCCTGGAGGCTCCACAGGCGCCCGTCGGGGTCGCGGACGGTCATCTCCCTGGTCCCGAAGTGGGTGTCCTCGAACGGGGTGACCACCTCGACACCGGGGGCGGGCTGGAACGCCTCCGCGTCGGGCACCTTCAGCACGAGCCGCGTCTCGGGCTCCTTGTCCTGGGGGACCTCGGCGATGAACAGGTAGGGACCGTCGCCGTTGCGCAGCTGGCCGGAGTTGTGATCCGTCTCGAAGTCCAACTCGTAGCCCAGTTCCTGGAAGAACTTCGCCGACCTGCCCCAGTTGTGGGTCTCGATGAACACGGCTTCGATGCCTTCGGTCGTCATGTCAGCTCTCCTTGTCGGGCGGTCG
This sequence comes from Streptomyces fildesensis, assembly GCF_016107395.1. Taxonomy (GTDB): domain Bacteria; phylum Actinomycetota; class Actinomycetes; order Streptomycetales; family Streptomycetaceae; genus Actinacidiphila; species Actinacidiphila fildesensis. The sequence goes on from NZ_JAAIKO010000009.1 coordinate 2,663, forward strand.
CTCTTGCCGTGGATCGGGGCCATCGAGGTAGGCGCGCAGTGCCTCGGCCACCAGCGCCGACAGCGACAGCTCCGACTCGATGGCGCGGTGCTTGACCTGCTTGATCAACCCGATGGGCAGGTACACGTTGAACTGCTTCACATCCTCGTCTCCCACATGAGTATGCTAGCAAGCTAGGTCACTGAATTGCCAGCACCGCCGATACGAGACATCCCGGAACCGCGCCCGTGCGGTTCGTCAGGACAGTGGCGTCTTCGAGGTCTCCGTGGCCGCCACGTCCTCGTCCGGGTCGTGCTGCAGGCCGCGCTGCAGACCCAGGATGGCGACGACTGCCGCGACGGCCATGATCCCGGACATGGAGTAGAGGACCGTGCGAATGGAGTAGGCGAAGTCCAGACGGATGAAGGCCGGGATGGTTCCGGTGCCCGGGCCCTGGGACTGCGAGTACTTCGTTGCTAGCGCCGTCGCCTGATCGTGCGGCGTGCCCTGCGCGACGAGGGAGGACGTGATGTGCGAGCGGAACTGGGAGACCTGGGTCGTGCCGAGGATGGCGAGGCCCAGGCTGGCGGCGTAGTTCCGCACGGTCTGCGTGATGCCGGTCGCCTCGCCGTACGAAAGGCGTGATGCGCGGTTCACCGCGTCCGTACTGGCCGGGCCGAGCATGAATCCCATGCCCGCGCCCGCCAGGACCACGCTCCACACCTGCGAGCCGAAGTGCAGGTCGACGACCTTTCCGGCCCACCAGTAGAAGCCGACAGCGGCCAGCACACACCCCAGGACCACCGGGCGCTTGGCGCCGCCCCGGTCCAGCATCCGCCCGCCGAGCTGTGCGGCGACCGCGAAGCCGAGGAAGAAGTAGAGCAGGTACAGACCCGTCTGCTGCGACGACTCTCCCAGCGAGATCTGGGCGTACTCACTGGCGAAGAAGAACACCGGGACGAACACCAGCATCGAGATGCCCAGAACGAGGTTCTCCACCAGGAACGCCCGGATGCGGAAGATCCGCACCTGCATCAGCGGCGACTCGGTCCGACGCTCCACCTGGACGAAGATCACCAGCAGTGCGGCGCCACCGACGATGCACAGCCAGATGCCGGGATTGCCCCAACCCCAGATAGGCGCCTGCTGGAAGCCGAACACGCTCAGGGCCACACCGCTCGCGATCAGCACCAGGCCGCGGTAGTCCATCGGCGCCGGGCGGTGATCGGTCTGCGGGCGGGACCACAGGATCAGCAGGAGGGCGATCAGCGCCACCGGAATGTTGACCCAGAAGATCGCCCGCCAGGTCCATTCGGTGAGGTATCCGCCCAGGATCGGCCCGATGGCCGTCAGCCCGCCGGCGATGCCGAAGAACAACGCGAGCGCGCGCCCGCGCTCGCGCAGCGGGAACGTCTGGACGACGATCGCGAGCGCGGCAGGGAACATGATCGCTCCGCCCGCGCCCTGCAGGGCCCGGAAGACGACGATCCACGTCTGGGCCGCCCCGCCCTTCGGCGTGAGCCCGCACATGGCCGACGCACCGGCGAAGATGATCACGCCGAGCACGACCATCTTGCGGTGGCCCAGAGTGTCCGCCAGCCGGCCGCCGAAGGCGAACAGCGCCGCGAGGGAGAGCAGATAGGCGTTGACGGCCCATTGCACCCCGGTGCTGGTCAGCCCCAGTTCGCTCTGGATCTCGGGCACCGCGATGGACACGATGGTCTGGTCGATGAACGTCATCGCCACAGCGAAAATCATCGCTGTGAGAACGAGATTCTTGCTTCTGCCGCCGTTCGTGGCACCGGAAACAACCATGATCACCCCTCGGCTCAGTTTCCCATTGTGCGGTTTCCTCCCAGGTCGCGCCTGGCGGGCGCCGGCGCTCGGGTCGGGCGTGCGCCCCGCGGGGAATGTTGCGAAGGTGATCTTCGTCCGACCCCCATGGCCGGCCCGCCGCCCCGCCGCCACACCGGTCGGGAGACGGGATCCCGGCCGTTCTTGCATGGCCATGCGGGATGATGCATAATCTTCCTATGTCTAAGGTCCTCACCTCTCTCCCCGCCGGCGAGCGCGTCGGCATCGCCTTCTCGGGCGGCCTCGATACCTCGGTCGCGGTCGCGTGGATGCGCGACAGGGGCGCCGTCCCCTGCACCTATACCGCCGACATCGGTCAGTACGACGAGCCGGACATCGCCTCGGTGCCCGGTCGTGCGAAGACCTACGGTGCCGAGATCGCGCGCCTGGTCGACTGCCGCGCCGCGCTGGTCGAGGAGGGCCTGGCCGCGCTCACCTGCGGGGCGTTCCACATCCGCTCGGGCGGGCGTGCCTACTTCAACACCACGCCGCTGGGCCGCGCCGTCACGGGCACGCTCCTGGTCCGGGCGATGCTCGACGACAACGTGCAGATCTGGGGCGACGGCTCGACCTTCAAGGGCAATGACATCGAGCGGTTCTACCGCTACGGCCTGCTCGCCAACCCGCACCTGCGGATCTACAAGCCCTGGCTGGACGCGGACTTCGTGACCGAGCTCGGCGGTCGTAAGGAAATGTCGGAGTGGCTCGTCGCCCACGACCTGCCCTACCGCGACAGCACGGAGAAGGCGTACTCCACCGACGCCAACATCTGGGGTGCCACCCACGAGGCCAAGACGCTGGAGCACCTGGACACCGGTGTGGAGACCGTGGAGCCCATCATGGGCGTGCGGTTCTGGGACCCGACGGTCGAGATCGCCACCGAGGACGTGACGATCGGCTTCGACCAGGGCCGCCCGGTGACGGTCAACGGCAAGGAGTTCACCTCCGCTGTCGACCTGGTCATGGAGGCGAACGCCATCGGCGGCCGGCACGGCATGGGTATGTCGGACCAGATCGAGAACCGGATCATCGAGGCCAAGAGCCGCGGTATCTACGAGGCGCCCGGCATGGCGCTGCTGCACGCGGCGTACGAGCGCCTCGTGAACGCGATCCACAACGAGGACACCGTCGCCCAGTACCACAATGAGGGACGGCGCCTCGGCCGGCTGATGTACGAGGGCCGCTGGCTGGACCCGCAGGCGCTGATGGTGCGTGAGTCCCTGCAACGCTGGGTCGGCACGGCCGTCACCGGTGAGGTGACGCTGCGACTGCGGCGCGGTGAGGACTACTCGATCCTCAACACCACGGGACCGGCGTTCAGTTACCACCCGGACAAGCTGTCCATGGAGCGCACCGAGGACTCCGCGTTCGGCCCGGTGGACCGGATCGGCCAGCTCACCATGCGTAACCTCGACATCGCCGACTCGCGCGCCAAGCTGGAGCAGTACGCCGCGCTCGGTCTGATCGGTACGGCGAATCCCGCCATCGGTGCCGCCCAGGCGGCCGCGACCGGGCTGATCGGCAGCATGCCGGAGGGCGGCGCCGAGGCCATCGCCTCCCGCGGCGAGGTCTCCGACGACGACGAGATGCTGGACCGCGCCGCGATGGAGTTCGGCACGGACTAACCGGTCCGGTCAAGCGGAGGGCCATCGAGCCGAAGGCTCGGCACGTGAGGGGCATGCACCACCGGACAGGCCGGCCAGGCGCCAAGGGCGTCGGGCCGGCCTGTCCCGTTGTGCGTGCCCTTGTGGCGAGGAAGGGTCGCAGGCGCTGGGCCTCAACCTCGGCGGCCCCGCCTGATCAGGCCGCCGCCAGTGCCTCGATCTCGACCCGGAATGCCGGATTCACCAGACCGCTGACCTGTACCAGCGAGCTGGCCGGCGGATTCTCCAGCGAGATGTACTCGTCACGCACCCGCCTCACAACGTCCAGGTCCGCGAGATCGGTCAAGAAGTACGTCAGCTTGACGAGCTGCTCCATATCGGCGCCGGCCGCAGCGAGAGCCGTCCTGAGGTTCTCGAAAACCTGCCGTACCTGGGCCTCCGGGTCGCCGTCCCCGACCAGTTGCCCCTTCCCGTCCAGCGGCACCTGACCGGAGATGACGACCATGCGCCCGCTGAAAGAGACGGCGTGGCTGTACCCGTTGACCGGTGGCAGACCGTCCGGTCGGAGATGGTGCTGCTGCATGGGATCCCCCTGGAGTCGACGTTGGGAGTCGCGCCCGGTCCAGGACCTGCCGACTCACACTTGGGAACGAACCTACTGGTCGGAGCGCCGCGCTGAGAAGGGCCGCCGGATGGTGGGGAAGTGGGGTTATCGGTAGTCCTCGGGGTGGCCCTGCATCCAGGTGTTGATCTTGTCGCGGGTGGCCAGGAGGAGGGCCTGGTGCTTCTTGAGGTTGGCGTAGGAGCGGTCCGTGCCCAGCGTGTCCCAGAGTTCCTTGGTCCGGGCGAGCGGTGCGGTGAAATGGCCGGGGCCCTGGGGGTCCGCCTTCATGGCCATTTCCATGCGGGTGAGTTCGTCGTTCACGCGGCCCAGGAAGTAGGCGCAGTTCCCTGGCGTGCAGCCGTCCTGGAAGGTGGCTTGGAGTCCCGCGAAGGCGTCGCGAACCTTCTCGGCCTGTGGTTCCGATGAGGCGGTGCCCGGATCGGCCGGCTGCTGGGCCGGTGAATCCGGGGGAGTCGAGGTTGTCCCTGCACCGGTGCTGGTGGCCGCTGGTATGGGAGTTGCGGGCTTGTCAGGGCCGGCGGAGCAGGAGGCCAGGGCAAGCACGCTCAGGAGCAGCGCCACTGTGGCGGGGGTACGTCGGCGCCGGTACTGGGGCACGGGGTGTCCGTTCGTTGTGAGCTGGTCCGCTCTTGCGGGCGGTCTCGTGCTCGGTTCGCGTCGCGGGAGGTGACGTCACCGTCGTTCCAGGGGCGCAGGAGCAGGCCGGGTGCGGATGCGGTGGCATCCGTCCGCAACGTGGTCATCGAGCTGCCCCCTGAGTGAAATGATCACTCATTTGACCACGGGGGCGCCGCGTCGGTGCCGTTTCCCCGATCCCGGCACACCGGCCCCGGTACGGTTCCTGCCGGCGTTCGACAACGTGATCCTCGGCTACCACGACCGCAGCCGGATCATCGATGACGTCCATCGCGGCTTGTCGGTCACCGGCGCTCGCGTCGTCCTGGTCGACGGCCGGGCCGCAGCGACCTGGAGCGTCGAGGCCGGCACCGTGGTCGTCACCCCGCTGGGCCGCTTCGCCCGAGCGGACCGCACCGCCGTCGCCGAACAGGGGCAGGCGCTGGCGTCGTTCCTCTCCGACGACGACAGCGACCGGGTACGGATCGCCGCGTCGTCCCACTGAGCAGGGCACCGGATCGCTCTGCTCGGGACCGCGCCGGTAGGAGGCGTGCTCAGCGGTTCAGCAGGTCGTCCAGCTCAGCGGCGTAGAGCAGCGCGGGGTCGAATCCCATTCCGGTGAAGTGGCCGGCGAGTTCGAGGGACAGGACGCCGTGCAGCCGCGTCCAGAACCTCAGGCCGCGGTGGAGGGCGGCGGCGGGGGCGGGGTGGCCGTCGGCCCACTGCCGGTGCTCTTCGAGGTGCGTGTCGAACGAGGTCGCGGGGCCGTTCGCGGGCAGCGCGCTGACGGCGTCGAGCACCATCGTCATCGTGAGAGCCGCGATCGCGGTGATGTCGTCGGGCGCGTGGTAGCCCGGCACGGGTGTGCCGTAGATGAGGAAGTACCGGTGGGGGTCGTCGAGCGCCCACCCGCGGAGGACCTGGGCCAGCGTGGCCGCGTCGGGGCCGGGGCGGGAGGCCGTGCGGAGGGTGTCCGCGAGGCTTTGGTACGCGTCCCGGATGAGCTCGGTGATCAGCTCGTCGCGGCTGGCGAAGTACCGGTAGAGCGCGGGTCCGCTCATGCCCATCTGTTTGGAGATCGCGTTGAGCGAGAGCGCGGTCGCGCCTGACGTGGCGATCTGTTCCCACGCGTGCTTCTTGATGTCCGCACGCACTTGGGCGCGGTAGCGCTCGCGCGGGGTCGTCGTGCTCGTTTCCGTCATGCCTGCCACCGTCCGCACTGTCTGCCGAGGTTATATGTTCAATGTTTAGTGAGAACCTATCACGAAAGCTCTTGACGTTCCCTCTCGATCTGCGTTACAACGTCTAACGAACGCGAAACAGCGTAACCAACCGAAGCGCAGTGGAGGTCGTCATGAACGCTCAGGGACTCGTCGAAGTAGTGCTGCCGGGCAAGGTCGAGCCGGAAGGGCTGCAGATCCGGCACGGAGCCGTCCCCACCGTGGGTCCGGGCCAGGTCCTGATCCGGATGGAGGCCACCGGGATCTCCTTCGCCGAGCAGCAGATGCGCCGCGGCCGGTACTACGACCAGCCTCCCTTCCCGTTCGTGCCCGGTTACGACCTGGTCGGCACCGTCCTCGCGACCGGCGAAGGCGTCGAGCCGGGCCTGGCCGGCACCCGGGTGGCCGCACTGGTCAAGGTCGGCGGCTGGGCCAGTCACGTGCTCGTCGACGCGGCGGACGCGGTGCCGGTGCCCGACGGGATCGACGCGGCGGAGGCGGAGACCGTGGTGGTCAACGGCATCACCGCCTGGCAGATGCTGCACCGCACGGCACGCATCCGCTCAGGACAGACCGTTCTGGTGCACGGCGCCAACGGCGGTGTCGGCTCGGTCCTGGTCCAACTCGCCCTCGCCGCAGGCGTGAAGGTGATCGGTACGGCCTCCGCGCGCCACCACGACGCCCTGCGGGAACGCGGCGTCACCCCCATCGACTACCGCGACCAGGACGTCGCGACGCGGGTCCGCGCACTCGCTCCCGGCGGGGTCGACGCCGTCTTCGACCACATCGGCGGCCGCAGCGTTGTCGACTCCTGGAGCCTTCTCGCACCCGGCGGCACGCTGGTCGCCTACGGCAGTGCCTCCACCCGGGACGACGAGGGATCCAAGCAGTGGCCCGTGCTCAAGCTGCTCGGCCGGGTGTGGCTGTGGAACGCGCTGCCGAACCGCCGCCGCGCCTACTTCTTCAACGTCTGGGCCGGCCGGGCCCTGTCCAAGAACCGGTTCCGGGCCCGGCTGCACACCGACCTCACTCAGGTCTTCGCCGCCCTGCAGCGCGGCGACATCACCGCTCAGATCGCCGCCCAACTGCCCCTCTCCCGGGCCGCCGACGCGATGCGGCTGGCCGAATCCGGCACCGTCGCCGGAAAGATCGTGCTGAACCCCTGACGCATCCGGTCCGCCGCCACTGATCGCACGCCGCCGTCCCTGCAGACCCAAGAGAGAACGCGAGGAACCGCCATGACCACCACGCCGACCCGCACGCACATCTCCACCACCAGGCTCCGCCGGGCGCGGCTGCTCATACCCGCGGCGGTCGCCGCGCTGGCCTTCACCGCCACGGCCGCCGCCGCGGACAGCTCGCCGACAACCGCGGCCGAGCGGACCGTCTCCGCCCAGGACCACCGGGGGGCCGCGAACAAGCCACAGGTGATGCTCGACGCATGGCTGCGCCTCTGGAACGGCGATCTCGCACAGGCGCCGCGCATCATCTCTCCTCGCCTCCGGGTGCACGCCGCCCTGCTCGACGGCGGTGACGGCAGTTCCATCAGAGGCGTCGACGGCCTGGTGAACTGGATCACGCAGACGCGCGCGGCGTTCCCGGATCTGCGCTTCACCACGGAGGTCGGCCCGCTGGTCGACGGCCGCTACGGTTCCGTGCGTTGGAAGGCCACGGGCACCTATGCCGGCGGCTTCCCCGGGGCCAAGGCCAAACCCGGAACGGTGGTGACCTTCACCGGCACCGACACGCTCCGCATGCAGGACGGCAAGTTCGTGGAGTACTGGGTCAATACCGACACCCTGCTCTGGCTCACTCAGCTCCAGGCGCTCTGAACCGCATGCCGGCCCCCTGTCATCGCCGCCCCCTCGCCGCGCACAAGGTAAGTGACGCACGTCACGTTCGGCCCTGTCACATCCGGCCGAGCTGATCCGTCAAGTAGTTGTCACCAGCAGGAACGGCATAGGAGTGCATCATGGATGCTCGCTTGAACCTTTACGGCAACCCGGGCGCGGCCAAGTTCTTCAAGTACATCAACTCGGCCGGCAAGGCGATCTCGGACTCGACGCTGCCGGGCGCGACGCAGGAACTGGTGAAGATCCGTGCCAGTCAGATCAATGGCTGCGGTTTCTGCACCGACATGCACACCAAGGACGCCACGCACGCCGGGGAGACCTCGACCCGTCTCAACCTGGTCGCGGCCTGGAGGGAGGCGAAGGTGTTCACTGATGCCGAGCGCGCCGCCCTGGAGCTGACGGAGCAGGGCACCCGCATCGCCGACGCGGCCGGAGGCGTGCCGGACGACGCGTGGGCGAATGCCGCCAAGCACTTCGACGAGGACCAGCTCGCCGCACTGGTGTGCCTCATCGCCCTCATCAACGCCTACAACCGCGTGAACGTGCTCGTCCAGCAGCCCGCCGGCGACTACCAGCCCGGCCAGTTCGGATAGTCGGGACTGCCTGGCCGGGACCGGTCAGCGCGAAGGCCGGCGGCCGGAGCCCCAACGGGGGGCTCCGGCCGCGTGCTGTTGGGTGCGGCCGCTCGTGGAATCCACCGCCGCACAGAGTTTCCCTGAGCGCGGCGTGCTTACAGACTGAGCGCGTCCTCCGCGTTGTCCATCCACGCGGTCACGGAGTTCTTGGGTGAGACGTACAGCTTGGGAGTCGCTGCCTTGAGCGGCGTCTGTGCCACATCCGACTCGGTGTCCATGGTCATCGCGATCGAGTTGACGGTCTTGCCCTTGCCGTCGTTCGCGCCGCCCATGAGCCCGGCGTAGGCGGACTTGCCCGGCTCGAGCCGGATCGCCTTCTCGATGGCGGGGGCCGTGCCGCGCTGGTTGGCCTGCCCGTCCAGCTCGCCGAAGGTCACGCTCGGGTGACCGAGTGCCTTGCAGGCCTTGGTGCCCTTGTTGGTGATCTTCAGCAGGTAGCTGCTGGTCGTGGGCTCCGCCAGGGTCGCGGTGAACTTGAGGTCGTGCGTGCTGCACGGGAAGACGTCGTAATCGGGGTCGGACGACGAGCCGCCGCCGGTCGAGCCCTTGCTCGGGGACGCAACGGGCTTCGCCGGCTTGGACGGCGTCGCGGGCTTCGTCGGGCTCGCGGCCTTCGTCGGGCTCGCGCTGGGCCCGTCGGCTCCACCCGCCGCGTCGTCGTCGCTGGGCCCACAGGCGGTCAGAGCCAGCGCGGATACGGCGACGAGGACGACGGCGGCTCTGCGAACGGTGCTCATGTGGTGTTCCCCCCGATGAGAAGCGCGAGTGTGCGCTTGGCTGAGAACAACCCTCCCGCAGAACCTTCACAGCTTGGTGACGGTGTCTTGCCGACTCGACGACGATTGCCGGCGCGTCGCATCAAGAACGCCGTGCAGCGGTCTCAAGCGCGGTGCGGGGCGGTCACCGACTTGGCCCCGATGAGGATTCGGTAGCGCTCCCGGGCCGCGAAGTCGGCCAGGCTCCAAACGGCCGGACGGCCGACCTCCGCGCAGAGGTGCAGGACCGTGTCCTCGTCCATCCAGACGCCGACGTGGGCGCCGTAGGGATCGTCGGTCCCGTTGAAGAGGAGCAGGTCGAGCGGTTTGACGATCTGGGCGCGCACGGTGGATTCCGTGTCGTCCCAGAGGTCGCTGGAGCGCAGCGCAGGCGGGGTCAGGCCGAAGTGCCGGAGTACCTCGTAGGCGAACAACTGGCAGTTGGCGCCGGCCGCGAGGCCGGGCTCGCGGGCGACGGCCGTCGATCCCGGGAAGCGGGAGCCCACGTACGGAACCGTCCAGAAGTGGGCCGGAAGCCGGGGGAGGAGCGGTCCCATGGTGTCCACCTCAGACGATCGGACCAAGAGCGAACCTGGGGAGTCGGGTTCGTAGCGCAGAGTACGACGTCGGGCCCCGAGGAGGGCTCGGGCGGCGAGAGCGCGGTGGCGGGGTCGCCGACCGACGTGCCCCGGTGCTCGCGATGAGCCACAAGATTTCCGGTCGATAACAGTTGCACGATCAACGTTGGCGGCCTGGACGGATCCGTCCCGGCCACGAGCTGACCCGGAGGGGCTCGCGTTGGCCGTCGAAGCGCTCAGCGCGCGGTGGCGGCCAGTTGCTCGTGCAGGACCGTGCTCAGGGCGACGGGTTCGCGGCCGAGCAAGGTGGCCAATGTGGGGTCGACGGCGGCGAATTCGCCGGCGCGGCTGGCGGTGAAGACGCCCAGGAGTTGGTCCGCCGCCTCGGCGGGGACGCCGTGCCCCGACAACTGCTCCCGGAACTGGTCATCGGTCGCGGTGATCCTGGTGAAGGTGCGGCCCGTGCCATCGGTGGCGATGCCGGCGATGTCGTCGAAGGTGAGCGCCTGGGCCGCGGTGAGCGGCGGCGTCGGGCCGTCGAAGCAGCCTTCGTCAGCCAGGATCGCGGCGGCCGCGTCGGCGAGGTCGGCGTGCGCGGTCCAGCTGACCGGCCCGTCCGCCGGGAGTTCGACGCGGCCGGATTCCAGCGCCTGGCCGAGGAACTGCAACGCATTGGCGGTGTAGAAGCCGTTGCGCAGCGAGGTGAACGGCACGCCGGAGGCGCGCAGTGCTTCCTCGGTGGCGGCGTGGTCGCGGCAGGGCTGGAACTGCGATCCGGCGCCGGCGCCCATGTGGCTGGTGTAGAGGATGCGGCGGGCACCGGCCGCGACGGCCCCGTCTATCGCGGGCGGTGCTGCCGCACGGCCTCCTCTCCCATCTTGTCGACGGAGACGATCAGTACCTGGGTGGCGCCCTCGAAGGCGTGGGCGAGGCTGTCGGCGTCGGTGAAGCTGCCGTGCCGTACCCGTACCCCTTGGTCGGCGAACGTCTGTGCCTTCTGCGGATCGCGGACGCTGACGCCGATCCGGGCCGCCGGCACGCGCGTCAACAGCCTCTCGACGATCTGACGGCCGAGCTGTCCGGTGGCTCCGGTCACGATGATCATGATGCACTCCCAGTGTGATGTGGTTCCAGTGGAATCACACTGAGCGTATCACTGATAATAACGACGGAACCATCAGTGGTGTATCGTTGATATATGCCACCGCCTCCACGCGCCCGGAACAGCGCTCCCGCCGTCGAACCCGACACCGCAGCCGCAGCGGAGCCCCGGCAGCGGGTCATCGAGGCCGCCGCCGACCTGCTGGCGCGCGAGGGCCGCGACGCGGTCACCACCCGCGCGGTCGCGGTCGCGGCAGGCTTGCAGCCACCGGCCATCTATCGGCTGTTCGGCGACAAGGACGGGCTGCTCGAGGCGGTGGCCGAGCACGGCTTCGCCGCGTTCCTCGCGACCAAGCACGTCGACCCCGATCCGCCGGACCTCATCGAGGACCTGCGGTCCGGCTGGGACCTGGCGGTGGAGTTCGGTCTGGACAATCCCGCGCTGTACACGCTGATGTACAGCGAGCCCACCAGAGCCACGTCGGCCGCCTTCAAGGCCGGTATGGAGATCCTCATGGGCCGGATCCGCCGGCTCGCCGCCGGCGGCTGGCTGCGCGTCGATGAGGAACTCGCGGCCACACTCATCCACGCCACGGCACGCGGAGCTGTTCTGACGTGGCTCTCCCTGCCCGAAGACCGGCGCAATCCCGCTCTGTTGACCACCCTGCGGGAGTCCGTGGTCGCCGCCGTGACCAACCAGGAGCCGGCCGTGCAGGACGCCGGCCCAGCCGGCGCCGCCCGCGCCCTGCGCGCCGCGCTCCCCGAACAGACGACCCTCAGCAGCGGGGAACAGCATCTCCTGAGCGAGTGGCTGGACCGCCTGGCCTCGGAGGGCTGACCCGGACCCAGGTGGGGGGCCTGGTTTCGGGAGTTCGGAATCGGCTACGGGTCCAACCTGTTGGCGTCCGGATCCGGCCGGTAGCTCGCGAGGGCGCTTCGCCGTGAGGGTACTTCCCTGGCTTCGGCCGCGGTGGCCTGGGCGAGGAGCTTCAGGGCGGCCTGGGAGGCCGAGCCGGGGGCGGTGGTGACCATGACCACGGACTGCTCGGGTTCGGATGCCCCGGTCAGGGTCTGCTGTCTGACCGTCAGGGTGCCGACCAGCGGATGCCGTAGCTCGTACTCGGCGGTGTCGCAGGCGCGCACCCGGTGGTCGGCCCACATGCCCGCGAACTCGGTGCTCCGCGTGGTCAGCTCACCGATGAGCGAGGTGAGCCGGGTGTCCTGCGGATGCCGTCCCGCCACCAGCCGGAGATTGCCGACCACGGCTCGGGCCTTCGCCGGCCAGTCGACGTACAGCTCGCGGATGTGAGCGTCCAGGAAGACCAGCCGCGCCATGTTCGGACGGTCCGCCGGGCGCTCGGGACCGGTCGGGTCCACATGCCCGGCCAGCAGTGCGTGTCCCAGCGTGTTCCAGGCCAGCACGTCACTGCGGCGCCCGGTGACGACGACGGGTACTTCGTCCAGGGCACTCACCAGGTCGCGGACGGCCGGGGCGAGCCGCTCGGCGGGAGGGCGGCGGACCGTGCGCCGGTGTCGGCAGGCAGTGGCCAGGTCACGCAGGTGAAGCCGCTCCGTCTCCTCCAGGCGCAGCGCGCGGGCGATGGCGTCCAGCACCTCCACGGAGGCGTGGCAGGAGGCCCCTTGCTCCAGACGCGTGTAGTAGGAGGAGCTCACGCCCGCCAGAAGCGCCAGTTCCTCACGTCGCAGGCCCGGAACCCGGCGGCGGTCGCCGTAGGTCGGCAGGCCGACGTCCTGCGGTTGCAGCTGGGCCCGACGCGCCTGCAGGAAGGTGCCGAGCTGTCCGTGTGCGTCCATGGCCCCGAGTATGCGGCGCCTACGCCACAAGCAGCCTGCCCCAGCCAGGGATAGGCAGAGCCGGGGCTGGTTGCCCACTGCCGACCGCACCCACAGTGAGGCCTGGTGCAGGGCAGACCTGCAACACCACCCACGACGCAGGGAAGAACGTGTCGAAGAAGTTCGCAAGGAACATCCTGGTCGCCGCCATCGCGGTGGCCTCCCTCTCCGTCGGCTGGCCCGGCTCGGCGACAGCGGCCACAGCGCCGTTGTCCCACGCCCGGATCGCTCAGCACTTCGATCTGGCCGGCGGCCAGATGCCGGAGAACATCGCCTGGGAACCGAACGGCAGCGTCGACGTGTCGTTCTCCGCCGCTCGCCAGATAGCCCAGGTCACCCGCCACGGCGCGGTCCGTGTGCTGGCAACCCTGCCCGCACCGGCCGACGGCGGCGTGCACACTCCGGTTCTTGGCTTTCCGCTGGTCACCGGCCTGGTCAGGGACGCACACGGCACGCTGTACTTCCTGTACGCCACCGGCACCAGCGATCTCACCGGTGTCTGGCGGCTCACCCCGGGCGGCACCCCTGAGCGGATCGCCGCGCTGCCGGCCGACGGCCTGCCCAACGGGCTGGCTCTGGACGACCGCAGGCTCTACGTCACCGACTCGGTCCGTGGTGTCATCTGGCGCATACCGACCAGCGGTGGTGACGCGACGGTCTGGGCGAGCGGCAATGAGCTGGCCTCGACCGGCTTCCTCGGCGCCAACGGCCTGAAGGTGCACAACGGCGCCGTCTGGGCGTCCAACATGGACAAGGGCACCGTGCTCCGCTTCCCGCTGAAGAAGAACGGCACGGCGGGTCCTGCCGAGATCATGGCCGATCAGCTGCCCGGAATCGACGACTTCGCCTTCATCGGGCGCAGCGACCGGATTCTCGCCGCCCTCGACCAGTCCGACCAGGTCGCCCTGGTGGAGCCCGACGGTACTCACACCATCGTGCTCAGTGCTCAGGACGGCCTGCAGAACCCCACGGCCGTCGCCGTACGCGGTGACACCGTGTACGTGACCTCGGCCGCTTACCTCACTCAGCAGGACCCCAACCTGCTCACCGTGCGCATTCAGCCGCACTGCTGACGATCCGTCACAGCTGGGGGTCCGGCAGTCGCCGGGCCCCCAGCGCCAAGGGAGATGCCATGACCACCCCGAACCAGAACACCCTCGAACACCTCAACCCCGAGGACTTCCACTTCAGCAGGAAGGCCTGGATCGCGGCCACCCCACCGGAGGTCTACGACCTGGTGAGCGACGTGTCGATGATCAGCGCCTGGAGTCCGAACGTGAGCGACGTGCGCTATGACGACGGCGCCGGCCCACAGGCCGGCGCCTGGTTCACGGGACGCAACCGGCGCGGCGATCGGGAGTGGACCAGCCGCTCGCAGGTGGTGCGGGCCGAGCCCGGCGACACGTTCGCCTTCGTCGTGGACGGGCTCGTTCGGTGGTGCTGGACGTTCCGTCCGCTCGGCACCGGCACCGTGGCGGAGCAGACCTGGCAATTGCTGGGCCTGGACCCGGTGCTGGGCAGCAATCGCGCAGACCTCGAGACGCTGCTCGCGCGTATGGCGGACAGCGTGGAGACCACGCTGGTGTCCTTGGGACGCTGGGTGGCCGAGGGCGGCGACAACCGCTGACCGTGGTGCGGTCGGCATGCTGACGACCAGGCGGCACGCGCCGGCACCAGCGAAAAGGCGCTGAGGAATCGGTGCCGGTGGCCCCTCCGTTGCCGCCGGGCTCGCCGCGCGGGCCGGGCCCGGCGGAACGGTCGTCGCCACCGACATCGACGTGTCTCCTGGGCCCAGGGCATCGCCGACGACGTCGTCGAGGTACTGCGCCACGACGTCGCGGCCGACCCGCCACCCGCCGGCGGCTTCGACCTGCGGCAGATCCGCGGTCAGCTCGTGGCGGCCGGCCTCGCGACCGATGAGGAAATCGACCGTCACTTGGCCAACGTCAACACCGGACTTCTGGACCTGGCAACGGCCCCGCTGGTGTCCGCGGGGGGCCGCCGCCCGTAGCGGTCGACCGGGGGAGTGGCACCGGCGGCCCATCGCGTCACGCCTGTCGGTTTCACGTCCGGTCCCGGTCCTGGTCCTGGGGCCGTGCCGTCATTGCCGCCGCGGCGATCGCGGTCGCCACCAGGATCGCCCCGGCCGTGCCGAGCGCGGCCTGAGCGGCGCCGCGCGGGGTGCCGTCTCCGGCGAGGTAGACGCCGCCGATCACCGCGACGCCGAGCGTGCCGCCGAGTTGCTGGACGGCGTTGAGGAGCCCGGCCGCCGAGCCGGTCTCCTGGGGGCCGACACCGCGCAGCGCGGTGGTGAAGAACGGCGGGGTGAACAGACCGGTGCCCAGGCCCGCGACGACGAGCGCGAACGGCAGCGCCGTCGGATACACGTCGGGCGCGGCGGTGCGGTAGGCGAGGACCGCGGCGGCGAGCCCGACGGCGAGGGCGGCGATCCCGGCGTGCATGACACGGGTCCCCAGTCGCGGCACGAGGTATGCGCCCGCGGCCCACGACCCGGCGGCCAGTCCGGCGGACCACGGCAGCAGGGTCAGACCCGCGGTGAGCGGGCCGCGGTGCAGGCCCAGTTCCAGATGCAGGACCACGGTGATCATGACGCCGTTCATGACCGCGAAGAACAGCGTGGACGTGGCCAGCGCGGCGGGGAACGCGCGGCCGCGCAGCAGAGCCGGTTCGATCAGCGGAGCCCGGCCGCGGCGCGCGGTGCGGCGCTGGTGGGCGACGAACAGCACCAGGACGGCCGCACCCGCGCCCGCCGCCGCCCAACCCGCCGGTCCCGGCGTGCCGGTCGCCAGCGGGCACACCACCAGTGCGGTGCCGGCCATCGCCAGCGCTGTCCCCACCGGGTCCAGCCGCGGCCGGACCGGCGCGCGGTCCTCGCGCAGCCGCCGTGCGACGACCAGGACGACGACGGCGAGGGGGAGGTTGACCAGCAGGCACGCGCGCCACGACGAGCCGAACAGGTCGGCGTGCGTCAGGACCCCGCCGAGCACCGGGCCCAGGACCGCCGACAGGCCCATGACCGGGCCGATCGTGCCCAGCGCCTTGGGCAGTTCGTCACCGTCGAACATCGCCCGGATCAGACCGAACGTCTGCGGGATGACCAGCGCCGCCGCGGCGCCCTGCAGGGCGCGCAGCCCGATCAGCGTCTCAGCCGTCGGCGCGAGCGCGCACGCCAGGGACGTGACGGCGAACGCCGCGACGCCGATGCGGAAGACACGGCGGCGTCCCGCGATGTCACCGAGCCGGGCGCCGGTCAGCAGCCCGAGCGCGAACATGAGCGTGTAGGAGGCGCTGAACCACGGGATGGCGGCGGCCGAGCCGCCCAGATCGGTGTGGATGACCGGGCCCGCGACCTGAACGATCGTGGCGTCCAGCAGGTTCATCGCCTCGGCGACCAGCAGCGCGGCCAACGCGGGCCACCGCCATCGGTATGCGGGCGGCGCCGCGGACCCGCCCGCCGCCTGATTCGGGTCGGTGTCGATCGGCGTGCTGTGGCCGGTGTTGTGGGACATGAGTCTCCCCCTGGATGTGCGGTGTGCGGCTTGGGGTGTGGGGCCCGCCGAGCGGGCGACCTGTGACCAAGGTCCCGCTCGTCCAGTGCTGGGTTCCATTCCTGCGGCAGGATTCGCTGATTACTGCCATCGAGGTGGGCTAGCGTGGTGAATATGCTCGTACTGGACGATCTGGATCGTGGCCTGATCCATGCCCTGCAAGTGGACGCACGGGCGTCGTTCACGCTCGTCGCCGACATCCTCGGTTCCTCCACCCAGACCGTGGTGCGCCGTTACCGCCGGCTGTCCGCACAAGCGGGCCTTCGCGTGGTCGCGCTGCCCGCGCCGCGCAGCTCCGGCACGCACCAGTGGTTCGTGCGGCTGACCGCCGCGACGCGCACCGCGCACGACATCGCGGTCGCGCTCGCCCGCCGCCCCGACACGTCGTGGGTGCGGCTGACCTCGGGTGGCACCGAGATCGTCGCGATCATCCACACCACGCCCACCGGCCCCGACGCGCACGCGCTGCTGCTGCGCGACATCCCGCGCACCGCCGGGATCACCGCCGTGTCCGCGCACTACCTGTTGCACACCTACCTCGGCGGACCGACCGCGTGGCGCGGACGCGTCGACACCCTCGACGCCGCCCAGCAGGCACGACTGCGCGCAGAAAGCGCCACCGGAACAGGACCGGGCAGGGACACGAGCACGACGGGAACCGCATCGGAGGACCCCGCGTATCTGCTCACCGACGCGGACCGCCTCCTGCTGGACGCGCTACGCGACGACGCCCGCCTCAGCTACGCCGAGCTGGCCGCGGCGACCGGTTCGACGGCGTCCACGGTGTCCCGCCGGCTTGCCGAACTGCGGTCTCGCG
This sequence comes from Streptomyces fildesensis, assembly GCF_016107395.1. Classification (GTDB taxonomy): domain Bacteria; phylum Actinomycetota; class Actinomycetes; order Streptomycetales; family Streptomycetaceae; genus Actinacidiphila; species Actinacidiphila fildesensis. Next base: position 19,722 of record NZ_JAAIKO010000009.1, read on the forward strand.
GCGCGCTGTTCTTCGACGTGGACATCGACCCGTCGCTGCTGGGCGTGACCGTCTCGGCGTTTCTCTGGATGCAGGTCGCCCCTTCGCAGCTGGACACGGTCGCCACCGAGCTGGCCGGACACCGGGAGCTGGCGGTGGTCGCGGCGACGACCGGACCGACGAACCTGGTCGCGCACGCGCTGTGCCGGGACGCGGAGGAACTGCACCACTACCTGACCCGCAAGGTGGCGTTGGACGCGATCGCACGGATCGAGACCGCGCCGGTCCTGCGCACCTACAAGGCCGCCGCGACGCTGCGCATCGGGTGACGGGCGCACCACTACCGTTTCGCCCACCGGGTGTTGGCCAGGGCCGCGCTGGACTTCGGGCCGAGGATGCCCCACGCGCCTCCGGCCGACGGCGGTCAGCGGCCGCTCGTCGAGCGGCCGGCCCACTTTCCATCGAGCCGCAACCGGTCGCTCAGTCGGCGGCGGTGCCGAACCATTCGGCCAGCGGGCCGAGCAGAGCCTGCTGATCGTCTCCGACCCACGCCACATGGCCGTCGGGCCGCAACAGCACCGCAGGCACGTCCAGTTCCTCGCTGACGTTGACCACGTGGTCGACCCGATCCGCCCAGCCCGCCACCGAGAGCCGGCCGGTCCGGTCGAGCAGCAGCCCGCGGCCGTCGTGCATCAGCTCGTACAGGCGCCCCTGCTTCAGCTCGACGTCCCGCATCCGGCGGCCGAGCAGTTCGTGGCCCTCGCCGAAGTCGTAGCGGATGTCGACGGCGGTGATGAGCCCGGTCACGTACCGGTTCACCTCCTCGAAGTCCATCAGCTTCCCGAACAGCTCCCGCAGCGCGGTTGTACCCGGATCGGTCCCCAGGAGCGTGATCCCCGCGCGGGTGTTGTTCAGCACGCGGGCGCCCACCGGGTGCCGTTCGGTGTGATAGCTGTCCAACAGATCCTCCGGAGCCCAGCCGTTGGCCGCGGCAGCCAGTTTCCAGCCCAGGTTGAACGCGTCCTGCACGCCGAGATTCATCCCCTGCCCGCCGGCCGACGGGTGGATGTGCGCCGCGTCGCCGGCCAGCAGCACCCGGCCGACCCGGTAGCGCTCGGCCTGCCGGGTGGCGTTGCCGAACCGGGAGAGCCAACGCGGCGAGTGCACGCCGAAGTCGGTGCCGGCGATGGCCCGCAGCTGCTGCTGGAACTCGTCGAGGGTCGGACCGGTCGCACGGTCCTCGGACACTCCGTCGGCGGGCACGACAATGCGGCATACTCCGTCCTCGTCGGGGGCGCTGACGCCGAATCGCAGTTGGGTCCTGCGGACCTCCTCGACGGCGGCGGCGATCGTGGCCGGATCCTCGGTCACCTCCATTTGACCGATCAGCGTCTCGATCGTGGCGGGCTCGCCGGGGAAACCGACGCCGAGCAGCTTGCGCACTGCGCTGCGGCCGCCGTCGCACCCGACGACGTAGCGCGAGCGAAGGTGCGCGCCCCGACCGGCCATCTCGACGGTCACGCCGTCCTCGTCCTGGCTCAGCCCGACCACTTCGCAACCGCGTCGGATGTCGGTGCCGAGTTCGACGGCACGCTCGCTGAGCAGCCGCTCGCTGACCGGCTGCGGAGTAGCCAGGCCGTACGGGTGTGCCGTGTCCAGCCCGTGCGGCCACGGCTTCATGATGCCGCCGAAGAGACCGCCGGCCTGGAACGTCTCACTGACCGCGCGAAACCGGTCCAGAAGGCCGCGCTGGTCCATGATCTCGACGCTGCGCGTGTGCAGGCCCTGTCCGCGGGACTCCTTGGTCGGCTCGGTCAACTTCTCCAGCACGACCACATGCACGCCGTGCAGCCGCAACTCGCAGGCCAGCATCAAACCGGTCGGCCCGGCGCCGACCACGATCACGTCAATCATCACCACACCCGTTCAACGAAACTGGATTTCGGCCGGCCACGTCCATCTCGCGGACCTGTCATTCCCCGCTCAGCGCGCGGCGCAGGCCCACTTGGCCGATGAGGATGCCCCCGTCGACCGGGAGCGTCACGCCCGTGATCCAGGCGGCGTCCGAGGACGCCAGGAACGCTACAGCGGCCGCGATGTCATCGGGCAGACCGACCCTGCCGAGCGGGTAGTGGGGGGCGACGGCCCGCAAGGCGGACTCGCGCCCCGCCCAGGCCTCGGTGTGGACCGTGCCGGGGACGACCAGGTTCACACGGACGCCACGGGGTGCCGCGTGACCGGCGAGGGTGCGGGTCAGGCTGGCCAGGCCCGCCTTGGCCGCGCTGTAGGCGTGGTTGCCGAAATCCTGCTCGCCGTTGACCGACCCGATGCTGACGATCGCGCCCCGGCGGTCGGGGGCGGCCGCGAGGTGGGGGAGGGCCGCGCGGGCGCAGCGATAGGCGCCGGTGAGGGTGATGTCGAGGTCCTGGTGCCAGGCCTCGTCCGTCTCGTCCTCGAAGAACGGGGCGTCCGGATGGCAGGCGCAGGCGTTGTTGACCAGCACGTCCAGCGTGCCGAAGCGCCGGACCGCGTAGGCGACGGCCGCCTCGACCGAGGCGCGGTCGGCCACGTCGCAGGGCAGCGCCTCGGCCAAGCCTGCGGACTCCCGGATCCCGGCCGCCACCTTCTCGGCACGGTCCCCCTCCAGATCGGTGACCAGCACCTGTGCGCCCTCATCGGCCAGCCGGCGGGCGGTGGCCGCGCCGATGCCGCGGCCCGCACCCGTGATCAGTGCTCCGTATCCCTCGAAACGTCTCATGGACGGCTGACTACCCGGTTACCCCCGGAGCTGAACGGCCATCGGTGGGGCGGACGAGTGGAGGGTCAGCCGTCGCGGCGCCAGATGACCAGGTCGCGCTGAGGGATCACCACCGCGACATGCCAGCCCGATGGAGCCTTCGGCCAGCTGTCCGTAGCGGGGGCGGACGCCGTGCGAACGGTCGTCACGGCGACGTTCGCGCCGTCCGGCGGGGTGTCGGGGCCGGTCAGGTCGCGCGTCCAGACCCGGCCGTCGAGAACCATGTACGCCATCGTGAACCGGGTGCGCCATCCCAGGCCCAGATCCATCACCAGCCGGTCGCCCGGCCGGATCCGTGCCTGTTCCATGAAGCCGGTGGCGTCCGGGTACCCGTGTGCGGCAGTCGGCCGGGAGACGTGCTGGGCGATCGTCACCGTCGCCCATCCGGCGAACAGCGTCAGCGCCATGCCGACCGCGATCATCGCCACAGCGGGACGCCGAATGCTCAGCAACCCTCTCAGCAGGACGGTGGCGGTGAAGACCGTCAGGGCTGTCGCGGTGGTCAGCGGCACCGAGAAGACACCCCAGTCGCCGGACCAGCGACTGGACAGGAACGTGGTGTCCGGAAGGGCCCACAGAATGAAGTTCAGCTTGTGGAAGCGATCTCCCGCGAGGACGGTCAGCGCCGCGGTGAGCGCCACGGTCAGCGCGATCGCCGCCACCGTGGCCCGAACGAGCGCTCTGCGGCCCTTGATCCGGTGGAGAGCAACGGTGCCGGCCAGGAACAGTGCCGGAACCAGGGGTGACAGATAGCGGGCGTTGACGATCGTGTCGATACGGCGGTCCGTGGGCAGGGCGGCCGCGGCGGCCAGCGATACGCCGAGCAGCAGTGCCACGGTCAGGAAGGCGACCACGCGGTCCGCGCGCGGTGCCTTGGTGCCGGCCAGGCAGGCGCAGCAGACCACCAGGCCCAGGGCGCCCATGCCCCAGGTCGAGGTGACGAAGTACCAGGTGTGACCGATCCACCGCATGACGGTGCGCTGGTACAGCTCCGGGGTGCGCAGCGTCTGCCATACGGCGTTTCCCACCTGGCTGGGGTGGGTGCCGTCGAGGCGGGACAGCAGCCACCGGTCCAACTCCCGCTGTGTGGCGTACATGAGCGCGAGGGCCGACAGCGTCGCGGCGGTCGCCGGGCGCGGCGCCCAGTTCCGCGCGAAGGCCACCAGCAGCACCAGGCACGTGAGCGCGACGACCACACCACCACGGTCGTGGACCATCATGCTGAATCCGGCCGCGCTTCCGGCGAGGATCCCCGAGCCGCACCTGCGGCGGAACGGACCCTCCGAGAGCAGCCCGTGAACACCGATCAGCCAGGCCAGGACCAGCGCCGGGAGCGGTGTGTCGGCCAGTGCGAACTGCGAGTAGAAGACCACCGGAGGCAGCATCACCACCACGGTCGCCAGCACGTACGACACCGGACGCGGTACGTCCAGCTTTCGCAGCGCGACGTAGGCAAGCGGCAGTACCAGGCAGCTCAGCAGCGCGTTGATCCCCAGGACGAGGTGGTACGCGTGGACGGGATCGTGGGTGATCCGCAGTGCCGGCGAGATCAACAGCGGGTAGCCGCCGGGGATCACCATGTCGCTGGGGATCTCGGTCGCGGAGCCGCCCGCCAGGAGCCGCGCCAGAACGAGGTACATGTGCTCGTCGGGGCCCACCGTCGGATAGTTCTGGCCGGTGACGAGTGCCAGCCGGAAGACCACCTGCCCGACGTAGCCGGCCGCGACGGCGACCGGCCAGAACCAGCTCGCCCGCACCAGTCGCGCGAGCCGGTCGGCGGTCCCCCTGGCCGACGGCGCTCTCTGCGATTCCGGCTGCAGCCCCACGGGCGAAGTGGCGACGGCGCTTCGCAGTTGCATGGGGAGTGACCTTTTCCTGGCGGCGGGTAGAGGGCGGCTTTCGGCGCCGGCCATGCGTGAGCTTAGGAGCCGATGACGGCCCGGGAACGACATCCGCGCGGGATACCCGCCCTTGAGCGACGAACGTTCGTTTCCCGTTCACCCGGCGCTCAGAAGGCGAGTCAGGGCTCAGCGGCCCGCGCGCTCCCCGGGCCGGCGAGGCGGTGACCTGGCGGCCCGGGGCTGGGGCGGCCTGTTCGGCGGGCTGTACGGCGACGGCTGGCAGGACCTGCGGCTCGACCACGACGAACTCGCGGCAGCGGGCACGGCGCTCGGCTGCGGCGCGATCCGGTTCCTGTTCCCAGAGGACTGCCCGGTCGGAGCGGCGGCGGACGCCGCCGGTTTCCTCGCCGCGCAGAGCACGCGCCAGTGCGGCGTCTGCGTCTCCGGTACGCAGGCGCTCGCCGGCGCCCTGGCCGCACTCGCGCTCGGAAAGGCGTCCGCCCTGACCCATTCGTTCGCCACCACCACTGTGGACCTCGAGCGTGACGCGGACTCGGTGGCACCGTCGGTCATCCTGGCCCGCATCGTGCGGAGTCTGCTCCCCATGGACCCCGAGCTGCGCCAGGACTGGCGGCTGTGGCGGGAACTGTGGGTGCGGGCGCTGCGCGACGAGGAGACGCAGCGGTTCGCCGTCGACCTGTACGACCAGCTCCAGGAGTGGGTCTCCGGCGCGTTGAACCGGGGAATCCAGGCGGGCGAATTCACCGACACCGACGTCGCCGCGCTCAGCACCCACGTCCTCGCCCTGTGCGACGGCTACGGCATCCGCCTCATGCTCAGCGATCCGAAGGTCACCTCCGACAGCGCGCTGGACGCCGTCTGGCGGGCGATCGCCGCCGCGCTGGGGATCGCACCGGCCTTCCCGAAGATCTGAACGCGACGGGTCGCATCCCCGAGTCGCCGCAAGGGCGGCCGGTGCGTGGGGTGTCCGTGGGGTGGCGTACCGTTACTGCTCGAACAGGCGAACCGAACGGCCGCTGCGACCTGAGCGTGCCCGCCGACAGGATCCGACCACTCCTGCCCACGGCACATGCGAGGAGGAGCAGCCATGCGGTGGCATCGCCGCGATCCCATGGCGCCGGGCGCGCTGCGCCGGGAGTGCCGTCGCATCCTGCGGGAGATGCCGGTGCCGGACCCCTTCACCGTGGCCGGGTTCATCAAGAACATCGAGGCGGAGCGCGGCCGTGAGATCCGCCTGGTCGAGTTGCCCGCAGATGTGCCGGGCCAGACCGGAGCCTGCGGCCTGTGGGTGAAGCACCGTCAGCGTCCGCTGGACCTGATTCTGCACGTGCAGGGGACGACGAAGTTCCACCGAAAAAAGATCATCTTCCATGAGCTGTGCCATCTGTGGTGCGAGGACGGCTCCGGCGCGGAGCGGGAGCAGCTCACGCTGCTCTTCCCCGGCATGCCCCCGGAAATGATCGACAGGCTGCTGTCCACCGGTCAGGTCATGGCCCGCAGCGGCTATGCCACGCACGCCGAGGCCCGGGCCGAAACGCTGGCTGATCTGCTGCATCACGAGACCCGGCACGCCCGGATCACCGGTGACGTGACCCTGCGAAATCTCGACGAAAGCCTGTCGCGGCCCATCGCGGGCCCGCGCCGCAAGAAGGTGCTGCCTCATGACTGACGTCATCGCTTACGCAATCATCGCTCTGCTGCTCTTCCAGGCGGTGTGGCGGGTACCGGCCGCACTGCGCGGGCAGTCCCGGGAACGGTCGCTGTGGGGCGCGTTCGCGGCGCTCGCCGTCGCGTGGCTGCTGCGCACCGGCCTGGGCAGGGCCGTCATCGACCGTCTCGGTGTCGTCGACCTCGCGACCCTGCTCAAGCACGTCATCACGATCGCCGGTATCTGTGTGCTGCTCCGATACGTCACGGCGGTCGACGGCGACGTAGCCGCGTCCGACGGCGCCGTCCTGCGACGCGTCCGCATCACCGCGGCCGTGCACCGCATCGCCACCAGAGCTTCCATAGCAACCATGCTGGTCATGGCCGCGGTGTTCTTCATCGTCCTGGACCGCACGCGCACCGAGAGCCCGTACTTCATGGCCCGCCATGCCGGTGAGGTGGGACTGGCGCTCTACATGGGCCTGTTCTACCTCTACACGGCCGCGGCAGCCGCGGTCTGCGCCTACCAGTGGGGCAGTTCCGCCCGCCGGGCGCAGCGCTGGACGCTCAGGATCGGCCTGACGATGATGGCCGTCGCGATGGCCCTGGCCGTGCTGTACGCCTTCCTGCGCACCGCCTACTGCGCGTTCATCACGGTCCACACGGTCTCCATGAGCTTCGTCGACCTGCAGGAGAACGTGACGGACACCGTGCTGTACCTGGTGTTCCTGCTGTGGGTCCTGGGCGCGATCGCGCCGGCCACCCAGTCCGTCATCGACCGCAGGAGGGCGAAGCGGACGCTGACCGCGCTCTACCCCCTGTGGCGCGAACTGGCCCTGGCCGTCCCCTCGGTCGTTCTCCGCGCCCCCAGCAACCTGCTGCCCGGCCACCGCTTCGCCGCGCGTCTGAACCGGGCCCGGGACCTCATGAAGCTCTCCCCGCCGCCCTACCTGCTGCTGGAGCGCTACATCACGGAGATCAGCGACGTGCAGCGCACCTTGAGCCACTACGCGTCGCCGGGTCTGTACACGCGGGCCAAGGCACTCGCCGACGGTCAGGGCCACACCGAGGACGAGGCCCGCGCCGTCGCCGACGCCTACTGGATCAAGAGCGCGCTGGTTGCCATGGCCTCCGGTGCGGTGGCCCACAGCGCTCCGGTCGACGTACCTCCCGCCGATGACGACTTCGACATCCAGGTGGAACGGTTCGTGCGGGCCCAGGCGGCCTACGGCCGGACCGACCCGGAGACCGCCCGGGACCTGCTCCAGACCGACGTGACCGTGTAGCCGACCTTCCGACCGTCAGAGAAAGCGTGAACAGCACCGACATGACCGACAACAACGCCCGCCCCACCGTTTCCGCTGGTCTGCTGTGCTTCAACGAGCACGGGCACGCCCTGTTCGTGAACCCGACCTACAAGCCGTTCTGGAACCTGCCCGGCGGGCACGTCGAGCAGGGCGAGACCCCGGCAATCGCGGCGGTACGGGAGGGCCGGGAAGAACTCGGCATCGACGTGGAGCTCGGGCCGCTGCTCGCCACCGCCTGGATCACCGTCCCCGGCCGCGGCGAGCAGGTGCTCTTCGTCTTCGACGGTGGGGAACTCAGCCCCGAACAGCAGGCGGCGATCACCGTCCAGGAGAGCGAACTCAGCGAGCACGCCTTCTTCCCCACGGATGACATCGATCCGGCTGTGGCTCCGCCGCACCTGCTCGGCCTCCTGCAGAGTGCCCTGCGCGCCCGCACCGAGGGCGGCGTGGCGTACCTGGAGGTCAGCGTCTGACCGGTGGCCGGATTCCGGAGGGGGTGGTGCCACGGGGGTCCGTGTCACCCCCCTTCCGTTGTCGGCCCGGCGGGTCAGTCCAGATCCGTGTCGGTGCCCACGCCCGGCAGTTTGCCGTCCTCGATGTCGTCCAGCAGATCGTTGAGGAAGGACACCAGCCGGGTGTTCAGGGCACCCCCGCCACCGCGTGTCGCCATGTTGCCGACTTCGCCGCACCGGAACGAGGCGATCAGCTCCAGGTTCGCGGCGAGCTCGCGCACGGCTTCGTCGTCGGGCCGGAAGAACTGCGGCGGAGCGTGATAGGCCGCCGCGAGGCCGTCCAGGATCTGCGGTGACGCGTCCGTGCGGGCGCCGGTGCGCAGGTCGCGCACGCTGCTCTCCGAGACCACCGTGCTGCCGGCCTGCGCGTTGATGACCCGGGCGATCTCCGCGTCGGTGGGCGGTGTCTGCCCACCCTGGTACGTGTGCTCGACCATGAAGCTGATCTTCTCGGACAGGGTGCGCGGGTCGCGGCGACGATCGTCCGACGGCGGCTGGGGGAGGGGGGCGTCGTTGCCGAAGGACCGTTCCTGTGCCGCCAGCAACTCCTGGACGCTCACCCCGTACGCGGCGGCCAGGGCCTCGGCGAAGGCCGTCTGAAGGCGGCGTACGCCCCGTTCGGCGTTGGCGACGGGCCCGGCGCTCTTGGTCCCCAGGATGTCCTTGGTCTGGTACTGGGAGTAGCCGGCATCGCACCGCAGGTCGGCGAGATCGGGCAGCCCCTCACGCGGGAACAGCTCGTCCAGATCCGCCCTGAGGGCGGTGGCCAGGGAGGGCAGCTTGTCCCCGTCCGGGGAGGACTGTTCGGTCTCCCAACTGGCCACGGTCGGATCGGCTATGCCGAGGGCCTTCGCGACCTGGCTCTGCGTCAGATCGGCAGCACGGCGCACCGCGCGGACGCGGCGGCCGTCGAAGTGACGCGAAGGCATTCAGCTGCTCCCCGGCTGCTGGTTGTCGTGGACAGGAAAACCTTAACCACTTGATCCGTTCATTGAATCAAGATAACTTCGATTCGACGAACCGAGCGAGGGGGCGACCTCTCGTCCGGGCGTCGCCGGCGTGGTCCCGGCCCGCCCTGAACGGCGCCGCGTCCACGGCTCAGCACGGCACAGCACACACAAGCTACCCACCTGGTGACGTACGGGGGTCGTCACCAGGTGGGTGTCCTACCCACGCCCGGCGTCGAGGACGCCGAGCGCGTCGTGTCAGCGCAGGTCGAGCCGCATCAGGATCCGGGGATGGCCGGCCAGTACCGAGGTGGTGTCGGCGGCGTGGGCGAATCCCGCGCGTTCGAAGTTCTTCCGGATCCCCGCGTACGCCATGGTCAGGTCGACCCTGGCATCCCCGTTGTCGAGAGGGTATGCCTCGATAGCCGGTGCGCCGTGGGCGCGGGCGAACTCGACCGCGCCGGCGATGAGGGAGTGCGAGATCCCCTTCTTCCGGTGGCCGGGGCGGACCCGGACGCACCACAGCGCCCAGACCGGCAGTTCGTCGACGTGCGGGATCTTGCGGTTGCGCGCGAAGGAGGTGTCGGAGCGCGGTGCCACGGCGGCCCAGCCGACCGGCTCGTCATCGTCATAGGCGAGGACACCGGGCGGGGGTTCGGCCCGGCACAGCTCGGCGACGTACTCACCGCGCGCGGGCCCGCGCAGCTCGTTGTTGAGCTTGGACGGAATCCGGTAGCTCAGGCACCAGCAGACGTTCGCTGTCGGCGACTTCGGGCCGATCACGGCGCGGACATCGTCGAAGGCCGAAGCCGGGCGCACCTCGATGGTCACGACACCACACTGCCACGGCGGACGGGGCCACGCCGCCAGACTTCTCTACGAGCGGGGACCGGCCATCGCCGGGCACGGGTTCCGCGGGGCGGCGCGACCGGCGGCGCTCATGCCGTCCGGACGTCGAAAGAGGCGAACATGTCCACCAGCGGCTGCGGGGCGCGGTCGTTGAAGATGACGTCCAGGCCTTCCGCGGACTGCTGAGCCGTCTCTTCGCTGCGGGGGAAGAGGACCTCCTCGTAGGCGGCGAGAGCTGTCTCGACGTCGTCCGGATGTGCGGCCAGGAAGCGCCCCAGATCCGCGCCGTCGATCATGGCGAGGTTGGCTCCTTCGCCGGCGAACGGCGACATCAAGTGGGCCGCGTCGCCGAGCGGGGTCACTCCCGGCACCCGCTTCCAGTGGTGGCCGATGGGCAGGGCATGGATCAGCCGGGGGATCAGTGAGCCGTCCGCGTCGGCGACCAGCTGTCGCAGCTCGGGTGCCCAGTCGGCGAAGTGTTCCAGCACGGCTGCTTTGGCGGGGGCCGTGTCGGTGAAGTCGATGGTCGACAGCCAGTCCTCGGCGGCACGCAGCGCGGTGTAGATGTGCAGGCCGCCGTCGGTCTCCCGGTGACCGAGGAAGCCCTTGTCGTCGCCCAGCGCGAAGAACATGCCGCCGCCGATCAGCTGCGCGGCCCCGGGGTGGCGGGCGTCGGCGTCCAGGAGGTCCACCTCGACGAAGGAGATCCCGGTGTACGCGGGGGTCGCGTCGGAGAGCAGGTGGCGGGTGCGGGACCAGGCGCCGTCGGCGCCGATGAGCAGGCCGGTGGTGAACAGGGTTCCGTCGGCGAGGGTGACCTCGTGCCGCCCGTCGCCCAGGGAGCGGGTCGAGGCGACCTTGGTGCCCCAGCGGACGGTGCCCGCCGGGAGGGAGCCGAGCAGCAGGTCGCGAAGGTCGCCGCGGTCGATCTCGGGCCGGCCGTTCGTGCCGTCGTCCGCCTCGTCGCGCCGGAGGCGGGCGTTCTTGTCGAAGACGCGTGTGGCCTCGCCGCCCCGGTGGACTTTGGCGAGGAACGCGTCGTGCAGGTGCGCGGCGTGCAATGCGGCCTGTCCGGTCTCCTCGTGGATGTCGAGCATGCCGCCCTGGGCGCGGGTCCGGGAGGAGGCTTCGAGGTCGAAGACGGCCGTTTCGATGCCGTGGACGTGCAGGACACGGGCGAGGGGGAGGCCACCGAGACCGGCGCCGATGATGGCGATGGGGTAGTGCGGAGGGGTGCTCATGGCGGAGCTCGATTCTCTTCGGGGGAGGGGTGAGGCCGGACGGTCGGGCCGGTCAGGGCGCGGGCCGCTCCGTGGTGAGGGTGCCGTTGATGACGGAGTGGAAGATCCAGGTGAGGCGCTGTTCCGGGGTTCCGGAGACGAGGTCGTCGGCAAGTGCGGCAATGCGCGGATGCGTGCCCGGGGAGGCCCCCCGCACTGCGGTGACCAGGGCGTTGTGTTCGTCCGCGCTGTCGACGGCGTGGGCTCGGGTGGAGTGTTCGGCGGCGGTGGCAGTGGCTGTCTGGAGCAGCACGTCCACTCCCCAGGCGGCCTGCGGTCCGGGCACCCGGCCTTCGTGCAGCAGGGTGAGGATGGCCTCGACCAGGGCCAGGTTATTGCTGCCTGAGGGCCGGGCGACCAGGGCGGAGTGGGCCAGCGCGGAATTCTCGAGAAGCACGCGGGTGTAGGAGATCAGCACCTGCGTCAGCCGGTCGCGCCAGTCGCCATCGCCATCGCCTTCGCCGGCAGTGGGCGAGAGGTCCACGGAGCCCAGCAGTTCGTCCAGGATCGCCGCGTGCGGCTCGGCGGTGTTGGCCACGTACACGTAGAGCGACGCAGGGCCGGTGTCGAGCTCCTGGGCAAGACGTCGCATCGTGACGCGCTGCAGCCCTTCGGCTTCCATCAGACGGACCGCGGTCTCGACGATGCCTTCGTAGGTGAGGGCGGGCTTGGCGGGCCGCTCGCGGCGGCTGCGGGGTGCGGGGGTTCGCGGGGTCACCCGACCATGTAACGAACATGTTCGTTACGAACAAGTTCGTCGTGCCGTCGCGCCTGCGAATCTGCACCATGGACGCCCAGGAGGCGGTCGACAAGGTCCTCGCGGCGGGAGCCCGGCTCGTCACGCCGCCGACCGAACTGGCCTTCGGCGAAGTGGCCGCGCGTCCGGGGCCGCCGCCGCAAGGCGCTGTTCTTGCGCTACATCATCGGGTCGCTGTCCCTGCGGGCGATGCTGCTTTCCTGCTCGCTCTGATCCTTCAGCCGACGGGCCTTGTCCTTCAGCCGCTGGCGGTGCTCCGGATCAGTGGCCCGCTCCGCGGCCTGTTCCAGCTCCTGCGCCTTTGTTCGCATCTGCCGTATCCGGCCGTTGGACTCTTCTGCGACGCTCATGGTGATCACTCCCTTGGGTAGCCGAGCGGGCCCTGCCGACAGGGCAGTGCCGGTGCTCCTCCGCACGTCGAGGACCGCGTCACGGAACACCCTCTCCACGGGGAGCCTTCCCGTCGTACCCGGGATGAGAACCTCCCGGATCGGCGGCGGCCCGCCCCGCGCCGGTTCCGCGCGGGTTCCGCGCCGGGAATCACGGTGGCCACGAGCCCCGCCGTAGCACGAGCGCACCATATCGTCACGGAGTGTCATGGCTCCCATGGCGGTCCGGGATGAGTGCGCGGAGAGTTGATGGCGAGTTGGATTTCGCTCTCGTGGTCTCCCTGAGCGGAGGATATTCATGACTGTCGAAATGCCACGGCCGGCCCAGGGCCCTCCTGCACGCATGCTGACCCTGCCGGGCGTCTACGTCCCCCAGTACGACACACAGTTCCTGATGGCGGCGCTGGACCAGGAAGAGATGCGCCCTGGCAGCGACGTCCTGGATCTGGGCACGGGCAGTGGGGCGCTCGCGGTGCGGGCCGCACAACTGGGCGGGCGTGTCACGGCTGTCGACATCGCCTGGCGTGCGGTGATCACCGCACGGCTGAACGCCTTCCTCTGCCGACAGCGGGTCACCGTCCGGCGTGGAGATCTCACAGCGTCGGTATCCCGACGCTCCTACGACATCGTGCTCAGCAACCCTCCCTACGTGCCCGCTCCCAGCGGGCTGCCGCCCGGGCGCGGGCAGGCGCGCTCCTGGGACGCCGGGGGCGACGGCCGGGCCCTTGTGGACCGCATCTGCGACGTGGCACCCGCTGTCGTGCGTCCCCAGGGCGTGCTGCTCCTGGTGCATTCGGATCTGTGCGGCACCGAGGCCACCTTGCGGCGCCTGTCGCTGGCGGGAATGCGGGCAACGGTGAGCGAGCGCGCGCTCGTGCCCTTCGGGCCGGTGCTGCGTTCCCGGTTGCCGTGGCTGCGCGAACGGGGACTGATAGCCGACAGCCAGGACCGGGAAGAGCTGGTGATCATCCGTGCCGAACACGCCTGAACGGCCCCGCCGCATCACCGTCGACCCGGAAGGACCACTCCTGGTGGAGGGGCCGGTGGAGGTCGTCGCGGACGACGGCAGCGTCTCCACGTCACATCGTTTCGTCGCCGCGATCTGTACCTGTCGGCGCAGCCGGATCTACCCCTGGTGCGACACCAGTCACCGGCGCCGCACCAGGCCGGACGAGAAGGTCGACCAAGAGGGTGCGGCTGAACCCGCCGCCGGCGGGGTCGGGCGATGACCGCCTATCAGGAGTCGCGGAGCGTGCGGCCCGTCCTGCCGGTAGGGCGAGGTGAACTGTCCCATGCGGTGATCGCGGCGTTGGCCGGGGGGCGACCTCTGGCGGCCGGTACGGAGACCGTGCGGGCGGATCCCTATGGCGACGATCTGCAACTCGCCCTCTACGTCCTGTACGAACTGCACTACCAGGGCTTCGCGGGCGTGGACGATGAGCGGGAATGGGACCCGGAACTGCTGGAGTTCCGGCGCGTGCTCGAACAGCGTTTCCTCGAATCCCTTCGCTGCCAGGTCCGTTCCGCATCCAGCCTGGAGGAAGCGTTGGCCGCCCTCCTGGTCGAGCCTGTCGTCGCAGACCACGAGGATGCCGGGGTCAGCCACCATCTGCAGCGCGAGGGCTCGCTGGAGAACCTGCGGGAGTACGCGGCCCTGCGCTCCCTCTACCACCTCAAGGAGGCGGACCCGCACGCCTGGGTGCTTCCCCGGTTGTACGGCCGTGCCAAGGCAGCGATGGCCGCCGTCGAGTTCGACGAGTTCGGCGCCGGCCGCGCGCAGGACCTCCATGCCCGGCTCTATGCCGATCTCATGGAGGACCTCTCCCTGGACATCGGATACGGGCGCTACCTCGACGCGGCCCCCGCCGAGGAACTCGCGACGGTCAACCAGATGTCGCTGTTCGGCCTGCACCGAAGCCTGCGCGGAGCTCTGGTAGGTCACTTCGCCGCGGTCGAGGCGACCTCGTCACCGGGCTCCCGCCGCCTGGCCCAGGCGATGCGGCGAACGGGGGCGGGACCGGCCGCGGAACGGTTCTACGACGAGCACGTCGAAGCCGACGCCGTCCACGAACAAATCGTGCGCCGCGACGTGATCGGCGGTCTGCTGGCCGATGAACCCCAGCTCGAAGCCGACATCGCCTTCGGTATCGAGAGCACGAAGTTCCTGGAGGACCGCCTCGGCGCCCACCTCCTGCACGCTTGGCGCGGCAACCGCAGCGCCCTGCGAAGGCCGCTGAACAGCGTCCTGCCCACGCCATGAAGGCCGGGGTCTTCGGGCGGCACCAGGAACGGTAGTGAGCCCCCGCGCCACCCACGACATCGGCCCGTGAGAACTCGAGAATTTCTCACGGGCCGTCGTGTCACATTTCTTCGTCCCCCGGTGTCTTAGTAGCGCAGGCATGAAAACAGCCGACGCTGCCGACCGGGAGGCCGGCGCCCGGCGACCGCCAAGGAGGGCGCTGGCATGGGCAAGCGGACACCCGCCGGAGGACGCACCATGACGAGACTGCTCGCTGCGGTATCCCCGGCCGGGCCGGCGCGGCGGTGGTCGCGGCGGCGTACACCGGCGGACCCCTGGTCGACGCTGTTCGGCAAGATCGCCGCCTACACGTTCGTCGTACTCGTCGTCACCGGCATCCTTCTGGCCCTGTTCTACCGGCCGGACATGGCGCGCAGTCGCTACGAAGGTTCCTACCGCCCGCTGCACGGGGTGGTCGTGAGCCACGCCTACGCGTCGACCCTTCGCCTCAGTCTCGAGGTGCGCGGCGGCCTCCTGCTGCGGCAGGTGCACCACTGGGCCACGCTGATATTCGTCGCCGCGATCTGCCTCAAGCTGGTTCGCATGTTCTTCACCGGGGCGTTCCGCAGGCCACGCCTGCCGCTCTGGTCGATCTGGGTGATGCTGCTCGTGCTGGCCATGGCAACCGGACTGACCGGCACGATCCTGCCGGACGACATGCTGTCCGGCGGCAGCCTGGGGCTCGTCCAGGGCATCCTCCAGTCGATCCCGCTGATCGGAACCCGTCTGACCTTCTGGCTGTTCGACGGCGAGTTCCCGGGCGAGGCCATCATTCCCCGCTTCTACTGGCTGCACGCGGTGGTGCTGCCGGTCGCGATCATCGGCCTGTTCGTCCTGCGGCACCGGCTCGTGCGGAAGCACGGCCACCCCCGGCTGCCGGCGGCAGCCACCCGCCGTCCTCGGTGGCTGGGGCCGCTCCCGGTGACCGCCGGACCGGCGCTGTTCTTCGGAACCTGCGGGGTGCTGGTGCTGCTCGGCGCACTCGCCCAGATCAACCCGATCTGGCTGCTCGGCCCTTATCGTCCCGGAGAGATCACCGCGGGGGCGGTTCCGGACTGGTACCTGGGCTTCCTGGACGGCGCGGTGCGGCTCATGCCGGGCTGGGAGTTCGAGGTGGCGGGCCGCACGCTGACCCTCGCGGTGCTGGTGCCCGCGCTGATCATCCCCGGCGCGTTCTTCACCTTCCTGGCGGCGTACCCGCTGATCGAACGTCGTCTGACCGGTGACAGGGAACTGCACGACGAGCTGGATCGCCCCCGCGACGCGGCGACCCGCACGGCGGTCGGGGCGGGGGCCCTCGCCTTCTACGGACTCCTGTGGGCTGCCGCTGCCAACGACCAGATCGCTGTCCACTTCCATCTGTCCCTCAACGACGTCACCCAGTTCTTCCGGGTAGCCGTTCTGGCCGGACCGGTACTCGCGTTCGTTCTCACCCGCTGGTTCTGCCTCGGACTGCTGGAGCGAGCAGGCGACGAGGCCGCGCACGGCCGCGAGACCGGACGGATCGTCAGAACCCCGGAGGGCGGCTACATCGAGATCATGGAACCGGTCCGGGACAGGCGGAAGCCCGCCTCCATCGACCCGCCCGGTTCAAGTGGCCTACGCCCGACGGGATCCCGCCCACGGGCCGACCTGCACCAGTAGTGGTCAGTACCGATCGCGGACTTCGGCGGGGTCGGTGTCTTCGCCCACACAGAGGGCAATGTGCCCTACCTGATCGTCTACCGGCACAAGGCCCAAGCTCGTCAGCCGGCGGTTTCGTTCGAGTAGACGAGCAGCGCCCACAGCACGAGGACATCCAGTGCGATCGCAACCAGCGCCCATACCGGGTAGTACGGCAGGAAGATGAACTGCAGCGCCATGGTCGTGGCCGCGAGGAGCACACCGGCGCCCTTGGCCCATGGCATCCCGATCAGCAGGCACAGGCCGACCACGACGAGAGCCGCGCCGAAGAGCAGGTGGATCCATCCCCAGGCGGTGACATTGAACCCGTAGGCGTAGTTGACGACCGCTGTGTAGGGGTCGTTCTTCGCGATGGCGGAGGCACCCTGCAGAATGCCGAGGACGCCGCTGATCGCCAGGACCACCCCGGCGAACGCCGCTCCTCGCGGTGCCGGCGCCCTGGCGTGGTCCGTTCGCCCGCTGGTGCGGGGTACTCCACCCGACGGCTGGGCTGTCATCAGAACCTCCGTTGTCCGACGTTCCGGGACTGCGAACCGGGGTCCTTCGCGTGCCGATCCAGTCGAATCGTCCAGCCGGCTCCTCTTCCATGGTCAACCGCTCGGTCCAACCGTGCCACCGGAGGTTCCCGCACCCTCCGGTTACGCCCCTGACCGCGGGTTTCTCGTGCCGGACTGCGTGAGAAGACGCTGGAGCCAGCGGGTGCGGGCGTTGCGGGCGTCCTGACTGAGGGCCGCTCGCGGTGCCAAGCCGTCGAAGCCGTGGTAGGCGCCGGGCCATACATGCAGTTCGGCCTGGCCGCCGGCCTGCCAGATCGCATTCGCGTACGCCACGTCCTCGTCCCGGAACATCTCGGCCGAGCCGACCTCGACATAGGCCGGGGGGAGTCCGGAGAGGTCCGTGGCGCGGGAGGGGGCCGCGTAGGGCGGCAGGTCCGCGGCGCCGTAGCGGTCACCCAGCAGCGCCTTCCACACGGTCGCGTTGGAGGTGAGGTCCCATACGCCCAGGCCCGTCATCTGATGGCTGGAGAAGGTGCTGCCGCGGTCGTCGAGCATCGGGGACAGCAGCAGTTGTCCGAGTGCCCCGGGGCCGCTCCGGTCACGGGCCAGCAGGGCGAGGGCCGCGGCGAGTCCGCCGCCGGCGCTCTTCCCTCCGATGATGATGCGGTCCGCGTCGATGTCCAGTTCTGCCGCGTGCGCGGCTGCCCAGACGAGGCCGGCGTAGCAGTCCTCCAGCGGTCCCGGGTAGCGCGTCATGGGCGCCAACCGGTACTCCACCGAGATGACGGCCAGCTCCAGCGGGAGTGCCCACTCGCGGAGAATCCGTGGAAGCACGGACCACGCGTTGCCCATGACCATCGCGCCGCCGTGCAGGTAGTACAGCAGCGGCAGGGGTCCGACGAGTCCGGACGGCCGCGCGCTCACGAGCGTGACGTCCGGTCCGTCCGGCGGTCCCGGCACGGAGAACTCGGTCACCTCGAAACGGCCGTCGGCGCGCAGGTCCTCGGCCGTCGGTCTGGGCCGGGTCACGGCATCCCGCTCCTGCCGGGCCGCAAGATTGTCCGGAGTGACCGGCTCCCTCGGCCCCTTGCCCAAGGCGGCCAGTGCGACGCTCAGTTCAGGGTCGAATGGGGGAGCGGCTTGCGGCGTCGGGGCTCGGCCGGACCCTGACGGCGTGCGGTGGACACTCATGACCCGGCCTCCGGCCGGCCGGTGGGACGCTGCCCGGCATCCCCGGCCCGGCTCCGGATCATCGACATCAGCAGCCCGTGGGTCCCGGCGTCGGCAGCCACGACAAGTCCGCGGCCCGCCTCACCGATCGGGGCGCCGTCGATCCCGGTGACCACACAACCGGCGGCACGGCACAGAGCGATGCCGGCGGCGAAGTGCACGCTCCCCGACAGGTCGCCGCCATCGGTGACGTACGCGGCACGCTTGCCGGCGGCGACCCAGGCCAGCGCCAGCGTCGTGGACACGACCCGCGGCCGGAACCGCTCGACGAACCCGGCGTGGGCCAGCAGGTCCACGGCCCGGAAGCCGGGCGCGCTCGGGAACGGCGGATCCAGGTTGACGTCCACCAACTGCGTGGCGGACGTGGGCGCCAGCCGCACATCGGCGCCGTCGTGCCGCACCCTGGCCGTCTCACCGTCGGTGAAGAAGACCTCGCCACTGAACGGATCGGCCACCGCGGCCGCCCCGTCACGCAGCGCCACGTTGACGGCCACCAGCATGTTGCCGACGGCGTAGTTCAGCGTCCCGCACAAGGGATCAACCAGCCACTGGCGCGCAGCCTCGGCGGCCCCCTGCTGCCCGCCTTCCTCGCCCAGTACCGCGTCCTCGGGTCGGGCGGACCGGATGACGTGGAGAATCGCCTTCTCGGCCTCGATGTCGGCGGCGGTGGCAAAGTCCCCGGCGCCCTTGTCGACGCGGGTGAGCCGTTGGCCGTACATGTCACGCACCACGTCCGCGCCGGCGCGTGCCGCGGCTATCGCGACTTCGGCATCGTCAAGGCTCGCGGATGAGTTGATCATGCCGTGCAGGATACCGGCGGCACTCTCACCGACGCGGTGGGTCAGCTGGAACCACGACTCGTGGTCAGGTGGGTGAACAGGGCGTCGAGGGCGGCCGGGTAGGTGTGTTCGGACGGGGCGGCGAAGCCGATCAGGAGGCCCTGGGGGCGGTCGGCCGGTTCGTGGTGGAGTTCGGTGAGCCCGCGCAGGGCGAGGCCGTGGCGGGCGCAGTGGGTCAGGAGCTCGTGTTCGGTGGGGCCCTCGGACGGGAGGGTGAGGAGGGTGTGCAGGCCGGCCGGGACGCCGTGGGCCGTGAGGCCGGGGGTGGCGGTCAGCCGGTCGAGGAGGAGTTCGCGTCGGCGCCGGTAGCGCAGCCGGGTGGCCCGGACGTGGCGGTCGTAGGCGTGGGTGGTGATCAGGTCGGCCAGGACGAGTTGGCCGAGCGTCTCGGTGTACAGGTCGGCTTCCTGTTTGGCCCGCACCACCGGTGACACGAGATGGGGCGGTAGGACGATCCAGGCCAGGCGGAGCGCGGGCCCGAGGGTCTTGGACGCGGTACCGCAGTGGACGACCTGGTCGGGGGCGATGCCCTGGAGGGCGCCGATGGGTTGGCGGTCGTAGCGGTACTCACCGTCGTAGTCGTCCTCCACGATCAGACCACCGGTGGAGCGGGCCCATCCGCACAGCTGCTGGCGGCGGCCGGGATGCAGCGGGACGCCGGTCGGGTACTGGTGCGAGGGGGTGAGAACCGCGGCCCCGATGTGCGATGTCAGCGCCTCCACGCGGGCGCCGTGGGCATCGACGCGCAGCGGGAGAGTGGCGAGCCCGGCGCGCTGCACGACTGCGCGGAAGACGTTGTGGCCCGGGTCCTCGACGGCCGCGGTGGTGATGCCGGACGCGGCCAGCACCCGGCAGAGCAGACCCAGGCCCTGGTAGTACCCGGAGGTGATCACGATGCGCTCCGGGGTGGTGATCACCCCACGGGTGCGCCCCAGGTACTCGGCGAGCGCGCTACGGAGTTCGATCCGGCCCTGCGGGTCGCCGGCGCCGAAGACGTCGGGGCGGGCGTGGGTCAGAACCCGGCGGGTGGCGGCGAGCCAGGCCCGGGTGGGGAAGGCGCTGATGTCGGGGAGCCCGGGGCGGAGGTCGTGGCGGGGGGGCCGTGGGCGCCGGTTCGGGGCGCGTGGGGGCCGGGGTGTGGTGCGGCGTGTCGGCGACGATGGTGCCCGATCCCGGGCGGGTGGTCAGGTGGCCCTCCTCGACCAGTTGGTCGTAGGCGGCGCTGACGGTGCCCCGGGCGATCCCGAGTTCCTGGGCCAGCCCGCGGGTCGACGGCAGGAGCGCCCCGGCGGGCAGCCGCCCCTGCCGGATCGCCGTCCGGAGAGCCGACTCCAGGCCGGCGCGCCGCCCACCGGCGGCGTCGAGGTCGATGTGCAGATCGAGCCGGGAACTGGACCAAGAATTCGGCATGAGACCGGATCTTATTCCTGGTCCGATGGCGCTCTAGGTTCGAGGGGCGGGCCGGCCAGCACCCCCTGGCCGTTCTCGTTCCTCTCCGGTACGCAGCGACGAAGGGACCACAGCCGTGATCGTGATCGCCCACCTCAGCGATATCCACATCGACAGCGGACAGCGGAGCGTCGAGCGCACCAGGGCTGTCATGGACTATCTCGAGGAGCTGCCGTACGACCTCGATGCGGTCCTGGTCACCGGGGACATCGCCGACCATGCCCTGCCCGCCGAGTACGAGCAGGCCCGCCGGCTGCTGACCTCCCGGCACCCCGTCATGGTCTGCCCCGGAAACCACGACGAGCGCACCGCGTTCCGGCAGCACCTGCTCGGGCAACCCGGCTCGGCGGCACCGGTCAACCAGGTGAGCCGCGCCGCCGGTGTCGTCATCGCCCTGTGCGACTCCTCGGTGCCCGGCAAGGACGAGGGCTTCCTGGACGACGGGACGCTGGCGTGGCTGGAGGAGACCCTGACCCTGACCCCGGACGGGGTGCCGGTCCTGGTGGGGTTCCACCACCCACCGACCACCTTGCACGTCCCCTTCGTCGACGGCATCCGCCAGTTCGGTGCAGAGCGGCTGGCCGCGCTGACGGACCGGCACCCCGGCATCACGGCGTTCCTGTGCGGGCACGCCCACACACCGGCGGCGACCACCTTCGCCGGGCGCCCGGTACTGGTGG
Organism: Streptomyces fildesensis; assembly: GCF_016107395.1. Taxonomy (GTDB): domain Bacteria; phylum Actinomycetota; class Actinomycetes; order Streptomycetales; family Streptomycetaceae; genus Actinacidiphila; species Actinacidiphila fildesensis. The sequence goes on from NZ_JAAIKO010000009.1 coordinate 40,725, forward strand.
CACCAGGAGTCGTCTCGACGCTGCGCCTCCCCTGGGAGCACCGGTCGCACCCCCAGGACCACGTCCACCTGGACCAGCCGCCCGCCCTCGCCTTCCATGTCCTGGACGACGACGGACGGTTGACGACGCACTACCGGAACGTCGACCGCTGATCGACGGGCAACAGGTCGACAACTGACCGACGGACAACAGAGGGCGTCGTCCGCGTCAGTCGGGTCGTGCCGAATCCGCATCCCGTTCCGCTGCTTCTGCGACGCGCTTGATGTTCGCCAGCCGGTGGTCCCAGTCGGCCGCGAGCGCGGACATCCACCGCGCCGTCGCGTTGAGCGCGGCCGGCCGCACCGTGTACCGCACCTCGCGTCCGACGCGGCCGCCGGAAACCAGCCCGGCGGCGTCGAGGACGGCGAGGTGCTTGACCACGGCCTGCCGTGAGACGGGAAGGCGTTCGGCGAGCGTCGTCGCGGTGGCCTCTCCTCGCGCGGCGAGCAGATCGAGCAGCTGCCGCCGTGTCGGGTCGGCCAGCGCCCCGAGGACGCTGTCGACGACCTCGGCGGCGCCGGGAGGTCCTTCTGTCATGCGGAGGGCTCTTCGGCGCGCTTCTTGAGCGCGTCGAGTTCCAGGGGCCAGCCCTGGCTGTGGTCCTTGTGGTTCTCACTGCGCAGCTCCTCGGACCCGGCGAGCGTCGCGAACCCGCTCTCGACGACGCGCAGCCGTGTCTGGTCGCCTTCCGTGGTGAGGGTGAACTCCACAAGGGTGCTGTTGTCCTCGCGCAGTTCCTCTCCGGGAAAAGCGCTGGTCCAGCGGTACGCCAGGTAAGTCGGCGGCTGGACCTTCTCCACCCGGACCGGGAAGTCGCCGTGCTCGGAGTTCTTCGCCACCATCGACTCACCTTCCTTGGCCACGGTGCCGGGCAGGCTCGCCTTGTCGGCCACCCAGAAACCAGGTTGTGCCACCAGCGACCAGACGCGCCCCAGTGGTGCCGAGATCAGGGTTTCGCGCTCGATCCGGTCCTCGCTCATGAGGTGACTCCGTTCATCGCTGCATCGCTGCCATTGACTTGCAACTCCAGGGTTGCACGACATCTCATGACGTGCAACCCGCAGATTGCACTTCGGCTCGGCGTCGCCGCGAACCGGCTGCCCCCAGCCACTCCTCGGGTGACCGGCGGGATGCCGGTCATGCGCCGGGGCCGCCGCCGCTCCGGTAGGGGTCCAGGGCGGCGCGGCGTTCGTTGCAGGGCAGCCGGGAGAGCTTGGTGACCAGCCCCCACATGGTGCGCTCCGCCTCGAGGCCGGAAGGCGGCGCCAGCCCGAGCGATTCCGCGAGCGGCTTGCGCCCGACGTTGACCAGGGCGCGTACGGCTGCGGCCCATTCGTCGACGGCGACCACGGTGGACCGGTACCACAGCGGGATCAGACAGCCGAGCGCGACAGCGGTGACCAGGAGCAGTGGAGTGTCGGCGCGGGCCGAACCGAGAGCCGCCGCCGCGGCGCCGGTTCCGGTTCCTCAGGCACCATCCCGCGACCCCCTCGCATACCCGCTGCCACAGACGGTTGCGCTCCGTACGGTGCGCGCACAGTCTCCGGCGGTGACCGGGATCCTCGGCAATCCCCCACCGGGCGCCAACGACCATGAAAGAATGGGCACTTCGGCAGGGAGCGGCACTGCGGTGATGGGCAACGGCGCCCGACGGAGGCAGAGCAATGGCAGACGGTATCGCGGACGGTTCCCGTGACGCGGACGGTTCCGGCGGCGCGGAGCGGACGGAACTGCGCATCAGCGTCACCGGTACCCATAACCGGCACCTCGACCTCGAAGCGCTCCAGGAGTGGCTGGACACGTCCTCCTCCCTCAAGGAGGCCCGTGACCGGGGCGAGTTCACCGTCGTGCGAAGAGCCTCCCGTGACCAGCGCGACTCCATGGCGGGCGAGATCCTGCAGGACATCATCCTGGTCGTGGTCGCCGAGGCCGTGCGCCCGGTCGCCGAGAGCGCCTGGCGGTCCGTGCTGACCTGGGTACGCAACCGCCGCCGGCTCGCGGACCGTCGTGAGGAGCCCCGTGTCACCCTGGACGGCGGCGACCTCGGCCCCGGCCGGGAGATCCGCCTGGACAGCGACCAGAATCCTGATACCTCCGGTGCGACCGACGAGGTGGAGGAGGCGTAGCCGCTGTGCCGCCGTACGATCCGCGCGGCCGGGGGAACGACGCTGGGGCCGGCGGAAAACGGCACCGTGCCGTACTGCTCGGCGTCGACACCTACGAGCACCTGCCTCCGCTGCTTCCCGTTGCGCGCAGTGTGCAGTTGATGCGGCAGGCGCTCACGGCCGGAGACACCGGGGTACTGGATCCGGGTGATCTCATCGTGCCCGAGGGGGAGTTGGGCCATACCGCGTTCCGGGCCGCGCTCTCGGATGCCAGGGACCAGGCCGAGGGACTGCTGCTGGTCTACTTCGCGGGGCACGGCCTGGTCCGCAGCAACGGTACGGACCTGCACCTGATGGTCAGCGGCTCGCGCGTCACCCATAACCGTGAGCACCCCTTCGTGGACGCCATCTCCTGGCAGCACGACGTCATGGGCTCGCTCATCCACGCCAAGGCCGACTGGGTCGTCGTCATCCTGGACTGCTGTTACGCGGGCAACGCCCTGCGCGACTTCACCCCGGACGGCGAACAGAACTTCGCGGTGCTCACCGCCGCCGAGGCCGGGGTGGAGATCCCCGAGGGCAGTCCGGCGGACGGCACCCCCTTCACCCGTGAAGTGCACCGGCTGCTGACCAACGGCATTCCCGGGCAGCCGATGGTCACCTTCACCGGACTGGTGGCCGCCGTCCGGGAGGCGATGGAACCGGTCCGCGCGGTGGACGAACACCGCTGGCTCCCGGACGAGCGCCGCCGCGGTGACGACGTGGTGCTCTCCCACGCCGCGTCCGCGAATCTCCCGGCAGCTGCGCCCCCGGCCACCCCGCCGCCGGTGCAGGGCCCGCCTCCGGTCCCGGCGCCTGCCCGGTCCGGCGGTCGATTGAGGCACCGGCTGAAGAACCGTGCGTTCACCCGCACCGCGGCCGTCGTCCTCACGGTTCTCGCCCTGGCCGCCGCGGGCGGTGTGTACGCCCTCACCTCCGGTCAGGCCGCTGCCTGCGCGCCCCCGACGGAGCTGCGACTGCTCGCCGACCCGGACGCGCTGCCCACCGTCCAGAAGGCCGTCGACGCGTACCTCCAACGGCCCGGGGGCTGCCGGGCGGTCGGCATCACGGTGTACGCGGGGAAGGGCACGGACGCCGTCACGGCTTTCCGCAACTCCGCGGTCTGGCAGTCCCCGCCCGCCATCTGTCCCGCCACCGGCGACTGCCTGCGCCCGCAGCGCGACCTCGGGGCGCAGCCCGACATCTGGATTCCGGGTGCGAGCAGCACCTGGGAGCGCGCCAGGGAGGCAGGCAAACAGGCCGTCACCCTGGACCGGCTCGGCCCGGTCGCTTACTCCCCGCTGGTGCTCGCCGTCCCCGGGACCGTCTCGCTGCCGGCCGCCGACCAGACCGGCACGGCGCTCAGCGCGATCATCGGCCATCTGCGCGCGCCCCAGTCCCAGGCGGCGCTGCTGCGCCCCGACCCCGAGTACACCGACGCCGCACTGCTCGGCACGGTCGCGCTGTACACATCGCTCGGCGGCTCGGGACAGTCCCCCGCGGAGATCGAGCAGGGCATGGTGCAGGCGCTCAGCCCGTCCCCCTCGACGGCCCACGACCTGATGTGCGCCCTGGCGCGGGGGACGAACAACGCCCTGGAGGACCGGGCCGCCGTGCTGGTCCCCGAGCAGACCATGGCCCAGTTCAACCTCGGACCGGCCGACCCCGGACACCCCACGTGCACGTCCGCCACGCTGTCGAAGCGGATCGCCAACTATCCCGCCGACCTGCCCATGGCCGATCTGCCGTTCATCCACGTCACATGGAAGGGCGCCGACCGGCACAGCGACGAGCGGGCCCAGGCGGTACGAGATCTCTACACCTGGCTGACACGGCCCGACGCCCAGAAACTCTTCACCGGCGACGGCTATCGCGGCGTCAGCGACGGGCATCCCGCCACCCCCGGCCCCGGATCGCTGCTCACCGACCCCGCCAACTCCCGTGCCGTCCGCACCGACCTCCTGCCGTCGGTCGCGCCGGAGGTCTCCACCGCCGCGCTCGACAAGACCTTGCAGAGGTATCGCCAGGCGCTGGGTCCCGGCCGTGTCCTGTACCTGCTCGACAGCTCCTCGTCCATGGACGGTTTCTGGACCGGCCCGGGCCGCGCCAAGGATCTGCTCGCCCGGTCGCTGCGCTCGCTGGGGGCGAAGGACGAGTACGGGGTCTGGTCCGTCGTGGAGGACGGCAGCGCGCACCATCGCGAGCTGCTGTCGTTCGGCACCCACGACCGGAAAGCCGCCGAAGCAAAGGTGGCGGAGGCCGGAACCGTCCCCCAGGACGCCAGACCGGACCTCGCGCTGCACGAGGCACTGGCCGAACTGCGCGGCCGGGCGAAGGACGGCGACCGGCCCCAGCTGATCGTCCTCATCACGGACGACGAGGACTCGACGGGCATCCCGCCCGCCGCGTTGACATCGCTGGTCCAGGACGCGGTGGCCGGCGCCCCCAGCCGCGTCGTCACCGTCTCGCTGCACAGCGGCGGTTGCACCGCGGTCCCGCTCAACCAGCAGATCACGGCGGCCACCGGTGGCCGCTGTTTGGACCCGGCCGTCGAACTCGCGACGGAGCTGCCGGCCGAGGTCGCGAAGACCGGGACAGGAGACGCCGAATGAGCCGGACCGGGCGGCGCGCCCTCGCCGCACTCCTTCCCCTACTCGTCTGTGCGGCCGCCGCCTGCTCGTCCGGAGGATCACCAGGACCGCCGCCCGACGACGACGCCGTGGGGGCGAGCGGTCCGATCGTCGTCGCCTCAGGTCTGGACGTGACCGGATCCGGCGGGGTGCGCCAGCACCTCATCGAGGAGTGGAATCGGCGGCACGCGGGTTCCGCCGACCTCCAGGCCGAGCTGGTCGAACTGCCGGGCGCCGCCGATCAGCAGCGCAGCCAGCTGCTCGGCGCGCTGCAGTCCGGCAGCGCCCACTACGACGTGGTGAACCTGGACATCACCTGGATACCGGAGTTCGCGGCGGCCGGTCTGATCCGGGCCGTCCCCGCGACGGAGGCCAAGGACCCGGACCTGATCGGGCAGGTCGCCAAGACCGCCGACTGGAAGGGCCGTACCTACGCCGAACCCTTCAACAGCGACGTCGGACTGCTCTTCTACCGGCCCGACTACCTGCGGCAGGCCGGGGTGGACCTGTCCCCGTCGGCCGTGTCGACATGGCAGTGGTCCACCCTCGGCGCCATCATCGAGGAGCTCGACAGTGCCTCGCCCTCCGGCCCCCGCAAGAGCGGGTACCTCGGCGGCTGGACCACCCAGCTCGCCGCGTACGAAGGGCTGACCGTCAACGTCATCGAGGCGTTCGAGTCGGTGGGTGTCCATCTCACCGACGAAGAGGGGCATTACACGGCGGACCAGCAGCAGCTCAAGGCCGGGCTCGTCGAACTCGGTGCCCGCGTGGGGCACGTACTGCCCGCGGCAAGGTCCTCGGACGAGAGCGCCAGCCTCACCCAGTTCGGCGCGGGCCAGACGGCTTTCCTGCGTTTCTGGCCGTACGGCTACGGTTCACTGGCCGCGCTGCTGCCGCCCACCTCGTACGGCGTGACGCGCCTGCCCGGGAATGCGGTCCTGGGCGGCCAGAACCTCGCTGTCACGGCGGACTCCCCGCGCGCGGCGCACGCCCGCGCGCTGATCGACTTCCTGACCTCCCCGGAAAGCGAAAGCTGCCTGCTCGACGCCGGGTTCGCCGCCACCCGCGTCTCCGCCTACGACGGAAGCGCCCGCCCTTGCTGGCCGAAGGTCGCCGAGACGTTGCACCGCGCGGCGACGGCGGGCGAGGACCCGGCGCGCACCCCGTCGACGCAGGACAGAGCCGCGTACCGGGCGACCGTGCTCAAGGCGCTGCAGGGCGCGGTCCAGCGGCCCCGGACCCCGTACTACGGCGCGTTCACCCAGGTTCTCCAGTCGTCCGTCCACGCCTGGCTCACCGCGGACCGACCCGATGTCGATGCGACCGCCGCCCAGCTCGACGCCGCACTCAGCGCCGCGCTGTCCGGCCACTGACGGCTTCGTGCCGTGGCCGTTCATTTGGATTCGACGCGGCCGAGCGGGTCGGGGCCGGCCGTCAGCTCGTCGCACGCCGTCTTCCAGGCGGAATCCCCGGGGTAGAGCTCGGTGCGGAGATAGGCCCAGGTGAGCCGCTGGACCGCGGCCACGCGCTCGGGGTTCTCGTCCGTGGTCTCGGCGACGTCGTATCCGGAGACCCCGCCGAGCCCGTGCTCCGCGTCGAACAGGGTGAGCAGGGCCTTGGGGCCGGGGGAGAGGACGTACGGATCGGCGTGCCAGTCCGGGCCCCGGACCGTCAGGTGGGCAGAGGCGTCCTTGTCACCGGCGACGACCAGTGTGGGCGTCGTCATCGCGGAGAAGTCCGTGGTCACGAAGAAGGAGAGATTCTCGGCCACGGACTCGGTGAGGGCATCGCCGCCCCGGCCGGGCGCGGCAAGCAGCACACCGGCCTTGATCCGGGGTTCGGCCAGGTTCACCTCCGTTCCGTCCTGTGGATCGGTGAGCCGGGCGCCCAGCAGCAGGCTCGCGGTGTGCCCGCCCATCGAGTGCCCGGCAACGGCGACCTTGCTGTGGTCCAGGCGCCCGCGGAGCTGCGGGACGGCGGCCTCGATCGCGTCGAGCCGGTCGAGGACGAGCTTCATGTCCTCGGCGCGCGATCGCCAGAACAGCGGTGCGCCGGGGGTGGCGGGATCCAGGGTCAGCGTCCTGGAGCTCAGATGGGTGGGCTGGATCACGACGAAGCCGTGCGCCGCCCAGAAGTTGACGAGGGGGGCGTAGCCGTTGAGCGAGGAGAGGTGGTTCGAGTAGCCCTGGCCGTGGGAGAGGAGGATGACCGGCAGCTCGCTCCCGGTCACGGGCGCGGAGACGCGCAGTTCCAGGTCCACGACCCGGCCGGGAGCCGGCAGCACCACCGGGGCGACCGAGAGGACCGGAGTGGGTGAGCTGAGGGTGTCGGTGGGGTGAGCCGATGCGTTCATGCTGCGTAGGTCCCTTCAATGGCCTTTGCCGCCGGTCTCTTCGGACAGCGGCGGGGGAGGCGGTCGGGAGCGTCCGATTCAGCTACACTGAAAACGGAGCGACGTTCCGATTAATATACGGAGCGGTGTTCCGTTTTGTCAACGGCGGCCGGAAGGAGAGCGTGGTGCCCACGACAAGCCCCTCCGGGGAGGTGCCGGCCCGAGGCAAGCGGGCCGACGCGCAGCGCAACCGTCAGACGCTGCTCACCGCCGCCGCCGCGGTGTTCGTCACCTCCGGCGTGGATGCGCCGATCCGCGAGATCGCGGCCAGAGCGGGCGTCGGGATGGGGACGATCTACCGCCACTTCCCGACCCGGGCGGATCTCGTCGTCGCCGTCTACCGCCACCAGGTCGAGGCATGCGCCGAGGCCGGCCCGAGCCTGCTGGCCGGTGCCGACTCCCCGCTCACGGCACTCCGCCAGTGGGTCGACCTCTTCGTGGACTTCCTGGTGACGAAGCACGGACTCGCCAACGCGCTGCAATCGGACAGCAGCGGCTTCGAGGCGCTGCACAGCTACTTCCTCGACCGCTTGGTACCCGTCTGCGCGCAGTTGCTCGACGCCGCGGCCGACGCCGGCGAGATCAGAACCGGTATGCAGGCCTACGAGTTGATGCGCGGCATCGGCAACCTCTGCATCGGTCGGGACAGCGACCCCCGCTACGACCCCCGACGACTGGTCGGACTGCTCCTTGCGGGACTGCAGCGACCGCAGTCGTCCTGAGGTGCCGCTGCGCACCCGTGGTGTTCGCCTTCGCGGGCATGCCGACATCGACCTGACGGCGGTCTCCTTCTGCGACGTCAGCGGTCTGAACCTCTTCCTCGCCGTCAGCCAGTACGCCACAGCGGCCGGAAAGCAACTTCGCCTGAGCCACCCCACGTCCGGGGTGACCCCTGGCCGGCAGCAGCCATCTGCTGCGTGGTCCGGCGGATTCCGCAAAGAGCACTCTCCGTACCTCTAAAGTCGGTCTTGTGACCACATCAGCACCGTGGAACGCGCACCAACCCTCAGGCGACCTGTCCTGCCGGCAAGCGGGCGACTCCGGCCTGGGCGGCACGGCGCCAGGTGACCCCGGGTGATCAGTGATCGCATGGCGAACGTGTTGCGCCGGCTGCGCGACGACGGGCCCGGCGGGATCGCGCATGCCATGACGGCGGGTGCGGTCGCGCTGGGTGTGGACGGCCTCGCGGTGTCCCTGCTGATGGAGGACTCCGGTATCGAACTGGTGGCCTGCTCGGACGAGAGCGCGCAGACCTTCGAGGATCTGCAGTTCACCCTCGGGGAAGGGCCGGGCCCCGACACCGTGCGCGCCGGCATCATGGTGTGGGTGCCGGATCTGGCGGGAGTGCGCCCCGACCGCTGGCCCGCCCTGGCCATGGAGAGCGCGGGCCTGGCGGTTCGGGCGGTGTTCTGCTTCCCGATCGGCCTGGGCGCCATCCGTGTCGGCGTGCTGACCGCGGTGCGCCGCACTCCGGGCCCCCTGAGCTCAGGACAGGCCGACGATGCCCTGGTCCTGGCCCGCGCACTGACCGCCCGCTGTCTGGGGGGCGGCGAACCCCGCCGACAGGACCCCGACGACCGCGTCTCCCGGGATTCCGCCCACGAACTGCAGCAGGCCGTCGTGCACCAGGCGACCGGCATGATCAGCGTCCAGCTCAGCCTGTCCCTGCCCCAAGCTCTGCTGCGACTGCGGGGTCATGCTTATGGCAGTGGCCGCACCATCACCGACATTTCCCGAGAGATCGTGGCCCGGCGGTTGCGCCTGGACCCCAACACCGACGGCACTGAGCCTGCTGTCGCAGACAAGGACTGATCGCCATGCCCCGCGAACAGCAACTCTCCCAGGTGTTCGTCGAGATCGCCGATTCCCTGATCGATGATTTCGACGTCATCGACTTCCTGCAGCAGCTGTCCGTCCGCTGCATGGAACTCCTCGACGTGGCCGCCGTGGGGATCCTCCTCGCGGACGAACACGGCATCCTGCGGGTCCTGGCCGCTTCCGACGAGCGCACCCGGCTGCTGGAGTTCTTCGCCACGCAGCACGACCAGGGCCCGTGCGTGGAGTGCTTCCAGAGCGGGCAGCCCCGCACCAACATCGACCTCACCGCTTCCCGGATCACCGACGACTGGCCGCAGTTCGCCACCCAGGCCCAGGACATCGGCTTCGTGGCCACGAACGCGCTGCCGCTGCGGCTGCGTGGGCGCATCATCGGCGCCCTGAGCCTGTTCCAGACCGATCCCGCCCCCCTGAGTTATCAGGACGTCTCGCTCGCCCAGGCCATGGCGGACATCGCGACCATCGCGATCCTGCAGCAGCGCACCTTGGCCCAGAGCGAGACCGAACGCGGCCAACTGCAATACGCGCTGACCAGCCGCATCGTCCTGGAGCAGGTCAAGGGCATCCTTGCCGAACGCTGGCAGCTCTCCGTCGACGACGCCTTCGCCGCGTTCCGCCGCTACGCCCGCAACCACAACCTGAAGCTCGCCGCCCTGGCTCGCGACATCACCGACGGCACCTTCGACACCGACGCCATCCCCCATGGCGTCGCCGGCACCGCGATGTGAAGCACGATCATGCCGCGACGCCGGCCCCGCGCCCCGACGTGACCGTCACGTCGTCGTGACGGGGACGCGCAGCGTCGCGTTCGCCACGCTCTGCAGGTGGCGCAGCGCCTGGCGGTACGAGTCCACGGCGCCGCACTGGAGGTAGTCGATCCCGTGCCGCACGCAGAACTCCCGTACCAGCGGCTGCACTCGGGAGAGGTTGGGTCGGGGCATGCTGGGAAACAGGTGGTGCTCGATCTGGTAGTTCAGCCCGCCGAGGAGCCAGTCGGTGACCGTGCCGCCGCGGATGTTGCGCGAGGTCAGGACCTGTCGGCGAAGATAGTCCGCGCTGCCCGACTCCGGCATCGGCATGCCTTTGTGGTTCGGGGCGAACGCGCATCCCAGATAGAGCCCGAACAGACCCTGCTGCACGACCACGAACACCAGGGCCTTCACGGGCGGCAGAACGAGCAGGACCACGGCCAGGAATCCCGCGGCGTGGAGCAGCAGCAATCCCAACTCCAGGCTGTTGTGCCTGTTCCGCCGCCGCAGTAGCGATCCCACGCTCAGCGCGTGCAGATTGGCGCTCTCCAGCAGGAGCAGCGGGAAGAACAGCCACACCTGCCAGCGGGCCAGCAGCCTGGCCGGGCCCCGCAGCGTGCGGGCCTCCTGCGGGGTGAACACGACGGCGCCCGGGGCGACGTCGGGGTCGCGGCCGGGTTCGTTCGGATGCGCGTGGTGGAGATTGTGCTTGCTCACCCACCAGCCGTAACTGAACCCGATGAGCAGGTTGGCGTGGACGAGGCCGACCACCGCGTTCGCCGGTCGGCGGCGAAAGATCTGCTGGTGCCCGGCATCGTGGGCGACAAAGCCGAGCTGGGCGAAGACCGCGGCCAGATACGCTGCGGTGCCCAGCTGCCACCAGGAGTCGCCGATGACGACGAACACGGCGATCCCGGCGGCGAGCAGCGCCGCCGTCACACCGATCTTGACGTAGTAGTACGCGGTCCGGCGCTCCAGCAGTCCGGCGCCCCGTACTTGCCTCATGAGTTCCGCGTAGTCGCTTCCCTGGGATCGGGTCGCGGGCGCGACCCCGAGCTCGGTCATGACTCTCTCCTCGCCACGGACGACATCAGCGAGACGGATCGCAGGACCGGCAGGGTCTGGACTGACCGAGCATTCAGGCAGGCTGACTGACAGGTCCTCCCAGTATGCGCGCCTGCCCGGTTTGTGAACTTGGCAAATCTGTCACAACGCTGCTGATTTCCCGGTGGGGACTTCCTGTCTCCGCGCCCGGCGCCGCACCGGAAGGTCACGCCTCATGCGGTCGGCCGCGCACCACACCATTGACGATCATGAGGTGGTGGGCGGACTACGGGCCGTGGCAGGTGTCGCACACGGTCTTGCGCCACCCTCGCGGAGTGTCTTCGCGGGTCCGGACGCGGCCGGGAGCGCCGCAGAATTCACAGGTGCGCATCGACTCCGCCTCTGCGGCAGTGATCAGGGCGCGCGCCGAGTTGCCGTCGTGGCCCACGGACTCGACGTGAATGCGCAGGCCGCCGAATTTCTCCCCGAGGTCCACGAGACGGTATCCGGGGGCCATCGCGCGGAGTTGGCGGTGCAGGCGGCCCAGCAACTCCTGCCAGCCAGGCCCCACCGTGTCAGCCCGTTCAGGGATCTGTACCGGCTGCGGAACGGGCGCTGTGCTGTGGTCGGGCATCGCACTATGGTCGCGCACCCGGCCCCTTCGGGGAACGAGCACGCCAGGGGCCTGTACGGGCGAAACCCGGGCCGCCGGGAGGACGCGTCACAGGATCAGGGCGTCTCACGTGCCTGATCCTGTGCGGGCTGGCGTCCTGGCCGCGGCGGCCCGGGGGTCGTGGGGTGCGGGTCAGCCGTTGTCGCCGGCCCCGTAGCCCTTGTCGTCGTCGGTGTCGTGGTGACCGCTGATGTTCTGGCAGGTGTTGCCGAACACCGGGTTGAGGACCCCGATGACGTCGACGGTGTTGCCGCACACGTTGACCGGCACGTGGACGGGCACCTGGAGGAGGTTGCCGGACAGGACGCCGGGCGAGCCGACGGCTGCGCCGTGGGCTCCGGCGTCGGCGGCGGCCATACCGGCGCCGGCGGCCAGGACGGCGCCGGCGGCGGCGGTGATGGCGGCTGCCTGGGCAATACGGGACATCGAAGTCTCCTTGGAAGGGTTGAGTCCGCCGTAGGGATCACGGCGTTGACCCCACCAACGGGTCTGCTCCTCGGCAGGTCACGGGTGTTCCACCGAACGGACGCCCCGACGGCCGACCGGCCTTCCGTACCGCGCGCGCCGGGGACTCCGGCCGGAGGGGCCGTCCGGGTGAATACGGGTCCGCGGTGGGGGCGTCGTCCGTGTCCTGGGCCGTGCGCCTTCGTTGCCCAAGTGCGACATCGAGGTCCGGTCGGGCCTGGCAGTTCGCCTTTCTTCTGCCAGGTCCGGCCGCATCATCTCGCGACAGGGTGCGTGTCCTCGCGCTCCATCGGTGCCGGCTTTCCACCCTCGGTCGTGATCGGACCGGGCGCGGGGCTCCGAATGGCGGAAGGCGCACCTATCGGCTGAGATGGGACCAACAGTGTGCCATCTGTGACACACGGTGACCTTCGGGAAAGAGCCCGGCCTCGAAGGTTCGGCAAAGAAAGTCGCGTCATGACATCTGATCTCAGCACCACCCAGCACGACCCCAGCCACATAGGCCCAGACGATGAGCCCAGGCTCACCCTTCTCCGGGCGGTCGCTACCGCCCGGCCGCTGGACGAGGTCGCCTCACTGGTGGCCCTGCTCAACCGGACCGGTGAGTCGCCACGCCCGGGGGACGAGGCGTTGCGCATGGCCGCCGTCTCCCGCCCGGTGGACGAGGTCCTTCAGTTGGTCACCCTCCTGAAGAATCCCCCTCACACGATCGCCGACGCCGATACGGCGTTGCTCGCGGCAGCGATGGGTCGGCCCATCGAGGACGTGGCCGAGCTGGTGGCCGTCTTCGGCCCGGACAAGGACAACGGCTCCAGCAAGGACAACGGCCCCAGAGAGGACAACAGCCCGGGCAAGGACAACAGCCCGGGTAAGGAGTACGGCCCGGTCGAGGACAGGCCGCAGCGGCAGGGGACCGTCGTCGGCGCTTCGGAGAGCGCCACTCCGAGCGCCGCGAGTGCCACCGTTGCCGCAAGTGCCGCCGTCCCGCGCGCCGCGCAGGCCGTCAGCCGACGAGCCCCGGCGGCCACCGTCGGGTTCGAAGGTGTGTCGCCGGAGCGCTCGGCGTCGTCGTCCCTGCGATCCCCGCTGCGCTGGCCCGCCGCCATGGCGCTGTTGATGATCGGCGCGCTCCACCTGCCGACCGACATCGCGGGCCTCCGTTCCGGCGGACCGGCGGCAGTCGCGTCCACGGTCATCGCCGTCCTCTGCCTGGCGCTGGCGTACCTGCTGGCCGCGCGGGACACGGTGTGGATCTGGGCGGCCGCCGCGGCCGCCGCCGTCGGCATCGTGGCGGTGCACTCCATCGCCGCAGGAAGCAACTCCGTGCATCTGCTCAGGGACAGCCTGGGCAACCTGTTCGCGGGCGCGGCCGCGCTCGCGGTGGCCTGCGGTGTCATCGCGGCCGTCCTTGCGGGAGCGGTGCTGATGCGCAGGCAGAAGCCGCGAACGGTCGCCGACGAATCCTGACGGTGTTCCGGTCCCAGCCGACCGGCTCCGTCCACAAGCGCCCTAAGCGCCCCAAGGGCCCCGAAACCTGTGCGGTTTCGGGGCCCTTGGGGTACTGCCGGACGTGAGTGTCAGTGGTTGGCGACACCGTTGCCGGACAGGACCGGAATCTGGTCCAGGATGTGCGACAGCGGCTCGTCGCCCTTGATCTGCGAGGAGTTCTCGGCGCACTGCTGGTTCTGCGGGGAGGACAGGACGTTGATGTCCTGCACCGTGATCGGGACGGCGCCGACGAGGGAACCGACGTTCGCCTTGACGGGCAGGCCGATGCACGGCTTGTTCAGCGTTCCCTGAACCAGACCGACCTGCGGGCTGAGGGTGCCGCCGGTGTGGGTGTTGCCGTACGACTGCTCGGCGCCGTTGCCGTTGGTGGTGGACGCGCCTTCGTCGTTGCCGATGGCCATGGCCGGGGAAACGAACGCAGCGGAGACGCCGACGATGGAGGCGGCCACCGCGGCGGTGCCGAGGAACTTCTTGAGCATTTGCAATCCTTTGGAGATGAAGCGGGCAGCACAGGGAAGAACATGCTGCTCAACTACCGATCGCCGACGTAGTTCCGTCGTTTCACCCGAACGGTGGCGCCGCCAAGTTGTGGCTCGGTCGCCCAAGTCCTGAGGAGATCACGCAGGGGGCACCTTGCAGGCGGATTCCGGGGCACGTACGCCCGGCCGACCGCCCTGGTTCCGAGCCGTGGATGTCGCGCCGTGCGAGCGCCCCCATCGTCGGAGCACCGGCTGGCCCAGGAGGATGCCGATGGTCACCAGGGCGAGTCCGCAGAACTGCTTGACCGTGAGCGCCTCCCCGGCGATCACGGTGCCGAGCAGTACGCCCGTCACCGGGTTCAGGAGACCGACCAGGCCCACAGTGGCGGCGGGCAGGTGGCGCAGGCAGGCGAACCAGGCGGCGAAGGCCAGTGCGGTCGCCACGACGGTGACGTAGCCGAAGCCGAGGACGGCCGCCCCGTCGAGGTGCGGCGGCGCCCCCTCGGCGGCGACGGCGAGCGGGAACAGCAGAAGACCGCCGGCGATGAGCTGCCAGGACGTCGAGGCGAGCACCTCGACCTCGGTGCTCCAGCGCTTGGCGAGGATGTAGCCGCAGGAAGACATGAGCATGGCGGCGATGGAGGCGCCGACGCCGAGAAGATCGATCGAGGTGGCTCCGGTGAACAGCATGAGGTAGACGCCGCCGATGCCGACCCCCGCGCCGATCAGGTGAGCGGGGCGTGGCCGCTCGGCGATGAGTCCCCAGGCGATCAGCATCATGACCATCGGCGAGGTCGCCATGACGGAGGAGGCGACGCTGGTGGGCAGCCGCTGCGCCGCGATGTAGATCAAGGCGAAGAACCCGCCCATGTTGAGGATGCCGAGGGCCAGGGACTTCCACCACCACGACCCGTGCGGTCGCGCCCGGCAGGCCGCCAGGAGGAGCAGTCCGGCCGGCAGCGCCCGGAAAGCCGCGCCGTACAGGGGCTCGTCGGCGGGCAGGAATGCGCGGGTGACGTAGTAGTTCGTACCCCACGCGACCGGCGCGATCATCGTGATCAGGGTCCACCGCAGATTACCTTCCATGGAAGCCATTATATCTTCCTTGGAAGGTATAATGAAGTCATGTCACCACCGCTCGACCACGTCGCCCGCATCCAGGCCGAGTGGGCCCGCGAACGTCCCGACGTCGACGTGGCCCCCCAGGCGGTGATCGGGCGCCTGCACCGTCTCGCCGGGCTGCTCACCGAGGAGCTGTGCACCGTCTATCGGCGCTACGGGCTGAGCGAGGGGGAGTTCGACGTCCTCGCCGCATTGCGCCGCGCGGGAGGGCCGTGCGAGCGGGCCCCTGGCGAACTGGCCGCGCACACCATGGTGACCACCGGCGCGATGACCAAGCGGATCGGCCGCCTCGAACGCGAAGGGCTGGTCACCCGCCGCCGCGCCGCGAGTGACGGCCGTGGGCGCGTGGTCGCCCTCACCCCCGCGGGGCGGGAGTTGATCGACGCCGCGTTCGCCGAGCACATGGGCAATGAGCGACGCCTCATGGACCGCCTCACCCCGCAGGAGGCGGCGCACCTTGAAGTGCTCCTCACCGCGTGGCTCTCCCGCGTCGAGCCGCCACTCGGCTCGTGAAGATCCCAACGGGCTGCGGGCGGGGCCTGCTCAGGTGTTGCTCCGCCGTCTAAGGTATTGATCATGTTCAAGTCAGGGGTGGGGCTGGTCGCGGTCGTGGTCGGGCTGCACTTCCTGCCCTTGGCCGCGGTGTTCGAGCAGCCCGGGCTGAGGGTGCCGGCGGCCCTGCTGGTCGCGGCCGGAGCGGCAGCTGTGGCGGTGTGGCTCGGGGACGGCCCGGACAAGACCGTGCGTTTGGCGGTGGGCCTGATCTCCGCACTGGCCCTGGGGGGCACGGCGCTCTGGACGGTGCGGGGTGGGGCGGTCGCTGCCTCTGTCGATGTCCCCGAGTCGATGGTGCCGGTTGGCGACACCTCTCCGGCCTGAACAGTTGCCTGCCGTACTGGACTTGGATCCCTGACGTCGGATCACCCGATGGGGGTCATTCGGCTGCCGTGAAAGCCCCGTCGGTGAGGAGGGGAACGGTGTCGCGGGCGTCCCGTTGCATCGTACGCCGGAAGCGATCACGGCGACGGGACGGTCGAGCGTTCCGTAGCCGTGCCGAGCGAGCCAATGGCCTACCGCCGTTGCATTGCGCAGCACGTCGACGACCACCAGGCATGCCACGTCCGCCGCCAGCCGTTGCGCGCCGACGGTTCCCCAGCCGAACCGCGCTCCAGTGCCTGCTTGCAGAAGTCAACTGTCCATGGGCGACGACAATGCCACTCCGTGCAGGTGTCAACGCCTGGGCGGGCACCCCTGATCAGACCCTCGCGGGATCGACGCGGAGCCCCACTAGTGACAGCAGTCATTGGTTATAGAATCGCCTCGTGAACAGTGAGGATGAAGTGTTCGAGGCGGTGGGTGCCCTGGCGGACCCGGTCCGCCGTGGTCTGTATCGGCACGTGGCGGCGACGCCGGGTGCCGTCGGCCGCGATGCGGCGGCCGCGGCGGTCGGGATCTCTCGCTCGCTCGCCGCGTTCCATCTGGACAAGCTTGTCGAGGCGGGCCTGCTGGCCGTCACCTATCAGCGGCTGTCGGGGCGCAGCGGGCCGGGGGCGGGGCGTCCGGCGAAGTTGTACCTGCGGGCGCCGGGCGAGCGGGCGGTGTCACTGCCGCCCCGCTCCTACGATGCCGTCGGCCGGCTGCTCGCGAAGGTCGTCGACAGCGCCGGACATGACCGGGAACTGCAGTCCGCGGCCCGGGCGGCCGGCGCCGCCGAGGGCGCGGAACTGGGCAGCGATGCCGATCCGGTCGCGGCGCTGCGGTCGCGTGGCTATGAGCCGTACGGGGACGGGGCGACGGTCCGGCTGAACAACTGCCCGTTCCACTCGCTGGCCGACGAGTTCCCGGCGCTCGTCTGCGGGATGAACCTGGCCTTCATCGAGGGCCTGCTTCCCGGATGCGCCGGTGGCGGGGACTGGACGGCCGCCATGGACCCACCGCCGGAAGGGTGTTGTGTCACTCTTTCTAAAACTAATGATGCTTGACGATAGAAGCCTGGTCCGGTCATGCTGACACCATGACCAACTTCCACCTGGCCCAGGTCAACATCGGACGCATCCTCGGCCCGCTCGACGGTCCCGTACTGGCCGACTTCGTAGCGCAGTTGCCCGAGATCAACGCCCTGGCCGACCAGGCCGCCGGATTCGTCTGGCGCATGGTCGACGACGACGGCGAGGACTCGACGAGCCTGCGGCCCGACGGGGAGGACGACCTGCTCCTGATCAACTGCTCGGTCTGGGAATCGGTCCAGGCGCTGAGGGACTTCACCTACCGCAGTGAACACCTGAAGGTGCTCAGCCGCCGGCGGGAGTGGTTCGAGAGGATGTCGGAGCACCATCAGGCGCTGTGGTGG
The DNA here is from genome assembly GCF_016107395.1 of Streptomyces fildesensis. Lineage (GTDB taxonomy): Bacteria > Actinomycetota > Actinomycetes > Streptomycetales > Streptomycetaceae > Actinacidiphila > Actinacidiphila fildesensis. The sequence continues at coordinate 58,157 of NZ_JAAIKO010000009.1, forward strand.
GTGCCTGTCGGCCATCGCCCGACGACCGCCGAGGCCATGGAACGCATCGCCCTGCTGCGGGAACGCGGCGACGGGCCTCTCGCGTTCACGTTCCGCAACCCCCAACCCGCACCGGCCTCCGCGGTCCTGCCCGCTTAGCTGGAGGACGACAACTGACCGTGCGCCGAGGTCAGGCCGTTGCGACGCGGACAGCGGCGAGCACCAGCAAAGCCGGCCCCCCGAGCATGCAGTCGACGGCAGCCCGGATGAGACGGAACTTCCGAGTGGCGAGGGCGGCCATGAATCTCAAGTGCTCCAGTCGGCCTGAAGAGAGGCGACCGTCGCGGCGATCCGCTCCTGCCCCGTGTCGTGCTGCGGGTTCGGTGCGGTGGATGTCATCGAAGTGTCCTCTCCTTATCAGCAGACTTCCCCGTGCCGGGATTGTCCGGCAACCCGACGGAGAGTCCGGGCGGCCTTGCGGTCTAGGACGATCGGCCCACCAGTTTCCCCGGCGCTCGGCTACAGCAACGAGCGCTGCGGTGCGAAGGAGCCCCGCCGTGGGTTCGCGTACGGGCTGCTGCAGTTGGAGAGCGGCATCAACGGCCTGGTCGCACTCGGGCACGGGGTGCCGGTGGTACTAATCACGGGTGACCTGAGGTACTGATCACGGGTGACCTGACCACGGCCGAGGAGATCGAGCCGTTCTGCCCCGGTATTCGTGCTGCTGTGGTCAAGGCCTCGGTGTCGCGCTTCGCCGCCGACGGCATGCACCCGGCGCAGGCTCGAGAGGTGATCCGGGACGCCGCCCATGAGGCGGTCCAGGACCTGGCGCACGCCGCACCACCCACGATCGAACTCCCCGCCACCCTCACCGTCCGGTTCCGCAACGCCGACCTGGCCGAGATGGCGACGTGGATCAACGGTGCGGTGCGCGAGGACGCGTTGACCGTGTGTCTCACCGATGCTGACCCGATCCGTCTGTACCGCGGCTTCGTCGCCGTGTTCATGCTCACCCGGGCCATCGCCGAGTGACGGCAGCGCCCGAATCCGGCAGGTGGAGTTCGGAGTCCGGCAACGGCTTCGATCCACGCGTCCTGGACCGTCCCGCACCGGCCGGGGCCTGCGGTCACTCGCCCGAGGTCACGGCTTTGAGTTCGTCGAGCGACTCCCGTAGGTACTCCGCCAGGGTGCGTTGCCCGGTGTCGGCCACCCAGCGCTCGAAGCCGACCTTGAACACGGCGATGCCCGCCTCCGCGGTGAGGCTCGCGGCCGGGTCCTTGACGCCGCGCCGGCGCAGGGTGGCGGCGAGCGCGGCGGACAGCGAGGCGAGCTTGATCAGCTCGCGCTCGCGCAGCTCCGCGTTGGCCATGATGACGGCCTGGCGCTGCTGGGCGAACTCATGGCGCTCCAGGAAGAAGGCGGCGACGGTCTCCAGCGTCGAAGCCATCGCGTCGATCGGTGCGGCCGCGGCCGGGGTGTCGGCCAGCGTGTCCACGAAGGCCTGTTCCAGGGCGTGCGCACCCCCGAACAGCACCTCGCGCTTGTCGGCGTAGTGCCGGAAGAACGTCCGCTCGGTGAGCCCGGCGCGTTCGGCGATCTGCGCGGCGGTTGTCTGCTCGAACCCGTGCTCGCTGTAGAGGTCCAGCGCCGCCTGTTCCAGTCGTCCGCGCGCGTTCGGTTCCCATCGGCCCATATCCGAGATCTTACGTGATGACAGTGACTGACATCGGGTGCTACGGTTGATGTCAGTCACTGACATCGGCTCGATCGCCGCACATTCCGTGTCCCGGTACCGCGCGGCGAGGACGGTCGACCTATCCGGAGGTTCTCCTCATGCGTGTGTTCATCACCGGCGCGTCCGGCTGGATCGGTTCAGCCGTGGTGCCGGAGCTCATCGGCGCCGGCCATCAGGTCGTCGGGCTCGCCCGCTCGGACGCCTCGGCCGCCGCCCTCACCGCGGCCGGCGCCGAGGTGCGGCGCGGCACGATCGACGATCTCGACACCCTGCGCAGCGCGGCCGCCGAATCCGACGGCGTGATCCACCTCGCCTTCAAGCACGACATCGCGTTCAGTGGCGGCTTCGAGGACGCCGCCGACGCGGACCGGCGTGCCATCGACACCTTCGGCGAGGCGCTCGCCGGCTCCGACCGCCCGTTCCTCATCGCCTCCGGGACCCTCGGGCTGGCGCCGGGGCAGGTCGCCACCGAGCAGGACGGCCAGGCGTCCGCCCCGGTCGGCGACCACTGGACCGGCGGCCTGGCCAAGCGGGTGGCCAACGCACACGCGACGGCCGCCCTCGCGGAGCGCGGCATCCGCTCGTCGGTCGTACGGCTTCCGCCGACTGTGCACGGCGACGGGGATCACGGCTTCCTCGCCGCCGTGGTCGCCATCGCCCGCGAGAAGGGAGTCTCCGGCTACATCGGCGACGGCGCCAACCGCTGGCCCGCCGTGCACCGATCCGACGCCGCCCACCTCTTCCGCCTCGCGCTGGAGAGTGCTCCGGCCGGCTCCACACTGCACGCGGTCGCGGACGAGGGCGTGCCGATCCGTTCCGTCGCCGAGGTCATCGGACGGCACCTCGCCCTGCCCGTGGCCTCGGTCCACCGCGACGACGCGGCCGGACACTTCACCTGGCTGGCCGCTTTCCTCGGCATGGACAGTCCCACCTCCAGTGCGCATACCCGCGAATTGCTGGGATGGCAGCCGACGCAGCCGGGCCTCATAGACGACCTCGACAAGGGGCACTACTTCGCCACTCCCTCCTCCTGACCGTCCGCTCCAGGAGGCGTCGCCTGGCCGGCGGAAGAGATGTCAGTGGCAGGTCGGGTCATGGTCGTTGTGAACGATGAGCGATTCTCCCGGCTTGCCGCCGAACATCTCCCCGACGATCTCGCCGAGCGGCGGACCGCGCTGCTGCGCCCCTGCATACGTCTGCGCCGGGCCGCCCGTGGTGAGCAGGCGGTGACGCGGCGGTCGCGGCCGACGCGGACCGCGTCCCCGTCGTCGCGCAGGCAGAGCTTCACCGACTCGCCGAGCAGAGTGCCGATGTCCTGGGAGCGGTAGCCGGTGGCGTGGACGAGGATGTCCGATTCGAGGATCTGATGTTCCCCGGTGGGTGCGCATCGTGACCAGGTCCTTCAGGAAGGACACCCGCATGGTCGCATCGTCGATGAGCATGCCCCGATGCCATCCGAAGCGTGGCTGCCGTTCCAGGAATGGGGCATTCAGCCTCTGGTCCTCGGGGAGTTGTGCGTTGTGTTCCTCAACGGCTATGGCGAGAGCCAGATGTGACGGGCCGAAGCCGATCCCGAGGACATCGTGGATGATGTCGGGCATACTGCGCGGTGCGTCACCGATGCATCGACTCCCTCAACGACGCTCATATTAAATAAGGTAAGGCTTGCCTTGCCATAACGGCGTCGGAGGGAACCACCATGCGGGTCGTCATGTCTGAATGAGGGGGAACCATGGCCTTGTACGCACTGCTGGTCGGCGTCGACGCGTACGAGGCTCCGGTCCAACGGCTGAACGGCGCCCGCAACGACATTGCGGCAGCGCAGGCCTTCCTGGCCGCGAGCGTGCCGCCCGACACGTACTTCCCGCTGTGCCTTCTGGATGAGGACGCGACCCGGGCCGCGGTGGTCGACGGCTTCCGGGACCACCTGGGGCGGGCCGGAGCCGGGGACAGCGCGGTGTTCTGGTTCTGCGGCCACGGGTCGCAGGCCACGCCGCCGGACGAAGCCGCCCACCTCGCACGGCTGGAGCCGGGCGGCATGCTCCAGACGGTGCTGTGCGTGGACAGCCGGCACGACGGGACCGCGGACCTCTACGACAAGGAACTCGCGACGCTGATCGCGGAGGTGGCGGCGCGCGGGGTGCACCTGGTGGCGGTGATGGACTGCTGCCACTCGGACAGCTCCACCCGGGCGGGCGGTGACGCGGCGGCGGGACCGGGGGACGGTTTGCTGACGGCCCGCTGGCAGCCCGCCCGGACCACACCACCATCGGCCCACCTGCGGAGATCCGGCCCGCGGTCTCGGAGACCCGCCCCAGCCGGCGGCCGATCAGCCCGGCTCCGTAGACCGCCAGGGGCGTGGCCGCCGCGAGCGCGATCAGCGAGGCAACCACCATGACCACGTCGAGCCGGAACAGTTCGTGGCGCTCCGTGCTCATGTTGACCTGCAGGGCCAGCACCGGGCTGCCCGGGCCGTCGACTCGCTGGGCGGCCCAAACGCTGGGTCCCACATTGCCGTGGACGCTCCCGTCGTAGGCCGTGTGCCGGTCACCGTCGGCCGGGTTCCGTAGCGTGTAGGGCAGTTCGGCCGGATCGAGCTCGGCACCGTCGGTGAGAGTTCCGGTACGCCGGTAGGTGTCCACGGCCGAGTACACACCGTTGGAGGCCCGCATTTCGGCTCTGCCCAGAATGTCCTGCGCGGTCCATGCGTGCACCAGCAGGCCTACCGCGGCCGCGACCAGGCAGGCCGTGGCCGCGGCCAGTGCGGTGATCTTCCAGCGCAGGGGCACGCGGGCCGGACGCAGGCGGTGGAACGGGTGCACCGGCCTCAACGCCTGAGCTTGTAGCCGAAGCCGCGGACCGTCTCGATCCTGTCCCGGCCCAGCTTCCTGCGCAGCCGCTGCACGCACAGGTCCACGACCCGGCTGTCGCCGTCCCAGCCGTACTCCCTCACGTTCCGGAGCAGGGTGTGCCGCTCCAGCACGATGCCCGGGTGGGCGGCGAACTCCAGCAGCAGCTTCAGTTCGGTCGGAGTCAGCGCCACCGGGCTGCCGGCGACGAACACCTCCAGGCCGCCGGTGTCGATGGTCAGGTCGCCTAGGACCAGCAGTTCCCCCTCGGAGAGGAGCGGCTCGTCGCCCGCGGCCTGCCCGGGTGCCGGGGCGGGCGGGTAGGTCGCCCGGCGCAGCAGCGAACGGATGCGTGCCACGAGCACGCCGGTCTCCACGGGTTTGACCACGTAGTCGTCCGCCCCGGCCTCCAGACCGGCGACGACGTCGAGCCCGTCGCCGCGGGCGGACATCATCAGAACCGGCACCAGGCTGGTCTCCCGGACCTTGCGGCACAGGCCGACGCCGTCCAGGCCGGGCAGCATCACATCCAGGATCAGCAGGTCGAAGCTGTCGTCGCGGAAGAGCTCCAGCCCCGTCAGCCCGTCGGCCGCGGCCTTCATCCGGTAGCCGTAGCGATCGAGGGCGACGGTGAAGGACCGGCGCATCAGGTCGTCGTCCTCCACCAGCAGCACGCGCGCAGGCCGCGGAGCGGCCGGGGCCGGGTTAGCGGGGGACACGGGCAGCTGGCTCCTGTTCGGACGACGGGTGGCAGAGGTCCCGGGTGGGCTGACGCGGCCGGCGACCTGGAAGGAACGATATGTCAGGCCCTCCGTGCCTCCTCTTCGCCACGGCCCGGCGCATCGGTTCGATGGACAACGAAGCGCTCGCTGATACCGGCCCGATACAAACCCGCCACGTCGGCGCGTCGCTTGACGACCGACGCCGTGACGTCAGCAGTTCCCGCCCGGGCCGCCGAAGAACAGGTAGGTGCCCCAGTCGTACGACACCGAGTTGTTGGTGATCTGGAGTGAGTAGCACGTTCCGGTGACCGAGCCCGCTTGCGCAAGGTTCGGGTACACCGCGCCGCCGCCCACCGGGAAGACCGTCGCTGTCCGTTGGTACGCGGCTTGGCCGAAGCCCGCCGTGGCGTGTTGGCCGGAGCCCATCGGGGGCCATGTGCTGACCGCGGACCCGACCTCACCACCGAATCGGGCCCGGGTGGCCTTGGTGGTCAGCGGTCCGTTGTTGAACCAGGACACCGGGAAGCAGCCGATCGGATGGTCGTCGAAGTAGAACCACCACGCGTTGTCGGTGAGGAAGAAGCCCATCCGGTGCTCGACCTGGGATCCGCCGCTCTGGGAAACGAACAACGGGCTTCCCGGATTCACGTACGGGTTGGTAACGGGACGGAACACACCGTCGTCCAGGTTGTAGACGCGATCGCCGTCCTCGTAGTTGTCCCGGTTCGCGAAGACGAAGAGGTGCGGTCTGGCGTCGTGATACCGCGCGATGTCGACATGCCATCCGCATTCGACGGTTTGCAGGAGGGTGCCGTCGTGCCCTGCGAGGTACCACTGCTGGCTGAAGGTCGACTGAAAGGAGGGCGCGGCGAACGGGCTCCACACATTGACCCTGCTCGACCCGCCCAGACAGTCGATGTCCAGTTCCCCGGTCGCGTATCTCTTGTTCGGAAGCAGGGCCACCGGTGACTCGGCGGCGGGCGCTGCGAGGCCGAACGGCTTCTCTTTCGCCGAGAAGGCCGCCAGATTCGGGAAGCGGCACAGCCCCGACAAGGTGGTGCGGTACAGGGGCGTGGTGTCGGCAGGAGAGGTCCGGGCAGGCGCCGGGTTCTGCGGCCCTGGGCGCACGGTCTCCTGCGACCTGGGGTCCGGCGGGGTCGGCTCGTCGGGTTCGGGAACCTGCGGCGGGCCGTCGGCCGGGGCGACGGCGAGACCGCCCCAGCGCCGCGCGGCAGGATGCGTGTCCGCGACGATGTGGTCGATGACCTGTCCGTCGGTCTCGACGGAGCTCTCGACGGCTTTCACACCCCGGTACAGCTCCAGCACATACGCCTGCATCTCCTCGAAGGCGGCCGAGCTTTCCACTCCGGACCCGGGCAGTCGGCGGAAGTCTTCGTACCGGGTCGAAGCCACGGATTCGAGGAACCGGTCGAACGGTTGCGGGGAGATGTGAGCGGTCACGGGAAGACCCCCTCGGACGGAGGAAAGCGGTGGCCCGGCTGGCCCGGCTAGTAAGTGGCCGGATCGTCGGGGTTGCGGATCGGTGGCTCGTCGGTGATGACACGTTTGCCCGCCAGTGGGTGGTCACCGCGGCTGCGCCGCCGGGGGAGATAGCCGTCCGGGCAGAGTTTCGGCTCCTGGGCGTCGGCGGGCACGGGTGCTTCCGGGGGTTCCGCGAGGTCACCCGCATCGTCGATCCGGACGCATTCGACATCGGGATCGACCTCGGAGGGAATGATGTCGGGACGGTTGTCCTCGGTTGGCATGTCAGGCAACTCCGCCCGGTCCGCCCCAGTAGAAATACGATCCCCAGGTGGACGCTCCGCTGAAGTCCGCCGCGATCTGGTAGGCGTTCGGATTGGTTACCGAGGGGTACCCCTGCATCGCGGCCATCGTGCCCACCGCATCGGTCTGATAGGCCAGATTGCGCATGTAGGCCGCGTGCTGCCACCCCTCGAAGGGGAAGTGACCGCTGCCCATCCATGTGGCCGTGGGTTCCGGGTGGTTGGCCACGTCGTCGACTATCTCACCACCCCAGTCCACCGTCGCCGCCTGGTCGCGCAGCCCGCCGGAGTTGAACAGGCCGTTGGGGTAGTAGCCCATCCATTCGTTGCCCACCCGGACCCACCAGTTGCCCAGCGAGAGAGTGACCTTCAAGGAGAGCTCGTACTGATCCCCGCCCAGAATGCTCTCGGCGAGCCGCATGCCCGGATAGGCCACCGACGACCGCTGCACCCAGCCGGTCACATCGGTGTTGTAGCCGCCGAGATCATTGCCGCCCTGGGTGTAGCCGTTGGTCGTGAAGAAGATGAACAGATGCGGGTTCCAGTCGTTGTAGAGGTCGAAGTAGGTCTGCGCGCCCACCTCGACGGTCTGCAGTCCGGCTCCGCCGCCGCGCACCACCCACAGCTGCCCCAGGGAGAACTCGTTCGACCACTGGACGTAGGGCCGCCACGTGTTGATGATCCCCTCGGTGCCGAAGTTCACCACCGACTGACTGGCATGGGCGTACTTGTGCACCGCGTCGGAGGCGCTGGGCGTGGCCGGGCCCGGATCGTCGGGCGGCGTGGATCGTTTGGCCCGGATCCCCTTCGCGAGGTAGTCCTGAAGGGTGCCGGCGGGGGAGACCCGGTCCAGGGGCTTGCGCAGGACCGGGACCGTTCCGGGCGGGCCCGGCTCGTTGCCGGGTGCTGCGAGCTCGAAAGGCGGGGACTGCGAAGGACGGTCGGCGTCGCGCACCAGCTCTGTGTGCTCCAGCGCGGGTGGCTCGGCCAGGGCGCCGGCTGCCTGGGATTCCGCGGGAATCCAGTCGAGCTCCTGACCGGAGGCCGTCGTCGTACGGGCGATGACGTCGCGGCGCGCGTACAGGTCCTTGAAGTGCTGCCGGATCTCATCGAGCCGCTCGGCTGCTTCGCGGTCCAGATCCCGGCCGGATCTCGGCTGCTGCGGCGATTCCGGCGCCTCGGGGTTCCGCTGGACTCTTCCTGTTTCCATCGTGCTCACCTTCCACCCGCGCTCGCGGGTCAGGTCAGGCAATCGACGACCGCGGCAACGATGACTCCGGCCGCGTCGGCCCCTGTACGAGCCCGGCTCCGAGCGCCCATGCGTCGACGGTCTGCTGCGTCGTGATCACCTGTTGCGGTGGCGCACGGTAGGGCACTCACCAGCGCATCACGACGCTTGGGGGCGCGCCAACAGATAGGGCCATTCGGGTGGTCCTGGCGTGGATCAGGGTTGTTTCCGACGCTGCGTTGCCCGGTCAGGCGCGGGTCGCTGCGATCGGGCCCACGAGGCGTGAGTCCTGGACCTCAACGCCGCGCGTGGCGGATCTTCAACCGTCCGAAGCCCATGGTCCCCGAGATCCGGATCCTTGGCCCACCGGGGCGGGGGGAGTGCTGCGGGGCTTTGTAGCGCGAGTCCTTCCACCCGGTGTGCAGATCCTCGACGTCGGCGATCGCGTCGCGAGGCACCGTGATCTGGGCTCTGCCGGTGCCGAGTCGCAGCTCGATGTCGACCGCCGGATGCTCGAGGACCGCCCGTGGCCGGCGTCGGCCAACCCGGCAGACCTGTGCGGTCACGGCACCCGCACCGGGATCAACCCGGCCTGGTCGGCCGACTCCCGCAAGGCCTGGACGACGGCGGAGGCGACGGGATCGGGTCCCGAGCGGCGGAACAGCGCGGTGATCCTGCGGTGGCCGACGACCGGAACGGCGGGCACCGCGACCGGCGCCGGCGGTGTCGAGCCGAGCGCCAAAGTGGGCACGACGGCCGCTCCCGCACCGGCTGCCACCATGGCCAGAACGGTGGGGAACTCTCGGCACGTGTGGTCGCGGCGGGCGGTGAAGCCGTTGTCGGCGCAGATCCGCAGCAGCGCCCGGCCGCAGGCGGTGTCGTCAGGGCTGGCGACCCAGGGGCGGCCGGCCAGGTCCCGGATCGAGGCCGGCCGCGGCCAGCCGACGGGCGTGACCACGCGGTACTCGTCGTCGGCCACCGGGGGAGGAGGCCAGATCGTGCCCGTCGGAGGACGCGACACCGTCGCCGTCGTGCTCGGTGACGACCATGTCGCAACCGCCGGTGCGCAGTTCGCGGAGGGCCGCGGCGCCCTCCAGCTCGACCACCCGTGGCTCCAGCTCGGGATACGCCTCCACGATCGCGCGCAGCGCCGGCGCCACCAGGTGGCAGATCGCGGTGGAGAACGCGGCGATCGTGACGGGCCCGGCCACCCGGCCGCTGAGTTCCGTCAGCTCGCGTCGCGCCTCGGCCAGCTCCTGTTCGATGCGTTCCGCGCGGGCGGCGAGCAGGTGTCCTGCGGGAGTGAGCCCGACTCTGCGGCGGGAGCGGTCCACCAGCGGCAGCCCCACCTCCCGCTCCAGCTGGGCGAGCTGCTGGGAGACGGCGGACGGGGACAGATGCAGGAGCTGGGCCGCGTCCATGACGCCCCCGCGCAGAGCGACCGCGCGTAGGACGCGAAGCCGCCGGGGGTCGAGTTCCATAAGCAGAACTGTAGTGGCACTTCAGAAAATCGTGATTGAAATAAAGCAGGGCTTCACTGATCATCGGAGCATGGAAACCAGTGAGGAATGGCGTGTGCAGTTCGACGCCGATGTCGTCTTCGCCAACGGCGGAGGCCTGCAGACCCAGGGGTTCCGGCTGGACGTGCCGGGTCCGGACCTCAGTGACCAGGAGGTCGGGGAGCTGCTCGTGCGCCACCTCGGCCTGCTCATGGTCGGCGAGGTGCGGATCAGCGAGCGGCAGCTGCTGCGCGAACCCCACAAGGGATCGCGCGGCACCGAGGGGAGCGCTCGTTCCGGGGGACGGACCGTGGACCTGAGCCATCCGATCCGTCAGGGCATGGTGACCCTTCCGGGGGTGCCAGGACCCGAGATCGGCGAGCACCTGTCCCGGGAGGCCTCTCGCGGCACCTATGCGCCGGGTACCGAGTTCTCCATCGGACACATCGCGATGGTGGCCAACACGGGTACGTACGTCGACGCCCCCTTCCACCGCTTTGCTGAGGGGGACGACCTCGCCGCGCTGCCGCTGGAGCGGCTGACCGACCTGGACGGCGTGGTGATCCGCGTGACGGGCACCGAAGGGCCCGCGGTCGACCGGGCGCTCCTGCTGCCGCACGAGGTGACCGGAAAGGCCGTGCTGATCCACACCGGCTGGGACCGGCACTGGAGCACCGAGCAGTACGGCGTCGGTCACCCCTTCCTGACCGCCGAAGCGGCGGCCTGGCTCGCCGACCAGCGGCCGGCCCTCGTGGGGATCGACTCACTCAACATCGACAGCACGACGGACGGGACCCGGCCCGCCCACACCCTGCTGCTCGCGGCGGGCATCCCCGTGGTCGAGCACCTGCGGGGGCTGGAGCAGCTGCCGCCCCACGGTTTCCGCTTCACCGCCGCACCGCCGGCGGTCGAGGGCCTGGGCACCTTCCCCGTACGGGCCTTCGCGCTCGTGGACCAGGACCGGTAGTTCGGTGGAGATGTTCCTGGCGGCCATCGGCTGGGCGGGAGCGGCCTTCCTGCTGGCGGCCTACGCCCTGGTCTCGGCCGAACGGATCAGTGCCGGCGGCGTCGCCTTCCAGCTGCTCAACCTGTTCGGCGCCGCCGCCCTGACCGCCAACTCCGCGTACCACCGGGCGTGGCCCTCAGCGGTCCTCAACCTGATCTGGATCGTCATCGGCACGGCCGCGATCACGACACACGCCCGCGCTCACGCCCAATTGCGGTAGGGGGCAGCCCGGTTGCCGGGACACCGGTGGCGTCCTCAACTCATCAGCTCCGGCGCGAAGTAGTCACGCAGTCGGGCGATCTTCCCGTCCCGGATGCGGAAGATCTGCACGAGCGGGACCGGCTCGGGGAAACTGATTTCCGCCAACGATCGGACGGTCGTGCGGATGCCGCGTGGCGTTCCGGCCGACCGCCCGGAACGCCACAGCGACAGAGCGGAAGCCGGCTTACCTGGAGAGTTCGGCCGGTTCGTCCAGCCGCGTCAGCTTCCGTTGGTTTCTCACCAGGTAGACCCGTGTGACCTGCCCGTTCTCCACCACGACGCTCAGCGTCGCCGCCAACTCGCCGTCGATCTCGATCCGGACCGCGGGCGCGCCGTTGAGCCATACGGCCGTTGTCCCGAGCGAGGCCACGTCCACCCGGTTCGCGCGCGCGAGCACCTGCGCCACCAGGTCGACCCCGTGGACCGGAGCCAGAGCGGCGGCCGCGAACCCGCCACCATCGGCGATGAGGACCACGTCCGGTGCCATGACCTCCACCAGCTCCTGCAACTTCCCGGTTCGCAACGCTGCCAGGAACCGTTCCACCACGGCCTGCTGTTCCGACCGGCTCACCTGCACCCGCGGCTGCCGGGCCGCCACATGCTCGCGGGCCCGCCGCGCGATCTGCCGCACCGTGGCCGCGGTCTTCCCCACGGCTTCGGCGATCTCGCCGTACGGGATGTCGAAGACCTCGCGGAGCACGAACACCGCCCGCTCCGTCGGTCCGAGCGTTTCCAGCACCGTCAGCATCGCGATCGACACGCTCTCCGCGAGTTCGATGTCCTCGGCGACATCGGGGCTGGTCAAGAGCGGTTCCGGTAGCCACTCACCGACGTACTCCTCGCGGCTGCGCGACAACGACCGCAGGCGGTTGAGCGCTTGACGTGTGACGACCCGTACGAGGTAGGCCCGCGGGTCACGCACCTGCGAGCGGTCGACGTCGGCCCACCGCAGCCAGGACTCCTGCACCACGTCCTCCGCGTCGGCCGCCGACCCGAGCATCTCGTAGGCGACCGTGAACAGCAGGCTGCGATGGGCGACGAACGGGTCCTCGGTCATGCCGTCGACGCTGCCCGGGACTTCTCAGGACGCTTGGCCAGCGGAATCCCGCAGGCATCGGAGAAGCCCTGCGAGGTGATCCCGTGCGCCGAGTTGTTCCTGGTCGCCATGTTGGCGAAGCCGATGGACGCGGTGAGCTCGACCATCGCCGCCGGGCCGAGCCGGTCGAGCAGGCTTGCGTACTGTTCATCGGTGACGGTCGGGGGCGTGCTGGTCATGGCCTCGGCGTACTCGAGCACGTCCCTCTCCAGCGGTGTGAACACCTCCGACTCCCGCCAGCGCGGCACCTGGCTCGCCTTGGCCAGGTCCAGGTTCTTGTTCAGCGCCTGGAAGTAGTTGATGTCGAGGCACCAGCTGCACCCGACCTGAGCCGCGACCGCCATGTGCGCGAACGTCTTGAGACCCTCGTCGGCCATGTCCCACTCGCTCACCTTGCCCCCGATCTCCGCGGAGTCCTGGGCGACCTTGGGGTTGTGCGCCGTCACCTCGAAGGGTTCGGGCACGGCACCGAACTGCTTGATCATGTTTTCGCTGAGCTCGGTGGGGAGCTCAGCCTTCGGAGCGCGTAGCGCCATGGTGTCCTCCTTGGACGTCTGCCTGTTCGGCATGAAGACACCGCCGGGCGCGCGGATGTGACATCCGCCAACGCGATCGCGCAGGGATCGCCCCTGCGCCCGGTCGACGCGCCCGGTCGACGGAGGCCGTCTCGAGAGCCGGCGTCGTCAGCCGCCGGAGAGCCGGCCGACCGCGGCCACGACGGCACCCGCTCCGTCCTCGCCGGCGATCCGGGTGGCGAGGGCTTGGGCGCGGCCGCGGAAGGCGGGAGTGTCGGTTGCCTGTCGCAAGGCGGCGGTCAGTCGGTCGGCGGACAGGTCGCGCAGGGGGACGGGCCCGGGGCTGACGCCCAGGCGGGTGAGGCGGGCGGCCCAGAAGGGAGCGTCCATCTGGGCCGGTACCGGGACCGCGGGTACGCCCGCACGCAGCCCCGCCGCGGTGGTGCCGGCGCCGGCGTGGTGGACGACGGCCGCCATGCGCGGGAACAGCCAGTGGTGAGGGACCTCGTCCACGGTCAGGACGTCGTCACCGGTCACCTTCAGTCCCGTCCAGCCGGGCTGGACGACGGCCCGCAGTCCTGCGCTCCGCAGGGCGGTGGTGACGATGTTGCCGAGGCGCGCGGCGTCCGCGACGACCAGGGAGCCGAACCCTACGTAGACCGGCGGTGGCCCGGCCCGCAGGAAGTCGGCCAGCTGCGGCGAAGGGTGCCAGTCCGGTGCCGGGGACGGCCACCAGTAGCCGGCTACTCGCATCCCCGGCGGCCAGTCGGCCGGCCGCGGGACGACGCTGGGGGAGAAGCCGTGCAGGACGGGCCAGAGCTGCCGTACGTCGTGCCGTCGTTGGGCCAGGGCGCTGCGGGCAGGGAGCCCGAGCTGCCGGCGGAGCGTGCGGACGGTTGGCGCGAAGAGGTGGTCGGTGGCGGACTGGACTGTCCGGCCCACGAGCCGGTTGACGTGCTCTCCGCCCTGGACGCGGTTCCCTGCGAGCAGAGGCGCGAAGGCACCGGTGGGGGCGAGTGGCTGGAGGAAGACGCCCATGCTGGGCAGTCCGAGTGCTTCGGCGACGACCCGGCCCAGGGGCGCTGTGGTGGCCGACAGGAGAAGCAGGTCCGTGCCGTGCGAGGCGGCGGCGAGAATGCCCTGTCCCAGAGCGGGCATGAGGGCCCGCCCCATGCGCACCAGTTCGATGACGGCACGAGCGCCGGTGCCGGCGTGCAGCAGCCGCTGCCCAGCGGCGGACGACAGCTCGGCGCGTGGGTCGGCGGGCAGGGCGTGGAAGCCGAGCCCCGCCTCCCGGACGGAGGCCGCGAACCCCGTGTGCGTGGCCACCGACACCTCATGACCCGCCCTGCGCAGCCGTGCGCCGAGGCCGGTGTACGGGGCCACGTCGCCTCGGGACCCGGCGGTGACGATCAGGATGCGCATGCTGTGCAGTATCGCGGGACCGGCCGCGCACCACCCTGGGAAACGCGGGCGGTCCCGCCGGACCGGCACCGTTGAGGCGAATCCGCCCCAGCGGGGCGCACGTCCGAGGTCTCTACCGGTTCCAGTGCCGGGCCACTTCGGCCAGCGCACCGGCGACTTCTGCGCGGGCAGCTGCGGAGTCGCGCACACCGCGGCTGTTCTCGATGTGCAGGAAGGGGACGCCGCGTTCGGCGGCGGACGCGCTCTGTATGTTGGTCGTGCCTTCGAGCCGGCCGCACGACTGTTCCCAGACGCGGCACACACGCTGTCCTGCCGCTGCGATCAGGTCGGCGGCGCGCCGCACGTCGGAATTCGCGGCCGCAACTCCCGGCGAGACGACGACATCGTGGCCGGGTGAGCTCTCGTCGGCGAACCCGTGCACCTGGACGGCGGGGAAGCCGCGCGCGACGAGCATGTCGCACACGGCGTTGAAGGTGGTGCCCCGGCGGTGCGCGACGTCCGCGGCGTTGCCCTGGCCGACGTCACGCGGCGCGCCGGCGAGTACCAGGACTCCACCCGGCACCCTGCTGAACAGGTCCGCTCCGATCAGCTCGCTGCGCAGGTCGGAGCGCGGGTGGGGCACCTGCACGCTCCACCGGGCCGGGCGGCTGAGATCCACGTAGACCCGCCCCCAGCCTCGTGCCGTGGACCGTTCCTCGGACACCTCGGCGACCTGGCGGTTCGATCCTGTCAGCCGCAGGACGCGCACGGTGAAGCCGACACCCGACAGTTCCTTGCGCGCCGCGCTCGCCCTGCCGTTCAGGACGAGTTCCACCCCCCGGCTCAGGTGTGCGCGCTCGGCGGCGTCGGGGGTGCGATAGCCGTCGGTCCCGGAGAATCCGGCGACGAAGGAGCCGATCCGGTCGATCAGATCGACCGGCGGCGGGCTTCCGATGACGCCGGGCGACGGTGTTCCGTGCGAACGGGGCAGCACGGCGACGGCGAGGGCGACGGCGGTCGTCGCCAGCAGCGCCAGGCCGGACAGCAGGGCCGTGCGGCGCGGTTCGGCAGTTCGGTTCCAGGGAGGCATGTGGTCCCATCCTTGGCGGCGGGTGCGCGCCGCCACATCGTCAGATCCGTTTGGCGCTGCGCAGCCACTTGGCGTAGAAGCCGTCGCCGTCCAGCCGTGAATCCCCGCCCAGGTCTCCCAGCGTGGGTCCGTTGGCCTCCTTGCGGCTGGAGATGAAACGGGCGTGCCCGTCGGTGTCCAGGCCGAGGTAGATGGCCATGTGGTCGAGGCGGATCCCGGTGCGCTTGTCCATTTCGAAGAAGACGAGGTCGCCCGGTTGCAGGGCGTCGATGGAGGAGGGCCGGGCGTAGTAGTAGAGGGGATTGCGGGTGTTGCCGGTTTTGACGAGCGGCAGAATCGGCAGCCCGGGTTTACCGGTGGCGATGCCGTTCGCGGTGCGGGGCAGTCCGGCGCCGGTCGACGTGTCGGTGGCGTTCAGGAGGTAGCCGCTGCGGTAGCCGTAGACCATGCGGACGAAGCCGGAACAGTCGAGGGCGCCGTACTTGTTCTTCTCGGGGGTCTCGCGCAGGCCGTCCTTGAACTTCCAGCTCGTGCCGAGGTAGTCGTAGAAGTCGGACTGCTCCTTGCGCTGGTTCACCACGTCCACGGGACCGAACTGGGAGTCCCCCCGGAAACGCTGGCCCAGGGCGTTCTTCGCCGGCTTGGCGCCGTCGCCGTACTGCAGGGCGATCGCGAAGACGTCGTCGGCCGTACTGCCCCGGTACTGGTGGAACCAGCTGGCGAACCACTTCTGCTGTTCGGCGCCCTTGGCCCAGGCGCGCGGCAGCAGCCGAACCCAGCTGTCCGTGACCACGGTCGCCCGGGTGGTCCGCGGCTCGGCGAAGGTGCGGCCGGGGCCGGTGAGGACGGCCGTGCGGGCACCGTCGGTGAAGGTGGCCACGACCTCGCCGTCGGTGTCGCGCACCACGGTGCGCGCCGGATGGGCCAGTCGCAGATACGTCATCCGGCCCACTGCGGCCTTGGCGCCTGCGGTGTCGTCCGGCGTGGTGGGCTCGGCCTGCAGCGAGCCGAGCGCGGGCAACCGCCCGTTGTCGGTGCGCTGCCGCATCTCCACCGTCAGCCAGCCACTCGTCGCGAGCAGGGCGACGAGGACTGCTGTGTTGAGCGCGGTGCGGATCTTGCTGCGGCGTTTCTTCGGGCTCATCGGCTTACTCCTGTCCGGAGGACGATCACGCGCTGGGCAGCAGGCCGAGCAGCAGCCCGGACATCAGCACCACGTAGTTCGCGAGGGTGACGGTGGACACCGACAGCAAGGTGGCGCCCTTGGGCTGCCGCTCCAGCTGGTAGGCGATGAGGCCCGGCACGATGAAACCGAGCGTCTGGTTGGCGTACATCAGCGGGAACTGCGTTTGCATGACCAGGTACACGCCGGCCTGGAGCACGACGCCGGTCAGCACCACCGCGGCGAACAGCCGCTTGCCGTAGAGGATGACGTTGCGCTGGAGCAGCCGGGTGCACAGGTAGGTCAGCAGCGTGATGCCGACGACCATGGCGGCACGCTGGAGGTCCTCGATGAGGGTCAGTGCCAGCCAGCCCGGGGTGATCATGCCGCCCGGTGAGAGATTGGTCGTCAGATAGCAGACCAGCGAGAAGAGAAGCCCCAGCGCGATGCCGATGGCGGCGATCTCGGGGGTGAGGATGGTGGGGATCACTGGTTCTCTCCGTAGGCGTACGAGTCCGCTGCGACCGTCGGCCCGGCCGGGACGTCCGCGGGAAGCTCCGCCAGGTGCTCGAGCAGCAGCTCGCCCTGGCCATGGATGTTGCCGATGGCGACCATGGACGATTCCGGGCCGAGCTCGGCCAGCAGTTCCCGGGTGAGGGTTGCCGGGTCGCGCCGGTCACCGCCGAGATCGACGACGCGTCCCGACCAGCCGGCCGGGATGCCGTCGCGGGCGCTCTTGGTCGGGTGGCCGATGAGGAAGACGGTGTCGGGGTCCAGCTGCGGGATGATCGATCCCATCTGACCGTTGCGCTCGACACGGTCCGGACGGCAGTTGATCACCACATGCAGCGGCCGGTGGATCGCTCCCAGCGACAGCAGCTGGTTCACGTTCATCAGCGTCGACTCGGGGTCGTTGGCGGCGAAGACATTGGCGAAGCGCAGCCGCTTGCCGTCCACCGTCGCGTAGCGCTCCACCGACAGCACGCCCGGGTCCGGCGGGGCGTCGTACATCCCCTGCAGGGCAACGTCCCGATCGACACCGAGCAGTTCGGCCACCTTGAGAGCGATCGCCACGTTCTCCTTGAAGGTGAACCACGAGAACCCGCGCAGCTCGGCGTCGCTGACGGTCTCCGGCTCCACGAGAATCAGTTCGCAGTCCCGGTCGGCGGCCTCCTCCTGGAGGATGTGGAGGCGGTCGCGTTCGGCGGTCACGCAGATCCCGCCGACCGGCATGGAGCGGGACAGCGAGCGTGCGACGTCGTCCAGGGTCGGACCCATCTCGGCGAGATGGTCCTCACGGACGTTGCACAGCACGCCGATCGTCGAGCGGATCAGCTTGGTCTGGTTGACCTCCTGAAGCGCCGGCATGACGGCCATGCACTCGATGACCAGGGCGTCCGGCCGGTAGCTCGCGGCCCGGCGCACGATTCCGATCTGCTCCACCACGTTGGCGATCCCGAATTTCCGGTAGACCGGCTCCTCGGTCGCGTCGGGGTGGATGAACCGGGCCGCGGTACCGGTGGTCTTGGCGACGGTCACCAGGCCGCCGCCACGCAGCGCCCCCGCGCACAAGCGGGTGATGGAGGACTTGCCGCGGATGCCGTTGACCAACACCCGGGTAGGTATCTGGTCGAGGTTGACGAAGTGCCGCCGCTGCTCGACGACGCCGGCCACGAGCAGCACGGCGCAGCAGATCAGCAGGACGCAGTAGAGGAACAGCACAGGGGTCTCGGTGTCTTCTCAGTGAGGTCTGGGCGGGCGGGGCGGGCCGGTGCTACGTGTGCGGCCTGCGCAGATGACGGCGGCTCTGGGGGCCGCGTTGCCCGGGGACGAACTGGGCGGTGTGGGCCCGGTGCCGGTCAACGAGCTGCTGCCTGATCAGTTCCAGGCTGCGGACGACCGAGCCGACCTCGTCGTGGTTGGCGGGGTACAGCACGGTCTTGCGGTCTCCGTGCGCGAGGGCCTCGGCGCTGTCGGCCATGGCCCGCAGCGGGCGGACGATCACGATGTGCAGCCAACCCAGACAGGTCGCGGCCGCCGCCAGCCCCAGCATTCCGGCCAGCATGGTGCGCCGCTGGGCGACGTACTCGGGCAGGTCCAGCCAGCCGGCGGGCTGCTCGGAGACCACATGCCAGGTCTTGAGCGCGTTCGCCTCACCACCGCCGGTGAGCGGCGCGGCGGCCGCCAGTGCGTGCTCGCCGTTGCTCAGCAGCGCTCCGGAGGACTTGCTGGCGGCGGATTTCGCGAGGTTCTCGAGCCGGGCCGCGTGCAGGCCCTCGAAGGCGCGGAATCCCTGGTTGGAGGCGACGATGCGGTCGCCGGTGTCGACCAGCCACACTCTGCCGAGACCAGGGCGGTCCATGATGGCGCCGAGGTAGGGGATGTCGAACTCTCCGACGACCGTTCGCTGGGTCTTGCCCGCGACCGGCGCCCGGGCGGCGATGACCGGTTGGTTGAGGGTGTCGTCAACGAGACCGACGCCGCGCTTCGTCCGCAGCGCCGTCGGTGTGTGCGGGGAGTCGCCGGCACGCGCCACGACGGTGCCGTCCTTGTCCACCACGTACAGGGAGCGGTAGCGGGCATGCGCGGCGAGCGTGCTCACCAGGACGCTGTGCGCCTGTTCGGCGCCGGCTCCGTCACCGACCACGGTGGCGATGGCGGCGACGTCGGCGTACCCCTCGTTGAGTCCTTCGCGGACCCGGTCGGCGGCGGTCTCGGTGCGCTGCCGCTGGTCGGTGACGAGTTGCTGCGGCACGACGGCCACCTGCTCGGCCCGGTTGAAGAGGAACAGCAGGGGTGCGGCCCACGAGAGCAGCACGATGGCGCAGACGATCAGGACGGCCCTGGTCCCGCCGAGGCCCTTCCTGCCCCGCGCCTCAGGAGCGGGCGCCTGCCCGGTCAGCTCGCGGCGCATTGACTCCAGAGCGGCGCCGATGCGGCCGGATTCGGCGAACCGCGGCACGTCCACGGGTCGGGACAGCTCTCTGTTGCTCAGCCGGCGGGCTTCGAGGTGCAGCCGCAGCAGGGGCCGTTGGAGCACGACGTACAGCACCCAGGTGACCAGGGCGGCCAGGAGGAGCAGCACGCCGGCGGCGATGACGGCGAAGAGCCGGTGGTTGCCCGGCGCCGCGTCCTGTGCGACCTGCACCGTGGTGAGGACGCTGAGACCGAGCTCTCCCGAGCTCGCGGCCTTCTGCTGTGTGGTCTTGCCGTTGGCGTCGATCCCGGAGGTGATGGAGGCGTACCCCGCGACGGTGCGGCGCCCGTTGGCCGTCTCACCGAGCAGGCTGCCGCTGGGGCTGTCGAATCCGCCGGAGGCGGCGGTCTCGGAGGGTCGCTTGCCGTGGGCGGTGCGGGCGGCGTCGACGGAGAGCTGCCGGGCCGCCTTGCCCCGTGCGTCGGGTCCGTCGGAGGCGAGGATGGTGCCTGAGGAGTTGAGAACGATGAGCGAACGGCCGTCGCCGGTGGTGATGCTCGGCACGCTCAAGGTGTCCGAGGCGACCAGGAGCCGCTTTCCTGCGGGCTGGCTGAGTACCGCGAAGACCAGCAGCCGGGTCTCACCGGACTTGGTGGTGACCAGTCGTGGCGGCAGTCCCTCGGGAAGGGCGTTGACGTCGATGGCGGACAGCGGAACGTTCTCGCCGCGGGCGGCCAGCAGGGCTCCGCTGGACGGGTCGACCACCGCTGTGCCGCGCCACTTCTGGTAGACGGCACCGAGCGTGGAGAGCACCTCGTCAGGAGTGACGGGAGCGGCCGCGTTGGCCAGCGCCGCGGCGCGCTGCAGGTCGCTGGTGGATTCGTCGAGCGAGGCACGCAGTGCGGTCGCCCCGTCCTCAGCCACATGCTGCTGTGAGGCGAGGACCGCCCGGGAGACGCCGGAGGCGTCGGTACGGCCGAGGATCAGGGCGGTCGCACCCGCCACCGACAGCAGGAGCACCAGCAACGCCGCGACCGGCGGCCGAATTCCGCCGAGCAGGGGCATGTCCGCACGTCGCCTGATGCGGTGGCGACGGACCGGTGCGCGCGAAGCGCTGACCACGTGGAGCTCCCTCTGGGGCGCGCTTCGCGCACAAATCGGCTGGACGGCGTTCAGTTCGTCAAGGTGCGGTGGGGCACTTTGTTCGACGTCGAATTGTCCCTGACCAAGTGCCGAATCTGATCACGTTTAAGTGTCAAATGGTCTAAGAATGCAAATGAGAGAGTTAGGAATCTCTCACAACATTCTCGGATGTCCTCCATGTCCTCCATGTCCCCGGCGGGCGGCGCGAGTCCGGAGGGGCGATTGTCCCCTTCGGGGTATTTCGCCGAGTCCAGCAATATTGCGGGGGCAATGCCCCTTTCGGCCGTTCACCGTGCCAGGGAAGGGTCCGCGAGGAACCGCAGGTACTCCTCCGGATCGAGTGGATTGCCGTCGGTCCGGGGGCGGCGAGGAGGGACACCGCGTACCGGGCGGTCCGTGCCGGGGCGGGACCACAAGGCGCCTTCCCCGCGGGTGAGGCCGGGAAGGGCGTCGCCGAGCTCCTGCATCCTCGCGGTCGGCAGCTCGGCATGGAGGGTCCACCGGTCGCCGCTCTCCTCCGTGGCACCGATGGTCCCGCCGAGTTCGGCGATCCTGGCGGCGACCGGTCCCAGGGTGTCCTCGGGGATCTCCGCCTCCACCTCCCTGCACGGCTCGTGGACCCGCGTTCCCGCGCTGTTCAGCGCGTGCATCAGCACCATCGGCGTGAGCTTGCGGAAGTCGGACGCGGTACTCATCGGGGAGGCCCAGCCCGTGCGGATCACGGTGACGGTGCAGTCGGTGACCTCCCAGCCGAGGAACCCCTGCCGCAGGCCGAGGCGCACTGTCTCCTCGATTGCGCGGTGGAACGCGCGGGGCAGCGCGCCCCATTCGGTCTCCCGCGCGTACCGGACGCCCGAACCGTAGGGGGCGGGCTCGACGCGCAGGCCGACCGTGGCGAAGAACTCACCCGGTCCGGGGCCGAGTTCCTGCACTGCGACGCCGGTGCCGGCCGGCCGCTCCCGGTAGACGGGCGTGACCGCGGCGAACTCCGCCGCGATACCGAACTCCCGCTGGAGGCGGTCCGCGAGGACCTCGCGTTGGACCGCCCCGTGCAACAGCAGCGAGAGCGTCCCGTCGGAGGCGGTTCGCGTCCTGATGAACGGGTCTTCGTCGGCAAGCGCGCTCAGCGCGGCGTGCAGGGCGCCGCGTTGCCCGGGGTGGCTCGCACGTACGACGGCCTCCAGTCCCGGCGGGGCGAGCCGGGCAGCCGGCCGGTCGCCGCGGGCCGCACCGACGCGGTCGCCGACCCGGACGCCCGGGAGGCCGCGCAGGACCGCGATCCCGCCGGGGGTGAGCACCCCCCGGCGCTGCGCGTCGTCGCTGCTCTTCGCGGTCACGACGTCGAGCCGGGAGATCCGCCCGGTGACGGTCGTCGTTCCCTCCGCCTCGTCCCGGTGCAGGGCGAGACGCTGCCGTTCGCGCAGCAGGCCGGAGAACAGCCGGATGTACGCCCTCTTCTCCCCGCCTTCCGCACGGTCGACGGCGAACACCGTGCCGCGGGCGGGGGCCAGTTCGTCCGCGGGCGCTGCGGGCAGCAGGGTCGCGATGCCCTCGGCGAGTTCGGCGATGCCCGCTCCGCTGAGGGCCGAGCCGAAGAAGACGGGCTGCACCAGCGCGGCGGCCGTCTGCTGGAGCAACTGCTCGCGGATCTCCGCCTCGGTGGGTGGCGGACCGTCGAGGAGCCGGGACAGCAGGGCGGTGTCGTGCTCGGCGAGTACTTCTGCCGCCGGAGACCCGCCCCGCTCGCCGGTGAGCGGGACCGGGACCGCGCGGGCGGCCGGGGTGCCGGCGCCGACCGTCGACACGAGCGGAACGAGGCGGGGCGCCAGCGCGCGGCGCAGTTCCGCCAGCAGCGCGGTATCACGGGCGCCCCGGCGGTCGATCTTGTTCACGAAGATCACTGTGGGCAGGCGCAGCCGGCGGAGTGACGTCATCAGGACCCGGGTCTGGGCCTGGATCCCCTCGACCGCCGACACGACGAGGACGGCCGCGTCGAGGACGGAGAGGGCGCGTTCGACCTCCGCGATGAAGTCGGGGTGGCCGGGGGTGTCGACGAGATTGACGTGGCGGCCGGCCATGATGAGCGGCGCCACCGCCGTGCGGATGGTGATCCCGCGTTCGCGTTCGAGCTCGCCCGTATCGGTGGTGGTGTTGCCCTTGTCGACGCTGCCGAGCGCGGCGAGGGCTCCGTGTTCGAACAGCAGCCGCTCGGTGAGGCTGGTCTTACCGGCGTCGACGTGGGCGAGGATGCCCAGATTCAGGGGTGTGGAGGTCAAGGTGGTCCTCGGGAGGCAGAGAGAGGGCGTGGGGCGACGCGACTGCTCCGAGATGACGGCGCATGTCTCTCTCCTTGCTGCGAGGACGTTCGTGCAGGACACGGTGGACGTGCCGCCCGCACGTTACTGCACTCCGCCCGTACGGCGCCGCTCCTTTTCCGGGCCCCGGCCGGTGGCCGGGGCCGGTGTGGTCCCCCGGCCGATGGCGCGGCCGATGCCCTTCACGGCGTTTCGCCCCGGGCGAGGACGATGGCGTAACGGCACTCGGCTTCGGTGTTGTTGGCGAAGACGCATGCGGCGGGCTCGCCCAGTTCGATCGTGTCGCCCGCGTCGAGTTCGTGCACCGCGTCGCCCTCGTGGAACGTCAGCCGGCCCGCCAGCACCCAGACGACCTGCCGGATGAAGACGAAGGCCGCGGCCGGATACGGCACGCGGGCACCGGCGGGCAGTCGGACGTCGGCGATCTCGGCGGGGAAGTGCGGCCCGGTGATCTGGCGCCGGCGGTACCCGGTGGCCGGATCGCGCCACTCCACGGCGTCGGCCGAGCGGCGCACGCCCGCGGTCGCCTCCCCGCTCTCGCCGGCCGCGCCTTCGGCGAGCGCCAGCAGGGAGGAGACACTGAGCTGGAAAGCGGCGGAGAGTTTGCCCAGGACCACAGCGGTGGGGCTGCTCTCTCCGCGCTCGATCCGGTTGATCATGGCGCGGGACACACCGGAGGCGGCGGCGAGTTGCGCCAGGGTCCACTGCCGCCGGTTCCGTTCGGTGTGGATGCGAGCTGCGATCTGCCTCACCAGTGGGTCTACTATATTGGACATGGATCCAATATACGAGAACTCTGGATCGGTGACGATCCGCCCGGCACAGACCAAGGACGCGGAAGCCGTTCTCGCCATCCGCAACCAGGCGATCGAGCACTCGACGGCCCTGTGGACCACGACGCTGCAGACCCCGGCCGAAGGGGCCGCCTGGCTCGCCGTTCACCTGGAGCGGGGCTCGGCGTTCGTGGCCGAGAAGGCGGGCGGGGTCGCGGGCTTCGCGGTCTACGAACCATGGCGGCCGAAGGACGGATATCGCCACACGGTGGGGAACTCGGTCTATGTCCGCGAGGACGCTCACGGGCTCGGCATCGGCTCAGCTTTGATGACGGCCCTCATCGACTCGGCGCGCGAGACCGGCCATCACGTGATGATCGCCGACATCGAGGCGCGCAACACCGCCTCGATTCGGCTGCACGAACGGTTCGGCTTCCGCCACGTGGGCACCGTGCCGGAGGCCGGCACCAAGTTCGGCCGGTGGCTCGACCTGACGATCATGAGACTTCCGCTGACCTGAGCGACATCTTCTCCGATCTGCCGCTGCCCTCCTGATGCTTCCTGACGGCTCCCGCGGCTCAGCCCGCGCTCTTCACGGTCGCGCTCTTCGCGGTCGCGTCCTGCTCGGACGGAAGAGGCCGGTCCGGAGGAGCAGCCAGCAGTTCCCGGACCCGGGGAATCACCTCGCGACCGTGAGGTCGACGTGGGGTGCGAAGCGGCCCATGGGACCGCCGATGATGGCGATCATCAGCGGCAGGCCGTGACCATGGACGGTCTGGCCGAACGGGCGGGGCTGGGCAAGGGCACGGTGTTCCGCCGGTTCGGCAGCCGCGCGGGCATCTTCCACGCGCTCCTGGACGACGACGAGCGGGCCTTCCAGGAGCAGGTACTGGCCGGGCCGGCCCCTTTGGGCCCGGGCGCCGCGCCGACCGCCCGCCTGATCGCCTACGGCCGGGCCCGGATCGCCTTCCAGCTCGGGCACTACGACATCGCCCGCGCCGCCCTGGACGGCACCCGGCCGATCGCGGCCGGGGAGGGGACGATCTCCCAGGTCCACATCCGCATGCTGCTGGGGCTGGCCGACCTCGGCGTCACCGATCTCGACATGCTCGCAGTGCAGCTCACGGCCGCGCTGGAAGGCCCATTCCTGCTGTACCTGTCCGCGCCGGAGCACGCCGACGCCGCCCTCCGCGTCGAGGAGCGCATGGCTCAGGGCTGGGAGGAGCTCGTCCTGCGCATCTGCCGTCCCTGATCGCCGAGCCGGCCGTACATCCCGTCGACGTCACCTCCGTTGCGGCTGTCGTTTCCTAGGGCGTGATCGTTCGTTGAACCATGCATGGCGGATCGCCTGGTGCGATGGCGTTCTTGTGGTCGGCGTGAGGGAGGGCTGTTCATGGCCAGCGTGTTCCAGCGGAACAAGATCAAGGGAATGTTCGCGGCGTTCGATGCGGACGGGGACGGCTACCTGCGAAGGGACGACTTCGAGGCCCTCGTGGTCCGTTGGGGCCGACTCCCGGGAGTGGGGCCGGGGACGGAGCTGCGCGCCCGGGTGGAGGCGGTCGTCATGGGCTGGTGGGAGGGACTGCTGGCGGTCGGCGACGCCAACAACGACGGCAGTGTCGACTTCGACGAACTCGTCGTGCTCGTGGACCGGCTGCCGTCCATGCGCGAGTCCGTCACGGCGACCGCCGACGCGATCTTCGACGCCGTCGACGAGAACGGGGACGGCCGGATCTCCCGCAGCGAACACCGCCGCCTCATCGAAACCTGGCACGGGCAGAGCATCGACACCGACGAGGTCTTCGACCTTCTCGACCTGGACGGTGACGGTCACCTCAGCCGCCCGGAGTTCGCCGTGCTGTGGTCCCAGTTCTGGATCAGTGACGACCCTGCCGAGCCCGGCAACCTGGTCTGCGGGCGGATCCCGCATCAGGGCCACGGGAGCACGGTCGAGGCATGATCCGGTAGCACTACCGGCCGGTGCTTCAACTCAGGAACGCGGCAGTGGTCGCCACGAACCGGTCGGGGTCGTCGAGCCAGGGACAGTGGCCCGCCCCCGGCTGCACCGCGAGGGTGGCGTCGGGGAACAGCGCCGCGAATTCCGCCACCGGCCGAGGAGGGCTGTTCAGGTCGAACTCGCCGCCGAGCAACAGGACCGGGACGTCGCAGGTGGCGAGCGCCGCACGCGTGGCCTCCGGGCTGAAGGCGCCCTCGGCGGCGAAGCCGGCGACGGCGTCCTGGTTGCTCGGCCGGCCGGCCGCATAGTGCTTCTGCGCCGCGGCATCCCACCGGCCGCAGAAGAACGGAGCAATGGCCTCCCAGTCGCTGCCGGTACCTTCGGTGATCGCCTCCAACGCGGCGAAGGCCGCCGGGAACCACGGCTCGTTCTTCCGCCGCTGCGCGAGCTCGCGGCGCGTCTCCCCGCTGATGTCCACCCCGACAGCTCGGGTGCCAGGGCCGATCAGGGCGAGTCTGCCGACGTTCTGCGGGTACCGGGTCACGTACTGCGTCGCGATGTTCGCGCCGGCGGAGTGGCCGAGCAGATCCGTCCTGCCGAGTCCGAGGTGTTCGCGCAGCGCCTCGACGTCGTCGACGAGACGGTCGCAGCGGTAGGAGGAGGGGTCCTGCGGAACGGCCGACCCGCCGGTGCCGCGGAGGTCCAGGAAGATCAGCTTGCGGTGCCCGGACAGGCCGCCGAGATCGCCGAGGTAGCGGGAGTCGGTGGGACCGCCGGGGATGCAGACGACCGGGTCGCCGTCCCCGAGGACGCGGTAGGAGAGCTGGGTTCCGTCATGTGCGGAGAAGGTGGGCATGCCGTGGATCCTGACACTTATAACCACGTTATACAACCCGGTTATGACGGCCTGGTGCTCAGGGTATATAACCGGGTCATGACGGGCGAGGAGAACACGCACCAGATCCCCGAGGGGCTGACCGAGGCGCAGGCCGAACGGATGCTCGCCGACATGAACGAGGTCATCCGCGCGGGCGAGGAGATGCGGAAGCTGCGCGCCGACATGATCAAGATCTTTGCGGACCTCGGCTGGACCCAGGACAGGATTGCCCAGCTCACCGACATGAGTCAGCCGGCTGTCTCCAAGCAGGTGGCGAAATACAGGTTGGGCGACCCACTGCCCGCGGCGACCTTCTCCCTCGACCAGCGCGACGTGCCATGGCTCGAAGGACGCCTGTGGGGCCTCGCCGAGGAGATCGCCGAGACCGTCGACTCCGCCCGCAGCGCGCGCTACGTCAACGCCCTCGCCAGGGGGAAGAAGCGCTTCACGCCCCAGAACGTCGACGAGCTGCGCCGCCTCGTCGAAGAGGACCTGAGGCTGCACCGGGCAGAGCTGCCCGGCGGATACCGGAACGCGTACGACGAGATCAGCCGCGGCCTCGACCTCCCCGAGCAGGTCACCGCCACCGGATCGGCCTCCGTGCGTCGCGCCCTCGCCTGCCAGATCCAGCGCGACCGGCTCCGGAACGACGTCTGAGCCCTTGACGCTGGGGCGACCATGCCCCCGCGTGGACGAGGTCTTCGTACTGCCTCAGTGCGTGGCGGAGCCGTCGAGCATCCAGCGGCGGACCGCCAGGACTCGCGGCAGGGCGATGACCCGTTGCGGCGAACCGTCCTCGCGCTCGACGACGAACACCCCGTCGGCTATCAGTTTGTCGAGCGTGTAGGTCGAGATCCCCAGCAGCGATGCGGCGACCCGCAGCGGCACCGTCAGGCCCGCGAAAGCGTCCGCTTCGCTTCCGTGCTCCAGCGCCCGCAACGGCCGATTCCGTGGCCCCATTCTCGAACCCCCCTCTGACCAGGTCTGTTTGATTCTCCCTTCTTACCTCAAAGCACCGACAGAGCGGCAGTACGCCCCTGGGGCCGGCCGGCCCGAAGTCCCGCCCGAACGGACGAGGGCAGGTCCCAACAGGCGGAAACCCGGGGGAGTCGGGAATGAAGCCGCAGCGGCCGCATGTTGATGACCGCTGATCGACTCTTCTAGCTCGGGAAGAAGGCAGGCTCATGACGTCCTCGCCGACCACTATGCGCGCCGTTCGACTCTCCGGCCCCGGCCCCGTCGACAACCTGCGGCTGACCACGCTCCCCCTCCCACCCGAGAGGGACGGCTGGGTGCGCATCCGCGTCGAGGCGTTCGGCCTCAACCGCTCGGAGTTGAAGCTGCGGCTGGGTGTGAGCACGGGTGTCAGTTTCCCCCGGGTGCCGGGTATCGAGGCCGCCGGCACCGTCGACGCGGCACCGGCCGGCAGCGGACTGGCTCCTGGGCAGAAGGTCGTCGCCATGATGGGGGACATGGGGCGCACCTTCGACGGCGGCTATGCCGAATACACCTCGGTGCCGTTGTCGCAGGTCATCCCCGTCGACACCGACCTCCCCTGGGAGGTGCTGGGCGCTCTGCCGGAGATGGTGCAGACCGCCAACGGCTCGCTCACCATCGGCCTGGACCTGAAGCCCGGTCAGTCCGTGTTGATCCGCGGCGGAACGTCCTCGGTGGGCCTGGCCGCCGCCGCTCTGGCCGCCTGGCGCGGCGCCACGGTGCTGTCCACCACCCGGCGGGCCGATCGCCTCACTTCGCTGAAGGAGCACGGTGTCGACCACCCTCTGCTCGACACCGGCGAGGTCGCGCCCGCCGTGCGCGAGCTGTATCCGGACGGCGTCGACGCCGCCCTTGATCTGGTCGGCACGCCGACCCTGCCCGACACTTTGCGCGCGGTGCGCGTGCACGGCACGGCCTGCTTCGGCGGCAGCCTGTCCAACCAGTGGACGGTGCGGGATTTCTCCCCGAACGAGTACCTGCCCAGAGGCGTGCGCCTGGCGGGCTACTTCGGCGACGCCGCCGATCTGCCCCGGGAAACCTTCCAGGAGATCCTCGACGCGGTCGCGGCAGGGCAGCTGGCCTTCCCCGTGGATCGCGTCTACGACGGCCTGGAGCAGGTGGCGCAAGCCCATGACGACATGGAACACGATCGCGCCACGGGCAAACTCGTCGTCCGCGTCCGGCATTAGCGGGCATCCGGTGGTCAGCCGACCCGACGGGCCAGTACCTGTCCGGGCCACTCCTTGAACAGGAATCGGTCGGTGGGTTCGAAGTTGTTGCGCTCGTAGAACGCGACCAGTTCGCCCCCGCCGCCCGGCCAGCAGTCGACGCGCAGCAGCTCCACACCGGCCCGCCGGGTTTCGTCGGCGGCATGAGCCAGCAGTGCCGCCCCGATGCCGAGACCGGCGCAGCGGCGGTCGGAGACCAGCAGCCGCACATACCGCTCGGGTTCGCCGGCCGGCGCGATCGGCACCTGTGGGTTGGGTCCGGAACCCAGCACCAGGGCTCCGGCCGGTCTTCCGTCCAACTCCGCGATGTAGGGGGCGTTCTCCGTCGTGTACCGCTCGACCCGTGCCACTCCGCCGGGCCGCCGCGAATACGGTGTCGTGCCCCACTGCTCGGTGTTGCCGCGAGCGTTCATCCAGGCCACTGCCGCGTCGAGCATGTCGAGAATGGCTGGTGCGTCGGCCAGGCTGCCCGGTCTGATCTGTATGCCATGTGTGGTGTCGTTCATGGCGAAAGCTTAGGGGCCGTCGGACGGATCATGCAGGGGGTGCCGCTCTGCGGCGCGGGGCTGCGGAACGGGGCGGGACGGCGGTCATGTGGGCACGGATCCGCCCGAGCAGGCCGCCGAGTGCGATCATTTCGGGGCGGGACGGCCGAACGCGTCAGCCCGTCATCGCCCTGATCCCCCTCGAATGGACGCCCTCATGAGCATGGCCTACCTTGCGCAGCCCGATGAGCAGCAGAAGCTCGAATGGCTCGACGGCGGAGTCTTCTCCGTTCTGCTGGACAGCGCGGCCACCGACGGCCAACTGACCGTCGGCCGATTCGCCGTCAACAAGGGCGAGGCGCCGCCGTATCACCTGCACACCCGTGAGGACGAGGTCTTCATGCTGCTCAAGGGCGAAGCCCTGGTGTGGTCCGACGGCGAGGAATGGGAACTCTCCGAAGGCGGCATCGTCTATCTCCCCAAGAACGTCCCGCACGGCTACCGGATCACCTCCGACACCGCCGACCTGCTGATGATCTGCACCCCTGGCGGCATCGAGGGCATGTTCCGCCACGCAGGACGCGATCTGTCCACACCCCGGCCCGAGGGCTTCCAGATCTCCCCGGAACGCTTGGCCGAAGCCGCTGACGCCTACGGCCAGATCATCGTCGGCCCCCCGCGCTGACCCCGGGCGGCTCTTTCCCCCAGGGCGCCCGGCCCACCGGTTCAAGGGCGTGGGTAACTCCATGTCGTCATCGGCCCGCCTGCCCGTCCCGGTCGTCTCCGCCGCGTTAGCATGCGCCCATGCCGGACGCCGCGCCCCGCCCCGAGCCGTTCATCCCGCAGACCGCCCCAGGGGCGGTCGAAGACCTCCGGGCGCGGCTGCGTGTGACCCGCTGGCCGGACACGCCCGAGGACGCCGGGTGGTCGCTCGGTTCCGACCTCGGTTACCTCCGTGAGCTCGTCGCGTACTGGGCGGACGGGTTCGACTGGCCGGCGCAGGAGGCGGCACTCGCCCGCTTCGCCCGCTACCACGTCCCGCTCGGCGGCCTCGGGATCCACTTCGCTCACGTCCGCGCTGTCGCGCCGGCCGGACCCGTCCTGCCGCTGGTCCTCAGCCACGGCTGGCCGGACTCGTTCTGGCGCTACGCGAAGGTCATCCCGCTCCTGACGGACCCGGGCGCGCACGGCGCCGACCCCGCTGACGCGTTCGACGTCGTCGTGCCCGACATGCCGGGGTACGGGTACTCCGACCGCCCCACCGGTCCGCCCCTCGACTCCATCGCCGTCGCCGGCCTGTGGGCCGAACTCATGAGCGTTCTGGGCTACGCGCGATTCGGCGCCGCGGGTGGGGACATCGGCAGCCATGTGAGCCGCTACCTAGCGCTCGACCACCCCGACCGGGTGGTGGCCGTCCACCGTACGGACGCGGGTGTCCCCGTCTTCGCCGGGGACCCGGCGGACCTCGCCCCTGAGGAGCGCGCCTGGCTCGGCAGCGCTGTGGCCTGGGGAGGAGCCGAGGGAGCCTACGCCGCCATGCACCGTACGAAGCCCCAGACCGCCGCCTTCGGGCTCACCGATTCGCCGGCCGGTCTCGCCGCGTGGATCGTCGAGAAGCTCCGGGCGTGGAGCGACTGCGACGGCGACATCGAGCGGTCCTTCACGAAGGACGAGATCCTCACCAACCTCACGATCTACTGGCTGACGGGGACCATCGGCTCGTCGATGCGCATGTACCACGCGAACGCCGCGATCCCACCGGCGCAGCTCGCCCGCCGGGTCGAGGTGCCGTCGGGCTTCTCGCTCTTCCCCGGCGACATCGTGCGCCCTCCCCGGGCGTGGCTGGAGCGTACGGCGAACGTCGTGCGCGTGACCGAGCCGGCGCGCGGTGGCCACTTCGCCGCCTTCGAGGAGCCCGAGCTCTACGCGGAGGAGCTGCGCGCGTTCTTCCGCCCCTACCGGGCGGTTGCGGAGGGCTGAGGTGAGCCCTGGACGTCGACGTGGTGGTCGGCGGGCCCTACAGCTCAGGCATTCTCGCCGGCGGTCAGCACTTCGAGTACCAGAAGGCACCCGCGGAGATCATCGACAAGGTGACCCGCATCAAGAAGCTCACCGAGCGGCACGGCATCGGCATCAAGGCCGCCGCTCTCCAGTTCTCGCCGGCCCACCCCGCCACGGTCGCGGCGATCCCCGGCGCGACCAGGCCGAGCCGTATCGCCGAGGACGTGGCGGCCCTGGACGAGAAGATCCCGGCCGCGTTCTGGCAGGACCTGCGTGACGAGCAACTGATCGCCGCCACCGCCCCGGTGCCCGCTGTCTGATCCGCCGTCCGATCCCGTCCGATCCCGTCCGATGCGCCGTCCGATCCGCCGGCGCGGTCCGTGGCCCCCGTCATCCGGTGGCGGAGGCCTCGACGATGTTGCCGTTCTTGTCGATCGTGTGGGTGTTCCAGTACGTGTCCCATGTGTCGCCGACGTGCTGGGGGACCTTGCCCTCCGGATAACGGACGTACCCCTTCGGCGGCTCCTGGCCGTTGGGCGCGCAGGCCTTACCGGTGGTGCCCACGGCCAGGACCGGGTACTCGCCGCCACCGCAGATCGCGTCCTCGGTGGAACAGCCGGTCAGGGCCACGGCCGCCGCACAGGCCATGGCGAGGCCGAGCACGAACCGCGTCGGGCGGTTGCCGCCCGCAGCCGCGGTCTTACGGGATCCGCTGGTCGTACGCACGTGATCTCCCTTGCGATGGGTTGGTCCGCCCAGCCTGCCCGAAAGCAAGAGGGAGATCATGAGTACGGCTACTCACGCGAGTCGGCACGGCTGACCGGACGGGCCGGAACCGGTGCTCCCGGTGGGAGGTGCGCGGCGGGGAATGAATCCGTCAGGGTACGGTCCGTTAGATCATCGGATCGCGGGCAGGAGCCAGCACTATGAGCAACGCAGAAGTGACAGAGCACCCGCCGATCTACGGTCGCCTGATAGAAGAACGCGGCGATGTGCTGGCCGCGACGCGGGAGGCCGCCCAACAGGTACAGCATCAGGCGGTGACGGCGCTGGACTGGAGCGACGTGCGACGTGCCCAACAGGGGAGGGAGGCGCGCGGTTACCCCGCACTCGGGTGAGAATCCGGCTCTGATTCGGCCACAGTGTGGACAGTTGGGGAGGCGTCAGGCTGCGAAGAGTTGTCCGTAGCCAGTGATTTCGGTGGTGCTCGTACGGGCCGCGCGGAGGGCCGACCACAGCAGTGTCTGATTGGCGGTGAGGACAGGCCGGCCGAGGGTGGTCTCGAGGTTTTCGATCGCGCCGACGGCGCGGAAGCCGTTGCCTCCGATGACGACGGCCTCGGCGCCCTCGGGGACGTGGTCGGCCGCCCAGTCGTGCAGGTCGTCCGGCCGGATGAGTGCCTGTCCGCTGGGCAGCGCGCAGGGGGCGGAGAACACCACGTCGAATCCGGCGTCCTGGTAGTAGGCCCGGCCGAGATCGTCGAGTTCGGTATCGAACCACGGCGGATCGATCAGGCAGATGCGGGTGGCACCGAGGGTGTGCAGTGCGTCGACTGCCGCGGCGCAGGTAGCGACCACCGGCAGTCCGTGGGCACGAGCCGAAAGGCGCCTGAGCATCGCTGCTTCGCCGTCCGCACCGATGACGTACGCGGAGCTGGTGAACCCGAAAGCGACCGCCGCAACGGGCGCGGTGGCGAGCTGTTCGGTGGCGTCGTCGACATCCGGCGGATCTGCGAAGGCCCGGACCGGGGCGAGCGGGATCGTCGGGTCCATGGCACCGCCCTGCCGTATACCGCCGAACGGCACCCGGGCGGCGTGAATGCCCACGTCGGGTGGGGCCATCGCGCGCAGCTCCGACTCCGGTCCCACGTCGGCGTGCGGTGTCAGTACGCCGAGGCGCACCCGTACGTCCCAGCCATCGGGTCGCCACATTGCGCTCACTCCTCGACCGGCGAGCTCTCCACCTTCCATTCTGCGGGCTCCATGCCCGGAGTGCGACGCCTGGGCCCGGCGGTGCTCCCTCGTCGTGCCATCGAGGAAGGCAGCACTTCCGCGGGCAGGGTTGGCGATGGATCAGCCCTGTGCTGCCCGTAGCGGGCAGCCGGTGCCCACGCGCGCGGCCAGTTCGTCCCGCAGGGCCGCGAGTTCAGCCATGCGGGCGTCGACGACGTGGATCTTCTCCTCGAACAGCGCCGACAGCGCTTCCGCGGTATCCGGGTGCTCGCGTAGTTCCTCGCCGGTCCGTGCGATCTCCGCGAGGGAGAACCCGAGCGTCTGCGCGGTGCGGACATAGTGCAGCCAGGCGACCGTCTCGGGCGGGAAGTCGCGGTAGCCGTTGGGCAACCGCCGGCCCTGGACGAGGCCGACCTTTTCGTAGAACCGGATGGTGTCCCTGGTCATGCCCGCCTGCGCGGCCAGCTCTCCGATACGCATGGTCCTCCGTCGCACGATGGGCTTGACCTTGGACCGTACTCCACTGTTTAGCGTGAGGTGTCGCTGCCCCAAGAACAGCAGGAGCCTCACCGTGATCCCTTACCTCACCCCCGCACGCCCGTCCTACCTTCACGTCGTACGGGCGAGCGCCTGGTACGACCTCGTCGTCACGGCAGGATTCGCGACACCGTGGACGTACGCGCTGCTGCACAATGCGCTGTCATCACTGGGCGACACACTCGGGATGGGCCACCTGCCCGAACTCGACCCGGTACAGACCCTGTACGCGAATCTGATGGGTTCGGTCGTGGTCGTCTGGGCCGTCCTGCGCATCGTCCGGCCGCTGCCGGTGCACGGGTTGTTCGACGGCGCCGCGCGCACGCTGTTCGCGGCGTGGCAGGCGTACGCACTGACCCACGGTGCCATGCGGTTGCTCTGGCTGTTCTTCGTCGTCGAGGTGGCCTTCGGCGTCGTACAGCTCGCGCCGTGGTGGCGGTACCGGCGCACCGACCGGGTGGATGCCCCTGCCGGCCCGGCCGACGGTCGCCCGCACCCTGCCGCGAGTCGGTGACGCACGGGGTTGCGGGCCTGTACCGGGTCTGGCCCCCTAGGCTACAAAGTCGCCACCGGATCTGGAGCATCTGCCGTGATCGGTTCGACGATCTCCCACCGCTCGGCGATCAGGCCGTCCTGGAGGCGAAAGACATCGGCCACCGCGATGTCGAGCCCGCCTCCGGGCAGCCACCGCCGGGAGAACATCGTCACGTAGTCGCCTTCTGCCACAAGGCGGCGGATGTCGATCCGTATGTCGGTGAGGGGCAGCTTCCGTGCTGCCGCGATCCAATCCGCTTTCGTGGTGGTCCGGAACGGCAGCCCGTGATCCGTGTAGTCGTCGCGCAGGAGCGGCGCGACGGCATCGAGGTCGCCTTTGCCGTACCGCGCCAGGCAGGTGAGGACCAGTTCCTTGTAGTCAGTGCTCATGTCCCCGAGTGTGCTGGGGTGGTCGGGGACTGTCGATGAACTCGCAGTTCATGGAACGTGGTCGGAGGGTACGACTAGGGTCGGCGCTGTGGAGACGGTAGGTGGCCTGTTGCGCGAGTGGCGCCACAGCCGACGGCTGAGCCAGCTCGATCTCGCGCTGGCGGCGGGCGTTTCGCCGCGGTACGTCAGCCTCATCGAGACCGGCCGATCCCGGCCCAGCGCCGACATGGTGCTGCGGCTCGCCGCTCAGCTGGAGGTGCCGTTGCGGCATCGCAACCGGCTGCTGGTGGCGGCCGGGTTCGCGCCCCGCTATCGCGAACGGCCGCTCGACGAGCCGGACATGTCGGCCGTTCGGGACGCCGTGGCCAGGGTGCTGAAGGCGCACGAGCCCTATCCGGCCCTGGTCGTGGACCGGCGTTGGAACATTCTGATGACCAACGCACCGGTCGTGCATTTCCTCGCCGACGTCAACCCTCAACTCCTTGTCGCTCCGGTCAACATGGTGCGGCTGGGGCTCGATCCACGGGGTCTCGCCTCCCGGATCGTGAACCTGGCGGACGTTCGCTCGTTCTTTCGCGCCCGGTTGTCCCGCCAGGTCGCCAGGACCGGTGATCCGGTGATCGGCGCCCTGTACGACGAGTTCTTCGCGGACGACGAGCCTGCCGGATCAACCCCTGGGCTGGAGTCCGAGGTGGCGATTCCGATGGTCTTCCGGCTGGACGGAGGCGAGGTGCGACTCTTCTCGACCATCACGACGTTCGGAACCCCTCAGGACATCACGCTCGAAGAGATCTCGATCGAGTCCTACTATCCGGCGGACGCCGACAGCGCCGCCGTCCTGCGCAGCATGGCCGGTCCGGCGGGGGACCGGTGCGACGACGGGCAGTAGGCACGGCCCGCTGGAGGATGTCGCGTCGGAACGTGCCGTACGGATCGATGGGCGACCAGGACCCGGCGGCGGTCGGTCCGCGCCGGTTCTCCCGATCGACGCATCATGCCGTGGCCTTCTCGCCGATCGCGTCGTCGGCGGAGGTGGTCGCCCGGCCGTTCGTGACGCGTCGCGTACGGACGATTCCCCAGCCGACGAGTGCTGCGGCCACGACGGTGAGCGTGAGGCCCGCGATCGTGACCGCCTCCTGGAATTCCGCGGTCTGTTGCGTGCTCCAGTTCGCTGTGGCGAGGTTGCCGGTGAACAAGGCCGCGAGGATGGTGCCGGTGACGGCGATGGCGATTCCGGAGGTGACTTCGGTGGCAGTGTCGACGAGGGCAGCGCCGATCGTGGTGCGATTCTTCGGCAGACCACGGAGCACGTTGACTCCGGCGACCACGCCGACCACGCGCATTCCCGCTGCCACGAGCACGAGTGCGATCGCGACCCACACATATCCGAACCTGCCCAGCAGACCGTAGACGGCGAGCCCGAACACGACCGCTGCGGCACTGAGCCATGCGGCCCGTTCGAGGCCGACCCGTTGCACGAACGGATTGACGAACGCGCCGCCCGCGACGAGGACGATGACCTGCGGCAGCATTCCGAGAGCGGCGAGTGCGGGCGTCCACCCCCAGTCGAGCTGCAGCTGCAGCGTCACCAGGTATCCGAGGCCGGCGGTGGCCAGCCCGGCCGCGGCCTTGAACGCCAGGCCGCTGGACACCAGAGGGTGAGCAACGAGTTCGAGGTCGAGGAGCGGGTAACGCGCCGAGCGCTCGCGGAGGACGAAGAGCATCGCAGCCACGACGGCCGCTGCCGTGGTCGCCCACGGGATCCACGATGCGGCGCCCTGGTGGACGAACAGCGTCGGTGCGACGAGTGCGAGCACGATCGTCGCCGTACCCAGCACCGCACCTGCGATGTCCACCGGATCGCGGTGCAGATCGGCCGCGACGTCCGCGCCGATACCGGACCGCACACCGATGAATGCGAGCACGGCGATCGGCACGTTCACCAGCAGCAGGACCTGCCATGGCGCGATCGCCAGCACGAAGCCACCCACGGTCGGGCCGATCGCGAGCCCCACCAGACCCACGGTCGAGATGAGGGTGGTCGCACGGACGCGCAGGCCGTCCTCGTCGAACAGCCGGAATGCCAGCGCCATCGATCCCGGGGTCGTCATCGCGGCCGCGACCCCCATCGCCACCCGGACGGCGATGAGTTGCTCCACAGTGGAGACAAAGGCGGTCGCCAGGCTCGCCACGCCGAGCAGAACCAGCCCGATGAGCATGATCCGTCGCCTGCCGAACCGGTCGGCGATCGCGCCGCACGCCAGCATCAACCCGCCGAACACGACGGCGTAGGCGCCTGTCACCCACTGCAGCGCGATCGTCGAAGCGTGCAGATCGCGTCCGATCGTGGGCAACGCGACGTTCAGGATCGAGTTGTCCAGCATCTCGAACAGAAACACTGCCGACAGTCCGGCCAAGGCCACCCAGGCCTCGCGCAACGACCGGGGCGAGCCAGGAGAGGGGTCCGCCGCCGCGAGTGCGGTTCCGGTCCCGTGGGGAGTACTCATGAACGGCCACCTAAGATATAGAGGTCTATCTTACGGATGCCAGAGTAGGGCGCTAGAATAAGATAGGCAAGTCTATCCAAGGAGGTATGGATGCCCGAACGACGCCGCGGAGCGGCACTGGAGAAGGCGCTCCTCGATGCGGCCTGGGAAGAACTGGTGGCCAACGGGTACGCCAGGTTCACCATGGACGCGGTCGTTCAGCGCGCGGGCACCAGTCCGCCCGTTCTCTACCGCCGCTGGTCCGACCGCGACGAGCTGGTCCGGGCGACCATCGTCCGCAGCCTGGAGGAGAACCGCCTCGACGTTCCCGACACGGGAAGCCTGCGGGGGGACGTCCTCACCCTCATGCGGGAGATCAACGCCACCCGCGTCCAGTTCATCACCGTCATGAGCGTGCACCTGGCCGGCTACTACCAGGAGACGGGAACCAGCCCCCGGGACCTCCTCGCGACGGGGCGTGAGAACTCCGTCGACGTGCTCTTCGACCGTGCCGTCGACCGCGGCGAGATCAAGCCGGAACTCCTCACCGAACGCATCAAGTCCCTTCCCTTCGACCTGCTGCGCCAGGAGGTCCTCACGACCTTCGCCCCCGTACCCGACCACGTCCTCGAAGAGATCGTCGACACGGTCTTCCTCCCCCTGGTGCGCTGACCGCGGCGACAGCGCCACGCCTCTCGCCCACGGTCCTCGGCGGGAGGCGTTGTTGTCGTCACAGTCGGTCGTGGATGGTCACCAGCTCCCGCAGTACGTCGGTCGCGGTGCCAAGGGCGACGGTGCCGTGGTGGGCGAGTGCGGTGTCGAGGTCCTGGGTCAGGGCGGCCTGGCGCTCCTGGTGCAGAAGGCGGCCGCTGTCGGTGAGGGCGACCGTGACCGATCGCTTGTCGCCCGCGGGGCGTTCGCGAGTGACGTGGCCGGCTGCGGCGAGGCCGTTGACCAGTTGCGTGGCGGCGGCCCCGGTGGTCTCCCTGGCGGCGGCCAGCCGGCCGACCGGCAGCGGCCCCTGATCGGCGAGGACGCGCAGGGCTCGCGCGTGGGTGAGGGAGAGCGCGCCGGGGGTGCGCGTGGCGCGACCGCGCAGTCGGGAGTCGGCGGCACTGAGGCCGTAGGCGGCGCTGGCGAGCTGGTCAAGGGCCTGGTGGTTCGGTGCCGTCCCCGCCCAGCTCGCCGACGCCCGCCGGGCCTGGGTCGTGTCGTCGCGGCACCGGCCGCTGCATCACCGGGACGGCGCACCGCGGGGCGTTTGAACAGGAAAAAGTGGGAACACGTCATTCATGGCGAATCCTGACGACGAAACGAAGACGCCCCACGCTCCCGGCTCCCAGCCGAGCACGCGCCCGGGCTCCGATGAACCGCAGACGATCACGGCGCCGACGCCGCCTGTCGCGCGGACCAGTGATCCTCCGGATCAGGCGGACCTGGCCGACGAGGGGGACGAGTCGGAACGGTCCCGCGCCGACGAGGCGCCGGGGAAGACGTCCGAGGACGACTGAGGGGACCGCATCCCCGAGGTGGCCGGCGGAGCCGGCCCGACGCCGGGGACCGTACTGATCGAGCGTCGGCCCGCCGTAGCTGTGGATATCCCGAGGCAGCAGGCGGGCCGTCGCTCGTGCGGTGAGGCCTATCGCGATCCCGGACGCCGCTCGTCAGCTCGGACCGGAGGCCGTCGCCTTGTCGCCGGCCGTGGCGTCGTCGAATGGATCGAGGGCGATGCGGCCTGGACGATCATCGACCGGATCTCGACGAAGTACACCGGTGCGCCGTACTCCCGAGGACCGGAGCGCGTCGTGGCCGTGATCGAGCCCGAGCGACAGACCGTCGGTGTCGGCTGAACCGGGGCAGGCGGTCGTGGCCGCGCGCTCGCCCGTCGCTATCGTGCGACGGGCGACGTGTCGCTCGCGTGGAGAGGGCGGACCAACACGCGGGTGGTGCTGGCGTCGTCCTCGGTGACGTCCCGGACATGCTCGAAGCCGATTCTGTCCAGCAGGGTCAGTGAGGCCTTGTTGGTCGCGGCTACGGTGGCGTGAACCCTGGACAGTCCGAGGGTGCCGAAGCAGTAGGCGGTGATCGCTTCCGCCAGTTCGGTTCCCAGGCCTGACCCCCAGGCCGCCGGCGCCAGAGCGTAGATGATCTCGTGGCCTCCGGAAACCTCGGTCGGCTTGATCTCGGCATGCCCGACCAGGAGCCCGTTCCGACGGACGGCCCAGACATCGAACAACTCCTGGGCATAGACCTTCGTGAAGATCCGCCCGAACAGGGCCCGGTCCGCCGCTTCGGAGGCGGGGCCGTCACCCATCCACTGCGACACCCTGGTGTCCTGGAACAGTGCGACGAAGCCCTCTTCGTCCTCGGGGACATACGGTTCCAGGAGCAGTCGCTCGGTGCGCAGCGTAGGGGTCACGGGCGGCGACGCTACCCACGCGACACCCGGTCGGCAAACCACTTTCGCCGGACGGCCCGTACCCGGGCGGAGTCGGTCAATTGGCTCCAACTCCCGTACGTTGTGGGCTGGTTCGCGCACATTGCTCCGTGGTGGGCCCGCTCGGCGGGCCGGTAGTCACAAACCGGGGGAGTAGCAGGTGACCACCTTCATCATGGGCCACGGGAATTACAGCGAGCCCGACACTTTCGTCCCGACCGGCAGCAGAATCGGCATCTACGCAGAGGTCAACACCCTGCTGGCCATCACCATCGGCATGGCGGTCCTGTCCACACAAGGGGGCTTCGAGCCGCCGACCACCTTCGACGCGACGGCCGGGAAGACCTCGAAGGTCCACAACTACCGGATCGGTCCGCTCACCCATCCCGAGTACCAGCGGATGCGCACCGTCGACTCCTCGAAGAACACGATCATCTACATCGGCTTCACCGAGGGGTTCGGGAACGAGACCCAGCTCTGCACGGACCTCCAGGGCTGCACGGGCGGCCGGCATCAGTGTGACGGCATCCTGGGCCGGGTCCACGACACCGACATCCGGCTCGCCTTCTGCGTGGGGAAGGCGAGCGAGTCGGGGCAGAGCAAGATGACGACCACGTTCCCGGCGACCGACACCTACGCGGAGCCGAACGCCCACCTGGCGCGCTACATCGACGAGGCCAAGGTCTGGTTCGAGCGGATGACGAAGACCCCGGACGTGGCGATCCCCGCGTTCCACAAGCTCGCCTCCACCGCCCCGGGCGCCCGCGAGGCGTCGTTCATCCTGGCCTCCTCCAAGAAGCTGGAGTCCCTGCTGATCCTGCACGACGCCCGCCAGTACCGCGGCTCGCTGAGCGCGTGGGACTTCCTCAACTATCTGTACGGTCTGACGGAGAAGTCGCGCGCGAGGGTGACCAAGCGACTGCGGACGGAACCCGCTCCGGCCGCCGTTCCCGCGCCCGTGACCGCGCTGGACCGCTTCGTCGCCTCCTACTTCACCGCCGGCACGGCCGAGCGCCGCGCCGGCTGGGCGGCCCTCACCTCGCAGGAGCGGGCGCAGGCCACCGGGAACCACCTGCTCAAGTTCTGGTCGACCCACATCGTGCCCGTCATCGACGTGTACCAGCAGGGCTGGGACTCCCACGATCAGCCGGTCGGCTGGTTCACGGGCGCTTCCTACCGGTCTCCGCTCACCGAATTCGGCGAGGCGGAGGCCCAGCTCTCCCCGAGCTATGTGGACTCCTTCAACGCCTGCATGGCGTTCGGTCACACCGCCGGCCCGGCGGCCTGCCTGGCGCTGTGGAAGCGCCTCGAGGGCAACCCGGACGCCCAGCGGCTGCTGGGCATCATGACCAGGACGAAGGACCCGGCGGCCTGGAAGGCGCAGGTCACACCCGATACCGAGGCGGACCCGCTGGCCGCCTGGCTGGCCGACCACCGAGCCGCCGAGCTGGCCGTCGTGCGCCGGGCGCAGCAGACCGCGGTCGAGGCGGCGCCGAAGGCCGCAGTCGTGGCGAGTTCGTCGTCCTCGGAGAGTGAGGACATCTTCGCGACCGATCCCTTCGCGGACTTCTGGGACGACGCGGACACGGACAACTGGCGGGCCTGCAGGGACTGGAGCAAGGAGAAACCGGTCCAGGTCATCGAACTCGCCGGCCAGTTCAAGTTCGCCGAACGGGCCACGGCCCTGGCGGCCGCGTTCCCCGCCGCCGTGTGGGGCACCTTCTCGGTGGAGGAACTGGGCTTCTCAGGGGGCACCCTCCAGCTGACGGCCGGTGCCATCGACCTCGGTGCGTTCAGGGCCTACCTCGCGCGGCCGGAGATGACGCGTCTGACCACCATCACGGTGCGGTAGCCAGCCCGGCCGCGCGCGCCCTTCGATGGGCCGGGCCGTGCGCCAGGGTGCGGTCCCGGCGGACCGCACCCTGGCCGGTCCCCGCACGAGCGGCACACCGCCGCCACGGTCGACACCGCGGGGCGAGGCGCTGGAACGGCACAGGCCTTTCCCGCCGACCACCCCATTCCCGGCGTGATGGTCACCGCCGAGCCCGGTTGGACCGCCAAGGTGACCACCGCTCATCTCAAGATGCCGATACCGGTGTGAGG
The DNA here is from genome assembly GCF_016107395.1 of Streptomyces fildesensis. Lineage (GTDB taxonomy): Bacteria > Actinomycetota > Actinomycetes > Streptomycetales > Streptomycetaceae > Actinacidiphila > Actinacidiphila fildesensis. The sequence goes on from NZ_JAAIKO010000009.1 coordinate 99,619, forward strand.
TGAACGCCGGCCCAGGCCACCGGACTGGGCCGGCGTTGTGCCGCGGAGTCCACGGTCACCTGCCGGGGGATGTCCCGATCAACGGCGGTGGGGTTGGCACCAGGTGCGGCCGGGAGCTGGCCGGAGTGAGCCGGCGACCGGCTCGGCCTAGCGTCGTGTGCATGGGACTTGTGAACAATCCGCGCACAGTGACGGCGACCCTTGCTGCCGCGTTCGTGCTGGCGGCGGGTATTCCGGCGTCAGCGTCGGCCCCACCCGCCGCCGTCTCGCACCCCCCGGCCGCCGCCCCGACGACCGCTGCCGGACTCGACCGCTACGAACACCAGTCGTTGGCGTGGAAGAGCTGTGTCCTCGGCCCCGACGACGACACCGGCCAGGAGCTGGAGAAGGCCGGGGCCCGCTGCGCGGACGTCATCGTGCCACTCGACTACGCCGATCACGGCGGCCGTACGATCACCGTCGCCGTCTCGCGGATCAAGGCCACCGACACCGCTCACCGCATCGGCTCCCTGCTGCTCAACACGGGCGGCCCCGGCGGACAGGACATCGGCGACCCGCCCTGGGTGCACGACGCGATGAAGGACGCGGGCGGTCGCTACGACATCGTGGGCATGGATCCCCGGTTCGTCGGCCGCAGCACTCCGCTGGACTGCGGATGGCCCACCGGCAGCCCCTGCGCCTTCTGGGACCGGCCACGCGAACGCCCCACCGTCGTACGCCACGACCTTCCCGCGCTGATGGTCAACGCCACGGGCGACCCCCGTACGCCCTATGCCGGCGCCACGGCGATGCATCGCGCGTGGCCCAGTTCGCGCCTGGTCACTGTCGACGGTGCCGACAGGCACGGTATCTACGGCGCGTACGGCAACACCTGCGCCGACAACACGGTCAACGTCTACCTGCGCACCGGAAGGCTGCCCGCCGCGGATGTCACCTGCCCGACCACCGGGCCCACCGCTGGGACCCGGCCGCCGCGCGCAGGAGGATGAGGCCGTCGCCGCGCCGCTCGGCAGGGTCGAGGAGCGGCGCGGCGGTTCACGGTGATCGATGTGGTCCCGGGCCGAGGGATCCACGGTCCGGGCGCCCGGAATTTTGCCGGGGCGGCAACAGGAGTGGCGTGAGCGGGACGCAAGGGGCGACGGCGGGCGCATGACCGACGACATCGCAACAGGTTCGCCCGCGTCCGACGCTCCCGCACCCGCCGACGGGTATGCCGGGGACCCCGCGGTACGGGAGGAGTGGGACAGCCGGTACGCCGACCGGCAGCAGTTGTGGAGCGGCCGGCCCAACGGTGCGCTCGTGGCGGAGGCCGCCGATCTCACACCCGGGCGGGTCCTCGACGTCGGCTGCGGCGAGGGAGCCGACGCGCTCTGGCTCGCACGCGGCGGCTGGGACGTGACCGCGCTCGAAGTCTCGAGCGTGGCGCTGGAGCGGGCGGCCGGCCACGCCCGGGACGCCGGTCTCGCCGTCCGCTGGGTGCACGCCGAACTGGCGCACGCGGCCCTCCCGCCGGGCTCCTTCGACCTGGTCTCCGCCCAGTACGCGGCCCTGCTGCGCACCCCCGACGCCGCGGCCGAGCGAGCGATGCTCGCGGCCGTCGCGCCCGGCGGCGTGCTGCTGCTCGTGCACCACGCGGGCATGGACACCCAGCACCCGGACGACAGCGGCTTCGACCCGGCCGACTACGTCTGGCCCCAGATGGTCGCTGCCCTGCTCGACGACGACTGGGAGGTGGAGGTGGATGAGCAGCGGCCGCGCCTCGCACCCGACGGCGGTGCCGGTGCGCACCACACCGACGACCTGGTGCTGCGCGCACGCCGACTGCGCTGAGACCACTTGGCCCACCTTCGCTTCATCAGCGACCGGTGAAACCCACCCGCACCCGCTCCGATAGGATGATCGACCTCGCGACGATCACCCTGATCGCCCATTCATTCACCAGAAAGCCATACCGACCAGCACAAAGAGCGTCTTTATTTACATCTAACAAATCGGCCAAACAATTGATATCTATAGCAGCGCGCATGTTTTCACGAATTAACTCCAGAATTGCGTTCGCCGCATGGCGCCAACCGCGGGTGATGCTGTGGGCCGCGGTGAGTGTGGCGGCCCTCGCGTTCCTCATCGCGCTGGAGATCACCGCGCGCCGCTACGGCCTGCGGGGGCCGATCACCAACCAGGTGCAAGAGTTGATATTCGGCCCCAAATCGGGGCCGCTGCTGTACGCCGGCATGGCGTTGATGATGCTGGTGCTCACCTGGCGGCAACGGTTCATCGCGCTCGGTGCCGCGCTCGGCATCGACGTCGTCTTCTTCCTGGTGCGGTGGACGGCCGACTCCAGGCTGACCTTCGGCAACGGCGCGTTGTGGGTGCTTTTGAGCTATGGGGTCATCGCTGTCACGCATCGCACCGGCCGGGAACGTGTCCTGCTGCTGAAGGGCGTCGGGCTGGGCCTGCTGCTGGTGACCGGCCGCAAGACCGGCGATGCCTGGCTACTCATCACGTCGAAGACCCGCCCGATGGTGCTCGACCAGTACGTGGCGACCGCCGATCGCGCGCTGGGCAATCCGTCGTGGCTGATGGGCCGGATCGTCAGGGCCAGCGGCCCGATCGGCACCCATCTTCTCGACGCCGTCTACATTCAGCTCGCGGTGGCCGCTGTCCTCGTCGCGCTGTACCAGCTGCGCCATGTGGCGACCGAGCGCCGCTTCCCGCGCCATCATCTGGTGCGCACCTTCCTCGTCATCGGCCTGCTCGGGCCGGCCATCTACATGCTCTTCCCGGTCGTCGGACCGATCTATGCCTACGGCGTCGGCATCGGCGCCGGCGGCGGCGAGCACTGGGCGCTGGCCAACCTGTGGCCGAACACGCTGCCGCCGATCGCCGCCCCGCACCCGGTGCTCTTCGACGCGGTCACCCCCCGCAACTGCATGCCCAGCCTGCACACAGCGTGGGCCACCGCGATCTTCATTCATTCCCGCAAGGGCCCGCGCTCTCTGCGTTACGCGGGCACGTTCTGGCTGATCGCCACGCTCTGCGCGACGCTGGGATTCGGTTATCACTACGGTGCGGATCTCGTTGCCGGCGTGGTGTTCGCCTTCACGATCGAGGCAGGGCTGCGCGCGCACGACCGTGGCTGGGAACGGTCAGGAATACGGCTGGTCGCTCACGGCGCAGCGGTCTTCGCCGGGCTCCTGGTGGCGTATCGCTATCTGCCGATGGAAATGGCCGAACACGCGTGGCTGTCCGGACCGCTTCTTGTTCTCGCGATGGCGTCGGTGGTGCACGGCTACCTGCGGACCACCAAGCTGTGGGATCTGAAGGCCGCACCGGTGCAGCAACCGGAACCGCAACCCGTCCTGGTTTGAGCCGTTTCGCACCAGGGTGCGGGCTGACCGCGTTCAGCATCCCGGCTGCACCAGGGCGTGCGGGCGAAAACCTGGATGCGGGTGACGTGGGGTCGCCATAGGCTCCCGTTCGAGGGGCCGACAAAGGCGCCCTGTCGACAGCGGTCGGTCAGTGATCGGAGATGCGCAGGGTATGACGTGTCAACTGTTCGCGGTCTGTTTCGATGCGAGCGAGCCGCTGCGGCTCGCGAGGTTCTGGTCCGGGGTCCTGGGCTGGGAGATGGTCGACGATCCACACGACGGCATCATGCTCCTGCCCAGTGATGACACCGGGTTCCGCATCCGTTTCCTGCCGAGTCAGGATCGGAAGGCCGGCCAGAACCGGATGCACTTCGATCTGACCAGTACATCCCTGGAGGACCAGCAGCAGACGGTGACCAGGTCGCTCGGTCTTGGCGCACGGCACATCGACATCGGCCAGACCCCGGAAGACGGTCACGTGGTACTCGCCGACCCCGAAGGCAACGAGTTCTGCGTCATCGAGCCGGGCAACAAGTTCCTCGCCGACTGCGGATTCATCGGCGCCCTGGCCTGCGACGGTTCGCAGGAAGTCGGGTACTTCTGGAGCGAAGCGCTGGGATGGCCGCTGGTCTGGGACCAGGACCAGGAGACCGCGATCCGCTCACCGCACGGTGGTCCGAAGATCACCTGGGGCGGCCCACCAGTGGCTCCCAGAACAGGCAGGAACCGCCTGCACTTCGACCTCGCTCCATCCACCGACGGCGATCGGCAGACAGAGGTCGACCAGCTGCTCTCCCACGGCGCGACCCGAACCGACGCCGGCCAGGGCGAGCTCGGCGCGGTGGCGATGACCGATCCCGACGGCAACGAGTTCTGCGTACTGACGCCCCGGTAACGCGGCCAGGGGCCGGCGGAGCGCTTTGCTGAGGCACACCCGCTCTCGCCTGCCGTGCAGAAGTCCAGCCGCCGGTGCGAAGGCCACGGGTGGGCGAAAAGAAGGTGCGCCGGGTGGGTCGGTGTCGGCAGGATGCGCGGCGTGACCGAGCAGTTGAGCAACGCACTCCCGTCCGCGTCCGTCCTTGAGGCCTTCGGGGTGAGGGGCAGTCCGGTTCAGTTGGCCGGTGGGCAAGGGCGAAGCGTTCTCGTCGGTGGGTTTGTGTTCAAGCCTGCTGAGGGGCCTGAGGACGAGACCGAGTGGGCGGCTTCCCTGCTCGAGGGGCTGGCGGCAGGCAGTGGTTTCCGCGTCCCGCGGCCGCTGCGGGCGGCTGATGGGCGAAGTGTCGTGGACGGCTGGACCGCCGGCGAGTTCCTGACCGGAGAGCCTGGTCCGCGGGGACACTGGGACGGTGTGCTCAGTGTCGGCCGTTCCTTCCATGCCGCTTTGCGGAACCTGCCCCGGCCCGAGTTCCTCGACCGGCGGGCCCATCCCTGGGCTGTGGCCGACCGGGTCGCGTGGTGCGAACAGGACATCGACGTGATCGATGACCTCTCCGCGGCGTATTCGACGCTGCTGGAGCTGAGGCGGCCGGTGCAGCAGGAGGCGGCTCAGCTCATTCACGGCGATCTCACCGGGAATGTGCTTTTCGCGGCAGACGACGTGCCTGTAGTCATCGACTTTTCGCCGTACTGGCGACCACCGGTGTTCGCCGAGGCCATCGTGATCGCAGACGGTCTGCTGTGGTTCGATCTTCCGTCCGATCTGCTGACGAGTGTCAGTGATCATCCGGCCTGGCAGCAGATGCTGATTCGTGCACTGATCTTCAGGCTCGTCGCGCACAGCGAGAGCGTGGGGCCGTCGGGACGGGCTCAGCCGGGTGAGTCGGAGCGGTACAGGAGGGCAACCGACGTTGTGGTGACGACGTTGGCGTCGCTTCAGGGGTAGTTCGCTCCTGGGTGATCTCCAGCCGACGGGACCACTGCCTGAGGTGGCTTGGGCCAGGGACAGGCCGGATCTTCGGTGATCTTCACCTGCTGGGGGTTGTCTCTGGGGAAGGTCCAGATGCGGCCCAGGGTGCTGGTGGCGGTCACTGTGGTTGCGTCCAGCGTGACTTCGGTGAACGGGTTGGAGTCGCAGGAGACCGCGATCCATTGCAGAGTGTGGTCGTCGTCGTCCCGGGTCAGGGCGACCCAGCCGATGCTGCCGTGGGCCGATGATTCCCCTGCCAGGGCGCGGCTTCCGGCGTGGACGCAGGTGGCGAAGGTCGTATCGACGTCGATCCAGGTACTGGGGGTCCACGCGGTGGCCCGTAGAACTTCCCACCACTGCCAGTCCTCGGCCCGCCGGTCATGGAGCCGGTCGGCGGGGGAGAACCGCATGAGATTCATGACCGACAGGGATCCGTCGCCGAACATGATGAAGTCCCCGTCAGGCGCCTCCCGGGCGCGCCAGCGGTCCTGCACGAGGACGGCCTTGGGTGCCGTATAGGGGAAGCTCACACCCGCCATCATGACATCGAGGAACGGTGCGAACAGGGGGACACATGGGTCAAGATCAGGGCCTCGGCCCGGTCTCGTGTACGGGCGGGTGGGCGCCGTGGCTCGTGCCGTGTCAGGCGGCGCCAGGTCCGCAGATGGCGTGGAGTGCGGCGCGCGCCGCGTCGCACAGGTCGTCGTCCTCCGGGACGGAGCGCCAGGTTCCCTGTCTGACGGGGCGCACGTCGGCGTCCAGGAACGCCCGCAGGACGGGCTCCGCCGGGGCGGCGTCGGTGCCGATCTCGGCCAGCAGCTTCACGGTCTCGACGACCGCCCGATGAACGCCGCCCCGCTCGGTGAACGGTGCGATCGCTCGGACCAGGACAGGGACCACCTCGTCGGTTCGCCCGGTGATCCGCCACAGCGCCTCGCCGACACGCAGCGGTAGCCAGCCCTCCTGGTGCACGGTGAGGAGTTCGCGCAGCCGCCCGACGTACGCGGCGCCCGGCGTGCCCAGTTCCGCCAGCAGAACGGCGGCGTTGTCCTGGTCGTACGGCTCGCCCAACTGCGGGACCAGCAGAGCCAGCGCGGGCTCCCGGTCGCCGGTCAGCCGCCCGTACGCGAGCGCCAGGCTGCGCGGCGCGAACGGCTGGTCCGCGGGCGGGGCGTCGAGCAGGGCGCGCAGCCGCTCGCGGGGCACGGCCCGGGCCGCGGCCGGTCCGATCGCGGCGAGTGCGTCCAAAGCCCACACCACGGCGTGGGTGTCCAGGAGGCCCAGCAGTTCCGGGAGGGCGGGGGCGGCCGCGGCGCCCCAGGACTCCAGCAAGCGGCAGAGCTCGCGGCGTTCGTCGAGGGTGGATGCGGCGGCGAGCCGGGCCCGCAGCGGGGGCAGCAGTGCGTCGGCGTGGGCGCTGAGCCCTGCGGCGACCTCGTTGAGGCTCAGCTCGTACGTCCACCAGCCGTCGGCGTGGGACGCGTGGTACGCGAACCCGAGCTGCGCTTGGGCCAGCCGCCGCACCAGCGGTGGTACGCACCGGGCGTCACCGAGCCGGGACAGGGCCCAGATCGCGTGGGACCGGGCGGGCAGGTACGGCTCGCCCTCGTCCGTCACCATGGCCGCCAGCGCGTCCGCCCAGGGACGGGCGGCGTGCCCGCACATGCCGAGGACCCGGGAGGCGAAGAGCCGGTTGTCGGGCTCGGGGTCGGACAGTGAACGGGCCACAGCCGGGAGCAACTCCGGGACGGCGGAGCGCCGACGGCTGAGCGCCTGGGCGGCCGCCTGCAGCGCGCCCGCGCGCACGGAGGGGTCGGGGTGGCCGATCAGTCTCTGGATTGCGTCGGCCAGGGCCGCCCGGTCCTCTCCCAGCAGGCCGACGGCCCAGACGACCGTGGGCTTGGCCGCGCCGCGTCCCGGCCGCCATGTCTCCGGTTCGCTGCCGGACAGCACGTTGGACACTGTCTGTGCGTACACGGAGTCGTCCTGCCCCGGAAGCGCGCGGCGCAAGGCCTGCACGGCAGCGAGGCGTACGGAGGGCTCGGCGTCGTCCATGAGTTCCCGCAGCCAGCCGATCGAGGCGCCGCGCTGTTCACGAGCATGGGCGATCAACGAGCCGACCGAGTTGACGAGTTGGATCCTCGTTTGTGGGTCGGACTCCACGGCCCACCGGGTCCGCAGCCCCGCGGTCACCTCGTCGGCCCGGTGGTGGGCCTGCGCGAGGGCGTCAGCGACGGCGGTACGGTGCACCGCCAGCGGACCGTCCAGCAGCGGCAACAGGTCCGTCACCGCCAGGTCCCACGCGGCGGGCCAGGCCGAGGTGACGAAGCGGGGTGCTGCGCTGTTCGCCGCGTCGGCCAGCGCCCCGACGAGGTCCAGGAGCTCCTGGCGGACGTCCGCGTCGATGGCCGGGTCGGCGGCGGCCGCGATGACGTACCCAAGAGCGGCCGGAGCCGAGGAATGGACCGCGCCGCCCTGATGGTGGACGTGCGTGAGCAGATCGTCGGCAGCGGCCGCGGCCTTCTCCGGCCGGTGGAGATCCCGCAGCATGCCGGGCACGTCCCCGGCAGCACCGTAGGCGTGCCTCAGCGCCGCCCAGTCGACGTTGTCGAGCCGCGCGAGCGCGTCGCTCATCGGTAGCTCTCCTCGACCTGCTCCGCGACCGCGAAGACGGCGATCTCCTCGGCGTACCGCGTGCGGCGGTCGTCGTCCGCAGCCGAGGCGATGAGGCCCGCCATCAGGACGGCCTCTTGCGGCTCCCCGGGGGAGCGGCCGGTCGCGATGGCCGCCAGGTACGGGAGGGCGGGGAAGCTGTCGTCGTAGACGGATTCCTGGTGACACAGGTCGTCCCACAGGTCGCTCCAGACCTGTCCGTCCTCCTCACCGCCCAGGCGGGCGAAGGCGGCGGCCAGGTCGTCGGAGGGTCTCACGCTCATGCCACCGGATTGTTCCGGACACCGGTCCCGTGCCGGAGAGCGGCCCCGGCGAACGGGCGGATCCCGGTGGCCGGTTCGCGACGGTCCCACCGGCGGGCCTCCGGCCGGCGATCCGATGCCCGGTTCACAGCTCCGATGCCCCCCAGGAGGTGACGTGCACCTCGTCGCCGGTGGACAGTTTTCCGGGTCGCAGTACGGCGTACTTGGTGCCGAAGGCGACGCCGCCCTCGGCGGCCCGGCGATAGATGGCCAGGGTGCGCAGTGGCTCGGGGCCCGCCTTGGTGCCGGCCTGCTGGTCGACCATGGTGACGGCGCACCGGATGGCGAGCTTGGCGTAGCCGAGTTCGCTGTCGCCGATAGTGATGCGGTGGGCGCGGTCCTCGGTGTGGGGGGTGTCCCAGCCGTCGACGACGATGTTCGGGCGGAAGCGGTCCATGGGGAGGGGCGGGCTGCCGTGTTCGCCCAGCCGCTCGTTCAGCAGATCCACGGTGGACCGGGAAAGGATGTGGACGGCGCAGCTGTCGGCGTAGCCGGAGGTGCCGGGTGTCCGGCCGTCGGTGACGCGGTGGTGGTCGGCCGGAACGCGCACCAGGCGGCTCGGGGTGCCGAGAACGTCGGACAGCCATGCGGCGGCTTCGGTTCCCTGGTCGATGCCCCTGAACGGAGCCCCGAACAGCGTGACGTCGCGAGGACGGCCGGAGGTGTCGATGTCGATGCCCGTCGGGTCCGCGCCCGGGGCGTGCAGGGTGAGCCGCTCTCCGCCGTCGCTGAGCTCGGGGCGGATCACTGCCAGTCGCGGGTTGCGCCGCTGGCTGCGGAAGACTCCGTCCTCGCCGGTGACCATGAAACTGCGGTCATGCGCGAGGCCCGCGGGGGTCAGCACCGCGGTGTGCGTCGGCATGGGGGCGCAGCCCTTGACGGGGTAGGACACCAGCTGCGCGACCCTGGCCACATGCTCTCCCTTGTGCTGTGTTCATGCCGTACCACTGGTGACCGTATGGACAGGTGTGGCTCGTCGGCAATGGAAATACGCGCCTGCGGCAGGCCCGGCCGACGGCCCTAAGCCATCCGGCGTTCCGTCGAACAGCAGGAGACCGTGGAGCCGCGGAGGGGTTCGCGCTAGCCCCGGTGGGCTGCTCTCGTGGCTGCCGCGGTGCGCGCCCTCGGCGTCAGTGCGGCGCGCAGCGCCGGGGTGAGGATGCGGCGGGACTCGGCGGGGGTGAGGGCGGCGGGGGTGGGGAGCGGGTTGAGGTAGCGGGTGTAGATGAGGCCGCCGAGGATCGTCACCACAGCCGTGGCACGGGCGGTCGCGTCCCGGCCGCCGAGAAATTCAACAAGCCGGGCCAGCAGCTCCTGTTCCAGATATTCGCGGATCACCTCGGAGGCCTCGTCACCCTGGGCGGTGAGCCGGCGGAAGTCGGCGTCCTCCCACAGGTCCGTCACCGCGTCGATCAAGCGGTCGGGGAGGGTCGCCGGGTCGCCGAGGAGGACATCGTCCACTGCCAGTGCGTTGGCGCACTGGAACTGCATCACGTCTGCGAACAGGCCCTTCTTCGACCCGAAGTGGTACGCGATGAGTGCCGGGTCGACCCCGGCGGCGCCGGCCACCGCGCGCAGGGTGGTGCGCCGGTAGCCGCGCTCCAGGAACAGCGCGCGGGCCGCCACGACGATCGACTCGCGGGTCGGCGGGTTGCCACGCGGGCGGCCGCGCGTGCGGGCTGGGGCGGGGGCGGTGTTATTCATCAGCGTTGAGCTTGCGTTTCATGATCGGCACAGTCAAGGGCGTTCCGGAAACCACACGGAGGGATGACCCGACATCATGCGTATCGCAGTCTTCGGCGCCAATGGACCGACCGGCCGCCACCTCACCGAACAAGCCCTGGCAACCGGCCACGAGGTCGTCGCCGTGACCCGTCGCCCCGGCTCCATCGCCGCGCGGCCAGGACTGACCGTAGCCGTCGCCGACGCCACCGACCCGGCGGCCGTCGACGCCGCGATCGGCGGGACGGACGCCGTCCTGTCCGCGCTGGGCGCACGCTTCAGCAAGGAGGCCATCACCACGTACTCCGCGAGCGCCACCGCCATCACCGAGGCCATGGACCGGCACGGCGTCAAGCGGCTGCTCACTGTCAGCTCCAGCATCGCCGACCCCAACTGGCGTCCCACCGGAGCGCACTTCTTCAACCACGTGCTCGACCCGCTGGTGAACCGACGCCTCGGCCGCACCCTCCACGAGGACATGCGCCGGATGGAGGCCGTGATCCGTGGGACGGGCCTGGACTGGACCCTCGTGCGGCCGTCCGGCCTCTTCGAGCACCCCGTCGTCACGGATTTCCACACCGCCGAGACCAGCGCCGACGGCGTCTTCACCGCCCGTGCCGACCTCGCCGCGAGCATGCTGCGCGAAATGGAGGAGCGACGGTACGTCCGCACGGCCATGGGTGTCATCACCAAGGCTGTGCAGCCGAACATCGCCAAGCTGATCTGGAACGAGGGAGTGAAGAAGAAATGAGCCGGGCCGTTGAACTCCCCGCCATCACACGGGCGTTCTTCGCCCGTCCCCACACGGCCACCTTCACCACCCTCCGCCCCGACGGCACCCCGCACGTCACGCCCGTCCGCTTCACCTTCGACGCGACCACCGGCCTGGCCCGGGTGACCACCCGGGCGGGAGCCCGCAAGTCCCGGAACGTGGCGGCGGGCGGCCCGGCGGCCCGGGTCGCGCTCTGCCAGGCGGACGGATTCGACTGGGTCACCCTCGAAGGCCGGGCCACCGTCACGGACGAACCCGCGCGCCTGGCCGAGGCGGTCCGCCGCTACACCGTCCGCTACGGGGCGGCACCGCCCGCCCCGTTGGACCTGGTCGTCGTCGAGATCGCCGTCGACCGCGTCCTGAGCCTCAACCTTCCCCTCCCCGTACTGAAAGCGAAGTGACCCCGAGATGCCCACCATCCCCGTCCTTGATTCCACCGTCCACTACCGGGAGTCCGGCGACCCCGACGGGCTGCCGTTCGTCTTCCTCCACGGCAACCCCACCTCCTCCCACCTGTGGCGGAACGTTCTGCCGGGTGTGGCCGCGCCCGGCCGCCGCCTGCTGGCCCCCGACCTCATCGGCATGGGCGACTCCGGCAAGCCCGACCTCGCCTACTCCTTCGACGACCACTCCCGCTACCTCGACGCCTGGTTCGACGCCCTCGGTCTCACCGAGGCGGTCCTGGTCGGCCACGACTGGGGCGGCGCGCTCGCCTTCGACCGTGCCGCCCGCCTGCCGGGCACCGTCCGCGGTCTAGCCTTCACCGAGACGATCATCAAACCGCTGGTCGGCGACGAATTCCCGGCGGCCGGGCGGGAGTTGTTCACCCTCCTGCGCACCCCCGGGGTGGGGGAGGAGATGATCCTGGAGAAGTCACTGTTCATCGAGGGACTCCCGGGCACGCTCGCCACCCCGCTCGACCCTGCCGACCTCGATGTCTACCGACGCCCTTTCCCGACCCCGCACAGCCGCCGCCCGGTTCTGGCGTGGACGCGCATGATGCCGCTGGACGGCGAGCCCGCCGACGTCGTGGCCCGCATCGAGCACTACGACGCCTGGCTGGCCGCCAGCCCCGACGTCCCCAAGCTGCTCGCCGCGTTCGAGCCGGGCCCGGGCGCGATGACCGACCAAGGGGCCGTGGCCTGGTGCGAGGAGAACATCGCGGGCCTGGAGGTCTCCCGCTTCGGCCTGGCCGGCCACCACTCTCCGGAGGACCGCCCCGAGGAGTTGGCCGCGGCGATCAGCGCCTGGGTGGACCGCCACCGGCTGGCCCGCCCGTAGGGTCCCCCCGGGTTCCCGATCACGACGGTGCCGATCGTCCCGGGGCCGACCATCGCGGTGCCGACCGGGCAGCCGCCGACGGGTGTCAGCGCAGTACGGCCGCCAGCAGGTCGGCGCCCAGCGCTGTCAGATCGGGCAGATTGAGGGTGTAGCGGACGTAGCGACCGTGCCGCCGGGCTGTGAGCAGGCCCGCGCGGCGCAGGACAGCGAGGTGGCGGGAGACCTCCGGGGGTGAGAGTTCCCAGGCGTGGGCCAGCTCACCGGTGGTGTGCGGGCCGCGGGCCAGGGTACGCAGCAGCCGCAGGCGTACCGGATGTGCGAGGGCCTCCAGCCGTAGTGTGACCGTTTCCAGGGATACCGGCTCCGATGGGCTCGGCTCGCCCACGGGGTACTGCACCACCGGCTGCCACCCGGGCGCGTGGACCGCCACCAGGTGCGGGCGGCCGAAGACGCTGGGGATGAAGGTCACTCCGGTGCCGTGGGCGGCGGTCGCCTTGTCCTGCAGCTTGTCCACGATGATGCAGTCGCCGTCCGGTGCCAGGGTGACCGCGCCGGAGACCGATGCGAGTGCCGCCCCGATGCCCTGGCGCTTCAGCAGGTCGTTCTTGATGCGCAGGTCGGTGGCGAGCCGCACGGCGACGTCCGTCCAAGCGGCGTCGAAGAAGGCCTCGGCGCACTGTTCGAGGGTGTGGCGGACCCGCGCCCGCACAGCGGCCGGGTCCGCGAGCAGCCGTTCCGCGAAAGCCTCTTGCAGCGCGCCGCGGGCCTGGGCGACGTCCAGGGCCCGCTCGCGGGCGGCGGCATCGGTGAGGGGCGACGGCGTGCCGAAGTGGACCCGGTTGCTGCCGCAGGTGGTGACGAGTGCTGCCCGCACATACGTTTCGTCGTCGATCCGGTCCACGTCGTCCAACTCCTCGGCGAGGGTCGGCCGAGGACGGGCGGGGATCAGGAAGTCGGCCTGCGAGGAACGCCAGAGGAACTCCGCCTCGCGCAACCGCTCGGCCAGTTCCGGCCGCAGCCCGGCCCAGACCTCGCCGGCCCAGCCGGCGAGCTGCGGGTGGTGTCCCGGTTCGGCCAGCACGTGCAGCATCGCGGTCAGCTCGGCCAGCGGGGAGGCGGCGAACCGCAGTCGCTCGGCCGGCAGGCCGCTGATGTCGATCCTCAAGGTCACCCCCTCATCATCACCGACCGGAAGGGCGACGACGGCGTCGGTTGACGGTGTCCGTCAACCGGCGTTCCCGGCCCGGCGGCCGAACGCACCGTTGACGCCATGGCAACCATCACCAAGATCCAGCCCGGTGCCCTTGTCCGGGCCTCCGGAGGTCCCCGCTATGCCGTCGCCCTGGCCGTGGATGCGCTCGGCACCGGCCTGCTGCGGCCCTTTCTGCTGCTCTACGGGGTGACGGTGCTGAGGCTGTCCGCGCCGGCCACCGGCATCGCCATGACGGTCGGCGTCGTCGTGGGCCTGGTGTGCATGCCCGCGGTGGGCCGGTGGCTGGACCGGGGCGCACGCAGCACGGTCGTGGCGGCGTCGATGCTGGTGCGGGTGGTGGGCGTGGCGCTGCTGCTGGCCACCCCGGCAGGGCACGTCGGGCTGTTCGCGACGGCGGCCCTCTTCCTCGGTATCGGGAACCAGGCATGGCCGGCCGCCCACGCGGCTCTCGTGGCCACGGTCGCCCATGGCCGGGAACGCGACACCGCTCTCGCGGCAGGCCGCGCCCTGCGCAACGCCGGCCTGGGCGCCGGCGCGCTCCTTGCCACCGCCTGCCTGGCGGGCGGCACCACCGCATTGCAGGCGCTGGCCGCCGTCACCGGGCTCGCCTATCTCACCGCGGCGGCCCTGGCATGGTCGGTCCATCTGCGCGCGGACCCGGCCGCTACCCCGGCCACGGAAGGGGGCGACGGGCCCGCACCACGGATGCGCGCGCTGCTGGCCGCCAACGTGATCTACGCCTTCTGCCTCAACATCCCCGAAATCGCGCTCCCGCTGGTACTGGTAACACAGCTGCACGCATCCCCGATGTGGTCGGCAGCCATCTTCGTGGCCAACACGGTGCTGGTGGTCACCCTGCAGGTTCCGGTCACCGTGCTGATGTCCCGCTTCTCGCGGCGCACGCTGCTGGCTCTCGCCGGCGGGGTACTCACCGCGTCCTACCTCGGCTTCCTCGCGGCCACCTCACTGGGACACGGCTGGGCCGCCCCGGCCGTCGCCACGGTGTCCGTGGCCTGCACCATCGGCGAGATCCTCTATGCCGGCAGTGCCACCGCGCTCGTCACCGTCCTCGCCCCGGCCCACGTCCTGGGACGCTCACTCGCCCGCTTCCAGCTCTCCACGGGCTTCGGCCTCGCCGTCTCCCCGGCGGTCATCACCACTCTCGCACCCCACGGCTCGGCCGCCCTCTGGGGCAGCCTCGCCGCTGCGACGCTCCTCTCGGCCGGCGCCGTGGCCGGCGAGGAGGATCAAGGAACGCGGCTCAGCGGCTCATGAGAGCGGTGTGCTCGTCCAGCAGGGGCTCTCGGGTGGCGGCCGGGACGGCCGAGGAGCGCATGGGCGTGCTGGTGTCCGCCGAACGGAGGACCGGGCCGAGTGTCCTGCTGGGCCCGGGGAACCGTCGGAGGGCGATGAGTTTCGCAGCGATTGCCGGTCTTTATCCCCAGCACGCCATCAACCGCACCCGAGGAGCGCATCATGACCGCCACCTACACATTCGACGTCTTTTCCAGCCTCGACGGCTTCGGCGGCGCCGGCGGCAACTGGACCGGCTACTGGGGCAAGCAAGGCCCCGAGCTCCTCGACCACCGCCTCGCTCTGTACGCCGAGGAGCAGCGGATGGTCATGGGAGCCAACACGTATCGGGCGTTCGCGGAGATGCTGGCCGCGAGCACCGAGGACTCCGATGTGCGTGACGCCTGGGTCACCCGGATGAGGAGCCTGCCGGCAACGGTGGTCTCCACCACGCTGGAAGGACCCCTCGACTGGCCGGATGCGAAGGTCGTGAGCGGCGATGCCGTCGACGTCGTCGCCCGGCTCAAGGAGGAGTCCGAGGTACCGCTGCGCTCGCACGGCAGCCTGTCGATGAACCGGGCGCTGATGGCCGCCGGTCTGGTCGACCGCGTCCAGGTGACCCTCTTCCCTGTGATCACCGGTCGGAACGGTCTGGCCCCGGTCTTCCAGGGCGCCGCCGACTTCGACCTCGAGTTGATCGAGAGCCGCACCCTCGACGGCCGCATCCAGGAGCTCGTCTACCGGCCCACCCTGCATGTCTGAGCCGACCCATGCACTTCACCCCGGCAAGCAGCCGACCTGACCCGAGCCCCGGTGCCCGCGGCGAACCCGGCACAGGCGGGCGGGCGAATCGTGATTCTCCCGCTCGCCCCGTCGCCGGGAACTACTGTCGCGGGCATGGTCGAACACGATGCCCTCGATGCCACCCGCGAGGGATACGACGCCGCTGCCTCCCTGTATGCGCAGCGGTTCCGCGACGAGCTGCGTGACAGGCCCTTGGACCGCGCGATCCTGAGGGCCTTCGCCGAGGTCGTCAGTGGGAGTGGGGGCGGCCCGGTCGCGGACCTGGGATGCGGGCCCGGCCATATCGCCGCGCATCTTGCCGAGTTGGGGCCGGCGGTGTTCGGCATCGATGCCTCGCCCGCGATGATCGGATTGGCTCGGCAGGCTTATCCGGGCCTGCGGTTCGACGTGGGCTCGATGGCCGCGTTGAACATCGCTGACGGTGTGCTGAGCGGCGTACTCTCACGGTGGTCCGTCATCCACACGCCGCCGCGGGAACTCCCCGTCATACTCGCGGAGTTCCATCGTGTGCTGGCACCTGGCGGCCACCTTCTGATCGGCTTCTCGGCCAGCGATGACGCGTCCCACCCGACGCAGGTCTTCGATCACGCCGTCGTGCCGGCCTATCGGTGGTCACCCGACCACCTCGCCGCGATGCTGCGCGAGGCGGGATTGGCCGAGGTGGCCCGGATGGTGCGCGAGCCTCAGCCCACCGACCGACGGCAGTTCCAGGAGATCCACCTGCTCGCCCGCAAAACCGAGCCAGGGAGTGCGTGACGGCGCACCTGACCGCACCCGCCGCCGCACTTCACCCGGTGCCGGCATCTGCCGGTGGGGCGTCGAGGAGTTGCGGTCCGTTGTTGCGGACGCTGTTGACCGCGGTGGACACCGCACGGGTGTCGAGGTGTCCGTCGGCGGGAGTGGCCAGGAGCGCCCGGAGTTCGTGCGGGTCCTGGTGGGTGGGGTCGAGCCAGGCGTCGTGGTCGGCCGGGGCGATGGCCAGCGGCATGCGCGGGTGGATCCGCCCGGCCAGGTCGGTGGCCTCGGTGGTGATGATGGTGCAGGTCGTCCACCACGCCGCCGCATCGTCCTCCGCGACCTCCGGGTCGCGCCAGAACTCGTACAGTCCCGCCATCGCCATCACCGCCCCGTCCTCGGGGCTGATGAAGTACGGCTGCTTGTGCGCCTTCGCGCTGTCCGTCGCCGGAACGGCCTGCCACTCGTAGAAGCCGTCCGCCGGCAGCAGGCAGCGCCGCTTGGCGAACGCGCGACGGTAGGCGGGCTTCTCGTGGACCGTCTCCACCCTGGCGTTGATCATCTTCGCGCCGACGCCCAGGCTCTTGGCCCAGGACGGCACCAGGCCCCACCGCAGCGGCCGCAGCTGCCGCACCAGCTCGCCGCTGTCGCGGTCGGCACGCTCCAGCACCGCCCACACGTCATCCGTCGGAGCGACATTCCAGCTCGGCGCGAGGATCTGTTCGGGATTCCGAGCGGTGACCTGGAACAACGGGGCCAGATCCTGGGGGCTGCGGGTGGAGACGTATCGGCCACACATGACACCTACCCTGCCACGCCTTCAGACGGGTCGCTCAGTCGATTCCGTCCAGGAACGGGATGACCGCATCGATGAAGTGCTCGTTCCGATCTCCGGCCACCATGTGCCCCGCGCCCGCCACATCGACGCGCCGCGCGTAGGGAACCCTGGCGCAGAACTCCTCGGCGATGTCTTCCCGCACCACATCGCTGATCCCGCCGCGGACGAGCAGAATCGGCGCGTCGGCGTGGCGCGCCGCGTCGAGGAGCCGCTCCGCCATGCCGGGCGGGTCCATCCGCCCCTCGAAGCTGTCCAGCATCCGGGGGTCCCAGTGCCAGACCCACCGATCGCCGTGGCGTCGCAGGTTCTTCCGTATCCCCTCGGGGTCGTCCGGACGTGAGCGATGCGGCAGATGGGCGGAGACCGCCGCGGCCGCTTCCCCGACGCCGGCGAATCCGTCCGGTTCACGGCGCATGAACTCGACGATCCGGCGAACCCCGCGAGGGTCCGGTCGATGGGCGACGTCGACGAGCACCAGGGCGCGAATCGCCGCCCTGGGTGCCTCTCCGGCGGCGAGCAGCGAACTCAGGCCGCCGAGCGAGGCACCGACGAGCACCGGCCGGTCGCCGACTTCGGCGACGAGCGCCCGGACGTCCTCGGCGAACAGGTCGAGGTCGTAGTCACCATCGGCCGACCATTCGCTGGTGCCGTGCCCCCGCAGGTCCGGGGCGATGACCCGCCACCCCAGTGCGGCCAGTCGAGGACCGGTCCGACCCCAGGCGTGTCGCGTCTGGCCGCCGCCGTGCAGCAGGACAAGAGGCGGCGAGGACGACTCGCCCCACACATCCGCGGTGAGCAGGATCCCGCCGCGGCCCACGAAACGTCGGGCCCGCGGCAGTGCACCGGCCGTCATGGCGCGCCCCGGGTTCGCAGCGGCGCCAGGAGTTGGTCGCGGTGGGCATCCGCGGCCGCCGCGGCGAGCGCGACGTCCAGCGCGAACAGGGCACGTGCGAGGAACCGGTCCTCATCGATCAGGGCGGCGACCCACTGGTGGAGCGCACCCACGCACGCGGTGCCGACGACGGCGGCCAACGCGTCGGTGTCGATGTCGGCGCGTAGCAGGCCCTGTGTCTGTGCATCCGCCATCGCCTGGCGGAGTTGGGTGAGGGGACTGCGGTCGAGTACGAGCCCGCTCTCCTCCCACTCGCGCACCATGCGGCGCGACACGACCGGGTCGTCCACGAACAGCTGGACGGTCGACCTGACGACCTCCTGCGGGCCACCGGCTCCGAGCGCCGTCAGGCGGCGCTCGAGTTCGTCCGTGAACCCGGCGGCGAGCGCCTCCCAGATCTTGTCGCGCGGTCCGATCAGGTTGTACACGGTGGCCGGGGCGACCGCCGCTCGCTCGGCGATCCGCTCGGTACTGATCACCGCTTCCGGGTTGTCCCGCAGGAGTTCACGCGTCGCGTCGAGGATCCGGAGCCGTCGCTGGGCCTTGTGCTGCTCACGCAGCCCCCCTTCGACCGTCTGCATACGCACACACCCCTTCACCTTGACTTAGAGAGTACTCCAAAGTTAGAGATGCCTCTGGATTCAGTCAAGCAACCTGGGCGAAGTGCCTCTCTACGGCCTATCCGCGTCCCGCACCCACCTCGGACGCGCTCCCCCGCACCGCGTCCATCACCGCCCCGGACGCCGCGCTCATGGGGCGCTTGCGGAGGTCCAGGACAGGTGCCGGGTTCGAGATGCCCCGGGATGCCAGCAGGTTCATCAGGGCCCAGATCACGTCAGGGCGCTCCGTGACGGGGAGTTCTTGTCCTTCGGGCGTGATGACCGTGGCCGCGGTGGTGCCGGCGAGGAGGTTGGTGCGGGCCCAGTCGACGACGAACGACCTGCCGTTCGGAGCGGCGTACAGGACGACCTCCCGCGTGCGGTGCAGGACGGCGAGATAGTTCATCGGCACCGTCAGCCGCCGGGCGGCGTCGAACGCGGGTGTGCCGTCGGCCGGATGGATGCGCAACACCGTGTCGAGGACCGGGCCGTGGCTCTGGAACGTGTTGGTGGCGGTCATCTGCAGGAACCGGGCCCGCACCAGCACGCCACCGCGGCGGGACCACCGTCGGCCGACGGGACCGAACCCCGCCGCCTCACCCGGAAGGCTGTCCACGAGCCACCGGGACTCCTCGCCCGGCTCGGTCACCGGCGCCCGGTCCTCCGGGGCGGCGCGGTCCTGTTCGGCCACGGCGGTGTAGCGCGCCGCGACGGCCGGGTCCAGGCGCCGCAGATCGGTCGTGTCGCCGGTCATCTCGATGCCCCCGGCCTCCCGGGAGATCCGCATCTGGCGCAACTGGCGCACGGGGCGCCGGGTCACATCGGTCGGTCGGCCGTCGAGGTCGATCACCCGGCAGGTTCTCGTGCCCGCGAGCAGGGCGCTGCGCGGCCAATGGGGGGTCACCCGTCCGGGGACCCGCGGATCGACCGGGTCGGCGGGACGGCCTGGATCGACCAGGACGGCCAGCCGGCCCGCGGTGACCGCCGACAGGCACAGGGACGGCACCCGCCACTCGCCCGTGGTCTCGAACCGGTCGGCGACCTCGGCCTCGTCGCCGTCGTGCACGCGCAGCCGCATCCTGACCAGCGGTGTGAACTCATCGGGGGAGAGGCCGCCGCCGTAGGTGGTGAACCCCGCACCGCCCTCGGGGTCGTAACGCACGAGCGACGCCTCCAGGACGTCCGCCCGCACCAACCGCGCCTGCACCGAGCTCGGTTCCGACCGAGGAGCCCACAGCACGAAGGTGTCGTCCCCGTACGGGACGCTTCGGTCCTTCAGCCGGTCCCTGCGCGTGATCCGGGGGAAGGCACGGCGCGTGAACCGGAGGGTCGGCAGCGGGATCGCGACCAGGCCGACCCCTCCGATGGCGAGCGCGATCCAGGCCCAGTCCTCGCCCGCACGCCAGGCGCTGTATCCCACGAGGAAGGCGAGCGGAACCGGAAGACACAGGATCACGGCGCAGCCAAGGTTGCCGATCACCACACGGCCGTAGCTACGCATGGCCCCCCTCAAGTTCGTCCCTGTACCCGCACCATGGTTTGTGGCCTGGGGATACCCGCCCGCTGCCTCCATAGTCCCGTCGCCCCGGCCCCGGCACCACCCTTCCGGGAGAACGGACCCACCTGCAGGGCGATGAGGGGGTCGGGCGCGGCGAGGGCGACTATGGTCAAGGCAAGATCAAATCGAGCTTATTCTATGGGGACATTCTCAGACTTTTCTTATAAAAAGTAGGTTCACCAGATGAAGCTGGCTCGTATATCGGCGATCGTCGCCGCGGCCGCGATCGCGCCGGCCGTGCTCTTCTCCTCTCCGGCGGTCGCCGCCGAAGGTACGCAGCCGGTCACCACCTCGGCGCCCGACACGGCCCCGGACACGAAGCCGGCCGATCCCGCCCACGGTTCGGACTCCTCGGCGGACGACGACCGGGTCGCGATCCTCAGGATCCTCACCGACAAGAACACCGGCCGGGCCGTGCGGGAGGCGGCGCAGAAGGCGCTCGACGGTACCCCGGAGGACCTGCGGTACTTCCTCGAGGTCGGCCAGTACCAGGCCCGCCTTCAGGACGACCGGGTCCGGATCGCCCAGATCATCAGCGACGGCGGCCCCTCGCTGCAGGAGGCCGGCGAAGCCGCGCTGACCGCCAACACTCCCGAAGCCATCAAGTACTTCCTCGAGGTCGGCCAGTACCAGGCCCGCCTTCAGGACGACCGGGTCCGCGTCGCCCGGATCATCAACTTCGGCGGCCCCGCAGTGCGTGAGGCCGGCATCGCCGCACTGCGGCTCGGCACTCCCGAAGCCATCAAGTACTTCCTCGAAGTCGGCCAGTACAAGGCCAAGTTCGAGGACGACCAGGTCAAGGTCTCCCAGATCATCAACGCCGGCGGCCCCGAAGTGCAGAAGGCCGGCAAGGCCGCACTCCGCACCGGGACTCCCGAGAGCATCAAGTATTTCCTCGAAGTGGGCCAGTACGAGGCCCGCGCCAAGGACAAGGCCGCCGAGGACGCGGCCAACAACAAGCCCACCCCGACGCCCGGCACGGGCGACAAGCCGACCACCGGTGACCAGCCGAAGCCGGGAACCGAGGTCAGCGGCAAGCCCGCCGCCGTCGTGACCTCCGCGCCGAACGCCGCCGCCCCCGCGGGGAACAGCGGTACCGAGCTTGCCTCCACCGGCGCTGGGGACACCCCGCAGTGGGCCGTCGGCGGTGCCGTCGTCGCCCTCGGCGCGGGCGCCGGCCTGGCCCTCATGAACCGCCGCCGCCCGTCCGCCGGCCGCTGAGTCAGGACTCTGCGTCAGGACTCCTGGTCGGGATGGGGAGCCGAGCCATCCTCCACGCCGCTCACCCGTGGTCCACGGTGATCGTGGCTCCGATCTCGAGCTGCTGGTACAGCCACTGGGCGTTCTCGCTCAGTGGCACTCCGATCTGGCTGCCGCGTGGTGACTTGAACGGCCACTCGAGCAGCAGGACGGTCGCACCGCCGTCCGACTTCAGTTCCACCACCCATTGGGCCCGGTAGTCGTACTGTTCGCCGGAGCCGAGCGTGGGCGCGGCCACGGTGCGCTCGGCGGATTTGGACACCACGGTCAGCCGCTCCGCCGGCGAGGAGCTCCGAACGGACACCGGGATCGTCCGAACCTGGTGGCCGTCTCGCTCGACGACGACCCGCTGCCGGCTCAGATCGAGGGACACCGTCGCCCGCCCGGTCCGAGAAGGGCTCGGGTCCGGGCTCGGGGCGGCCGGCGCCGACGCGGCGGGCGAGGCCGGCGGCCGGTGCGACTGCAGCACCCGCGGTGCCGCCACCGCGGCAGTCGCCACCAGCGCCACCGTCACCGCGGCGGACGCCGCGACCCGCCGACGCCGGCGCCGTCCCGCACCGCGCCGGCGGATCTGCGCGCCGGTCAGCGAAGGAGACGTCTCGCCCTCGGCAGCAAGTCCGCGCAGCACGGAGTCGAACTCGTCCCGCTCGCCGTCGACGTCAGACATGGCTGCCTTCCCTGTCCCGCACACTCAGCAGCCTGGCGAGAGCGGCCCTGCCCCGCGACAGCCGTGCCTTGACGGTCCCGACCGCAGCACCGGTGGCTGCCGCGACCTCTTCCACACTCATGTCGCACAGATGATGCAGCACCACTGCCGTCCGCTGCGCCTCGGGCAACTGCCGCAATGCCTCCACCAGCACCGTGTGCTCCAGCCCGGGACCGGGCGTACGGTCCTGCGGCGGGTTGTGCCGCACCAGCTCCAGCCATCGCCGTGTCCGCCGCCAGCGGCTCACGGTGTAGGCTCGCACTTCTGATGTCCTTTTCTCATTGGTGGTGGCCTTCTTCTGGCCCAAGGGACAGGGCAGTGAGACGAACTCCTGTCTGATGGTTCGCCCGTAGTAGTGCTGATCCCGGTCTCTATCTATGCAGCGGTGTTTTCCGTCGCGATTGTGGAGATGTCTCAGTTGGTCGAGGCCGGGGGCTTTACTCCCCGTTCTTGCTGCTCAGGGGTGGGGTATGTCGTACGTGCTCGGCGAGGTCTCGATGGGTCTTCGCCATGCAGACGGGAAGATCGACGAAGACCGGCTCTGGCCGATTGCCGGCGCCGATGTCTTCGAGCCTTCAGTGCCGTGGCGTACGTTCCGTTGGTGGCATGGCCAGAAGCACTACTCGGGCACGTACTGGTCCTCCACGATGCGCGACCATGTTGTCTACGAGTCGCGGCTCGAGCTGACGCGCCTGCTCTACGCCGACTTCGACCAGGACGTGACGGCGGTCTTCGCCCAGCCGTTCCTCCTGTCCACCACGGTGGACGATCGTATTCGGCGCCATGTTCCAGATTTCCTCGTGTTGCGGGGCAAGGACGTGCCGCTGGTTGTTGACGTCAAGCCGCGGCGTCTGCTCACGCGGCCCAAGGTGAACTTCGCGCTCGGCTGGGCTCGCGAGGTGGTCCTTTCCCGCGGCTGGGACTTCGAGGTGTGGTGCGAGCCGCCGGAAGCGGAGCTGGCGAACTTGCGCTTCCTCGCCGGCTACCGGCGCGACTGGCTCTTCGACGAGGACCTGCTGGTGGAGATCCGGGAGGCGGATCTGTACGGGGCCTCGCTCGGCGACGCGTTCCGAGCTTTTCCGCACCATCCGGATTGGAGGGTGCGGGCGGCCGTCCTACGGCTGCTGTGGTGCCAACACTTTGTGACAGATCTCGCGGTGCCCCTGTCCGAGCGCCATGAGCTGCGGCAGGCGCCGGCTGCCGTGACCGGCTCCGGGAAACGCGATCTTCCCTCGCCGGTCGAGGACTGTGAGCAGGACATTGACGCTGCGGAAGGCGGAACCACGGTTCATCGGCGGGAGCCTCGCTGGGGAGGGCATGTGAACGGATCAGCGGTACGCGTCGGGGTGGGCACGAGGCTGAAATACGACGGTGAAGTGGTCACCGTGGAGGAGATGTTCGGCTCCGCGGCCGGCAACGAGGTCCTGGTGCGTGATGGGCGGAGCTGCCGGTTCCGGTTGTCGCTGCGGGAGGTGCTCGCCTCCGGCCGGGCTGCAGTCATCCCGGACGGGCGGGGCCCCGGGTCTGATGACCCACGCGAGACGGCCTCCATTTTGCTGGCCCAGCTCACGGACGAGGAGCTGGAGGCGGTGCGCGAGCGCGCCGCCCACATCAACGAGGTTCTCTACGGTTTCCGGTCGGGAAGCGCAGAGTGTCCGGAGCCGGGCGAACCGCGGACGCCGTACGTGGCTACGGCCCCCAAGCTGCAGCGGTACGAGGCCAAGGCTGCCGAGTTGGGGGTGAGCGTGCGCACCATCAAGCGGTGGGTGCGGGCCTTCCACGTCGATCAGGAGGCCGGTCTCGTCCATGGCGGGCCGGATCGCGGCGACGGCACCATGGGCGGGCTCGGGCGGGCCGATCCGCGGTGGGTGGAAATGGCCCTGGAGATCATGGCCGAGCACGGGAAGGACTCACAACCGACCCGGGCGAAGGTGATCCGCAGCGTCGGCCCGCGGCTTGCCGCCCGATACGGCGAGGACGAGGTGAAGCTACCGACCCGCGCGACGGCATATCGGTGGCTGGAGGAGCTGGAGCGGCGGAAGCCGACCTTCAGGCTGAGCGCGAAACGCAACCGGGACATCGCCGCCCGGCCGCCTGGTGCGTACGGGAAGCTGCGGCCGACTCGGCCGGGCGAGTACTTGCTGATGGACACCACGCGGCTGGACGTCTTTGCGATGGACCCGGTCACGCTGAAGTGGGTGCAGGCCGAGTTGACCGTCGCGATGGACTGGTACGACAGGTGTGTCACGGGGGTCAGGGTCACTCCGGTGTCCACGCAGTCCATCGATGTCGCGGCGGTGCTGTTCCAGACCTACCGTCCCCGTCCGGCGGGCAGGGACTGGCCGTCGTGGGCGGCCTGGCCCGATCACGGCATCCCCCGCACTGCCTTCGTGGAACGCAAAGCTCTCGAAGAGGGCGAGGGGGACGAGAAGGTCAGCGGGAAGAAGGGCGCCGCGGGGCCGGCCCTGGTGCCGGAGACCATCGTGGTCGACCACGGCAAGCCCTTCATCAGCGAGCACATCACCTCCGTCTGCCAGCGGCTCGGGCTGTCGATCCAGCCGGCTCGTCTGCGGACGGGCCGGGACAAAGGTCCGATCGAAAGATTCTTCAAGACCCTGCGGGAGGGCCTGCTGGAATCGCTGCCCGGTTACAAGGGCCCGGATGTGTTCTCGCGGGGAGAGCGGCCGGAGGACCAGGCGTTTTTCTTCCTCCACGAGTTGGAGACGATCATCCGCGAGTGGGTGGCCTGCGTGTATCACGTGAGACCCCATGACGGACTGGTCGATACGCGGGTCCCCGGG
Source organism: Streptomyces fildesensis (assembly GCF_016107395.1). Lineage (GTDB taxonomy): Bacteria > Actinomycetota > Actinomycetes > Streptomycetales > Streptomycetaceae > Actinacidiphila > Actinacidiphila fildesensis. The sequence continues at coordinate 124,342 of NZ_JAAIKO010000009.1, forward strand.
CTGCGGCTGTCGCCGTCGATGATGTTCGAGCACGGCATCGCCCGTGCCGGCTACATCGAAGTCCCCCGCGATCCGGCGCTCGGGTTCGAGTTCCTGAAGACGCAGTGGAGACCGCTGCACCATTACGGCGTCGAGATCCGCAAGTGCCGGTACAACGGGGAAGGGCTGGACGGTTACCGCGGTGAGACGAGCCCGTACACGGGGCCGAAGGCCAAGGGAATGTGGCCCATCCACGTCGACCCCGACAACATCAACTACGTATACTTCCGGCGCCTGGACACCCGGCGCTGGCACACTCTGGAGTGGGAACACGCCCCGGCGATGAAGTTCCCGATCAGCGGGCAAGCCATCGAGCTCGCCCGCAAGGTGGCCGGCAAGAAGTACCGCTTCCCCGACGATGAGACCGCCGTCGCCGCGCTGTTGGAACGCTGGCACCTGGGCCTGGGTTTGACCATGGCTGAGCGGCGCATCGCACTGCGCCAGGCCCGTGAGCAGTCCGCCTTCGACCTGCCGGACACCGAGGGCGACGACATCCGTGCGTTGCCGTCGGTCGCCCGGATCCTCGCTGACGAAGGTGCCCTGGGCCCGGAGGACGTGGAGGATCCGGACGCGGACGGGGCCGAGCCCTACGAGGGCCCGGTGCCCAGTGATGACGACGAAGACGACGAACTCGATGGCCGGGATGCGGCCGACGACTTCTACGCCGACGCTCTGGAGGACGCCTGATGCGTGCCCGCCCGACAGATCCGCCCGAGGGCGCTCGGCCGCACCTGGACAACCTCACGCTGTCACGCAAGGAAGGACTGCGGGCCCTGGCCGAAGCAGAACCCCGCACACAGCCGGAGCTGATGACGACCCGGCAACTGGCCGGCCTGGGGAAGGTGGGTGATCCACCCCGGGACATGTACGAACACAGCCGAAGCGTGTGGCACGCCAACCTCGGGCCGATCAAGACCCCGCAACTTGAATCCCTGCAGGAGGACTTGTGGGACATCGTGGACAGCAGTCTGCAGGACGGAGACAAGGCGAAGGGAGCCGTCGCCATCGATGCGTTCCCCGGGCTGGGCAAAACCACAGCGGTGTTGAACTTCGCCCTGAAGTACCACCGGCGCGAGATCCAGCGGCACGGCGCGTTCACCGCAGATGGGCACGAGCGGTGGCCCGTGTGCCGGGTCGGGCTGACCAGCAACACCGGCATGAAAGACTTCAACCGGGCCATGCTGCAGTTCTTCGGACACCCCGGACAGACCAGCGGCACCTCCGCACTGTTCGTCCAGCGGGCTCTGGACTGTGTCCTGCAGTGCGAAACGAAGATCCTCATCGTCGATGACCTGCACTTTTTGAAATGGCAGGACAAGAACGGCCGCGAGGTCAGTAACCATTTCAAGCACATCGCGAACGAGTTCCCGGTCATCATGATCTTCATCGGGGTGGGCCTGGCCAGCCGGGGCCTGTACTCCGAAGCCGATGCCAGCGGCGACGTCACCCTGGCCCAGACCGCGCGTCGCACCACTCCACTCACGATGGATCCGTTCAAGATCGACACTCAGCGGCACCGGCGCCAGTGGCGCAATCTGCTGCTGTGGCTCGAGCAACGGATCGTCCTGGCCCGGAAATTCCCCGGCATGCTCGCCGACGAGTTGTCCGACTACCTCTACTTCCGTACCACCGGCCACATCGGATCCCTGATGACACTGATCAACCGGGGCTGCCAACGCGCGGCCCGTACCGGAGCTGAGCGCTTGGACCGTCGCCTCCTGGAGCAGGTAAAAATCGACGCCGCTTCGGAACGGGCCCGCAAGGCCCTGGAAGAGAAATTCGCCCGCCACACGATGACCAGCAAGCCCAAGAGCACCGGCACGCCGATCGAGCGGGGGCAGCGGCAGGAGGGAGCGGCATGAGCATGGTGCGAACTCTGCCGATCCGCGTCCCGCCGGCCGAGGGCGAAGCGCTGGACTCCTGGGTCGAAGCCGTCGCGCACCGCCTCGACACCTACCTCAAAGACCTCCTGCCCGCTCTCGGTATTCTCCCACGCCGCTCCGGGGTACCGGGTTCACGGTGGGACTGGGCGGTGGCGCTGAGCGACACCGAAGCCGAAGCAATCGCCGCGGCGACCGGCATCGAGGCCGACCAGGTGCACCGCATGACCTTGCGTCACTACGACCGACGGGCCCTCTCCCTCAAGCCTCACAGCATGACAGTGAACCAGCGGATGCTGTGGGGCCGCGGGAGGGGCTCACGTTTCTGCCCCTCGTGCCTGGCCGACAGCGCAGGGCGCTGGAAGGTGTCGTGGCGGCTGGGCTGGTCGTTCGCCTGCCTGACACACAACCGGCTGCTGGCCGATGACTGCCCCGGCTGCGAGCGCCCCCAGCGTATGCGGCCCCACAGCGGTTACGGCATCCCGGTCCCCGGACGGTGCGCGAACGCGACCCAGGGAAGCGGCACAGGCCCCCGCTGCCGCCATGCCCTCCACCACGCCGCCACCCCCGCATGGACGCCGGAATCCGCCGTGATCCAGGCACAGCACCTGCTCAACACGTGCATCGAGAAGGACATAGCCGACTTCGGTATCTACGCCGCGAACCCCCAGCCGGCAGCAGTCGCACTCGCCGACATCCGCGCCGTGGCAGCCCGTTTCCTCATGGTGGCCTCCCGCCACCCCGACCTGCTGTCCGATACCGATCTCGTCGGCGGCATCCCTGCCGAAGTCCTCGCCGGTCTACCCGCAACGGACCGTGACTCCCGCTTCCCGGACCGCCCCGGATCGTCGGCCCCGCTGGGGGCGGCGCCGACGGCGGCAGCCGTGCTTGCCGCCCTGAGAATCCTCAGCCAGCGCAATGTTCACCAGGCGGGCCAGGACATGCGGGCACTGCTCGACGCCGCGCGCTCGCTGGTATCACCCCAGGCGGCCGTACTCGTCCAGTCCTGGGGCGCAGACATCAGTCCCTACCTCAAGACGGTCCATCTGGCCGCCCTCGTCCCCAGGCTCCAGTTCAACGAGCAGTTGCGCTACCGCACGATCACCGCTGCCCCTAGCAAGCCGGCCACCGGCGTGAGCGCTGCAGCCCGGCGGGCCCGCAAGATCCCCACGCTCGCCTGGCCCTGGTGGTGGCTGCGGATCGCCCCCTCACAGGGAGCCCACGACGTGATCATGCGCCAGGCCCTGTCCGGGATGCTCCTGCTGGTCGGCAGCCGCCTGGACGCACGCGAGGCCCTGGCCCGGCTCGGCTCCGAACTCAACCACAGTCACATGACCCGCATGCTCCACGTCCTGGGCCATTCCGGCCGTTGGGACGCCATTCAGGAGGCGCTAATCCGCGTCACTGACTACCTCGATGCCACCGACACTCCGATCGACTACCACAGGCGCCGCCGCCTGGACTACCGGCCGCTGCTGCCCGATGAACAATGGCTCAGCATCTGCCGCACCGTGGGGATCGCCGCCGGCCAACAGCGCCGAGCCGACACTGTCCGCACGGTGCTCAACGAACGCCTCAGTGCGCTGCCCGCCACCCACGCCACGGAAGCCGTGCGGAACCAGATGATCAAGTTCCCCGCCTGGCAGACGCCCGCTCTGGCCGAGTCCCTCGACGCCGTGGCCCGTGCCTTCCTGGACCGCCACGGCTTGGCCGACGAACCCCTCACCTGGCAGCTGCCCGCCGACCTGCTGAACGGACTCGACCTGCCCGGACCCGACCCTGACACGATCGACCCCGCCGCACTGCACCAGATCATCCGCGGCCGCACCCGCTCATCGACGGCGGCTGCCCAAGAACTGAGCACCACACCAGCAGCGGTCCGCTTCGTCCTCGCCCACCACCCTGCTCCACTGCGCGAGCGAACAGACCAGGGGTGGCGTCCCAACGCGGCACTGCACCACGCGCGACAGGCCCTGACACACGACGAACTCACTCAGCTCTACACCGTGCAGGAGCACACGCTCAAAGAGATCGGCAGCCGCATCGGGGTGAGCCCGCGGGTGATCACCACACTCGCCGCCGAGTACGCCATCCCCCTGCGCCAGCCACGCCAACCCGGCCACCGCCGCACCGTTCACATCGACCAAGACTGGCTGTACGAGCAGTACATCGTCAAACAGAGATCCGCCACCGACCTCGCCGCCGAACGACACATCGCGTTGGCGACCCTGCTGAGACGGATCAAGGAATCCGGTATCGAGACGCGCGAACGAGGAGGCCGCAGCCACCAGCGTGTCCTCCACCACGACACCGCACTCCAGCGCGTCCCGCCCCTACTGCGGCCGGCATTCACCGGGAGCCGGGCGCGTGCCCGTCTGGAACGCTTCGCTGTCGCCGCCTCCTATGACAGCCTCAACAAGGCGGGCAAGGCATCGGGAATCACGCTCGCCACGCTCAGCACGACCCTGCGCCGCCTCGAAGAGGACCTCGGCCTACGGCTCCTTGAGCGTGCGTCCCCCTCAACCCCCATGCGGCTCACTGACTCAGGGCGGCGCATCCTCAAGGTCATTCGTGCCTGGCAGGACAGCGAGGGCAACAAGACGAGCTGATCGGCCCTGTCCTCGCCTCCTCCACCGACGGACGCTGGCAACGTCGCCGGCATCGATCCACTCGTCGGCTCCCGGGAAGGCGGCTGGCTTCCAGCGTCGCGCCGGGGCACGATCCCGAAGGGCAGGCAGGAGTAGCGCGGTGGTTGCGCTGGGGTACGCGGCTTGTCATGCTCACCTGGTCGCGGGCAATCCGGGCTGCCGGAAGCCTCCCAACCGCAACCTAGGTGGTGAGATGCGCTACCGATTCCTCGGACGGCTCGATGTCTTCGACGGCACGCGGTGGACTTCGTTGCCTGCGGCGAAACAACGTTCTGTGCTGGCTTTGCTGCTCATCAATGCCAACCACTTCGTCTCGGCCGACGCCCTCATCGACGAGCTGTGGGGCGATCAGGTTCCTAACTCGGCGGCGAAGTCCCTGCAAGTGTACGTGCACCGCGTACGAAGAACCTTGGGATCATCCGAAGGGGCGCTCCTTACCCGGTCCGGCGGCTACGAGCTCCGCGTGGGCCCCGGGGAGACGGATGCCGACAGGTTTGCCGCTCTGGCTGCCGCCGGTCAGATGGCGTTGGCCGACGGGCGACCAACGGAAGCCCTTGGTGTCCTGTCCGAAGCTCTGGGGCTGTGGCGTGGAAGGGCGCTGGGCGACGTGCCGCCGACCATGGCGGTGCTGGCTGAGTCCACGCGTTTGGAGGAGTGTCGGCTGAGCGCCCGCCAGGCAATGGCTGAAGCCAAACTCGCCGCCGGCAGGCACGGCGAACTGGCGGCGGAGCTGGGCGCTCTGCTGGCCGAGCAGCCGCTGCACGAGTCGCTGTGGGCCACTTTGATGATCGCGCTGCACCGCTCGGGGCGCCGCTCGGAGGCGTTGCAGGCGTTCGCTTCGGCTCGGCGCCTGTTGCGCGACGAACTCGGCGTGGCGCCGGGAGCCCGGCTGCAGGAGGCGCTGCGGACGGTGCTCGACGACGACAGGGGCCAACCTGGCAAACCTCTCTGCCAACTGCCGCCTGCTGTCTTGAGCTTCGTGGGCCGTCGGCGGCACCTGGACCGAGTGCTCGGCCTTCTGGGCGGCCCACCTGCGGGCGTATCGCGCGTGGTTGTCGTCACGGGTGTGGCCGGGGTCGGGAAGAGCGCATTCGCCGTGCACACCGCGCACTTGTTGCGGAACTTGTTTCCTGATGGCCAGCTCTACGCTGATCTGCGCACCTTCGCCCAGCAGTCGGCTGAGCCCGGTGCCCTCCTGTCCTCTCTACTCAGAGCCCTCGGTGTCAACGGCACGGTTATCCCCGAAGGGCTCGACGAACGGTCCCGGCTGTATCGGTCAACACTCGCCGACCGCCGTATCCTGGTCGTCCTCGACAACGTGCACAGCGAATGGCAACTGCGCCCCCTGATGCCGGGCACCGAAGCCAGCGCCCTCCTCGCCACCAGCCGCAGTGCACTGGCGGGCCTGGAAGGTGCGCTCCGCCTCGACCTGGGACTGCTCCCCGACAACGAGGCGCGCACGCTCCTGGAACGTGCTGCGGGCGACGACCGCATCCGCCGGTCCCCGGGCACCGCGGCGCGGATCATCCACCAGTGCGGCAATCTGCCGCTCGCACTGCGTATCGTCGGCGCGAGGCTGGCAACCCGCCCTCACCTCTCCCCCGCCCGCATCGCGGACGCGCTCGACGACGAGCGGCGGCGATTGGACGAGTTGGTTGCCGGGGACCTGGAGGTACGGGCCAGCGTCTCGCTGAGTTACGAACACCTCGCACCGGCCGCAGAACGGGCCTTTCGGCTACTCGGTGAGCTGACCGTCCCATCCATTCCAGGCTGGGTGGTCGGCGCGCTCCTGGACAGTGGACCCGCAGAAACGGAAGCGGCTTTGGACACCCTCGTCGACAACCGGCTGCTGGAGGTCACCGCGGCCGACGCCACGGGCGAACCGCGCTTTCGCATGCACAGCCTGGTACGGCTGTGCGCACGCGAGCAGTCCGCCGCACATGAGGCGCCAGCGGAGAGGGCTGCCGCGCTCACTCGGGTCTGCGCCGCCTATCTGCATCTCGCACAGCGTGCCGCACACACGCTCGCCTCCGGCTTCGCCGATCCCCTGCCGGCTCCATCACCCGCTTGGCTGCCCCAGGACGCCGACCGCCTGCTGACCGGGCCGCTGTCCTGGTTGAGCACGGAGCGGGGCACCTTGTGCGCGCTGGTGCACCAGGCCGAGCCCCGTACGGCCTGGCAGCTCGCCGCAGCCCTCGCCGACTACTGCGAGTCATCGGCACATTTCGACGACTGGCGGCACACCCATGAGACAGCGCTGGCCGCCGCCCGCAATGCCGGCGATCTGCTCGGCGAGGCCGTCATGTATCGAGGGCTCGGCGAACTCAACACCGCCCAGGACCGCTACTCCGAAGCCATCACCTGCTTCCGCCGGTCCTTGGACACCTACGCGCAGCGCGGGCAGCCCGATCCAGGTGAGGCCGCCGCCGCCGTGGGGCTCGGCGTCCTGCTACGGCTGCGCGGCCGCTACCAGGAGGCTGTTTCGTACCTGCAGCGGGGAATTGCCGGCGCCCGCACCACAGGCAACCTGCGCACGGAAGCCTACGCACTGTGTGCGCTCGGGACGGTGCATCTGGAGTGTGGCAGGACCAGCGCCGCACGGATCGCGTTCGAACGCGCTCTTGCGCTCTCGAGCAACGCCGATTACCCCATGGGCGAGTTCGCGGCGCAGCGCTGCCTTGGTCTCGTCGAACTCGCGACCGGTGGGTTGGATGCCGCCCGGCAACGGTTGGAGCTCGCCCGCCGCATCGCCGCAGCACAGAGGAACCACGTCGGCGAGGTACATGTCCTGCAGTGGCTCGGCCATCTCACCGATCTGCGCGGTGAAGCAGAACACGCCGAGAGCATCCTGGACGGATGCTTGGCCGCCTACCGTCGTTTCGGCGAGCGTTTCGGCGAAGCGATCACTTTGCGTGCCCTCGCTGACCTGTATCTGCACGACGGGCGCCGCACCGCGGCCATGGACGCGGCCCGCCAGTCGCTGGCCATCTGGCGGCGGCTCGGTTCCCCCTATTGGACCGCCCGGACACTTGACGTCATCGCCGACATCTACGAACAGCAGGACGCGGGCGACCAGGCGCGTCACGAGGCGACGGCGCTCCGTATCTCTCTCGGCCTTCCTCCCGGCTTGCGCCCGGCGACCACCACTACCTCCCTGCGCAACCTGGGCGGACACCTCGCGCTGGTCCCTTAACCGAAGCATTTTCCCAGGGCACACGCCGGTCCTCGACGATGGTCGGGCGGTGGTTACCCGTTGGCCTGCCGATGTGCAGGAATTGCGCTGCTGCCTGAACCGGAAACGATTGTGATACCGACATGACGATTCGCCCAGTCGGCATCGCAGGTCAGCGCTGAGTCTGGGGCGGCCCATTTGCGCCAGATAGGTGAACTCCGACAGACGGTCACGAGTGGCCCCGACAGGTAGTACACAATGCGCTCACTGAATCTGATCATGGCAGGCTGCCGACTGGCAGAGGGCCCTGTGAACTGAGGCGCACCACCCGTGATCGCGGCCATCAATCCCACCAGCAGGAGACACCATCTGGGAGCCGAGCTCCGCCGGCTCCGCCAGGCCAGTGGCCTGACCAGCACACAAGCGGCAGAGAGACTTCTAGTATCCCAGCCCAAGATGAGTCGCCTGGAACTCGGCCAACGTGCCGTCAACCCCCGCGATGTGCGTGACCTGTGTGCGATCTATGGAGTGACGGAGCAGCACGTCGTCGACGCGCTGATGAGGATGGCTGCGGAGTCGCGCTGATCACCCGCGTTCCGGTCGATGGCACCCGCACCGCCACCGAACTGCTGGCGATTGCGACGGCTCTGTTCATAGCCGCGCCCGTGGAGGATCCGCCGGGATGAGGCGGCCGCTGCGAGCTGGTCCCGCCGGGACGTCGACGATTCGGCCCGGCGGCCCGGCTTGCGGACGGTCACCGCCTGCTCGCTGTCCCAGGTGGCGGGGTCGCCGAAGACGAACTCGCCGCCGTGCTTGGAGCGGTCGCCCGTCCTTGGGGTCGTAGACGCGGGCAGGGTCGGTCGGCGCATGAGGCCAGTTCGACATCGAGCACACCTTCAGAATGATCAAACAGACCATGGGATGGACCAGGCCGAAGGTCCGGGAACCGGAGGCCGCCGACCGCTGGACCCGGCTGGTCATCGCCGCACACCCCAGTTCCGCCCGGCCCGCTCGCTCCCTACCTACCTACGACGCTCCTGGGAGAAAACCATTCGATCCGAACAAGCTGACCCCGGCCCGCGTCCGTCGCGGGTTTCGGAACCTCCCGGCTCGCCTTCCCTCACCATCGGCTGTTCCCACACTCTCCCGTCCAGGCCCCGGACGGCCGCCCGGCTCGAGGAACCAACGGTCGGCAGCCCGTCACGACGTCGGCCTCGAACTCGTCACCGGCCAGCCCTACCTCCGATCCGCCCACCCCAAGACGGGCACCAACCCCCGCCGCGGCGCCTGCTTCGCCATCTACCACCGAGGCCGTCTGGCCCGCCGTGTTGGATGGCCGGGTGGCGAGACGACAGAACAGGAAGCAGCCGCCGTTCGGCCTGCCCACGGGGAGATTCTTCGGGCAGCGGCGGACAGTCGGCGCTGCAGCGTCCTCACCGTGGAAGGCGGTTTGCTCTGCGGTCGCCTCAGCGACGAGCTGCCGGATCCCGAAGTGGCGCTGGACACCGCCACCACGATTCTGAAGGAACTCGCGCGCGACTTCCACGACACCACCGTCGAAGTTGCCTGGGACCCACGCCGGGCTCGTGCCCGGCAACGAGACCGCCCCGACAGACTGCGACAGCAACGTCACGAATGTCCCGAACCCATACACCGACAACGGCCGTCGTGGCACGGCTCCTGGCGCTCAGCGATGCTCACAGGATTGCAGCCGCCCCTTCGAAGTCCACAAGCAACAGGGCTCGCCGGGAGCGGCCGACAGGGCATCGCGATCCAGGGAAACCCGCGTCCGCGAGGAGCGAAGCCGCCGGCGCGGGCCGCAAGGGGGAGAGGCACCACCGGCGGCTTCGTGCCGTCCGGCCCCATGGGGGAAGGGCCGGGCGGGGCCCTTGGAACCCCGAGTCGGGTGTTCGCTGAGCTGGGGCGGTGCCCCCGTCACCACAGAGCCCGCAGAAGGTCCCTGTTTGTTGTCGACGACGGGCCCTGTCCGTCGAAGGGCGACGCTGTCGTGCGTGCGGCGAGACAGCCTTTGCGGCACTCCCCCCTGCACCGGGTGTGTGCGAGGTCACGGATCCCGGAAAGGTGGTCAGGACGTCAATGTCCCAGAGGCTTTGTGCCGATCGCGGAGCCCGCCGCCGGTGCGCGCAAGGGGATTGCGGGGACCGCACCGGCGGCTTCTGCCGCCCGAGGAGGGTCGGGCGGCGTTCTTGGGCCCCTGTGCGGGGCGTTCGACGGCCTGGGGCAGCGTCCGCGTCGCGGGCTAGGGGATCGGGCTAGGACAGTTCGCCGTTGTAGTCGGGCAGTTTGAATGTCTTTTCGGCGTGGCCGCCGACCAGGTCGCTGGTGTTGTTGCCGATGTTGGCGATGATCGTGTAGCCCCTCGCCTCGATTTCGGTGCGCTTGGCGGTCTTGTACTTGCTGACCTTGTCGAAGAAGTCGGGCAGGTCTTGTGCGTACAGTCCGTCGACCGGATATCCGGTCTTCTTGAGGTTGTACTCGGTGAGCGAGTGGAGGATGCCCGGACGTGCGGTGATGAAGAAGATGGCTGCGCCGCGGGACTTCGCGTAGCGGGCCGCATCGAGAACTGGCTTGGTCGCGGGGGTGGGGAACTCCCAGACGTCGTGGAAGTACGTCTCCAGCGAGGTATTGTCGATATCGAGGACCACCGCCAACTTCTGACCGGAGGCATTCGCGGTGCGCTGCTCGATATAGGGGCGCAGGAGAGCGGCTGCGGCCGCGACATCATGTTGCCAGGTCTGGTAGTCGACGTCGGCGAGCAGCGCTGCACTGCGGCTGCTCTGCCGTGCTGCTGGGGCGGGCGTTGTCGAGGCAGCCGTTGCCTCCGGGGCGGTGATGACGAACGCCAGTAAGGCGCCTGCGGCCGACGAGTAGATTCTCCACTTACGCGCGTATATGAGGGTCTCCGGATTCTCGGAACAGCTTGGGGAGCGCTCTGCGCCGCGTTCACACGAAGAGCCCTTCATCTGTCCGTGTCACATATTGGGCGGACTTGCATTTCTTCTGCAGAGGCCGGGTCGGTGACTGTCGAGGGTTGATGGCACCGTCATCTCCCTATGCCGGACTTGCGGCCTGTGTGCTCAGCGGATGCAGCGGGACGCCCTTTCGCGGTCCGCGGGCAGGAGGGCCGGGTGTGTTCGTTGTGGGGGTGTGCCTATTTCCCTGTTTGGAGGGCCGACCAGGTGGCCGGGCCGACAATCCCGTCGGAGGGCAGGCCGCGGGTGGACTGGTAGTCGCGGACGGCGTTGTCGGTGCCTGCGCCGAAGGTGCTGTCGATGGTGATGGTGCGGCCGAGTGCGGCGGTGAGGGCGCGTTGCACGCGGGCTACGGCGGTTCCTGTGGAGCCGATCCGTACGATCGGTGTGGAGCCCCGGGCGAGGAGGGCTGTCCAGGTTCTGGACTCGGTGATGCCGTCGGCGGGAAGCCCGCGGTTGGCCTGGAACGACGTGGTGGCGGCTACGGTGGGGGCGTCATAGGTGCCGGTGGGGGTGCCTGGGCCAGGGTCGTAGCCAGCCCCTTTGAGCAGGCACTGGGCGGCGCTGGTCTGTTCGCCGGTGGAACCGGGGGTCAGCGTCGTATAGGCGCCGAAGTTGCGGTTGGTAGCGGTGCAATTGGGAGAGGCTGGAGCGGAGGTACGGACGTCTAGATAGTTGCGGTCGATGCTGATGCTCACCCCGCCCCAGGTTTCGCTTGCGCCGCCCTTGTACTGGTGGATGCGCTGGTGGTCGGCCCACGAGGTGGCCGGGACGTAGTTGCCGGTTTTGGTGTCGGCGGCGCTGTTCCACCAGGCGTACCAGATGTGGTCGACGCGGGTGTAGGCGGTGTTGGTGTATTCGGTGGCGGCGTCCTTGATGCCGGAGGCGGCACTGGAGTACAGGCCGGCGAGGTAACCATCGGTGTGCAGTGCATCCGTCCAGCCGGACAGGTAGGACAGCACGGATGCCTTGCATGAGCTGGTTGACGGGTACCCCTCGATGTCGCTGTAGAGTGCGCTGCCGGCCGGGATACCGAGGGCCTGTGCGGCGGCAACCGAGGTGGCGGCTGCGCTGGCTCCCTGGGAGCGGGCGGTGGCCGTACTGGAGGACATCTTGTTGGAGAAGGTGGTGCAGGGGGCTTGCTTGCCTACGTCGATGGGGATGAGGCGCCAGCCCTTGGAGGTCTGGTTGGTCACCCAGTTCGCGGTGAGGTTCGGCTGACCGCAGGCGCGGGTGGCGCCGCTGATGTAGACGCCCACGGCGCGATAGGGGGAGGCGCCGTACCAGGTGTTCATGGTGGACTGGGACGGGGCAGCGCAAGCGTCGAAGGCTTTACCGAGGAAGGTGCCGGGTTGCGGTCCGGCGGCGGCCAGGCGCGCAGCCTGCGCAGCGGGCGGCACGGGGGCTGTTTCGGCGTCGGCGGTCAGGGTCGCGGATTCCAGGACACGGCGCACCGTTGTTTCGGTATCCGGGGTCTGTGCTGTCGTGACGAGCACACCCGCGTCCTGGACGGCCACGTTGATCTCGTCATTGTGGGAGATGGCCGAGGGCGCGACCGCGGTGCCGTGATCGGCTCGGGCGGTGGTGTCGGTCATCCGTTGTGCGGCAAGAGCGTCCAGGGGCTCGACGAGTAGTCCCGCGGTTCGCCCCAACAGGTGTGCCGGACAGTGGGTGCGGATGCCGGGATGGCCGAGGTAGATCGCCGGGTGATCGAAGCGGATGCACGTCTCGGGTTGCGCCGTCAGGTCGATGACCTGCCAGCTGTCCGGCACCTGCACCTGGTAGCCGTGGTAAGTGACGGTGTGGGTCCCGCTGTTTACCGCGGCTGCACCGGCGGGCACCGTGGCCAACGCGCTCGCCGCGGCGAGAAAAACCATCGTCGCCCGCCATTGGCGTCGGCGCCCGAGGGGACGAAGTTTCATCAGCGGTCTCCTAGCCAGTCATGAAAGCGATGACCAGGTGTGTACGGGGCAGGAGTAGCTGATTGGTTGCGCGACGGTAGCGCAGTACTTGTCCTGTGACTTCGGAGGCTGCGGATTGAAGCTATACGCTGCGGGGGATCTTGCGGGTTGAAGAGTTACCTTGCGGCGATGGGTGGGGTTAGGCAGACGTGGTCCGTGCGTTAGAGGTCCTGCCCGGCGGTTCTGCCGGACCGCCGACGACCGGGTTCAAGGTCGCGTACGTCGCCCCGGACAGGACGGAGTTACGGCGCCCGTTGGTGGAGGCGTGGTCCGTGCCGTTCGAGCACGCCCTTCCCGTACGCGCCTTCGCGTCGTACCGTCGGCAGCGCAACCTGCCCGGCCTGTGGTGGTCGGCGACGACGGGCGGGCACGTCGGGTACGAGTCCTGGCTGGAGCGCGACCACGTCATGCTGCTGGACTTCGACCCGGCGGTGGTGGGGATCTCCTCGCAGCCGTTCTGGCTGTTCTGGTCGGCGGCGAACGGGCGGCCGGTCTCGCACGCGCCGGACTACTTCGCCCGCCGCGATGACGGGATGGCCGTGGTCATCGACTGCCGCCCGGCCGAGCGCCGCGGTCCTCGCGACTGCGCGAAGTTCGAGGCGACGGAGGCGGCATGCGCCTCGGTGGGGTGGGAGTTCCGGCTGCTGGGCGCCCCGGACCCGGTCGTGGTCCGCAACGTGCGGTGGCTGGCGGGCTACCGGCACCCCCGGCACTGGGTGGAGCCGGTCGCCTCGCTGCTGCGGGAGGTGTTCGCCGAGCCGCTGCCGCTGATGGACGGGGCTGCGGAGGCGGGTGACCCGCTGGCGGTGCTGCCGGTGCTGTTCCACCTGCTGTGGTCGCACGAGCTGACGGAGGATGCCGCGGTGCCCCTGCACGGCGGCTCCCTGGTCGCGCCAGGGGTGAGCCGATGACCGCGGGCGAGAGCTCGGTGCTGCGGCCGGGCGACTGGCTGACCTTTGACGGCGACGAACATCGGGTGGTGGCGCTGGCCGGGACGGCCGTGCGACTGCGGTCGGCCGGCGGGGCGGAATCGGTGGTGCTGGCCTCGTATCTGATGGCGGCGCCGGACTTCGCTGTTACCGGCGCCGAGCCGCTGCCGGAGCTGGAGCCGTTCGGTCTGCTGGAGACGCTGCCGGAGCCTGCGCGGGCGGCGGCGGTTCAGTGGCAGCGGCACGTGGTGGAGGTGGAGACCGGGCTGCCGCCCGGCGCCGAGCCGGGCACGCCCGCGCGGCCGGAGTACGACCCGGTGACACGGTCGCTGACCGAGCGGATGAGGGCGAAAGCGGCCGAGCTGGATGTGAGCCTGCGGACGGTGGAGGGCAAGCGGTCGCGCTACCTGAAGCAGGTCGACCGGCTCATGCACCACGCTCACATCGTGGTCACTCAAGGTGACAGTTTCCGGCTCACCCAGGCCACCTCCGGACAGGGGGTCAAGCCCTTCAGCTGATCGCACACTCACCACGGCGGGGAATTATCTGGCCGCCGTTGGGGAGATCTCGCAGGCCACCAGTGGGGCGAAACCCTGGCCGCCTACGGGGAGCACTTCAAGGCCATTGACACGGGGCGGAGGCGTCCGACCAACTGAAGTACTTCGCCGAGCGCCTGCCGGCCACGTTCGCTTACGCGGGCATCGACATCGAGAGCCAGGGCCTGTTCGCCGGAACCCGGGGCCGGCAGATCGCCGGACGGTTCGTCGTCATCCCCGCCGCCCCGTTCTCCTACGCCACTGCCGGCGACAAGGACGCCTGGCGGGGCCTGGTCGGCACGCTGGAATCCATGCTCCGCCTCCACGAGCACGCGCCGGGCACCCTCACCGCGATGAGCGACTACCTCTTCCACCGCACGGGCGGCATGATCGGCAGGCTGTCCCAGCTCATCCGCGGTGCCGCCGTGCTGGCCATCGAGGACGGCAGCGAAGCCATCACCGAAGAGCTGCTGGAGTGCGTCCCGATCGACTTCGCCGCCGAACAGTCCGAACAGCTCACCGCCCCGGCAAAGGCGAACAGGCGGCGGAGGCGCGCGGCCTGATGCTCATCCGCACGCTGCCCGACCCCGTCCCGCCCGCCCGGCACGAGATCCCCCCGTCCTACATCAGCCGCCTGGCCACCCTGCACGGCCTGGACGTCAACGGCCTGTGGTTACAGATCACCCAGCCCGTCTATCCCGGGGCCGGCCGTCGCGTCGTAGTCCCCGGACGGCTCGCCGCGCTGACCGGCCGAAGCGTTCACGCCCTGGCCGGGGCGATGCCGGAACTGCGTGACCCGGCGCCCAACTGGGAGATGTTCCGCCACCAGCCGCAGACCGGCTGCCACCTCTGCGACGCCCGCCATCCCGGCGGCCAGGTGGTCCGGCTCCTGCCGCACCACGTCTACGTCTGCCTGCGGCACAGCACCTGGATCGGGCCGCCAGACATCGACCATCCTGCCGTCGATCTCACCCGGTTTCCGGAGATCATCGACGCCCAGCGGCGCCACCTGCTCCTCCTGCGGCGCTACGGCTGGGCCGCAACCTACGACGCGGTGCTGACCGGCCTCATGATCTGCGCGCACATCTGGTCTCCGGACGGGCGCCCGACGCCCTTCGGCTCCTGGGACACCTGGGACGACCGCATCGACGTCCTGATCCCCTTCGACCGGAAGAAGCAGGACTACGTCGACTACAGCACCTCGCGGTTGTTCGCCGCGGTCTATCCCGAAGCCGTCGCCCTGGCACCGCTGATCGCCTCGCCTTTCTGGCGTCGGCTGGCCGGCGGCACCGAAGCCGAGCAGGCCCGGTTCCTCGCGGAGGTCGCAGGCCGCGTCACCTACCCCTACAGCCCGACCGATCGCGGCGGCGACGCCGTCGCCCACTGGGCCCTCGCCGACTCCTGGCGCCCGCCCAGCCGACCCCTGACCACCTACACACCCGGCCGCGTCCGCGGCACCCTCCCCGGCATCGCCGCGAACCGGCTCGCCCGGCACGAGAAGAGCGCGATGTGGTTCAGCCGGCTCCGCCGGAACCAGGGCCGCACACTCCTCTTCCACGGCCACCTCAAGCCCGTCCTCCTACGCGACCGCGACCCTCAGTACGTCAAGTGGGAGGGCACCATCTGGCACAGCACACGCACCGACGACCAGATGAAGGAACAGGTCGAGAAAATGCGCCGCACGCTCGAAGGAACAGACCCTCGCCTGCCACACCAGTGCGCGGAATCCGCACGATCGACTTTCACGCATCGTCCCGGCCGCCCGCTGCCCGGCCGTTCGTCAACGAGGTAGTCGGCGGGCCCGCCCGCAAAGTCGAACTGCAAACGGGCAGCCTGGAACAGCACGGCCGCGTCCTGATCGCTCAGGACGTCGCGCTGAAGCGGCCGGTGCGGATCTCGCGGGTCGCGCTCCGTGACGGGCGTCTGCTTCGCGGTCTCCGGTGGGCATCGTCGCAGGTGACGTCGAGGGCATGGGTGATCCTTCAGCGTGGCCACGCTCGGGTCAGGGCGTCACGAAGCTCTGCCACGGTCGCGGGTCCCAGCCGATTGCCGAGCTCCACTTCCAGGTCACGAAGAATTTTCAGGGCGACATCACGGCGCCGGCATCCGGCGTCGGTCAGCCGGATGAGGGTGCTGCGCGGAAATCCGGGCCCCGGCGTGCTGGTCAGGAGATTTTCGTCGATGAGCTGCGTGACGGCGCGGTGCATCGTCTGGCGGGTGACGCCGGCACGGCGGGCCAGCTCGGCGATGCTCAGGGGCGCGTCGTGGTCCAGGTGTGCGAGCACGGTGGTGTGCGCCGGCGTCACGGGGGCTACTTCCGCGGCCTCCAGGCGAGCCACGAGTTCATCGGAGAACCATCGGACACCTCGTTGCAGAAGTGCGGGCAGCGGCAGATATGCGTCCGCGCGATCCTCAGCCGTCATGGTTCGTGGGTCTCCTCGCTCGTAAGATACCGTCCCTGTGTCAGCGAAGCTAACTCAGGGAGCGTGGTCGCATGACAGGCTATGACGTGGATGTCCTCGTGGCAGGGGCCGGTCCAGTGGGGCTGATGGCGGCATCACGGCTGGCCCACTCGGGGGTGTCGGTTCGCTTGGTGGATGCCGCGACTGGTCCGGCGACGACCAGTCGTGCGCTGGGTGCCCATGCCCGGAGCCTGGAGATCTACGACCAGCTCGGGATCGTCGGCGAGATCGCGCCGCACGGCACGAGGATCAACACGTTCGTCCGCCACCAGGGCGGGCGCGGGATGCGGCTCGACTTCGACTTCGCCGGTCTGCCGACCCGGTTCCCGTACATGTTCAACATCGATCAGGTGATCATCGAACGCGTACTCCGTGGCGCCGCCGCGTCGGCCGGGGTCGCGGTGGAGTGGAACACGCGGCTGGAGTCGTTCCAGCACGACGACGAAGCCGTCACGGCCGTACTGCGCGGCGGCGACGGATCCGGCGCGGCGCACGAGACCGTGCGCGCTCGGTACCTGTGGGGCTGCGACGGCGGGCACTCGACCGTCCGCAAGACGCTCCGGCTGCCCCTGACGGGCGAGCCCGCCCACACCTGGCTGATCGCCGACGCGATCGTGCACACCGACGTGGACCGCGACGGCGTGCACTGGCTGTTCCCACCGGGCGGCGCGCTGATGCTGTTCCCGTTCCCGGAGCCGGGCAAATGGCGGCTGCTGGACACCACCGGTGAAGGGCAGCCCGAGGACCCCGAGCAGATAGCCCGGCAGTTCGGCACCAAGCTGTCGCAGGCACTGGAGCGCGACACCGTCGTCGAGAACCCCAGCTGGGCGTCGAAGTTCACCATCCAGCAGCGCGCGGTACCCGCAATGCACGCCGGGCGGTGCTTCGTCTCGGGCGACGCCGCCCATGTCCATTCCCCGGCGTCGGGGCAGGGCCTCAACACCGGTGTCCAGGACGCGTACAACCTGGCGTGGAAGCTGGCCATGGTCATCCACGGCCAGGCCGACACCACCCTGCTCGACACCTACAACGCCGAGCGCGTCCCCATCGGCCAGGCCCTGCTCGCCTCCACCAGCAAGGTCATGGGAACCGTCATGGTCGACACCGCCGGCGGCACCCCGGAGTCCCCCGAGTCGATGCGTGAGTTCCAGCACCAGCTCATCCGGAGCATGTCCGGTCTGGCCATCGCCTATCCCGACAGCCCGCTGACGGTCCCCGACGACGAGCCGGGCGAGGGCCCGCGCCCCGGCGAGCGGCTCACCCAGATCTCAGCCGCCGACGCGCAGTCACCCGGTTGGACCACTCTGCGGGCGGAGCTCAGGTCACCCGCCTGGCACCTGCTCCATTTCACCGGGAGCGAGAAAGCCACCGGGCAAGATCACCTCACCTCCGAGGCCGGGGCGCTGCCAGCCTGGGTGGACACCGTGACGATCAGCCAGGAGCGCCCGGACGGCGACCACGGTGTGTGGGACCCCGACGGTCGGGTCCACGACACACTGGCCGCGACCGCCGGGGACTGGATCCTCGTCCGCCCCGACGGCTACCTCAGCGCCCGTGGCACCGGAGGCACCAGCCTCCGCGCCGCCCTGAGCCGGCTGACGAGCCTGCGCAAGCCGGAGCCGACACGCGCGTGATCAACGGATACCGCCCTGCGCATTGCAGGAGAGCACACAGGGCGGGTGGATTCGGTGGGGCTTTGCTGCGGCACGACACTGCGGCAAAGCCCCAGGACACGAGGAAAGTGAGATCCGTATGAACGAGAACGATCTGCCCCTCAACTGGGGACGCTGGGGTGACGCCGACGAGATCGGTGCGCTCAACCTGATCGACGACGCGGCACGCTCACGCGCCGCGGCCGAAGTACACGACGCGACCTCGGTGAGCCTTGCGCGTCCCACTGCCCCCATACCGCTCACCACTGGCCTCGCACCCGTCGGGAATCCCGCCACGATGCCTGCGCCCGTCATGCAGGTCGTGAACTTCAACGGAGCCCGGCCCATGGCCCTCACGGACTCCTTGCTCATCAACACGCACAACGCTGGACTGACGCACTTCGACGCGCTTTCACACATTCCTGTCGGCGACAAGGTCTATCCCGGCGTCGCGCTGCAGGACGCCGTCACACCCACCGGAGTACGCCACGCCTCCGCTGACCACGCCGCTGGGGGCATCGTCACACGAGGCGTCCTCCTGGACCTGGCCCCCGATCGCGGCAGACTCGACGCGGACTGCCGCGTCAGCGGAACAGACCTCGACGCGGCGCTCGACCGAGCAGGTACATCGGTGCACCCAGGCGACGCGATCGTCGTCCGCGGTGGCTGGGACGTGAACCAGCCCATGACGCAGCCCGTCCCAGGGCTGGACCTCAGCGCCGTCGAGTGGCTGGACCAGCACGGTGCAGCTCTCTATATCGGTGACATCAGCGACGCCCGCCCACCCAGCTTCCCGATGCCAATGCACCAGGTCGCACTGGCACGGCTCGGTCTGCCCTTGGTGGACGCCGCCCACCTCGACGACCTTGCCGACCGGTGTGCCTCCCTACAGCGGTGGAGCTTCATGCTCGTTCTCGCGCCACCGCGTATCACGGGAACCACCGGGCTCGCGGTCAATCCGATCGCGATCTTCTGATCGCGAACCGAGCCCAGGTCCACCGCGGACCCCTCTGAGTACATGGGCGTCCATTGACACAGACTCTGCGCCCGACGATCGTCCGGACGAGTCGGCGCCCGCGGGATCCGCAAGGTAGACCTGCGCGCTTGCCGGCGGCTCCGTGAAGGCACATCTTTCGCCCGGCTGGTCACCGCGGCCAGCGCCGCAGCCTCCATCTGCACCGGACAGTACTGGCCGGCACGCGGCCGGGCATTCTGGTACCGACTCGCGCTTTGGTTGTCGTGCCATCGCGCACCGTGGCCGGATCTGGGAGAGCTTCCATGACGTCCTGAGATGCGGCGGGGCATGCCGCCGATCGGGACTGCAACGACGCGCCTTGCCTACTTCGCCTCGGTCGGAGCGCCGCCGTTTAGGAGCAGCGCACGGCCCCCTCGATGCACTTGCCTTCCGGCGGCGGGGAGCAGCCAGTTACACCCACCGGCTGGTCCGGTCAACGCCGAGTCCCCGACGTCCGGCAGTTACTGGGCTTGGATGCGCGTGACCGATTCGGCCAAGCCGCCGCTGGCCCCGTACCCGGAGGCTTCGCGGTGCGCGGGTGCAGGGGGCCGGGCGCCGTCCCGTCGTTAACCGACTTCGGGCGGGTTGGTTGCTTTTCTGTGCTGATCGTAGGCGATGTCACGGGGGTCCAGATGTTCTTCACAGTGGGTGCAGCGCAGCACCTGCTCTACAGCCCCGCCGTCGCTCGCGTGGGTCAGTGTGAGCGATGGTTTGTCGACGACCCAGCGGTCGCCCCATTGCATGAAGGCGACGGTGATGCCGTACAGGTCCCGTCCTTTGTCAGTGAACCGGTACTCCTCCCGCGGTGGCCGTTCGCTGTAGCGATGCCGTTCGAGGATTCCGTGGTCGACCAGTTTGGCGAGGCGGTCGGACAGGATGTTGCGTGCCACCCCGAGGTTGCGCTGGAAGTCCGCGAACCGCCGGACGCCGAAGAAGCACTCGCGCAGCACGAGGAACGTCCATCGGTCGCCGACCTGTTCCAGGGCGGCCGCCACGGAGTCCGCCTGGTGGTCCATACCTCTCATGCGTTCCATGACAGCAGGTTACGTGAGTTGGTTGCATATTGCTATCGACCATGCCACGGTGTCGGTAGCAGAAAGCAACCTACTCGTTCAGGGAGATCGCGTGACCCACATCGAGGACGGCGCCGCCCCGGCTCCGTCGGCCCACCGCGTCAGCCCGCCATATGAGCAACTGGTGTTCGCCGAGAACGGACCCGTCGCCCGCATCACTTTGAACCGCCCCTCGGCCCGCAACGCGTTGTCGATTCGCCTGTCCGATGAGCTGACCCACGCGTTGGAGCGCGTACGTGACAGCTCCACCGTCAAGGTCCTGGTCATCGAGGGCGCCGGCGGAACGTTCTGCGCCGGTGACGACATCACCGAAATGCACCGATGGGGCAACGCCGACGAAGTCATGCGCCGAGTGACGGGCTACCAGCACATGGCCGACACGCTGGAGCAGCTCGACAAGGTGACAGTGGCGCGCGTCGACGGCTACGCGGTCGGTGGCGGTCTGGAGATCACCATGGCCTGTGACTTCGTAGTCGCAGCAACAAGCGCAAGGTGGGGCATGCCGGAGGTTGATGTCGGCATCACCCCGGGCTGGGGCGGCACCACGCGGATGGCACGACTGATCGGACGGCGGTTGACGAAGGAGATCAACCTGCTGGGGGCCTTGCACCCGGCATCTCGGGCCGTTCAACTCACCTTGTGGAACCGGGCTGTGCCCGACGAACAGCTCGACGCTGCCGTCGAGAAATTGGTGGAGGTGGTGTTGAGCAAGAACCAGCAGGCCGTTCGGCAACTGAAATTCATCATCAACAACGGCGTCGAAGCGGATCTCAAGACCGCCCAGGCCTTTGAGAAATTGTCGGCCGGCCTGTCCGGCGCGGTCAACGGCGCATGGCGTATCGAGGACGCCGATCAATCTGCCGGCGTGATCGGCTTCCGGGACAAAAACGCACTGTGGCAGAAGCGACGCGGGCTCGCCCGGAACTTCTGGACGGACTCCCCCACAGCCGAGTGACAGACGGGGCCGGGCTCAAGGTGCGTAGGCGCCGGAGGGCGGCCCCGGCCCCGCACAAGGGCTGGCGCGGAGCTGCCCGATGGGTTTCGAGAGCTGCTGCCTGATCCGGTCGGCAAACGCGAAAATTCCATGAGCCGGCCGCGGGCGTGGGTGTCCTCGAAGTAGGCACGACCCCGCCGTGTGACGTCACCGCATGATGGCTCCTCCTGGCCCAGTGTCTGCCCCCGCGGGGCCTGACCTGGGGGTGAAAGAACCCTCACCCCCTGCGGGGCGGGTGAGGGTTCTTCACCACGCCTCTCGTGGGGCCTGGAAGGCAGGTGGTTGTCGGGCCGCCAGCTATTCACCGGCCCGGTGCCGTTGACCTGAAGGCGTCAGCCGGGCAGGTGGGCCGGCAGGCAGCTGCGAGGGATGAAGTACCAACTCTGCTGGCCGGAGCCATCGGTGCCGCCGGCGCGCTGATCGCGGATCATGACCCACTTGCCGTCGCGCGAGACATACCGCCACAGCACGGTCTGCCCGATGGCGACACGGCCGTTCACCGTCGAGCTGGGGGTCGCGGTGGCCTGCCAAGGACGCACATTGCCATAGCCGGTGATGTGGCTTCCGTCCCACGTTCGACAGCTGGCGCCCGCCACGGTGGCTACCGTGGCACCGTCATCGGTGGAGCCGCCGATCTGGCCGTTGGTGAATGTCGAGGTCGGCAGACTCGTCGCTGCTCCGCAGCTGTCACCGCTGGACGCATCCCCCGCGACGGCACCCGAGTAGATCCACAAACAGCTGTTCACGTCGCCGTAGATGCGGCCCCAGCGATATCCGCTGTTCTGATCCCCGTGGACATCCACAGTCCAGTTGCGGTAGGCGGTTCCTATCACGTAGGAGTGGGGGGCTCGCCGCAGCAGGGTGTAGTCCGTGGTCACGTGTTTGCGGACCGCTGCGTCGGCCGAGGGTTCCTGTCCGGCCACCAGGGGCACGACGGCGACCGCGGCTGTTGTGGCCAGCCCGAGTATCAGTGCCTGAGTTCGTCGGAGCATTCTCTGGTTTCTCCTTGATGCTTGATCGGCTCTGTTCTTCGGCTCTGTTCTTCGAACCCGCCCGTCCCCGGCGGACCTGCGTGGGGCTGGGGTGAAGCGGGGGTGTGCATCACGGGCCTCCCTGATTTCCCTGGCTGGTCGGCAAGAGACTGCCGGCCGACGCAGACCGCCGGGGCCGTCGAACTATGCACATCTCGGACGGGGACCTGGCAACTGTCACAGGTACAGGGCCCGTCGGCCGTGACAAGGACTTGCCCGCGGAAGGTCTGACTCCGTCTCGAGCTGGCCGAAGTCACCCAATGATCATGTACTCGTTGCGGGGAAGACCCCCCGCCGGACGAGGGAGCCTTAGCGCTGGGCGTGCCGTGTCAGCACCCGCCGCAGTTGTAGAACGTCACGTCCCAGTGGCTGCCCTCATCGGCGTAGACATTGCCGGATCCGGACTTGTACTGAGGAGCGCCGTCGCCGCGGACGCCGATATAGGCGAAGGTGCGCTTGATGTAGTTCGTGAGACACGTCCGCTTGGCGAAGTCGAGTTTGTAGCCGTTCCAGTGCGAGTAGGTGCCACCGGCGTGTCCGGTCTCCGTGCCGCCGGTGATGTTCAGCGCGCAGCCCGTCGCGCGCTTCAGCACCTGGGCGCCCTGGGCGGTGGAGAGGTTGAGCTGATCGAAGGACGTACAGGTGGAGACGTTCCGGTTGGAGCAGCCGCCCGAGGACGACCAGGTGATACCGGATGAGCTGAAGCGGGCGGTTGCCTGGGAGTGGGTGAGCTTGGTGGCTGCGTGCGCCTGGGAGGCGCCGCTGCCGAGGACGCCGATGCCGGGGATGAAGAGCGCGCTGAGGACGAGGGCCAGAGTGGTGAGGGCGGAGCGCAGACGCAAACGAGACGGCATGGGAGGGTTCTTTCTGCTCATGACAAATCACGGGGCGGTCTCTGGGCCGCCGGGGAGGTGATGCCGGCAAACTCCTCAGGCGGCCTGCGGCAGTTCAGTGGAGTGCGCCTTGACCGGTGTGCTGCCGAAGATGTCGACGGCGTGGTAGTACGCCCATGCCGTGCTGTTGCACGAGGTCCGCTTTGCTCCGGAGTAGCCGGCGCATACGCGCTTGAGGTCCGCGTAGAACGCGGAGTCGATTCGGGACTTGTTGGCGGAGAACGTGCCGGCCGCCTTGTAGTTGCGGTAGCCGAAGTCGTGGCGGATGCAGGCCTTTTGGAAGGGGAAGCCGAGCGGGTTGTCGGGGGAGGTACTGCAGGCGTCCGTCGACCAGTTGAAACCATATGCAGTCCAAGCGCCCCGGTTGCTGCGGGCGGCGTTGAAGGCGTTGTAGCTGGAGACGCTTGTCTGGGTCCAGGAGCTGAGGACCCGCGACTTGTCGGAAGGGGCAGCTGAAGCAGATACAGCGGGAATCAGGGCGAGCGGGAGCGACAGAACTACCGCGGCGAGTGGAAGGGCGAAGCGGCGACGCATCAGTGATCTCCAGGAGACGAAGGGAAGCCGCGCTCCTCGTGGGTCCCACGAGGTCGATCCAGAGCGAGGTCATGCACAGCCATACCGAATGGCGACAGGTCGCCAAGGAGGCGGGCGGGACGAGCTCCATCCGTTCGGGATGCCTGGATCAGATTGCGCAGATCACGTTCTAGAGCGGAGACGTTGCGCACTGGTTGCGCACTGGTTGCGCGCGTCCTGAGAAGCAGGGGTCCAAGCGCGAATCCAGCCTGACCGCCCACCGCCCCGCGGGACGCCCGATGACGACGCCACACATCCGGGGGCGTACTTCCTGCACGCGTCTCCTACGAGCAGATCACCTTGTCTCCAGCCGCCCTCTTTACCCACGGACACCGACTGTCAGGGCGGCAACCGAGACTGCGACGCTCCTGGCCCGCCTGGCCGGCGCGCACGTGCTGGCCCGCCGCGGTGGCCGCTGAACCGGCTGCCGTCGCCCAGGCCGCGCCCGTGTCCGCCGAACTCGTCCAGGTCGCTGCGGCAGCCGGCCGCGAACCGGGGCAGTACGGGCCGGAGTACCTGGCACTGGAATACCAGCGCAGCCGCCCCGGCCCCGCACGGCAGAATGTCGCCCCGCGCTGCTCGAGCCCCTTGACGGACGCAAGGATCTACTCGACACCCTCGCCGCGTTCCTCGACTGTGACGACGACCGTCACTGCACCGCTGTGCGCCTGCAGATCCACCCCAACACCGTGCTTTGCCGTCTGCGTGCTGTACCGGCTGTGCAAGATCGCTGCTCTCACCGGCCTCGTCCCTATCCGCGCCAGCGACCTGCCCGCACTCCACGCCGCCCTGGCCTGCCGACGAGTCGCCCAGACCCAACCAGGGGCCGGCTGATCGCCAGCCAGCAATCCACCGGCAGGAAAGTCGGAGCGGTTCAGACTTCAAGGGACAAGATCGTGAGACGGAAGTGCCGCGTCCCTCAAATGAGACAGCTGGAAAAGCCCAGGCCGCCAGATCAGAACGGGACAATCCGAATGCGGACCTACACACGGCGAGCCGTACCGCCACCGTACGGATCCACGCCTCCGGCGCGCCCTCGGCCAGGAGTGCCCCGCGCCGGTCCCAGGCCCGTACAAAGGCTTCCTGCACCACGTCCTGCGCCTCGCTGTGATCGCCCGTCAGCGCGTACAGCTGCCCTACGAGACGGGGGAACGCCGCCGCGTAGAAGACATCGAATTCCTCCTCGGTCACGAGCGCAAGGACTCCCGTTCCGGGCTCGTGGTTCCCTGCGGAGATTTCCGTGTCCCAGATGCAACCTGCCGCCCCTCCCATGCGTACAGAAGCCGTACCGAGCCAGCTGACCTGCAGCTGTCTTTCCCCGGGGGAGGATCCCATGCCACGCCACACCCGCGTCCGTCACCGCGCCACCACCGCTCTCGCCGCAGTCGGCCTGATCGGCGGGTTGTCGCTCACCGCATGCCAGGGCGCCGGTGTGACACCGAACGCCGCCGCAGCGGAGCGCAGCCGGCCCGCCACCACGGCCGCTGCCGCCGCGCCGACCGCGACCGAGCCCACGCAGCCCGCGCCGTCCCGGGCCGCCCTCGACCGTCTGGCCACCGCCTCGGTCAATATCTCCGACGGTCTGGAGGTCGGCGTCGGCATGCCGATATCGGTGACCTTCAAGCACCCGATACCCGCGGCCGAACGCGCCGACGTCGAGCGTTTGTTGAAGGTCACGGCCGACCCGGGGGTCACGGGGAGCTGGGCCTGGATCAAGGACCGCAATCTGAACGACGGCCAGCGCGTCGACTTCCGCCCGAAGGCCTACTGGAAGCCGGGCACCAAGGTCAGCCTCCACGCGGGCCCCGGTATCTCCCGTACCTTCACCATTGCCCGCTCCCTTGTCGCCACCGTTGACGTCCGCACCCACCGGATGACCGTCGTCAAGGACGGAGCCGCGAACCGGACCATCCCGATCACCGCGGGCGCACCGGGTATGGACACCTGGAACGGCACGATGGTCGTCTCCGACAAGGAACGCTCGGTGATGATGGACTCCCGCACGGTCGGCTACGGCGACTCCTACCTCGGGCGGTACAACTACGCCGTCCACCTCACGACCTCGGGCACCTACCTCCACGAGAACCCCAAGGCCAACACCTACGGCGGCCACAGCAACGTCACCCACGGCTGCATAGGCCTCGCCAGCGACGGAACGGCCCGCCGCTTCTTCGAGCAGGTCATCCCCGGCGACGTCATCCGCGTCACCGGATCCAAGGACCAGGTCGCCGCCGGCAACGGCTACGGAGACTGGAATGTCTCATGGTCCGCATGGCTCGCCCTCAGCGCCCTCTGATCCGTCTCCGTCGGCGCGGGGCGTCCACTGCCCCGCGCCGACGGCCGGCCCGCCGCTCTCGACCCGGGGACCGAAGAGCGCGTACGAGGCCTCACCCCAGGGTGAGCGGGGTCTCGGATGCGACGCGGGACAGCTTCTCGGGGTTGCGGACGTAGTAGATGCCGCTGATGCGGGCGTCCTCGACACGGACCGCCATGATGCCGTCGAGCTCCCCGTCCAGGTGTACGAGGAGTGCCGGGTTGCCGTTGATCATGGTGGGGGCGACAGTGATCGGGCTCTTCTCCTTGCCGAGACCACCGATCATGAAGCGGGCCACCTTCTCGGCGCCGATGATCGGCCGCAGCGCGGCCCGCTTGACTCCGCCGCCATCGCCCATCAGGACGACCTCCGGGGCGAGCACGTCGAGGAGGTCCTGCGGATTGCCGGTTTCGAGTACGCGCCGGAACGACTCCAGGGCGGCCCGGGTCTCGCCCTGGGAGACCACCTGGCGAGGGCGCCGGGCGTCGACGTGCCGGCGGGCGCGGTGCGCGATCTGGCGGACGGCCGCGGGGCTCTTGTCGACGGCGGCCGCGATCTCGTCGTAGCCGACATCGAACGCCTCGCGCAGTACGAAGACGGCGCGCTCGGTCGGCGACAGCGTCTCGAGGATGAGCATCATCGCCATCGACACGCTCTCGGCGAGCTCGACGTCATCGGCCACGTCCGGCGCGGTGAGCAGCGGCTCGGGCAGCCACTGGCCGACATACGCCTCCCTGCGGCGACTCATCGCGCGCAGCCGGTTGAGCGCCTGCCGGGTCGTGATCCGGACCAGGTAGGCGCGCTGGTCGCGCACCTGCTCCAGGTCGACCTTGACCCAGCGCAGCCACGTCTCCTGGAGGACGTCCTCGGCGTCGGCCGCTGATCCGAGCATCTCGTAGGCGACGGTGAAGAGCAGGTTGCGGTGGGCGACGAACGTCTCGGTCGCCAGGTCAGTGGCCTGGTCGCTCATATCTCGACCCTTCTCCTTCGCGGCCGGCCTTGGTTGCCGACGGCCTTCAAGCGTGTATCGACGGCAAGATTCTCATTCGTCAGCAGCCCGGATCCGCCCCGGGGGCCAGGTCAGGCCGCGGGCTGGGCGGTGGCTTTCGTCTCGCCGCGCCGGTCCTGCAGCAACTGCTGGCGCTTGGCACCTCCGGAAACGCGGTGCAGGCTGTACGAACCGGGCTTGCCCGCCTCGTCGGCCAGATGCTTGACGATCCCCTTGCACACGAACTCCTTGAGCCTCGCACCGGAGCGACCGTCGATGTGGAACCAGAGCGCGACGTCGTAGCGGTGGGCGAACTGGAAGATGCCGGCGCGCCGGCCCAGGCTGATGCACTGGCCGGCGAACGCCTGGTTGAGGGGCGAGGGCTGCTCACCGGCGATCCGGCTGAGCACCGTGTCGGCGGCCCGCGCGCCCAGCGGCATCGCGGCCTGGCAGCTCATCCGCAGCGGCAGGTCCGACGGTGCCGCCGAGTCCCCGGCCGCGACGATGCGCTCGTCGTCCACGCTGGTCAACGTCTCGTCCGTGAGCAGGCGGCCCACGGCGTCGGTGCTCAGCCCGCTGCGGGCGGCCAGGTCCGGCACACCGAAGCCGGCGGTCCACACGGTTACCGCACTGGGCAGCGTGCGGCCGTCGCGGAGTTGGACGGTGTCGCGCGCCACCGCCGTCACCTTCGTGCCGGGGCCGTCGAGCACGGTCACTCCGAGGGTGGCCAGCCGCTTGGCGACCGAGCGTCGGCCCCGGGGGTGCAGGTACGGGCCGAGCACCCCTCCGCAGACCAGGGTCACGGTGCGGCCGGCCTCCGCCAGTTCGGCGGCGGTCTCGATACCGGTCGGACCCGCTCCGACCACCGTCACCGCGGCCGTTGCCGGCGCGGCGTCGAGGACCGGCCGCAGCCGCTGTGCCTCCTCCAGACTGGCGATCGGGTAGGCGAACTCGCCCGCTCCGGGCACGCGCGGGTCGGCGCTGCCACTGCCCACCGCGTAGATCAGATAGTCGTAGCCGACCGCGCCGCCCGACGCCAACGCCACGCTGCGTTCGGCCGCGTCGATCCGGGCCACGGAATCGACCACCAACTCGATTCCCGCACGCAGGACTTCGCTGTACTCGACGACAGCGTCGTCGGACCCGCCCACCAGTTGGTGCAGCCGGATCCGCTCGACGAAGCTCCGGCGCGGGTTGATCAGCGTCACGGTCACGTCGTCGCGCTGCGTCAGGCGGTTGGCCGCCATGACGCCGGCGTATCCTCCGCCGATCACGACCACATTGCTGTTCCCGGTCACGGTGTCTCCATTCGTTGTCTGCTATTCGGGCACAAGACACCGCGGGGCCGGTCCCTGTGACAGCGTGTGAGTCAGATCACTCCACGGGACGTCGGCCCGGCATCGGCGCCATCGTCCGATGGGCCGGTGCCGCC
Source organism: Streptomyces fildesensis (assembly GCF_016107395.1). Lineage (GTDB taxonomy): Bacteria > Actinomycetota > Actinomycetes > Streptomycetales > Streptomycetaceae > Actinacidiphila > Actinacidiphila fildesensis. Next base: position 152,927 of record NZ_JAAIKO010000009.1, read on the forward strand.
GTGAGCTGACCGTCGGGGTGGCCGCCGATCGTGCCTGCGGCGGCCGCGTGGGGGCGCCTGTCTGTGCGCCCGGGCGTCTCCGTGCGCCCCCGCGGGAGGGGTGACCGTGCACCGGAACCCCCTGACCATGAACTGCGGCCATCAGCCGGGCGGCAGCGACCGTGACTCCGCGGGGGCGGCGACGGCACGGCGGTCACCGCGGGGCGCCACGATCATCCGGAACAACTCAGTCATGACGGGGGAACGATGGGACGACGCTGGCTGGTCACGGGATGCTCCTCCGGCCTCGGGCACGCACTGGCCACGGCCGCGGCCCGGGCCGGGGACGAACTGGCGGTCACCGCCCGCAAGACCGCCGACCTGGAGGAGCTGGCCGCCACCTGGCCCGGCCGTATCACCCCGATTCCCCTCGAGTTACGTGACGCCGCCTCGTGCGAGGAGGCCGTCCGTATCGCGGTCGACCGTCTCGGCGGTATCGACATCCTCGTGAACAACGCCGGCGTCGGACTGTTCGGCGCGGTCGAGGAGGTCTCGGACGCCGAACTCCGCGACCAGCTGGAGACGCTGCTGGTCGGCCCATGGCGGCTCACCCGCCTCGTCCTGCCGTTGATGCGGACCCAGGGACACGGCCACATCCTCAACGTCTCCTCCGTGGTGGGCCGGATAGCCTTCCCGGGGCTGGCCGCCTACGTCGCCGGAAAGCACGCCCTCGAAGGCATGAGCCAGGCGCTGACCATCGAGGCCGCCCCGCACAACATCCGCGTCACCGTGCTCGAACCGGGCATGTTCGCCACGCGCTACGGCACGTCCATGACAGAAGCGGGCCATCGGGTCCCCGCGTACGACGGGACGAACCGCGAGATGCTCGAAGGCTCCCGCGGCCTTGCGGACCATCCCGAGACCGGCCGCCCCGAGGACTTCGCGGCACGGGTCCTCGACATCGTCGCCGCCGCCGCGCCCACACCCCTGCGGATCCCGGTCGGCGACGACGCGTACGGCTATCTGGACCAGGCGGAACAGGAGGCCCGCGAGGAGTTCGCCGCGGCCCGGATTCTCGCGCGGGGTCCCCTTCCGGCCTAGCAGCAGTCGGCGACAAGGGCCCCGGAGGTTCCTCCCGTAGACGCACGGCGTTCAGGTGCGATACCCCATCACTCTCTACGTTCAGGGGGTCAAGAGATTGTCAAGCTTCTCCGGCAAGCACCCCAACACCTACGTGCACGACGTGCTCGCCCAGGTGCTGGCGCCGCGCCGCTGAGCCACCCAGCGCACGAGGCCAGGCCCCGCAGAGAGGATCTGCGGGGCCCGGCCTCGCGTGCGTTGGACGCCCGCACGCCTCGGACGAAGACGTAGCCCCTATCGGGTCGTCGTCCGCCCGGCGCGTCACATTCCCGGCGGCTGTGTCGTCCTACTGCAGAGAGACGCCGTACTGCTGAGGCGGGCCGTCCAGCAGGCGGCGAAGGAACGGACCAGAGGAGAGACCGCAATGTCGGCAACCGGGGCAACGAGCAACACAGCGACGCTCATCCGTTTCCACTCCGCGGTGAACAGCGGTGACCTGGACATCATCTCGAAGGCCATCGACGAGTTCGTCGCACCGGACGTGCTCTTCCACGCGCCGGTACCGATGGGCGCGACGGGAGGGGAGGCCATGAAGCGGGTGTGGGAGCTGCTCCTGCGCGCGTTCCCCGACATCCACGTCGCCGTCGAGGAGACGATCACGGAGGGGGACAAGGTCGTCTCCAGGAACACGGTGACCGGGACGCACCGGGGCGAGTACCGGGGCCTGGCGCCCACCGGAAGGACCGTCACCTACAACGAGATCTTCATCTTCCGCTTCGCCGGCGGGCGGATCGCCGAGATCCGCGGCGTCGTCGATGTCCTCGCGCAACTGCGCCAGCTCGGCGCCCTTCCGTCCTGACGAGGGCGGCGCCCCCGGGGCCGTAGCGCTCACGGGATCCGGCGGTGGACGTCCTCCAGCAGGTTCTGCATGGCCATGCGGAAGATCTCGGCCTGTTGGTCGCCGAGGAACGAGGTGTGCCTGAACACCTCCAGGACGACGAGGCCGTGCAGGTGCCCCCACGCACTGAGCAGCAGGGCGGTCGCGGGGGGCGGCAGATGTCCCAGACCGTAGTGCGGCAGCTGCTCCAGGTACGTCCGGAGTGCGGGCGAGAGCGAGGGGGCGTCGGCCGCGGCGAGTTGCTCCGTGGTGAAGTCCGCGAACAGCTCGCGCTCGAAGATCGAGCTCATTCGGCGTGTTGCCTGGGTGGTCGGGCCGTCGGTGGGTGCCGCGTAGTCCCGCAGCGGCGTTCCGTACAGGAGTTGGAAGTGCTCGGGATGGGCGATGGCCCATCGGCGGTAGCCCTCGGCGGCGACGACCAGACGCGGCAGGGCCGAGTCGTCCGCCGCGGTGTCGACGGCGGCCTGCACGGCATCGGCCAGGTCGTCGTACGCCTTGGTGACGAGCACTGTGACGAGGGCATCGCGGCTCGGAAAGTAGTGGTAGAGCGCCTGCACCGTCATGCCGAGGCTGCGGGCGACCGCCCGCAGGGACAGGGCCGCGGGCCCGTGTTCGGTGATGTGGCGCTCAGCGGCGTCCAGGATTTCCTGGGTTGCGGCGGCCCGGCGTCGCTCGCGCAGGGTGGGCGGAGCCATGGCGTGTTCCTCTACGGCAGGCGGCGACGGACGACGGTCGCCCCGGTGGGCCACCCGGAAACGGCAGGGTGTGAAGAAAATCTAACACTGCCAAAGTTTCTGCTGCCTCACTAACGTCGCTCGTGGCGACGAAGGGTGCGACACGCACCTGTTTCCGACGGGGTGAACCGACTCCGCGGAGCACCGCGCGCCCGGCCCCTATGGGTCAACTCCGTCCGCTTCGCGTCGTTTTCACCGTAGGGACACCAAAGGAGAGCGTGCGTGTTCGAACACATAGCTGAACTGGCGATTCGCCGGTCCCGGCTGATCCTCATCGTCGCCGTCGTGGCCGTGGCCCTCATGGGTGTCCTGGGCGCCGGCGCGTTCGGCAAGTTGCTGGGAGGCGGCTACGACGACCCGGCATCCCCGTCCACCCGGGCCGGAAAGGTCATCGACCAGAAGTTCGGCGGGGAGACGAACCTGGTCCTGCTGGTCCGCGCCGCCGAAGGGCGCGTCGACGCCCCGGCCGCCCAGCACAGCGGCCGCGCTCTGGTAGCGGACCTCAAGAAGAACCCGAACCTGGAGAACGTCATCTCCTACTGGGACACCGCCGGCCCCGAACTCCTCTCCAAGGACGGCCGCGAGGCGATGGTGCTCGCCCATGTGAAGGGTGATGACACGGAGCGGGGTGAGAACGCCAAGAGCGTCATCGACGCCTACGCAGGACCGTACGAGGGCGCACTCACCGTCCAGGCCGGCGGCGGCGCAGCCGTGACCAGCGAGATGGGCACCCAGGCAGGCGAGGATCTCGTCCTGGCCGAGAGCATCGCCGTGCCGCTCACCCTCATCCTGCTCCTGCTCGTCTTCGGCAGCATGGTCGCAGCCCTCCTGCCGCTGGCCATCGGCACCATCGCCATCGTGGGCACCTTCGCGGAGCTCTTCGTCCTCGGCAGCGTCACCGATGTCTCCGTCTTCGCGATCAACCTGACCACGGCCCTGGGGCTCGGCCTGGGCATCGACTACGCCCTGCTCATGGTCAGCCGCTTCCGGGAGCAACTCGCGGCAGGGGCGGGCGTGGACGACGCCGTCCGGCGGACGGTGAGCACCGCGGGCCGCACGGTCGCGTTCTCCGCCGCCACGGTGGCAGCAGCACTCGGAGCACTCCTGGTGTTCCCCCAGTACTTCCTGCGCTCGTTCGGCTACGCCGGGATCGGTGTCGTCGCCATCGCGGCCCTCAGTACCCTGTTCGTCATGCCGGCGCTGTTCATCGTCCTGGGGCACCGGGTCAACGGCGGGCGGCTGCCGTGGGCGAACCGAGGGCGAGGGAGCTCCGACACGCGGACCCCGTTCTGGGGACGGCTGGCCGACACGGTCATGCGGCGGCCCGCGCTCACCGCACTGCCCGTGCTCGCGGTCCTGCTGCTGGCGGCGAGCCCGCTGCTGGGCATCACCTTCGGCACACCGGACGAACGCGTGCTGCCCGACGACGCCGCGAGCCGCCAGGTCTCGTCGGTCCTGCGGGAGAAGTTCAACGGCAACGACGACGCGGCCCTCCACGTCGTCATCGACCAACCCGTCAGCAAGGCCCCGTTGGAGTCGTACGCCGTCGAACTGTCCGGACTCAAGGGCGTCGTCCGCGTCGAGACCAGCACGGGAGTCTTCGCCGGCGGACGGTCCACGGCGACCGACCCCGGCAACACCGCCCTCGGCCGCCCCGACGCACAGCAGATCAACGTGGTGAGCAGCCTGCCACCGAAGTCGGGGGAAGCTCAGAGCCTGGTCAAGGAGGTGAGGTCGATCGCCCCGCCCGCCGGGGCACACCCCCTGGTCGGCGGAGTCGACGCCGCACTGGTCGACTCCAAGGACTCCATCGCCGGCCAACTCCCACTCGCCATCGCCCTGGTCGCTCTCACCACCTTCGTCCTGCTCTTCCTGTTCACCGGCAGCGTCGTGCAGCCGCTGCGTGCGCTGCTCCTCAACATGATCAGCCTGGGGGCGACGCTCGGCGTCATGACCTGGATCTTCCAGGACGGCCACCTCTCCTCCTTGCTCGGATTCACCGCGCAGCCCATGGAGGTGTCCATGACCGTGCTGATGTTCTGCATCGCCTTCGCCCTGTCGATGGACTACGAGGTGTTCGTCACCAGCCGCATCAAGGAACTCCACGACCTGGGCGAGGACAACGAGTCCGCCGTGACCAACGGCCTCGGGCACACCGGACGCATCGTCACCGCGGCGGCGTGCCTGCTCGCGGTGAGCTTCTTCGCCTTCGGGACGGCCAAGCTCAGCTTCATGCAGATGTTCGGCCTCGGCAGCGGACTGGCCGTCCTCATCGACGCCGTCGCCGTACGCGGCATCCTCGTACCCGCAGCGATGCGTGTGCTCGGCCGCTCGGCCTGGTACGCGCCCGGCTTCCTGCGCACCTTCCACGCGCGGTTCGGCCTCAGCGAAGGCGGCCCCGCGCCCGCGGCCGCGCCGGAGCTCGTCGACGAGTCGCCGTACGCGAAGAACTCGGCGCAGGTCTGACCACGCGAGAGCGCACCCACGCAGTGCCCGCCTCCACCGCACCGGAGGCGGGCACGGTCGTGCCGCGCGATCGACTCGACGCTGCCCTGCTGACGAGTTCGCCTGCTCCCCGCCGGCCTGTCCTCAAGCGCTTGGCTGTGATGCAACCGGGTGACGTGGGATGTATGCCGTCGGACGTTCGGTCGGCGGAGGGCCGGGATCCGGTACATGTGGAACCTCTTGTTCCTGGCTGCATACTCCCAGAGGTGCCCTCATGTCCTTGCGCCCCGTTCTCGGCGCCGTCGCCAGTGCCGCGCTGCTGCTCCTGCTCAATGTCCCCATGGCATCGGCGGACCCGAGCGAGGTAGTGACCGTCGACCCAACCGGTAGTCTCGCAGCCGACGGGACCATCACCCTCTCCGGCACCTACCGCTGTGCAAGTGGACAGAACCCCGTGTTCGTGTCCTCCTCCGTGTCCCAGGGCGACACCCGTGTCCGCTACGGCATCGGTGGCACCAACGCCGTCTGCGACCAGACGGAGCACCGTTGGGTCAACTCCGAGAAGCTCGCCCGGGGCACCGTCACAGCAGGCGCCGTCCGTGTTGAAGCCACCGTGATGGAACTGGACTCCAGCGGAGGTCTCCCCCTGCCGAGGCTCCACGTGGCCGGGCAGCAGGACGTCAGGCTCGTCGCGGGCTGAGAAGAGCGGTCTGCCGCTCCGCCCTCAGGCCAGGAGTTTGGTCTTGGCCTGCTCGAATTCCTTGTCCGTGATGTCGCCGTGCTTCTTGAGTTCGGCGAGCCTGGCGAGCTCGTCGGTGGTGCTGCTGGTGCCGGCGGCGGCACGCACGTACGTCTGGAACTCCTCCTCGTGGCGCCTGGCCTGGTGCACGTCGCGCTCGTGCATGCCGCTGCCCCGGACGATCAGGTACACGAAGACGCCCAGGAACGGCAGGACCAGGACGAAGAACGCCCAGAAGGCCTTCATCCAGCCGTTCAGCTCGTGGTCACGGAAGATGTCAGCGATGACACGGAACAGCAGCATGAACCACAGCACCCACAGAAAGATGACCGCTATGGTCCAGAACAGGTTCAGCATCGGATAGTCCGATGCCAGGCTCACCGATTGGTTCATGGTCTTCTCCGTCGGTCGCGGTTGTTCTCAGGTCGCCGGTTGTGGTCTCAACTGACGAGTCCGTAAAGGCTCTGTCCCACCAGCCATAGGCCGAGTCCGAGCGACAGGCTCACGATCGCCTGGTCCTGGTGACCCTCGATCCAGGAGCGCAGACCGCTGAGTCCGGTCGCGGCGGCGGTCGGCCTGAAGGTGGCGTAGAGCTCCATGACCAGCAGGCTGGAGGTGGCCAGCAGGACGTAGCCGATCAAGGCCAGGTAGGTGGCGAGGGACGACAGGTTCGCCTGCACCACCGTCGCTCCACCGGCGGCGACGATGCCCCATGGCTGGAGCAGGATTCCCAGTCCCGCCGCGGACCACAGGGATATGTTGTCGAGTCGGGCGAACCACTTGGGGGACTGGCGTGGCCGGCGCCCACGGCGCCGTTTGCGCTCGCCGTAGAACACCATGCCGAAGCCCAGCAACAGTTTCACGGCCAGGGCGGCGGTGGACGGCGCACTCTTGTGCACGAGGGGTTCCCCGCCGGTCACCAGGACCACTCCGGCGATGACAAGTACCAGACACGCCAGCCAGGCCAGGATGAACGCCAGTCCCTTGCGCACTCCTTTGAGCCCCGAGAGAAGCAGGATGAACGCGGTGTTGTGCAGGGGCCCCAAGGTGATGGCCAGACCGATGACGACGAGGTCAAGCACCATGGCTGCCTCCACGGGAGAGCCGCGTTCGGTGAGTTGAGCAGATGGGATCTGCTCAACTCACGGCGGCGGCACTCGTCGGTCAGGATCGGGCTGCTGATGTCCCGGAGCGTGCGGGGGTGCACAGGGCATAGATGACGAAGATGTCGATGGCGATCAGGACGATCGCCCAGAACGGGTTGTAGGGCACCCACATGAAGTTGGCGATCAGGCTCAGTCCGACGAGGATGACGCCCACGGCGCGCGCCCACAGGGCTCCGGAGAAGAGAGCGCAGCCGGCGAGAAGCACGATGATGCCCAGGATGAGATGGATCCAGCCCCAGCTGGTCAGGTTGAACTGGAACGTGTAGTTCGTGGTTCTGACGAACAGGTCGTCCTTGGCGATGGCGGAAATCCCCTCGAGGATGGCCATGGCGCCGCTGAAGATCATCATGATCGCCGCGAACACAATCCAACCGGACTGACTGGCGAACGATGACCCGCCGGTACGGGTGCCTGCGGCCTGCGCCTGGTTGACGTTGCTGGCCATAGGTGCCTCCGTGATCAGGGGAGTCGCACGGAGCGGCCCTCTGAGCAGGCCGGTCGGCAGCTCCTCTACCAGCGTTCCACGACAATGCCGATCCCGCTCACTGTGCCGACCATGGGGTGCTGACGCTGGACCGGACGTGGGAGTTGAGACAGTGAGTAGTGGTGCAATGACTTGGAGTGATGAAGGCGTGGCTGCCTCCTGGGCATTCAGCGCGGACGATCGGGCCGGTGCCCGCATGGCGGCGGTCAGCGTTTGATGCGTCCGCGTACGGCGAGTGCGGCCAGGGCCAGGAGGATGGGTTCCAGCAGACGGGAAGTCATCTCGATGTAGGTGCCGGCAGTGGTGAGGTTCTGTCCGGAGGAGCGGAAGACCACGGAGTTGACGGCGACGCGAGTGGCTTTCTCGGTGCGCGCCGCGGTCATGCGCCGGCTGAGACTGCCGCGCAGGGAAGGATCCGGTGAGCTGGTGGTGAGGCTGATGGCGCTGCCGCGGAGGGTTCCTGTGGTGGCGGGGTCGGGGTCGTGGTCGGGCAGTCCGAAACCGCTGAGTAGGAGGATGGTCACCGACATGGCTGCCAGTAGCCAGGCCAGGGCGCGGGAGGAGCGCAGGCCGTACCCGGAGAGCAGCCAGTAGCCCCACAACAGGCCGCGTTCGCCGCGGGGGGTGGAGGCGCGGTCGTGGCGGCGCATCTCCATCTCGCCGTAGTAGAAGTCGGCGGCGCCAGGCTCGTTCTTGCCGTCCTCGAACGCTTTGCGCAACTGTCGGTAGAGCGCGGCCACGTCTTCGGGGTCGGGAGTGAGGCCGGGGTCGGGGTGGTGAGGACCTTCGCTCCAGACCCGGGCCGACGGTGGCCGGCCGGCCACCGGTGCGGGTTGGCCGGCGTTCCGGGCGCGCCAGTGGTGCTCTTCCGCCAACGTCCGCCGGCGGGTCCACCGGTAGGGCCAGATGCCGCGGAGGTGCCAGCCGGCGGGGGCCGGGGCGAGAGTGCAGCGGCCCTCCAAGCGGAGCTGGTCGAGATGGAAGGCCCCGGAGAACAGGCACTTGGTCAGATCGGTGTCGGTCAGGACCAGGTGCGCGGCATCGACACCCTGAACCGATTGCACCGTGGCCTGGGGAGCTGCCCCGGCCAACAGGCTCTCGCCGCTCGGCGCGCGGTAGGCGAAGGGAGCCGGGTGGGCGGTGACCGCGGCGGGGGCGGACAGGACCGCGTGGCTGAGGTCCACTGCCGCGTAGCGGAGCCGCATCGTCATCGTCGCCTCCCATCGGGTCCGTACGTAGTCCACTCGACGCGCCGCGATTTCGAGGGTCACCGGCGTCTCGAATACCGCGCCGCTCAGATTGACTGTCCGGGCACAGAGCACCGGCCCGAAGGACGACGCTGCCGCAAACCGCGCGCTGGAGAACCGGGCGTCCCCACTGAACTGCGCCCCGTCGAAACCGGCTTCCCCGGTGAACTGCGTCGCAAGGAACTGGGCGTCCCCAGCGAACTGCGCTCCATCGAACTGGGCGTCCCCACTGAACTGAACCCCGTCGAAACCGGCTTCGCCGCTGAACCGCGCATCGAGGAACCGGGCGCCCTTGGTGAAGCAGGCCGTGTCGAACGAGGCATTAACGGCGAATTCAGCCTCGCTGAACCAGGCGTTCTCGCTGAACCGGGTCTCGCGGAATCCAGCAGGTCCGCTGAACTCCGCTCTGTCGAAGTGGGCATCCTCGGTGAACTGCGCCATGTCGAACGCGGCGTCCTCAACGAACCGCGTCCCGTCGAACCAGGCGTCCTTCATGAACCGTGTCCCGCTGAACCAGACACTCTTGGAGAACTGCGCCTCGGTGAACCAGACGGCGTCGTGGAACTGGACCTCGCGGAAGCGGGCTTGCCCGGTGAACCGTGCACCGTGGAACCAGGCGGGTCCGGTGAACCGCGCCCCGTTGAACCGGACGTTCTCGCGGAACGTCGCCTCGGCGAAGTAGGCGGAGCCGAAATGCGGGTTCCCCGTGGCGGGGTCGCGCACCGCGTCGAGGACCTGGTTGAGGAGGGACCGGGTGAGCGGGGTTCCGCGGAGGTCCACATCACTGCCGGACGTCAGGCCGGCGAGGTGGGCGGCGCGGTCGGCGTCGGCGAGGTGAGCCAGGCAGGCGGTACTGCCAGGGGTGTGGACGCCTCGGCAACCAATGGGGTCGTGAGCCGGATCCGCACCATGCCCGCAGTGCGGCCAGCCAGGGGTCAGGGGTACGGGTGTCGGGGGTGCGCTCATGGGTGGCGGCTCCAGCTGCTCGATCGATAGGACCTTACCGACCAGGGCCGACAGGACGCGCCGGAGCGGGTGAACCGCACGCGGGACGGGTTGCTCGCAGATGGCCGCAGTCGCGACACCGCCCCGCATAAGGGACTTCCGCACCGGACTCCAGAATCGGACACCGGGGTCCTGGCTCCTCAAGTATCTTGCTGCGGTGGACCAGTTGATCACCGAAGACCCGACCCATATGGGCCCGTACCGCCTGATCGCCCGCCTGGGCGCGGGCGGAATGGGTCTGGTCTACCTGGGCCGTTCGGAGGCCGGACGGACCGTGGCCGTGAAGGTGGTGCAGGCCGAGCACGCTCAGCACCCCGAATTCCGCAAGCGGTTCGCGCGAGAGGTAGCGGCGGCCCGTCGGGTGGGCGGGGCCTGGACGGCGGACGTGCTCGACGCCGACACCGAGGCCGCCGTGCCCTGGGTGGCGACCCAGTACATCCCGGGGCCGGACCTGCAGACGGTGGTCGCCAAGGACTTCGGACCGCTGCCCGAGCATTCGGTACGCACCCTCGCCAACCGCCTCGCCCTCGCGCTGCAGGCTGTTCACGAGGTGGGCCTGATCCACCGCGACCTGAAGCCGTCCAACGTCCTCGTCACCGTCGACGGCCCCCGCGTCATCGACTTCGGCATCGCTCGGGCGATGGACAGCCTCGCCGGGGACAGCCTGCACACCCGCACCGGCATGCTGATCGGCTCCCCGGGGTTCATGTCGCCGGAGCAGGTACGCGGCCTTGAACTCACCCCCGCCAGCGACGTCTTCTGCTTGGGTGCCGTGCTCGTCTACGCCGCCACCGGGCGCCTCCTGTTCGGCGCCACGGACACCGGCCTCAACGCCCACCTCTTCCGGATCGCCGAGGAGGAAGCGGACCTGACCGGTGTACCGGAATCGCTGGTCGATCTCGTACGCGCCTGTCTGCACAAGAACCCGGCCGAGCGGCCCGCACTGCAGCAGATCGCGGCGCACACGGCGGCGGACGGGAACGGCGAATGGCTCCCTGGCCCCGTGCTGGCCCAACTCGGCCGACATGCGGCTCAGTTGCTGGACTATGCCCCTGCGATGCGGACCGCTCCGCCGGCCCCGGCTTCCGTCGTCCCCGTCCAGCCGCTGCCCCCCATGCCCGTGTACACCCCGACGGCCCCGGCGGACTTCCGTCCGGCTCCGGGCTTCGGCCCGCCACCGGGGCCGTACCCCGGCTCCTGGCCCGCGCCCCCTGTCCCGGCGGACGTCCACGGCCCGCATCCCCGGCGCTGGTGGGGCCTGGCGGTGATCACGCTGGCACAGTTGCTGGTGCTGATCAATGGGTCGTACCTGGACATGATCGAGCCGGCCGTCATGGCCGATCTGCAGATCCCTCACGACGACCTGAGCCTGCTGTACCTCGCCCATCCCCTCGCCTTCGGGGGTCTGCTCCTCCTCGGCGGGCGCATCGCGGATCTCATGGGCCGTAAACGGGCGCTGATCATCGGTCTGGCCGGCTTCGCGGTGGCCTCCGCGCTCGGCGGCGCGGCCGCGGGCGGCGACATGCTCATCTGGGCCATGGCGCTGCAGGGTGTCTTCGCCGCTCTGCTGTGGCCGTCGGCGCTGTCCCTGCTGGCCACCTCCTTCACCGACCCGAAGGAGCGCGGCAGGGCCTTCGGGGTCTTCGGTGTCATTGCCGGCGGCGGCTCGGCGATCGGACTGCTCGTGGGCGGTTGGGTGGTCACGAAACTGGACTGGCGCCTCGGTCTGTACATCAACGTCCTGATCGCCGTGGTCGCCGGGATCGGCGCGGCCACCCTGGTGCACGAGCGTCCGGGCCGCACTGCGGTGCGCCTGGACCTACTCGGCGCGGTGCTCGGCACCGGCGGACTCTTCGCCCTCACCCTCGGCTTCAACAAGGCCGGGACATGGGGCTGGACCGACCCCCGGATCGCGGCCCTACTGGTGGGTGGCGTCCTGCTGCTCGCGGCCTTCGTGGGGTGGCAGACCCAGGCGTCGACCCCGTTCCTGCCGCCCTACGTCTTCAGGGACCGAGCCCGCCTCGGCGCCTTCCTCACCATGGTCGTGGCAAGTATGGGACTTGTCGCGCTGTTCCTGACCGAGACCTTTTATCTCCAGGATGTCCTCGGTTACGACCCGTTCCGGTCCGGCGTCGCCTTCCTGCCCACAGTCGGCGCGATGGTCATCGGGTCCACCCAGATCTCCGCCCGCCTGCTGCACCGCGTCGGACCCCGCGCCTTGATGGTGCCGGGCCTGGCACTCGTGGCCGTCGGCGTTCTGCTCCTGACGCGCCTCACGCTCGACAGCACCTACTCCGCCCAGGTGCTGCCGAGCATGCTCCTCACCGGTCTCGGCACAGGCATGGCCTTGATGCCGCTCTTCGCCATCGCGACGGCCGGCACCACCCCGCAGGACTCCGGTGTGACCTCGGCATCGGTGAACGCCGCTCAACAGTTCGGGGGTTTGATCGGAGTCGTGGGGTTCAGCAGCATCCTCGGCTCGGCCATCGTCGCCCGGGTGCACGATCTGTCCGGGCTCCCGCCAGGCCTTGACGAGCTGGCCCGGAGCGGGCGCGCCAGCAGCCAGCGAGGGCTCCCACCGTCGCTGTCGAAGCCGCTCGCCGAAGCGACCATGAGCGGATACACCTCCACCCTCTGGTGGGTGGCCGGCATCCTGCTGCTCGCGGCCCTGGTAGCGGGCCTGATGATCCCGCCCACCGGCCCCACGACCGAGCCGGCAGCTCTCTACGGCAAGGGCGGCCACGTCGGACCTTCATGACGCGAGAGGGCGGCGTGACCCCGGCGTAATGAAAGTACGTGACGGGCGGTGGTCGGGCTCCGCCGCTCATCGGCTGAATCGCCACGTACCCGGGGCGGGTCTAGGCTGGAGGTGGACTCGGGGCCATTTCCCGCTGAGGTGGTTGATCATGACCGGACTGGTGTTCCGGAGTTTCGACTCCGCTGACGAGACAAGACCGTTCGAGGACGGCAAGGGCAGGCTGGACCTGCTCGAAACCGATGGTGGACCGGTCGGTCGGGCGGTCTTTGAGCCTGGCTGGCGCTGGTCCGAGCACATCAAGCCGATGGCCGGCACCGACAGCTGCCAGTCGGCCCATACCGGGTACGTGGTGAGCGGCCGGATCAAGGTCGTCATGGACGACGGCGAGAGCGCCGAGGCGGGTCCGGGCGACTTCATCCAGATCGCACCAGGACACGACGCCTGGGTGGTCGGCGACGAACCCTGCGTGGCGCTGGACTGGACCGGCTACGGAGATTACGCGAAGCCGACTTCGTAACAGGGTCCCGCGGGAGTCAGGCCCGGGCAGCCGGGCCTCGATCGCCTCCGTCAGCCACTCCAGGAAGAGCGCGACCGGCTCGGCCGGAGCCGATGCCGGGTCGAACGTGGCGAGGGGGCCGGCGAACACCTCCAGACCCCGCAGCCACGCACGTACATCCCGCGATCCGTCCGCCGCACCCATCAGGATCTCCGTCCCCGTCGCGTCCCACCGGTCACGACCGTACTGACCGCCCACGCTCCCGGCGACGGGTTCCGGACCCCGTCCCGAGGGCGTTACGACCGCCGGAACACCGCCCAGGAAGCGGACGCCCGCGCACGCGGCCTGATCACCTCGGCGGATCCTCGCCCGTCAGGCCGTCGACGGATTCGCGGATGAGGTCGGCGTGACCGACGTGGCGGGCGTACTCCTCGATGAGGTCCAGCAGGATGCGGCGGAGGTTGGGGTGTTCGCCGCTGCGGGTGACATAGGCGCCGAGCTGATCCAGTCCGCCCTCGCTGAGTGCTTGGTCAACGGTGGCACGGGAGCGGGCGACCGATTCCTGCCAGAGAGTGCGCAGTTGCTCGGGAGTGTCCTCGGCGGCCGAGCGGTAGTCCCAGTCGGGGACGCTGTCCCAGTCGACGGTGTCCCAGGGGGCGCCGGCGGCGGAGCCGAGCCACAGCCGGGCGAAGTGGCTGTCTTCCACGTGCGCCAGATGTTTGAGCAGCCCGCCCAGAGTGACGGTGGATGCGCCAACCGTGGCTTGCAGACCGGCGCTGTCCAGGCCGGAGCACTTCCAGGCGAGCGTGGCCCGCTGGCGTTCGAGGGCGCCGAGGACGGCTGCCGCCTCGGTACCGGCGAGGGGAGGTTCCGGCCATGTTTCCGCAGTGAACTCAGTCATGGCCGCAGACCTTAGCGAACGGCTCCGACAGCGCGTACCGGCGGACCCAACCGGCCGACCGCGCTCATGCGGCGGGCTCCGGGGCGATCTCGGCGATCAGGTTCTCGATGAGGGCCTTGATCTCATCGCGGATCGGGCGGACGGCCTCGACGCCCTGGCCGGCCGGGTCCTCCAGCTTCCAGTCCAGGTACCGCTTGCCGGGGAAGACCGGGCAGACGTCGCCGCAGCCCATCGTGATGCAGACGTCGGACGCCTGGACGGACTCGACCGTCAGTACCTTGGGGATCTCCGCCGAGATGTCGATGCCGACCTCGCGCATCGCCTCCACTGCCGCCGGATTCACCTGGGCGCCGGGGGCGGAGCCGGCGGAGCGGACCTCGACGCGGTCTCCGGCCAGGTGGGTGAGCCATGCGGCCGCCATCTGGGAGCGGCCGGCGTTGTGGACGCAGACGAAGAGGACGGATGGCTTGTCGGACACGGTGTTCTCGTTCCTTCTGTCGGCGAGCGTCGTGGGCGGGAGCTGGCATCAGCGCTCACTGATGTGAAAGTATCAGCAGATGATGACGTCAGTCGACACTGACCTGATGCGGGTTCTCGCCGACCCGCTCAGGCTGCAGATCGTGACCCTTCTCGCCCGGGAGACCTTGTGCACCACGCACCTGGTGGAGGAGACCGGGGCCAGACAGACCAACCTCTCGAACCACCTCAGGGTGCTGCGCGAGGCAGGCGTGGTCGATACCGAACCCTGCGGCCGATTCACGTACTACAAGCTGCGGCCGGACGTCATGGAAGCCCTGGCCGGGTCCTTCACCGAGCTCGCCGCCACCGCTCGCGCCACCGCCGAGGGCAACCTCAAGCGTTCCTGCCCCTGATCTCCGTACCTGCATTGAGGAGTCCCGTTGAGTGCCACCGAGGCCGGCGCCGCGACCACGGCGGAATCGCCGCCCATACCTGAGACCGGCCCCCAGCCTGCCCCGGGCGCCACCCCGCCCCGCGTCCCGCTGGCCCACCGGGCGGCAGCGGAACTGGTCGGCACCGCCGCCCTCGTGGCTGTGGTCGTCGGCTCCGGCATCCAGGCAACCCGGCTCAGCAAGGATGTGGGCCTGCAACTGCTGGCCAACTCCACTGCCACGGTCTTCGGCCTCGGCATCCTGGTCCTGCTGCTCGGCCCGGTCTCCGGTGCCCACTTCAACCCCGCCGTCACCCTCGCCGAGTGGTGGAACGCACGGCGCGGCGGCGCAGGCGTGACCGGCCGCGAGGTTGCCGTGTACCTCCCCGCGCAAGTGGTCGGGGCGATCGGCGGCGCGGTCCTGGCGGACGCGATGTTCGGCGAACCGCTCGTGAAGTGGTCCACGCACGACCGCTCGACCGGACACCTGCTGCTGGGCGAGGTCGTCGCCACCGCCGGACTCGTCCTGCTGATCTTCGGCCTGGCCCGCACCGGCCGACTGCGCTTCGCACCGGTCGCCGTCGCCTCGTACATCGGTGCCGCCTACTGGTTCACCTCGTCGACGTCGTTCGCCAATCCGGCGGTGACGATCGGCCGGGCTTTCACCGACACCTTCGCCGGGATCGCCCCGAGCTCGGTGCCCGGCTTCATCGGCGCCCAACTCGCCGGCGCCGTTGTGGGCCTGGCCCTGGTCGCGCTCGTCTTCGGCCGGACCGGCACCGCTGCTGCGGCAGCCACCGCCGCAGCGGGAGCCGAATGACCCACGCCGCGCGGGTGCAGTGATCGGCGGCGGCCCAGCCAGGGCTCGCCGCCGGCTACCACCTGCGCCAGTTCGGCGTTCAGCCTCGTTTGAAGACCGCCTCAGCCTTGTTGTGGCCGCAGGGAAGCAGCTGGATCGCCGTGCCGCCGTTCACCGTGCCCACGCACAGTTTGGCCTGCTCGGAGTAGACGGTGCTGTTGCCGGCGCGGACGGAGAACCGCTGCGCCGGATTGCCGCTGCAGTTCGCGAGCTGCACCACCGTGCCGGGGGCGGTGGCACCCCAGGCGGCGTCCATGCAGAGGCCTTTCGTCCGGACCGTGCCGTTCGAGGGGTCCCACTTCTGGTTCGCGCTGCCGTCGCACGCCGCCAGGATCAGCGGTGTGCCGTCCGAGGCCTTCGATCCGCTGAGGCACTTGCCGGTGCCGGGGTTCACCAGCGCGGTCGCCGTTCCGGCATTGCCCCCGTTGGTGGTTCCCCCGCTCGCGGGGGGAGTGCTCGCCGTCGGCTTCGAAGTGGCGGCGTCCTGGGGAGCCCCCTGGGTGCCGGGGGCCTTGGCCCCGGGTGCGGAGGACGATGAGGAGTCCTTCAGCGTGAGAACGAGGGCAGTGCCCATCAGGCAGGCGCCGACCGCGGTCGCCACGATCACCCAGCGGCGGGTGAACGGCCCTCCTCTCCGGCGGTTCTCGGGTGCGGCCCCGCCGACGGGGTGGCCGGCAGGATCGGCACCCGCCTCCTCATGGGCGGGCGCGTCCGATGACGGATGCAGCCGGCGTGCCACGGGCTCGTCCAGGAGGCCGGTGTCCACGACACCGTTCGCGTCGATGGTGAAGCGCCACCGCGGCTGGTCGACCCGGCCGACGACGACCACCGACCAGCGTCCGTCCGGATCGTCCGCCAGCTTGGTGATGCGTTCGCGTTGGCGGTCACGGCCGCCGGGCAGACCGACCAGCAGTGCCACCCCGCCGCTCACGTCGTCCAGCGCGGCATCGCCGTCGGTCAGGGCCTGGGTCGGTGACTCGGCCGATCCGAACCGCTCCGCGGCCCCTGGTCTGAACCCGATCCGGACCACCTGCACACCCTGTGACCACGGGCTCGTGGTGAGCTCGCGGGTCCACGCCTCGGCCAGGGCCCTTGCCTGCCGGGCGTCGCCCTCCAGGCTGATGATGCCGCCGACCTGACTGAGGTTCAGCAGCGCGAAGCCCGAGGCGGTGTCGCCGAGCGAGACCAGCTTCGGGTACGGGTCCGGCAGTGACTCCGCCACACTCGCGCTCTGCAGCATGCGCAGCCGCGCATGCCAGGTCCGGCCGCCGTGATCGGCGGTCCACCCGACGGGGGGACGCTCGTCGGGGGTCTTGAGGCGAAGCCAGACGGTGTCGGGTCCGACGACGACCACATGGGCCACGGGAACACCGCGGTTCTCGCGGTCGCAGGCGGTGGCCAGGACGCGTACGACCCGGTCCACGGTCCACAGGCCGTGATCGGCGCCCCGGGCCGGCCCCGATCGTGCCTCGGTCCTTCGCGACCTGCGCAGCCGGGCACGCCAGTCGCCGCGGCGAGGAACGCGATCAGCGGATCGGCTCGGCAGTGTCACCTGTGGCCCCTCGGTTGTGGGCGGCTGGTCGTGTCGGGCGCGCACCCCGCCAGGCGCGGCTGGCCGCGTCGTCAGGAGCTGCCCCACCACGAGCGGAGCGCACGGGGTTTTCGTCGTGCCCCGAACGTTGGCCTTCCCGCCAGGGAAGTGTCAACGCCGGGCAGGGGGAGGGCTTGGGCCCTTGGGCCCAAGCCTCCAGCCGGTGTTCTGGACCGCCACTGGGTCCGTTCCTAGCATCGGCAGCGTCCGTGCCGAACGAGTCGGTGCGTACCGAGACGCTCGGCGACACCAGAAGGGACACACCATGGCGAATCTGAACGTCACCTACCAGGAGATGTCGGACACCGCGAACACGATGCGCACCAACAAGGCCGATATCGACGACAAACTCACGCAGTGCAAGAGCATCGTCGACGGCCTGACGGCCAGCGGCTTCGTCACCGAGCAGGCATCGGGAAAGTTCGACGAAGTGCACACCGAGTTCGTCACCTCGGCCAATCAGGCCATGGAGACCCTGGACCAGCTGTCGGTGTGGCTCGACAAGGCCGTGGACGCGCTGCGTGACATGGACACCCAGCTCTCCGGTTCCCTCAACCAGAAGTAGCCGGCCCAGAGCGGCCGGCGCCGTACGTGCGCCCCGCGCCGGCCGCTCCCTCGGCTCGGGCGCCCGGACTGATGAGGGTGGGGAACCATGCCCATGATGATCACCATTGCCCGGCTACCGGACTGGTCGGCCGACGTGGTCGTGGATGCCGATCCCACCACCGTCCTCCGCGACGTCGTCAAGAACCTGCTGGACAGCCTTGATGCGTCGCAGACCCCGCCGTCCGGCGATCCGGGTGTGACGGCGGTCTATCTCGCCGATCAGCCGCTCGACCTCTCCACGCCCCTGGCGGACAGCGGGATCCACGACGGCACCGTCCTGTGGCTCGGCACGCCCGGCCCCGTCGCGGGCCCGGACACCGGTCTGGCCACGGTCAGGGCCGTGGCGGGCGCCGACGCCGGGCGGGTCTGGTACCTCGACGCGGGCGAGCACCGCATCGGATCCGGTGCCGGTTGCCGCATCATCATGGGCAGTGACCAGCCGGCGGTGGTCGCCGTCGTCCGGGTGTCCCTCGACGCCTCGGTGCACGTGCGCGCGGGCACGTCCTCCGCCCTGCTCGACCGCACCCCGCTGCCCGACCACGAGGTCGCCTGGCGGGAGACGTCCCAACTCCTGGTCGGGAAAACCATCCTGGAGGCGTATCCGCTGCTGAGCCCGGATGCCGTCGTCGAACCCTCGCCAGAGGGTGAGTACCTGGACTACAACCGTCCCCCTCGGCTGCTTCCCTTCGAGCAGCGCACCGCGTTCCGCCTCCCGAACCGGCCCAAGCCGTCGGCACCGAGCGCACTGCCCTGGCTGGCGGCAGCGCTGCCCGCCGTCTTCGGCGGCGCGTTCGCGGTGATGATGGACAACCCGTTGTTCCTGATGATGGCGGCGATGTCGCCGGTCATGGTCCTCGGGAACTGGTTCACCGGGCGGCGTCAGGGCCGGATCAGCAACCGGCGTCAGCTGGCCGAACACCAGGCCCAGCTCGAGGCCACCGAAGCCGAGATCACGGCGGCGCTGGAGCAGGAACGCTTGGACTACCGCGCCGCCAGCCCGGACCCGGCCGAGTTGCTCGTCATCGCGACCGGTCCGCGGGCCCGGCTCTGGGAACGCCGCCGCACCGATCCTGACCACCTGCTGGTCCGGGTCGGCATCGCCGACCTGCCCACCAAGATCTCTGTCGAGGGGGGCGACGGCACGCACCGCCAACGGGAAGTCCGGGCGGTGCGGGACGTCCCCGCGGCCTTCTCCATCGCGCAGACGGGTGTCGTCGGTGTCGCGGGGCTCGGCGACTGGCCGCGTCGTACCGCGCGCTGGCTGGTCGGTCAACTGGCCGTGCTGCAGAGTCCTCGCGACGTGCAGCTGTACATCCTGACCGACCCGGCGGGGGAGTCGCTATGGGAGTGGGCGGCTTGGCTGCCGCACACCCGGCCGATGCTGGGGCAGCAGGCGCTGGCTCTGCTGGGTGCCGACGCCGAGACGCTCGGCCGCCGGGTCGCCGAGCTGACCGAGCTCATCAACGCACGTCAGCAGGCGCGTCTCAACGCCGGCTTCGGGGCGGTGCTCGCCGACCCGGACGTCGTCGTGGTGCTGGACGGTGCCCGACGACTGCGGGCGTTGCCCGGAATGGTGACGATCCTGCAGGAAGGACCCGCGGTCGGCGTCTACAGCATCTGTGTGGACGCCGACGAACGCACCCTGCCTGAGGAGTGCGCGACCGTCCTGGTCGGGGGCGCCGCGCGGCCGGCCACCCTACGGCAGCAGCGCGCGGCACAGATCGACGACATCCTCGCGGACGAGGTGGCGGACAGCTGGTACGCGGCGACCGGGTGCCGGCTGGCGCCCCTGCGCGATGTCAGCGACAACCAGGGCGAGGCCGCGCTGCCGGCCGCCGCGCGCCTGCTGGAGGTCCTCGGACTGGAGGAGCCGACCGGTGCCTCGATCGCTGCCCGCTGGCGTGCCTCGGGCCGTACCACCAAGGCTGTGGTCGGCTATTCGCTCAGCGGCCCGTTCGCGCTCGACCTGGTCAACCACGGCCCGCACGGCCTGGTGGCGGGCACGACCGGTTCGGGCAAGTCGGAGTTCCTGCAGACCCTGGTGGCGTCGCTGGCCGTGGCCAACCGCCCGGACGCCATGACCTTCGTCCTGGTCGACTACAAGGGCGGTGCCGCGTTCAAGGACTGCGTCCAACTGCCCCACACCGTCGGCCTGGTGACGGACCTGGACACGCATCTCGTCGAGCGGGCCCTGGCCTCGCTGAGCGCCGAGTTGACCCATCGCGAGCACCGGCTCGCGGCCGCGGGCGCGAAAGACCTGGAGGACTACCTCGACTACGCCAGCCGACGGCCCGAACTGGCTCCCATACCACGCCTGCTCATCGTCATCGACGAGTTCGCCTCCATGGCGCGCGAGCTGCCCGACTTCGTCACCGGCCTGGTCAACGTCGCCCAGCGCGGCCGTTCGCTGGGCATCCATCTGATCCTGGCGACCCAACGCCCGTCCGGTGTGGTGTCGGCGGAAATCCGCGCCAACACCAACCTGCGGGTCGCGCTGCGGGTGACCGATTCCGGAGAGAGCACCGATGTCATCGATGCCCGGGAAGCCGCGAGCATCCCGGCGTCGACTCCGGGGCGGGGCTACGCCCGGCTCGGGCACAGCTCGCTGATCCCGTTCCAGACCGGCCGGGTGGGGGCCGCCGCCCGCCGGCCGACCGGACAGCGGTCGTGGCCGTCCCGTTCCTGCAGCCGGTCTCGTGGCTGGACCTCGGCCTGCCCGCGCCGCAGCGCCCGCACAGCACGGCCGAGACCAACGAACTGACCGACCTGTCAGTCCTGGTGACAGCGATCAGACAGGCCAACGACATGGTGGGCATCGCCCCGCAGCGCCGGCCGTGGCTGCCGCCGCCGCTGCCGCTGTCGCCGGTGGTCGAGCTGGCGGCGGATCCGGTCCGCGGTACCCGGGAGGATCCGTCCTTCTCCTGGGCGGTACAGGACCTGCCGACGCAGCAGCGCCAGGAACCCGTGACGGTGGACCTGGCCACCTTCGGGCACCTGCACATCATCGGAGGCCCGCGCTCCGGGCGCTCCGCGGCGCTGCGGACCTTCGCGGCCGCGGCGGCCAGTGCGTCCAGCGTCGCCGACCTGCACCTGTACGGGCTCGACTGCGGCAACGGAGCCCTGCTTCCGCTCACCAAGCTGCCGCACTGTGGCGCGGTGGTGCAGCGCTCGGAGACCGACCGGGCCGTCCGGCTGCTGCAACGCCTGGACGCCGAGGTGCGGAACCGTCAGCGACTGCTCGGTGAGGGAGGCTTCGCCGATGTGTCGGAGCAGCGGGCGGCCGCCCAGGAGTCCGAGCGGTTGCCCCATATCGTGCTGTTGCTCGACCGCTGGGAAGGGTTCATGGGAACCCTCAACGAGTACGACGCCGGGGCGCTGACCGAACTGATCCAGACCCTGCACCGCGAGGGCGCCAGCGCCGGGGTGCACGTGGTCATCGCCGGTGACCGCATGTTGCTGACCGGCCGGATGAGTTCGCTGTGCGAGGACAAGCTGGTGCTGCGGCTGTCGGACCGCAGCGACGCCAGCCTGGCCGGGCTGAACCCGCGGAAGATCCCGGAGAACCTGCCACCGGGCCGTGGTTACCGCGCGGGCAGCGCGATCGAGACCCAGGTCGCGCTGGTGGCGGCCGACCCGGCGGGTCCGGCGCAGGTGGCCGCGGTGCATGCGCTGGCCGCCCGGCTCGTCGAGCGGGAAGCGGGGGTCGAGAAGTCGGCGCGGCCGAACCGGATCGCGGTGCTGCCCACGGACCTCACGTTCGAGCAGGCGTGGGAGGCGGTCGGGACCCCGGCCCCCATGTGGGCACTGGTGGGGGTCGGCGGCGACGACCTCGAGCCGGTCGGGGCCGACCTGCTGGGTGATCAGCCGACCTTCCTGGTCGCCGGACCGTCCCGGTCCGGGCGCAGCACGGCACTCGCCGTCATGGCGGAGTCGCTGCTGCGCGGTGGCACCGAGATCGTCATCGGTGCCCCCATGAACTCCCCGCTGCGCGGCTTCGAGGGCCGGCCCGGGGTGCGGGGTGTCATCACCGGCGAGGAGCCGGCGGAGCGGGAGTTCTCCGAACTGCTGGACCCCGGTGACGGTCCGGTGGTGCTCCTGGTCGACGATGCCGAGGCATGGCGCGACCTGCGCTGCCGGGACTGGCTGAAGGCGTTCGTCCGCAAGGCTTCGGGGAGCAACCGGGGCGTGATCCTCGGCGGGAACGTCGCCTCGGTAGCGGCGGGCTTCTCCGGCTGGCAGGCGGAGGTCAAGAAGAACCGGCGCGGCGCGCTGCTGTCCCCTCCCGGCATGGGCGACGGCGACCTGGTCGGCGTCCGGCTGACGCGTTCTCAGATCGCCGCCAGGGTCGTGCCGGGCGCGGCACTGGTCCACCTGGGCAGCGGCAGCCTGCTGACCACCCAGATCCCTTCGGCAGCGCCGGCCCGGCCCGGCGGACCCACCCACGACACGCGGGAGCAGTGATGGCAGACCTGGTGGTGAAGGACCTGAAGGACCTGGTCAGCGATCTCAACGAACTGATCAGCCAGTTCGAGGGGGCGTTGGACTTCCAGAACGACGACAAGGGGCTCTGGGGTCAGCACAACGCCAATCTGTCGATGGGCGACTTCGCGGACAACTGGACCGTCCACCGCGACGCGATGGTCAAGGACATGAAATCCCTCCGCGACAAGGTGACCAAGATCGACGATGCGTGGTCGCAGGGGGAACAACAGCTGATGGACACGTTCCAGAACGGTTGACGAGTCGCTCAAGGAGAACCGCATGGCAATCAGAAATCTCGACTGGTCGTCGCTGGACCTGGACTCGGACCCCGCCTACGCCGACCCCGACGTGGTGAGCGCGGCGCAGAAGCGTTACAGCCACATCGCCACGACCATCGATGACGCGACCGCCAAGCTCGGGCAGATCGTGGACAGCGACAGTGACAGCCTCGCCGGCCAGTACGTCGAGGGGCTGAAGTCCGAGGCCGGCACCCTCAAGGACAGCCTCGGCAAGGCCGCGGTGCGCTACCACGATGTCGCCAACGAGATCGGCAAGTATGAGCCGGATCTGGACCGGGGGCTCAGCGAGACCGCCGGCGCGCTTCAGGACGCCGACGAGGCCCAGGGCTCCCAGACCAAGGCGAAGGGCCTACCGGATCCGACGAAGAGTCCGGACGGCACCATCACCCCCGAGGAACAGCAGAAGGGCACCGACAAGGAGAAGGCCAACTCCGAGGCGGCCTCGAAGATGGCAGCGGCGAAGACGCGGCTCAACAACGCCGTGGACGCTCTCAACGTGGCCGGCAAGCGCTTCGGCGACGCGGTCAGCGCCAGAAGGTACACCGATGGGCTGACCGACTCCTACAAGGACAAGCTCGATGCCGTCATGGCCAAGATCAGCCAGATCTTCGCCATCATCGGCATGATCCTGGGCGTCCTCGCGATCCTCATCCCCGGTGTGAACGTCATCGTCATCGCCGGGGTGGTCGCCGGTGCCGTCACGCTGATCGCCAACATCGTGCTGTACGTCGACGGCAAGGGCAGCGTCCTGGACGTCGTGCTCGGGGCGGTCGGGCTCGGCCTGGCCGGTCTGGGCGCCATCGTCGCGGTGGTGGGCAAGGGGATTTCCAGTATCGCCAAGGCCGCCGCCCTCGCGAACCGGCCGGGCGGAGCCGGCGGCATCCAACTGGTGCCGTTGCGGCCGCCCGCCGGCTCCATTCCGAACTTCTCCAGGCCGTTCGGGGCGGGCAACCCGCGTCCCGGCGGAGGTGTCCCGAACTTCTCCCGGCCGTTCGGGCCGAACAACAGGCCGGGAAACGTGCCGGGTCGCCCTGCCCCGGGCTCCCAACCGGCCGGGGCACCGCCGCCGAACGTGGCCGCCGACTGGCAGAACACGTCGAAGTGGTTCAACAATCCGGCCACCAACTGGCTGCTGGGCAAATTCGGCGCCACCACCCCCGAGATCGGGTTCTGGGCATCGAACTGGGCCGGGCTCCAGGGCGCCGGCAAGATGTGGGGCACCCTGCTGAGCGATCCGGCGAAGTTCGGAAAGGACTTCGCGAGCATCCTCGGCGGTATCAAGGGGCCCCTCGACCTGTCGGCCATCACCAAGGCGGCCGGCCTCGGGGGCATCTCGTCGCTGTGGTTCGTCTGGGGCGGCGTGAACGGCGCGTTCGGCATCGGCGCCGGCTTCATCTACACCGGTGGGCGCCTGGTCGGCTGGATCCCCGCGGTCAACCCGCCGGGCCAGGCCGCCTCGTGAGGACGGGAGAGACGATGAGCGACGACCGGCCGGCGCCGACGCAGGTGGAGTGGCACTGGGCCTGAGCACACGCGCTCGAGGGACCACCCACCGGTGGCCACGGCGCGGCTGACGCAGTCTCCGCAGGACGCACAGCCGCCGCCTGGGTCGCACGTACCCCGAACCAGATCCCACCCGACCGGGTTCGCCGAGAAAGGGACCGCATCATGGCGCTCAGGCAGATGGTGAGCCGGCCCCGGAGGCCAGCCAGTCCAGGAGGTCATCGGTCATCCACTCGCCGCCACCGGGGCTGTCGATGTCGCTGTCACCCGCGCCGAGGTCGAGACGGTGGACGGATGGGGCGAGCGCCCGCGGCCGTCAGGACCAGCCGTTGAGGCCCTCGGCTGCCTGGGTGATGACGGCGGCCACCGTGGCCGGACGGGAGACGTTTTCGCCGCGGCGGCCCAGCGACCCAGACACCGGCCGAGATCAGCCAGTGCGTACGGCGGCCGCGCGCCGGTGCCGGCGCAGCAGTTCCGCGAACTTCGGACGCTCGGCGATGGGGCCACTCCCTCTCGGCGACAGAAGCATCGGAGCTACTGCGATCGGGTGAAGCCTGATCAGAGTGCTGCCGTGAGTGCGGTGTTCGCTCACGAACTCGCGCGCTCCCGCCGTGCAAGCCGGGGATCCGCGTTGTTGCGAGCAACCCGGCAAGGTGCCACCACGCGCGATCGCCGTCCTGGCAGGATGGCGGCATGGAACGTGTGCTGGGAATCGGTGGATATTTCCTGCGGGCAGCGGATCCGGCGGCTCTGGGCGCCTGGTATCGCGACTGCCTGGGCCTGGACGCAGATGAGAACGGCCTGTGGCGTCCGGGAGCCGGGCCGACGGTGTTCGCGACCTTCGAGTCCGAGACCGACTACTTCGGGTCCCGCGCCCAGCAGAGCATGCTCAACTTCCGGGTCGGCGACCTCGATGCGATGCTCGCTCAGTTGCGCGCCAAGGGAGCGGACGTGGCTCCGGAGACGCAGGACATGGCGGGTGTCGGCCGATTCGGCTGGGTCACCGATCCTGAGGGCAACCGGGTCGAGCTGTGGCAGCCCGCCTGACCGCGACTTCCGACAGGCGGTGACGTGCTGCTGCTGCTCCAGCCGTGGAAGTCGTACAGCCCGGGCAGGAGCGACGTGGCCCACTGGCTCGTCACCCGACGGTCACGCCGGAAGCGTCGCTACCCCAGCTGGTCGCGGCGGCGCGTCAGATAGGTGATCTCGGCGGTGTTGCCCGCCAGATCGATGGCCTTGTCGTAGGCCGCGCGTGACTGCTGACCGTAGCCCAGCCGGCGCAGCAGGTCGGCGCGCGTCGCGTGGTAGGCGTGATAGCCCGCCAGCTTGTCCTCGAGACGGTCGACGGCCGCCAGCGCCACCTGCGGGCCGTCGAGCTCGGCGACCGCGATGGCCCGGTTGAGGGCGACGATCGGCGAGGGGTCGAGGCGGACGAGCTGGTCGTAGAGGGCGACGACCTGCGACCAGTCGGTGTCGCGTACGCCGCGGGCGGAGGTGTGCACGGCGTTGATCGCCGCGAGGATCTGGTAGCGGCCCGGAGCCGCACCGGTCGCCAGGCGCTCGCGTACCAGCCGGTGGCCCTCGGTGATCAGCGCCGCGTCCCAGGCCCCACGGTCCTGCTCATCGAGGGCGATGAGTTCGCCGCTTCCCGAGACCCGGGCGGTACGGCGGGCCTCGATCAGAAGCATCAGCGCCAGCAGCCCGGCCACCTCACCGTCCTGCGGCATGAGGGCACGGATCAGGCGGGTGAGCCGGATCGCCTCGGCGGTCAGGTCGTGACGTACGGGGTCGGTGTCGGGGCCGGTCGCCAGGTAGCCCTCGTTGAAGACGAGGTAGAGAACGGCCAGTACGCCGGACACGCGTGCCGGGAGGTCCGCCGCGGACGGCACCCGGTAGGGGATGCGAGCCGCCTTGATCTTGGCCTTCGCACGGGTGATCCGCTGGCCCATGGCGGTCTCCTGCACCAGGAAGGCACGGGCGATCTCGGTCGCGGTCAGACCGCCGACCATGCGCAGTGTCAGCGCCACCCGAGTCTCCATCGCAAGCGCCGGGTGACAGCAGGTGAAGATCAGCCGTAGCCGCTCGTCGTCGATGAGGCCGGGAGGCTCGGGCGGGTCGTCGTACATCAGCTGAGCCTCCTTCTGCTTGTCGACGCGCTTGTTCTCGCGCCGGACCCGGTCGATGGCCTTGCGGCGGGCGGTGGTGGTCAGCCAGGCGCCGGGGTTGGGCGGCACGCCGTCGGCCGGCCACCGCTCGACGGCGGTCGCGAACGCCTCGGCCGCCGCCTCCTCGGCGATGTCGAGGTCGCCGAATCGTCCGGTCAGGGCGGCGACCACCCGGGCCCACTCCTCGTGGTGGGCCCGGCTGATCGCCTCCCGGACGTCGGTCACGCTCACAGGAACGGCCGCACCTCGGTCTTCCGGTTGCAGGCCTTCGACCCCTCGGCCGCCAGCTTGAGCGCCACGTCGAGGTCGGGCGCTTCGATGATCCAGAAGCCGATCAGGAACTCCTTCGACTCGACGAAGGGCCCGTCGGTGAACAACGCCTCCGCTCCGCGGTTGTCGATCACCGTGGCCGTGTCGGGCCCGCCGAGGCCGCCGGCGAAGACCCAGTGACCGTCGGCCTGGAGGCGCTCGTTGAACACGTCGATCGCAGCGTCCTCGTCCGGGGTGGCGAGGTTGTCGGTCGTGTCGGTGATCACGGAAACCAGATACTGCATCTCGCACCATCTCCTGCGCTTCGGCGACGCCCCTCCCGGGCGACCGCTCACCCTTACTACGAACAGCTCCGCCCCGATCCGACACCGCCGCACGGATTTCTTTCACGGGCTTCCCGGTACTTCGGACGGTGAGCGATCCGACTCGGCGAAGCCATCGCTGGAGACCTGCACCAGCGTAGGCACGGCGGGCGGCTTTCGCAGTGGTGCGCGCCGGACCTCGACCCGCCGATCGTGGGTCCCCTGGGGGCTGTGTTGCGTGTGTGACGGCATAGGGTTGCCGGGTGTCGGCTACCTCACAGGGTGCCTGGGTGCGCACGGCGTCCGGGGAACCGATGATTGCTCTTCCGGGACGGGGGCCGGACCAGGGAGGCGAGGGTGCGTTCCACAGCAGCGGGCACCGGCCCGGGCGAAGGTGAGACGGTGCTTGCGTCGGCCTTCGACAACGCCGATGCCCTGCGTGCACTGCTGGCCGACCGGGCGCGGCTGGCGCTGCTGGACGAGGCCACGGAGCAGATCGGGACCAGCCTGGACCTGGACGTCACCTGCGCGGAACTGGCGCGGTTCGCGGTCCCGCGCTTCGCGGACCTGGCGAGTGTCGAGATCCTGCCCCCAGAGGCGCTTCCGGCCGGGCTGACCGTCGGGGCCGGCCCGCTGCGGGTGCGGCGCACCGCCCTGGAGGCGGTTCCGGGACTGCGTCACGGCATGGAGACCCTTGCGCCGGCCGAGGAGTGGGTGCGTCATCTGCCCAGGTGCCCGACCGCGCAGTGCCTGGAGAGCGGCCAGGCCTTCCTGAGCCACGACAGGACCGGCGGACAGGGAGCCGGCGCCGGCGAGGACTGGTCCTGCGAGCTCGGGGGCGGCGTCGGTGCCGCGTCGGTGCTCGTCGTCCCGCTGCGGGCCGGCGGCCGGCTCATCGGTGTCCTGTCGCTGCTCAGATCCCCACCCAGTGCCGCCTTCGACGACGACGCCGCCACTGTGCAAGCGGTCGCGGACCGGGCGGCCCGGAGCATGGACAACGCTCGGCGCTACGCCGTGGCGCAGGACCTGACGATGGAGTTGCAGGGGGCGCTGCTGGCCGACCCGGGCAGCCCGCACGCGAATCTGGAGCTGGCCTCCCGGTATCTGCCCTGCGGTACGTCCGCGATGGTGGGCGGCGACTGGTTCGAGACCATCCGCCTGTCCTTCGGCCGCACCCTGCTGGTCATCGGCGACGTCATGGGCCACGGGGTGGAGACGGCCGTCGACATGAATGCCTACCGCATGCTGCTGCGCTACGTAGCGGCCACCGACCTGCCGCCGCACCGTATCCTGCGGCAACTGGACCACTTGACCTCGCAGAGCGACGCCACCCGCCCCGCCACCTGTCTGCTCGCCCTGGTGGAACCGGCACGTCATCGGTGCACCTTCGCCAGCGCCGGGCACCCGCCGCCCACTCTGCTCCGCCCGGACGGGCCGGCGGAACTGCTGGCCGTTCCCACCGGGCCACCGCTGGGAACGGGTCTGGGCGAGTACCAGGCGGTGGTCCACTCACTGGACCCCGAGCAGATGCTGCTGCTCTACACCGACGGTCTGGTCGAGCGGCGCACCGAGGACATCGACGCCTCCCTTGCCCGACTCACCCGCCTGCGCCGCCCGCGCCCGGGCGAGTCCCTGGAGGACCTGCTGGACCATGTTCTGACCACGGTCGCACCCACTACGCCCGACGACGACATCGCGGTCCTCGCCGCGCGCGTCCACGAACAGCCGGGACCACAGGATGTTACGAGGGCGGGGTAGCGGCACCGGGGGCAAACGGTCGATCATGTGGGCATGGCATCTGCGCGTCGCGCTATGGAAGACCTGATGACGTGGCCGGGCCTGTCCGCGGCCCCGGCCCGGTGCGGTACGGGGACGGCTGTGCTGGCCGACGGGGCGGAGATCGTCCACTTCCATTCCGAGCGACAGGCCGACCTGGGCCGACCGGCGATCGAGCGCCTGCACGAGGAACTGGGGCACTCCACCGCGCTGCGCCTGCTTCCGGGTTCGGGGTGGGTGACCGTGGTGCTGGGGGGCGACAGGGACGCGGACCTGTTGATCACCTTGGCCAGCGTCGCGCTGCGGGCGCAAACCCACCGTGCGGCCGGTGGCGGCGCGGGGGAATGCAACCTGGGCCGCATCTCGATCATCCACACGGGGCACGTCGCGTAACAGGCCACGCCGCCTGCCGGCCGGTCCTGATCAGCGCCACGCCCGCGCAACTCTCAACCACCACCGCCACGCGGCCTGACACCACGCCACGGCCGGGCGGCGCCGGATCAGGACGGCGGTCCGATCCGGCGCCGCGCGCCCGTCAGCTCGACCTCTGCCCGGTGCGGCCCCGACTTGTGTGCCGGGTTGCCTGCTGGTCTCCTGGTCGGCAGCGAACACATACCGTCGTGCCGTACGCCACCGACCGGCGAAGACCTGCAGAACCCCGGCAGAACCCCAGGAGAACCCCCCGCCATGACCACAGCCGCTCCACTCGGGGACCGTGCCGAATCCAGCGGATCGGACCCCTACGGCGTGCTGGGCGAGGTGGAGGACCGCCTGCTCTGGCTGTCCAGCTCGATCGTGCACCACGCGAACCGGGTGCGTCCCAATCCGTCCGGACTCAAGGTCGGCGGCCACCAGGCGTCGTGCGCCTCCATGGTGTCGATCATGACCTCGCTGTGGTTCCGCCATCTGCGCCCGCAGGACCAGGTGTCGGTGAAGCCGCACGCCTCGCCGGTGCTGCACGCCATCAACTACCTGCTCGGCGAGCTGCCGGAGGCGTATCTGCCGACGCTGCGGGAACTGGGCGGCCTGCAGAGCTACCCGAGCCGGTCCAAGGACCCCGACCCGGTCGACTACTCCACCGGATCGGTGGGCATCGGCGCGACCGCGACGATCTGGGGCGCGCTGGCCCGCCGCTACGTCCGGGACGGCGCGGATGCCGGGACCCGCACGGGTCCGGGCGACGCGGCCAGGCCGGAAGCGGAGAGCGGGGTGACCGCGGCCGACGGCGGATTCGCCGGTCGGCAGTACGCGCTGGTGGGCGACGCCGAGTTGGACGAGGGCGCGGTGTGGGAGGCGGTACTCGACCCGGCGGTGGCCGGACTCGGTGAGCTGGTGTGGATCGTCGATCTCAACCGCCAGTCGCTGGACCGCGTCGTGCCGCTGGCCACCGCGGACCGACTGCGCGGGATGTTCGCGGCGGCCGGCTGGCAGGTCCTGGAGGTCAAGTACGGACGAGCGCTGGAGGAGCTGTTCGCCCGGCCCGGTGGCGACGCGCTGCGCGCCCGTCTGGACGCGATGACGAACGCCGAGTACCAGCGGCTGCTGCGCTGTTCCGCACTGGAGCTGCGCAGCCGCCTGCCCGGTACGGGACCGGGTGCGGCCGGGATCGCCGAACTCCTCGCAGAACTGGCGGACGAGGAGCTCGTCACGGCCGTCCGGAACCTCGGCGGCCACGACCTGGCCATGCTGGACGCCGCTCTGTCCGCGGTCGACGACACCCGGCCGACGGTGATCCTGGCGTACACCGTCAAGGGCTACGGCCTCCCGGTCCAGGGCCACCCCCAGAACCACTCCTCACTGCTCACCCAGGAGCAGATGGACCAGCTGGCCGAGCAGTTGGGCTGCGATACCGCCCGACCCTGGGCGGACTTCGCGCTCGGCTCCGCGGCGGCGGGGCTGTGCGCAGAAACGGCCGAGCGGCTGCGTCGCGACGCCCCGGTGCTCCAGCCGCCGCCCGCGCTGCCCACCGACATCGGCCGCACCCCCACGGGCTCCGGCACCACCCAGGCGGCGCTCGGCCGGGCGCTGCTCGATCTGACCCGGCAGGCGCCCGAGGCCGCCGCGCGGGTGGTGACGGTCAGCCCGGACGTCAGCTCCTCCACCAACCTGGGCGGTTGGGTGAACAAGGTCGGCGTGTGGTCGGTGGCCGAGCGCACGGACTGGTTCGCGGACGACCCGGAGACCATCCTGCACTGGCGGGAGAAGCCGACCGGCCAGCACATCGAGCTGGGTATCGCGGAGACGAACCTGGTCGGTCTGCTCGGCGAACTGGGCGCCACCTGGAGCCGCTGGGGCCGGCCGCTGCTGCCGATCGGCGTGCTCTACGACCCCTTCGTGCAGCGCGCCCTGGAACCGTGGTCGTTCGGCATCTACGCCGGCGGCCAGTCGATCCTGGTCGGCACGCCGTCCGGGGTGACGCTGGCGCCGGAGGGCGGCGCCCACCAGTCGATCACCACGCCATCGGTGGGCCTCGAACAGCCCGGTTGCACGACGTGGGAACCGGCCTTCGCCATCGACGTCGAGTGGGCCCTGCTCGCGGCGCTGGCCCAGCTGGGCCGCTCGGACGGCGAGTCGGCGTATCTGCGGCTGTCCACCCGGTCCGTCGACCAGTCGCTGGCCGCGGTGCCCACCGATCCCGCCGCCCGGGAGCGCCGCCGCCGGCAAGTGGTGGCCGGCGCCTACCCAATGCGGCGCGTCGCGGGCGCGGAGGTCACCATCGCGGCGATGGGCGCGATGGTGACCGAGGCCCTGACCGCCGCGGACCGGCTCGCGGCGCAGGGTGTCGCCGCGGACGTCGTCTGCGTGACCAGCCCCGACCTGCTCTTCCGGGCGCAGGGTTCCCGTACCGGACAGGACCCGGAGTCCGCCGACTGGATCCTCGACCAGGCCTTCCCCCGCGCCCGTGCGACCCCTCTGGTCACCGTGCTGGACGGCCACCCGCACACCCTGGCGTTCCTCGCCACGATCCACCAGGTGCCGGTACGCACCCTGGGCGTGACCCGCTTCGGGCAGTCCGGCTCCCTGGAGGACGTCTACCGCTACCACGGAATCGACACCGACAGCATCATCCGGGCCGCCCTCGACCTCACCCGGTAGCCCGGGGCCCGCGGGGACGGGCACGCCTTCGCCCTGCACAATGCTGATGCCGGCTCCGCGCCATCGTCAGCCGGGCCAACGTCGTATGACACCGCATGACACCGCATGAAGGCAGAGAAGATGACCCCACAGACCGACCGCGTCGACCATGAACTGATCGAGGCCGCGGCGCACGTCGCGGCCACACGCTGCCGGGGCGACAACCACACCATGGCGGCTGCGGCCCGCGCCCGGGACGGCCGGATCGTCACTGGGGTGAATGCCTACCACTTCACCGGCGGCCCCTGCGCAGAGCTGGTCGTCATCGGTGCCGCGGCCGCGCAGGGCGCCTACGAGCTGGACACCATCGTCGCCGTGGGAGACCGCGACCGCGGAGTGGTGCCTCCGTGCGGCCGCTGCCGCCAGGTCCTTCTCGACTACTTCCCGGCCCTCGACGTCATCGTGGGCACTAGTGACGGCCTCCGGACCATCCCCATCACCGGCCTGCTTCCCGAAAGCTACATCTGGTCGGACCACCAGCTCGACGCCGCGCACAGCGCGCAGCCGTAGGTTCATATCGGGGCGTCCCGACGGTGCGAAGGGCCTTCGCAGGCGAAAGCCTGCGGGGGCCCTTTCTGCGTTCCCGACCTCGGTCGGTGTCGTGAATTGTTCGCTCGTGACAGTGATTCCGGTATCGATGGTGCTCTGTCCGAGAACATCCAGGATCGTCCGAAAAGCTGCTCGACCCAGGGCGGAACATCCGAGAGTTTTGGCATCGAAGACGGAAGCCGGCTTCTCCGAGTCATCACCTGATCTACGGACAGCAAGGATCGGCCCGTAGCCACCACACCAGTGGCATCAGCGAAGGAGCACTTCATCATGGCGTGGAATCACGTCCAGCGTATGGCCGCCCTCGCGGTCGGCGTTGCCTCCCTCATCGGGGGCGGTCTCGTAGCGGCCGCACCGGCCGGCGCTCAGGTCAAGCTCGTCGGCCCGGCCGTCGCGGTGGCCGGCGGCTACTTCGTCAACGTCGACAGCGGCAAGTGCCTGGACGCCGTGTGGAGCCATAGCAACGGCACCTCGGTGACGCAGTGGGACTGCTACGGCGGCGCGACTCAGCAGTGGAGCTGGAACGGCCAGGAGATCGTGAACACCGACAGCGGCAAGTGCCTGGACGCCGTGTGGAGTCACAGCAACGGCACGGCCGTGACGCAGTGGGACTGCTACGGCGGCGCTACCCAACTGTGGACGCTGCGGCTGGTGAACGGCGGATACGAGGTCGTGAACGTGGACAGCGCGAAGTGTCTGGACGCCGTGTGGAGCCACAGCAACGGCACCGTCGTGAACCAGTGGGACTGCTACGGAGGTGCGACCCAGCTCTGGCACGGGTGACAACCTGAGCAGTGGCCGTCATCGGTCGGCGACCGATGACGGCCACTGCGCGTCGCTGTCGAGTTGACGTCCCGCACGGCAACGGGGCCGACTTCAGCACTCGGCCGGCCATGCCCGTAACCTCGTCGGGAACGCCAGGGAACGCACTGGTATGCCACGAAGTCGGCCCCTTGTGGAGCCGTCGGCAGGAGGGCTGTTGTGCGAACGGAAACCGGCGCCGCCGGGGCCATCACGGCCCTGGGCGAGTTGTGGCTGGAGTTGCTCTTCGATGATCCGGTGGTCCGTGGTGCCAGGGCTGACGTGATGTGTTCGCCTGCCGGCGTGTGGCTGGCGCTGGCGGCCCTGGAGGCCTGCGCCGATGGGACGACCCGCACCGAGCTGCGGGGGGTCGTCGGCCCGGTCGGTGCCCGGAACGCGGAAGGTGCCGCGGTCCACGCACTCGGACGGGAGGGTGCGTTCATCGCCTCGGCCAGGATGTCGAGCCGGCTTGCGGCACGGCCGGGGTTCCGTATGGCGTCGTACGCGATCGAGGTCGGACAGCCCGGCCTTGACGACCTGCACGGGCTGCACGGGCTGCACCGGCGGACTCGCGGTACGGACGGCCTGTTCGGCCAAGTGGCAGAGTGCGCTGATCCCGCACTCTGCGCCCTCCTCGTCAGCACTGTCGCGCTGCAGGCCGACTGGGAGCGGTCCTTTGAGCCGTCCTTCACCCGTGAGTTCCCCTTCACCGATGCGGAGGGCGTGACGCATCGGGTACCCGCCATGGTCGCGGAAGTACCGGTCGAGGACGCCTGGACCGTCGAGCGGCCGCACGGCCGGGTCACGGTGGTCGAACTACGGGCGCGCGGCGGATCCATGGGTGCGGAGCCCGCCACCCGGCCGGCCCGGTGGACGGCGCTCGACAGACTCAGGTCCATGACCTGCTGAGCCCCGCTTGCCGTGCGCGCTGAGGCATGATCGTCCGATGGACACCAACGACGTGCAGTACCGGGCCTACTTCACCGACCCGGACGCAGCGCCCGGCTCGGACGAGAGCGAGACGGAGATGCGGGTGGAGAGCTGGAGTGCGGATGGCCTGGCTCTTGTGCTGGACCAGGAGGAGGGCCGACTGGTGTCCGCCAAGGAACGCCCCGGCTTTCTGCGGGTGGAGCGGCACGACGAGCCGCAGGTGCGCGGTGTGATTCCGGGCGCCGGCTGGAAGCTCGGACAGAAGGACGGCCTGTCCCTGGGCACCCCGGTGGTGGCGTTCCTGGTGTACGACGGGTACGTCCGGCCGATCACCGGTCTGCCGCCGACGGGAACAGGGAGGGTCTCGCGGGAGACCCATCAGCTGGTCCAGCACAGGGAATAGCTCCGGCCCGCATCACCGATGGGTCACGTCAGTCGGGCTGCGTCCAGCGCTGCAGTTGCAGCTTTGCTGCGTTTCGAACGCGGCGGGTCCGTCCGTGTTCGGCCAGCAGGCTGAGGGCCTTGGATGAGGGCGCGATCTGCGTGGTTGCGGCCATGCGCTGGCACCAGTCGGACGCCCTGGTGAGATCCTCGGCGGCCCACGGCCTGCCCAGGGCGATGGTTCTGAGCAGGGTCCACTCGCGCAGGCGGCAGGCGAGGAAGTCGCGG
Organism: Streptomyces fildesensis; assembly: GCF_016107395.1. Taxonomy (GTDB): domain Bacteria; phylum Actinomycetota; class Actinomycetes; order Streptomycetales; family Streptomycetaceae; genus Actinacidiphila; species Actinacidiphila fildesensis. The sequence continues at coordinate 187,685 of NZ_JAAIKO010000009.1, forward strand.
TCCGCGATCACCTCGGTCAGGGTCTGGGCCCAGGCGGTGAAACGGGGGTCGGGCAGCAGGTCCGCGGCCCGGCGGTCCAGATGGCGGCCCACCGCGCTGTCCGCCGTCGTCGCGTCCTCGTCACGCAGGACGGTGGCCACCAGGCCGGCCTCGTCCGGCTCGGCGACGGCCTCCAGGGCCTGCAGGTAGCGGGCGAAGCGCTGATGCTCGGCGGGCTCCTCATCGGTGTGGGGGCCGGTCATGCCGCGATCCCCTCCGTCCGTCCAATCAGCCGCCGCGCGGCACCGGCCGGGTTCAGGAAAACCAGCGGCGTGCCGGCTGCTACCCCTTGGTCGACGACACACTATAGGGCGTTGCCTTGGCCTCCGACGGGGCATTAAGGTCGGCCGGGTGACTGCCGGGTCGGCCTTGGGCCATACACGAGTGAGGCCCCCGGCCTCGCCCTGAGCACCGCGCGGGCAAGAAGCCCGCCGCCCTCTCCTTGTCTTCCCTTCCGGCGCCCTCTCGCGGCGCCCATCTCAGTGGAACCCAAGACTCGGAGAGGCACTATCAGAATGTCGCACGACCAGCAGCAGCCACCCACCACAGCCGTCCAGCTCAACCACACTGCCGTGTATGCCACGGACCGGCAGTTGTCGGCCGAGTTCATCGCCGAGATCCTGGGCCTGAAGGTCAGTGCCCCGCTGGGGCCGTTCCTTCCCGTCGACCTCGGCAACGGCGTGACGCTCGACTACTACGAAAAGCGCGACGAACCGATCCAGTCGCAGCACTACGCGTTCCTCGTGCCCGACGATCAGTTCGACGCCATGATCGCTCGCCTGAAGGCGATCGCGGTCACCTACTACGCCAACCCCGACCACACCGATCCAGGCCGTATCAACCGCCTCTTCGGCGGCCGCGGTGCGTACTTCGCCGACCCGGCCGGCCACAACATGGAGATCATGACCCGGCCCTACGCCCGGCGTTGAACCAGCCGCATCCGAGATGCGACCGACCCTCAAGATCAACACCTGGCTTGAGGCCATGTAAAGTTCCGGTGAACGACGCGTGCGTATGGCGAGTCAGCCCGAAATACGCGCTCGTCCAGGGGGTACTCCACAGGGCCAGCGGTCCCGAACGTCATGGTTCGCGGGCCGGACTCTCGTGCGCCCAAAAACAGACACGCATGCCGGTGGCGGACGTCCAGACCCGCATCTGCTCCCGGCGGCGGCGTCACAGAACGGGACACCATGCCGGCCGTCGGGCCGGAGAAGACGATTAAGGAACAGAACGTGATTCGCAAGGCTTCCGCAGTGCTGCTCGCGCTGCTCACCGTGCTGGGCTGTGGCGTTCTCGCCACCGGTACCGCCAACGCCGCCGGTGACCGGCTGTACAACCTCGGGAACTGTGCAACTCCCGAGGGCAACAGCACGTCCAACGGCGCTGTCATCACCACCTGGTCGTGCACGGGCAGCAACCTGCAGAACTGGCACTGGGTGGAAGGCTTCATCGTTCACGATGTGAGCGGCAAGTGTCTGACGCCGCGCGGCAACGCCTCGGGCACCAACGGCGCCGTGCTCACCCTCTGGACCTGTGACTTCAACTCGCTCAACAACCCGCAGAGGTTCAACGGGACCAACGAGCGCACGTGGACCGTCACCGGCGGGAAGTGCCTGACCAACAAGGGCGGTTCGCTGGCGAACGGCACGTGGCTCACTCTGTGGACCTGCGCAGCCGACTTCAACAACGGGCAGGCGTGGGGCCTCGTCCGCTAGTGGGTCGGTCGCCTCTCAGCGGCCGACATCCTGACTGACGGACCGACCGCCCACGGGAAGTGTTTGCTCTTCCGGTGGGCGGTCCGGTTCTTCGCGGCGATGCGGCTCATCCTGGCGAATGGCCGGCCCGACGCCGAGTGCGATCCGCGAGGGCCGGATGGGCTCTTCCGGAGGGCCGTTGGGTCCTTGTCGCCTTGAGGTCTCTCCGGACCATGGTCCCGATCTGGCCGGTCAAGGGTCCCCAGTCTGGTTCGAGTGTCCGATTCGGCCGTAAAAGGCATGATCTCTGGCTGCTATACACGGGTCTGTTGCTCCCCGGGCCCGGCTCGTTGCCGTGCCCCAACGACCTCAGGAGGTCACGGTGCTCTCTGCCGAGTCCGCAGTACTGGTACGCGCCACCCTGCCCGCGGTCGGCGGCGCGTTGGACGAGATCACCACCCGCTTCTACAGCGCCATGTTCAGCGAGCGGCCGGAACTCCTGGACGGGATGTTCAACCGGGGCAACCAGGCCAGCGGAGCCCAGCGCCGGGCCCTTGCCGGATCGATAGCGGCCTTCGCCGGCGCGCTGCTCGCCGATCCGGACGCCCGGCCGGATGTTCTGCTGAACCGCATCGCACACAAGCACGCCGCGGTCGGTGTCACGGACGACCAGTACACGATCGTCCACAAGTACCTGTTCGCCGCGATCGCGGAGGTGCTGGGCGAGGCCGTGACCCCGGAGGTGGTCGCGGCCTGGGACGAGGTGTACTGGTTGATGGCCGGTGCACTGATCGTCCGTGAGACGCGCCTGTACCAGGGCGCGGGGGTCGAACCCGGCGGCAGCTGGCGGCAGTGGCTTGTCGTGGAGCGCCGCGAGGAGACCCCGGACACCGTGTCGTTCCTGATACGTCCCGCCGACGGCGCCGCCGCCCCGGAGGCCCTGCCCGGTCAGTACGTCAGCGTGCGGATGACCATGCCCGACGGTGTACGCCAACTACGCCAGTACAGCCTGTCCGGTGCCCCCGGCGGCGAGTCGCGCCGGATCACCGTGAAGCGGGTTCAGGAGCCGGGTGCCCCGGACGGGGAGATGTCCAACCTCCTGTACTCCACGGTCGTCGCCGGCGATGAACTCACCTGCTCGGCACCCTTCGGGGAGGTGGTGCTGGAGGAATCCGACCGTCCGGTCGTACTGGTCTCCGCGGGCATCGGCACCACACCCCTGATGAGCATGCTCGAACACCTCTGCGCTGCCGGTGCGACCCGCCCCGTCCTGGTACTGCATGCCGACCGCTCGCCCGCCGACCATCCGCTACGGGACGATCTCCACCGTTGCGTCGAGAGCCTGCCGCAGGCCCGCGCACTGGTCTGGTACGAGCGCCCGGATCCGGTGCAGGCACCCGGGGCCCGGGCCGGTCTGATGGACCTGGACGGCGTGGACGTCCCGTCCGACGCGAGTGTCTACCTGTGCGGACCGCTACCGTTCATGCGCGTGATACGCGGCCAGCTGCTCCGCGCCGGTGTGGCGGCCCGGAACATCCACTACGAGGTCTTCGGCCCCGACCTGTGGCTGGCCGACGGCGATTTCTAGCCTCTCCGGCACGGGGCCGGTCCGGTGCACCACCGCGCACACGGCTCCGTGGGATCCCATCCGAGGGGTACAGCGTCCGACGGACGGAAAGGGCCGGCCTGCGGGCCGGCCCTTTCCGTCGATGCCCCGCTCAGCGGCCCCGGCTCAATCGCGCGGGGAGACGGGCAACGAGCCTTGTGGTGTCTCGGGGACGAGCAGGACCGGGCAGTGGGAGTGGTGCAGCAATGCGGTGGCGACCGGGCCGAGTTGAAGTCCCAGCAGGCCCGGTCTGCGGTGCGCGGTGACCACGATGACGGCCGCTCCGCAGGTGGCTTCCAGCAGGGCGTGTGTGGCGCCGGACCTTACGGTGCGCGTCTGCACGGGAACCTGCGGATACGTCTCCCGCAGGGGTGTCACGACGTGGCCGGGTACCGCCTCCTCCGTTCGCGCCCGCCGGACGATGTCCTCCTGAAGGTGGCTGGTGGGTACCGGGGCGTATCCGACGGGCGGCAGGTGCCGGTAGGTCCAGGCATGCACGACCCGTAGCGGCGCCGCGCGCCGGGCCGCCTCGGCGAAGGCGTACCCGGCGGTGTCGGTGTCGGTGTCGTCCTCCAGGCCGAGCAGGACGTCACCGCCGGGTCCTGAACTGTCGTGCCACGCGGTGTGGTCGCCGCGGACGACCAGGAGCGGGCTCTGGGTGCGAGCCGCCACCCGCAGACTGACCGACCCGAGCAGCCTCCCGGCGAACCCGGGCAGATCACGGGTGCCGACGACGGTGAGGGCGGCGTCCCGGCCACGGCTCACGATGGCCTCGGCCGCGTCGCCGACCACTGCCGTAGTGCTCACCGCGAGCGCCGGGTAGCGGTGGCGTGCCCGGGTCACGGCCGATGCGAGAACCGGTCCGGCCTCGTCGAAGCCGGGCACGGCATAGACGATCTCCAGACCGGTGGCGCGCCGGTCCGCCTCCGCGGAGGCCTTGTCGAGTGCCCGCATCGCGACGACGGAGCCGTCGACGCCGACGACGACATTGGCAGCGGTCATGTCCGGTCCTTCGTGGGTCCGCTGCTGAGTACGACCTTCAGAGCGCCGGTGTCGGCGGCCCGGGAGAAGACGTCGTACGCCTCCTCCATGCGGTGGAGCGGGAAGTCGTGCGTCACGAGGGACGATGTGGGCAGCCGTCCGGCGGTCATCATCCGTAGCAGGGCGGGGGTGGAGTACGTGTCGACCAGTCCGGTGCGGATCGTCAGGTTCTTGCTCCACAGGGATTCCAGATGGAGTGTCGCGGGCTTGCCGTGCACCCCGACGTTGGCCACCCGCCCTCCTGGGCGTACCATGCGGGTGCACATCTCGAAGCTGGCGGGCACGCCCACGGCTTCGATGACCACATCGGCCCCCAGGCAGTCGGTGAGGTCCGCGACCAGCTGTTCGGGGTCCTCCGCGGCGCTGACCACTGTGTCGGCGCCCATACGTTTGGCGGCTTCCAAACGGGCCGGCACGAGGTCGACGGCGATGGTCCTGCCCGGCGAGAACAGCTGAGCCGTGGCGATCGCGGCAAGTCCGATGGGGCCTACGCCGACCACGACGACGGTGTCGCCCGGACCCACCCGCCCGTTCAGCACGCCGACCTCGTACGCGGTGGGATAGATGTCGGCCAGCAGCACGGCATCCTGGCTGTTCACCGTGGCGGGCAGCGGGTGCAACGACAGGTCGGCGAACGGTACGCGGACGTACTCGGCCTGCGTGCCGTCGACGGTGTGGCCGAGGATCCAGCCACCGCCGCCGAGGCACTGCCCGTACGCGCCCTCCCGGCAGAACCGGCAGAGTCCGCAGGCCGAGATGCAGGAGACCAGGACCCGGTCGCCGGGCCGGACCGTACGTACCCCGCTGCCGACCTCGACGACCTCACCGACGGCCTCGTGGCCGAGGATCGTGCCGGGCAGGACATCCGGTACGTCGCCCTTGAGGATGTGCAGATCCGTACCGCAGATGGTGACGGCATCGACACGGACGATCACATCGGCGGCGTCCTGGATCCCCGGGTCGGGAACGTCGTGCCACGCGGACTGCCCCGGGCCGTGGAAAACGAATGCCTTCATGGCCGTTCCCTTCACCGAATGCTTCTTGCGGCTTCTGCGGCCGTCTGCTGCTGTCTGCGGGCTTCCCGCCGGGGACCCGGCCGTAGGCCGGCCGGTGGGGCCGGTGCCCGCCCCGCAGCCCCTCAGGTACAGCCTGGCCCGGCACCAGTGCCGGCCGCTTGGGCCACTCGGACCCGGTACCGGGGTCCAACCGGCCCGCATCGCGGAAAAGCCATAGCGTGGACCCCCAGTACCCGCTCTCTGATGGAGGCCGCCGTGGCATCCGGCAAGAAGTCCCGAACGAGTGCCCCACGTCAGGAGCGGCTGCCGCGGCGGCTGTACGAGAGCGAGCTGCTCAGGCTGCAGACGGAACTGGTCAAGCTGCAGGAGTGGGTGCGTGCCGAGGGCGTCCGGCTGGTCGTGGTCTTCGAGGGACGTGACGCGGCCGGCAAGGGCAGCACCATCAAGCGCGTCACCGAGCGCCTCAATCCGCGGGTCGCCCGGATCGCCGCGCTCCCCGCGCCGACCGAGCGCGAGCGCACCCAGTGGTACTTCCAGCGCTATGTCGAGCAGCTGCCCGCCGCCGGGGAGATCGTGCTGTTCGACCGCAGCTGGTACAACCGCGCGGGGGTCGAGCACGTCATGGGGTTCTGCACCAAGGAGGAGTACGGACGCTTCCTGCACCAGTGCCCGATCTTCGAGCGGATGCTGGTCGAGGACGGCATCCTGCTGCGCAAGTACTGGTTCTCGGTGAGCGACGCCGTGCAGGAGGAGCGCTTCCGTGCCCGGCTCGAAGATCCCACCCGGCGCTGGAAGTTGTCACCGATGGACCTGGAGTCCGTCACCCGGTGGGAGGCGTATTCGCGGGCCAAGGACGAGATGTTCGTGCACACCGACATCCCCGAGGCGCCCTGGAACGTCGTCGCCAGTGACGACAAGCGCAGCGCGCGGATCAACATGATCAACGATCTGCTGTCGGCGATCCCGTACCGCGAGGTGACGCGGCCGACGCTGGAACTGCCCCAGCGCCCGCCGTCCACCGGCTACGAGCGGCCGCCACGCGATCTCCAGACCTACGTATCCGACCACGCGGCCGCCCTGGGGCGGGGCGAAGGGGGATCCGGCTGAACCGGCGGCGCTCCCTCGGCTGAAGGCGGGATCCGGCACTCGAACGGGCTGGGTACCGCCGTCTCGCAGGCTGGAGCGGCGGACTCCTTGAGCGTCTGTCATAACGGTGGTCGGCGGACACCTCACTCAGGAACGACGACGACCGGGCACGGTGCGTGCTGGACACAGTGCCGGCTGACCGAGCCGAGGAGGATGCCGGCGAAGGTGCCGTGCCCCCGGCTGCCCACGGTCAGCAGCTGCGCTCCGGCCGCGGCCTCCAGGAGCACCTCTGCCGGATGCCCCTGCACCACTCGGGCGAGTACCTCGACGGGCCGGTCGACCTGTCCGGCCACGTCGGCGATGGCTGCGTCGAGGTTCTTGCGGACGCTGGCCGGGATCTCACTGATGTCGATCACTCCGGGCGCCCAGCCATAGCTGTAGACGTAGGTGTCGGGGTTCTGCCATGTGGTGATCGCCTCAACGGTTGCGTCGGTCAGCCGTGCGTAGGTCATCGCCCATTTCAGCGCCGACTTGGAGCACTCCGATCCGTCGACTCCGACGACCACGCGTCGGGCAAGTTCCGGGGTCTGCTGCGGCATGGTCGATCTCCTGGGGGTGAGGGCGACCGGCCCGGCTGGGCCGGGCGCGGTCTGTGTGCGGGGGAGTGCGGGGTGCGCTTCCGGTCTCAATATGCTGTCCCGGGATCCGGGACCGCAGGGGTCCGCAGTCCCGGCGATCCGGGCCGAACGTCCCTATTTCGAGGGCCCGTTCAGCCGCTCGGTGACGTTCACGCCGCGCTCTGCGGTGCTCAGGTTCGAGGTGCGGTTCGTCGTCACACCGGACGTCGGCCCCACTCGGGAGCGGTCAACGCCCAGGCCCTTTCCCATTCCGTCATGCGCCGCCGATCGGCACCCCGGCGGACCAGTCCGCGCACCATGACGATCGCGAATGCCGCGCAGCCGGCGCCCAGCGCACCACCGACCAACGTCATCGACATGAGCTCTTCGCCAGCCACGGGCGCCGGGACCTGCCGTCCCGTGCGATCCAGCCACACCGTGGCCCTCGAACCGCGCAAAGTGGAAGTCGGTATGGCGCGGTAGCGCGTATCCGACACCGAGGTCGCCGGTGGCCGGCGGACCGGCTCCGTTCCAGCGTGCAGGCCGTGAATCCGCTGGGGGAGGGGCCGCAGGGCCCTGCCAAGGGCCCGACCGGCCCCATGAAGCCGGCTACTCACGTAGCAATGGGCCGCGCTCCGCCCGTCCGACAGCGTCATCTGCCCCGGCGGGATGGCGGCCAACTCGTTTCCTGCGCTCATATATCCGCTGATAAAATTACCCCGTTCATGGAAGGAGATCGTGCGCTTATCGCAGCGCACGGTCGCAAATGGGTGGCATTCCTCGATCACCCGAATGCGCCGCATTCCGGATTACGTGACTCCGTAATATGCCGGTGACAGAAGTCGGCGCCTCTGTTTGTCGAAGAAGCACCGATTGCGCCACTACCCCCACACAGGAGTTGGCCCCTCGATGACCCTGAATGCCCCTGTAGTGCCCAATGCACGTACCCTTTCGGCCTGGATCGCGGCGCTGGTCGCGGCGGTCATGGCCGCACTGATGGTCGCCATGACGTCGAGCCCGGCCCAGGCCATCGCCACACCCGTACCGCTGGCGACGGCGGACAGCTTCGCGGTGTTGTCCGGTGAGTCGGTCACCAACACCGGTCCTTCGGTGATCACCGGAGACCTCGGAGTGGATCCGGGTACGTCGATCACCGGTTTTCCGCCCGGCCTGGTGAACGGAGTTCAGCACTCCCATGACGGGGTGGCGCTCCAAGCCAAGAGCGACCTGGTCGCGGCCTACAACAACGCCGCCGGTCAGGCCACCAACGGTGCCCTTCCCCCGGACGCCGGCGGCCTGAGGCTGGTCCCGGGCGTCTACACCGCTTCCTCCACGCTCCACCTGACCGGCACCCTGACCCTGGACGCCCAGGGCGACCCGAACGCCGTCTGGGTTTTCCAGGTCGGCTCCGGTCTGACGACGGCGTCCGCCAGCCGCGTGCTCCTCGTCAATGGTGCCGCACCGTGCAATGTGTTCTGGCAGGTCGGAAGTTCGGCCACCATCGGCACCAACTCCACCTTCGTGGGCACCATCATGGCGCTGACGTCGATCAGTGTGACCACGGGTGCGAGCATCGACGGCCGGGCGCTGGCGCGCAACGGCTCGGTGACGCTGGACACCAACAAGATCACCCGGGCCACGTGTGCGGCCGGCACCGCGGGTGGCGTGATCACCGGTGGTACCGGCGTGATCGCCGGCACGAGTACTGGCGGCACCGCAACCGGCGGAACCACCTCGGGCGGCCTGATCGCCGGGGTGACCACGGGTGGCACCAACGGCGGTCTGCTCGGCGGCGTCCTGACCGGTGGTGTCATCGGCGGCACTCCCGGCGGTCTCATCGCCGGTACCACGGGCAGCGCCTCGGTGGGCACCACCGGTAGCCCCACGGCGGGTACCACCGGGAGTCCCACGGCAGGCACCACTGGCGGCTATCCGGGTGGTGACAACGGAGGGAACAACGGCGGAGAGACCGGCGGCTATCCCGGTGGTGACAACGGCGGCGAGACCGGCGGCTATCCGGGTGGTGTCAACGGCGGCGAGACCGGTGGCCATGGCTACGGTGACCAGCCTCAGGGTCACGATGACCAGGGCCGGCCGCACGACGTGCACGGCGGCTACGGCGCCGATCACGAAGATCAGCACAGCGACTACGCATAGCACCGAGGCCGGGCCGGGCAGGTGATGCCCACTCGCCCTGCAGATCAGCTAAGTTGCGGCTGATCCCGCATCCAGCGGAGCGTTGAGTTCTCGGAGCGGTCGTCCGTACGGGCGAGTGGTCCGGGCGGCGCGCGGCGGATCGTCATCGATTCCGCCGCGCGCCGCCGGCGCGAGCAGGTGCCTTCGGCAGGCATGGACGCAATGGGACACCACGGGCGGGATGCAAAAGGTGTCGATCGTCAGCTTCTTCGCCGCTGAGCCTCAGGGCGGTGGCGGGACATCCTGATGTGCGGAGTCTCCGAACTCCGCTCCGATGTACGACTTGATGACATCAGTGATGAGCTGCCCGGAAGCTACCGGGTCCAGCGCCCTGGCCTGCAAACTCTCATGGATGACGGCGTAGCGCTGCACGTCGAGGGGTTTCTCCAGGTAGAGATCGCTGGTCAACCCTTCCAGGTACACAACGCTCCGGTCCGAGTCATCCGCGAACTCGATGATCGAGAACTGCCCCGCCATGCCAGGATGCGCTCCCAACTGGTGCGGGATGACCTGCACGGTGATGTGCGGGCGACCACCGAGGTCGAGCAGTCGCTCCAACTGCTCCCTCATGACCTCGGAACCGCCCACGACGCGCCGCAGGGCCGACTCGTCCTGCACGACCCACAGGCGCAACGGGCGGTCCAGCTCGTCGACCCGCCACTGACGGCGCAACCGAACGTGAACCCATGTGTCGATCTGTTCTGCCGTGGCGTGCGGGATCGTTCCTGCAATAACGGCCCGGGCGTAGGCCGGAGTTTGCAGCAGTTCGGGAATCACCATGGATTGGTAACAGCGGATGGCCACGGCGTCGGTTTCGAGGTCGATGTAGACGCTGTGCGGGATATCGCCGTACTCCTTCCACCAGCCTACTTGACCGGATTCCTCGGCCATCCGCATCAGAGCATCGACAACCTGCGGATCCTGAACCCCGTACACCTCGCAGAGATCGCGGACATCACGTGAGTTGACTCTGCGGCGGCCATTCTCCAGAAGGCTGATCTTTGCTTGCGAGACCAGTAACTGCTTTGCCACTTGCTGGGCTGTCAAACCCCTGCTCTTTCGAAGCGCGCGAAACTCCGATCCCAGTCGGCGTCTTCCGACAGTGGGATTGACGTGGGGCGACACAGGACAACTACCTCCGCTACAGAACATGGGACCAGCCGCTGGGCAGCCGCATCGGCGACCGCTGAGCGATCCGCCTGCAGATTAGGCGGTCAGGGCTGCAGGAACGATCATCTTGCGGCGTGTCTCCTTCCAATGGGTGGTTGACAGCGCGTCGTGCCCACCTTCCCGTCGGGGACACCGCGATCCTGATCTCCTGCCTCTACCTCACCAGCGCGCCGGCCCAGCCCGCCGCCGGGCGCCTCGCCGAGGAGTTCGGGCCCCGGCGGGTCTTCGTCGCAGGCATCGTGCTGAAGTTCACGGCCGGGGTCGTCGGATCGTCGGCCCACTCGCTGACCGCGCTGATCGTGGCACGGGTGCTGATCGGTGCGGGCACCTCGGCGGGAAATCCGGCGGCGATGCTGCTGATACGCCGCCGCGCCGAACAGGCCGGGCACGAGGCCCCACCACGGGGGTGCTCGGCGGACTGTTGATCACCGGCGCCGCCACCGTCGCGGTCGGTCCCGCCCTTGGCGGGCTGCTGGTCGCCTGGGCGGGCTGGCGGAGTGCCTTCTGGATCAACATTCCGGTCGCGGCCGTCACTCTGATCCTGGTGCTGACCGGGATCCCACGGGACGCCGACCCCGTGCGTCCCGGCTCGCCGCGCGCTCTCGCCTCCCGCGTCGACTGGCTCGACATGCTGGGCTTCGGCGGCTCGCTCGCCGCCTTGATGATCTTCCTCTCGGCGCTGCCGCACCTGGACCGGCCCCGCTCGCCGCCGCCCTCGTACTCGCCGCTGCACATCAGCGGCGTGGTGCTGACGACGCTCCGGCAGGCGGCCGACGAGGACTACCGCCTGTTCGTCCTGGCCGACGCCACCGCTGACCCCGGGACAGGATCCAGTGCCGGGCGCAATGAAAGGCTGTGGCGTGGTCCGATTGGTCACGCAGGTGCGGCATAGCAATGGACCGTCACCGTCTGGGTCGGACTCCACTGCTGATCGACGGTGGCCAGCAAGCTCCAGCCCAGGCGTTCGTACAAGGCTGCGGCCGACGTGTCGGAGGCCAGGACGTCGAGGATCGGATGCAGGGCACGCTCGTGGGCGTCCTGCACGGCCCGCTCCATCAGCAGTGCGCCGATCCCGTGGCCACGAGCGGAAGGCGAGACGAACAACCGGCTGATCACAGCGGTGTCCTCGACGTACACACCCTCGCGGCGGCTCCACAGGCCAGGTGCCGCATCTCCCGCCCCGCTGCGGGACAGACCGATGTGACCGACTACGCGCCCGTCCAGTTCCGCCACCCAGGCAGCCAGCAGTGCAGGCTGCATCAGCCACTCGCCGGGACGGTCGGGCCAGTTCGCCGGATAGCCGTCACCGGAATGGACCTCGGCGAGCACCTCGACACAGTCATCGAGATCAGACGCCTCGCGCTGCCGAATGCGGCAGGTCGAAGGTTCACCGGCCATAGGAACACCCTGTCGATTCACCGAAGCATGAAAGCACATCACGCGACGACGGGACCGACAAGCCGGACCGGGTGATTCACCGTTCGGGGCGTCTGCGGTGGTAGTGGCCGAGGATGTAGTGGGCGGGGATGAGCGTGATCCAGAACCACATGGCTGCTGCCGTGTTGACGAAGGCCAAGGGAACGGAGAGGCCGAAGATCAGCACGCTGGAGCCGAGTTGGGCGGTGAAGCCTCGGCGGGCCGCGGCCGCGGATGATGCGGCGGAGGGGTGCACTTGGCGTTGTGTGAGCAGCAGCAAGGTTGCGTGCACCGCGTGGATCGCGGCCAGAGTGCCCGCGTAGAGGGCGACGGTTTCGGGCTGAGACGCGTACTCGGCCAGGAGCGCGGTGGGGAAGGGCAGCAGGGCGACCAGGCCGAGGCCGAGGAGGACCAGGCGGGTGATCACGACCGTCTCGGTGGGCAGCGCGGTGAGGATGCGGCGGTGGTCACGCCAGAATCCGGCGATGAGGCTGAAGCTGAGGGCGAAGGCACCGACGTTGGGAAGCGCATCGCCGAGCGCCTTATGGAACGCGGCGTCCCCCAGATGCGCGGGGATCGCCACGTTGATGACGAGCAGGGTCATCGCGATGGCATAGATACCGTCCGACAGCGCGATCAGGCGTGTCGCGCCCAGGTCGCTCTCGTGCGGGTGCGTCGCTGCCACTGGTTCCGTCATGTCGACGACAGTAGGGCGCTGTGTCCTGGTGGTAGCGCACCCGCCACGGTTCGGGCGATGCGTTGCGTCCTGCCCGCGCCGGTGCAGCGACGTCGTTCCGAACCTCGGGCCGGACGACCGTCGCCGCACCGGAGCGGACGTGGCGCTGCTTCCCGGGCTTCCTGGGCGGAGTGTTATCCGCGGTCGGTCATGCGGAGTGCGGCCACCACCGCTGGTCGGTGGAAAAGACCGCGCGCAGGGTGTTGGTCGCGCAATGGATCTCTCCTTCGGACACATGCGTGGAGAGCAGGTCGTCGACGTAGCGGACCGTGTAGCCGGTGGTGGCGAAGGCCTTGTCGATGGCCTCGGTGAACACGTCCTTCCCGCCGATCAGCGGACCGAAGGGCTTCGGCGCGACATATTCCCCGTTGTTCAGCACCAGGCCGTTGACCGTGCCGGGGATCAACGCGACCGCCTGGTCCATGGCGCGGAGCCGGGCCTCGGCCGCGTCCCTGTCCGGGCCCGGCTTCATGCTTCTGATCTCGCTCTGGAGCATCAGGTAGTCCATCGTGCGGGCGGTGAACAAGGCGGGGACCCGCACGATGTCGGCGTCGGTCAGACCCACCTCGCGTTTCAGCACGGCGACGTTCGCGTCGATCCTCTTCGCGCTGCGGTCGTTGACGTGAAGGAACTGCGGGTCGGCGAGGAACTCGCTGATGCTGCGCTGGTCGACGTGGTCGGTATAGCGCCAGTCCAGCGCCGGCAGCCCGCCGTGCATGATCTGGCCTCCGTACCCGGCCTTCTTCGCGTCCTGGAGAATCCTCATGCCGCTTCGCGGGTCGGCGACGACCGCGCGCCAGCCGAGGCGGCTCCCCGGCGCGGGCAGGAACTGGACGAACTCGTCGATGTGGCCGACCGACAGCCATGACGTGTCGAGCGACAGGGGTTTCTGCATGTTCTGCGAGCGCAGGAAGGTGAGCATCTCCGCGGCGGGGCCCTTCTTCCCGTCCGCGGGATCGCCCCCGATGACGATGCGCCCCGCCGGGTACCCCGGGTACGCGGGGACCGTCTCCAGGTTGCCCATCGAGTCGTAGGTCGAGTCCTCGTCCGGGGTCGGCACGTGCGCGATGTGCACAGCGGCCACATCGGGCCCGGCGAGTTCGGTGAACACGACACGGGAGGCGGCGTGCCGGTTCTCGTTGACGGAGGGGATCAGCACCCGCATCCCGTGCGGTTTGCCGCCGGGGCCGGGGATGGAGGCGTAGCCCGGCTCGAAGAGGTCCTGCATCCACTGGTCGCCGCCGGTGTCCACCCTGCGCAGCGGAGTGGCGACGCCGTTCGCCTTCACGGCGGCGGCGAGGGCGTCGGTGAAGGGCTTGCCGGTCTCCGGGTCCTGGTCGTCTGAGGCGAGCGCCTCCTGCAGACGCTGCGTGTTGAGCTGGGTGAGAACGGGTGCCTGTTCGAGGGCAACGGTGCGAGAGGAGGTCACGCCGTTCGCGGTGACGTCCAGTCGTACGGTGACGCGGCCTGCCCATACGGCGGAGTCCCGGACGATGTCACGCCCTTCGATGCCCAGCTCGACTCCGGCGCGCAGCTCGGCGGCGCTCAGCTTCGTGTCGGGGCCGACGACTTCCCAGCCGCGGGGCGCCGCACTCTTGGGGCGCTTGACGAACAGGCGGACGTGGTCGGCCCCGGCGCCTGGCACGGTGACGCGCCCCGTCGCGGAGGCGGGTGCAGCGGCCCAGGGGGCCGTATGGAGCCGGGCCAGATCCGCCTCGTCCTGGGCGCCGTTGACCACCGTGTCAGCGGCGTCGTTGCACCCGGCCATGTCACGGTCGGCCTGATACTGCGCCAGCCGATGGGTCCGCCTCAGCGCGGCGTACTTCCGCTCCGCCGCCTCCTTCTTGGCGGGGTCCTTGGCCTCCTCACGCAGCGCCGCCTCCTGCACCCGGAAGCTCTCGTTGTCGGCCTGCTCCCGACCGGCGGCATCGACCAGGAGCTCCTTGGAACGGGCCTTGCAGACGCCGGCGTCATCGTCGATGTTGGCCAGGAAGAGCTCAGGCTTCCCGGGAGGCGTGGCGGCATCGGTCCGGAGGTCCGCCACCGGCGAGGCGGCGGAGGCGGGCACGGCCAGGCCCACCGTGCTGACGGTCAGTGCCCCTGCCAGAAACAGTTCGCGCGTTCGGAATCTCATCGCTGGGTGTCCCTCGGATCTGGTGCGTGCGAGGTCCCGCTGCCGGGGAGTACCCGCTTCAGCTTCAGGGACCGTCTGAAGACAACAAGATCGCCAAAACTTGTCAGGTTCCTGTGAACCGGAGGTCAGCGACTCGTCAGCGGGGACCTTCACGCGCTCAACGTGGGCCAGGACGACCGGAACGCCCAGGCTCCCACAGGCTGAATCCACCGTCGCGGAACTGCATCCGCAAGTGGACACTCCAGGCATCAGGACGCAACTGGGGGCTGATGTGCTGGACCCGCCACGGCACTTTGCGTCCACGACATGCTCAGATCTTCTGCAACCCCGACCATCGCGCTGCTCACCCTCGCTCTGACGCTGCCTACCGCCGGTGCGTGGCCGGCCGCCGCGGCGTCGCCCTCGACTCATGCGGCCGCCGGTGTCGCTTCCATCCGCGACGACGCGGACGCGCGCACCTCGTTGCCCCGCCCCACCGGCCCGCACGCCGTCGGCCGGGACACCCTTCACCTCGTCGACGGCGCCCGCCGGGACCCGTGGGTGCCGGACAGGGCTCGAGAACTGATGATCGGCATGTTCTACCCCGCGCTCCCCGGCACCGGAACACCGGCACCGGAACACCGGCACCGGAACACCGGCACCGTACGCGACCGTGCGCGAGGCCGGGCTGTTCCTGAAGAGCTTCGGTTTGGATGGTGCCTTCCCCGCCGAGACCTTGAGCGCCACGGCCACCAACGGCCGCGTCGGCGCCTGGCCCGACCGCCGCCGTCATCCCCTGGTGGTGCTCTCCCCAGGGTTCGGCGTCTCGCGCTTCACCCTCACCGGCCTCGCCGAGGAACTCGCCGGCCGCGGATTCGTGGTCGCGGCAATGGACCACGCCTACGAGTCCGTCGGCACCGCTTTCTCCGGCGGCCGGATGCTGACCTGCATCGCGTGCGAGAGGGCCCGGAACGAACAGGACTTGGAGGCGGTCACCGCAGGGCGGGCCAAGGACGTGTCCTCTTGCAAAGGGTGTGAATTCGCTCGACACGTCGCGGGAGCACCCCCTCGACGATGAAACCTACGCAGAATGGACACCGGATCTCACAAGGATCGATGTCCCGTTCGTCTCAGTAGGCAACCGTCCCCCGAAGCTCCCGAGTACGAGGAGGGGGGCAGGCCGGCGACCACCCCTGACCAAGCTCTGGACGACGGTTCCATGGGACGGCAAAAGGCAAAGGCAAGGAGAACTCTCTCCTTGCCACTCTCAACTTATAGCGCACCGGGGGGCTTGCGGCAAGACCCCGGTGGTGCCGCAGAATCGTCGGCCGAGGCCACAACCTGCGGAAAGAGGAGCACCACGTGCGTGTGTTGTTGTCGCCAAGAGGCGCGACAGAGTTGGAGGCACCGGTGATTCGATCGGCCGCCGCAGTGCAACGGAACACGGCTGCCTCGGAGGTAACGCCATGACTGAGCAGTACGTATTGGACCTTCAAGAGGTCGACGAGACCCAGGTCGCGGTCGTCGGTGGCAAGGGCGCGCACCTGGGCGGGCTGTCGCGGATCGAAGGCATCCGCGTGCCGGGTGGCTTCTGCGTGACCACGGACGCGTTCCGGCGGATCATGGCGGAAGCGCTGTCGATCGACGACCAGCTCGACCAGTTGTCGCGTGTGAACCCGGACGACCGGGAGGCGATCCGCACCCTCAGCGCGCAGATCCGTCGGACCATCGAAGGGATTGCCATCCCGGGTGATCTCGCGGCGGCGATCACCCGCTCGCTCGCCCGGCTCGGCGAGCAGGCCGCCTACGCCGTCCGGTCCAGCGCGACGGCGGAGGACCTGCCGACAGCGTCCTTCGCCGGCCAGCAGGACACGTACCTGAACATCGTGGGGCCGACGGCGATCCTTCAGCACGTCAGCCGGTGCTGGGCCTCGCTGTTCACCGAACGGGCCGTGACCTACCGCCGGCGCAACGGCATCGACCACCGTACGGTCCACATGGCCGTGGTCGTGCAGCAGATGGCCTTCCCGCATGCGGCCGGTATCCTGTTCACCGCCGACCCCGTCACGGGCAACCGGAAGGTCGCCACCGTGGACGCCGGCTTCGGCCTCGGCGAGGCCCTGGTCTCCGGCCTGGTGAACCCGGACGTCTACACGGTGCGACACGGCGAAGTCATCGCCAAGGCGATCGGCGCCAAACAGCGTGCCATTTACGCCCTGCCCGCCGGCGGCACGCAGGAAGTGGCGATCGACTCGCAGCGGCAGGAGCAGCCGGCGCTGACGGATGCGCAGGTCGTGCTGCTCGTACAGCTCGGGCGGCGGATCGAAGCGCACTTCGGCCGCCCGCAGGACATCGAATGGTGTCTGGTCGACGACGGCTTCCAGATCGTTCAGAGCCGGCCGATCACGACGCTGTTCCCCATCCCCGAGTCGGGCGACCAGGAGAATCACGTCTACGTCTCCGTCGGTCACCAGCAGATGATGACCGACCCCATGAAGCCCCTGGGGTTCTCCATGTGGCAGCTGACGGCCATGGTGCCGATGCACGAGGCCGGCGGGAGGCTGTTCGTCGACGTCACCCGGCGCCTGGCCTCGCCCGCGAGCCGCGCCGGCCTCCTGGACATCATGGGGAAGGGCGATCCGCTGGTCAGGGACGCTCTGGAGACCGTTCTCGACCGCGACGGCTTCGTCCCGTCGCTCCCGGACGCAGGTCCCGGCGGGCCGCCGGCCGGCAGCCCGCCCGCCCCGATCGACACCGATCCGGCCATCGTCACCGAGCTGATCGAGCGCAGCCGGCTGTCCATCGCCGCCCTGGAGCGCGCCATCCGGACGAAGACCGGACCGGCGCTCTTCGACTTCCTGCGGGAGGCCTTCGAGGAGCACAAGCGAGTCCTCAGCGACCCGTTGAGCCTGCAGGTGATCATGGCGGGGATGGAGTCCACCTGGTGGCTCAACGACAAGCTGCAGGAGTGGCTGGGCGAGAAGAACGCGGCTGACACGCTCACGCTGTCCGCCCCCGACAACGTCACGTCGGAGATGGGACTGGCGCTGCTCGACGTGGCGGACGTGATCCGCCCGTATCCGGAGGTGGTGACGTTCCTGCAGGGCGTCGAGGACGAGGGTTTCCTGGACGAGCTGGCGAAGGTCGCGGGCGGGACCGAGGCGCGTGACGCCATCGAGGCCTACCTCGACCGGTACGGCATGCGCTGCGTCGGCGAGATCGACATCACGAGGCCACGTTGGCGCGAGCGCCCCACCACGCTCGTGCCCGTGATCCTCGACAACGTCAGGATCTTCGAGCCGGGCGCCGCCGAGCGGCGTTTCGAGGAAGGGCGGCAGAAGGCGCTGAAGAAGGAGCAGGACGTCCTGTCACGCCTGCGGGCCCTGCCGGACGGCGACCGGAAAGCCGACGAGACCAAGCGGATGATCGACCGGGTCCGGACCTTCATCGGGTACCGGGAGTACCCGAAGTACGGCATCATCAGCCGCTACTTCGTCTACAAGCAGGCCCTGCTGGCGGAGGCCGAGCGTCTTGTGCAGGCTGACGTGCTCCCTGCCAAGGAGGACATCTTCTACCTCACGTTCCAGGAGTTTCACGACGTCGTGCGCTCTCACCAGGTGGATGACCAGCTCATCCAGGAGCGCAAGGACGCGTTCCGCTCGTATCACGCGCTCACACCGCCCCGGGTGCTCACCTCGGACGGTGAGGCCGTCACCGGGGCGTACCGACGTGACGACGCGCCGGCCGGCGCCCTGATCGGCCTGCCGGTTTCCGCTGGGACTATTGAGGGACGGGCCCGCGTCATCCTTGACATGGCGGAGGCCGATCTCGAAGCGGGCGACATCCTGGTCACCGCCTTCACGGACCCCAGCTGGTCGCCGCTGTTCGTCGGCATCGCGGGCCTGGTGACGGAGGTGGGTGGCCTGATGACCCATGGCGCCGTGATCGCCCGTGAGTACGGCTTGCCGGCCATCGTCGGCGTGGAGCAGGCCACCCGGCTGATCAAGGACGGGCAGCGGATCCGCGTGCACGGAACCGACGGGTACATCGAGATCCTGTCGTGACCTGTCAGGCCGATCGGGCCGACTAGACCGACCAGACCGGGAGGCGCCGGAGCGAGGTCAGTGCTTCCGTACGACGCGCTCCGGCGTGCCCGGCTTCCAGATCGTGACGTCCATGTGGCCGCCGCCGACCTCTACCGCTGACGCGGCGGTCACATCGGCCGCGTAGAAGTGGTCGAAGTCGCGCCCCCGGAGATCGAGTCCGGTGTCTTCGAACAGGTCGGTGGCGAACCGCTGATGCAGCGCCTTGTCCTGGACGTCGACGACGACGCCCCACAACTTCGCGTCACCGTCCTTGACCTCGGCGTCGACCGTTGCCGTGTGCAGGCAGAAGCGCGGGTCGCGGCCCAGGTCCCGGAATTTGGTGGTGTCCGGCATGCCCACGATCCACAGCTGGTCTTCGAACACTCTCGGTTCGATCGGACTGATCCGCGGGAATCCGTCCGAGCGGAGAGTGGCAAGGAGGCACAGGTTGCCTGTGGCGGCATGACGGCGGGTGAAGATGCCGGCGATCCGCGGCGCGCCCTCGGTGAACTCTTTCCAGGTCGTCATGGTTGTGACGCTACGACAACGCGGGCCTGAGCGGCAGGCAACACGCGACCTCGGCCCCCGGGCCCACCCCGGTCAGAGGCGTGTTGCTACGCGGATCAGGTCGGCGACTGCGCGAAGTCGGCTCTGTGACGGCCAAGCGATCACCGTTGTCACCGGCGGAGCGTCCATGACCGGTACGGCGGCGAGATCCCGGCTCAGGTCGGTGCCGGCGGACTCGGGTCGCCGGCGGCGCCGGATTTGACGGCGAGGACGAGGCTGGGTCGCGGTTGCGCGGCCTGCTGGGTACGCCGCTCCGCCGCGGCTACCGCGCTGAGGATGGCGCGCCCCTCGGAGAGCAGCACCGCTCCCGCTTCGGTGAGGGTGACCTTGCGGCTGGTGCGCTCCAACAGCGTGACCCCGAGCTTGTCGCTCGAGCCGGGTGATCGCGCGGGACAGGGGCTGCTCGTCAACAGTGCGGGTACCACCGACGGTTGTACCGCCTCGGCACTGCCCGACAGGGCACGGACAGCCGGCAGCGAGCTGCGCAGCTCGGCCAGCGCCGTTCGTCCTTTTCCACGCGGTCACCTCAACGGCGACCAAGCCACGCTGCTACCCGCCTGCACCGCACCCATCTTCGTCGCGAGCCCGGGTCCTTCGGGCCATCGAACCGCCCGTCCTCCGGCCGTGGTGCGCCTGACTGCATTGCTGGGATCCATTCCGTCCCTGCAAGCTCCCAACGTAGGTCCTGCGTGTCCACCCACCAGAGTTCGGGATACCCGTGCCCTCGCTATCAGTTCACTATCGGAACCGTTCTCACCGGGCGCCAGGAAGCCTGGCTGAGAAGGGACCTCCAAGGGCCGCTGGAAAGCCGTGGAGCTTGCCAGGAAGGTAATTTTCGCGCGTAGCGTCAACCGATCCGAGAGGTGTATCGCTCATGAGATCTCATCTGAAGCAGAGGCGTGGACTGCTGGAGAGGCGCGATGCCGGTGTCGAGCGTACTTCACCAGGTGCGCTCGACACCGGCACGTCGACGGGGTGGTGTGCCGAGCTGACGAATCGTGCATCGCCGGCGCTGGCCCGTCAGGGGCCTGATCGTCGATCATGGTCTGTGTGGTGGGGAACTAGGCACGTTCGACGATGGGCCGCTGCACTCGATACGCCGGCGCCGATTACCAGCCGATGACCACGGGATCCGATGAAGAATGGGGGAGTTGGGTATGTACGCAGAAGCGGATGACGGGCGGGCCCTGCGGGAGCCCGGCAATTGGGAGGCGTCGGCCCGGAAGCCGCCGGTGCAGCAGGACCGTTCGGAATTTGCGCGGTGGTTCGAGGCGATTGCCGTGTTCGCGCCGGCGCCGGCGTTCATCCGGGACGGGCAGGGCCGGTATTTGTGGGTCAACGCCGCCTACGCGCACCTTTACTGCAGGGAGCCCGACGATGTCGTCGGGAGGGCCGTCGAGGAGATCGACACACCCGCCGACGCGGCCATGTTCCGCGCGCTCGACCGCGAGGTGCTCCTGTCCGGCAGGCCCGTCCGTCATACCCTTTCCTTCCGGCATCCCGACGGGTTACCCCGCCAGGTGACCGGGCACCGCTTCGTGCTCGACGTCGGCTGCGGTCCGCGTGTGGGCGGCATCTATGTCGACCTCACCGACCACACCCGGGTCCTGGAGGACAAGACCGTCGCCGACGAGGAACTGCACGCGTTGCGGGAGCGTACGGGGCTCGCCGTCGTGACACTGGACCTGAGCGGCCGGGTGCGGAGAGTCAGTGGCGGCGCCGCCCAACTGCTGGGGAGCGGCCGCAGCGCCCTGGAGGGAAGCTGGGCCGCCGAGCATCTGGACGGTGGTCTCGATGACGGCACGGTGCGGCGCGTATGGGCGGACCTCGTCGCGGGACGGACCTCCCGGTACAGCGGCTCGGTGGTCTGCCGTACGGCCTCCGGCGGCAACAGGGTGCTGCGGACCGACCTGGCGGTGGTCAGGAGGCAAGGAGCGCCCGACCACATCGCAGCCGTTCTGACCGCGCTGAGCGCCGAGTTCCGCGGAAGGCCGCGTCTGAGTCCGGTGCAGTTGCGCGTGCTCACGTTGATGGCCGGCGGCCGCCCGAACACGGTCATAGCCTCCGACCTCGGACTGTCGCGGCAAGCGCTGGACTACCACCTGCGGCGACTGCGCGGTGTGCTGGACGCCGCTTCCCGTCCGGCGATGGTGGCTCGCGCCTACGCTCTGGGCATTCTCGACGCCACCGCCTGGCCGCCGCGGGCCGCCGACGCCCTCTCCCGGCATTGACCAGGTCTCAGGCCTCCTCGGGAGCTGGACGGACCCGGTCACGACGGACGAGCCACAGGACGACGCTGACGACCAGAAGCAGCAGGCACGTTCCCACGGCCGCGTGCACCAGGAGGGCGTCGAGGCGGTCGGCCGCGAGGTAGGCGCCGACGGCCAGCGCGACCAGGGCGCACACCCCGCGGTCGATGATGGACTCCAACGACAGGAGCGTTGCGCGGTAAGGGGTCTGCGGGATCGCCGCGTTGATCAGGTTCCGCTGGACCGGGTAGGCGAGACCGGTCGCCGCCGCGAAGACACACAGCCATCCGACGGTGGCCATGGCCCCGGCCATGGTGGTGGCGGCCAGGGACAGGGCCATCACGAGGCTCAGGACGGTGACGATGACCGTGTCCGACAGCTTGCCGCGGACCCAGCCCGGCCGTGCCGAACCGACGGCCTCGGCCACGGTCATGGCGGACAGCACCGCGCCGTGGTCGGCGACCGGAATGGCCTTGTCGAGGAGTAGCGGCTGGAAGAGGTTGACCTGGCAGATGCGGGCCAGCGTGAAGATGGCGACGCCCTGCACCATCAAGGGTCCCAGAGATCGCGAGTTCTTGAGCAAGGTCAGTGCCTGGCGGGCGGAGCTGAGGAGGCCGGCGCGCTCAGCGTGCGGGCGCTGTGCCTCGTGGTCCGCGGCGAGGGCGGGGAGTGCGCCGGCGCAGGCCAGCGAACCGAGTGTGCAGGCGGCTGTCAGCAGGTAGGGGGCTTGGTGCTGGAGGTGCATCAGGACGCCGACCAGCGGCCAGCAGGCGATTTTCGCCCACAGTCCGAGGGACCTCGCGGTGCCCTCCGCCTGGACGTAGTGCTCGCCGGCACCGTTGGCGTGCAGGTACTCGTACAGGTAGGCGCTGGAGGCTCCGGACACCAGGGACCGGGCGGCGGCGATGGCCAGAAAGTGCAGCAGGAAGCCCGAGAAGGAGGGCCAGGCCACCGGGACCAGGTTGGCGGCGGTCATCACCGCCGCTCCCAGTTGCAGGCAGCGTCGCTGTCCGATGCGGTCCGCGAGGAGACCGGTGGGTATTTCCAGCAGGCAGAACGCCACGTAGTAGATGCTCTGGATGCCGAAGATCTGGCTGTCCGACAGCCCCGCCTGCCTCTGGTACTCGTAGAAGACCGGCATCCACCACAGCAGGTTGAACAGCAGTTGGAAGCCGTTGTTCAGGCGGATCACGCGCAGGACGTTCTTGCGCAGGGGGGCGCGGCGCTTCGCACGCGCGAGCAGGGAAACAGGCATGGGTGACCTTCGTCGATGAGCGGGACGGTGCGAGGGGCCGGCTTCCCCGAGAGTGCGCGGGCGACCACGGGGGACGGGCCCCACCACACCGGAAGTCCTGTGGTGGTGGGGCCTGCCGGGCGGTGTCAGGCGCTGTAGGGCCTCAGCTGGAGGATGTGGAGCCGGCCACCGGGTGCGAGGAGCCATTCGATGTCGAGCGGCACCGCGAAGGTGTAGTCGGTGGCGAAGTGGGACTGGAGCAGGCGGCCGGCCAGCGCGAGCTCGCCGAGGTGGTCCTGCGTGTGCGGGTCCAGGTCCTCGGAGGCCGCACCGAGCGAGATGGTACGGCCGCCGCCCTCCACGGTGTTGTAGAGGTACTGCAGGGGCAGCGTGGTGCCGTCGACGATGTCGGAGGTGGAGCCGTGCGCGCAGTTCAGGTAGACGTTGCGGAAGTCGGCCCTGTTGGTCGGGTTGCAGGTGACCATCACGCCTCCGAGCGGGGATGCCTCGTACCGCTGGACGATCACGCCCATGTACGTGTCGTCGAGGGAGATGCCTGCCTGGTGGCGCAGCCGCACGCTACGGGGGGACAGCAGGGACGCCCACACGTGGCGGATGGCGTCCAGGAGTCCGGGGAGATCGGTGACCTTGGTGTGCGACTCGTAGATGCCCGCGGCGGAAAAGCCCGGCAGGTCTTCGGCGTTGGAGGAGGAGCGCACAGCGAAGCGGCTCGTTCCAGCCAGGTGCTTGACCAGATGCGTGTCGAGCGCGCTGACCAGGTCCTCGGGCACCGGCAGGGTGCGCACCAGGTGCTGCAACTGGACGCAGGCGGTGTCCACGGCGTCCATGGCATCCAGTTCCAGGGCCATCTTCAGCTTGCCGATGCTCTGCTGCACCGCAGGCGAGGAGTCCAGAAATCGCTGCTGGACGGCGAAGGGGACGGCTATCCCCTCCGGTGCGCTGACGCGCCGGGCCAGGAACGCACCGGCGGCCTCGGCCAGATCGGCGTGCTCGGGCGTCTGCAGGCGGCCCGCCAGGTGGCCGAGCAGGTCGGGCCTGGGCGGGCGCGGTACGGAGTAGTAGCCGGTCAGCCGGGCCGAGCCGTGGCGCAGCACATGGTGCAGCTCGCCGAGGTTGGCCGCCTTGGTGCCGTAGCTGCGCCGGTCGTGGGAGCGGAGTTCACTCAGCGGCACGATGGGGACGTCGGCGACCTGGGGGGCGTCGAGCCTGATGCGCTGGGTGTGCCACGTCGGTTCGTTGAGGTCGGACGGCTGCTCGGCGCGTTCGACGACAGCGGTGTCGGCCAGCACCTCGTAGCGGATCCAGGCGCCGTCGAGGTCCTCGGCGGCGATCCGGTCCAGGACACCGCGCACGATGGCGTTGGGGATGCCCCAGCCGGCCGCCAGCATGTTGGTGTGCGACAGGGGGGTCGTGGGCGAGCCGTTGATCAGGCCGGCGAGCCGCGGGATGTCGTCCGGGACCACCGGCATGGCGACGATGTCGTACCACGTGAGTCCGGGGCGGGCGGCGAGGTACTCCTCGGTGGAGGTGAAGGCCCGCAGCCGGCCGACGGCCGAGCCGAGGGTGAGCGGTACGAAGGGGGCGGCCGCGAAGAGCTCGTGGCCCTGGGTGCGCGGCAGCACGGTCTCGGGCACGGAGGTGAGAGCGTTCGCCTGGCCGTGGTTGGCCGGCTTGATCAGCAGCGCCAGCGCGCTGTCGAGCTGCTCGCGGACGAAGGAGTAGAACTCGGTGAGCAGCGTCGCGCCCATGGTGTCGGCCTCGGTCGTCTCCAGCACCAGGAACGGCTGTGACTGGTCCTCGGGCCCGCCGAAGTGCAGGGACAGGACACCGAGCAGGAACCGGCGCTCCGGGTCCTGGTAGACGCTGTGGTTGAAACTGTCGAGCTCGGAGTCGAGTTCCTCCAGGGTCAGCGCCTGGATCTCGGTGGCGATGTAGTTGACGTGGAAGGAGTGCACGGCGCTGTCGAGGATGTGCCACACACCCTGTTGCCGGTCCACGACGACCTTGACGTAAGGGTGGCCGCCGAGGACGCCGCACAGCTGCTCGAACAGGGGCAGGGTGAGCACACTGCCCACGACTGCTCCCTGGTGAGCCGTGGTCGGTGCGCCCGTCCCGGGCACGGGAGTGCCGGAGTTCGTCATGAGGTACTCCGCGAGGTCGGACAGGTGGCGGCGAGCTCGTGGGGAAGGGATTCGACGATGCGTCCGCAGTCGGCGAGCAGTGCGGGGCCGGAATCGGCTGCGACAAAGCACAGGGCGGCCATGGAGTTGGCTCCTCCGGCCTCCTCGTAGGCAGGCATGACCGTGCCGGGCGGGAGACTGAGCTCGCGGACGAGCTCGATCCGGGACCCGCCACTGAGCAGGGAGGACCAGTCCACCGCGGCGAAGTCCCAGCGCGGAAGGTGCTGCCACGGCTCGCCCGCGGTGTCGGCGGCGAGGATGACCAGCGAGCCCGCGGCGCCCGAGCCCTCGGTCAGCATCCGCGACGGGTATACGACCTTCTCACCGAGCAACTGGCGCACCAGCATGCCGATCATGTCCAGGCTGAAAACGGTCTCCACCTGGCAGGTGGTCATCACGCCGCCGAACCGGGCCGCGGTCTCGATCAGCCACATCGCGCCGTCCGCACCGAGCTTGATCTCGGTGTGCGTGGCGCAGGTGCCGAGTCCGAGCGCGTCGACCGCGGCTCGGGACACGTCCTCGATGCGACGTTGCAGCGCCTCGGGCAGTGCGGCCGGGGTGATGCTGGCGCGTTCGGTGAAGGGCGGGATGGTCGGCATGCGTCCGGTGATGCACAAAGGGTGGTAGGTACCGTCGGCGACGATTCCCTCCACGCTGACGTAGTCCCCCCAGCCGGGTCCGTCGAACCAGTCGGTCGCGTCTCCGATGACGATCTCTTCGAGGAGGAAGTCGCTCACGCCCTCGTCCGCTGAGTGCAGTTCCGCGTAACCCTCCTCGGACGACGCCTCCATGACGGAGCGTCCGATCCGCCAGCCGCGCTCCGCCTCCTGTTCGTTCCGCACCGTGAGGTGAGCTGTGGAGCCCGCGCTCCACGCCGCCTTGAGGAGCAGCGGCGGCTTCAGCGATTCGAAGGCGAGGGCGATGTCGCCGGACGAGTGGATCTCGGCGAAGCCCGGAACGGGAACCCCGGCGTCGTGCCAGATCTGCCGCATCAGCCGCTTGTCCCGGGCGGCCAGCACCTGCTCGCCCGCACCGGCCAGACCGAGCTGCAGGCAGGCGTGCGCGACGGCCACCACCGCGTATTCCGAGAGTGTCAGCACGGCGGCGGCCTCGACGCGAGTGGCGTGGGCGCAGATCAGGTTCACCAACTCCGCACCCTCCTGCGGCTGCACGCGGGTGACCGAGGCACACCAGGGCTGCCACGCCATCTCGGTGGACTGCGGCAGTGGTGCGAGCGCCAGTACATGCACGTCGCCGTGTGCGGCGATCTTCGGGAGGGCGTATTCCAGAGGCGGTCCGCCCTTGGCGTAGATGAACAGGATCGGGTTCACGGCACTCCTGGTGTCGGGCGGGGCGCTGCGCGCACCGCTGCGGTTTCGTCCGGTCGTCGTCGGCATGGCATTGCCTTGAACGGGCCGTCAGTAACCAAAACATGACAGAACGCGATGTGTGGACACTTGTGCGGTCATTCGATTAGGCGTCCGCCAAACAACCAGGAGTGAGCGAGTCGTCGCTGAGTGGGAATCAGCCATCGCGAGAACGGGCGGCCGAAGAGGGGAGCCGAGCCGATCGGGGGAGTGCAGCCCGCTTCGCGGGGGCGTCAGGCGTCGTAGGAGTGGCCGTGCCGGCCGAGGAAACGGCTACTCCCCGGGCGTAGCCGCCAGGGGAGTCGCCGTGTGGCGGCGTGCGGACACGTCATGTGCCCGCGAGGTCCCGGCGAAGAAATTCGGCGGTATGGGAGTTCTCGGCCTTCAGGAGGTCCGAGGGCGTTCCTTCGAACAGGATCCGGCCGCCGCCGCTGCCTCCTTCGGGGCCCAGGTCGATGATCCGGTCGGCACTTTTGATGACGTCGATGTTGTGCTCGATGACGATCACGGTGTTGCCCTGGTCGACGAGGCGCTCGATGATGCCGAGGAGTCGCTGGGTGTCGGACATGTGCAGACCGGTGGTGGGCTCGTCCAGGACGTAGACGCTGCCGACCCGGTGCAGGTCGGCCGCGAGCTTGAGACGTTGGCACTCGCCGCCGGACAGGGTGCTGAGCGGCTGGCCGAGGCGGAGGTAGTCCAGGCCCACCTCGGTCAGCGCGTGCAGGACCTGGCGGAGCTTGGGTTCCGTGAAGAACTCCGCCGCCTCGGCCGCTGTCATCTCCAGTACGTCGCTGATCGACCGGCCGCGCAGCCGGTAGCCGAGGACGTCGTCGGAGAAGCGGCGGCCCTGGCAGACCTCGCAGACGGACTTCAGCGTCTCCATGAACGCCAGGTCGGTGTAGAGCATGCCGAGCCCCTGACAGTTCTCACAGGCGCCTTTGGAGTTGGCGCTGAACAGGGAGGCACTGACGCCGTTGGCCTTGGCGAACAACTTGCGGATGGTGTCCAGCAGCCCCGTGTAGGTGGCCGTGTTGGACCGCCGGCTGCCCGTCACCGCGGACTGGTCGATGACGATGGCATCCGGATACCGGCTCAGGAACTCGTCATTGACCAGTGAGCTCTTTCCCGACCCGGCCACGCCGGTGACCACGGTCAGGACGCCGGTGGGAAAGTCGACCGTGACGTCCTTGAGGTTGTGGCCGCTCGCGTTGCGGACAGTGAGG
Source organism: Streptomyces fildesensis (assembly GCF_016107395.1). Lineage (GTDB taxonomy): Bacteria > Actinomycetota > Actinomycetes > Streptomycetales > Streptomycetaceae > Actinacidiphila > Actinacidiphila fildesensis. The sequence continues at coordinate 215,341 of NZ_JAAIKO010000009.1, forward strand.
GTCCCGGTGGGCTGCCGGGGCTCGGACCGCAGGGGAAGAGCGTGCCGGAGGTGGCGGCCGGTGAGGGTGTCAGCGTCGGCGAGGCCGGCGAAGGTCCCCTCGAAGACGACTTCGCCGCCCAGCGTTCCGGCATGGGGTCCCATGTCCACCACATGGTCGGCGATGGCCATGATGTCGGGGTCGTGCTCGACCACCAGCACGGTGTTGCCCTTGTCCCGTAGTTTGACCAGGAGTTCCTTGAGCCGGTGGACGTCCCGGGCGTGCAGGCCGACGCTGGGTTCGTCGAAGACGTACATCATTCCGGTCAGGCTGCTGGACAGATGACGGACCATCTTGATGCGCTGCGACTCCCCGCCCGACAGCGTGCGGGTCTCCCGGTCCAGGCTCAGATAGCCGAGACCGATGTCGACCAGGTGGCGGAGGCGGGAGGTCAGGTCGTTCAGGACGGGCTTCACGTGGGGCAGGTCCCATGCCGCCAGGACCGCCGCGAGATGTTCGGTCTCCATCGCGGTGAGGTCCGCGATGTGGTGGCCGGCGATGCGGGTGGCGCGAACGGCGGGGGCGAGGCGCGTGCCGTCGCAGGCGGTGCAGGCAGCCGAGCGGGTGAACCGCTGGAACACCTGGCGGCCGCGCTCCGACATGTCCTCCTTCTTGATGTACAGCCTGGTGAACTTGTCGGCGATGCCTTCGTACTTGACGTTCAGGGTGTTGCCCTGCCAATTGAGACGGATTTTGTGCGGTGTCTCGCCGTGCAGCAGGTGCTGCCACTCGTGATCGGTGAAGTCGGCCAGCGGGGTGTCGCCGTTGAAGAGGCCGGACTCCACGTAGCTCAGCCAGTACCAGCTGTCAGGGGAGAAGTCCGGGTGCAGCAGGGCGCCTTGGTTGAGGGACTTGGTGCGGTCGACGAAGGCGTCGAGGTCGAGCTCGACGATCGTGCCCAGGCCTTCGCAGACCGGGCACATGCCTGCGGGGTTGTTGAAGGAGAAGGCGCTCGGCGGAAGGCCGGTCGGCTCTCCCGCACGGGAGAACAGCAGTCGGAGCAGCGGGTGGGTGTCGGTGATGGTGCCCACGGTGGAGCGCGGGTTGCCGCCGAGGCGATTCTGGCCGATGACGATCGCGGCGGAGATGTTCTCGATGGCGTCCATGTCCGGGCGGCCCTGGTCGGGCAGGAAGTTGCGGACGAAGCTGGTGAAGGTCTCGTTGAGCTGGCGCTGTGCCTCGGCCGCGATGGTGTCGAACACCAGGGAGGACTTGCCCGAGCCGGAGACACCGGTGAAGACCGTCAGTTGGTTCTTCGGGATCGCTACCGAGACGTTCTTGAGGTTGTTCTCCCTCGCACCGGTCACCTTGATGGCCTCGGTACTCACATGCGCTCCTCGGGGTGGTACGGGTGAGGCTCCGGAGGGAACCTCGGGTGGTGGTCGGGGGAGGGGGTGTCATCGGCCGGGCGGGTCGGTCCGCGGCCCGCCCGGCCGACGGTTCGTCAGGCGTTCTCCTTTTGGAACGTGCGGGTGCCCCAGACCAGCGCCAACACGGTCATGAGCAACAGGATCAGGCAACCGGTGAGCAGCCCAGTCGCCTGCAGGTCACCTCGGAACGCTGCACGTTCGGCATCGACGATGTGGGTCAGGGGATTGATCCGCGCCAGGTTGTAGAGCCAGGCGGGGGCCAGTTCCCTGGTGACCGGCAGCAGCACGCCGGACAGCAGCAGGAGCGGCAGCAGCACCATGTTCATCAGCGAGGGAAACGCGGCCTCGCTCTTGAGGATCAGCGCGAGCGCGTACGACCCCGAGGAGAGCGTGATGGCCAGCACCGCGGCGATCAGCAGGCTCAGCAGCATGCCGGAGACGGGGGCGTTCAGGTCGAAGACCAGCAGGGTGACGACCACGATCAGGGCGGACTGTGCTGTGGCCTGGGCGGCTTGGGCCAGTACCTTGCCGAACAGCAGGGCGGACCGGCTGGCCGGGGTGCCCCGGAAGCGGTCGACCACGCCGACCCGGTACTCGGTGAGCAGTCCGACTCCGGCGAACGAGCCGCTGAACAACGCCGTCTGCACGATGAGCGCCGGCGTGAGGACCGTCCAGGCGTCGTCGGAGGGGAAGCCGGGGGTGTTGCGGACCACGGTCACCATGAGTGGCCCGAAGAGGAACAGGTACAGCAGCGGCTGCATGATTCCGATGAGGAGCCAGGTGGGATTGCGCAGCGACAGTTTCATGTCCCTGGTGAAGATGAGTCCGGTGTCATGCAGCATGGGTGGCCTCCAGGGCCGGTGGTGCGGCCTCGTCGTCGCGCAGACAGCGACCGGTCAGGCTGAGGAACACGTCGTCGAGGGTGGGGCGGTTGACCTTGACCGAGGTCATGGTGATGCCCTGCCGGTCCAGAACGCGCAGCAGTTCGGGCAGGGCGGCGTCGCCGTGCGGGACCCGGAGCCGCACGGTGTCGTCGGTGATGGTGACTTCGTGGGCGCCCGGCAGCTGCTGGGCGGCGTCGGCGGCCTCGGTGGGCCGGTCGGACACCTCGATGGTGATCGTGTCGCCGGCTACGCGGGCCTTGAGTTCGTCCGGGGTGCCCTGCGCGACGATCGTTCCGTGGTCGGTCACGAGGATCCGGTCGCACAGGGCGTCGGCCTCGTCGAGGTAGTGGGTGGTGAGGAAGACGGTCATGCCCTGCTCGGCGCGCATCCGGCGGACGTGGTCCCAGAGGTTGGCCCGGCTCTGCGGATCCAGTCCGGTGGTGGGCTCGTCCAGGAAGACGAGGGCCGGTTCGTGCACCAGGCCCAGGGCGATGTCGAGCCGCCGCCGCTGGCCTCCGGAGAGCGTCTTGGCTGGACGTTGGTCCAAGCCGGCGAGGTCGAGTTGCTCGGCCAGCAGTGCTCCGCGGCGTCTGGCCTCCGATCGCGACAGTCCGTACAGCCGGGCTTGCAGCTCGATCTCCTCGCCGACCCGGGACTCCGGCCAGGTGGAGCCGCCCTGGGCCACATAGCCGATCCTGCGGCGCACTCCCTGAGGGTCCGTCAGCAGATCGCAGCCGCCCACGGTCGCGGTCCCGCCGGTGGGGCGCAGCAGCGTGGTCAGCATCCGCAGGGTCGTGGTCTTGCCTGCTCCGTTGGGCCCGAGGAACCCGACGAGTTCGCCTGCGGCCACATCGAAGTCAATGCCCTTGACCGCGTCGACGGTTCGCCCCCGCAGGGCGAACTGCCGGGCAAGACCTCGCACGGTGATCATGGGATCTCCCTCGTGTGCGGACGGCTCCTGGCTCGGACCACGTAAGGGCCCGACCGTGTACTCCTCGCTGTGGCTCATTCCGCGGTCGCCTCGGCCAGCCGCTCCTGCGCCTCGGCCATGTCCTGCTCGGTCGGCGCGTCGTCCTGGGTCAGCTTGAACCGCCAGTAGCCGCTGAAGGCGATCGACCGCTTGTCCAGTCCGCGATCGTCAACGAGGTGACGGCGGAGTGCCCGGACGGTGCCCGACTCGCCGGCCAGCCAGACGAAGGGGCGGCCCGGGGCGAACTCGGCCTTGCCTACGGTGTCGAACAGGACGTCGCTCTGTCCGGCGGCGGTTCCGTTGCGGAACACCCAGTTGACGCTGACGTCGCCGTTGGTCTCGAAGCTCTGGCGCTCGGTGTGGTCGGCGACTTCGATGTAGGCATGGGCGCGGGCTCCCTCGGGCAGCGCCTCCAGCAGGGTGCCGATCGCGGGCAGGGCGGTCTCGTCACCGATCAGCAGGAGCCAGTCGGAGTTCGCGATCGAGTCGTCGATCGAGACCGGCAGCGCGTAGACGGCCGAGGGGCCGACCATGCCGAGCTGATCGCCCGGCTGGGCGGAGGCGGCCCAGCGGGTCGCGGGGCCGGTCTCGCCGTGGAGGACGAAGTCGATCTCGATCGTGTTGGTGCCCGGTACGCGACGGCGGACGGTGAAGCTGCGCATCGTCGGACGTTCGTCCTCCGGAATGGCCAGAAACGCGTAGTACCAGCTCGTGGCGTCTCCTCCCTCTTCCGGGAGGATGGGCACCCGCTGGCCGGGGAGGGGGAAGCAGAGCTTCACCTGCTGGTCCGGTGTCCGGCCGACGGAGGCGTCGAGCTGGTCGGCGTCGAAGGTCACGCGGGCCATGTGCGGTGTGACGCGGGTGATGTCGGTGACCTGGATGAGAGATACAGGGAGTTCTGCCATTGGAAACCTTCCATGGACGTCGGCCATCCCGGGGCAGCCCGTGCCGACGTGATATCTTTACGCTGTAAAGAGATGCGTGGAAGAGGTTACTTTATGCGGTAAGGAGTTGCAAGGTGGTTGTTTTTTCCGGACAGGGCGACGCTCGCCGTTCGATGGCCCTGCTCTGGCGCACGGCCGGTTCCAAGGAGGCCAGGACGGCGCCCGGGCCCAAGCCCGGTCTCGACGTCGACACGATCGTGGCGGCGGGTATCGCCGTGGCCGACGAGCAGGGCATGGCCGACCTGTCGATGCGGGCGGTGGGCGTGTGGCTCGGGCGGAGCGCGATGGCGCTCTACACCTATGTGCCGAGCAAGAACGAACTGATCGACCTCATGCACGACCGTGTGCTGGCCGAGCTGCCCACCGCGTACGAGACCGGCGGTGGATGGCGCCCCGCGGTCGTCTCCTGGGCCGACGACGTCTGGGCGTTCTACCTGCGCCACCCGTGGGTCCTGCAGGTCTCCCAGGCCAGGCCCGTACTCGGCCCCGGCGAGTACACGCAGTTGGAGACGGTGGTGCGGATCCTCGACGGGATCGGGCTGGAGCCGTTGAAGGTCCGTCGTGTCATCTCCGTGCTCTTCCAGTTCGTTCGCGGGATGGCCCGGGTCGCAGCGGAGCTTCAGCAGGCGGGGCCGGCGACCGGCGTGTCCGACGAGGAGTGGTGGTCCGTCCGGTCCGCGCTGCTCATGGAGGCTGCTCCGGACTTCGCCCAGCGCTTTCCGGCCGTGGCGGCCTTGGAGTCGGGCGCCGCCCCCGTCGCCGTCGAGGAAGGGAGCGGCGACACCGCGCCCTATCTGGACCATGAGGCCAAGGAGGCCTTCCGGGTGGGCCTGGACCTGATCCTCGACGGCATCGACGCGGCGGTCCTGTCCACCTCGGCCGGCTCCAACCGCCCCACCTCGTCAGCTCCTTGACGGACGGACGGACGGACGGGCGGACGGTCCGGGCGGGCGGGGTGCTGCGCCGCCGCGTGGAGGCGTGAAGGCAGCAGTACCCCCCGCCCCGGGCGGCTGACTCCTATCGCGCTCACCTATAGGCGATTTTAGGACGGTCTTGATCGCTGGGAGCCCAGGAACGCAACCGGATCGGTCATATGCCGACCGGAAATGATTGTTGACTGATTCTTGAAGGTTGACCTACGGTTTTTTGGGCCGCTACATATCACGACCCCCGGCCGCATACGACTGGTACGAGATTTGGCAGTGCCTCAATTCCAGGGGAGCACCACATGGAGCACATCACCAAGGAAAACCAGCGGATCATGCCATCAACGGCCAGGCACACCACGGGTGGTAGGACAGTGCGCCCCCGGAACGCCGGACCGGAGCGCATCCTGACCACCCGGGTCGGCCTGCAGCTCCCAGCCAGACTCACTTACGACCGCTGGGAGAAGGCCGGACAGCGCATCTTCCAGATCGCCGACTCCTCCGCCTGGTGCCTGGGGGACTGGTTGGTGTACGGCCAGGAACAGTACGCCGACCGCTACCAGGCCGGCGCGGAGGCTGCCGGCCTCGACTACCAGACACTGCGCAACTACGCCTGGGTGGCGCGGCATTTCGAGCTCGGGCGACGGCGCGAGGCTCTCAGCTTCGGCCACCATGCCGAGGTCGCTTCCCTCCCGCCCGCGGAGGCGGATGTGTGGCTCGACCGGGCGGAGCAGCACAGTTGGTCCAGGAATCAGCTCAGAGCCACCCTGCGCGAGAGCCGTCAGGGCAACCGGGCGGCCACACCCCAACGTGACCACATCCCCCGGATCAGCGCCTCCGGTGACCGCGTGGAGCTCTGGCGCGAGGCCGCGTCCAAGGCTGAACGGGACTTCGAGGACTGGATAGTCGCGGCGCTCGACCGCGCCGCCGCGCACGGGCTGGATCACTGAAGGACCTTTGACTGCCCACCACCGGAGAGTCACGCTCATGCTGATCGGCATTGACCACAATACGTGTATCGGCTCGGGGCAGTGCGTCCTGACGGCGCCTGACCTGTTCACCCAGGATGACGACGGGTACTCCCGGCTCGTACCCGGAGGTACTGAGGTAGCGACGCGGCGGCAGGCGGCGGAGGCCGCCCTGTCGTGTCCTGTACGGGCCATCGCCGTGGCGGACGAGCCGTCCGCCAACTGAGCGGGACAGCGGAGTGATGGGGTCGCCCGGCACCGGTCGGCCCCCTCACCCCGCGACCGGCCGGCTCAGGCCCGCAGCCGAAGGCGCAGCGAGTTCAGCCGCCAGCTGCCGGGGAGCAGCGCGCGGTCCCACCCCGCGTCACCGTCGGCCGGCGCCAGATCAGGGTAGTGCTCCAGCAGCTTGGCGAAGGCCGCCTCGCCCTCCTGCCGGGCCAGCGTGGCACCCAGGCAGTAGTGGATACCGTGACCGAACCCCACGTGGTTCTCGGCCTGTCCGTCCTGGTGGCGCGTGACGTCCAGCCGGTCCGGGTCCGGGTACTGGCGCGGGTCGAAGTTGGCGGACACCAGCACCAGTTGGACCGCGTCGCCACGAGCAATGCGCGTCCCGGAGATCTCCAGCTCCTCGGCGGCGTAGCGCAGCCGTGCCACCTGCACCGAACCGCACCAGCGCATCAGCTCGTGGACCGCGCGCGGAATCAGCGACGGGTCCTTGCGCAGTTGCTCGAGCTGGTCGCGGTGGGTGAGCAGTGCCGCGGTGCCGTTGCCGATCAGATGCGCGCTCGTCTCGTGCCCGGCCAGCACCAGGGTCACGATCATGGTGACCATCTCGATGTCGCTGAGCCGGCTGCCGTCGTCGTCCTGGGCCCGGATCAGCGCGCTCAGCAGATCGTCCCCCAGCGCGGCGCGGCGCTGCTCGATCAGTGCATGGCAGTAGTCGATCATGACCGGGAACGAGTGCTGCAGCCGTTCGGGCCGCATCGACACCAGATCGCCTCCCCACACCCGCCACCGTTCGAGATCGATCGTCGGGATGCCGACCAGCTCACAGATCACGGTGATCGACAGTGGATACGCGAAATGCTCCAGGAAGTCGACCGCACCGTCCTGTTCATGGTCCGGGAGCTCGGCGAGCAGCCGGTCGGCGATCCGCTCGATGTCCGGCCGCAGGTCGAGGATGCGGCGAGCCGCGAAAGCCCGGGTGACCAGGCGCCGCAGTCTGGGGTGGTCCGGCGGGTCGCTGTCCAGGATGGAGCCGAGCAGATAGGCCCGCAGATGTTCGGGGACGTTGAGCAGGTCCATCATGCTCTCGCGTGGATCCGTGCCGCCCTCGCCCGGAACGTGGGAGGGCGTGTTGAGGAATCGGGGGTCGCGCAGCACGGCGCGGACGTCGTCGAAGCGGGTCACGAACCACACCGGGGTGCCGTCGACGAACCGGCCGCGGACCACCGGGCTCTGCTCGCGCATCCGCCCGTACCCGCTGAACGGGTCCGCGAGCAGGTCCGGGTCCATCATGTGCGGGCCGACGGGGCACGTCGCGCCCCCGCCGGTCGACGAGGTGCCGTGGGTAGTGAGGGACATGGTCGGCTCCGGTTCTCGCTGGGGCGTCACTTGACCGCGCTGATCACGCCGTGCGGGGTCCACCGGCCGCCTGGGAGCCGCTCGGCCTTCGCGAATCCGGCCGCGGCGAACCACTCCTCGTACTGGCCCCAGCGATAGATGGTGCTGCTCGCGGCGGGCAGGGTCGCGAAGTAGACGTTGTCGAGCGCCGCGTACAGGGGTCCGTCGCCGCTGTCGTCGGACATGGCGTTGAACACCAGCACCCGTCCGCCGTCCGGCAGGGCCGCGTAGGCCTTGCCCAGCAGGCGCACGTTCTGCTCCGGCGACCAGATCACCAGCTGGTTGGCGAACAACACGCAGTCGTGCCCTGCGGGGTAGGCGTCGGCGAAGATGTCGGCCTCGCGTACGGAGATCCGGTCGCTCAGGCCGTGCTCGGCTACCTTGCGGCGGGCGATCTCCACGGTCCCCGGCAGGTCGAGGACGGTGAACTCGACCCCCGGATTCGCCTGTGCGAGGGCGATGGCGTTCACACCGTCGCCGCCGCCGACGTCGAGTACCCGGCGCACTCCGGTCAGGTCGGCCTTCTCGAGCAGGATGGGGTTCGACAGCCGGGACCAGGACCGCATGCAGCGGTAGAACAGCTGCTCCAGGTCCGGATCGGCCGACAGCCGGTGGTACAGGTCGGTGCCGGTTCCCTTGACCCGCCGCAGGCCGATGTTGGTATTGGCGCGCAGTGAGTCCGTGAAGTCGACTTCGGCGGGGCGCACGATCCGCTCCTCGTACTCGATGAGGTCCTCGATGATGTCCCACGTTCCGTCCGCGAACATGCCGCTCAGGACATCGGCGTTGCGGTAGAGGTCGTCCTGGCGGGTCGTCAGCTGCAGCGCGGTGGTGCCCAGGAGCAGGATCTGGGTCGGGCGGTCCGCCAGACCGAGCTCTTCCCCGATCTCCTGCGCCGTCAGCCCCGGCTTCTGGTGGAGGAGCGGGAACAGGCCCAGGTTGCGGCCGGCGTTGAGCATCTGGAAGGCCGACGAACCGAAGAGGATCTGGACCAGACCATCGGTGGTGAGCGGGGACGGGTCTGACATGGCTACTCCGTATCGGATGAGGTGGAGGGGTTCGGGGGCGAGGCGCTGGGCATCGACCGGGATGTCATGTCACTCGGGCCAGACCGGCAGGCCGGGACAGATAGGTCCGCCGTTCGGCGACCTCGCGGAGGCGGTCCATCGCGTCCCAGATCTCGGTGTACCGGGTGTAGAGCGGGGACGGTCCGAGCCGCAGCCGGTCCGGGGTCCGGTAGTCGCTGATGACCTTCGCGTCCGCAGCGAGCGTCTGGCAGATCCGCCAGGCGTCCGGGTGGTGCAGCGACACATGTGAACCGCGCTGCTCCGCCGCGGTAGGTGAGGCCGGTCTGAATCCCAGCGGGGTCAGCCAGGCAGCTGCCAGATCGGCGACCAGCTGGCTCAGGAGCAGGCCCTTGGCCCGGATCTGAGCCACACCGGCCTGCTCGACAAGGGTGAGACCCGGGTCGATTGCCGCCAGCGACAGCAGCGGTGGTGTGCTCACCAAGAACCGCTCGATGCCGGGTACGGGGTCGTAGGAGGGGCCCATCCGGAACTGATCCCGCTGTCCGAACCAGCCCCAGATCGGCTGCCGTAGCTGGGTCTGTACCTCACGTCGCACATAGAGGTAGGCGGGTGAGCCCGGTCCGCCGTTGAGGTACTTGTACGTGCAGCCGACGGCGAGCTCCGCGCCGGTCGCCGCCAGTTCCACGGGAACGGCTCCGGCCGCGTGCGACAGGTCCCACAGGACCCGGGTGCCGACCGAGCGGGCCAGCTCGTTCACCCTCGCCATGTCCAGCAGCGCGCCGCTGCGGTACGACACCAGCGAGAGCACCACCAGCGCGACGTCCTGGTCCAGGGCGGAGCGCAACCGGTCGAGGTCGATGCCGCCGTCGAGGTCGGAGGGGACATGGTGCAGGCGCAGCCCGCGCTGCGCGGCCAGGCCCTGCAGGACGTACCGGTTGGTCGGGAAGTCTTCGGCGTCCATCAGGACGGTACCGCGCCCCGGCGCGGCCTCCAGCGCGGCGCCGGCCAGCTTGTACAGGTTGACCGACGTGGAGTCGGAGACCACCACCTCACCGGAGCGGGCCCCGAGCACGTGCTCGGCGAGACGGTCACCGAGCCGGCTGCCCCAGTCGATCCAGTCCTGCCAGGAACGCACCAGCCCCTCGCCCCAGCCCTGCTCCACCACCGCGCGCAGGTGGTCCGGGGTGGCCGTGGGCATTCTGCCCAGCGAGTTGCCGTCCAGATAGATCAGCTCCGGGTCGGCGATGACGAACCGCTCACGAAACGCGGCCAGGGGATCGGCCGCGTCCAGCTCCTCGGCCGCCGCGCGAGGGATGCCGCCTTCCATTGCTGCTCCTTGTCTGTCGTGTGGCTGGGCAGGTTGTGGCTGGGCAGGTCGTGTCCTGCGGGATCCTTCGCTGTGCCGCTCGCGGGTGCCGAACGCCTGATGCCGCGCGTCGGTCAGAGCGTCGAGCGCACCGCCCACAGTTCCGGGAAGAAGCGGTGCTCGCTGATCCGGGCCAGCCAGGACACGCCGTCGGTGCCGCCGGTGCCCGGTTTGGCGCCCAGCATCCGTTGCACGGTCACCAGGTGGGTGTAGCGCCAGCGGGCGAACTGGTCAGCGGTGTCCATGAGTGCCTCGGCGAGCAGATGCAGGTCACGGTGACGGATCGGATCCTGGTACACCGCCCGCCAGGCCGCCTCGACCTCCTCGCCGGCCCGATACGGCTGCGCGGCGTCACGGGCCGGGACGTCGTCCCCAGCCAGCAGCCCACGGCGGGCCAGCAGCGCGAGCGCCTCGTCGTACAGACTCGGCTCGTGCAGTTGATTCAGCACCTCGTGGTAGGTGACCGAGCCGCGGTGCGGCTCCACCATCCCCGGGTTCTTGTTGCCGAGCAGGAACTCCAACCGCCGGTAGCCGGCCGACTGGAAACCGGACGCGGAACCGAGGACGTCCCGGAACTCGGCGAACTCCACGGGCGACAGTACGGAGAACGTCTCCCAGGACACCAGAAGGACCTGCTGCACCCGGGCCGATCGGCGCAGTGTCCACAGCGCGTCGTCGAGCTGGTCCTTGCGCAACTGGTCACGCGACGTGCTGAATTCTGTGTGCAGCAGCTTGAACAGCAGCTCCTTGACCTGGCTCATGATGATGAAGCCCGGCTCGGTGTCCGCCGTGCTGAGCGGATGCTGCAGCGCAAGCAACGCATCCATCTGCGCGTAGTGCGCGTATGCGGTGCTGCCCGGAGGTGACGCGTCCGACGGCTGAACCGTCGGCGCGGCCACCGTGGCGTCCTTCGGGTGCGCTGGTGCGCCGCCGGTGAACGGGCACCCGGTGCCGGCGCTCTGCTCGGCGGTCATGTCGTGCTCCCTTCCAGTCCCATCTGCGCGAGGACGGCGCTCCCGAGCCGTGACGTGCGGACCCCCAGGTCGTAGGGAAGGTCGAAGTGATTGCGCCGGTCCGCGACGACCTCCGTCACCGCTGTCCGGGGCCGCAGCGCCCCCACCATCCGTTCGTGCTGCCGGATGTACTCCTCGGTCTCGTTGCCGCCGCGGGCGACCACGACCTTGGCCGGCCGCGCCGGCAGCAGAAGCAGCGGGCTGTTGCGCAGCGCCGCGGCCTCGTCCAGGCGCAGCGCCTCATTGACGTAGGACAGCCGGACGGGTTCGAGGTCGTAGATGCCGCTCAGCAGGACCGCTCCGGCGATCCGGCCGGACACGTCCGGGCCGTCGAACGGATCAGGCAGCAGCGCCATCGCGGCCAGCTGGGCGCCGGCCGAGGTCCCGCACAGGTGGAGGCGGTCCGGGGCGAATCCGAGTCCGTCCGCGTGCCGCAGCAGCCAGTCCACGCTGCGGCGCACCATCCCCGCCATCGTGTCGAGCCCGACATCAGGCGCCAGCCCGTACTCGACCACGGCGACCGCCGCGCCCGCCGCGAGCAGTGGCGGTGCCGGGAAGGCCGAATCGGCCCGGCCGAGCGCCTGCCAGTTCCCGCCGTGCACGAAGACCAGCAGGGGCGGGCGTCCCGTACCCGTACCCGTACTCGTGCTCGTGCTCGTGCCGGGAAAGTAGTCGAGCGTCTCGGCGGGATGCGGTCCGTAGGCGAGACCGGTGAGCACTGGATGGTCGTGGCGGGCAGCTTCGCTCAGCCGCCGGTACTCGTCCAGATAGGCCGGCAGACTGCGCACGCGGGAGCTCGGCGAGTACTGCCGGTCCAGCGTGGCCCGATTCATGCCCCGGTACACGACGACGCCGGTCATCGCCGCCACCCCGTCAGCTGTGATGCGTTGCCCATCCGCTCAGCCCCGCAGACCGTGGACGGCGGAGGCGTGCTCGTACACCTTGGTCAAGAGCGGGTCGACGCCGTGTGCCGAATTCCGGTAGCGGATCCCGAAACGGCGTGCATACTCCTCGAACCAGTCTCTGCGATCGGCCAGGAACAGCACGTCGTGGATGGCCATCGAGCGGATCGCCACCATCGGCACCGGGGCCCAACTGACCTCGAATGCCGGGTTGCGGGCCGCCTTCTCACGGCACTTCTCGTGGAACTGCCCGAGCATCAGCCCGCGGCGCACGCTCTCGGGCTTCAGCGCGCTGTGCGCGGCGTCCAGCAGGTGCAGGTGCTCGGGCGGCAGGTCCGGCAGTACGAGGAGGAGTGAGCGAAGGTTCGGATTGCCCGCCTTCCAGCCGACCTCGCTGAACTCGTCGAGACCGCAGCGGACGATCTCGTCGATGAGCGCCTGGCTCGGGGTGAGTCCGACGAGTCTGACTCTGATCTCCAGTGCGTCGGCGTCCTGGGCCGGGGCGACGAACGGGCACACCGGACCGGATCGCCCGAGTTCGCTGTGCGGTTGCCGGATGTAGCCGCTGAGCCAGCCCTCAACGGCCTCCAACGTTTTGTCCAGGTCGACAGAGAGCACGTCGGTCAACATCGAAATCAGTCCTCGCAGACAGTGAGTGGAAGGAACCTCAAGTGCGGCCGGCGGGCGTCACTCGTCACCGGCGATGTCGTGGAGCTTGGCCGACAGGATCTGACCGATCTGGGCCAGCGTGCCCGGGCGGGTGAGCATGGTTCCATGCTCACCGGACACCACATGGGCCTCGACCGTGCCGCGGATGTGGGGCTGCCAGGCCTCGGCGGTGACGGGCGGGTCCTGCTGTTCCGAGCAGGCGATCAGCACCAGGTCGCCATCGATCGGTCCAGGCTGGTAATCGACGGTCAGGTGCGTGTTGTTCGCCGAGATCTCGGTGATCGTCGCAAGCCGGTCCTCCTCCAGATTTGCCAGGACGCTTCCCTGACGGCGCAGGATCTCCCGCGCCGTGGCGAAGGTCATCTCCTCGCCGCTGTCGCGATGGCTGCCGTCGTCGACCAGGCCGACGTGGTACAGGAGCATCACCCGGTCGTCGGGGGCAGGAACGTCGGCATGCGTCAGCCCTTGCCAGTTCGGGATGACATCGAGCACGGCGACCAGCGCCACCCGCTCACCGCGCCGCTGGAACTCAGCGGCCACCGCGTGGGCGCACAGCCCGCCGAACGACCAGCCGGCCAGATGGTACGGACCGTGCGGCTGCACCGACTGGATCTGGTCGGCGTAGTCCACCGCCATCTCCTCGATGCTGTCCGGCCGGGGCTCCGGGCGGGCCAGGCTGCGCGCCTGGATGCCGTAGAGCGGGTACTGCGGGTCGAGGTGCTTGATCAGAGCGCTGTAGGACCAGCTGATACCGCCCCCGGGGTGGATGCAGAACAACGGCGGCCGGCTGCCCCGGGTGCGCAGCGGCAGCACCACCTCGTACGAGCCGTCCGGATCGTCCACATCCAGCCGTGCCGCGATCTTCCCCGGGGTGGGCGCCTCGAACAGGCTCCGCAGCCCCAGCTCGACGCCGAACGCGCTGCGCAGTCGGGCGATCAGCCGAGTGGCCAGTAGTGAGTGTCCACCCAGCTCGAAGAAGTCCTCGTCCACGCCGACCACACTTCGGCCGAGGGTCTCCGCGAACAGCTCGCAGACGACCTGCTCCTGCGGAGTGCCGGGAGCGCGGCCGATGTCGGCGCGCTCGGGGTCGAGGGCCACCAGGGCGGCTCGGTCGAGCTTGCCGTTGGCGGTCAGCGGCAGGCGATCGAGAGGGACGATGGCGGTGGGCTGCATGTAGTCGGGGAGGTGTTGGCGGGTGTGTTCGCGGAGGGCGGTGAGGAGGGCGGCGGTGCCGCGGTGGGTGGCCGGGTTGATGACCCAGGTGGAGAGGGGGGTGCCGGCGTCGGCGCCACCCGCCGGTGCGTAGGTGCCGATGGGAGCGGCGTCGCCCAGCACTCGGCGGTTGACGTACGTGATCTCGACGGCGCCGGCGTCGTGGCTGCTCCACGTGATCGCGGTCCAGTATCCCAGTTCCTCGCCGAGGTGGTGGAACGCCTCCAGGTCGACGTTCGCCGTATGCGGGGCGGCCGGAGGTGCGCCGGCCTCCAGGGCCTTCTGGACGGCGAGATCGTCGGCGATGCGTGTGTTGGGGACGCTCGTCACCCGGAGCTGCTCGGGCCGCTCGTTGCGCAGCCGCTCAGCGAGGGTGTCGATGTCCTGGTCCCAGGGTTGGTGGGGGGTGTGGGTGAGGGGGTGGGGGGTGATGCCGGTTTTGTAGAGGGTGGCGTCGTAGCGGTAGCGGGTGAGTTCGTTGTGTGCGGTGCCGCGTTTGAGTTGGATGTCGGTGCCGGCGATGTCGGGGATGTGGTGGGTGAGGGCGGTGAAGTATTCGGGGTCGATGAGGAGTTCTTTGCCGAGGACGAGGCTCTGTTCGACGGCGCGGCGGATGGCGGCGGTGTCGGCGTCGTCGGCGCGGGCGGCCTGGACCGCGGTGGTGAAAGTGCGCAGCAGGCGGGGGTTGCGGACGTCACCCACGAACAGGGCTCCGCCGGGAGCGAGCAGGCGTACGGCCTGCTCGATGACCTGCCGGAGGTATTCGGCGTTGGGGAAGTACTGGACAACGGAGTTCAGGATGACCGTGTCGAAGTGACCCTGCGGGAGTCCGTCGTGCTCGTGCGCTGCCTGGGCGCGCAGGGTGACGCGCCCGGCGAGCTCGGGATCGGCATCGACGTGGCACCGCATCGCCTCGATGACGGTCGGGGAGAGATCCGTCGCCCAGTACTCGCTGCACTCGGGCGCCAGTTTCGCCAGCAGCAGGCCGGTACCGACGCCGATCTCGAGGACCCGGCCGGGCTTGAGCGCCCTGACCCGCTCGACGGTCGCCTCACGCCATTCCCGCATCTCCGACAACGGAATCGCGCTGTCGTCGTAGCTGCTGTTCCAGCCGGAGAAGTCCTCACCGAACTCAGCACCGGACCCCGTGTACAGGGAGTCGTAGAGCTCCTGCCACTCGCCTATCTGAGCCCGCTCATCCTCGTCGCTCGTCGGGACGGAACGGTCGGCTGCTACATAGGCGACCAGATGAGCGTCACCTGGTTGGTTTTCGTGGGTGATGACGGCGGCTTGGGTGATGTCGGGGTGGTCGGTGAGGACTTTTTCGATTTCGCCGGGTTCGATGCGGAAGCCGCGGATTTTGATTTGGTGGTCGGCGCGGCCGGTGTATTCGAGGTTGCCGTCGCCGTTCCAGCGGGCGAGGTCGCCGGTGCGGTACATGCGTGTGCCGGGTTGTGGGTTGTGGGGGTCGGCGGTGAAGCGTTCTGCGGTGAGTGCGGTTTGGTTGAGGTAGCCGTGGGCGAGGCCGGTGCCGGCGATGTAGAGCTCGCCGGTGACGCCGGGTGGGAGGGGTTGGAGGTGGTTGTCGAGGATGTATACGCGGGTGTTGGCCATGGGGCGGCCGATGGGCACGGTGGCGTTGCCCGTGTAGGGG